>JACKPP010000001.1:0-775000 GCA_024233455.1 Chlamydiales bacterium
CTGAGCCACCCTTGCCAGCAGATATCGATAAAATCATCCATGGCCCCTGTGCGATCTGGGCAGGCAAAAGAGTGAGAGAGACACACATGCTGACGCTGATCCCAAGCCACGTCAACGGCAAACAACATTGGAGCAAAATCTGGATCTCCAAGTTGATGAACTGAAGAAAGCAGGGTGTGACAAGATTGTTACGGATAAAATCAGTGGATCAGTTGCTGATAGACCTGGATTAGAAAAACTCAAAGACCAGCTCCGATCCGGAGACGTTATCATAGTTTGGCGTTTAGATAGTCGACCCTGAAAAACAGATTATGGGTGCAGATTTAGCCTTATAAATGTTCGACTATTTTTTCAAAAATTTTTACTTTCGATGAAACATTCATTTTTAGTCTTTATAAAATAATTTTTTATTATATTTTTTGTTGGTTTTTTACGCACTTCTTTATCGAGATGGTATTGCGGGCTTTGCATGGCTTGCTCTGATGTTATGCCAGCAATCGGTCGGGCTCTCTAAACATTCGGAATAGCATTCTCAGGTTGTGACCTATCCCCACGAGGATCGCGTTTAGCTGGTCTCCTATTTTCCCCGCTAAGTAGTTCCGGTTTAGCTTGCCTTCGCTTTTCATATGACCGATGTGTGGCTCTATGGCTTGGCGTCGCTTAAGCTGTTTTTTTAAGTGCTTGGTCATGCCTTTTTTCTGTCCGGAGATGATGATTTGCTTGTCTGTTACGCCATGCCCTTTGTAGCCTTTGTCTACAAATGCTTTTTCGATTTTAACACCGCTTACGCGCTCTGCTTTCTCTAGAGCGTCACTCAGTGTATGTCCGTCGTAAGGTACTCCGTGCTCTGCGCTGGCACTTAAGACGAGCCCTTCTTTGTGGGTAACGACTAGGGCTGCTTTACAGCCAAACTCGTATTTTTTTTGAGATTTCCCTTTGCAAACACACTCTACTTCCGGTTCGTGGATACTGTAGAGCTTGTTTTTGCTGTTTTTCTGTTGGGCCAATAATCGTTCTGCTTTTTCTAATTCTTCTTTGAAAACGGTCTTGAGCTCTTCATCTTGGAGTTTTCGGTAAAGCTCTCTCACAATACGCTGTAGATAGGTTTTTAGCTTTTTTTCTTCTCTTTGCGCTCGGTTCATTTGTCTTGCATGTCGATAGCGACTCACTCTTCTTAATGTCCTTTTGCCTATGCGTCCATAGCTTTGCCTGAGTTTGATTTTGTGCTTTTGGGCGAGTTTGACAAGGTGTTCTCTTGACCGGTTGTAGAGCTTGCTATCCATTGGGTAACTCGCGTTTTTTTCCATGACTGTTGTGTCACTTATGACCTAGCTTAAGCTGCTTTTTTTGATCAATCCAACTTCTCTTGCTGCCTTGATTGTGTAGGATAAGACTAATTCGAGGTTTTCTTTCCCAAGCCGCTGCCTCCACTTGATCAACGTGGTTGGATCTGCAGGCTCATCCCATTGGAGGTAGTCGTAACCACAAAAGTATTGCCAGTAGGGATTTTCTACCCACATCTCTATCGTCCCTTCATCAGAGCTTCCTGATAACTGCTGTAACATCAGCAATCCAATCATCAGCCTCACCGGCTTTCCTGGCCGCCCATTTGTATCGAATAATTCTTTGGGTAAATCTGATTCGATTCCTTCCCAGTCGATTAAATCCGCCATGCAATACAACGGTTTTTTGGGACTAAGCAGCTTACTTAGGCGCGTTTCGAATAAACGCCCTTGACGATGATCAATTTTTGTTGGTTTCATGGTCTATTTTGCAAGGTTTTGAGGGTTTTTACCTTATTTCTTTGCAAATATTAACACGGTTTTTTCTATATGGAAAGCCCTCTAAGCTATTTTCAAGCTTGTTTTTGCGTTTTTTTCAGGGTCGACTAAAAAGTGAAATTTCTAATTTACCACTGCAGCTATGAGTCGAGAGCTTCCAACTTTGCACAATCATCAGTAAGCTTTTTTGCTTTAGCAATTTCTTCATGACTTAGGACATGGCATCTCTGATAAAGGGCTAACACAGACTCAAAAATTTCGAAGCTACTATGAATAGCAGAAGACTCTAGGAAGCTATGATAACCACGTGTCAGGCATTCTGCATACTGTTCTGGAAAATAGTCGATGACAACTTTGAGAAATGGTTCAGGAAAGTATTGGCAAAAGTTTTCCCATAACGCGCCACAAGCTGGTCCATACCATTCGTTATCATTTTCACATAAGGCCTTAAGACACCCAGTTTTGCAGAGAATGGTTGCTACACCTTTTGGGTCAATTTGGGACGCCTCTGGATGACACTGATATACCCAACAAAGATAACTTAACTCATTACCACCTGGCTCGAATCCTAATGATCGATAGAGTTTATATATTTCTATGTTTGGCCACTCAAATAGCGATAAACTTAAAAAACTTGCCCTTCCACGTACAAATATTCCGTTATAAGCATGTCCGTAGAAATCATCTTTGATAGCATTGGAATAGCTTGGATGGTAGTTAAAAAGCACAAGTGAGAGATCCTCATGTCTAAGACCAATAAGCTCTTTATGGCAGGTAATGACATTTGTATCATGACGATAGTCATCACAAGCATCTGCTTCAATAACTTGCTGACACCAAAGTAGTGTCCATGTGGTAAGGTTTTCGTCATAGCCTAAATCAGGTAAAATGGGTTGAATACGCCAATTAATAAGTAGTTTAATCACCGCTTTCCATTCAATAAATGCTTCATCATAAATAAGTTCATACATGACATCTTTCATTTGCCAAGATAAGGTTTTGTCTAGCTTAGACTGTAACTTATCAATTGAGGTACACTCTAACAGGCATTGCCGAATATCCTTTTTGAAACCAGAATCAATATCAGAAATTTCAAGTTCATGGAACATGATCTGTAGTTTTAGTTTGTCATCTGTTAAATGGCGACGCATGTAGCTAAGTGCTTCAGTACAGATCATTTGAGCTAGCACATAATCACGTTTATCCTTGGTTTGGTTTTGCCAAAAAACTGGATTACGGCTAAGAGCAATCTCTGCAATGGTTTGTAAACTACGCGGCTTAATTTCTTGCTGGGATGTATGAGCGTTACAGATTGGATAAATACTCATGTAGAGTTCCCACATTTTCAGGATTAATTCTGTCAAACGGAATTGCCACAAAAAGATCTGCTGTTAAAAGTTGATGCTCTTGCATGAAGTCCAACGCGTAGATAAGCCTTTCTTTTGAGGAATTCCAAGCTGCTGCATAAACTAGATTCTTTTTATCCGAATTTGGAAATTTTAGGTACTTTTGGCAATTTTGAGGAAAACTCTGGAAAAAAGTTTCAAATACAGGATCAGGGGAGAGGAAAAGATCTTTAAACGTGCTGTCTCCATGGTGATGTAAAAGAAAAGGCTCAACGCATCCTTTTTCACACAGTAATTTTGTCATACTTTTGTACTCAACATCAGAATAGGTGTTTTTTTCGCAGCAATCCATAAACCAAAAGCAAAGTTCATGTCCCCATGGTTCCTCTCCAATTGAGTAGAGCAGCTCAAAAGATAAAGCACTTGCTTTTCCTATGAATCCACAAGTAAAGCAGAGTGGAGAAAATCTGTTACCGTAATATCTAGGCAAATAGCAGTTTTCTTTTTTCTTCGATTCTTCGGGGGTAAGATCATCGCTTTTATTAAATACACTAGCTAGTAGCGGGTCTTCGATAGATATGGACGCATATTGGTCGGATTCGCCCATTTCATCAACCGTATTTCTCCAAAGAGCAGCCCAGAGCATCGCTTCAATTTCTTGTTTAAAGGCTTGATATGGAGGTATTTTCCACTTTACTAAAAATTGAATGGTTGGCTTCCACTCTAAAATACTCTGTTCATCAAAAGAATAAAGCCTCATTTTCTTATATATTTGGTGTAAATCGTCTATAGCTTTAGCTATATCTGTGCTATTTGCTATGTTTTCTTTGTCTGCGTCTGAAAACAAATAAGCGCTTTTTAGCTGGCTAAATTCGTACTTAAGCAAACTGAGTTTTTGATAAGGCCAAAAAAGTCGGAATAATTCTCGGTTTTTTGACAAAGCTAAAAGATCGCTAGGATAATTGACAAAACAAATCAGATCTTTTTTTGCACTCTTACTAAATTGCCTCCACTGATCTGATTGGACTAATACAACTAGAGCAAGATAAGTAAGTGATGGCGTCTTGCTTTCATGATTATAGGCAATTTTCGGCAGCGCTTCGCTTGTGCATGTGACCATAACGTCGTTTGCTAAAAATTTAAGAAACATCTTAATAGATAGTGATCTTATTTATCTATATTGGAGATTAGGTCTAAGCTTTTTTGCATATCGAGTTTGTAATCAGTCGCTTGAGAAATCAATAAGAACTCATTAAAAAACTTTTTAGCGGCCAAACAAAAATCCCTAAAATAAGAGTCACTTAACAGCGACCCAATTTATACGCATATGACAAGACTGTAACCTTAGACATCATAGATACTTGTCTCAGGCATATTAAGCTCTGGGATTGCAGCTCCATTATTACTCAAGATTATTTCTTTAAAGGAGAGCCCAAGTGCGGAAGAGACTGCTAAGCGTAAAAAACAAGAATGTAGGCGAAGAAAACGCTCTTTAAGAAGGTTTTCAACTTCTAACCTTATACTTTCTCTGACTGTAGGAGTCTTTTGCAAACCTTCTAAACGATCAAATATTTGTCTGATAAGAGTGTCAAATTTATCAGAGGCTTTTACCTGATGAATAATAATCCTAAAATGAACATTGAATAAAATGTTTGCATTCTCCTCATTGGATTTGCTAGAGAAAATAGGATCGTTTAGACATACAATCTGCTTGAATAAATCAGTAAATAAATTTAATTTAAAATCTTCATGAAGCAAATAGCATCTTTCATCGAGCATATCTTCAATAGATCTCATCTCAGGTATTGAACTCAATAAAAGACCAAGCATGCTTGAATCAATTTGCCCTACCTTAGAATCAGCATCATCACTTTTATTTAGGGGGATTAGGTTTAGCTTTTGTAACATATCAAATTTGTAATCAGTTGCTTGTGAAATCAATAAGGATTCATTTGAAAACTTTTTAGCGGCCAAACAAAAGTTTTCAAAGATAAGGTCAATTTTAGACACTATCTGACTATTCGATGATGCTGATAAAGCAGCTTCATTTACGTCTTTTATGAAACTTCTGACCATAATGGATGTCGTCATATTGTATACCTTTTACCCCTATGAAAGAAGCCATAATTGAATTAAACTCTTTTTATATCAAGCAGAAGGAGGGGATATTGAGCTCTTTAACCAAAATATGGTGACGGCGATAAATCTGAGTATTTTGTTGGAAAAACGATATGTGGATAACTAGAATAAGCATTATGTATGCAAGATTTTCCTACGCTTAACCTTGAACCTTTGTGCTTTTTTGTTTTGAATGCTGATATTTAAGGAGTTTCGAATCGTAGGGGAGGCATTTCTAAGATTTGGTTAGCGACGATTCTTTGAGCAAAAGGAAATAACTTTTTGTGCCAAAATAGGCCCAAAATAGCTAAACCAAATTCCTGCAAAGGCAAAAAAAGCGAACGCACTTGGAGGAGGACAACTTTATATAAATTTTAGAGTTTATGCTTTCAGCAATTGAAGGGAAGATGTTCGATTCGCTGTTACGTGCACAAAAAGAGCCAAGTAGCACAGACAATAATGAGTTGCAAATAAAGAGTTGACTTGGTTTTATCTATGACACCTTTTGAAAGATCTGGAGGAGATTAGCATGAAACACTGGGTTCTTGGTCTCTGTTTACGTTGTTCGTTATGTTTTGCAAGCGAAACTCCAAAAAGACTTCTTATTTTTGCTGTCACAAGCAAAGGTGAGGCTTATTTAGCCGAGTTTCTCGATAATTGTGATGTTCACAGCTCCAGTAGGACCCACTCGGTTTTTAACATGCTCCCAATCGGTCATATTCACACTGAGTTGATGTGGCAAACCCTCAGTCAAGAGCACATCAATGATTATGTTGTAGCCACCGCAGAAAGCTATTTTGTGTTGGAATTTGCCGAGATAGCTTTCAACACAATGGGGAGCGAAATTGAATGGCATGGCTCTGCGCTTAACGAAAAAAACATCGATAAGGCAACTGATAAAACTCTCGTAGTCTTCGCCCCCCCTTACCTGCGCTCAGCTGAGATTAAATGCGCGCTCGGCGATGCAAAAAAAGTTAAACAATCACTCAGGTGGAGACCTAAAACTTCCTCTAAAGACTTTGTGAAAATCATGGTCTAAGCTGACCTCAACAAGAAGAAGTGAGTTTGGTCGGCTCGCTCTGGATGAGCTGCAAACTTGAGTAAAAAACTGGAGAGAACAGACATGGTATCGACATTCAATAGCAGCAGCCAAAAAGAACATATTGAATCGCTGTACAACCAGCGAGTTGATGATCCACTTTGGTGTAAGGACATGGCCAATGTCGCAAACTTCGCTGAAGGCTGCCTTTTCGGCCGATTTTTAAACGAGCTCCTACAAAATGCCGACGATGCTGGAGCTTGTAGGCTAGTTTTTAGGTTAGAAAAAAATATTCTTCACATCGCCCATGATGGGAAGCATTTTGATAAAGAAGATGTGGAAAGAATAGTATCTTTTGCCAACCAAGAGTTTCAGAGCAAATCGACAAATCGTAAGGTCACAGGCTATAAAGGCATTGGCTTTAAAGCTTTGCTTTCCCTTGCATCGAAAGTTCATATCTTTTCCGGAGGATATTCATTTTGCTTTGATAAAAGCCATTGGGCAAAACATCCGCATAGAATGCCTTGGCAAATGATCCCCATTTGGACAGATCCTCCAGACAATCCCGTTTCCAATTTGGTTACATTTGTTTTCCAGTTAAATAAGCCTGAAGATATTGAGAATCAGTTTGATAACTTTTTGCAGGAGCCGCGCTCAGCTCTTTTCTTGCGTAATATTAAGGTCATTGCTTTTCCCGATAGCCATAGCCAACACAATGTAGAGCGCAAAGATGAGGGACAAAAAAGAATCCTTTCAGGAAAAAGTAAAACCGAATGGCTAGTTTATGATGCAACTATACCGATCAAAAAGTCGCTGCACGAAGAAATTCAGGAGCTGAATACGACTATATGTCCCGACCGCATCAAAGATAACATGGAAATCAACCTCTCTATTGCTTTTTTTGTGGAAAATGGAAAACTTCAAGAGCATCCCCAATATAAAGACCTAGAGTTATACAACTTATTACCGACAAAAGTGCGTTTAGGATTCCCTTTCGCTGTCAATACGGCATTCTTGTTAGAAGCGCAAAGAGAGCAGCTAGTTGAAAACTCGTTTAACTACTACCTAATCGAGAAAATTGCCGAACTGCATTTTTCTTTCTTAGTCCAATTTGCAAAAGAAGCTCATTGGCAAAGTGTGCTGCACGGATTAGCTCCCAGCAAAATCACAGCTTTAAGCAAACCGTTTTGCGATGCTTACAGACTAGGATTTGAGCGCGGTCTCAAAAATGCCAACTGGATCCCATCTTTCTACGACTCCCAAAAGCTCATGAAAGTCAGAGATTGCTATGTTGATAGCACGGGCTTTTACAAAGCGTTTAGAGATGAGCCCGCTATAACATCCACGCGTAGCAATCTTGCTCATCCCGACTTGGAGAAGCCAAGTAAACTCCAATCCCTTTTACGTGAATTTCATAAAAACAATATCCTTAAAGACAGCGATATTATCGGTGAAATCGAAGGCATTTTTAAGAACAACTGTGACTCGAAGTTAGTGTACGATGTCCTGATGTTTTTCAAAAACCGCTCTGCTCGTGTTGGTGATTTATTTATATGGGAGCAGCTCAAAGATGTCCCATTTGTACCATCTAAAGGAGGCCAAAAAAAGAAGTTATCTGAATTATCTCTTTCTTCTGGGGAAGAAAAGAACAAGCCACATCCTCCAGAGTTCTTAGATGTGGTTGTGATTGATCCTGAAATTTTTAGTCATGACGAGGATCGAGCGCTCACGCGTTGGCTATGCTATATGGGCATCAGTTTTCTAGTTCCAGGGCAAATTGTAAGAGGTAATATTTCTAGATTCATTAAAAACAAGGGTGTTACAGCTGATAATTGTATCGAGCTCACGCGCTATATCTATGAGTTATTTGAGCATGATTTGATAAACGAATATGATCTAAAATGCCTTCAAGACTTTCCTGTATTGACAAAAACGGGGCAGCTTCGCTCTATTAACACAACATTTCTATCGAAAGATTATGGGTTTCATCTAGAAGATCTATTGCCCCAAGCTCCAGATTTTTTTGTGAGTTCGAATTACATAGAGCCTGGAAGGCGTGTTCGCAAGTGGGAAGCTTTGTTTTGTACTTTGGGGATCAAAAATAAATATGAATTCTCTACTGAAAATGCCACGATTGCTGAGCTCAGAGAAAAGGGAATCGTTCAGCTTGATCGTTACTTCGATTATCTCAACGAACCTCCACATGCGATTATTGGCCGCAGTCTTATGTCTTCCGATAAATTTTCGAATTTCGTGGTTTTTCCCTTTATGGATCAATTACAACATTCGGCTGAATTTTCTAGACTCTTTTGGACAAAGCTGGGGCGTTGGAATGAATGGGGTAGATTTATGGAATCTGACCAAAGCTGCACCCTCAAGCATAGCAAAAAAGGAGTTAAGCCATTACCCAAGCAAAAAGATTCATATATAAAATATATGCTTAACAAATACCCTAGCGTTAAGGGCACCGATGGCAAATTTTATAGTCCCAAGGAATTATACAGCCCCAAATTAAAAACTTCTAATTTCCCGCAGTTAGTCTGCGCTGATATTAAATTGGATTTATCCGAAGAACTTATTAAATACTTAGGCTTTAAAACACAGGTCAACTTAAAAGAGTGCCACGACTTTTTAGAAGATATGAGAAGCCAGAATCACCATAATATGGGATTTTATAAGTTTCTGATAGAGCAGCTAATTCTAAATTGGCCTGCAGCTTCAACAGAAGACAAAAATAAAGATTGGTTCTTTTTGGCTTACAACAACGATTGGAAAAGAGTTAAACAGCTAGACTATTTTGCAGTAAAAGATATGGCCCCCAGCCTGCATTCCGACCGCTGGTTTAAAAATGTGCTAGATAAAGAAGGCATGAAGGAGTTTGCAAAAATTTTCAATCGCCCAGTAGTGAGTCAGTGTGTTGATCTTGAGAAAATTGAAGGGTTACAAGAAGACACTCAATGCCGCGAAAAACTGGTAACACGATTACCCCTTATCGCCTGGGTATATGCGCACTTTAACACGTTACAGGCTAAGGATGCATTAAAGAATTTGTCTGAAAAATTACGCAGGTTACATTTTTACAAAGCAGCTCGAATTCCATCTACTATTGAAGGGACAGCTCCAATAAGTGTTGCACAAGTAAAAAATAGCCTTTACTATACCGAAAAATGCACTAAATACTTATTGACCAAAAAGATCGTTAGTCTGTTCGGATTTTCTGGTGAGATGGCTCAAGAGTTTATAGAAATTTTTCACTTAAAGGACGCTCGCTCTTCTAGAAATGGAAAAACCGAACAAGATTGGATAAGTGAAAAAGGCATATCAAAAAATGAGTTGAAGGCGCTAAAAAACCTTTTAAATGAGCTTGATTACACTCCCATCAAAGATGAATGCTCCGATCAGGAGCTGAGTCTATTGGCTCAAAATACGAAACCCCTAGCACGCACAGTGTCAGATAATCCACAGGATAATTTTGATACTGGACCTCTGCTTAGCGGCTCTAGTGCAGCATCTAGAAAACCGCTAAAAGACAGCTCTGGTCTAACTGGTCGCATAGCAAACCTTCGCATAGGACGCGACCAATCAACAAATAATCAATCTGCTCACGTCCCAGTAAGCCAAATTAGATCGTCTGGTCAGCTTATAAAGCCTTTGCACATTCAAAAGTGTAATTCCCCTGCAAATCAAGTGGCTTATGGGCCTGGTAATCAAGTAAACTCTGCATCTAACACACCATCCAGATCCAAGATTACAGTAGCAGCCAAGCAGGAAATCGGCATATGGGGCGAAGCATTTGCATTCAAAAGGCTCAAAGAGCACTTTGAAGCCAAATATGCGCCTAGTAAATTTATAAAAGACTCTTCAAGAAAGGATCAGCTTGAAGCTAAAAATGGAACGAAGATCAGTCTAGAATGGCTAAATGAAAACGAAGAGAGCGGCCAGCCCTATGACATAGTGCTTACCAAGATCAAACCCCATAGCAACCCAAAGGCCTATCCAGTCGAAATCAAAGCCACAAAAGATAATAATGTGCATTTTTCGATAACGGATAGCGAATGGAAGAAAATTGACGATGATGCCAATTATCGTCTGTACTTGGTTTTACAAGCAACAACCGATCATGCAGAGCTGTACAAAATCCCTACACCGACGAAAGGTTGGCTTCAAAACAGTGATGTTACTGTAAAGAAAAAGTATAAAGTTTCTGCAGCAAAATTA
The DNA here is from genome assembly GCA_024233455.1 of Chlamydiales bacterium. Classification (GTDB taxonomy): domain Bacteria; phylum Chlamydiota; class Chlamydiia; order Chlamydiales; family JACKPQ01; genus JACKPP01. The sequence continues at coordinate 10,503 of JACKPP010000001.1, forward strand.
TAAATTGCCTTAATCTTCCTTCTTCTTTATCTGGTTGAAACGAGCCTTTTAACCCACACTGAGCACATTGTGCTCAATATGGATTTTAACAATCCATAGGAATGAAGTTGTTGAAGCCATTGGCAATCTAACACATCACTTTTTCTTCCACTCACATTTCGATAATGCCTAGCATTGACAAGACAAACATCAAATCCTTGCTCTATTAACATATTTTAATTTGGTCTACAAAGATGTCAACAAAGCATTATGAATGAGAAGCAATACTAACTACTTTGGCGAGCGCCGTTTATCCCGGCCATAAATGGCCGGGTTTTCGGCGCTTTGGTAAAAAAGAGAAAAATCAGAGGACTCGCTTATAAGTCAAAGCACAACTTTTGACAGTATCTCGCTTTCGGGCGGGGCTCGGCTGATATGGCACTGTTAACAAATTAAATTTTTTGCTAAGATCTTCTTTTATTGGACAAAAAAATAAGAAGGTCTTTTTGATGAACAAGCGTTTTTATCCTATTTCTGAAGGTTATTTCAAGGAACAAATCCATCCCCATTTGCTGGAATTTAAAGATGGCAGAGGAAGGCCTGCAATAATAAGTGATTATGAATTCTTTTGTGCCGTTTTATTCGTAATGCGTACAGGAATCCCGTGGAGAGATTTGCCAGATTGTTATGGCTGTTGGCATACAATCTATATGCGTTTTAAACGCTGGAGTGAATCGGGATGGTTCTGGAAATTATTGCAGAGACTCCAAGCTAAAAAGTTAGCAAAAGTAGACTTCACTTGGATCGATAGTAGTACAATTTCTGTGCATCGACATGGCTCTGGTGCTCTTAAAAAAAAGGGAATCAGTTAATTGGTCGTGGAAGGAAAGGCCTGAGCACAAAACTTCATTTAGCTCTTTCAACTGGAGGAATTCAAAGTGCTTGCTTATCGGAGGGCCAGCGCGTGGACATGAAAGTGTTTTCAAAACTTTGGGAACTAGGAAAATGGTCGGAAATTCAATATGTAATTGCAGATAAAGGATATGATTATTTTGCTGTGCGCACGCTCATCAAAAAAGCCGAGAAAACCCCTGTTATTCCGAGACGTGCTAATGCAATTTTTCCCGGACTCCAAGATATCTACAAGCCCTATTATAGGACGCGTTCCGCAATAGAAAGATTTTTTGGTCGAATAAAAGAAAACAAGCGCCTCGCCTTAAGGTTCGACAAGCTATCCCACACCTTTTTTTCATTTTTCGCCTTGGCTGCCATGAAAGCTCTTGGATTAATTTGTTAACAGTGCCATATTGCGTCAATTCCCTCAGGAAGAAGAGTCTCTTTACCCACGTCACCGAGGTGCGTCCAAGTTTCGGCTCCCAGTGCCTGCGCAGGACGGGGTTCACGCACTCGCTTGATACCAACTTCCTTTCTTACAGAAGAGCCACCTGCATTTTGTTCTTGGATAGGCCCTGGAGCAAAATTAAGAGATCGCGTTTAACTGAGCTTTCGAGAAACTCCGACGCCGACGTAGTCGACTGTGCAATATGAGGGGGGATCGCCAAACTGATAGTCGCTGACTCCCCCCCCGCCGCTAAAACCACGCACGGCCATCAAATAGTTAACAAAATTTGGATGCCCCCCTTCTTGACAGTGGGCCCAATATTGCCCGTAAAGGCGGTCTTGATGGGCCTTCTCTTGCAAGTAGAGCCCAAAGACCATCTCAATCAGTCTTGGTAGCCTATAATGCTCTCCAAGCCCAGCAACTACCTGATTAAACTCGTCAAGACTCGCATAGCTTGTTTTCCTCTTACTTGCTTGGATGCAGTCTTTGCTAATCAGTGCCCAGTAGCTCGAATAAGTGCAATTTTTTTCATTCCTTGTCATACACCCAGTACTCCACGTGGTGATTTTAGGGCCGTCTCGCTCATCAAGAAGTTTTTTAAAGCGCTCTAAGGTTAAGGACTCTCCGTTAAGAGTCGCTGGAATTAGTACCAAGATATGGGTTTCACCTACAGTCTTTCCATACTCCTCAAGTCTGAAAGCTTCTGGGCAGGGTTCAGCTAGTATTGCGTTAATTCCCTCAGGGAGAGGCGGCTCCTGGCCCACGTCTCCGAGGTGCGCCCAAGCTTCGGCTCCCAGCGCCTGTGCAGGGCGGGGTTCGCGCACTTGTTCGAAACCTAGTTCACTTTTCACAGAAGGGTCTCCTGTGTTTTGCCATTGGGTAGACCCTGATGCAACGTTCAGAGATCTCATCGGGCTGAGCTTCCGAGAAACCCCGACGCCGACGCAGGCGTTGGCGCTGTCGCCAAGGTTCTTGATGCCGTAGCCCCCATCAAGACTTCTTAAGGCTACTGGGTACCCTTCCGAGCTACTTTCTTCGCAGCGAGCCCAATAATCGGAATAAAGATTTTTACGGTAGGTACTATCTTGCAAGTAGAGCCCAAAAGCCATCTCAACCACTTTGGGCAAGCTGTAAAGCTCTCCAAGTTCAGAAATCATCTCCTTTTGCTGGCCATATGCCTTGGATCGGCTATCTTTGATGCAGTCTTTGCTAATCAGCGTCCAGTAGCTGAAAGGACTGCAGGTGTTTTCACAGCCCCCGGGACTCCACCAAGTGAATTTTGGACCACGTCGGTTCTTCTGTTGTACATCCTCTAGAAACATTTTGAACAATCCCAAAGTCAGGGAATGTCCATTGAGGGTTGCTGGAACTAGCACCAAGATATGCGTCTCACCTATAGTCTTTCCATACTTCTCAAGTCCCAATGCTTCTGGGCAAGGTTCGGCTAGTATTGCGTTAATTCCCTTGGGGAGAGGCGGCTCTTCGCCTACGTCTCCGAGGTGCGCCCAAGCTTCGGCTCCCAGTGCCTGTGCAGGGCGGGGTTCACACACTTGCTCAACACCAAGTTCCCTTCCAACAGAAGAGCCACCCGTGTTTTGTTCTTCGGCGGGCCTTGACATGAAATTAAGTGATTGCAGTTGTCGGTTGAGTGAGCCAAATGAGGTGTTCGTTTCCTGGAAGAAAAGTGGCAAAGGCTCTTGGCGATTGGGATGTTCTTTGACTAATTGGCTGGCAAGTGCCATACGTTGCAAGAGCTTGTTTGGTGTGATCAACTCAAAGGCTGCTTGGCGCAATGCTTTTGCCGATGCCTGGCCTGGTGCTAGCCCCTCGTCGTTGTAAGTGTGGCCGAAGCGCACGCGGTCGATCTCGAAGACTGTGGCGGTTTGAGTGTGATTGCCGATGGTGGTGGTTTCTAGGGCTTGACTGTCAAAAGAGATGAGTTTGTTTTTGATGGTCTGGTAAGCCGGGTAGGCTGCGATGTCTCTCAGCCGCTGCCCAAGAGCGCAGCAAAGTGTGCCAATCGCTAGGTGCAATATTCCAGCGTGCTCCCAAAGCGGGGCACCTGTGTTCCTCAGAACCTGGGCTCGCTGATTGAGGATACTCAGCTCTAAGGCGTATTGATCTATTTCTTCAACTGCTCTCAGTTGATCTCCAACGACATCTTCAACTCCTTCTGTGATTCGTGCAATTTTATGAATGGATAAGTCACTTAATTCTAAAAGTGGGTCAACGCTTGGTTGTCCCGTGTTTTTAAGGCTTTTAACGTTGGCTCCAATAGATTGAAGCTGCTCAGCGGTTTTGATAAGCACTAAAGTGCAGCCTCGGAATTTAAATAGGTGGTGCATGAGTTGCCCTCTATACTCATAAGCGGTTGGTCGTGTGAAGGGGTGATTCTGGTCGTTAAATAAAGGAGGCAATTGGCGCTGATTATTTGCAATGCCCAATAAATGAAATAATCGCATGAGTAGACCAGCGATGCTGTAGTGCAGAATGACAGCTTGCTCTTTAGGGCCATTTATTCTGAGGTCGTTATCTTTATGAAGTCTGATTATGGTCTCCAGGTTCTGAAAGTTTTGGTTGAGGAGTTCTATGATATCGCTTTGTTTTACTTCGTTGGCATCTATCGGTCGGACTGGACGCGCTTGAGGGGTGGGTTTTGGCTTGGCAAGGTTGGGTTTGGCAATGATTCTTGCTAGTTGCTCTTGAAGGGTGTTTAGCTCGCCCCTAACTGGCTCGCAGGCTTTGGGGTCAAGCTTATCGCTTATGCGCTGAAGAGCTTGCAGTGTAGCTAGCTGCATTGCCATTAGCTGGTCTACTTGCTTTTGCAAAGGGGTTAGATGGGGTCTTACTTTCATTTGGCGATGCTGAAAGACAATATGATTGGCTAGGTGGGGTTTGTTTGCTTTTACAGCGTATTCAATGGCACTAAGGTGGTTGCCATCCAACATTCTGACATTAGCACCGTTCTGAATGAGAATGCTCAGCAAGGCTTTATTATCAGCATCAACAGCAGCGTGCAGCGTAGTTTTTCCTTCGGCATTATGGGCGTTCACGTCACCGCCTAATTTGAGCAGGGCTTTGAGATAATCAATAGCGCTATGCTCGAGTGCTTTGAAAAGGCGATCATTCAAAGAGGTCGAGGCTGGATAGTGTGAAAGAAGGATTCGAAGTCCTTCGGCTCCTTGTGATTTAGCTGCTCTAGCGCATAGTTTGTCTGTGAGCTCAGGCTTATCAGTTAATGGGTAGAGCTTTAAGACAGCTTCGACAGTAGCCGGCGAAGTCTTTAAGGCCACATCCAGCAGGGTTTGATTGCCTTCAAATTTATGCTGGAAAAGTCGTGGCTCTTTTTGGGTTTGGTTTTTAACTAAGGCTACGTTTTCAGCCAAGAGAGCTACTTGGCACTCTTCAACTAATTTGCTAGGTAAGTAGAGCTCTTCGCTCGCCGTTGGCATTTTCAATCGGAAAGAACTAATAGTGCGTTGGAGAGCCCTGTTAGGAATTAGCATTTTATTCTCTAAAGCTGCACCGTGGAGTGGACTATCATTACTTGATTGTAAATGCCTCTCTATAGCCTCACGCTCGTAAGTTTCGCCATCTGCAGCTATCACCGGATCATACATGAGCTGGTGTGTGATAGGGCAGAAGTATTCGCTGGGAATCTCTTGAACTTCTTCCTTACCTCCAGCTCCTCCACATCCTCTCGGCAAGATATGCAAACTCCCATTTTGAAAAAACATGCGACTCTCTTCGAGCGCCTGAAAACACTGCTCTGGATTCGGAGCTTTAGCTGGGTCCTGAATACGCAGGGCTTCTTGTCCCAGTCGATAAACAGCCGTCAGCTTTTCGTTCTCTATCTTGAAATCTATCTGTTTGCCTTCAACTTCTTTTGTGAACATATGCACCACAGCCATACAGCCTCCCTAAATGTATTTTTCTAAGTGTCTTTCAATCTCATACCACCCCAACTCGCGTTTCCAAGAATGCTTCTTAGTGGTTCTGTAGAACGCTCAAGATGCTACTCCCCGCTCTATTTAATGACAAGATCCCTTTCGCATTATCGTAAACTCGGCATTATGAATATCGAACAACGACTAGCGAGGCAATAGTTGATACGACTAGACGTAGATTAACGTTACGAAGGTAGCAGCATGAACCGGCTTTGTAAACGCCCTTTCAGCTACAATCCAAAGCTAAAATTGCTGTGAAGCACAAGTTTGTTTAAAGAAATTTAAAAACTCTGTACTGTTTAGGGCAATAGAGGAGGATTACATCATGTCTATGCGTATCATTCAAAAAAATTTCAGCCAGAACTCTAAATATAAAGAAAAAAATCCTACGTACCTAGAACACGGCAGATTACTATTTTTAAGCCCGCACATTCCAAAAAAGTCTTTCGCGCAAGCGCCGATAGTGCTTCGCGGTGAATCTTTAAATGAGTTATTTGAAGAGAGGCTTTCATTGCGAAATGATCGTCGAACACGTGTTCAGGATAGCGCAAGATACCCGAACTCAATCAATGTTCACCTATCTACGTCCTTCAATGATCGTAATAGTGGAGGATCTGGAGCTATGGTTGGCCCGCATCATATTTTAACCACCGCCCATAACGTCTATGATGTAAGATCACAAAGCTGGGCAGAAAGAATTACAGTTTGTCCTGGGAGAAATGGCGATTTAGCACCTTTTGGAAAAGTAACTGTAGATAGAGCCTACATTTTTTCTGATTGGACAAAGAAAACAGATAGGGGCTTTGATATAGCCCTTCTCATTTTAAGCGAATCAGTCGGTGAGTATACTGGTTGGGCTGGAGTGGTAAGTACCTCAGATAATGAAATTCAAACTGAAACAGTTCAAATTACGGGGTACCCTAGTGATAAGGGATTCAAGGAACTTTGGAGAATGCAGAATAAGGTAAACACTTGCAAGACCGAGGAATTCGATTATGCTATGGACGATACTTACCCTCGGCAAAGCGGAAGTCCCATTTGGGTTGAAAAATTTGGACAAGCTCACATCATAGGAGTGCACACCTTAGGAGAAAATTTCAAAAGCATCGGAGTGAGGATTTCTGCTTTGAAATTTAAAGATTTGCTTGCTACCTACATCTTCAAAACACATAAAATCATCTCCACATCCACTAATCAAGTTAGTCAGCCTTCTTATTGGAATTTATTTTGGGGTCTATTTGGAAATAATCCAGCCGAGACTATAGTTTCACCTATAGACCCATCATCAACGACAGTCGAAGAGCCTGCTAGCATTCACCAAGCTATTCAATTTGGTAATATCGACGCATTAGTACGTATGCTAGGCAGCAGCAAAGGAATTTCAGATTTAGATGAGTATGGAGATACGCCCCTACACTTGGCAGTCAAACGTGCCAACCAAGATCTAGAACAAGCTAAATTTTTTATTACGGCGCTCCTATTTTACGGTAGTAAACCAGAAATAAAGGATGTTTCTGGAGAGACGGCCCATCAAAAAGCTTTAGGCTACGTTAAACATAACCCGTCTATGCAACAGATCATTGACCACCTCAGAAATCTAAGCAATCCCCAAAAGTTGCTTTTAGAAGTAAACCAAGCCTTAGAAAAATGGCCAAAAGAGGAGCTTTATAAGCAGTGGGAAAATTACACAACTCAGAACAAATCACAACTTAATATCAGATCATCAAGGCCATATGCTGAAACAGAGGAAGTAAACTTCGTAATCCTCCCTGGAGAGCAGACATCTGAATACGCTTTTCAAATGCTGGGTAACTGGCCAAAGCTTAATAAGCTAAGTCTTGAAAGCAACAAATTAAGTAATGAAGAGATCAAGGTTCTAGCCCAAATTCTGCCAAGCTTATCGCAGCTAAAGGCTCTAGATTTTAGCCGATATAGCCTAGGACTTGAAGGAGCAAAAGCGCTTGCCATGGTATTAGGGAACACTGGCATCACTGAACTCAACCTTAACACCAACCGCATAGGAGTCCTAGGAGCAAGCGCGCTTGCCAACGTATTAGAAAAAACGATCATCTCCCAGCTGAACCTTAACTGCAATAGCATAGGAGCCAAGGGAGCAAGCGCGCTTGCCAACGTATTAGAAAAAACAACCATCACTCAGCTGGACCTTGGCGGAAACTACATAGGACCCGAAGGAGCAAGCGCACTTGCTAAGGTATTAGAGAAAACAAACATCAAAAAGTTGAACCTTTGCGAAAACAGCATAGGAGCCACAGGAGCAAGCGCGATTGCCGATGTGCTAGAGAAAACAACCATCACCCATTTGAACCTTCGCGAAAATAACCTAGGAGCCACAGGAGCAAGCGCACTTGCCAAGGTATTAGAGAAAACATGCATCACAAAGCTTGACCTTTATTACAACAGTATGGGTGCCAAGGGAGCTGTCGCACTTGCCCAGGTGTTAGAGAAAACAAACATCGCCCAGCTGAACCTTTGCGAAAACAACATAGGACCTGAAGGAGCAAATGCACTTGCCAAGGTATTAGACAAAACATGCATCACAAAGCTTGACCTTGGAAACAACAACGTAGGAGCCGAAGGAGCAAGAGCACTTGCCAAGGTATTAGAGAAAACGAAGATTACTCAACTAGACCTTAAAGGAAACAGCATAGGAGCCGAAGGAGCTATCGCACTTGCCAAGGTATTAGACAAAACATGCATCACAAAGCTTGACCTTGGAAACAACCACATAGGAGCCGAAGGATTACAAGCTCTTACTGAGCAACTTAAAAACTGCCCGGAGCTCACGTTATCACTAACATAATGCTTTGCAATAAATTCTTCGTTAGGCAATGCTGATCTCGTTTAGATCGTACAAACCAGCATTTTAGGAGTTTTTATGACCAAAGTCCACAAACTAGTTATACAGGTTGGTAACACCCCAGTAGAGTTTTCCATTTCTGATCAAAGACTTTCCGCACTAAATCAACTGAGTAACAGTGCACTTTGTATTGATGGCCCAACACATGTTAATAATCCAGAGCACTGTTTTAAAGCTTTAGGAAGCGGTCGCCTAACTTTTCAGAAAGGCAACCTCGTCATCTTGGCGCGAGGGTATGGCGGTGCCGGTGGTAAAGAAGAAGCAGAGATCCCCTACGAATACATCTGTCCTATCACCCACCTACTTATGCTCCATCCAGTGATAGCTGCTGATGGTGAAACTTACGAAGAAGAGGCAATAGCAAAGTATTTAGTCTCCAATAACCTAAGTCCTGTGCACCGCACGCAACTGTCAACCAAAAATCTTATTCCTAACCTAGCTATTAAGCGCAGAATTAACGCCTTCCTAGAAACCAATCCATCAGCAAAAAAAGAGCTCTACTTGCCGGCTAAACTGATTGAAGACTGCCAACAAGCGTTGCTGGCAGAAAATATTCCAATGGTTAAACTTCTTACCCAAACAGAGCCTAGGCTTTTTACTCACGAATTTAATGACAACCAAACTCTGTTAGACCTAGCTTTTTGTACCTCACCCTCTACACTACAAGCCATTGTAGAGCTGTACCCTCCAGCCCATAAACCTCCATTAACTGATAAATTATGCGCCAGACTCGCCCAATTACAAGGTGCCGACGGGCTTAAAATCCTTCTTGAGGCCTACCCCGCAGAAGTCTCGTTAAACAAGCGCCTTTTTAGTGCTATACAAGACACCTCGATCGACTATCTAAAAGCGCTTCTTGAACTAGGCGCTGATCCTAACGCCGTCAATTCCAAGGGACAGTCTGCGTTATACGCTGCTATTAATGCTGATAATAAAGACTTGCTAAGTATTCTCATTCAGCATGGAGCCGATATTAAAAAAGTTGAAAATGGCTGTTTGAGCGCCACCCAATACGCCATCCAAACCGGTAAACCGCACTTAGCTTATCACATGATTTTTCAAAAGCGCCAGATCAAAGTTCAGCCCCACCTAATCCCTTTGCAAAACCAAGTTGATCAGCTCATGGCTATGCAACTGCTCACAATCCAAGCACTCGAGCGGATCAGCACTAAGCTCGATCCAAAGACGTGCCAACCAGTTCAAGCCGAATTAACAGCCCTGCAGCTGCAGCTGGCAAACTTGATTGCCAAACCCACATCTTCTCATATGCCCAATCCAACACTCGCAGCAAAGGCCCAACCTGTGCCGCCCATTGATACTGAAAAGGTGCGTCAGAGCGACATCATTGAACTGCTTAACCAAAACTTCCAAGACCTAGAAACTCTATTGCGTCTATACCGTGAAAATGAGCTCACCTTAAACGGCCCCCAGGAACAAACCCTTATTCTTCATTACGCAAGTGCAGGTCTTCTTATGCGCTTGTTTCATCTACTGGGCATAGCTGGCAATCAGGGTCAATTACCCCCTCTTTTTAATGATCAGACCCATTTTTTTAATCGACCAACCGCCTATAAGTATCGCAATCAGCTCATGCATCACCTCTTCAAGTTCCGCGGCTGCACCCTTGTACTCATCAATACTGCTAAGCAGTTGCAATCTATCGGTAGCAATATTCAAAATCTCAAAAGTACTGGCTGTCCAAGCGCTGACCCACTCATGGAATTAAGCGATCTATCGATCCATAAAATCGCTAAACTCACTGAGGGTGTCGAGGACATGGTAAAAGATCAACTGCGAGCAGTAGAGGAAATAGACCAGTACGCTCTGGAACTCAGCATACTCAATCAGCAAGCCCAGGCGCTCATCAGGCAAAGTCCTGCTCTGTGGGAACATGCAGGGCTACTACACCTGGCCATTGGAACTCTGTCCTGCGCCCTTGGCCAGCGCATCAAAGACATCAGGGCCTATCCAGCTTATCAAACCATTAAAAATAAACTCCTCTCATTTGATCCCCAAGCTTTGGAAACTGCTACCTTTGGCACTATGACTATAAGAGCTACCGTCTTTGAGATTGACCGCATGCGCTTTGGACACACCTACAACTACGAGGGGCTAGCTCCTGGGCGGGCTTCGGCAAAGGCCCTGCGCCAAGCAGCTTTTGAACTGATTACTCCAGATAAACTTTTGCAACGGATGACACTAGCTAGCCAGCTTGCCAAAGAAAGTCCCAATCGCCAGGAACCCTTACCGTTTTTTTTCCGAGAGGCCAACCCCTCATTTGCATCATTACACCAGCAACTGCAATCTCTTAGCTTCCCGAAAACGCCCAGAAAACCAGAGAGCGATGCGGCGCCTTCTGGTAGCGAACTAGCCGTAAAACTGGCAGATGCATCCGAGTCTTCAATAACGAATGAACCAGAGACGACATGTCCTCAAAATGCCATTGATCCTTCCAGTAGCGCGCCCCCTGTGCCTGATATGGCTTTTGGAAAGGCCAAGTGGGCTCAATACTTTGGAGACATAGGCCAAGAGCCTGCTTTGCCTCCAAATATTGAGGAAATCCTAAATCGCCCATGCCCTATACAGCCTGAAAAAAAGGTGCGTGATACGCATCTGCTCACCCTGATTCCAAGCCATGTTAGTGGCAAGGAACTCGACACAGTAAGCATAGAAAAGCTGAAGCCACATTGGGGGCCTCAAGTACGCTATAGGAGTATCTATCACAGCCCACCCGAAGAACCATCAAAGGTCTCCCAAAATATTTGGGTCCTTATGCATAACAGCGCTATTTACTTTGGTAAAAACGACGATAAGCTATGCCGGAAAATGAAAGAATTAAGAGAAGCAAGTGGCCTTGACTATCAAATTCCAAATCTAATTGAGGTTGTTACTAGCATAGTTATGGATAATATCCCACATCGTAAAATATTTTTTATGGGGACAACTCTCTGCGCTGAAAAGAGTACCGTTAATGGAAAGACATATCATACCGCTGTTACCTACAGTGAAGGGGTGTATATAAAGCGGATAGATGCATCTGATATTGGTTACGGTAGCATCAGCCCAGTAGTAAGATTATCGAGTTAATCATAAAAATAAAATAATAAATATTTTGATAATTGTAATTGACTTTGAGCTATTTTAGAATGCTTTCGTTTGGCAAGAGTTGTTTTGCAGCCTCAATGGTAGTTGGTGCGTTGTAAAAACGCTACAAAAACGGCCGAATTTATCAAGAAGGAATTTGAAGTGTACACGATTATCTATTTGTGTTATAGTGATGCAAAAATTTATTGGATTGGAGAAGATTCATGGCTAAGAAAAAAGCGCGCGAGGCGGTTAAACTAAAGAGTTCTGAAAGTGATCACATGTACTGGATACGAAAAAACAGAAAAAAGTGCCCTGAACGTATGGAACGCAATAAGTACGATCCTACTCTCAGACGCCATGTGCTGTACAAAGAAGCTAAGTAAGATCTTGTGAAATTTGAGTTTGGGCTCGCCAAAAAATACCTTCTGCCAAGACGTCGGCAATTAAGTGTTTCGTTGATTTGCCTTCTCTCGGTCTTCGTCATTACCCTGGTAGTCTGGTTGCTGCTCACTTTTTTATCGGTCATGAGCGGCATCGAAAAGGGATGGCTCACCAAGCTCACGTCTTTAAATGCTCCCCTCCGCATCAATCCCACAGAGCGCTACTTCAATTCTTACTACTACCAAATCGATTCTATTGCCGCTGCCTCCCACTATTCGCTCAAAACCATCGGCGAGAAGATGCGCGCTGAGTCTGTCGACCCTTACGACCCTGCATCAGACATGGAAGTTCCCCTCGATTGGCAACTGCCCGAAAAAAACGCAGATGGCCGGCCCTTGGACCTAGTAAAAGAGGCCTTTGCAGCACTTGGCAAAGTGCCACATACTGCCGCCCAAGAATACGATATGAGCGGGGCGATGCTCCGCATCAAGCTTGTACGCGGTGATTACCACAGCTTTATTACTCAAGCCGCATACTTGACAACTTTTGCCGATCAAAGCCCCGCTGTTAAAAAACTCCTATCTCAGCCGATTGATGAACTCGGGTTCAACGACCTAGGAGAGCCAGGTATTTTAGTTCCTAAAAATTTTGCCGACAGTGGTGTCTTGATCGGCGATAGGGGCTACTTGTCTTATGGCAACAATTCAACCGGTCAAGAGCAACGTCTGGGTGTTTATATCGCCGGATTTTACGATCCAGGTATTATGTCCATTGCCCCCAAATGCATATTAGTCCCCAAGACTGTTGCTGAAAATCTCCATAGTGCTGGCGAGGCGTATACGCTAGATCGCACGCAAGCTACCGGTATTCAGGTCTGGTTTGACGATTTACAATCTGCCAATACGATTAAAACCCAGTTGCAAAAAGAATTCGATGCTAGAGGCTTATCTCCCTATTTTACGATTACAACCTACCATGAATACGATTTTGCCAAAGATCTGCTGCAGCAATTTGAAAGCGATAAGCTGCTCTTCTCCTTAATCGGAGTGATCATTTTGATGGTCGCAGCAAGCAATATCATCTCTTCTCTAATACTGCTTGTAAATAACAAGAAAAAAGAGATTGGTATTCTACAGTCGATGGGAGCTAGTCGAGCTAGTATTGCTAAGGTATTTGCATTGTGTGGAGTGACGATTGGTCTTGTGAGTTCTTTGGTTGGAGGTCTTGCTGCTTACCTGACCTTGCACCACATTGACGCGGTCGTCCAGTTTTTAAGCTGGGTGCAAGGTCACGATATGTTTAACGCACTTTTTTACGGCGCAAACTTGCCCGATACATTGAGCCCCGATGCGGTGAAATTCATTTTGATTGCCACCCCGCTCATCTCACTTTTAGCCGGTCTTGTACCAGCAATTAAGGCCGCTGGCATGCAACCTAGCGATATTTTGAGGTCGTCATGAGCGTTTTGAGATGTAAAAATCTGCGCAAAGCTTATCCGGGACTGGAGCTTTTAAAAGGCATAGACTTGGACATCAACAGTGGCCAAAGTATCGCGGTTATGGGCCCATCGGGGGTGGGAAAAAGCACGTTGCTACACTTGCTGGGGCTTTTAGATGCGCCAGATGAGGGCTCGATTGAGATTTTAGGACAACAGGTTAAAAAACGCGACTACCCACTTTTTCGCAACCGTCATATTGGCTTTGTGTTTCAAGCATTCCACCTACTCGAAGATGAAACTGTGCTTAACAACGTGCTTATGCCAGCTAAAATTGGCGGTCTAGATCGCAAGAAGCGCGCCTTGGAATTGATCGAACGGGTAGGACTAAAGGGGAAAGAGAAACAGCTTGCCAAATATCTTTCTGGAGGAGAAAAACAACGTGTGGCAATTGCCAGAGCGCTCTGCAATGATCCTGAACTAATCTTTGCCGATGAGCCCACCGGCAATCTTGATGAGGCCTGCTCCAAAGAGATTCACGATCTTTTATTTCAAGAAGCCAAGGATAAGAGCCTGGTCATTGTCACCCACGATCCAGATTTGGCCAGCCTTTGCCAAAAAACCCTTACTTTAAATCATGGCTTGCTAAAATAATTTCTGGCTGTTATTACTAACATTATGAAATTTTTAGCAGCATTAACGCTTGGCACGCTTACTCTATCAGCTGCCGTTTCCACTCCCTCTCAAGCCATTATCAAACACCGCGAACACAATGGCATTGGCTATGACACTGGCTATACGACCCTGGAATTTTTCCTAGCATCGAAGTGGAAAAACGGATTCATGCCCTATGCCGATTTTCGCGGCCATGCATTGGATAATGGAACATTTGCCACCAACGCCGGCCTTGGCCTGCGCTACAACTGGTCTGACTATACCGTCGGAGGCAACTTCTACTACGATTTTCGTGATGCTAAGAATATCCAACCTCATCAATTGGCTGGCGGTCTAGAGTTTCTCACCAATCGCTACGATATCCGCATCAATGGCTATGGACCGATAGCGGATACTACTACTGAAAAAACGGCTCAATTTGTCAAATTTAAAGGCCACAGCGCGATTTTTAAACGTCGACTAAAAGCTGCGCTACCTATGATCGAGGGTGAGTACGGAATGCCCTTTGGATCTAGATGCGGTATCACTAATTTTTATGGAGCAATAGGTCCCTACTATCTCTTCGAAAAGAAAGTGAATGGGGTAAGGCTAGGTGATGCCCTCGGCGGACAGGCCCGCGTGATGCTCGATGTCATTCAGCGCTTTGGAGCTCAATTCAACTTCTCTTATGATAAAATCTACAAATGGGTCTTCCAAGGCACAGCAGGTATTTCCCTCCCGTTGGGAAGACGCGAAACCATCAGGCAAAGCAAAAACTTTTTGTGCCAAGCGCGCAATCAACTCCCTTACCGCAAAGAAATCATCCCGGTAGAATCTAAAAATAAACGCACCGTTAGCTCTGCCAATATCATCTTTGTAAGCAACACATCTAGCTCTAACGGCACTATTGAAAGCCCTTACCCTACAACGGCAATGGCCATGGCCAATTCAGCCCCAGGCGATATCATCTACATTTTCCCCGGCGATGGAACCACAACCGGCTACGATACAGCACTGACGCTCCTACCCAACCAAACGCTTCAGGGATCAGGGGCCAAGCTTGATCTGGGTGGAGGGTTGATCGTTCCTCCTCAAACGCCAAACCAACTTCCTCTGCTCACAAGTACCAGCAACACCATCACCGTTTCATCCAACTCGACAGTAAGAGGCCTTAATATCACTGGGACGACTTCTGCGATCAGACAAAATGACCCCACCGTTCCAACCGGCGGAACCAATCGCATCGAGTACAACTTCATTCATAACACTTCAACCGGAATGAATATTGGAAACAGCGCTCATTCGGTTAATTACATCATTAGTGAAAACGTCGTGGATCAAACAAATAATGGCGTTAGATTGATTGGAGCTGGTACAACTGCCAATAACCTACTTGCAGTCCTCTATAAAAACTCAGTGCAAAATAGCACAAACAGAGCCATTCTTCCTGAGGCCAATGGGGATACTCAGATGGGGCTAGCAGTGATTCACAACCAGATCGATGAGGCGGAAATAGGGCTGGAATTTATTTCCTCAGATGATGCCCTAGCTGGGGTTATCGCTAGCCGCAATCGATTTGCCAATGTTGAAAATAATATAGTGTTTGAAAGTAATGACCAATCAGTTGCTACCTGCACTGCCAGATATAATTTAGCGGGCCAAGGCAGCTATTCGCAACGGGAATTACAAGTTTATAGCAACGATACTTCCCAAATGACTGCCCGTTATATTCAAAACGCTCTGGGAACGCTGCGCGTTGAGCCTAAAAACACTTCCACAATGCATGTTCTGGCACAAGGTAATCTCTTTATTGACACCCAAACGGCAGAAGCCATATTGATGATTAATATTGCTGCCGAAAATTTCTCTTTAACTGTCAATAATAACTATTTCGTTAATATTCCTGAAAATTGTATTTTTGACACTGGAAGTCTTAACGTCACAAATTCCTATGCCTACACCCTTCAAAATAACCGTTTTATCAATACCGCAAACACTCCCGTTGTTCTTATATCTAAAGTCTCAGGGGTGACTATGCAGACCCTGCTTGTAAATAATCTAATTTCTTCCCAATCTACTAATGCCATCGAGTTGCAAGGTGCAGGTGGAGATGTGTGCGCTAAGATCATTGGTAATCACGCCCCTGGACATAACTTTCGCTTTACTCAAACGAATCCCGCGGTATTCGACGTGCAAACGACAACGCCAGGATCGCCAGATGGCCTTAATACGATCAACAATTTTAACGCCGTAACCAGCTCGGGAACGATCAACTACGTCCCCTTTGGAACTTGTCCCTAATCCCTAATTTTGGCATAATGCACCTATGCATATACTCATCGTTGGAACCGGTTACGTCGGTTTAGTCACAGGCGCCTGTTTTGCTGAAATGGGCCACAATGTCATCTGTCTAGACATTGATCAAATAAAAATTGAAAAATTGCAAGCGGGTCAAATTCCCATCTACGAGCCGGGGCTGGAAGATTTGGTCAAGCGGGGCACCAAAGCTGGTCGGCTGGCATTTACCAGCGACTACAAAAGCGGTGTTAGGGATTCAAATGTCTGCTTTATTTGCGTTCCAACACCTCCTGGTGAAGATGGCTCAGCGGATTTACAATACGTGCTAGCTGCTGCCAAATCGATTGCTGAGCACATGGATGGCTACCGTCTAATCGTAAACAAGTCCACCGTTCCTGTTGGCACAGCCGAGGCGGTTACAGCTGCTGTGCAAACCAACACCGATCACCCTTTTGAGGTGGTATCTAATCCTGAATTCCTGAAAGAAGGCTCGGCCATATCCGATTGCATGAAACCCGATCGCGTAGTGATCGGTTGTGATTCGGAAAAAGCCACCCAAACCATGAAGGACCTCTATGCGCCTTTTATGGTCAGCCATGACCGTTTAATTGTCATGGATGTGGTGTCTGCCGAAATGACTAAATACGCTGCCAATGCCATGCTAGCTACCCGCATCTCGTTTATGAACGAGCTCTCACGGATTTGCGAAAAGGTCGGCGCCAATATCAATAACGTGCGTATTGGCATCGGATCGGATCAGCGTATCGGCTACCATTTTCTCTATCCCGGTGTGGGCTATGGCGGCTCGTGCTTTCCTAAGGATATATGCGCGCTAAAAGCCAAAGCGGCTGAGGTGGGACTAGAAACACCCCTGCTAGATGCAGTTGACAGGGTCAATGAAACCCAAAAAGAAATTCTGCCCCAAAAAATCCACGCCTATTTTGGCGATATGGAAGGCAAACACATTGCGATTTGGGGACTGGCGTTTAAACCCGATACCGACGACATTCGCCAAGCACCGGCTCTAAAACTCATCGAAAAACTGCTGGCAGCAGGGGCTAAGCTGCGCCTTTTCGACCCTGTGGCCATGGATAACGTCAAAAGCCATTTGGGTGAAAATGCCAACGTCCAATTTTGCACCAGCGAATATGAATGTGCAAGTGGCGCCGACGCCATCGCTTTAGTAACCGAGTGGAAACAATTTCGTTTGCTCGATTTTGATCGCATACAAAAAGAGATGAAGGGTAAAGCTTTTTTTGACGGTCGCAATCAATACAAACCGCACGAGATGCGCAAAAAAGGGTTTGACTACCATGCCATTGGCATCCCTAACGCTCATTGATGAGTATCTAGATTCTTGCCTTCCCAAGGTGGAAAGCCTTCCCTTTTCCGCTGCCAGATATGCGCTGTTTTCAGGCGGAAAACGATTTCGACCCCAGCTTGTATTATCCATTTGTGGGGACAAGGGACTGGCAGCTGCAGCCAGCATTGAATGCTTGCACACCTATTCGCTCATTCACGATGACCTGCCTTGCATGGACGACGACGACCTACGCCGCGGCAAGCCCACGCTGCACAAAGCATTTGATGAGGCCCAAGCGCTGCTTGCAGGTGATTACTTGCAAACGCTCAGCTTTCAAATCCTAGCTGAAAGCCCCTATACCCAAACTGAAAAAATCGAGTTGATTCAAATCTTAAGCCAGGCGGCCACCGATATGGTCGTAGGACAAACCATTGATTTGAGCCAAAAGCCCCAAAATTTAACTGAATTAATCGCCATGCACGCAGGCAAAACCGGCGCTCTTATGCGAGCAAGCCTGCTTTTTGGCGCGTGTCTGATCGATTGTGATCGGGAAAAATTAAAAAAATGTGGAGAGGCGCTTGGCCTGGCCTATCAACTCTTTGATGACATCAAAGATGGCGATCTTTTCTTACCCGAAAATGAAATGCAGGCACTAGCTGAGCACTTCAAGAACCAAGCGTTGGATCTATCCTCAGATCACTTTGAGTTACAAGATATCATTCAACTGCTATAAGTTATCTATGGTCCCTAAACTTGCGGTTGTTTTCTTTCTATCCCTTTTTTGCGCTCTATTGGGCCCGGTCGTTTTGCCATCAATGCGCCTCTTGGCATTTGCGCCTTTTTTGGTTATTTTGTACACGCGTTTGACCCTCATTCAATGCCTTTATTGCGCTTTTGGATGTGGATTGTTAATTGACCTGCTCTCATCTAGTATGCAGCTGGGCACCCATGCTCTCAATTACGTCTTAATCACCCTTTTGCTTTTTCGCATTCGCCGTTTTTTCTTTGCCCACAAACCCGTGGCCTTGGCGCTTTTTACCGCCCTATTTTCGCTCTTGTCCTGCTGCATGCAGCTGATCATCATGGCCTTTTACGACCAGCATATCCCCTTTGGTCTGGCCGGATTTTTGTCGGACTTTGTGATAATGCCAATTGCTGATGGCATTTACGCCTTCATTGGCTATACCTGCCCAATTTATGGTTATCGCTGGTTGCGTAAATTCCTGAAAAAGATAAAAATAGCATCATATGCAACAAAATGAAAAAATCATAGATGGCAGGGCGGTCGCCAAACAAATCCGGCTGAAGCTAAAAGAAAAAATTACCGCACTAGGTGGGCGCAGACCCGGTCTGGCATTTATATTAATTGGCAATGATGAGGCCTCTAAAGCTTATGTACGCATGAAAAAAAAGGGGTGTGAAGAAGTGGGTATCTTATCCCATGTCCTAACCCTTTCGGCAAAAATTTCAGAAAGCGAGCTGCTAGCAGAAATTGATCATTTAAATACCGCCAAAGAAATCGATGGCATTTTAGTGCAGCAGCCACTACCTCAACACATCAATACCGAAAAAATTGTGGAAGCAATTGACCCCAAAAAAGATGTCGACGGTTTTCACCCCATCAATATGGGTAAATTACTGCTGGGACACACCGATGGGATCGTTCCTTGTACACCCCTTGGGATCATAAAACTTTTGCGGGCCTACAAAGTCCCCACCGATGGAAAAGAAGTGGTGATTGTGGGCCGTAGCAACATCGTGGGAAAACCGCTTGCTGCCTTGCTGTGCCAAAAACAACCTTGGGCCAATAGCACCGTGACTTTAGCCCATAGCCATACCAAAAATCTAGCTCAGGTGACAGCTAGAGCAGATATTCTCATTACCGCGCTGGGAAGTCCCGGTGCTATTACCGCAAATATGGTCAAAACGGGCGCAGTTGTCATCGACGTCGGCATGAATCGCACTCCTGATGCATTGACTGGAGATGTTGTCTTTGATGAAGTTCTACCCATAGCATCGCTTATCACTCCCGTGCCGGGGGGAGTGGGACCCATGACCATTGCCATGCTGCTTGCAAACACCCTCAAGGCGTACCGATGAGGTACCTGCTGTGCCTTTTGCTGCTTTGCGCCTGCCAAAAGTCGGTTCCTCTTAGCCACTTTGCCGGCACAGCCTTTAAGATTCCCTACCACATCCAAATCGGACACCAGCTATCCGATGAAGAAAAAGAAATCGCTTGTCATGCGATTGAAGAAGTCTTCACTTTGATCGATACCACCTTCAATCACTGGAATCCACATTCAGAAATCTCCCGATTTAACGACTGCTCTGAAAATACTCCCTTTACCTCCTCTCTTTATCTCACACATCTATTGAAACTGTCCCAAACCATTTCAGACATCACCCAAAACCGCTTTGACCCCACAATCGGGGTGCTAACCCACGCCTTAAAAACGGATCAGCAGATCGACGGACCCTGCGGCATCAACCACCTTAAAATTGAAGATACCCATCTCATCAAAACCACCCCCTTGAGAATCGATCTTGATGGGATCTCCAAGGGGCACGCAATCGATTTACTCATTCAAAAATTAGCCTCACTAAAACATAAAAATATCTATGTCGAATGGGGTGGAGAGATGCGAGCTATCGGCGGTCATCCATCTGGCAGACCCTGGCGCGTTCTTATTCGAGGTGCTGAAGAAACGCAAATTGATCTTACCGACTGTGCAGTAGCCACAAGCGGCGATCAACTACAACAGTATGGGGACTTCACTCACATCATCGATCCCCAGACCAAAAAAGCACTGCCTACACGCGGCCATAGCATCACGGTTAAAGCACCTTCTGCAGCACTTGCTGATGGCTTAGCTACAGCACTTATGTTATATACAGCAGATGAGATAAAAGAGTTAAAACACAATCTACCTAACATAGAGGTTTGGAATGAAAACGGTATTCTTTGATTTAGGCGGAGTTCTCATTGACTTTAGCCATGAAAAAATGTGCGCTCAGCTGGCAAAAGTTGCTGGTATCCCTGAAGAGACCATTCAAAAAATCTTCTTCGAAGACAAAATTCAAGACCTTTACGAAAAAGGGCTTATTGATAGCCAATACTTACACTTTAAGCTCAGTCAAGTAGCTAAAAAACAACTCGATTTTCACGATGTAATGCTTGCCATATCCAAAATTTTCAACCCCATACCTAAAACCATCGAGCTATTAGACGCCCTAAAAGTACGGGGCACACGGCTGGTGTTGCTCTCCAACACCTGTGAGGCCCATTTTGACTACGCCAAAAAAACCTATCCCTTCCTGCGCAAATTCGATGCTTACTTGCTATCTTACAAAGTAGCGTTGCGAAAACCCGATCCCAAAATATTCTCCATGGCCTTAACCATGACCAAATCCAGTCCTCTCGATTGTCTCTACGTCGACGATGTGCAAAACCACACCATCGCAGCAGAAAAATTAGGGTTGCCCTCACATCACTACACCGGTACAGACACCTTGGTCAAAGAGCTTAAAGCCAGACAATTTTTAACATAATTAAAACGAAGAACCCGGCTGGGTCAAAAAAGCCAGCTCTTCGGGAGTAGATTGCCGATTTAGCACCGCATTACGGTGAGGATAACGGCCAAATTTTTCGATAATGTTACGGTGTCTTACGGCGTAATCATAAAAACTCTTCAGCATCGTATCAGAAGGAAATTCCTCAGATAGCGCTTTAAAAAGCACCACTGATTGATTTTGCACAGCTAAATCCTCGGAATGCTCAAATGGCATATAGAAAAAAGCTCGCTGCTGAGGAGACAACATCTTATCCGATCCATCTGCCACACCTTTTTGGGCGATCTGTAATGCTAAAACATCAAAAGCAAATGCTTGTGGAGAATTGCGATAGAGATTGCGTGAGAACTGATCGAAGAGGAGAATCAGGGCTAGTTGTTTTTTAGGCTCAGCTGGCACGATCACATTCTGAGCTCCAGTGTAGGTACGCAGCAAATCTCCAAAATTCTTTTCAATAGACGCATCAAATGCGGCATCTTTAACAAACCAATTTCGAGGAATACACTCCTGATTAAACCAAAAGTCTATAATTTTATTTTCAGACAAAGAGATAGACTGGTGATGACAGCTGGCTGGTCGATTCAAACATGGGCTTACTGACAACCCAAACATCCCAATAACAGCTACTAATAATTTTAAAAACATGCTCTTACCTATGTTAGATAACTAAAAATTTTGTTTCTGGTAAAAGCCTAACCTATCTGTTATTATCATGGAATGAAAATTCTTGGCATCATCCACACCCACCCTCGAGGTTTTGGATTCGTTACCCCTGACAATCCCGATGAGTGTTCTGGAACTGTTTTTATTCCTGCACAATACACCGAAGGAGCCGTTCAAGGTGACCATGTGGAAATAGAGCTGGCAGATAAACCGATGAAGCCCGAGCGGGGGCCTGAGGGCAAAGTCCTGCGCGTTCTTGAGCGGGGCCGCAGCCAAATCACCGGGGTGATCGTCGATAAAGCTGATAAAAACCAATTCATCCTCTATTCTCCCCTTCTCGGCCCAGAAAAAGACATCTTTGTTACCGGCAAAAAACTGGCCATTGGCCAGCGAGTCACAGTTAAAATAACCAATTGGGATGACCTAACCGGCAAAGTAGAGACGATCTTGGGCACGATGGATGACCCTAAACTCGACGTCAAATGCGCCATCTTAGAATACGAGCTAGACCCAACATTCTCCCCAAAAGCGGTAGAAGAAGCCAAAAGCTTTGGCAAAACCGTCGACAACATCAAAGACCGGGTTGACTTTACTAACTGGGAAATCATCACTATCGACCCTGAAACTGCCCGCGATTTTGACGATGCGCTCTCATTAACCATCGATGAAAAAAAACATTTTCACCTAGGTGTGCACATTGCTGATGTCTCCCATTACGTACGCCCTGGAACCACTTTAGATGCCATCGCCTCCAAACGCTGTAACTCCACCTACTTTCCGGGCACTTGCTTACCTATGATTCCTGAAGAACTCTCTAATGAACTCTGCTCCCTTAAAGAAGGCGTTGTGAGACTCACATCAACCGTTCTCATGGAATTTACCCCTGATGGGACCCTCATCAACTACGAGATTGTCAAAGGAGCCATTAAAAGCCAAAAACGCTTTACCTACGAAGAGGCCAAACGCGTTTTAGATGGTGAAGAAACCAGCCAACACCAGCCCCTACTCAAAAACATGGTCACTCTATGTGAGCTTCTCAAGGGCAAACGACGTGAGCGGGGCAGCGTGGACTTGTCCCTGCCTGAAACTGTCATGAAAGTGGATAAAGCAGGCAAACCCATTGGTTTTCGCGTTGTTCAATACGACATCACCCACCAACTCGTTGAAGAATTTATGCTAAAGGCCAACGAAATGGTGGCTACACACCTTTCTAAAACCGTACCCAGCTCGGTCTACCGCGTGCACCAAGCGCCGACAGCTGAAGACCAAAAAAGCTTTTTCGACCTAGCCCGCCTTCTCGGATTTAAACTCTCCAAAGAGCCGACCGTGCAAGAGATCCAAGAACTCTTTGAAAAAGCCAAAACGACTCCCCACGCCCAGCAGCTGTCGATCAGCTTCATCAAGAGCATGAAACTTGCCATGTACTCGCCCGATAATGTGGGCCACTTTGGCCTTAGTCTGGAACACTACACCCACTTTACCAGCCCCATAAGACGCTACCCTGACCTTGTCATCCACCGCCTGCTTTTTGAAAAACCCGATCCTAAAACCTCGCTAGAAAAAATCTGTCTTTGCTGTTCAGACGCTGAGCGGGCCAGCTCCAAAGCAGAAAATCGCGTCCTCCACCTGAAAAAACTGCGCTACCTACTGGAACTTGAAGAAACCTCTAAAACCGAGCCTATCTACGATGCTAGCATTACTAACATCCTGCACTTTGGCTTCACCTTTGACATCACCGACTTTGGCATGGAAGGGCTCATCCGCCTAGCGGAGTTACCACACTATTACAACTACGACGCCAAACGGCAACTGCTGCAAACGGATTCTGGCCACAAACGCCTTTGCCTGGGCGATAAAATCAAAGTCAAAGTCGACGGGATTAACCTTCCTGCTGCCGAAGTCTTTTGGAAATTAATTTAGGTAACCTGAGTTATGGGTTTTGATTATTTAGATTCAGATTAGATTAGGTGACAGATTGTGACATTTTTTGCGATTCCATAGCCAAAAAGCTATAGATCAGCACAAAAAGGGTGCAAGATGGCGCCTAAGGTGCCTGAAGATGAATGATATAAACCCATAACTCAGGTTAGGTACGCCTTAAGTCATTCTTGTTCATGATTGAGACAATCCAATTCGTCAAAACCCCTGCCCAAACACCCCGCACACCAAATGATCCTACGCCTTTGTAACAATCAGCTAGTCTAATCCCCTGAAAAACGCGTTGATTCGTTGAAAGCACCTTCAGAGGATAAGCAAATGCTGTTGCTGCAACACCTCCAATTGCACCGTCTCTTTTGGCGTTAGCGGTGATAAAATGTTGCTCTGCAAGGCCAACACTGCCAAAATACACGCCCCAATAGGTGCAGTGAAAGCCAACTGAAGCTAAACTTCCGGCAAACGCTTGGCGAAAAAAACCGTGATCTTGCACATACAACCGAGTGCAAAATGCGCTTAACGGTGCCGAGACAAACGAAGCTGCAGCACCAGCTAGCCCTCCGGAAATAAATTTCGACTCACCTAGGTGTGGTTTGAGCGCAAAAATGCATACACAACGCGTTAATCCAACACTTGTAGCCGCAAGAGAACCACGAAAAGGCGTTTTAAAAAAGTCCCTGAATGGGGTGGCACCAGGCGGCAAGGCCTGCTTGCGCGCAACAAACCGGCTTAAGGGATTGGTCATGGCTGGGACAATCAAGCCCACCGCCACTCCAGTTTTCAAATCATCAATCAAGACAACTCAACCACTCTTTTAAAGGTTTTAAATCCACTTTTTGGCTACGTGCCCAAACATCTAGCGTGATGGAGCGTTGCTCTGTGCCAACATCGCTTGAGAATACCACATTCGGATGCTTTCTACAATAAGCAATGCTAGCTGTTAGCGCGCGTCTAAAACGTTTGGCCACATCGGCATCAATATCACCCACAATGAGCAATTCGGGATAATTTGGAACTCCCAAATCGGTCCAAGGAATAAACCGGACAGGCCGATCAAACAGATACGGCTCCACATTTTTAAACGTACCCCCGATGGCATCGACAACACCGAAATCTCGTTTGTTGATAAAAGTAAGATCTTTCCAAAAATGGCGAGCCAGCGATGCTGTAGTCCCTTGCGGTTTAACCCCAATGATTTTTCCGTTTAAATCAAAAGGTGCATCTTTGGGGATACAAAAACCTTGGAGTGCTTGATCTACCAAAACAGCGATCACAGAAGACTTTTCACCACTGCGAATAAATTGAGGAGCAAGCTTAATAGACAAATCAGCAGGCTCTTCTCTAGTAAGAACTAAATCGATTTTTTCTTGTTCAAAAAATTGCTTCTGAGCAAGTGGAATGTGGTTCGGATTGGGACTCCAATCCAAAAGCAGTCTGAGTGAGCACACTGCAGCTCTTAAAATAGGATAAGTCATACTTCCCTCCGCAGGTATTATCCAGTGCAGGTTCAACGGGTATTTCTCAGCTCCCTGTAGGAGCACCCCGAGCAATATCTACTCCGATGAGTATAAAATTTTAACCAAAAATAATTCAAGAATTAACTGAGCGCAATTTAGCATAAGTTTGGCTTCTTCTTTTTTATCAAGGATGGAATTTTATGCTTGCGGGATTTCGATTGCCATAAATCAACTGCCGTCTGTGCATTTAACCAAAATACCGGGGTTGTTTCAAATGCTGAAGCCAGTCTTAGTGCAATATCTGGAGTTACCCTCGCTTTATCATTAACTATGCGGTTAATGACTTTGTAATCACAATGTATATGCTCAGCCAACTCCTTTTGAGTAATTTCAAGCGGTCTTAAAAATTCTTCAAAGAGAATTTCACCTGGAGACACAGGCTTTAATCCACACTTTGGGTAGTGATTATACATTTTATCCTCCATACATTAATGATAATCAACAATGGAAACCTCATACGGCTCAGTATCCCACTTAAAAATAATGCGCCATCTTCGATTCACTCTAATACTATAAAAACCTTTTAGATCACCTTTGAGCATTTCCAGGTGATTGCCAGGCGTTCTAAGGTCATTTAAATCTCCTGACCAGTGCAAGAGAAGCAATTTCCTTCTTATGATATTGTGCACCGAAAACCATCCGAGCTTTCGATGAGCTTTTCCTGTTTCGAAAAAGCTCATAGCATTCTTATCTGTAAACGATTTTATCGCCATAGTATCCCACTCGTCAAGTGTTTAATATACCTAACCCAGGTATAAAAGAAAAGTTTTTCTTGGCGTTTCGATGATTTGTCTCTAGACAAAGTCTTTGAAATGCAGTAAATTGGGGAGATGAAAAAGTATTTCATTACAGGCCTTGTCATCCTGCTTCCGGTGGCGCTGACAATTGCAATTATTGCTTTTGTCGTCAACTTGCTAACCAAGCCGTTTGTAGGCGCTGTCGAAGCTTTTCTAAGTAAATTTCAAATCATTAATAAGGGCTTTTTGTTTTTGAGCCCAGAGCAAGTGCTGCATTATGGAGCGCAGCTGCTTATCTTAATTGGCATCTTTTTTGCCATGGTGCTGATTGGCATAGTTGCCAGGTGGTTTTTCCTAAAATCTTTAATCCACTACAGCGATAAAATCCTGCACAAAATCCCCATCGTCAATAAAATCTATAAGACCACACAAGAAATTATCAAAACCCTCTTTGCCTCAGACAAAAACAGCTTCCGCCAGGTTGTGATGGTTCCCTTTCCCCACTCCTCATCCTGGGCCATTGGACTTGTCTCACGCGAATCACCCAAAATTTGTGAAGATGGCATCGGTGAAGAAATGTTATCTATCCTAGTTCCTACAACTCCTAATCCTACAACGGGTTTTTTACTCATGTACAAAAAATCTGATTTGATTTTTCTCAATATGAAGCCCGAGGACGCCATTAAATACATCGTCTCTTGCGGTGTGATTATTCCGGAGCAGCTAGAGGTGAGCGGTTGAAAAAATACTTTTTTACCGGGCTTGTGCTCATTTTACCCTTAACTGTCACCGTCATTCTTTTAGTCTTTGTCCTAGACCTTCTAACCGAGCCCTTTGTAGGCATGGTAAAGGATCTATTTTTAACCTTTAAGCACCAACTGGGACCGCTCACCAAACACCCCAAACTACTTCTCTTCATCGGCCGGGTAACCGTTCTGCTATTGATGCTCATCAGCATCTTTTTTTTAGGTTTTCTGGGAAGGCGTTTTTTCTTCAAATACCTGCATGAAAAAATGAATGCAATTTTAGAAAGGATTCCTATTGTACGTCGGGTCTACCGCATCACGCGCGAAATTACCAAATCGGTACTTTCAGGGGATAAAAAACCATTTGGCAAGCCAGTCTATATCCCTTTCCCGCATACACGTTCAGTAGCAATTGGATTTGAAACAGGGCATGTGCCCAAAGAAGCTGAGATGGAAGGGATCGAATTAAGATCGGTTTTCATTCCAACTGCCCCGCATCCGATTTCTGGCTTTGTCCTGTTAACGCGCAAGGACGACATCAGTCCCCTAGATATAAGCGCTGAAGAAATTTTGAAATTCTTGGTCTCATGTGGGACCTATCACTTCGAGGAAAAGAATGCCCCAGGTCATGCTGATTCAAGTCCAAAACAACCCCCAGAAGCTAGTTAAAATCGTAGAGCAAGCCACCCTCCACTTTCAACGGGCAGAAAGCTTGCAAATTTTGGTAGAAAACACCACTTCTGCTGAATACATCGATAAACTTTTGTGGAGCCACCCCCCTGAAAGTTTCTTGCCTCATGGAGGCGAATTGATCTCCATTGGGCAGACAATTGACCTCAACGCCCGTCACTATTTCAATTTAACTGCTGAGGCCCTCGTAGACCTTGCTCTTGGCACCATCTACGAATTTGACGACCAGAGCTCTCCTCACAAGCAAGAAGCCTTTAAACGGCGCTATCACGCTTATAAACGCGCGGGTTTTGCGATTATTTCCATATAAATTGAGTAAATTTATTTAAATAAATTAACAAAATATTATTAGTTTCGGGGGCTATTTTTCTAGATCCTAGACTCTTATTATGATTTATAGAAATTTATTGACAAAAACTGGCGCGTCAAATTTTTTTGCATTTTTTTCTGGGAGGTGGTATGCTGACGCTTTAAATCGAGGTAAACCATGACCAGAATGAGTAAACAAGGCGAGCGCCGCAATCAATGTCCACGTAAATCTAAGTTCCCACAGCCTAAAACGGGTTCTAAAAAAGACAATCTACCTAAAGGGTTTAGAGAGCATGCCAACGCTTTAACCAGTCAAAATACTTTTATCAGTAAGGAAATTTCTAATGTCTAGACATCCAAGTTACGGAAAATCCAGCAAAGCTGGCAAAAAACGCAATGTTTTAAAACGTTTTGAGCGCATCGACGTGCTACGCGAGCTAGGCCGCTGGAAAGATGGCGAGAATAAACGCGTTACAAACCTGCCTAAAACCCCCATTTTAAAATAGTCACGATCTACAATCAGCAAAGTGATTTAAAGCTGCAAGACTCCAAGGTTGAAGCACTAGTGCAAGCTATCTTGGAGCCTTATGAAGTGGATGATGTCATCATTCACTTTGTCGATTTAGCCAGAATTTGCCAGCTTCACGGTGAATATTTTGATGATCCCAGCCCCACAGACTGCATTACTTTTCCTATCGACTCCCCCGGCCCCGACTGCCAAGTACTCGGCGAAGTCTTTGTGTGCCCTCACACTGCTATTACCTACGCCAAAGAGCACTCTCTAGACCCCTACTCTGAATGCACCCTTTACATCGTCCATGGCCTCCTCCATTTGCTAGGGTTTGACGATATCGACGAAGCTGACCAGCTAAAAATGCGCGCTATGGAAAAGCAGTCTATGACCTATTTAGAGCAACTTCACTTGATCTTAACCCCACCTGAGTGCTAAATAGTAATTATGAGAACTCTCTTTAACCTCGTTCATGCTTCTAACAAAAGCCATGCCCCAAATTTACTTGGCAGCAAGTTATTGGCTAAGGTTTTATTTTGAATCCTGGTGTTTTAGCAATCCCTATTTTTCTGCTTTTTGGCACCAGCCTTCTCACAATGGTTCTGGCTGCTCTGCGTAAACTGGGCCCCATCCGCAGTAAGCGTCTTTTTAGGGGATTTCCCAAAACTTTTTTCCTTTTCCGTTTGCTGAGAAAAATCCATCATAAATTCGACTGGAACGAGCTGTTTTTTGTCTTAAATTTTACCAAAAATACCTTTCTATTAGGCTTTGCAATTACCAGTTGCTTTTTCTTTTTAACCACAGTCTTTGGTGCCGATACACTGTCTCAAACACCGCTAGCTCTTTTGCTGTACTCGGCCGGAATTACTATGGTAATCGCACTTTTAGCCGATGCCCTAATGCGTCTTGTCAGCATAGTGTGGCCTATTGCCTCACTGAAAACCACCTTCTTTCCTTCTGCTATTATTACCACTGCGCTTTTGCCCTTAACAAGCCTTTTACTCACCGTGCTTAAATCGATTTTTCCATCCCAAGAGCCAAAAGAGAGCATGAGCGCTCCACGCCTTGCTCAAGATAAAATCATGGAGCTGATCCACGATCACGACTTAAGCAGTTATCTAGAGCCCATGCAGCGCAAGCTATTAACCAGCATTGCAACGTTTCAAGAGCGCATAGCAAGAGAAATTATGGTTCCTCGCATCAACGTTGCAACTTTAGATATCAACGCATCAATCAAAGAGGCCTCAGAGCTATTCTGTAAGGAACAATACTCACGTATTCCGGTCTATCGCGAAAACGTCGACCAGATTTGCGGTGTGCTGCTCTACAAAGATATTCTCCATGTGTACATTGAAAATGCTGGCAAAACCAGCGATTTTCAAAATGCGGCAATTGAACCTCTAGTTAAACCGTGCCTGTATGCGCCTGAGACCAAGAAAATTTCTAAGCTGTTGCAGGAGTTTAGAAAAGAACAAAATCACATGGCAGTGATCGTAGATGAGTATGGTGGAACCGAAGGCATTGTCACGATCGAAGACATTTTAGAAGAGCTTGTAGGTGAAATCGAAGATGAATACGACACCGATGATGAAACGCTTTTTAAACCCCACAAGACAGGTGAGTGGATCGTCGATGCTAAAATGAGCATTAACGACATCGAAAAAGAGCTCAGTGTTGTTATTCCCCATAGTCCCGAATACGATACAATAGGGGGCTATATTTTCCACCGTGCCGGAACGATTCCGGCAAAAGGCTGGCGCATTCACCACGAAAATTTTGAGCTAGAAATTCTCTCATCGTCCGATCGTGCCATTGACAAAATTCGTATCATTCCCCACGCCACACCCAAATCTTCGGATTAAAGCTCTTCTGGATCCCTCATAAGCTATAGCTGTCGCATTTTTATTAAAGACTTGCTTAAAGAATCATTGCCGCCAAAGCCTTGCATTTCTAATTCTTTCAATATGCGAGCTAAAAGTAGGCGCATTTTTGATTTTGAAATGAGCTCTTCATTTTCTTTATTAAGAGGAATGATTGCATTTTGTTGGCAGACAGCTCTGTAACCCTTGCTACTGCATTTTGATGCTCAGTGAATTGACCCTGGCCAGTTGTCCTAGGCGAGCCTCCTCGTACTGGTTCCATTGATTCCCCCTTTGACGGTTATGTCTTAAATCGGTGGGTAAGGATGAATTAGGACCCGATATACTGTCAATCTATTGTTTTGAAAAAATTTAAATACCTAGAAAAATGTTAGTCAGGCCAAAAATGCTACCTAGCACTTTAGTCCTCAGACGTGCTATGATTAAGTATCTATTAAAAAAAGTAGGATGAAAGATGCGCCGATCTATTGCTTATGTTGAACCAGCTTATGCCATTGCCGGTGAACGCGGCACCTGGAAGTTTATTTACACCACAGCCAACAACTTGCCAAGCGGCACTAAGTGTAAATTCGACTTAATGACCAAGGGACGCGATATTGAGTGGGAGACCCCGCAAACGAATTTAAAAAAGAAAAGCAATGTCATTTGGATGGAGCTGCCCAACGGTAAAAGCGTTGCTGCTGAAGCTATCAATCCAAGTGGTTCCTACACGCCGTATTTTGAGTTTACCATCCCCGAAGAAATTAAGGGTGGAGAAAGCATTGCGATTTTTATGGGAAGTCCAGAAGAGCCCCTAAAAAATGGAACGCTCGCTCAGCAGTATGTTTTCAGACGTCGCCCTTTTCATCTTTTTATCGATCCCAAAGGCAAGGGAAATTATAAGGAGCCTGAAGCCTTTACTGTGGATGTGCGCGGTGGACCTCTTCACTCTCTTCGAGTGATTGCTCCTTCTGTCGTCTCCAAAAACCAACGCTTTGACATCATCGTAAGATTTGAAGACTGCTATGGTAATTTAACCTCTAATGCTCCCGAAGGTACGTTGATTGAGCTGAGCTATAATCAGCTCCGCGAGAATCTAAACTGGAAGTTATTTGTTCCAGAAACTGGGTTTATTGCCTTGCCTAACTTGTATTTCAATGATGCTGGTTTGTACCGCTTGAGGCTTGTCAATACCATGGATAAGCAAGAGTACTATTCTGCACCAATCAAGTGTTTTGAAAATGATGTTCCTGGTCTTTTTTGGGGCACTTTTCACGGAGAGTCAACTCGCGTAGATTCTGCTGAAAACATCGAAACAGCTTTGCGGCATTTTCGCGATGATCAAGCGATGCAATTTTACGGCACATCCTGCTTTGATACCGACGAAGAAACTCCCAATGACCTTTGGAAACTGATTTGTAATCACGTCGCCGAGTTTAATGAAGAAGACCGCTTCGTGACTTATCCAGGCTTTCAATGGCAAGGTGCCAAGGGATCTGAGGGTATGCGCCAGATTGTCCACCTCAAGGATGGTAAACCCCTTTTGCGCAGTAAAGATGCTAAGAGTAATCAACTCAAAAAAATTTACAAGTCGTACACTTCTAAAGATCTGATCGCCATACCCTCTTTCACTATGGCTAAGGGATTTCACTACGATTTTAGTGAACACAGCGCTGAAAGAGAGCCTGTGGTCGAAATTTACAACAGCTGGGGTTGCTCTGAATGCACCGCCAAGGAAAATAATCCTCGCCCCATTAAGTCTCTTGGCAAGAAGGGAATTGAAGAAACTGCCGAAGGCTCAGTCCGAGCAGCACTTAACCGTGGCTGTCGTTTTGGCTTTGTCGCCGGAGGCCTAGATGATCGAGGAATCTACACTGACCTGTTTAAAAGCGATCAAGTGCAGTATAGCCCAGGTCTGACAGCAATTATGGCCGGCGCCCATGCCAGAGATAGCTTTGCCTCATCCTTGCAACGCAAGGCCTGCTATGCTACAACAGGTGCTCGCATGATTTTAGGCCTGCAAATTGCCGGAAAAATCATGGGGTCAGAACTTTCCTCAGAATCAAAACCAGGCCTTCTTTTTAATAGACATATTACCGGCTACGTTGCTGGGACAGCGCCTATCCAAGAAATTTTAATTATCCGCAATGGTGAAATTTTCCATAGTTACCATCCTCATGAGATGGCTTTTGATTTTGAACTTGATGACAGCGAGCCATTGGAAAATGTTGCTATTGCAGCGCCGGATGATAAACCTTCTTTTGTCTACTATTATATGCGGGTAATCCAGGAAGATGGACATGTTGGTTGGGCATCACCGATTTGGGTTGACTTAGTCCCTATGCCGAACCAGGCCAAAAAACCTAAGAAGAAATGACTTTTCTGATTGCATTCGGGATTATTCTAATCTGCGTTATTGGATTATCCATTGGCAAGTTAATCACCGGCAAAAATAAGCTACATTGTAAACGCTGCGGAAAACCTGAAGAAGGATGTTCCACATGTGGCAAAAAGCGATCTTAGCTTAGCTGTGATATTTTTTTAGAAAGGCTTCTTGTGTTAAGTGCCTTTCGTCTCTTGGAAGCATCTCTAGGACGCAAGCGCGATAGCTGTTCATTTGAAAGGCTTTTTTGTCCTGCTCATGACGAATTGGAATAGCTAAAATGCTTAGTAATCCCTTAGGGCTCTTATTCGATTCTCTAATTTCTTCTCTTTTTAAATAGGCTCGCGCATAATCAGCAGCCCGTTCCATAAGCTCCGGATTTTGTTTTACTGTTGCAAAAGTCAAAGTACTATTGACATCTAGCCATGGCTGAAAATCAACTTTCTCTAATTTATTGACCACGGCCCTATATTGATCTTGTATTTCCGGATGCTCATGGTAGATTTTGGCAATTTTTATCAGAGTATCAAATTTGTCAAGCTTACCTTTTTGACCCTCATAAACCTTCACTTCTCTTTTGGCTACTTCCACAAAATTCAGGTCTTCTTGGCTACTACAATAAAAAATACTCTTCAGGCATTGGCACAAACTGTTCCAGCAAGCACTAACACACTCACCAATGTAAGAACAACACGATGGTTCAGAATCTGGTTTAGCACTTGGTGGGGAAACTTTGTCCCTGGATTGTTCGCCATTGGGTTTAGCTGCCGTTAATGGAGACATAATCGTAGAGGCCGTCATATCCCCCATAGGCAAACGCCTAGGGGCTGGTCGCAAGGGCCCCGAATGCAACGGAGGGAGCGTACCAGGATGGCAAAATGCCGAAGCGCACACTCCTTTAACCATCAATAAACTCCCATCTTTACGCGATAGAATACCTGAAAATTCTATTTAGCTCAAGCTAGCTCCAGAGCGAGCACACTAAGAAATCAGCAGATCAATCCACTGCAGGAGTTTTTATTGGTGCTTGTGGCGTATTACAATGGGCTTGTAACCTGCTAGAAGAGAAACAAGGTTGTATCAAGTCTATAAAATAAGCTAGAATGACGGAATGATAATCCTTGGATCAAGCTCGCCCAGAAGGCGTGAAATTTTAAGTCATTACAACATCCCTTTTTCAGTAGCACCGCCACCTTTTGATGAACGCAGTTTTGTTTTTGAAGGCGATCCTGAAGTCTACGTGCAACGCTTAGCTGAAGAAAAAGGAGCCTCAATAGCCCCAGAATTTGATCAGTCAGAGATTATTCTCACCGCAGATACTGTGGTGGTAAAAGATGGTCAAATTTTCTCCAAACCGCAAAACTTAGAGGAAGCTTTTAGCATGCTATTTGAACTGGCTGGTAAGACACATGTTGTGCATAGCGGTATTTCAGTCAGACGCGGGCCTACGGTTTATAGTGCTGTTGAATCGACGGAAGTGACTTTCTGTCCCTTAACGGAGGCTCAAATTCGCAAGTTCCATACTGCAATTGACCCGACCGATAAGGCTGGAGCCTACGCTATCCAGGGCAGTGGTGGCCTTTTGATAAAAAAAATCCATGGTAACTACGATAATGTGATGGGGCTTCCTATGCAAACAGTGGCTAAACTTTTAAAAAATGTTGGAATTGATCTATGGGACTACGTTTCCTCTTCCTCACTCTAGCGCCACTTGCTCTTTTGGCATCAGAGCAAATGCTCTACCTGGTCCAGTCAGGTGATGTGCAAAAAGGGATTGAGATGTATTTGAATGGTAAAAAAGAAGATGAAAACCACGATTTTGAAATCCTAGAACAGATGGGGCACATTTTGCTAGAGCAAGGCTCCAATTCCAGTGACCCCGAAATCCAATTGCTTAGCATCTATGGCTGCGGCATAGCAGGCAAAGCTGATACTCTTTCTATTTTTGAGCGAGGAGTGTTAAGCGCTAACCCCCTAACGCAAATGGCTGCCATTCAATTTTTAGGCAAGCTTGATGACGATCGCAGCTCTAGCATTCTGGCCCATGCCTTTAATAGTCAATTTCTGGGCGCGCGCCTAGAGGCGGCCTACTATTTAGCCCAGAGGAAAAACCCGCTAGCCACGCAGCAATTAGAAGCGCTGATGTTAAAGTTACCACCCTTTTTCCGCGTTTATTTCCCCGAATTCTACGCTTTGATAGGCACCCCTAAAGCAGTCAGTCTGCTGCGGGGTTTGATGAATGACCCCGAGCTGAACGTGCGTAGTGCTGCAATGTTGAGCGCCGCAGATTTTGGACGAGATGATCTATTGGGTTATATGCGCGCTGCTGCCACTCATAAAAATCCTGCCGAGCAAGAAGTAAGTGCTATTGCCCTAGGAAGGCTTGGAGACACCCACTCCAAAGACACACTTAAGAAAATGCTGAAATCTCCCTATGACAATGTCAAGTTAGCAGCAATGCGCAGCCTGGCCATGCTTGGCGAAACTAACATTTGCGAGTCTATCACCGAACTGGCCAAGAGCGGTGACCTTTTTGCAATTTTAGCGCTCGGTGCATTTCCAGAGGCAGCCGATACTCTAAAACAGTTTCTGCAGTCTGACAACCGCGATCAAAAACTCAATGCAGCTTTAGCTTTGCTCCAGCTTAAAGATCCCGACTGTACATTATCCATTGCTGAGCTTTTAACTGCTCGCCCTCTTGAATGTGCCTGCCAACCTATCTTTTCAACTGGTAAAGCCCAATCGGCCTGGCGTTTTGCGCCCGCATCAGAACGCTATGCCAAACTCACCCAAACCGATATCATCGCCATCACCTTGAACCTAAAGGAGCGCATCCTCCAATCAACCATAGAACTTCCGGAGCAAAATTTTTTGCAGATAGCCGACATCATTCTTAATTGCCGAGTCATTCCTCTGATCCCTTCGCTAGTGCATCTTTTAGAAAATAAAAAAAACGAAGGAGCAATCCAACTGCTGAAAAAACACACCAACGCCATAGGTTCTCCCCTCATACGTGGCTATTGCAATTTGGTTCTTTTCCGTCTAGGAGAAGAAGGTCCCTATGAGCAGCAAGTCGTCCTAGAAACCTTACGACTAAAAGACACCGAGCTAATTCGATTTCGCCCGGCAACGCCTAAAACTGGGCAGTCAAATAACTACTCCCCTTTTACCCTTACACCCGAAGAAACTTCCCGTCTCTTAATCGACTCCTACCAAACCTTGAGCATGCGCCATGACTCCAAAAGCATCGACATTCTTTTGCGGGCAATAAGCGATGGTAATCCCAAAAACCGCTATGCCCTAGCTGGACTCTTGCTCAAGGCCCTGGAATAATGGTATAGTGGGTAGCATGCGTGCTATTGCCCTTCTCTTTTTGGTCTCTTCTGTCTTTGCCAAAGAGGTCACCGTTGATCTTCTAGATCCTATTTATCAAGATGGTGTCATGACTACCGATAGCGGAGGCGTTGCCCTAGGAAAAAATATGCGCATTCAAGCGCGTCATATTCAATACGACACTCAAAAACACACTCTCTTGGCTGAAGGTGACCTATTAGTTGAATATGAAAAACGCTTTTTTGTCGGCCAAAAATTTGAGTACAATTTTTTAACTAAAACGGGAACAGTTTATGATGGCACCACTTTTGTAGATCTCTGGTTTTTAGGCGGGAAAAAAATTCTCCTTCAAAAGGATAGATCGTTAGAAATTCAAGATGCCTACATCACAACCAGTGACAACAAAGAACGGGACTGGGACATCTATTCCCATAGTGCCAAAATTACACCCGATTCCTATCTAGACGCCCAAAATCCCAAATTCCGCTTTCTAGGCGCTCCTATTTTAATCCTACCTTCATTGAAAAGCGATCTCAAATGGCGTCCTGAAAGTCCTGTGAGCTATCAAGCCGGATGGATCAAAGGTCAAGGACCCCGGATTTCGGCCAAATACCGCTTTTACTCCTGGGAAGATTTCAATTTTTTCTCTCGGTTAGAGGTCCGGCCCGATTTTCAAAAACTTGGCCTTACCGGCGTATTGGAAGCAGACTACCAAGCCAAAGACCACTCTCTGCAATTCACTTCCAAAAACTACGCGGGTAAAGACACGTTTTTCAATGACACCATTCCCGGGAAAGAAAGCTTTAGATTCCGCGTGCAAGGTCTTTGGAGAGCTGAGAGCAAAGAAAAAAACAACACCTTTAACGCCAGTTGGGACTGGTTCGATGACAAAAACCTGCCTCTTACCTTTGAAGGGGAAAAATTTGAACATAACAAAGCCAAAGAAACCGAGCTTTTACTAAGACGCATTGGTGAAAAGACGATTTCCGGATTCTATTTTCGTCCTCGTATCAATACTTTTCAGGGCTTTAACCAGCAACTCCCTTCTCTAAACTTATCGCTTCATCCTTTTGAAATTGGCAACTCTGGGGTGATAATGGAAAACCACTCTCGCGCTGCCTACCTTAACTACGTCTACTCCGACGACATCGATGGCCTCATTCCCGACTTCCGCTCTGGCCGCTTAGAAATGGAGCACAATCTCTACCGCGCCTTTAGAAATAGGGCTTTTACCTTTACGCCTCTTGCCGGTTTTGCTGGAATATTCTACACCAATAGCCCGAAACTTGGAGCTGTGGGACAAGCCGTTTTTCGCTACGAGGGACTGCTAGACTCTAAAATCAGTCGCAGCTACTCAAACTACAAGCATCAAATTGAGCCTTACTTCCACTACCATGGACTGACATTTCCAACCATACACGTCGATGACGCTTTCATCTACAGCATTGCCGACGGCTATAACCGCCTTAACACCTTAAGACCTGGTATAAAAAACTCCCTTTTTCTACCTGGCCAGCTCATGCCTACCTTTTCAGCAGACCTCTATTCCTACGCCTTCTTCGGTGATAAAACCTACAAACTTCTCATGCCCAAAACTTACCTAGACATCCTTTGCAACCTCTCCAACCTGACACTTGGCGCTCATGGCACCTGGAATTTTGAAGAATCCGTTCTAGACACATCCAACCTCTTCCTACTTTGGACTCTCAACTCCAATTTTGCCACCTACTTTGAATTTCGCCATCGGAGCAAATACGACTGGCGTAAAGATCAGCGCCTCAACTTTATCTTAGATGTGACTCGCTCCATCGATGAAATGCTAGAATCCCCTCTTTCTGATGGACGCAATACTTTTCTGACTAGATTGCAATTCAAACTCCATCCTGAGTGGATTTTGCGCGTGCGCACTCATATGGGCTGGGGGCGAAAAGATGAGCCCTCCTACAGCGAGGGCATGGTCGACCTTCTGCATATGGTCACCTCCTCATGGAAGCTCCGCACCTCCTTTGGCTGGACGGTGCGCACCAAGGGCTTTACTGGCTTTAATGGAGCGCTCAACCTAACTAACCACTTTTAATTTATTAAAATATAAATACTTGTGACTTTTGTAACCATAGTTGCCATTTCTTGTTGTTTTTCTGGCATGCTGGATAGCAGAAAGAAAATAAAGAAAAAGCCCTATGTATCAACGTTTTTTTAGCGCACCCCAGCAAAGTTACTTTTTGTTTGGCCCACGAGGAACAGGCAAGTCCACCTGGCTCAGAAAACAATATCCGAAAGCATTGGTAAAAAATTTGAAAATTCGGATGCTGCCCATCGTTAATGACGCTCCTGAGCCCAAAGAAATTTTACGCGCTTATGCTGGCATCTACCCGAAAGAAGAAGTCCAAATGAAGGACTTTCCCATGGCAACTCCCATCTTGTTATATCGTGGAAAACAGCGTTACCGTGAAAAAAACATTCTTTGCTGGCCTGTCGAAGATTTTTTAAAAAGTATCGATCCCAGATCGCCTTTCCCCGAGACGTAATAACCTGAGTTGTGGTTAATAACCTAAGACACAAGTTTAGCCAGAACGCTTGCTGATTCAGCATGTCTAAATGCGCGTTCGGCATCCCTAAAATTCGAAGCCCCAAAAAGTGCTGTAAAGTTGGATCTTGTGATTCTGTGGGAGACTGTGACCCAAGTGTCTTCTGGGTTTGTACTAGAAGCTTCGATGATGACCCTATCGCCGCTCACCTTTACTCCAATCTGTACTGGGCCCTTGGGAATGGCTAAAAAACCCAATCCTACAGATAAGGGTAAACCTCCTTCAAAAGTCCTTTGTAAACTAGGTTTTGTTAATAAATAAGTTTCGTTTCCAGATATAGACACTCAAGCCTCCTTTTGAACTAGCAATACTATACTGAAAAAGGCATGAAATCAAGCAATATCAGAGACAAAGAAGAAACGTCTTTCATCGGTGTTATAGATTTAGAGGGCTATGAACTATACTTTTTCTTGATGCGCTTTAGTTCTGGCTCCATTTCTTTACGCTGCTGTTTGGTAACGCGATCGACATACAAGACACCGTTTAAATGATCATTTTCGTGAAGCAGGGGTCTTGCCATCCATCCTTCGTGTTCTTCGACAAACACTTGGCCATTGATGTCCTGAGCCTCTATGCGTATATGCCAAGGACGCTCAACTTCTGCATATAGGCCGGGAATAGATAAACATCCCTCACCGTGCGACCAGACTCTATCGTCTAAGATAGTAATCTTGGGATTGATATAAGGCCTAGGCTCTTCAGTCAGTTTAGGATAACCATCATCGCCCATTTCAGTATAGGTCACCACAAAGACGCGAAAGGCAGCCCCAATTTGAGGTGCAGCTAAACCATAGCTCGGATGCGCATTGGTCGTATCGCAAAGATCTTGGACCAACTGTTTTAATTCATCACCAAAGTCTGTGACCTCTTTGCAACGCTTCCGCAAAATCGGATCGCCGTAATAGCAAAGGTCTTTGATCATGGCTCAAGTGTTTGGTTTTCTTCGATAACCGGAGTAGGAACCACAACCGTGCGCTTGCGCTGAGCCGCTGAAGTCCATAAAGAGAGCAC
This sequence comes from Chlamydiales bacterium, assembly GCA_024233455.1. Taxonomy (GTDB): domain Bacteria; phylum Chlamydiota; class Chlamydiia; order Chlamydiales; family JACKPQ01; genus JACKPP01. The sequence continues at coordinate 49,659 of JACKPP010000001.1, forward strand.
CACACATAATATCATAAATATGGTAGCCAAGTAGCTAGTCACTTTTTTTAGCACGGCAGCTGTAGATGCGCCAAAGAGCGACTCTCCACTATCACCACCAAAAGATGCGCCAAGGCCCATGCTTTTACTTTCCTGGACTAAAATCACCATGCACAGCAGCACTGTTGTTAAAATAAAAACAATCAGCGAAAATCCAAATAAAATTCCCATTATTTCCCTACTACAATTTGATAAAAACTTTTTACATCTAGCGATGCTCCGCCCACCAAAGCACCATCAATACGCTCTTTGGCCATCAGCTCATTAATCGTGGCTGGTTTTACCGAACCTCCGTACAGTATCGGTGCCTTCAAGCCTAGCGCTTCCAACTTACTATGTATCGCTGCATGCGCCTCATCGGCCATCTCTGGGGTTGCGCTCTTTCCAGTGCCAATGGCCCAAACGGGTTCATAGGCGACAACAAGTGATGCCAAGTCGCTGAGTCCTTCTAGACCTTCTGTCAGTTGGCTTTCCAAAACAGCTGTGGTCTTTCCCTGTTCTCTTTGCACTTCAGTCTCACCGATACACATCACTGGAACCAACCCATCTAAAACTGCCCTTTGAATTTTAAGCTTCACACTTTGATTGGTCTCGCCATAGTACTGACGCCTTTCAGAATGGCCGATCAATACAAACCTGGCTCCACTCTCATAAATCATCCGACCTGACACCTCACCGGTGTAGGCACCTTCTGTATGCTCGCTTAAATTCTGCGCCCCGATACTGATTCCCGTACCTTTAGCGGCATCCGCTGCCACTACAAGTGCCGGATACGGCACGGCTAAATAGGCCTTTTTGTCTCCTAAAAGAGCTGCCAGCTCTTCAATAAAAGCCTTAGCTTCCATAGGAGTTTTATACATTTTCCAATTGCCGATAATCATAAGAATTTATTCTACCAAAAAGCTAGCAAAACAACAAGCCTCAAAGAAAAAATTGAGATTGACAGGAGTGCCAAATTACTATAAATTTTTCGATTATGACCCAGAGTATTTGGACAGTATCTCAGCTCACTCAAGCCATTAAAACCCAACTTGAGCAACGTTTCTCATATGTGCAGGTGAAAGGCGAGATTTCAAATTTGAAGATCCAAGCTTCAGGCCATATCTACTTTACTTTAAAAGATGCCGGATCGCAGGTCTCAAGCGTCTTATTTCGCGGAAATGCCACCCGCTTAGCTCGCATGCCGCGCGATGGTGACGAGGTGATTTGCAAGGCTGAAGTGAGCGTTTATTTACCCCGCGGACAGTATCAAATGATCGTGCGCGAAATGCAATTTAGCGGCGTGGGCGATCTACTGCTTAAATTTCACGAACTCAAGGAAAAACTTGCTCGAGAAGGTCTGTTTGAGCGTAAACGCCCCTTACCTGCTTTCCCCAAAGTCATCGGTGTTGTCACAAGCCCTACTGGAGCTGTTATTCAAGATATTTTAAACGTTTTAAAGCGTAGGTCACCTGGATTTCAATTGATACTGAATCCAGTTAAGGTGCAAGGTGCTGGCGCTGCAAACGAAATTGCCGAGGCGATTGATTTTTTTAATCGGCATCAGCTTGCCGATGTCCTCATCGTGGGTCGAGGTGGAGGTAGTCTAGAAGATCTATGGCCTTTTAATGAAGAGTGCGTCCCAAGAGCTGTGGCCAGAAGCCAAATTCCAGTTATTTCCGCTGTTGGGCATGAAACAGATGTCTCTCTTTGCGATTTTGCAGCTGATGTCAGAGCACCTACTCCCTCAGCTGCAGCCGAAATTGCCATGCGCGAAAAAGCAGCTTTATCTCAAAACTTAATCAACGCCGACCAAATTCTCCTCCGCCATCTAAAACAATGCATCCACCAGCACCGCCTCAAGCTGCAAACCATCACCTGTCAGCCCGTTATTTCCGATCCGTACGCCATTATCGGCCAGCTGATGCAGCGGATAGATGAAATGGGGCCAAGACTTGACGATTCACTAAAAGGAAAACTTGAGCGCAAACAACATACTTTAAACGTGACGAGCAGACAGTTAGAGACTAAACTGGTATCTCAGATGGAAGTGCGCATCAGAAAAGAGCGCTTGAAAGGGCTCATATCTCACCTAAAAGCGATAGATCCCAAGAACTTACTAAAAAAAGGTTACGCCATAGTCTTCAATGAAAAAGATGATTCGGTTATGATGTCTGCAAAAGACCTAAATCCCACAACCAAGGTCCGTTTGCAATTTGCCGATGGATCGCGAAAAGCTGCAATTTATGAATAAAGAACTCACTTTCGAGCAGGCCTACGCCAGGCTAGAACAAATTTTAAGCCAGCTCAACTCTGGAGAGGTATCGCTTGAAGATTCTCTTAAACACTACGAAGAGGCTGACAAACTGATTCAAAAATGCAATAGCTTACTTGTGAACGCCGAACAAAAAGTGCAAGCACTCATCAAAAATCGCGAAGGTACAGCCCAGTTAAATGCGGAAGGTTTGCCGCAACTTGAGCCGTTTGGATGAAAGAAAAAGCCAGCAAAATACGCAAGCGCATTATCGATGTCATGGCCAAAAACGGCGGCCACTTGGCATCTAACTTGGGAGTTGTCGAGCTCACCGTCGCTCTGCACGAGGTTTTCAATTCACCCGAAGACAAGCTCATCTTTGACACTAGCCATCAAACCTACGCCCATAAACTCTTGACCGGTAGATCTGATCGTTTCGACAATATACGCAAGGCAGGTGGCCTCTACGGCTTTGCTGCCCCTCACGAATCCCCCCATGACCATTTTTACGCCGGTCACGGCGCAACTTCTCTGTCACTAGCCCTAGGGTGTGCCAAAGCGCGCGATTTAACGGGCGGCAGCGAATATATCGTCCCTATTTTGGGCGATGCCATGCTCACCTGTGGTTTGGCCTATGAGGCTCTCGACAACATCCCCAAAAATCTCAAACGGTTTGTCATCATTTTAAACGACAACGAAATGTCGATTGCCAAAAATGTGGGGGCAATCTCTGAAGTTTTAGCTCGCCTGCTCAACCGTCCCAAATCGAATAAATTTTACCATGAAGTAGCCAACTTTTTACGCAAAATTCCCACCTTTGGCGATAAACTTGCGCTCAAGGGTAAAAAACTCAAAGAATCTCTTAAAACCCTATCGGGATCGGATGCACCATTTTTTGAGCACTTTAATTTAGCTTACGTTGGACCGATCGATGGGCATGATATCCACGAAATGATCGATGTGTTCAAAGCGGTCAAGGATCTAGACAAACCAACTATTATTCACGTGCGCACCATCAAGGGCTACGGGCTAGATAAAGCTGAAAGTGCTCCTATTGCCTATCACGGAGCCCAACCTTTTGATCCCGAAACCGGAGAATTTTTACCCTCCAAATCGCAATTAACTTTTCCCAAAGTCTTTGGCAAATACCTTCTCCAAATGGGAGAGCGCCATAAAGACGTGATTGCCATTTCTCCTGCAACACCTGTGGGCACTGCCATGGTGCCTTTCATGGAAAAATTTCCGGATCGTTCCATTGACGTGGGTATCGCTGAGGGACACTCGGTTACCTTTGCCGGAGCTTGCGCCTACCAAAACAAGTTAAAACCGATACTATCGGTTTACTCAACGTTTTTACAACGGGGCTTTGATAACATTTTCCACGACGTTTGTATTCAGAATTTACCTGTGATTTTTGCCATAGACCGCGCTGGAATTTCCAGCGGTGATGGCATCACCCACCACGGCATTTACGACATTGCCTTTCTGGCTGCTATGCCCAATATGGTCATTTGCCAACCTAGATCAGGACACCTGCTCAAAGAACTCTTAGAAAGCGCGCTCAGTTATCAAAAACCCACCGCCATCCGCTATCCCAATCTGCCAACAACAGATGAAGAGCAGCAGGTAGGTACGCGTCCCCTTGGCCAAGGTGAAGTGCTCGCCCAAGGTGAGGATATTGCCATCATCGCTCTTGGCCATATGTGTGAAACTGCCCTTTTAGTCCGTGAAAAACTTTTAGCGCAAGGTCTCAATATCACTGTGGTAGATCCTATCTTTGTCAAACCTCTGGACACCAAATTGCTTGACCAATTGCTTTTGACTCACACCTTAATCATCACTTTAGAAGAACACGTGCTTACGGGTGGTCTAGGAAGCCTTATCAACAGTTATGTAATGAAAACTGGCTGCCGAAACACTCAGGTCTTAAATTTTGGATTGCCAGAAACTCCTATTCACCCGGGCAGCTACGCTACTATCATGAAAGACTTAGGACTTGATGCTGACAGTCTTGCTAAATCGATCCTTGAAACCTCTTCCATTGAGGCCCAAGTATGATCATTGCCATCTTTCCCAACACCTCTAAATCCCAATCCAAAAAGCTTGCCCTGGGCATCGTCGACTTCTTTAACGGGAAAAATATCACCGTAGTATCCGATGATAAAGATGCTAAAATTATCGGAGCCAAACCTATCTCTAAAGTCAAAAAAGACAAAATCGACTTCATCATCTCTATGGGCGGTGATGGCACCATTTTGCGTCTGGCTCACCGTTTCTTCGACAGCCAAATACCGATTTTGGGAATCAACCTCGGGCATTTAGGATTTATGGCAGACATTCCCTTAGACGATGTCTACCCCAGTTTGCAAGATCTCATCGATAAAGCCTACACCATTGAAAAGCGCGTGATGATCGAAGGAGAATCACTCGACGGGGATAAAGCCATCGCAGTAAATGATTTTGTCATCCATAGAGCTCGCAACCCTAGCTTGGTAGAAATAGCCATCCACATCAATGGCACCTATCTCAACACCTTTGAGGCCGACGGTGTTATTCTAGCGACACCAACAGGTTCTACAGCCTACTCCTTGGCAGCTGGTGGCCCCATCCTACAACCAGAGCTCCCTGCCTTTGTCCTCACACCGATTAATCCCCACACCATTTCCAATCGCCCCCTCGTGCTACCTACCAATATCGAGCTCCAAATCCAATACCTTTCCGACTACGCTCCGGTTGAAGTCATCGCCGATGGCCTAGAAACTTTCAAGCTCAAAACTGGCGGCGGCTTCCGCCTCCGTAAATCTCCCCAGACTTTCAACCTGGTCAATCTGCACCGCCGCGACTACTTCACCACCTTGCGCACCAAACTCGGCTGGTCCGGCAAGCTAAGGTAATATGGATATCACCTTACATAGACAAAGAAGACAAAAACTCAACACCCTCTAGCCTCTGCCTGATGAACGCGCAAGGGATCTAGACAAGTAGCTCAATTTTGCCATCTTGACTAAAATCGGTTTTGAATGTCATAATCAATGCACGACTAGCAACATAGGAGGCTTAAAATGTCTAGTATTAATAGAACTGCAACTTCATCTGCTGTAACGTCTCCAGCGACTCACTCAGCTGAGATTCAACAGGTTGAATTTACCTCTTCGGGCCAATTTCGTGTGACCTATGGTGATAGCTCAGTGCAGGAACTTCCACATGACCGAATAAACGCAATATTAGTCCAATGTTTCGGCTTAGATCAGAAAGCAGGACAATCAGAGTTTGCCGATTGTGCACTAGCACAATTTGTCGTAAGCTGTAATGACGAAAATCTTTATGAAGAATATCACAGACACCCAAAGAGTACACCAAAGACGATTTCTTACGTAAGTTTAGATGGAACAACATCCGAGGTCAACGCATTTCAATTTTACCAAATGGTAGTAGCCGATATGAACGCCTGTACAAATCAAATTCAAACATCGAAGCAATGGTCGAACGCGGCAATTCACGGGCGCATATTCAGTAGCTAGTATCGTCAAGGCGCACTTTGCCGCGAAAGACGTGGTAAATGTAGGCCCCGTAAGCTAAAACAAGTGGCACTCCGATGGCCACAATGATGGCCAAAACTTTAAGAGTTAACTCTGAGGAATGGGAATTATACACGGTCAGGCTGCGAGTGGCTGGCTCAATGGTTGAGAGTACCATAACAGGATAAGTGCCGATACCAAACAAGACAAATAGCATTAGGATCGAAAAGCAAGAGGATAAAAAGGCCCAGCCATCAAAACCGCGATGGATAAAGTAAGGAATGGCCAAAATACCAGCGATTGTAAGTAGCGGGATAGCAAAGAGTACCGGGTAGTCTTTAATCGTCTCGAGCATATAGGGAAACTTATGCAAGGTCCATCCAGATAGAGCGATGTAGAACAGAATGAAAACCCCAATGGTATATCTAACCCACGAGCGCATATGATCATGTAGGGCCCCTTCGGTTTTCATCAGTAGGTAGACATTACCGTGCATCGCAAATAAGGCGCAGGTTGTCATACCAAGCAGGATAGTAAAGGGTGAAAAGAAGTCACTCAATGTGCCGGTGAAGTTACCATAAGGATCAAGTGGTATGCCCTGAATATGACAACCTAAAACAATGCCAGCTAAAAAAGCAATCATGAGTGAGGAAAGGGAAAATATCCAGTCCCAAAGATGACGCCAAGTTATAGATTCAACTTTGGATCGAAATTCAATGGCCACAGCCCTCAAAATAAGCGCACAAAGCAGTGCCATCAGCGGTGTATAAAAGGCTGAAAAAACGGTGGCGTAGACTGGAGTAAAACCAGCAAAAAGAGCGCCCCCTACAATCACCAGCCACACCTCATTTCCATCCCAAACAGGGCCGATAGCATTTAAAAAAATCCGGCGCTCAGTATCATCACGAGCAAAGGGATGCAGCATGCCAACACCAAGATCAAATCCATCGAGCATAGCGTAAAAAATTAAAGCGACTACCACAATTAAGAACCAAAAATTTGCCAGCATCATGCGTGACCTTCTTTGTTTTCGGCGTAGGGGTCGCGATAAATCGCATCACTTACTTTGTCTTCGCCCGGACCGTGTTTGATTTTGCGGTTTAACAAGAATAAAAAGAGAGCCAGCAGCAAAGTGTATAGGCAGGAAAACATGGTGAGTGAACCTATCACTTGTCCTGCTACAATCGATTTGGAAACACCATCCGCTGTTCGCAGTAGATGGTACACCACCCACGGCTGACGTCCCATTTCGGCGGTAAACCAGCCGGTTTGATTCGCAATCATAGGAAAGGCCACGCCTACAACTAAAAATCTTAAGGTCCATTTTGATTTTTCAAGCGTACCCCGTCTATAAAAAAACCAGGCCAAAAATGTAGCCAGGGCCATCCCAAACCACATGTAGATCATGATGTGATAGGTTTGAAACACCACCGCCGTGTTGGGCCAATCAGTTTGAGGGAATTCCTTTAGACCCGGGACAGCTTTTTTAAAGTTGTGAAAGCATAAAAAACTGAGTAGCCCTGGCACCTTGATCCCCTTCACTGTTTGGGTTTTGGTATCGACATAACCGATCAGAGTCATGGGTGTGTGTTCTTCGGTCTGATAGACACCTTCAATAGCTGCCAGTTTCTCTGGCTGATGCTCCGCTACCCCTCTTGCCGTGCTATCGGCAGATATGAGCTGTAAAACAAGAGCTATGGCACTTATCCAAAGGCCTACTTTCATGGTCTTTTTGGCAAACCACACATGACGCGATTTTAGCAGGTAATAAGCTGCCACGCTCAGCACCAGAAAAGCGCCTGTAAGCCAGCAGCCGATGATCACATGAGATAAGCGCTGCATAGCGCTGGGATTAAAAATCATTCCCCAAAAATCGGTCACAACAGCTCTGGCGCTTTGCCCCTCTCCAATGATTTTGTAGCCTGTTGGCGTCTGCATCCACGAGTTGGCAATCACAATCCATACCGCACTAAAATGCGCACCAGCAGCTACACAAATTGTAGATAAGTAGTGCACTTTTGGTTTCACCCGATCCCAGCCAAAAAGCATTAGGCCTATGAAGCCGGCTTCTAGAAAAAAGGCAAAAATACCTTCAGCTCCCAATGCGCTACCGAACACATCGCCCACAAAACGGGAATACCTGGACCAGTTGTTACCAAAGGCAAATAATTGCACCAGTCCTGTTGCCACGCCCAAAGCAAAAGTTAACGCGAAGACCTTGGTCCAAAATTGAGCAATCCGCTTGTACTCTTGATTTTTGGTCTTCATGTAGATACCTTCCATGATCACAATTAACAACCCCAGACCAATGCTCATGGGGGGATAGATGTAGTGAAAGGCGCTATTTAGACCAAATTGGATGCGAGACAAAGTGAGAACGTCCATGGACTCTCCAAAAAAATAGATTTATCCCGATCCTACAGTAAAATCTAATTTTGTCAACGAGCGAGTTTGGAGAAATTGCAGTACTTGCAAAAAAATTGATTGTTGCTTTTCGATCTTTTGGTGGGTAGAATGGCATATAGGGAGTGCTATACGTGGAATTTCTAACTTACTTCATACCTATTTTCGAGCTGATCATCATTACTGTGATGATTAACTACCTTCTCTCTTTTTTTTGGAGCACTCGTTCTAAAGATTTGGTTCTAGGGGTATTTGTTTTTCTGCTGATTTTTGGCGCATCGATTTTACTGCACCTTCCAGTGTTACATAAACTGATGTTAAATATTTCCAATTTCGCAGTGATTGCCGTGCTGATTATCTTTCAACCAGAACTCCGAGTGGCTCTATCAAGGTTAAGCCTAAAAGGCAAGCGTTACAGAGAAATTACCGAATTCGATAAATTTTTAGATCAGCTAGCCAATTCAGTCTACAAAATGGCCGACAAGAGAACTGGCGCTTTGATCGTCTTGCAAAATGAGGACAGTTTAGAAGAATATTCCGATAAAGGGATCGCTTTAAATGCACATTTTTCGTCCGAACTTTTGGAATCAATTTTTACAACGACCACACCTCTGCATGACGGTGCAGTGATCATTAGTAATTTAACGATAGTGGCTGCGGTAGTGATTTTGCCTTTGGCCGAAGATGTGTCTCAGCCTAAAGCTATGGGTACACGCCATAGAGCAGGCCTGGGCGTGAGTCAAATGACCGACTGCTTAGTGATTGTAGTTTCAGAAGAGACGGGTAAAGTTTCGATTGCTCGAGATGGTATCATGACCCGCGGAGTGAAAATTGACCGTTTCAAGGGTGTTTTGCGCAGCATCTTTAATCCTCCTACTAAAAAACCCTTTCCTACTAAATTCAACCTTATGGAGTGGATCAAGAGATGAAAACACTACTCCAACGTATTTTTATCGAAAATTGGCCGCGCAAAGCCATTGCTCTTTCCTTAGCTATTTTTTTGTGGTTTGCTCTTGCCCAATCTCTTACTGCAACCAAAGTCGTTGAAGGTGTCAGCGTTCGGGTCATCAATATTCCCAAAGGTCTCACCGTTGAGGGAATGCAAAATAATGGCACGCTCACCAAAAAAATCACCCTGTCATTAACAGGTAATAAAAGCATTTTGGATAAAATTAATTCCCATGATTTTGAAGTAGTCATTAATGCTGAAGGTCAATCTGGAGAATGGGTAGCCACAGTAAAGAAAAACAACCTATCTGCCCTTAACCCAGAAATCAATATCTCACAAGGAGTTAGCCGGGTTAAGACAAAGAATTTTATTGTTAAACTCACTCAGCTCGTCTCTGAACAGATTCCGATCATCGTGGCCAAACCCATAGGAGAAGCTCCTAAGGGATATGTCTATTTAGATACTTGGCCCTATAGATTGTATACCACCATCGAAGGACCAAAAGACACTGTTGCAAAACTAAAGAAACAAGGGCTAAAACTTACCTTTAACCTCAACGACATCTCCAAGGCCGACTTAAACACTTTGGAAGTATCTTCGAAAGTGGGGCAGGGTGATGTGGTATCCTATTTTGTGCCCAATCACTGGAAAGAAATATTAATTCCAGAACTTTCTGACACGCCTATTCAGATCAATGATCCGATTAGCAAATACTTACGCATTGACTTTGTGCGCGTCAATTTGCTTCCTATCACAACACCCACTCCGGTCGATTTATTTTTCTTACCTAAAACTGCCTCATCGCTCAACCCGCTTAAAACAAAGCTGGGAACAAATGAGACGGTCAAGCTTCAAAATGGCATCAAGGTATTTGATAAACCCCTATTTACCAAGGGGGTTAGTAAATTATTCTTAGATACTGTCCAAGATTATCTTGAAATTGTTGTCATTACCACACCTGTCCAAGAGGGGCAGTCAATGCAATGGACCACTCAATTTATCGACGCGCGCAATTTGGAAAATCATTATGTCGATATCTTGATGTCGGATGTATCCAACCAAGAGCTTTCCGACCTACATCCACAAGTGCGAGAGGAATACTTGCGTAACCGTTTCCGCAGTTATATGAACCGCTTTGCACTGTTTGATGAAGAGGGCAAACCATTAAAGCTATTTATCACCAAAAAGAACAACCAAATCATTATTACCGAAGAAAATGAAAATAGCACTCCTTAAACGCCATCTATATGGAATTGGAGGGCTCGAAAAGCAAACGCGTTGTATTGCTAAAGCTTTCACCGATCACGGATGCTCTGTCACTCTTATTTCCAATGATACACCACAAAACTACGATCACAGACCTTTGACCTCTTTTGATCGAAGCAGCCTACAAGCTTTTGATATTACCCTAGGAATCGATCGCCTTCCCTATCAAAGTCACATCAGAGCAGGTAACGGAGTACACGCAGCATACCTACAAACCAAAGGCTGGATATCTAAACTCTTGCCCAAGCACCGCCAAGAGCTAGCTCTGGAAAGAGCTGCACTCCTAGAGCCTTCTTTGCGGCACATTATCACCAATTCAGAAATGGTCAGGCGTGAGTATATAGAACACTACGGAGTCGATGAAAATAAAGTGACCGCGCTCCATAATGGCGTTGAATGGAAAGCTTTAGAAAAACCCTACTTAGAGCGTCTAGAAAAGTCTGCAGGTCCTTACCATTTTTTATTTGTCGGCAACGATTTAAAACGCAAAGGGCTGATGCCTTTATTACATGCCTTATCGAACTTAACTCAGCACGATTGGAAGCTCACTGTAGTGGGAAGCGACAAGCGCTTAAACGCTTTTCAAACACTTGCTAAAGCCCTTGGTATCTATCCTCACATCCACTTTGCCGGTAAACAGCCCGATGTCTACCCCTATTACGCCGCAGCTGACTGTCTTGTGCTTCCCAGCTTTTACGATCCCTTTGCCAATGTGACCATTGAGGCTCTAGCTGCTGGCCTGCATGTCATTACCAGTCCCACCAATGGGGGCTCAGAAGTACTGACTGCGGCTACCGGTCAAATAGTCAGTGAGCCAAAAGCTCTATGCCAAGCTCTAGAAAATGCCATAAGCCTGCCAAAAAAACCAGCCGTGTGCAGAGCCTCGGTTCAACATTTAGATTTTGATACCCAACTCAAAACTTTTGTAAACTTATGCTTATCAACTTAATCACCTTTCCAATGCGTTTTGTCTCCTATCGCGCCATACACGCTTTGGGGCATTTTTTAGGTCCTATTTTGTACTACCTTATTCCTAAATTTCGCAAACGCGCCCTCTCAAATATTGCCTTGGCCCTTAAATTACCCAATACCGAAATCAGGCAGCTTGCCAAAGCCTCCTTTGCCAATCTGGCCATTACCTGTTTGGAATACCTAAAACTGGCCCGCGAGACTGATATGTCAAATTTGGTGACTTGCATCAATCCCGAAACCGCCCAAAAAATCATCGATTCAGGTAAAGGGATCATTTTTTTCTGCGCGCACCAAGCCAACTGGGAAATCTTATTCATGGAAGCTGGCAACCGCATGCCCGGTATCGCCATTGGCCGTCCAATCAAAAATGCTAGGCTTTATAAATGGCTAATATCGATACGTGAGCGTTTTGGAGGCCGTATTGTAGAGCCCAAAAATGCCATTAAAGAAAGCCTGAGAGCTCTACGCGCTGGAAAATTTGTCGGCATTGTCGGTGACCAGGGCATGCCGGAGAGCTCTTATGCCTTCCCATTCTTTGGCGTGCGCGCTTGGACAACGCCCACGCCGGCGATCTTAGCTCACCGCACGGGCTGCCCTATCATTGTCGCCACCTGCGTGCGCCTTCCTGTGGGTCGCTATGAAATCCATTACTCCGACCCTATTTGGCCCGAGGCAGACCAGCCTCTTGATCAAGAAATTAAAAGAATGATGACCCAAGCCCTGGGTCTACTTGAAGAAAGCATTGCCCAAAATCCCGACCAGTGGCTCTGGCAGCATAACCGTTGGAAGCAAGAAACGCCAAGCAACGTCTACTACCGCTTTCGAAAAGATCCCATCTTAATTATCATCGACAATGAAGACCAATTACGTCACCTACAAACTTTTCGGGAAATCTATCCCCGAGTTTTACTGACACTACTTGCACCCAAACATCTCATCTCCAAAATCCACCTAAGCGATACCGAAATCATCCCCTACCGCAATCCTAAAGAAACCCTTCTTGCTGACTACCGCTTTAAGCTTGTTTACGACCTTACAAACTCATCTTCCATCTCTAAACACTACGGACGCCTAAGCGCTTTTGAAGTGCTAAACATTCCTATTCTGCAAAAGCTGGCAAACCAGCCAACCCACGACCTTTCTGAGCTTTTAAAGAAGGCGGTATGCCGTGCCCCATGATCGTTATTACCACCCTGGCCCGCTAACTCAAAACGTCTCCCTCACAGGTGATGAGCACCACCACCTGTTTAAAGTTATGCGCGGTAGCATAGGCACTGAAATCGAGCTCATTGATGGTGCTGGCACTCTGGCTGTGGCCAAAGTCACCGCGATCGACCGCCAAGCTGCGCAGCTAGAAATTATCCAGGTAGACCATCATCTTCCCACACCTCAGCGCACCCTATCCATGGGCCTTATTAAGCAAGCCAAGCTTGAACTGGTCTGCGAAAAATGTACGGAGCTAGGCATCACCGATTTTCATTTTTTCCCAGCAGATCATTCTGAGCGGGACTCTATCTCTGACAATCACTTAACCCGTCTACATACAATTCTAATTTCGGCCACTAAACAGTGTGGCAGACTCTACTTCCCCACCATCCACCTCCATTCAAAAATCCATATCCCCGAATCCTCAGCTTATGCTACTCTTGAGGATAAACCCAGCCATCTAAAGGATATGCATATGAAAAGCGTCATGATTGGACCTGAAAAAGGCTGGTCAAAAAAAGAAGAAGCTCTACTAAAGCTCCACGCAACTCCAGTAACACTACATACCAACATCTTGCGCGCCGAAACAGCTGCCATCGTCGCTGCTGCTTGGCTGCTATGAGCATGATTCCGAGCCTTGTAGGGCGTACAGACTCAGATGACGGGTCCTTGGTAAAGAGAGACTCCTCAAGTGGTAGTTGGAGAACCCCCAGACGCTCCATAGGACCAAACGACCAGCATTTAACCACTGATGACCCACAACTGCTGGGTCTCTCACCCGAGCTATTCAGCGTTTTTTCAAAAGAAAGAAAATTCGATTCCACTAATGATTCTAAAATGACTGCTCTTGATGCTGAGCTGCCACCAACATCAGAGCTAAAAAAAACCCAAAAAATTTGCTGCATCTTGCAATGATTTTTTGTTGCATCCGAAGCTGGCGATCACTGCCAGATGGCAAGGTGCAAGTAAGGACCAGAAGTCTGTTGCTAAGCTAACGCAGCCAAAATTAAATTTATTTTCTACAAATGGCATTAATTGAGTTTGAGGTCCAATTTGAGTCTATCTAATTAAATTTAATATACTATTTATTAAGGACTTGGAAAATTAGCTTTGTCTTCTAATTTCTGATAAACAAATTTAAATATTGATTTTATTTATCGTTTAATATAACATATTTATTAATATATTTCTTTAAAAGGTGTAAAATATGGCTAATGCAGTAAATCCTAATCCAGTAAATCTAGGTGTTATAAGTGATAATAGCTCTTCTTCAGCGGCTCCAGCAGCGAAAAGAAGACGGATCATCACTAGCGAAAAAAACACTCAAAACCTACCTGAAATGATAGCAAGGCAAAAAGCTAAAATCAAGTCGTTAAAAGAAAGAGTAACAGCACAAGGAGAGCGCATTGCATCCCTCGAAGGTAAAATTGAAGTTTTGCTTGCCGGGAGCGGGCTAAGGCCAAATCCAACTAGCAATGCTCCACAAGCCCCATTTCCAAGAAGCGCTGCGCCTCGAACTAGACCGGGAATGACTTCAGAGCAGCCTAACTCACAGGCAAGTAGCAGTGGAGCTGGAAGTTCTTCTTCAGTGCCTAATCAAGCTCAAAATCAACCTATCACTAGTCACGCCCCAGTAGCACAACAGCCAAATTCTCAAACAAGTACCAGTGAAAAAGACACAGCAATTGAAATTTTTCTTGCCGGGAGCGGGCTAAGGCCAAATCCAACTAGCAATGCCCTACAAGCCCCATTTCCAAGAAGCGCTGCGCCTCGAACTAGACCTGGAATGATTTCAGAGCAGCCTACCTCACTGGCAAGTAGCAGTGGAGCTGGAAGTTCTTCCTCAGTGTCTAATCAAGCTCAGAATCAACGTGTCACTAGTCAAGCCCCAGTAGCACAACAGCCAAATTCTCAAACAAGTACCGGTGAAAAAGACACAGCATGTGCTAATTTGTACGAAGCCTATTTAAAGATACCAGGGCATGTTCCTAGCATTAATTCGATGTTGACTTGTAAATTATTTGATTGTGTTGTCAAAAACCACAGTCTTACTGCTAAAGAAGTACTCGAAGATCCAAGGACGGCCGTTAATCTGGAGTATTGGGAAGATCCTTATAAAGGAATGACTCCTCTTTTAGTAGCTTTAGCTAAAGGCTTTATTGATGTTTTCGGCGTATTACTGCAGCACCCAAAAATAGACGTAAATAAACCTCTGGCTGAGGGGGTAATTAAAGGCATGACTCCTCTTTATATAGCTTCATGTCAGGGCCATATTGATTTTGTCGAGGCATTACTGCAGCACCCAAAAATAGAAGTAAATAAACCTCTGCCTGAGGGGGCAGTCAAAAGATCAACTCCCCTTTATGTAGCTTCATGTCAGGGCCATATCGATGTTATCAAGGCTTTACTGCAGCACCCAGAAATAGAAGTAAATAAACCTGTGGCTGAGGGGAATAATAAAGGAGTACCCCCCCTTCTTATAGGCATAATCAAGGGCCATACTGATGTTGTCAAGGCCTTACTGCAGCACCCAGAAATAGAAGTAAATAAACCTCTGGCTGAGGGGAATAATAAAGGAGTATCCCCCCTTCTTATGGCTTCATCTGAGGGCTATATTGATGTTGTCAAGGCTTTACTGCAGCACCCAAAAATAGACGTAAATAAACCTCTGCCTGAGGGGAATGATAAAGGAGTAACCCCTCTTCTTGTAGGCTCAGGCAAGGGCCATACTGATGTTGTCAAGGCCTTACTGCAGCACCCAGAAATAGAAGTAAATATGCCTCTGACTGAGGGGAAAAATAAAGGAATGACTCCTCTTTTTATAGCTTCATTTCAAGGCCATACTGATGTTGTCAAGGCTTTACTGCAGCACCCAAAAATAGAAGTAAATATGCCTCAGGGTGAGGGGAAAGCTAAAGGCAAAACAGCATTGGATATTGCTAAACAAAAAAATCACACAGCCATAATTGAATTACTAGAAGCAAAAATAAGAGAGTCTGAAGTCTCGCTCCAAACTGCTGCTGAGATTGATGTAAGCTTAGATAACGAAAGATCGATTCACGCCGCTCCTGAGTCCCTCCCAAGTGAGAGAATGCCAATTGAAGATTACTTAAGAGATGCCTCCACAGATACTCGAACAGATGATTATCTGTATGATAATTTCTTTACGGTCAAAGATGAAGATTAAATTTCATTTTCAGGTTAAAGCACAGCAACTTAAGCCTTGGAAATAAAGTAAGTTACTAACTTTCTACAGACTTTAGGATTTTCTCCAGGAGGAGCCGCTCTGAGACCCCCTCAGTTATAGCGTATTGAATTTTGAGTGCTAGAGATATACCGAAGTCAATTCAAAGTGCAGGTTTTTAGCAACCTCGGCCCTCGTATACATTTCTCGTCCTCACTTCCGGCCTTGTCTGCAGACAATGTCCCTCGTTTCAGCCAACAAATCTGAGGAGCGCCCTTGCTGAATTCCCCGCATTTTCATTCACGATCGGAATAAGAAAGCTATTTTGATGCCATTAAAACTTAGAACCACAGGTAGTTTCCAGGATGAGATAAACAAATTCAGCTATTGCATCTTTTATAGAGCAAAATATTATTAATTCGATCGAATATTTTTTAACACATTAACCAAAAGTTTTATATTGTTTTTATTCATGTCTTGTTGTAATATCAGTTAATATAAAATTTTAAAAAAGGTGAATTATGGCTAATACAGTGAGTCCAAGTACTAGTAGCTCTTCTCTAGCAGCTACATCAGCGAAAAGAAAACGGCCCAGCGAGAGCGACGAAAAAACTCAACAGATATTTAAAGAAAAAACAAAAAAGCAAGAAGCTGAAATCAAGTCGTTGAAAAGAAGAATAAAGCGGCTGAAAAAAAGCAAGATTAGACAAGAAGACCGCATTACTGCTCTCGAAAGTAACATGGAATTTGTGCTTGCTAGTATCGGACTAAAACCAAATCTTATGAGCAGTTCTCAACAAGGCCCATTTCCCACAATGATTCAGGATCAAACTGGACTGAAAATGACTTCACAGCTATCTAACTCACAAGCAAGTAGCAGTGGAACGGAAATCACCTCTCCGGTGTTTACTCAAGCTCACAATCAATGTTGTAATGTATCCATCGCATTAACACAACAGCCATCTCCGCAAGCAGGTGGCAGTGGCTGTGAAGGTTCTTCGTCAGCGTATTACTACATTCCAACTTGGCCAGCTGCAGCAAGCACGCCAGCCTATCCCGCCTATCCTACTTATAATACTGCTGGGTTTTCGTCACCAGGCGTTACAACGCATCAGCAGCAGACGCAGGCCAATAGCGTTGGAACTGGAGGTTCAGCTCTCGGTCGCATTTCGAGTTGGCCAGCTGCAGCAAGCACGACAGCTTATCCTGCCTATCCCACTTATAATACTGCTGGGCTTTCGTCACCAAGCGTTACAACACATCAGCAGCAGATGCAGGCAAATAGCGTTGAAGCTAGAAGTTTAGCTCACAGACACATTCCAAATCAGCTAGCTGCGCCATTCCAGACAGCCAATTCTGGCTGTAATGCTGCTGGGTTTTCATTACCACCAATTACAACACCTGAGCAGCGGACGCAAGCCAATAGCGTTGGAACTGGAAGTTCAGTTAAAAATAGAGCCCATACTACCTACCCTTCTTCTAATGCTGGTAGGCGTCTTTCAAGGCAAGTTGCACCGCCCAAACCGCAGGAGAGTAAAGACACAAAGCTTGCCAGTGCACTCAAGGAACATTTACAGAAAGCAACATTTGACCCTAACAACAACAAACCGGAACCTATTAATGGAATACGATTTTATGGAACACCATTATTTTATTGTACTACGTTAGGCTATATTCAATCTGTTAAAGTATTGCTGGAAGATGAAAGGATAAACGTTAATCTAGAGCACTTGGAATTTCCTTGTAAAGGAGAAACGCCCCTTTTTGCAGCTTCACGTCTAGGCTATACACACATCGTCGAGGCATTACTGCAACACCCAAAAATAGAATTAAACAAAGGTCCGGATAAAGGATATCATAAAAAGAAAACTGCATTGGATGTAGCTATAGAAAGCAAGCACAATGCCATTGTGGAATTACTAAGAAAAAAAATGAGCGAGCTTGAGGATCTCTGCCAAACTCCTACTGAGATTGATGTAGACTCAGATGCGACATCGTGCGGCTCTTCTCCTGTAATTACACACCTAGATGGGGATATATCGATTTTCTCCACTCCTGAGTAATTAAGCCAGTGATGGAACCTCTCTTTTCTGAAGGAAAGAGAGGTTCAACACATCTTTTTTGCTTTACTGGTTGCTCTAGAGTTGGTCCATAATTTGCGTTAATTGAGAAATTGTCTTTCCAGCATTTTCTCAATTTTTTCTAGGTAAGATTGAAATTTGGGGTGAAAAGCACACGTGGCTATCGCTTTTTTTATTTTACAAACTTCGTGCCGGGTTTGAACCTCTCTTTCCCGAAGGAAAGAGATTCTTGCTTCATCGCTCCCTAACGGGCCGCTCCACAAGCTTTTAAGACCGTCATTCCCGCGGCCTTGATTGCTATACTGCTATTGTAGTCTCGATCTATGTCTAGCCCACAATTTTTGCAGTTATATCTTCTCATTTGCAAGCTTATTTCACGCCGGTTTCCACACGATGAGCAGATTTGAGTACTTGGAAAGTATTCTCCCGCTTCGACAAAGTGCTTTCCTAGCTCCTGAGCTTTGTATTTTAGATAGGTCAAAAACTGCCTCCATCCGGCATCGCTGATGGACCTAACTAATTTGAGCATAAACAAGATGCTAACTAGCATTTGGGTTTTTGTACAAAATACATCTCCACAACTTGCTAGAAACCAGAGAATTTTTACCAGGATAAGCAGCTTCAACTAGTCGGGCAGACCAGGCGTAGAATCTCATCGTCCGACGGAATAGGACCTTTAAATACAAGTCCCCTCACCGGATCGAGGGTGACTGCATCGCCATCATTGAGTAAACTCATGGCCCCATCTGCTCTGGTGATAAAGGGAATCGCACGTTTTTTGGCAAAGGCGCGCATCTGCTGTTCAGCATGGATGTCATCGGAACCATTTTGCAAAATGATGCCAGCTGCCCCCTCTAGTAGCTTTAGAGTATCTTCATCGCACCTTGAAGTCACCGCAATATACCCGTTGGTGCTTTGCCCATCAGCCAATAGAGTGACAATTTTAGCAAATACTTGATGGCCCAGACCAGGCTTTCCGCGCACTAATACATCCCCAATATGGCGCACGATCATCGTATTGGTCGTGCCAGAAATTCCAAAAGAAGATCCTGCGGTTACCACCACCAGGTCTCCGTAGCGGGCCACTTTGTGCGAAATGGCAAAACAGCTAGCATGAATAAAAGCGTCGCTGACGTTTTTCGTCTCTTTGGTCAAAGCTGGCACCACCCCCCAGCTGATGGACAGCTGCTGGTATGATTTGGCATTGGAGGTCAGCGCAATAATGGGCATCTGCGGACGAAACCTGGCCATTACTCGCGCGGTGTACCCAGTGCTGGTAAAAGTAAAGAGCGCGACTGCTTGAGCGCTATAGGATGTTTTCACCCCAGCAAGGGCCACTGAAGAGGAGATATCATTGAACTGATGTCCTAAATCGCGATAGAAGAATGCTTGGTAATCAAAATCAGCTTCGGCTTCTTTTATTACCCCGCGCATCAATCTACAGCATTCGATGGGGTATTTACCTACCGCTGTCTCACCTGAAAGCATGACTGCTGAGGTGCTATCGTAAATGGCATTTGCCACATCGGAAACTTCGGCTCTAGTGGGGCGTGGATTGTGGATCATCGACTCTAGCATCTGAGTTGCAGTCACACAGATTTTTGCTGATGAGTAGCACTTTTTGATCATCATTTTTTGCAGTTTAGGCACCGTGTTAAGCGGAACTTCTACCCCCAAATCTCCTCTTGCCACCATGATTCCATCGGCCACTTGCAGAATAGAGTCAAAGTTCTTCACCCCCAGAGCGCTTTCAATTTTGGCAATCACCAGCGTATCGGCAGACCCAAGCTCTAAAAGTAGGCGTTTAATGACCAAAATATCGTCGGCCGTGCGAACAAAGGATGCGGCCAAGATGTCGATATCGTTTTTACAGCCAAAGCGAATATCGTCTATATCCTGTTCGGTCAGTGATGGTAGGCTTAAATTTGCATGGGGAATATTAATCCCCTTCTGAGTCGAGATCCTCCCCTCATTAGCTATTTCAATCACCGCACCATCAGCAAGTTTCTCCACAACTTTTGACTCTATATAACCATCATCAATTAGTACCTCTTGACCAACGAGCAGTTCATGCACAATATGCGGTGGAGTCACTGAAAATTGGTTATTGTCACCCATGCATGGTTTTTTGGAGATCAGAATTCTGTCACCTGGTTTGACCAATATTCCCTCTGGGGGCATCTGGCCAACACGCACCTCTGGACCCTTATTATCGAGCATGATGGCAAGTGGCACGCCCTTGATTTCGCGGGCTTTCTTTAAATTATCAATGCTTTTTTGGTGATCTTCATGCGAACCATGGCTAAAATTGAGCCTTGCCACATTCATGCCAGCATCAATGAGCTCAAGCATTTTCTCTAAGCTGGCAACTGCCGGCCCGATGGTACAGATGATTTTTGTGCGCACTCTCATGATTTCACCATATACCAACCTGAAATTTGGGGAAAGTCTGATCAAAGTTGAAGGATTATATCGACACTTGGCGATAATCCCATAAAGTGATTTCAGCTTTTTCAGCTGCGCTGTAGGGATCTTTGGGGCAGGAGCTGGCCACCAACATATTAGCTCCTAGTTTGGTAAGACAAGACACCCGGTCTGGAAATCCACTAATAGTCAAGACTTCGCTTGACGTTCTTAGGTCCCAAAGCCTAACAGTAGCATCTTCTCCACTGCTAGCAATGACATGATCACAAACATTCACTACTTTCCAAACACGCTTTCCCTGAGCATGCCCCTGAAAGGTCTTATCCTGCCTTTTTTGATTGATATCAACGGTACGTACTGTTCCATCAAAGCAGGTGATGGCCAGCTTCCCCTTTTGATTTTGGATTTGCAATATACTTGAAATTAAGGGTCTTTGATGCCGATGCTGGCTAAAATTACGCTTTTCTTTTACTAGGGAGTCTTTGGTTATCTTGCCGCCTGGGTATGTTGTCCATAAGGCAAGATCGGCTCCAATAGCCAGTACAAGTCTCGATCGATCTAACGGCTCAACACAGTAAACCCAGTCGTTGGCGTGAGCTTCTTCATTAACCACCAACTTGCCATTATTATCCCAAAGCTGCATATAGCAAGCAGTACCGGTAAAAAACATATTGGTTTTACCTGCGGCAAACGGAAACCGCTGAACGCAATGGATACGATTCATGTTCCTTTGTTTACAAACATGACTAGCAGGAGGTGTATACCGTTTTTCACGCAAAATGGTGCCCTGCTGGTTCCATAATGTCAGGTTGCCGTTCCTTGATCCAGATACTATCGTGCCATCGCTAAGAACTTCAAGTGCTGTAATCCATGTTTTATACGTTTTGTAGAGTTGAGAAGAAAATGTCACTTCCGAGTTTCCTTGGCTGTCCCATATTTTAATGTCATTGTCTTTGGATCCTGTAACAAAACGCCTATCGTCAATAGGAACTATTCCATGGATATCATCAGAATGGGCATTAGGTATTTTGGCCACATACCCTTTTTGAAATTTGGCAGACAAGCTACCGCCAAGTCGAGCAGGAAAAATCGACTGAAAAAACCCTTCACTTTCTTCGGCTTTCGAGGGCATTGTAAGCCGCGCTAGATTAAAGTTAGCAATGGCAGTCTTTAAAGGCTCACAAGGAAATGTTTCAGTGATCCTTTCCCCATCTACTGGACACACTTTTACGCCATTTTCTAGGGTAGCACGGTCAAACAAATGACCACACAAAGCAAGTCTTGGAGAAATCATGGTCATTTTGGCGTGAGTACAGAGAAAAGCCTGAGGAACTGGTGGTGCCATAACTACCTCGGAATGACTTTGATATGAATAGCTAAAACGCCGCTAGCTGCCGCCCTTTCAGCGTAACCTGGGATGTTTAGGTATAGATCTTCAGCTTCATCCAATGTCCAAATGTCGGATACACATTTTTTAAAGCCTGAATTCTCCAGCATTTCCCGAAATGTTTTAAAAGAGCGAATATCAGTGATTTCACAACGGACATCATCGCCTGGATTTTGCTTGTAGAAAAAACGTACAGTGTCCCCCACGCGGTATCGCGTTACCATGCCGTGGTTAATGCGACCCTCAACTGTTTTCTGTCCCGAGCGTATTTGGTGTATGTATTTTTTTCTTAGAGTCAACTCATGATGCTTTGGCACTGGCTGATATCGATATGACTGGCTGGCTTGGTTGGTCCGCGGGAGGTAGCTAGGTTGATGGGTTGGCTGGCGGGGAGCATCGTCACTTCGAGATCTTTTTTCACTCCGATAGGCTGGTTCGTAGGAGATCTCTTCCCTTGGCCGTTTGAGAGCTCGGTCAGTTTTGCGGTCAATTTCATTTTTAGGACTTATTTCTTTTTTAGTTGGATCTTTTGTATTTGCAGACTGTAAAGGTAAAACTAGCAAATTTTGAACCCTTTCTTTATTTTTTACGCACGTTTGAATTTCGCGAAAACCATGCGATGTGAAAAAGTCAAGCAGACGATTTTCAGTATTTAATAAACGCACATCTATGCTTTTGGCCTTCCTATCGGAAGCTACAAGTTTTACCTTCTCTAACAAAGCGGCGCAATCTTCTGGTAGGGCTGCAGAAAACCAGGTAAGTAGCTCAAGTTTCATGCTATGTTCCCATTTTTGACAGTCTCTAGTATTCCGCTTGTAGATGAAAAAACCAACTAAGGATTTATTTTTAAACAAAAGCCTACAGCTGCGCTCTTTTTGATGCGCAATTTCCTTCAGTTTCTCAGCACGGTGAGGTGCCACTTGTTTAATTTGATGTAAAACCACTTGAAGATGTTTAGAGTCTGGTCGTAGCCGGCATAGGGTGTATTTTGGGCTTGTGCTTTCAATCTTTGCTGCCATTTCTGTCTCCTTCAGATAGTTTGCTCAAAGTTCTGGTAGACATGATAGTCGAAATAGATAATTTTTCATACATCATTTTATCTGCGGATATCGTAGAAGCGAATCTCTGCTTTTTGCCCAACGTCGGCTCTATCTTCTGGACAAGTTCCAGCAATAAGCACTTTATCGCTTAACTTCAGCATAGAAGTTACCTGACCAATATGATCTGCTATCGTGTGTACACTTTTTGCCGCACGTCTATCCCAGAATTTAATCTTTCTATCTTCGCCGCTACTGGCAAATAACTGTGGAGTTATAGGCTCTACTGCCCATGTTCGCCCGTGATGTTCCCGATAGGTTCTGACCAGTTTGCTAGAAGTTAAGTCTAAAACCCTAACCGACCCATCAAAAAGGGAAAGTGCGAACTGGGTTTTAGCAGTATCTAATGGCTTTAAAGACGAAATAAACGGACGTTGATTTCTCGCTTGCTCACCGACAGTGATCTGACGTTTTTTCCCCTCGAAAACAACGTTTTGCTTGTAAACCCACTGAAGCTCCCTTTTCTCCCACAGATCTACCGTACATCCTGTTACCGACAGCAATTTATTCTGAGTTAATGGCTCTATACAATACACCCAATCATTATTGCTGGTTTTAGTCACACACTCGGTACGTTCTGCAATAAGGTTAAACTCGTCAAACATGGTAGGAAAACCTGCAAAAAAGCTAGGCTTGTTAGGATTTAAGCCTGCGGCAAGGCATGTGACTCGACGGGTATTGAATTCATGACTGACGTGATGGCGGGATGGCAATTTCATTTTCACCTGGCGAATATATGCACCAGCGGTATCCCAAAGACAAATTTTACCGTTCCTAAGTCCACTAATCCAATATTCGTCATTAAGCACAGCCATTGCTGTTACCCAATTCCTTTCATTCTGGGCTGTTGGTTCCACTTCATCAACGATTCTGACTCGCTCTCCCCGTTGATTCCATTTGTACATCGAATTGTCTTTTGAACCGCTAACAAAGGTTCCATCGGAAAGCTTAATGAAGCCGTGTATATCCCCTTCATGTGCATCGTGAATAATGTGAACAAGTTCAGGAGCATAAGCATCGCTTTTGGCCTTGGCCTTACCGCTCATCAAACTTGCAAAACGCTCGGCAAGAATATCCGCAACTTTTCTCACTTCCGCAGCTCTGGCTGGACAAGAAAGAAGATGTTCTTTGACTCCTGGGATATAGCGCCCATCCCAGGTGTGAACAATATCAAAACCCTTTTTCTTAAAAAACATTAAGGATTCTTTTTTGGTTTCGCTTACCGTCACATGTATGGATTCGTGATTAAGACGGAGATTTTCCACCTCTTCCTTAAGTTTATCGACCAAAGCAGAGCCAAGTCCTCGACCCGAATTTTGCTGAGATTGGTCAACAAAGAGAGATTTGACTTCAATACTGTTTTTTATCCCATATTCTTCGAATTCATTGCTTAAAACTGTTTTAAACACCAAGACAGCTACCGGCTCATCACCCTCGTAGAGTAAATAAGCTGAACGATCTTTGGACTCACTAATCTGCCGCAAGGCTTTGTCCTGAGAACCGTAGAGGGGGGTTAAGATCCGATTAAAGATTTCAGTGATTGCCTGCATTAGTTCAGAATTAGTGCCATCCACACGAAGGAATCTGCGGCTTGGAGAGTAATGAACCGGGTAGCTCCCAATACCTGAAAACTCCCTCGTGACAATCTCAGCTCTTGAACCCATGACTACCCCTTGTTTAAATTTCAAGATGCAATTTTATGGTTTGGCGATTTTATCGCAAGGTTATTTATCTGATCAAAAGATGTTTCGGACCACTCCATTCGGAGCCTTGCAAAAAAGGGTAATCTTGCTGCTTATTTTTGGATTGGATTGAGATCAAGCATGCTTTAGAGCCTTGCAGAAAGCTTAAAATCAGGAAGATGTTTTAGGGAAAACGCTACAACCCCACTTATTTTTTCCCGCTCAGCATATCCTGGAAAACTGTGGTAAATTGCCACTCCTTCGTCCAGAGAAGCAATTCCAGGCAAGCAATGCTCGACACCCAAATTTATCAGCATCTCTTTAAAAGTCGGATAATAATGGACAGCTAAGACTTGGCAAACCAACTGAGCGGAGGGATGATCGGAACTATTGAATTGAATGTAATCATGAAGGCGTATTTTTTTAGCCTTCCCATCATTAATCCTCCCCTCTACAGTTTTAAGGCCAGCAAAAATTTTCTGCCAGTATGGACGCATAACAGAAAGAGCATGGAGGCTTGGCATGTCAGACCTTCTCCAAATGAATGGCACAAACACCGTATGTTTGAGATTTTTCTTTATATCCAGGAATGCTCAGATACAAAGCAACAGCCTCTTCCTGGCTTTTGGCGCCGGGAACATAATCAGCATATGGTGCATCTGCAAGCATATCCTGAAAATTTGCAAAGAGGCGAATCGCTGTTATTTTGCAAACAACATCATCATCGGGTTTAGACATGTAATAAAACCGGATTGTGCGCCCCTCTTTCAAGTTTTTGACCGGCCCCTTGTAAATACGTCCCTCGATGCATTTGGTTCCTTCTCTAATTTGGTGGATATAAATTTTCCTCATGCTCAAGTTGTGATCGGCTAAACGAGGTTTTTTGGAACTCGTTGCAGTTTCTGCTTTTCTAGGTCTTTTGGAGCAAGCGACACTCATGCTAAATCCTCAATTGTTAGCTCAGGATTAAAAGTCAGACAAAAATATACTACCGATTAGAAAAATACACAATTAGATTCTTGGGAAGCCTGTGAGCTGTAAATAGCCTCCTTAATCTGGTGCTAGATATATTGGTAAATGAGCCATTTATCAAAGCTGCTCTGGTTTGCAGAAAAACACTGCATCCGGTATCGTCCAAGATAGCATGGAAAAAAGTCATCCTTTCACTATCTGTAATACCCAAATTCATCCTGGTGAACGCATCACTATTGCTGTACCCACTCCGGAAATTTACACCTGCGCGCCTGTGCACCTACCTATCCACATCATCCATGGAAGGCGAGCTGGTCCTAAGCTACTAATTTGTGCAGCTATGCACGCCGATGAGGTGAATGGCATCGCCATTATCGAGCGCCTACTCGGGATGAGTTTGCTGAAAAAACTACAGGGGACACTGATTACAGTTCCGGTGGTGAATGCGTTTGGCCTTATCAACCAGTCGCGTCTGCTTCCCGATGGCTATGATTTAGTCGGCAGTTTTGGCATGAGCGAGCACGGCTCTTTTGCCGGTCGTTTAGCGCATCTGTTAGATTCTGAGATATTAAGTTTAGCTACCCATTGCGTCGATTTGCATACGGGAGAGCCCCATCGTTACCGTTTGCCTCAGATTCAAACCAACCTTGATATGTCTGAAACCCGAGCTATGGCCGAATGCTTTGGAACTCCATTAACCGTTCATAATGATACCAAGCGGGGCCTACTGTGGCAACTATACAAAGAAGCCCCTATCCCCACCGTCATATACGAGGGTGGCGAGGCGTTGCGTCTAGATGAGCTTACAATCCGCACTGGCGTTAAGGGTATTATTCGCCTCATGCGCCATCTAGGAATGTTAAAAGAAACGGTTCCCTCTCCAATCAAGCCGCTCGTGGTAAGAGACACCATCTCTTGCTGGGCGCCAAAAAGTGGTCTGTGTAAGCTGAAAAAACACGTGGGGGCTTATGTTAAAACCGGTGATGTTTTGGCCGAAATTTCTGATCCGTTTGGTACAAGCCACACCTCTCATGTGAAAGCACCTATCGATGGCCTCATTATCTCTCACAGCAATTTACCGTTAGTCAATGAAGGACAACCTGTATTTGAAATTGCCGAGTACAGCAGAAGTGAGAAAATGGTAGAGCATATGGAAAGCTGGCAACACCAGGAACAGTCTTGAAAAAGCTGGGTCTGTTCATGTGGCTTTTGGCTGTTCTGTTCTTTTTTTATGAGTATTTTTTACGCGCATTTGTCGGCACTCTAGCTTCACAAATTATTCCCGATCTCAGTATTACAACTGAGCAATTGGCTTGGATTGGATCCGGGTACTATATTGCCTATGCCCTAATGCAGCTGCCTGTTGGAATTTTAATCGATAAATACGGCAGCCGCCTGCTTCTGACGATTGCCTGCGTGATCTGCGCCCTGGCCGCGATTTGGTTTGGACTGGTCAAAGGGTTTATTGATGCCTTTGCCAGCCGATTTTTAATGGGTCTGGGCTCCGCTTTTGGATTTATCGGACTGCTTGCTATTGCGCTTAATTGGTTCCCCAAAAAACATTTTGCCTTTATGACCGGTCTGTCTCAGTTTTTGGGCGTCATTGGCCCCATGTGCGCTGGAGCGCCGCTGGTGATGCTAATGCACATCTACAATAACAACTGGCGATTATTATTGACGGCAACAGGGGTGATCGGCCTTTTTTTAAGCATCTTGATCGGGCTGTTTTTACGGAATAAACCCAAACGCACCAGTCATGCCATTGTCCATATCGAAACCGGGCAACCCCTGTCTAAAAAACTCCACTCTCTTGTCCGCAGCCCTCAAGCTTGGGCTACCATGCTCTTTGCTGCTACCAATTACGCCTCAGTCCCTTTACTAGGTGCTTTTTGGGGCACCTCTTATATGCAAGTGCGCGGTTTTTCTCAATCAGAAGCAGCTTTTATCGCTTCAATGGTTTGGCTAGGTCTTGCCGTGGGTTGTCCAATCGCCGGTAGAGTTTCTGATGCAATTAAGCGGCGCAAAACGTGCTTGTCCACTCTATCTGCCTTGGGCTTTGTGGCAAGTATAGTGGCACTCTACTTCCCCATCCATTCATTACCAGCTTTATGCATCGCGTTTTTTCTGATCGGCTTTGCTGGCGCAGGACAAAGCGTTTCATTTGCTACTATCTCCGAGCAGGTTTCATCAAAATTAAAGGCAACTGTTTTGGGATTTAATAATCTAGGAATCATCACATTCGCAGCTATTGTACCACCTATCGTTAGCTCTTTTATGCATGGCTTGCAAAATAGCGCCAATGAACATACTGCTGAAGGCTTTAAAACGGGTCTTACGATTATTCCAATCTTGTTTATATTATCCTTTTTTATCGGAAGCTTTCTGGTTAAAGAAACTTTCTGTCGTCCTCAAAAAGAGCCCTTGCGCGTTTCCATCTAACCTTCCCTCAAAACTTCAAGAGAAGGCAACGAATAATGGGCAGGCTATCAAAGTGATGCGTACATCGCCTGCGTCTTTCGGTATTCATTATAACGATAACCAAGCACGCCAATTCCTATAACTAAAACTGTTACTGTTGTAATACCTACCGCAGCAGCTGCACCCACAGCCCATGGGTGGCGACGAACAAAAGCGATGACTCTTTGGGTCACGGATTGATTATTGATTGGAAAGAATTTATTAACTGAAGGATTAGCAACTCCTGGCAAATTCATTATTCTAACCTCCTATAGGTAAATAGATTTCCTGCAAGGTTACGCGATATTGCAGAAAATGTCAATTTTGACCTGCAGCCTTTGTATACATGCCCATCTGCAAAATCCACGCTGAGCAAATCTGTTCAGTAATGGGTTAAAATAGTAGACTGCGCTATACTAAAGCTCTTATGAAACAAGATAAAATCGTGCTCAAGAATGTGCGGGTTCACAACCTCAAGGGGGTAGACCTGGTGCTAGAGCCGCATCAGCTGATTGTATTTACCGGGGTGTCGGGCTCTGGTAAATCCTCACTTGCTTTTGACACCATTTACGTAGAGGGGCAACGGCGCTATGTCGAGTCGCTATCTACGCAAGCTAGACGTTCACTTGGCGATCAACTGAGTAAACCCGATGCTGAGGTGATCACCGGCATCTCTCCTACCATTGCTATCGAACAAAAAACTGTGGGCCACAACCCTAGATCGTCGGTTGGCACCATGACCGGTATCCACGATTTTTTGCGGGTGCTCTACGCCAGAGAAGGCATCGCTCACTGCCCCGAAAGCGGCGAACAGGTTACTCCCCAAAGTACTCAGCAGATTTTGTCGGTTATTGAAAGCTTTAAGAAAGGAAGCAAAATACTCTTTTTAGCCCCGCATACCAAGGGAAAAAAAGGAGAATTCAAAGAAACTTTTGAAGAGCTCCTTCGCAAAGGCTTTATGCGGATTCGACTCGATGGAAAGCTGGTGGATTTGAATGAAGACATCTCGGTTGATCCTAAAACTGCCCACGATATCGATTTAGTGGTCGACCGCATTGTCCTTGATGATATGGATAGAGTCCGCGAAGCCACAACGTACGCCTTGGAACTTGGCCAGGGTGTGATGAGTGTCTTGGTTAATGATGAAGAGATGTTGTTTTCTCAACACGCCTACTCCAAAAAATCGGGTAAATCCTACCCTGCTTTAGAGCCGCACGATTTTTCCTTTAACCACCCTAGCGGCATGTGCCCCACCTGTCAAGGATTGGGGCATACGCTAGACTTTGATATCGATAAGGTCATCGATGAGGATAAGAGCATTGCGCAAGATTGCTGCAGTCTTGCCGGCTCGTACCAAACGGTACGCTGGGGCAATATTTATGCTAATCTTGCTAATCTTTATAATTTCAGTGTCGATACTCCTTGGAAAGATCTTTCTAGTAGCGCTCAGAAGGTGTTTTTGCACGGTGTGCGAAAAAAATGGCTACGCATGCGTTTTGTCCATCCTGACACAGGGAAAACATGGACCGATTATGTCTCGTGGAAAGGCGTATTTCACGAGGCCAAAAAACGGTACCAAGAGGCCAAGTCAGATAAATACCGTGCTAAAATGCAGGAGCTCATGACCGATAGTGTTTGTCCCGACTGTCATGGTGTGCGGATTAAACCCTACCCTGCAGCAACCCTGCTCGGAAATAAGCGTATCCACGAGTTAAACGCCATGCCCATCAGCGCAGTTTTACCCTATATCGAAAATCTTCCTCAAACACCCGTTAGCAAGGACTTGATTCAAGAAATTGTGCGCCGTCTACGTTATTTGACCAACGTGGGCCTGGGCTATTTAACATTAGAACGTACCGCTCCCACACTTTCTGGCGGAGAAGGTCAACGCGTAAGGCTAGCATCCCAGATTGGATCGGGATTGGTAGGAGCTACCTACGTGCTAGATGAACCCTCAATCGGTCTGCACCCCTCAGATCACCTAAAACTACTAAAAACCCTTTGTGATTTGCGTGATCGGGGCAACACGGTCATTGTTGTCGAACACGATGAAGACACTATTCGAGCAGCCGACACCATTGTCGATGTGGGCCCAGGAGCTGGCTCTATGGGTGGTCAAATTATGGCTGTTGGAGATGCCAATGACATTATTAAGGCCAAGGATTCGCTAACCGGCCAGTACCTTTCTCGTAAAAAAACAATCCCTATCCCTCCAAAACGCTCAGTTGAAAAAGACGGTATTAAAATCCGCGGAGCCTCTCACAATAACCTGCAAAGTATCGACGTCGATATTCCCCTAAAGGGATTTATTGCCGTTACAGGGGTTTCAGGCGCTGGTAAATCGTCGCTGATCACCGATACGCTCTACCCGGCCCTGTCCAATGAACTGATGCGCTCAGAGCTAAAGGTTGGTAAACATAGATCTATTTCAGGCATCGAAAAAGTCGATAAAATCATCGCTATCGATCAGTCGCCTATCGGCCGTACACCACGATCCAACGCTGCAACCTACATCAAGCTCTTTGATGATATCCGCGATTTGTTTTCTAAACTTCCGGATAGTAAAGCGTATGGCTTTACTGCCGGAAGATTCAGCTTCAATGTCAAGGAGGGCTCCTGCCCCTATTGCAAAGGCATCGGCATGATTAAAATCGATATGGATTTTATGGAAGATGTCTGGAAAAAATGTGAAACGTGTAATGGCCAACGTTTCGATCATGAAACCCTCTCAGTCACCTACAAAGAGAAAAATATCTTCGAAGTTTTGGAGATGGCAGTAGAAGATGCCCATAGCTTTTTTGAAGCCATCCCGGCAATTTATCATAAGCTGACTATGCTCAAGCGAGTAGGCCTTGACTATCTCACTCTCGGCCAGCCATCTACCACTCTTTCCGGTGGGGAAGCACAACGGATCAAATTGGCTAAAGAACTCGTGCGCCCATCTACGGGCAGCACGTTTTACATCCTCGATGAGCCCACGACAGGACTTCACTTTGAAGACTGTCGCAAGCTCATCGAAGTGCTCCATGCTCTAGTTGATCAAGGAAATACCGTCCTTGTCATTGAACATAACATGGAACTGGTTAAAACCGCCGATTGGGTAATCGATATTGAAAATGGAAGGCTTAACGCTAGCGCCCCTCCAGAAAAGCTTAAAAATTCACCCACAGCTACTGCTCTCAAGGACGTTTTTCATCCCCAACCGATCAAAATTCAAAAACTCAAATCCACCCTTTCACCCATTACCGAAATCACCGTTGAAGGAGCCTCACAGCATAATTTAAAGCGTATTTCAACTACCTTTCCGCGGGGACAAATTTCGGTCTGCACCGGCCCATCGGGTTCAGGTAAAACCTCGCTGGTTTTTGACACTATCTACGCCGAAGGGCAAAGACGCTACGTTGACAGCCTATCTCCGTATGCCCGAACCTTTGTTAAACAAATGCCCAAACCCAAAGTTGACCACATCGAGGGGCTTTCGCCAGCTATTGCCATTGAACAAAAACACCATGCGGGTAATCCTAGGTCAACTGTTGGCACTATGACTGAAATTTACGACTATCTGCGCATTCTATACACCTACTTAGGAATCGCCTATTGCCCTGAAACAGGAGACGAAATCAAAGCTATCAGCAAAGACTACGTGGTAGAGAAACTCCTTAAACTACCGACTAATACTAAGCTGCAAATTCTAGCGCCTATTCCAGTGAAAGCAGGCACCGATTTCCAAGCGCTTTGCGATAAACTACAAAAGCAAGGCTTTTTGCGTGTCCGCTTTAACGGCGCATTTTACGAGCTTGGCGATCAGATCCCTTACGAATCGGGACGCAAATGCACACTAGAGCTCGTTGTCGACCGCCTTATTATCAAATCCACCGTTAAAGGCCGCCTTTATGAGGCTGTATCCACTGCAACGGCCATCGCCGGAGGGCAGCTGACTGCGGCAACGCCCGATCAGGACCACTTCTTCAATCTGGCCTTTGCCGTAGAAAAAACCGGCCGCTCCTACCCCCCAATTACACCACATACGTTTTCTTTTAACACCGAAGCTGGCGCCTGTCCTGACTGCACCGGCTTGGGCTTTCAGTGGGGAGCCAACCTGGAGGAATTTCCCGAGCTACTCGACCTCACTCCCATCGAACTCATTGCCGATATTTGGGGCAGCGAGCTTACTAGATCTGGCTTGGCTCTTTTGCGCGAGCTATTAAAACAACAAAACATCGATCCCAAAGCCCCTCTTTCTCACCTCTCTTCTGAAGCCCTGCATTTTTTCTTCCGCGGCTCAGAAAAAACCCTTGAGCACGATGGTCTTGCAGTCAGCTGGCAAGGTCTCAACATTACCCTGGCCAAAGCCGCCAAAGCCGCCCACAGCAATATCAAACGCTACCTAACACCGCTTATGAAGCAAACCGAATGCCTATCGTGCAAGGGCGCGCGCCTCTCTGCGCTTGCCAGAGGCGTACGTATTGGCAAAACCTCTCTCCCAGAGCTTTGTGCTATGCCCCTTTCTGAGGCCAAAACCTTTATCCAAAAACTTAAAACCACCAAAATTCTCTCTGAAACGCACGCTCAGCTGCTTGGACGCATGCAATTTTTAATCGACATTGGACTGCACTATTTATCTCTCCATCGCAGCGCACCTACCCTCTCAGGTGGTGAAGCCCAGCGCATTCAGCTGGCGCGTCAGCTTGGCAGCGGCTTAACCGGATGCCTCTACGTGCTCGATGAACCCACCATCGGCCTGCACCCCCACAACAACCACCTGCTCAACGACGCCCTCATCCGCCTCAAAAACTTAGGCAACACGCTGCTACTTGTCGAACACGATCCGCTTACCATGCAAATTGCCGACCGTATCTACGACTTTGGCCCTAAAGCCGGCAGACTTGGCGGTAAACTCACCTTCGCTGGTACTCTGTCCCAAATCAAAAAATCAGACTCTTTGACTGGCGCATACCTTTCGGGGGAAAAAAACATCCCTGTTCCGAAAAAACGCCGTCCTATCCAAGACACCTTCCCCATCTGCAATGCCAAAACCCACAACCTAAAAAATATATCTCTCGATATCCCTAAAAACCTCTTCGTCTGCCTAACTGGCCTCTCCGGTTCAGGTAAATCCACCCTGATGCACGATGTGATTGCCACCAAAGCCCCTGAACATTTCGATAAAATCATCGCGCTTACCCAAAGTCCTATCGGCCACACCATCCGCGCTGATATGGCCACCTACAGCGACTTGCTCACCCCTTTGCGTCACTTTTTTGCCAGCCTACCTGCGGCCAAAGCCAAAGGGCTGATGCCCCGTCACTTTAGCTACAACACAAAACAGGGTATGTGCTCTACTTGCTGGGGACTAGGATTTAAAAGCATCGATTTGCAATTCCTACCACCAGTGCGCTCTCTATGTCCTTCCTGTAATGGCTATAAACTTAAACCTTTGACTCTCGATATCACCTACAAGGGCAAACACCTGGGGCATATTCTCAATCTCACAATCGACGAGGCCATCGAATTTTTGCCTCCTATTCCCAAGCTGCAAAGGCTCGTTGAAACTCTCCAATCAGTGGGGCTGGGCTATCTCAAATTTTCGCAAGAGATCCAAACGCTATCTGGTGGTGAGGCCCAGCGCCTGCGCCTTGCCCGCGAGCTCAAAGCGCGCCGCACACCTAATACACTCTACCTCTTTGATGAACCAACCATTGGTCTGCATACCGACGATATTGCCCGGCTTCTACCCATCTTTCATGCCCTAGTCGATAAAGGCGCAAGTCTTATCATCATCGAACACAACTTAGATCTCATCAAAACGGCAGATTACGTCATTGATCTAGGCCCTGAAGCGGGTAAAGGAGGCGGCCATGTCGTAGCGCAAGGCACTCCGGAAGACATCGCCAAGTGTGATACATCATATACTGGCAAATATCTTAAAGAACTCCTTAGAAAGTGATTAACTGGCTCGGTTTGTCTGAAAGTTCAAGTAGCAGGCTTTGATGTGGTAGTAGATTCCAAGTGCGCTTGTGTGCTGTCTCGGATTAGCAATTCCAGTATTTTTTGCTTTTTGGGGCATTTTGAAGAGAAAGATCCGGCAGCTAACAAAGGCGTTCTCTGTCTGTTATCTTTTAATCTCATATTTGCATGCTTTACTCTGATTAAATGTTCAACTGTATCAAATTGACTTGCCAACATCGCAAAGTGTAAGGCCGTTTGACCGGTCTTGGGATCCTGTAGATTAATATCCAACCGGCGCTCTGAGGAAGGATCGGTTAATACATCAATTAAATCGTTCCACCCCAACCGCGCAGCATCAAAGAGGTACTGGCCCTCAAATGGTAAATCTATATGCGTTTTTAAAATACTTAATACACCCGAACATTGCCTTTTAATTCCTAAGCTCACTGGTGAATCACCCCTATTATCCAATACTTCCCATTTAGCTTTACTCAACACTGCCTCTAAAATGAATTCGTCCAATCCTTTTAATATAAGATAATGCAATAGGGTTCGCCCATTCCTATCTGGGATATTTAAATCGATCTTAGAAGGGGCTATACTTAATAACGCTTGCAATGCTCTTTTCTTCTGGCGTTTGGCTGCAAGAATGAGTGGTGTATCCCCCCTGATGTTTTTTTTATTAAGGTCGACAAAACTTGATAAAGCCCGTATTTTTTCAGCACTATTATGCATAACGGCATTATGCAGCAGAGTATCGCCACTTGGGCTCATATCCTCAATATTTAGTTTTGCCCCCCTGTCTTTAAGCAGTTGAATCACCTCTTTTTTGCTAGCCCACTGAATGAGATACACACCAGTAGCATCTGGAGTGTTTAGGTCACAATTTAATTTTGCCGGCGCCAGTGACAAAAGGGCCTCCAATGCTTTGAGGCGCCCTTGTTTTACAGCCAAAGTAAGAGGCGTTTCGCCAGCAATATTCTTTCTACTGGGGTTCACATAGTCTTGTAAAATCTGAATTTTTTCGGCATTATCTTCACAAACAGCATCGTGTAAAAGAGTATCTCCACTTTCCCTATCTGTCTCAATATCCAATTTTGCTCCAGCTTGCACCAGTGCCTCAATGGTTTCTTTTTTGCGAGCGTATTGAATAGGGTAAAAGCCTAGGGCATCTTTAGTGTTGACTTGGCTCCTGGTAAGGGCTTTGATCTTATCAATATTCCCACATCTGACAATTTCAACGACATCAGGACAGTCTTTCTCAGAACTACCGTTAATAGGGAGTTCCCAAAAGTCCTCTATCGCTACATCTTTAGGTGCTATTTCAGCGTCAGTTGTGTTGCAGTTACAAAAGGCCTTGAAGGCTGCTGTAACACAAGATGTAAAGCTTTTTTCGACTGGCTGTTGGGGTTTCTGAAGCTGTATAGCATCGCCAACTGCGCCCGATGAACCTTGGTAATCTTCGATTATTTCAGCAATAGCATCGCACGTATTAGCAGCAGGTACATAGGTATCATCAACTGCCTTGCTTATAGCATCAAATACCTTCCCAGCCTGGGCACGGGTGTCTTGTTCTAACACCTTTGCATGGGCAAGAAACTCAAATTTCAATAGCTCTTTATTAGCGTCACAGCTTAAGAGCTCTTCTTGGACATCAGGCCATCCTTTGTCGGCAGCTTCTCGCTTATCCTCAGTGGTGACTGCTGGGTTATGCTTCAATAGCTCCAGTACACAAACGCGATTGCGGCGCCCAAAAGCCCAGGTCAAAGGAGATCTGCCCTGGTTATCCTTGGCATTGACATCAGCACCTGCCTGGCAAAGCTTTTCGACAATGCTGACTGGGCCATTAGCAGCTCCGTAGTGCAACGGAGTTTTGCCAGTCTTATCCTTAGGATTCAATGCTAGTTCTTCTCTCTTCAGAAGCTGTGGTAAAATCGTTTCGCAATGCTCACAGGCAAAATGCAGAGGCGAAGAGCCGTCGGGGAACGGAGAATTCACATCCACTCTAGGATCGGCAAGCAAAAGATCCAAGATCACTTTGGGACCCTCACAGCCAGCAGCCATGTTTTCAGAAAGGATTGCATTTTTAGCGGCAGCTTTATAGTTGACTAAGGCAAGACAGATTAAAGAACGCCCTTGATCCTTTAAATCCAGGTTCACATTTTTGTCCGACATCATCACCTCCAGTAAAGTTTGTGCATCGCTGTTTTTAACGGCTTTTAGAATTGAATCTGCATCGCTCTTTTTAACGGTTTTTGGAGCTGAAGCAGTGTGGTCGGCAAAAACGATGGGATCTTTTGAATCACATTTTAATGGTTCACTAGGTAATGGCTCAGGTTGTCTAAAGCGCCACCAAATTAAACCCCCAATAATGCCTATCACCATCCCAACTGCAAAAATACTAATTGCAATTTTTTTTGTGCGGCTAAAGCCTGTTAAGTCAATGGGTTTAGGAGCTGTTGCTTGCCTCAAAGCAGTGATGATATCCATGCCAAAAAACTTAGCATATTCATCCATTCGCATCAAATAAATACTTTTAACCCAGCAGTAAATTTTTATTTTAATCAAGCCTATGATACTATGGATAATTGCTGGAGGGCTTGAGAGGTGGAGAGCTTTCGAACCAGGTCAGGACGGGAACGTAGCAGCCTTAAGATTGCTCCCAAGCTTTCAAGTCCCCTTCAGCTTTTTTCGCGGCAATGAACCGTTGCTCGTATTTTGCAAGAGTCTGACGCAAAAGAGTTTCTGGATCATGCCCATCCTTCTGACACTGATAAATAAGTTCAATAAATGCTTCTCCTAAATGATCAGAATCACGAGAAAGGAGCAGTTCTGGATGATCTTTGACGATGCGTTTTACAACTTTGGATGCGCGTGATAACGCCGGCAAATCTTTGGGAATGTCTTCGAACGGCCCCAAAATTTTTCCTCTTTTCTCTTCCTTTTTGATTCGCTCCCAATGCATGGCAATTTCATCTTCGTGTTCGATTTGAATAGTGCCAAAAACGTGGGGGTGTCTACGAATCAGTTTTTCCCGCAAATGATTGATAATATCGGCCAGCTGAAAGCGGTTTTCTCTTTCGGCAACTTTACCGTAGAAAACCACAGTATAGAATAGATCACCAAGCTCTTCCAATATGTGCTGATCATCGCTATGATGAACAGCGTCTACCACCTCGTGTGCTTCCTCTAATACATAACGAGAAAGACTAGTGAATGTCTGCTTTAAATCCCAAGGACAACCATCTTGAGAATTGAGAATATCGGCAACTTCAACTAGTTCTTTAAAAGCTTTGATTGCATTTTTTTCCATTGGCAACTAGGATCGTATCCAAAATTGTAAGAGAAGTAAAGAAAAATGGTCTCAGAAGTCAAAGATATAAAACCACATGACTGGAAGGAGATAGATCTAGAGTTGATACCAAGGAGCTATCCATTTCAAATCCCTCAATCTTTAAAAAACAACAGACACCTCATCTCCCAGGCCTTCGCTGCCTGGTATCAACTTGGTAATAGACCGATACGTGATTTAGCAACTCTAAATTTTAGTATCGATATTACTCTCAATAGTTTCCTTCCATTTTTAGCAGCAGCAGGTGTCAATTACGGAATCCCCAAAGCTATTGAAACAGCCAAGGCCTGGTGGTCTGGCAAGCCATCACCTGATCTGGTTCATACTCACAACTGTATTCAGCAAATGCTGATGCCAGACTTCAATGAATACGGAAAAGCTAAAGTTTTTTTGGCAGCCATGAGTCAAAATCCCAAACTTTTTTGGACGGCTCAAGAGAGCAAAAGCCTACAAGGGTTGGTGCAGGCCATCCCGAGTGATGAAAATCCAGAAAAAACCAAGTGCGATGAAGTAGCCAAGAAAGCGTTTAAACTTGTACATCAAAAATACTGCAGCCAGCAAGGCTGGTATACAAAAATTACCGAGGGCGTCCCTCAAATTTCTTTGGATGCCATTTACGCCCCCTTTAAAAAAATGTTTTCCTTGCTGGGTGAATCTGAAAAAGGTATAGGAAACTTTCTGAGGCCCTTTCTGGAAGGTTTTTTAAGAAAAACGTTGGATACTTTGAAAATTAGCGGCTCTACCTATTTGCCTGATACTGTTGAAAGGTCAGACTATGAAAAACACTGTGACGCAGTTATTAGCATGGTAGGCAAAGTACCCTATGGTCAGGTTCTTTCAGGGGTGTTAGACCACTTATTTGGGCAACGCTATGCTTTGGCTTTTGGATTTAAAGTTCCATGGGTCGAACCTAGAGTTGAAACATCAGAATTGCCTCAACCTCAAAGAAAAAAAACGGTAGTGCCAGAAAATCCACAAACTGTGGATGAACTGATAGCCGAGACCAAGCAACTACAAGAACAATGCGTTGAGAAAGGGTCATTGTTTTTCTGGTATTGGATCTTTGTACATATCATTGGCAGCCGAGATGATGTGGATATAACCCCGTGCATCAAAAAAGTCTTTGCATCAAAAGAAAAGGGTAAAGATCCATTAGAAGAATTCTATAACGCGGTCATTAAACAGCTCGATACGTCCAAAACTGCTACCTGGCGTAGAATGTTGGTTAAATTCATATGGAATTGTACACCCCTCTATAGTTTATCAAAATTCATGATGAAACGCAGCATCCATGCGGTAGAACAATGGTTTGAGGAGCTACGAAAACGAAAAGAGTCCAACGAATACGATATAAGCGAAGCCAAGGTGATTGAAGCAATACTGAAACAATGGATAGATGCCAACAAAAAAATCAATGACCAAAAAGCGTATGAGGACGAAATTTCTGAAATTCTTTTAGAGGGTGGGCAGCGAAAAATCCTCATCAATAAATTGACTAATGTCCTAGTTGATAGATGCTTCCCTGATATTGATTTTATGGGCTGGTGTGAAGACTGCGATAACAACATTGCCAATTACCATGATCAGTGCCATGCTGTATTGGCCCCTTTTGTTTGGCTTGGCTCCTACCCAGTAAGAGGTGCGCTCCTACTTTTAAAATTTGCTCTTTTAGCAAGTCAACGTGTGCTGAATTTTTTAGGGCGGTTTGGGACAAAACTGATCATCAAACGCTTTGGAGTCATGCAGAAAGTGTTTGATTTCCGTCTTCGTTTGCAAAAGGGAGATCATCATAATATCGAAGCTAAGTTAAAAAGTTTATTCCTAAGTGCATTCATCGAGCTGAATAAGATAAATTTTGATAGAGAGCCTGGGAATGTGGATGCGCTCACACGTTTTAATAGCGGCGTCAATCAAGACGTTAAGCAATGTGTTTATATCCTTTTTGAAGTGCTTGATATGCACGCAACCCACGATTGGTCAAAAGGGGGAATCACTAAAGCTCTGAAGGGGAATTTTATTGAAAAGTATATCCGAGAAGTAGCGCTTCCCACAACAATTGAAAAAGGGATTGTTCTATTGAATGAAATCTATCAGGAGTTCATGGGAGACCCCAACAAGTATCAGCTTGTACGCCGAAACATCTATAGATCAATGAGCGAGGCGTTCACAGACACCTCAAAGCCTCCACCGGGCATTGATGCAGATGTGCGAGCTGAAATCCACGAATTTAGAAGAAAAATTATTCGCCAAATCGTTTTAAGAACCATAGCAGAACTTGGAGATGACGAACGTAAACAGGCGGCAAACTTTGTGAAGGATTTGCAGAAACTTAACAGTGACTATACAAACTGGGAAGAACAGTTAAATACCCTCAAAAACATGCTAAGTGCTTCCACAGATCCATCTAAAGCGGTGTTAGATATTACCGCCCTTCAAGAAAATGTGGAGGATGGACTTGAAAAAATTGCTGCAACTAGGAAAAAGTATCAAAAACCTCTGCAATCTGTCGAACGTAAAATGAAAGAAATCTACGAAGGATTTTCTATACCCACTCAACATATTGAACTTTCGCTAGAAACTTTAGAAAGTAATTTAAAATCCATTTCTAAATACATAGAAGTGAAAGAGCAATTTAGTGTCTTACATAGGGCAAATTGGCAAGACCTTAGAACACAAATAACGACTGGAAAAATCGACGAAAAAACCAAACAATTAATCGGCCATTTTGCAGATCGAGTCGGCGCAACCGCCCAACCCGACAAACATTATTTAGATGAATCTGAAAAGCGCTCTGATGCCCTGCGAGAAATGCTTCTATGTGACAAGGCTAAATTGGATATCATTGATCTACAAGAACTTAGGCAGTCCAGCTCTACAAAGCTTAAAAACTCCATTCGCAATCAACTCTTAGCTCTGCAGCTGGACAGCAACATCGATAACCTAGATGCTGCTATCAAACGTGTTAATGACAAAAAAAATAAAATAACGGCTCAGGAGATTGTTGAGCGTTGCGATCAGGTGCTCTCTGAAATCTCCAAGCTAGCTGCTTTGCCAAGTTGGCAACAGATTTGCCAGTGCCCATCTGAAGAAAGGGCCGATCGAGAAATAAAGCCAGAAAGGGTCAAGCTTAAAGATTATCTCTATTCTCTTCAGTTGACAACAGACATTGATGACCTGGATGGTGTCCGTCAGCTAATCATCGATAAACAGATCGCTACCAATCAGCAGTCGGAAATCGAAATCTGCCAAAAGGCTTTATCTTGCGTGACCGAACTTGTAAAGCTTAAAACATGGCATCAAAATCAAAAAATGGGATCGATCAAGCAGATTCTTAAAACCCTCAATTTACCGGAAGGCACTGATGATCTAGACGCCGCAATGCAATTATTGCAGAAAAAGAAAGAGAAAGCTCACCTAGAATACTCAGTTCATGCTCTAAAAAAACCCGATTCTATTTTGGACCTTAAAAAACAAATGGGATCGATCAACCAAATGGTTATTTTCCACTTGCGTAAATTAATGGATACAACTCCAAATGTCGAATCTACATACCGTGACAACCAAAGATTGGAATTATTAAAATCCTTAGTCTACCCTAACCCTTTTGACATTGCTCGATTTGATAGAGTCTATAGTAAGCATAATATCCCTAATGAAAAAGAGTCAGGCTACCTGGATGAGGTCCAAAATAAGTTGAAACAGTATGCTAAGATATGTCCTGATCTATTCACCCAAGAGGATATTCACAAGTGGCTAGATGATGAGGATGCCTATAACAAAATAAGGTCAGCTCTTGAAAATGAGCTTCAAGATCTGGGGGCTAAGATGGCATTTTGTGAACAGGAAACGGTTATTAGAAACCAAGTGATTGATGCCCTCTTTGATGAAGGACTGAACAAGTGTAATGAGAGCCTCAAAGTTTCCAAAGATCAGGCCTTAGTTACAATCGAAGAAATAAATGGTCTCTTGGTGAAACTTCAAGAGAAAGCCACAGACTCAAATCTTTCAATTCCCTACTTTAATTTTGTCTACTCACCCCAACAAGATGGAGACAATTATTTCATTGAGAAGTTTATCGAATTTATAGGATCGAATGTAGAGCGCACTTTCCAAAAAATCCTAGACCTTGGCAAACATCCTGTATTTTTATCACATATTCTACGACAGGCTGCACTGAATGCTGCAGCAACGGCGGCGTAATACCATTTTAATGATGCCCAAGCACCTATATTGTGCATAGGTTTTAGCCTTGATGAAATTGTGGATTTAAGCAATGATGAGGTATGAAAAAAGCCTTTTTTATTGCCTCCACAGGTCAACATGTTGGGAAAACTACCACTTGTCTAGGCCTTGTTTCAGGACTAAATAACTACTTCCAAAATGTTGGCTTCCAAAAGCCTGTTGGCCAGGAGCACGTCGAGGTGGAACAAGGCCTCCGTGTAGATAAAGACGTCGTTTTGTTTAAGGAAACTTTCCAACTACAGCATCCCTATCAGGCGATGAGCCCGGTGCTTTTCCCACGTGGTTTTACCAGAGATTATCTCGACGGTAAGATAGATCACCAAAAACTTATTAGCGCCATTGAACTTGGATTTAACCAGATTGCAGAAAGTTCTGATTGCATTGTAGTCGAAGGGACCGGTCATATCGGTGTCGGCTCCATTTGCGATTTAAATAATGCAGCGGTGGCCAAGCTGCTTGGTCTTGATGTCATCATTATTGCATCAGGAGGTCTTGGTTCTTCATTTGATGCACTAGCGCTTAATAAAGCTCTTTGCGATTCCTACGGGATAAAAATTAAAGGCGTTATCTTAAACCGTGTTTTACAAGATAAACGCACGATGATTGAAAACTATTTTCAAAAAGCACTTAGCCACTGGAATATTCCTCTGCTGGGCACTATCCCCTTTGACTACTTTCTGAGCAATCCCACCATGAAAGACTTTGAGGTGCTCTTTAATGCCTGTTTACTTTCTGGAGAAAAGCACCACTTGCGCCACTTCCGCTCGCACCGCCTCATTGCAACTCCGGTTGACACCTATAAGCGCCTCATACTGCCCAACCAGCTCATGATTACCCCGGCTAGCCGAGAAGATGTTATTGCCGCCACCATCGACTACCAAAAATCACATGGAGAACTGCTGACAGGTTTTGTCTTAACCGGAGACATCCCCCCTTCTCAAAACATCTTAGAAGCATTGAAAAAAGCCGATATCCCTATGCTTTATACGCCGGTACATAGCTACAAGGCGCTCAAAAAAATCACCTCTTACACGGTTAAAATCCAACAAGGCGATATCGAAAAAATCCAAGAAGCTATCACACTTGTCGAAAAACACCTAAATTTCGATATGATCTGCGCCAAAACCTAGTAACCTCAGCTCCGGGTTTAGATTGCTTAT
The DNA here is from genome assembly GCA_024233455.1 of Chlamydiales bacterium. Classification (GTDB taxonomy): domain Bacteria; phylum Chlamydiota; class Chlamydiia; order Chlamydiales; family JACKPQ01; genus JACKPP01. Next base: position 92,232 of record JACKPP010000001.1, read on the forward strand.
TTTTAGGCTATTCAACCAAATTTTTCACAGTTTTTTGCTATGTGACTTACAAAAAACCGGAGATTCCTAAACAGCCTAAATTAGGACATCTTTATTTAGCTCTAACATGATAAAGATAAGGATACCATCAAAACATCCAATCATTAAATTCCGATAATAGTTTGACTTTTTTGAATCATGTTGGCAGGCTGATTGGTTAACTGAAAATGTAGGAAATCTATGCCAAGAAAAGCCATCAAAACGTTCAAAAAATCCCCAACAACCATCATATGACCGAAGAAGAAATACGGTATAATAAACTGTTTATTAAAAGTTTAAAAGAGAAAAAATCCGCACTTTTGTGTGAAGAAATTCGTATGCCTTTTGAAAAAAAAGTTGGGGTTTCCAATGTCTAAAAAACCTCTGCCTACCACTAAAAAAACTAAAGACTCTGTAGCTAATTACACACAATTCATAACTTCTCTCAAAGCTAAGATACGATCAGCCCAGATTAAAGCAGTCATCTCTGTCAACAGCGAGTTAATCAAACTGTATTGGGAAATTGGCAAGGAAATAGTTGAAAAACAGGATCGCGAGGGTTGGGGTAGCAAGGTTCTGGAAAAAGTAGCTAGAGATCTGCAAAACGAGTTCATAGGCATAGAAGGGTTTTCTAGATCTAACATCTTCAGAATGAAAGCCTTTTTTACTGCCTACGAAAAAGTCGCACAAGCTGTGCGACAATTGGAAGTTCTTCCCATTTTTTTGATCCCATGGGGACACAACATTATTCTCCTTCAAAAAATAAAAGATACCGCTGAACGTCTTTGGTATGCTGCAAAAGCTATAGAACATGGGTGGAGTAGAAGCATGCTCACAATTTGGATTGAAAATGACCTTTACCACAGGGAGGGCAAAGCGATCACCAACTTCAAAATAGCTCTACCAGCTTCACAATCAGATCTAGCGCAGCAAACTACGAAAGATCCTTATATTTTTGATTTTCTCACTTTGCAAAAGGAACATTTGGAAAAAGAATTGGAAGAGGGACTAGTCAGTAACATTCAAAAATGTTTGATTGAATTAGGACAAGGGTTTGCATTTGTTGGTCAGCAATACCCTATAAAAGCTGGCAAAAAAGATCTATATATCGATCTGTTATTCTATCATCTAAAACTGAAATGCTATATAGTTGTTGAGCTAAAAGCTGGAGAATTTGATAGCCGCGATGCTGGGCAAATGAGCGCATACCTTTCTGCTGTAGACGATCAACTAAGGAATGAGGGAGATAAACCGACTATTGGCCTTATCTTTTGTAAAACCAAGGACAATGTATTTGTAGAATACGTTCTGAGAAATTTCAATCGTCCTATTGGAGTAGCAGAATTTGAAGTGAAATTAGTCGAAAGCCTTCCGAAAGAACTGAAGGCCAGCCTGCCGACCGTGGAAGAAATTGAAGCAGAACTTAGTGTTCTCCCAACAAAGAAACAGCCGAGCAGGAAAACCCAAAGCTCAGGTTAGTAAAAATTCAAACGCAGGCTAGATCAAGCAGCCAAGATTGAAATGTTGCTATCAGCTCAGAATGGGGAATTGCCTTGGTGCAAGCTCCGGTTTTACAAGTGCGCAAGTGGGGACATCGCCTCTTAAAATCCACTTGGTAGGGACATGTGCCCCAAAAAAAGCCGTGTTGTTCACCTGAAGGCTTGTAGATGGATGGATTAGAAGGACCAAAAATCGTAAAAGAGGGGGTGTTTGTCGTAGCACACAGATGCACACTACTCGAATCGACCCCAACAACACCATCGACCTCACGGATCAATGCTTGCCATAAGGCAAAAGGGAGTCTGCCCAAAACGGTAGCTGAATGCCCTTCGGCAATCTCATTGGCAAGCTCTTGTTCTTTTTCATTGCCCCAAATAATGACCAGATGGTGCGATACGTCCTTTAACAAGGCCTTCCAATCCGATGCATCTAGCTGTTTATTGGGCCAGTTAGACCCTGGACAAATCATCAATGCAGGTGATGGAATACATGGGATAGGATCGTTATTTTTTAGTGCAATCCCTCTGTAATAGAAAGGTGAGCAATCACCAAAAAAGCCTTTCACGATGTCAATGGGTTGGTTTCCCGAAAATCGATAACTGGTTACCAAAGCATTAGGCCATTCAGATGCAGTTTTAAATGTAAAACCCACTTTACGTTTCCCCTTGGCCAGAAAAGTCACCAGTCCAGATTTGCAATTGCCTTGTAAATCAAACACATAGTCGTAATGGGTTGCTTGAAGTGTATTTTTGAGCGCGCCTAAACCGCGAGGCCAATCTTTAGAATTAATCGTGATCACCTGATCGATTTCGGGATGCGCTGTCAAAAGCTTTTCAAAACGCTCCTCACAAACCCAACTAACCGATAAACCCCTTTCCTTAAGATATGAGACGACGGGAAAAGTTTGTAAGATATCACCTAGAGCAGAGCATTTGACAATTAAGCAAGACATGCGTCAATGGTATCTATTGCGCTTTGAAAATCTTGAGGCACTGCTGCCTCTACCCGAATAAGCTCACCTGTCACCGGATGAATAAAAGCTACACCTTTGGCATGCAGCATATGCCTTAGGGCGACAAAAGGCAAATCGATCTGGCGACCATATTGCCGATCTCCGATGATGGGGTATCCAATATGACTCATGTGCACTCGAATTTGGTGGGTACGACCAGTGCGAGGCTGGCAGCGGACAAGCGAAAGGCCGCCGCCCCATTTTAAACGTTGCCAGTGAGTGACAGCGCGCAAACCTCTGCCTGATGGAGCTACACCCCATAGCGAGCCGCCATCGTAGGAGCTTACCTTTTGCACTGAATTTTCGATCAGGCCTCGCTCTGTTACCATCTCTCCTGCTACAATCGCTAAATAATCTTTTTTAACTTCCCTTTTGCGAAAGAGCTCTTCAAAATACCTTTGAATGCTGGGTGTTTTAGCCAGGATCATCACTCCGCTGGTTTCTTTATCAAGCCTATGAACTAAAATACCTTTGGAAAATTGCTCATCAATTTCTTCTTGGGTAGATGCCATGCCCGCAGGTTTGTCAAACACAAGCAGCTGCTCATCTTCAAAAAGCACCTGAGCTGCACGCTCTGGGGCTTTTTCGGCCATCTGTCCAAGCACTTCCATATCAACTGTTATTTCATCGCCATAGGCAACTTTATACGATGCAAAACATTCAGTGTGGCCGTTGACTTGCGCAGCGCACCTATCAATTGCGCGCTTTACTGCCGAAAGGGAGTATTTTTCAACGAGTTGGTATCGAATAAAACTAGATAGACGCACACCCTCGTCATCACGGGATACAGTAAAATAAGTGATATTTTTTGTTTTAAGCATTTTCTAACATGTTAATGAGTAGACGTACCCCAACGCCCGTTGCTTTTGTTGGATGGTAGGAGGTTTTCTTATCGGGAAAGGCCGTTCCTGCTATATCGACATGGGCCCACGGAGTGTTTCCCACGAATTCTTGCAAGAAAATTGCCGCTGTAATCGATCCTGCTTGGCGTTTGGCGCAGTTTTTGATATCGGCAATATCGGACTTTAATAACTCTTTGTATTCGGTGTCTAGGGGAAAACGCCATACTTTTTCACCGCTGCGATCTCCTGCTTCTTCCAAGGCTTTAGCTAATTTATCATTATTGGAAAAAAGTCCTGAGCGCTCTTCACCAAGAGCAATCACAATAGCGCCGGTAAGTGTTGCAAAATCTACAATACGCGTCGGTTTTAATTTTTTCACAGCATATGCCAATGCATCAGCCAAAATAAGGCGTCCTTCAGCGTCAGTGTTAAAAATTTCGACGGTCGTCCCCTGATAGCTGGTGTAAACATCCCCTGGTTTATAACTGAGAGCATCGATGCAGTTTTCAGTTGTAGGCACAACCGCTGTCAAATTTACTTTGAGCCCTAAAAGGGCTGCGGCTTTAATTGCTCCAAGCGCAGCGGCAGATCCGCCCATATCGGTTTTCATCTCTTCCATTGAGCCTGTTGGCTTCAAATTCAGACCACCCGTGTCATAAGTGACACCTTTGCCCACAACTACGGTATGTTCTTTATTTTGGGGAGCACCTTCGTAGCGCACAATCAAAATGTGTGGATCGCGCTTAGATCCGCGATTAACAGCTAGCAACAGACCCATCTTTTCTTTCTCAATGGCCTTCTTATCTAAAACTTGAGTTTTCACCTTAGGCAACTTTGAAAGCTCCTGGGCGATTTTAGCTAAATATTGAGGTGTGACATCATCGGCGTTCCCGTTAACCAGGTCTCTTGCAAAGCAGACAGCTTCGGCTAATTTAGCAGCGCGCACAGCATCTTCTAATTCAGCTTTAGTCGCATCTAAAAGCACGATCTTTTGAATAAGCACTTCTTCTTTTTTCGATTTGAGATTTTCAAAAGCGTAATTATTGAGGGCAAATCCTTCAGCAAGGGCAAAAACACTACCACCTTCGGGAAGAACAACATTGACTGACTTAAGCTTCAATTTACGAATCCATGCACTAGCACTACCGTAGGCTTTACGCACTACTTCAGGTGTGCATTCACTCTTTTTACCCAAACCGACGAGTAAAAGGCGTTTTTCCTTTTTGCCATCGTATAAAAGCGTTGTTTCAGAGGCTGCTCCCTTGAAGTCGTCTAATCCAGGCTTAGCCAAATCGGCTATATCCTTGGAAGCGGCAACGGCTTTATTCTTATCCTGCCAAAATGGCAATACCAGAACATCCGCTAAAGATCTTTTATTGAAAGAGGAGTTTGTAAACATCTATTTAAAATGGAATCTCATCATCTGAAAAGTTTTGAGGTTCTGGTGCCGACCCATAAGTTGGGGCAGCTGCAGCTTGCGCGTATGCATTCGACGCTGGCGTCTCCTGTTGCATGCCTTGAGACGATCCGCCCTCACTTTGGCTCTTTCCAAATGGAGGAAACGACAATTGATGAACAGTCAGGTCTAACGAAACTTGAGGGCTACCGTTTCGATCGTTGTAGACTTGTGGCTTTTGCATTTCCCCAAAAGCAATAATAGCGCTGCCTTTTTTCAGGTAGTTCATCATCTTCTCAAATTTATCGTCCCAGATTGTCAGGCGCCACCAGATGGTTTCTTCTTGTCCACCGCGACGTGAATTACATGCCACGCGCAAGGTTGTGACTTTTTTTCCATCTTTTGTAAAACGCACCTCTGGGTCAGCTCCCAAATGTCCCGCTACCATAGTATGATTCATAAAACCTCTCACATAGTTTTCCAAAGTATGCGTTATAGCTCCGTACTTCGCAAGTATTTTCTTCACACATCTCGGTTAAAAAATACACTTTTCCCCTTCTTCTCTTTTGCGCAATTCATAAATAATGTGACAAAAAAATATTTATTTTTTAAATATGAAATTACAACAACAAATAAAATCCTTATGCTAAAACAAAATTTATTTATCGATGATAGAGATGAAGTACACGATCCATTTTGCGATGTCCATCTTTTTCTATCGGGTAAAATTACCAAATTTCTGCAAAACGTCAACGAAGAAACCACTTGGTCTCCCCGTATCCAAAACGAGCTTTTGCGTTTTTTGCACACTGAATTTAAAGAAAATTTCCCCTCGTATAGATTAGCAGGACCTTGTTTGAAGAAAATTTTTGAGAAGGTCACCTATTTTAGAAGCTGGCTGGCTAGACATGCCAATCTAGTGCTCCCAAGTGGTGCTATCAACACCGACGCTCTCATTCGTTTCCATCTAAAGCGCCCCAGAACCAATACCAAAGAGCACCCCTACATGTGTGCAAGTCGCATCGCTTATAAAATCTCTGAATGCATCGCCACTTGCGAAGGAAGGCGCCCGCCGATAGACAGCCTAACCCGCCGAGTGTGGGCAGCGTATAAAAACACGCTTCAAGGACATTTTAAAACCTGTTTTGATGAAATCGACGCTCTTGATCGCTTTATTGTCAAAACCCAGGCAAACCTACTTGCAGACAATCCCCTGCTAAGTGAAAGCAAACTCAAATCCTTAATTTCTGAGCACTTTGAGCTTTTTGCCCAAACACCGGCCGAATTTTTTAGTGACAACGTCACCCTTATTGCCTCCTTTTTGCTCGCTAAATCGCAAGAGTTTTTTCAAGCACATACAGATTGCGAAAACAAAGCACTAAAAAAATTTGTGCGCTGTCAGATTGAACTTTCCAAAGGCAAAAACCAAGTTTGTGAAATTGGAAGACGCTTACTTGCACTTTATCCCCTAGCCACCAAACTTCCCTACCCTATTTCCGAAGAAAAACTACGCTCTGCAATCGCCTATATCTACGCGCTCAGTTGTGGGCGTGTTTTGCCCACGTGCCCTATCCTCAGCCCATCCATCTACGCGCTCTTAAACGCGCAAGTCATCGCTCTTATCGGCAGAGATGTCATGCCAACCCAGGCCGATGTCACCGATCATTTATTGAAGCTATTTGATGCAGCCAAATGCCTACCCAAGCTCGCACCTTTTGAACTTGAGAGCACACTATGGATAGAACTCATAGCTCAAACTCGGGTAGAGCTGAACCACCCACTTAGCAAAAATATCGAAGATGCCTTATCGGAAATCCTTATGCACCACCCTGAGCTGAATTTTGAAACTACCGTCAGAAAAGCTGTACAATCCTTGCAACAAACAAAACAAACCATCGATGCATTTGCAAGCAAAAAACAAGATCTTGACGGTCGAATCAGGGCCTGGACAGTTCAAGGCGATATGGTGCATCGATGGGTGAAATTCACCCCTCTTCCACAACCCATCTGCTTAGAAAAATTGAATTCCTATGCCCGAAAACATCAAACAATCGCGGAAAAATGCGCCTGGTACAAATGTGAAAAACACACCCCTTTTGAGCAGCTGAAAAATTGGCACACTAAACGCCTAACAGAACTTTATCCCGGACTTCCTAAGCGAGAAATACATCAGAAGGTACGAGCAACACTGCGACGCTGCGCGCCTCTTTGCCCATAAACAAGCCAAATAACCCCAAGTAAAATCAGAGGCAAACTCAGCCACTGTCCCATGTTCAACAGCGCATCCGATCCCACCAAGACGCTTTGTTTTTCTTTCAAAAATTCAATGAAAAAGCGAAATGTAAACGCTAGCGTAAAGAACCAAGCACCTCTTTTCTTAACACCTAGCAAAATCAAGCCAATTGCCAAATAGGCCAAAGCCTCATAGATTTGAACTGGATGACGAGGAGCTGGCATAGAACCATCTGCCGGGTGGCCAAACACCACTGCCCAGGGCAAATTGGTTAGCGTGCCTAGAATTTCTTGATTGATGAAGTTACCAATACGGATAAAAAACGCCGCAAAACAAGCTGGCAAGACCAGCCAATCGACCAGTTGCAAAAATCGCACCCTGGACCTCTTAGCAAATACGGCAAGACTAATAAAAATTCCCGCAATACCACCGTGACTGGCCAATCCTCCTTCCCAAACTCTAAAAACAAGCAATGGATCTTTTACCAAGTCACTCAGCGGCTCATAAAAAAGCAAATGCCCTAGCCTTGCCCCTAAAACAGCCCCAATAATGACATGAATGGAAAGACGTTCGCAAAAGATCTTAGCTTTGGCTTTATTAGAGCGAATAAAGCCCAAGCGTTCCAGTGCAGGCCGATCTAAAAGAGGCAACAAAATCTTTTTCCACCTTGGATCGATCTCCTGCCCTCTGCTCCAATTGCGCATGCGCCTTTGCATGACTGGATCTAGAGCTTGCCAAAGATCTGGTATGCGGCCATTTTGGAGATGAGAAATAATTCCTTCCCAGTTTGTCACATCCTCAGAACACACTGCATTTGACAATGTTTTTTTATAAATCCAAAACAGAATTTGATAGCCTAACCAAAAGCCAAAGGCAAATAAAACCCCGTACCACACGAGCGGACGCTCAATAACAGGTAAGGTAAGAATTTCTTTAGGTGGATCCCAACTTAACATATTAGCAGCATAGCATAAAAAAGCGTTGTAGTAAATCGATCTAGTTACTAGAATGCTGTTCATATGGAAAACCCAGCAATACAAACGATCAAGAAAGTTAACACAAGCATGTTTGGGCATCAGCCTTTTCTGGACGTAGGGAGTCTAAAGCCGTTGATGATAAGAGTGGCTAGTTTCAGTAGAAACTACTGGCCGCATATCATCGCAGCGACGCTATGCACAGCTGTTTTGGCAGGTTTTGTGTTCACCTATCTTGATAAGAAAGACGCTTAGTGCCTAAATTGGCCATCTACACCGTGGGGAAGGCTAAGGAAGCTTGGCTTCAAGGTGCGTTGTCCGAGTATGAAAAACGGCTGCCGTTTTCCATAGATTGGCACCTTGCCAAATCCGATGCCCTGTTGCACGCCCCCCCCGCCTATGTAGCCTTGGACCCATCAGGCCAAACCTTTACCAGCGAAAGCTTTGCTGCCTGGTTCTACGCAACATCGCCTCGAGCTTTTGTCATTGGTGGTCCCGAAGGCCTCACTCCACAAGCTAAGCAACAAGCATCCTCGCTCATCAGCCTCTCACCTCTCACCTTCACACACCAAATGACGCGCCTCATCCTGCTCGAGCAAATCTACCGCGCCACCCAGATCCACAAGGGCACCCAATACCACAAGTAACTCCGCTCAAAATATGCACAAATGCACTCTAGGATAGGAGATCTAGATTTTGGATGGAATTGTGGTTTCCAGCATTCTGGTAGACGGGGTTGCTGGAAATTTACAATGCGCTAAAGGATAATCTCGCCCTGGTTACTGACGTTCTCTTTTTAACATCAGTCCCAACCTGAAGTAAATAAGCGATCCATTAATGAGGGCACATCCTATTGCCGTATCTACAAGTCCACGCACATCACCGCCAATAGGTAAAAAACGCAACGTCATCCCCAAAGCCATCATTGATAGGATAAGGATAAGATATCCATTGGTGTAGATATGGCGTAATTTAATAGGTGTGGGCTGCAGTACAATGCCACGCACCACTCGGCGCACGGTTTTAATCAGAATATACCGCCCCTTAAAAAATCCAATGGTGAGTCCTGCAGCGATGACCATAATAATGCCATTTTGAACACTACCCAGAATCCCAGATAACCAAGTGATTAGAGGAGGCATGTCTAGCACGCAGGTGATAGAGTAATAAAGTCCCTTATAGAGCAGATAGCTACCCATCACCAGCCAGGTGATCCCCGAAATGTAAATTGCTTTTATATGCGACATAAGCTCCATGATAGAGTCTCCTTGGACAAAAAACAAGATTTATTTTACAGTTAGCAGCAAGTAATAGAAGGTAATAAAAATGAATAGATCTGTAATTTTTACGCGTATATTTTTTGCTTTTTTGTGTGTGCTGTTCGTCACGATTTATGCCATCTCCCTGCCTGAGATTGCCACTGGACTCGGCATAGCAGTGGGTGTGATTGGAGGCCTTGCATTTATGGGAGCGCTGCTTGGCTTTGACACCATTTTTAGAAGGTTTAATTTACGTTCGTTCAATATCGCGATTGTTGGCCTTTTCATCGGCTACTTGATGGGACAGGCGCTTGTACTCGTCTTCGATGCGATTTTAGACTTTACCCGTATAACGGACACATTTGGTCCACAAACGATCGAAATCATTAAAATTGCTTTGTTTATTTTTGGTTTGTATTTAGGCACGCTGATGACGCTTAAATCATCTGACGAAATTTATGTCAGTATTCCCTTTATTAAGTTTGCCCCAACCAGCCAACAAAAAAAAGAACTCTTGGTAGATGCTTCGGTTCTTGGTGACGAGCGGATTATCGATTTTTGTGCCACCGGTCTATTGGACCATCACCTGATTATCCCTAGATTTGTGATCAAAAACCTCTATGAAGAAGCTGAGGTAGGCGATGAAATAGAAAAAATTCGCGCTAAGAAAGCTCTTGAAGTTGTCAAAAAACTCGAAGATATGGAAAACCTAAGCATCCGTTATAACGACACCGACTTTCCAGAATCGCAAGAGCCTGTTGGAAAACTTGTGCGATTAGCTCGCCTTCTCGATGCCAATGTGCTCACCTCAGATATTTCCAGAATCCAAGTTGCCACTGTTGAAGGCATCCAATTCATCAATATGCACGCGCTTTCTAACGCGCTAAAACCGCTGATGCAAGCTGGCGAACATATGGAAATCAAAATCCAGCGCCCAGGTAAAGAGCCTAACCAGGGTGTCGGTTATTTAGAAGATGGCACCATGGTCGTAGTCAATGGCGGTGGTGACTTCATCGGAGAGGTCGTCGAGGTGCAAGTGCTATCTGTCAAACATACGGCATCTGGACGCATGATTTTCTGTAATTCGATGGAAGAGCTGGAATGATTGGCACCGACATCATTGAGATCGAGCGCATACGTCAATCGATTGAAAAACACGGACAGCATTTTCTCGACCGTCTTTTTACCGCCAAAGAACAAGCTGATTGTAAATCCCATAAAAATCCTGAAATTCGTTTTGCCGGCCGATTTGCCGCCAAAGAAGCTATCGCCAAAGCTCTTGGCACCGGCATTGGAAAAGAGCTGTCTTGGCTAGATATTGAAATCATCAACGATGCAGCTGGACGCCCTCAAGCTACTCTTACCAATAAAAAAACTGTGCATATTTCCATAAGCCATTGCAAATCTTACGCCACAGCAGTTGCAATGCTAATCCCAATTTAGTAAGATCTATCTCTTTTTAAGAGGAGTTAAAGATGAAACTATTGGGATTTTGCCTTCTTGTCTCTATGGCATTTGCTGCCGAAAAAGATGCGTTATCTTTGAGTACCACACATGGCACCTGCCAAATCGATCAAAAAGATATCGCCTATACTGCACAGGCTGGAACGTATCTGATAAAAGATAACAAAGGCGATCCTCAAGCAGAAATATTCTTTGTCGCCTACACTAAAGACGGCGAAGATCCAAGCCAAAGACCAGTCACTTTTTGCTTTAATGGTGGTCCGGGATCGTCTTCGATTTGGCTGCATATGGGAGCATTAGGGCCCCGTAAAATCACAGTGAATGACCTCAAACCACAAGACTCTTTTTATGATTACCAAAATAATCCTCACTCTATTCTAGATCTAACAGACTTAATTTTTATCGACCCAGTATCAACAGGATATAGCCGGGCTGCCAAAGATGTGAGTCCTAAGCAATTTCATGGGATAGATGAAGACATTCAATCAGTTGGAGAATTCATTCGCCTGTATGTGTCCCGTAATGGACGGTGGAGTTCTCCAAAATATCTAGCAGGTGAAAGCTACGGCACTACCCGTGCAGCAGGACTTGTCGACTATCTCCAAGATCGATTTAGCATGAGTTATACCGGCTTGATTTTAATATCGCCGGCATTAAATTTCCGCACACTAATGAGAGAAGATGATGGCAATGATTTACCTTTTCAAACTTACCTGCCCACCTATAGCGCGCTGGCTTGGTACCACCAAAAGCTACCCCCTAACTGGCAAGAAAAAACATTACCTGAAGTGATTGCAGCATCTAAAGACTTTGCCCAAGGGATCTATAACGATGCTTTAATGAGAGGCCATACGCTTACTGATGGCGCGCGCAGAGCTGTAGTGCAAAAGCTATCCGATCTTACCAGCCTAAACGCAGATATTATCGAAAAACACAATTTACGCATTCAACCAACAGTCTTTTATAAAAAACTTTTAGGCCACTCCAACCGACGTATTGGGCGCATGGATGGACGCGTGGTCGGTGTTCCAGTAAAATCTTCCAGAAATCGTGACATCGATCCAAGCTTAGACGCTGTAGGTCGAGTTTTTAATGCTGGCTTTAACGATTACGTCCGCAACGAGCTGAAATGGGAAAAAGATGAGCGTTATGGTGTACTGGAGAACGTTTTCCCCTGGAATTTTCAACGTGGTGCATTATTTGGATATCCAGCTACCGATAAAGATCTAACAAGGGCCATCACCAGTAACCCACAGTTGCAGGTTTTAGTAGCTTGCGGTTACTACGATTTGGCCACGCCCTTTTTCTCCACTGAGTACACCCTGAACCACCTGGAACTAGACCCATCTTTACTTGATCATTTCAAGATGACTTACTATCCAGCTGGACATATGATGTTCCTTCACCCTCCTAGTCTAAAAAAACTAAAGCGTAATATCAAGGAGTTTATGTTGTCTAAAAATGATGTGAACCACCCTTGACACCTGATTAAGGTCCTGTCAGACAAACGGTTATAGACTGCTTTGCAGAGGCGGATCGAAAATTTCCATGAGAGTTTGCCATCTTGCTTTTGAGTACCGCGTCCGGTAGGGAGCAATGAGGTCTACTGGAGCTTGTCCTGTTTGGTTTACCTCATGCAGAAGACCTTGCAATTGTAGAAACCGTAGATCGCCAAGTGCTAAATTGCCATTGCGGCCAAAAATAGTGACATCTAAGTCCACAACTAGTCTTAAATTAGCGTTTGGATCTTGGATACAAATCCCCTGACGACTACACAGCCTCGCAATCTCCCGAGTTGCATGAGTTAATTTTTCACATCTACAGGCAATCTTTGTTACCTCAGATGCATAGGTTAAATTCAATGTCTTAAATTTTTTGGCTAGTCCATTTGCATCAGCTTCCACCCGTTCTAAATCGTTACTTAAAGTGCGCGGCCTTTTTTTGATGATCCGATCAACACCTTTTAGCACATCATAATCCTTAAATTTGCAAATAGCTGCCGCGGGATCTATAAAAGCTGCAGGACCAAATACCTGGTCTAACCGGCGAAACTGACATTGTGTTTGTATGAAGTCCAAATGCCTAACTACCAGATGAGCAAAGCTGTCTCCGTTTGAGCGTCTTCGGCTAAGATCTAATCCAGCACTTTTCCAGCTCTTGATACTAAAACGCAGGGGGTATAGATAGTCTACCAACGCAAAAACTTCGTCATCTGAAAGCTTTTTTATTACTTGGGTTAAACAGCGTTTAGGAAGGCTCTTGACGTAGCGCGATAAAGCATACAGCAACATCCAATCTTTATTAATCTGAGGAAGAAAGTGCCAATGAACATGTGTGTGAATTTGATCCAAAAAGGCGCACAAGATACCAACGGGATTTGCAGTCAGCCTATAATGAGATAATTCATAGACTTGTGCATCTAGTCTTTTAGATAGCGCCTGGAGGATTTGCTCATCATGAGGTAGAATACGCATCACATCAATAAATGCATCGTCTGTTTCTGCCTTGAAATCTGTAGCTTTTGCCTGATTAGCGCAAATGCGCTTGGCAGACAGTAGCGCTTTTTGATAAGTATTTAGATCACCATCTATAGACGTAATGATTGGAAAACGCACCCGTAAGGCATCTAACACACCTACATATAGAGACGGTTCCCTGGCAACTCGACAAAACCGCACACATACCTGCTGGACTTTAGCTAAGTCCCCAAGGGGAAGATGACTGCAAACGCGCAAGAGAGTTTCATCGGGAAGAGTAATGACAGACAACGTTGTAAGAGCCCTCACACAAATTTTTTAGGAAGATATCCTAGAAAATTGAAAAAGGCAAGCGGTATTCAACGCGCACTGTATGAGCGTATTCGGGATAATTTCTGGCAAAGACGCGGAAGGCATAAGAGGCTGATAAGGCTCCCCAGACGTTAAAATGGTAGCGGTAAAGCGCTCCAATATCGATGGACTGGTGGCTTAGGTTGGCATAAGAATGAAAACGATCAACGTTGACTCCTTCTCGACTCCCAAGTCCAAAATAACCTTCTCCAAACACTTGTAGCAGGTGCTTGTTATCTGCATTACCCTCAATATTAAGAAGCGCAGAAATCCAAGGAGCTCCTCTATTGCCGATGCCAGCACCAAATAGACCCCAAACGCGAAATAGCCAGTTGTGGAGCTGATCGATCTCTTTTCCCAAGGCGGTATTGATCTCTAAGTTGAGGTTAGCGTGATAGGGAATACTGACATCGTCTAAAAAGTGACTGCTTGCGCTGCGAACAATGCCACCTATGGTCCAGCTAAACGGATCGCCAGCAACATCGTCTAGCAATAGGTAACGTAGATAGAATGCCGTCGACAGATATGACCAGGAGTGTTTGCGTGTATTGGCAAAATTGATTTCAATTTGCCCATCCCAAGCGGCAAGAGGTGAAATGCCCAGGCCCGTTTCCAGCCATTGATCTGTCGAGGAGTAATGGGTTGGATTATATCCCTTGTCAACAGTGTTGTAGTGACGCCAGGTGTAGCTATTTCTCCATTCAAATTCAAAGAGTTTCCCAAACCATGGTTGGTAGTCAAAAGCCATCAGTGAAAAAGAGCAGAAACAAAGGACCAGGAATCTCACACAATCCCTTTAAGAGTGAGCCAACGCTCTGCGTCGAGTGCTGCCATACAACCACTGCCCGCTGCTGATACCGCCTGCCTATAGACGTAGTCGTAGACATCTCCAGCACCAAAAACTCCCTCCACGCTAGTTTGAGTCCCTCCAGGCTTTACGTTTAGATAGCCGTTGTCATGAGTAGCAAGCTGGCCATTTAAAAAGTCAGTATTGGGCTTATGACCAATAGCGAAAAATAAACCACCTGCTTGGCGCTTTTCTTCTTGTTGGGTTTTGACATTTTGAATTGTCACTGATCTTACCACGTTATCCCCTTCTACCTTGGAGATAACGCTATCGTACAGGACTTCGATTTTGGGATGCTCTGTAGCGCGTTGAGCCATGATTTTTGAGGCGCGTAGTTCATCACGCCGGTGCACCAGATAAACTTTGGAGGCGTACTTTGTCAGGAAGATAGCTTCTTCCATAGCAGTGTCGCCGCCGCCAACAACGTAGAGATCTTTATCGCGAAAAATTGGCATAGCCCCGTCGCATACCGCGCAAGCTGTTACACCCTTTTGCCAAAATTCTCCATCACCAGCACCGGGAATCTCAAGGCGTTTAGCAGTAGCTCCCGTGGCGATAATAACTGATTCGGCTTGAACTTGGGTTTTGCTTCCAATAATAGTAAACGGACGCTTTGAAAAATCCACTTCCTTGACATCTTCGGTGAGAATTTCGGTGCCAAAACGCAAAGCTTGCTCCCGGAATGCCTGCATCAAATCAGGTCCTGTTATTCCTTTAGGAAATCCAGGATAGTTTTCAACTTCGGTGGTAGTCATGAGCTGGCCACCAGCTGGCCCCGAAAAGAATCCTTCAAAAAGCAGTGGTTTTAAGTTAGCCCGCGCTGCGTAAATTGCAGCAGTGAAGCCTGCTGGCCCCGATCCAATGATGACAAGAGTGCGTTTTTCCATAACATGGCGATCATAGCGATTTAAGTTGGAATAACGCAAGTTTTTATTGGCTTCTTCGGCAAATTTTGTTAGACTGGTCTTAAAGTAGGTAAGGCATGCTATCGAGATATCTTGATCCCAAAAATGACTTAGCGTTCAAGAGAATTTTCGGAGAAGAAAGACATAAGCGCCTTCCCATTGCCTTTTTGAACGCAGTCTTTAATCTAAGCGGCCAAAACGCCATCGTTGATTTAGAGTTTTTGTCTACCGTTCAACCACCTGAAGTTGAAGCGCGCAAAGAAAGTATCGTTGATGTTTTAGTCAGAGACCTTGCAGGAACCAAGTACATCATTGAAATGCAAGTTGCTAAAGTGGAGGGTTTTGAAAAGAGGGCGCAATTTTACGCCGCTAAAACTTACTGCGCGCATTTCAATACTGGCAAACCTTATGGCGATCTGAAAAAGGTCATTTTTTTAGCAATCACCTCTTATGTGGTTTTTCCTGAAAAGGAAGGTTTTAAATCTGACCACGTTATTCTGGATAATAAAACGTATGAAAACGATTTAAAGGATTTTTCGTTCACATTTGTGGAGCTTCCCAAATTCACTAAAACCATTAATCAACTAGAGAGTTTGGAAGATCAATGGTACTACTTTCTAAAACACGCGCAGGATGATAAAACCATTGGTGAAATTCTAACTGCCAACCCCGATATTAAGGAAGCTTATGACATTGTTGATCGCATCCACTGGTCTGAACAGGACTTAGAAGTCTATGACCGGGTTGGCATGTCAGCAGCTGATGCCCAAGGTGCGATAATAGCTGCTAAAAAAGATGGCTATAAAGAGGGACACGAAGAAGGTATCAAAGAAGGCATCAAAGAAGGTATCAAAGAAGGACAGATCGAGATTGCTAAGAACTTAATCGCTATGGGATTGCTTCTTAGTCAGATCAAAGCAGCTACTGGTCTAACCGAGCAAGATATCAAAAGCATCCAGGACGCTGATTCTCGGTAAATTACATAAGAAATTTTTGACTCTATATAATTATGTAAAATAGTGTATAATCGAACCCATGCGAAGTATTGTCTTAAAAGGTGTTAAAAAGTCGATTAGCTCAAGCTTTCTGCTGGACGAAATTGACCTCACTATCCCAGCTGGAGAGTTTTTTGCTCTGCTGGGTCCCAGCGGATGTGGAAAAACCACTTTATTGCGACTGATTGGCGGCTTTGAGAAAGTAGACTCAGGAAAAATTTTTCTTGGCGATACCGACATTACTGACTTGCCAATTCATGAGCGCAATATCAATACAGTTTTTCAAAATTACGCTCTTTTTCCCCATCTTAACGTCTATGACAATATCGCTTATAGCATGCGCATAGAAGGACGCCCACGCCATCAAATAAAAAATAAAGTTGAACGTTTGCTGCATGCTTTTCACCTAGAAGACCACGCCTACAAAACGCCTAACCAACTTTCTGGCGGACAGCAGCAGCGCGTGGCCATTGCTAGAGCAATTTTAAACGAGCCAGATATCCTGCTTTTTGATGAGCCCTTAGCAGCACTCGACTTTAAACTCCGAGAAAGGCTTCTTTTAGAGCTTATTGAGCTGCAGGATGAATTACAAACCACTTTCGTCTACGTCACCCACGATCAATTTGAGGCGCTTACTGTAGCAGACCACATGGCAATCATGAATCACAAAGGTGAAATCGTTCAAATCGGTACACCCAAAGACATTTACGAGTTCCCCACTAGCTCTTTTGTCGCTAAATTTGTCGGTACAACCAACATCGTTCACGGCATTTTACGCGACATCGATAAAAAACCCTGCGTTGAGGTGCCAGAGCTTGGCTTCCATGAAATTTTTGTTCCTCAAAAGCGAGAGTGGATGCGCGATGGGGGTAAAATTACCATGAGCATCCGCCCAGAAAAAATATTTATCTCTAAAAAACCTGACGTCTACAACTTTTCTAATACAACGAAAGGTTCAGTTCACTCGATTGTCTACCACGGTAGGTCGACTCAGTACAACATCCTTTTGCCCAACCAAATGCTGCTGCAGGTCTTCGAGCAAAATGAAGAACATTTTCCCCAAGAGCATATCGACTACGATGACGAGGTCTATCTATACTGGCAAAAAGAAAACGTCGTCTTATTGGAGTGCTAGATGAAAAAGCACATTCCTTTTGCCATTGGTTCTCCGGCCCTAATTTGGCAGGTCCTTTTTTTTTACTTACCTCTTGTGATTCTAATTTTTTCTAGCTTCTTAGGTGGTGAACGCACAACTGGGTGGGGACACTTTACCCTAGATAATTTTAAGCCCCTATTAAAACCATCCTACCTAGGCATCATGTTCAGCTCCCTTATTTTAGCTATTTCAACGGCCACAATTTGCCTTTGTATCGCCTATCCTTTGGCCTACTTTATTGCATTTTCAGCCAAGCGATTCAAAACACTACTGTTGTTTCTATTAGTGGTTCCCTTCTGGACTAATTTTTTGTTGCACGTCTCAGCCTGGTTTTTTGTGTTGGAGCGTGGCGGGTTTTTAAATAATTTGCTGCTAAATTTAGGTTTGATTAAAGAGCCCATCCATCTACTCAACTCCTGGTTTGCAGTCGCCCTTATGATGATCTACTACTACCTGCCATTCATGGTGCTCCCTATCTATTCAGCTTTAGAGCGTTTTGACAAACGCCTCGTAGAAGCCTCATTGGATTTAGGGGCTAATTTTAGACAAACATTTCTGGGTGTGATTTTGCCTCTTACAATGCCTGCTGTCACCGTCGGTCTTTTCCTTGTTTTCATTCCAGCCTTCGGCGAATTTATCATTCCTGAAGTCATGGGGGGGGACAAATTTTTCTTTGTGGGTAATGTAGTCACTCAATACATTTTAGGTGAAACAACAGTGGCACTCGGCGCTGCTTTTACCCTTTTAAGCTGCCTATTCCTTTTGGCCAGTTGCTCTGGCCTCTATTACGGACTCAAACTCTTCAAAAAACTCCTAATTAGGAGATATACATGAAGCGTTTACTAGTGGCTCTTACCTATCTTTTCCTCTATGTTCCCATCGTAGTACTGATCGTATTTTCATTTAACAGTAAGAGTTTCCCAGCCCCTTGGGATAGCTTTACCTTTCATTGGTATCACGAACTTTTTCATTCCAAAGACCTGTGGGTAGCCTTTTCTAACTCTCTGGTCATAGCACTGACTTCCACTTTTATCAGCCTGACCATGAGCGTTCTGCTTATCTTTTTTCGAGCAAGTGGAGGCAAAGTCGGAAAATTCCTCGCCCTTTATTACGGGAATCTAATCATCCCTGAGACGGTTTTAGCTGTGGGGCTACTAGGATATTTTACCATGCTCAACATACCGCTGGGCATGCCAACATTGATTGCGGCTCATACCGTTTTAGGCCTAGGCTTTGTCATCCCAGTGCTCTACTCGCGCTATGTATCATTGGATCCACGCCTGGTCGAGGCATCGCTAGATCTCGGCGCCAGCCCGCTCCAAACCTTCTTTAAAATCACGCTACCTCTTTTACGCCCTTCTATGATTGCCACAGGTCTACTCATTTTCATTATTTCTTTTGATGATTTCATTCTTTCTTATTTTTGCGCCGGATCCAATATCCAAACCCTCTCCCTCTATTTGCTTGCAGTTATCCGCTCGGGACTTAGCCCTGTGGTCAATGCTCTATCAGCGGTCCTCTTCCTTTTTAGTTGCGGTCTAGTCATGCTCTTTTTCTCACCCAAAATTCGTTCGAGGATATTTTAATGCAAAAACGTAAAGAGCCCCTATTAGGTATTCGCATCTTTTTGGTATTTTTCTGGGTGGTATTCATTTTCTTTCTTTTATATGCACCAAACTTTGGTGAAACCTCCTCAGGCCGCACACTGCATATTTTCACCTGGAGTGACTTATTTGATGAACAAACTATACGCAATTTTGAAAAAGACACCGGAATCAACGTACACTTTAACTATTACGACTCCAATGAAGAACTCCTGGTCAAGCTCAAGGCCACTAAGGGCCACGGCCACGATCTGATCATACCCTCCGACTACTCCACCAAAATTCTCATTGAACAAGAGCTGATCAAACCCATCGACTACAGCCGTATAGACTTTAAAAATAGGCTACTACCAGAGCTATTAAATCACGACTTTGACCCCGATAATATCTACTCTATGCCTTTAAACTGGGAAGTGTATGGATTTACCTACGATAAAGAACACTTTAAAGGGAAACTTCAAAACCCTAACTGGAACCACATTTTCCAACCCAAAAATTACCGTATTGCCATGACCAATGACCCCGTTGAGGCCTTCAATATGGCCTCCTTTCACCTCCATGGGAAACAACAACATCTCACCTCCTCTCAGACCTCCATCGTCCGTGATACCCTCACCAGCCAAAAAAAGTATATCG
Organism: Chlamydiales bacterium; assembly: GCA_024233455.1. Taxonomy (GTDB): domain Bacteria; phylum Chlamydiota; class Chlamydiia; order Chlamydiales; family JACKPQ01; genus JACKPP01. The sequence goes on from JACKPP010000001.1 coordinate 111,901, forward strand.
AGGCTTATGGCAGCTTCCGCATCACCTATCTTATCGCCACTAAAAACTGTCCCCTTGCAATTTCCTCTAGCTCGTATAGTTTTCGCATGTTCGATGAATACCCAATCCTTGGCTTTGCCATTCCCAAAGAAGGCACCTTCGTATCCATTGAAAATATCGCCATTCCCGCACAAACCGAAAATGATGACCTCATCTACACTTTCCTAAACTACGTCTACCGTCAAGATAACATTCAAAGGCGATGCGCCTTCTACGCTCAATTTCCTCCAACTCGAGACGGTTTGCCCACTTTACATCCAGATTATATCCAAACTTTCCACAATGCTCTGAAAAGCTTTCCTGAATTTTGCTTCTTCCGTCACCTAGCTCCCGAGCAAACCTTGCGAGATATTTGGATTGACGTTAAATCGTAAAATACTCATAATAAGTCTATGCTGTGTGAAATGGAGTTTACAACTGACGCTAGAGGCCAAGAAATTCTTCTAAAAGATGGGGAATTCCAGGTCATGATGGAATGGGAAAAACCCTATATGCAGGCCTGTATCGATATGCTTCAGCCCTCTGGAGATGTGCTAGAAATTGGCTTTGGCCTCGGCTACTCTGCCAACGCCATTCAAACGCATAATCCCAGCACCCACACCATTATTGAATACCACCCCGTAGTCGCAAAAAAAGCGCGCGAGTGGGCCCAAGATAAACCTAATGTGCGCATTGTAGAAGGCACATGGCAAGAAGTCCTTCCAACTCTTGGCAAATACGATGCTATCTTCTTCGACGATTACCCTTTAGAAAGCGCTGCTGATGTGGCTGCTTGTAAATCTGCAGAAGCTATAGCTTCGGGCAACTTGAAAGAAATAGATGCTATTCAAAAAGAAGTGGCTCAGTTTAAGCCCAAAGCCTACACCGATGCTGATCTCCAATTTCTATTCGATAACATGAAAGATACAAGCCACTTACCTGGCTCTTTTTACCAAAAATTCTTTACCAATCTTCTGAACCAAAACGAAATCACTGCTGATCAATTCTCCTGGGTCCAGAACCAGCTTAATCTGCGGGGCATCGTCTTAGAAGACCCACCGCAAAGGCGGGGGCCTGGTGATCGCCTTCTCCAGTTCTTAGAGCCCTGCCTAAAAAACCATCTTAAGACGCATGGACGCTTCTCCTGCTATCTAGAGCGCACCGAGTCTCTCTACCAAGAAAAAGCTTTCAAAAAGCTCATTATCAACAATCCCTTTCTTGACTACCAAGAGAAAACCATCTCGATTACGCCCTCTCCCCTCTGCAAGTACTTTACGCACAATGAAGCCATTGTCATGAAAATCACCAAGCTTTCTTAAACTGACCTTAATTGCTAGAGTACGCTAGGGCATCGACTTTTTTGGCATCGAATAGGCTTTGAGCCTCATCCAAGCTAGCAACAGCTATAATCGTAACATGCTTGCTGGCCTTGCGCATGAGATCCTGGTGCGTTGGCGAATCCTTGAGAACGACGATTTTAGATCCATTGAAATCGCTTAGGGCTTGGCCGGACTTAATGTAAGTTTTAATTTGAATTCCTTCAATTACTACTGTATTAAACTCCGTATCAACCACTTGCACAGTTTGAACGCTGTCAGTTTTAATTTCTTGTTCGTTGGCCATCAAGCCAGCACTTACCACTAATCCTAAAATAACCATTATTTTCTTAAACATAGTAACCCTCTAAGTTAACGTCGTTAATTATGCTAAAAAAAACATTTAATGTAAATAGTAAGATTTTATTTTAAACTAAAAATAGAGAACCCGATTAAGGATTCTCTATTTCATTATTCGCAAGAAGGAAAGCAGGGGACCCCGCTTTACTAACATATTAAGCGTTAGCAGATTGCTTGTTTTCGATGTAAGAAATTACATCGCCAATCGTTTTAAGCTTTTCGGCTTCTTCTTCCGAAATCTCAAAACCAAAGCGCTCTTCAAACGTCATTACCAGTTCGGTAATATCAAGCGAATCTGCGTTTAAATCCACAAATGACTTATCTTCTGTCACATCAGAAGCATCAACGCCAAGCTGTTCTGTGACGATATCGATTACGTCTTGTTTAATTGCCATTTTTCATTCCTTGTTTGTTATGCCGTCATTCCACCATCAACTGGAAGGACGACGCCTGTTATATAATCTGACATAGGGCTAGCCAAAAAAAGTGCTGCACCTGCAATCGCTTCTGGCTGGCCAATCCCCATGGGGATTTTATCTGAAATTGCTGCCCTTTGCTGCTCGTTTAAGCTCTCTGTCATAGGCGTTTGGATATAGCCCGGCGCAATGCAGTTAACATTGATGCCACGGCTACCCAACTCTTTGGCCAAAGATTTAGTAAAGCCTACCATACCAAGCTTGGAAGCTGCATAATTGCTCTGTCCGGCATTTCCTGTCAAGCCAACAACAGAAGAGATATTGATAATTTTACCCGAGCGTTGTTTCATCATCGGGCGCACCGCTGCCTTGCAAAAATTAAAAACCGATTTAAGGTTAGTTCCAAGAACCGCATCCCAATCTTCTTCACTCATACGCATCAGCAGTGTATCACGAGTAATCCCAGCGTTATTCACCAGTACATCTATAGCGCCAATATTGTCCAAAAACGCAGTCACCGAAGCCGTATCGGCCACATCCAAAATATGGTATCCAAATTGCTGCGCGTCCCCAACTTGGCAACTGATCATTTCAGCCACACAAGCCTTGGCTCGCTCTTCATTTGTACCTACAATGATAACATCAGCACCTTGAGCAGCAAATTTCAGAGCAATCGCTTTGCCGATACCCGATGTGCCACCTGTAACTAGCGCTTTTTTTCCCTTAAGCAAGTGCATCCAAGTCTCCTACTTTTTCAATACTGATTGTTGTTCCTTTAACCCCAATTTTACGATTCATACCCGCCAATGTTTTGCCAGGGCCTATTTCGATATAGCGCTCTATTCCGTGATCTTCCATCGCATGAATCCCCTTTTCCCACTTGACTGGATACACGACCTGCTCATTGAGAAAATGGCGTACTTCATCGAGCGATGTCACATAATTGCCAGGGACATTCATGACAAGAGAAATACTACTCTCTTTAAACGGAGCGCTGTCAACTACCGGCTCGAGTTTTTCTTGCGCCGGTTTCATTAACTCGGAGTGGAATGCGCCTGAAACCTCAAGTTCCAAAAAGCGTTTGGCCCCTTTTTCCTTCATGATAGGCTCAGCTGCGGCGATTCCTTCTTTGGTACCGGCCAGCACAACTTGACGAGGACAATTGAGATTCGCCACCCAAACTCGGTGTTTTTTCTGTATTTGCAAAACCAATTGATCCACTAAAGCCTCGGGAAGTCCAAGCACCACCGCCATCGTTCCTGGATTTTGCAAACAGGCCTCTTGCATAAACTGTCCACGCGCCTTTACCAGCTTTAATCCTTCTTCGAAGGACAATCTACCTGAAGCTACCACTGCCGAATACTCGCCCAGACTTAAGCCGGCACACGTATCAGGCAGTACACCAATCAATTTTTCAATAGCCAGGCTCATTACATAAATGGCCAGTTGACTATTTTGGGTCTGGGTCAAATCTTCCATGGGACCGCTAAACATCAATTTTGATAAATGGGTAGAAAGCAGATCATCAGCATGATCAAAAATCTCTTTGCATTCAGCGTAATTCTCGTAAAAATCCTTGCCCATTCCGCAATACTGAGCACCTTGTCCTGGAAAAATCAGCGCCTGTTTCAAGCTAGCTCCTTTGTTAGCACCGCAGCACCCCAAGTTAAGCCTGCTCCAAATGCTGCTAAGAGCAGATGATCACCAACTTCTGGTGTTTTTTCGCATTCCAGCTCATCCAAAGCAATACCCACGGATGAAGCTGACGTATTACCGTATTTATGGATGGTCATAAAAACCCGCTCCATAGGGACACAAAAGCGCTTGGCAAGCGCTTCGATAATGCGAATATTGGCCTGGTGGGGCACCAGCCAACTCAAATTCGCCTTATCCAATCCCGCTTTCAGAAGCGCCTCTTCTGAAGCTGCTTCCATACGGCGCACAGCGTGCTTAAACACCTCTTTGCCGTTCATGTGGATGAAATGCTCGCGATTTTTAACCGTTTCTTCCGATGCTGGGCGTCGCACACCACCAGCTGGCATGTGTAAAAGTTCAGCCTGGCAGCCATCAGAGCCAATTGTAATAGAATCGATCACATAGCCTGCCCCCTCACTTGCCACAACACAAGCTGCTGCGCCATCGCCAAAAAGGACACACGTATTGCGGTCTTCATAGTCGGTAATAGCCGAAAGTTTTTCAGCAGCGATCACAAGCACATGCTGATAGAGACCCGATTCGACAAACGCCTTGGCCTGGGCTAGGGCATAAAGGTAACCGGTGCAAGCAGCCATCAAATCAACTGCCGGAATGTTTTCCAGTTCAAGACCACGCTGAATTAAACAGGCAGTACTCGGAAAAATATGATCAGATGAGAGCGTTGCCACCAAAATACAATCAATCTTACTCTTATCGATACCAGCTGCCGCCAACGCCTTTTTGGCAGCATTCAATCCCATATCGGAGGTGAATTCATCATCAGCTGCAATGCGCCGCTCTTTCATGCCTGTGCGCGAAAAAATCCACTCATCATTGGTATCAACAATTTTTTCTAAATCAGCATTAGTAAGCACTTTTTCAGGAACATACGAGCCTGTTCCGACGATCCGGGCTTTTTTCACTTGATCTCCTACAATATAAAGATCATAGTATAGCACAAATGGATAAATAAGAAAAGTAAGGATTCCCTTGAAATACCCCACCGACTTACAAACCCTGATCACCTACCTACGAAAACTCCCAGGAGTTGGAAACAAGACCGCTGAACGCTATGCCTTTGCCCTGCTTGATTGGAAAGAAAAAGATTTAATTGACATATCGTCATTGCTCGGCACGCTTAGAACCCGCGTCAAAGCCTGCGCTACTTGCGGTTGCCTGCAAGACCACAATCACTGCCCATTTTGCGTGGGCCGCGACACCAACGTGCTCTGCATTATCTCCTCTCCCAAAGATGCTTATGCAATTGAAGACACCCATGCCTATCGCGGCCTATACCACGTCATCGAAACTTTGATCTCTCCCCTCGACGGTCGCACACCAGATCAACTCGATCTTCCCAAACTGAAAAACCGCATTCAAACGCACGGGATTAAAGAAGTTATTATAGCTTTAGATTCTACCCTTGAAGGTGACGCCACCGCCCTTTTTCTCAAAAATGACTTTGACAATCAAGGACTCAATGTCACACGCCTGGCCTTTGGAATGCCCATGGGTAGCACGCTCGACTACATCGATGAGGGAACCCTTTCCTTGGCCATCACCGGCCGTCGCACTTTTTAAAACGCAACCACAGCTAAAGCGTTGCCAGCTGCTCTTAAGGGCTAAAGACCTTTTGCATTATGTTATTTATCTCCATGACGCTTGTATCTACTTTGCTTAGTAAGGTTAGTGCCTCCTCAACATTTCTTGCTTTCTCCATAGGAGAAAAAGTATGGAAAAGCGGCCGATCTTCAAAAGCGTTCTCATCACCTACGGCATCTTCCACAAATTTGAGAGCACCAAACCCATTTTCATCAATCGTAAAGGGGGGATGAGAATTGAAATAATAGCCTTTTTCTCCGCATTCATCAGAATATCTCAAGCCAACATCCACTATGCTATGATAGGTCTTTAAGTCCCTCGCTTGAACATCTATCCGAACCGTTTGATCCGAAGAATGCACCGAAATTGAAATCTGGCGTATGGATTGGCAGGCAGTAGCCTGAATAAAAGTATACGTAATATCACTGACAGACGCTCCAGGGCCCGTAATATTTCCTTCCGAACTCACGTACCAACCGTACGCCTGTGATGGTACTCCACACGTCATTGCCACTTATCACCTTTTAAATTGCTTTTGTAAAGCCGTATGGTAGGATCTGCTCCTAATTTTTTTCCAGTGAAAAATTTAACCTTTTTGACAAAATTAAAACCACCATCAAGACACTAGAGCTTGCGTGAATTTAACTTGATCGAATATGATGGGCAGCTCAAGTTATTGGCAAAGGAATCGTTTTTCATGAACAAATTGGTTTATCGCGTAGCTGCAGCACTTTGCATGGGAGCCATGTTGGACGCTCCTATTCTGCTGGCATATTCCGCAGTTGTCGAGACGTTCGAAAATAAAACTGTGGCCAAAATCACATTGATCATGGAAAGCGAAAATTGCCCCTTCGATCCACAGAGCTTAAAATCTAGGATGAGCACCAAGCAGGGTGACCCATTCCATCAACTGACCTTTGATACCGATCTAAAGATGCTAGCTGAAGAGTACGATCGGATAGAACCCTCTCTAGAGGTCATCAATGGACAAGTCTACATCACTGTGCGTCTTTGGCAAAAACCTATTATTAAACGGATCGAATGGCAAGGCAATAAAAAACTAAAAACTTCAACCCTGACCAAAGAATTAGGCGTATCTCCCGGTGAAGTATTCGATCGAGACACTTTTAACAAAGGCTTCATGAAAATCAAAGAGCTATACGTTAAAAAAGGCTACTTTGAAGTGCAAGGATCTTACCGCATCGTACCTCAGGAAAACTCCAACGATATCGTCATTGAAATCAACATTCGTGAAGGTAGATCTGGCCGCATAGCTAAAATGGAATTCGAGGGTTTTACTTCAGGTGAAGAAAAAGAAATCATGCGCAAAATGGTTTCGAAAAAATACAATTTTCTAATCAGCTGGGTAACAGGCTCTGGAATTTATCGCGATGATATGATGGAACATGACAAACTCATCATTGTCAACTACCTCCAGAATAAAGGCTATGCCGATGCCAAAGTCAGCATCACGCAAAAAGAAGATCCCATTGACCCGGCCAAACTCATCATTGTGATTACCGCCGATCGTGGCGATGAATTTCATTTTGGTGAAATCACGTTCTGCGGCAATAAGCTTTATACCGATAGCCAAATTCAAGACATTTTTACGATCCACGATGGGGATCCCTATTCACCCGATGCTCTCCGTGATACCGTCCAAAACATTAAAGACCTGTACGGGCAGCGCGGTTATATCGATACCAGCGTCTCTTATCAACTCTACTTAATGCCCGATGAACCGGTATACAATGTCCAGTTTGACATCGATGAGGGTGAGCAATACCGCGTTGGTTTAGTGCGCGTTCTTGGTAATGTTAGTACCGAAACACGGGTCATTCTGCACCAAACCAACCTCGTCCCTGGAGAAGTCTTTGACTCGAATAAACTCAAAGCGACCGAATACCGACTTCTTGGAACCGGCTACTTCAAAACTGTTAACGTCTATCCTGTCAAATCTCAATACGACTCAGATTTAGGGCCAAACTTTCGCGACGTCATTATCGAAGTAGAAGAGACGACAACTGGTAACGTTAGCCTTTTCTTCGGAGCCAGCTCTGTCGACGATATTTTTGGTGGTCTAGATATCAGCGAAAATAACTTTAATCACAAAGGGCTAACCCGTTTTTGGAAAGATGGATTTTCAGCGCTGCGTGGTGGTGGTGAACTTGCTTCGGCCAAAGTCCAAATCGGTAAAAAAACCCGATCGTACACTATCAACTGGATGGAGCCCCACTTTAAAGACACCAATTGGCGCGTTGGCTTTGATGTGAACTACACTCATAGTACGGTCATTTCTGATAACTTCGACATCGATACTGGCGGCGGTACAATTTTTGCATCCTACCCCTTAAGTGGCTATTGGACTGCTACGCTTAAATGGCGTATACGCAATTCGGTCATCGACATTAGTACTGATCCTCCTAAAATTCCCAAAGCCAAAACCAATGCAGCTGGTCAGATCACCAATGAAAAAGAAATAAAACAGGCCATGCAAAACCAGACTGCTTGGAAAAAAGCGCAAACCCAACAAGAGCGCAATAGCGGCCTGGTCATGGGTGTTGGCGGAACATTTGGATTTGATTCAACAGATAGACCCTACAAGCCTCGCATGGGGGCCCGATCCTTCATTGAAGGAGAAATCTGCGGTGTTCGTCGCCACTCCTCTGATGACCGCTGCTTCCCCTTCATGAAAGCAGCTTACCTCAACACCTACTATCACCCCATTGGCAAGCGGGGAATTTTCAAGGCTAGGGGCGATGTCCGAGTCCTAGATACATTTGGTTTGGGAAAACCAGAACTCTTGCCTTTCCCCGAGCGTTATGTTATGGGTGGTGAAAACTCGGTGCGTGGTTATGAACAATTCTCGATTGGACCTCTGTTTCCTGGAGAACAAAACAACACAAATGACAACGATATCGATCCGCTCGGCGGAGCAACGTCCATGCTACTTTCTGTCGAATACCTACATGAAATCATCCCCCCATTCCTGGATGTTTTCGTCTTCATCGACGGTGGTAGTGCCGATATCAAACCTTGGCACTTTAATACCCTACGCACAAGTGCCGGAGCTGGTGTGCGGATTGACATTGGCAATCGCGTTCCCTTTATCTTCGGGTACGGTTACCCACTCAACCCAAGAAACCGCAAAGTTCAAGAAAAATCGTTCTTTTTCTCGATGGGCGGACAATTTTAACAACGGAGTCATGACATGAAGAAAACAATTGCAGTTTTAGCATTAGCACTTAGCTCTACAGGGCTACTAAAAGCAACTGAGACCGATGCCAAAAAAATTGGTGTTGCCAATTTTGCTAGTTGTGTTGCTGATTCCAAATACGGAAAAAAGGAGCAGGAAGCTCTAGAAAATCTTAAAAATCAAATGCAATCACTGGTGCAAGATACTGAAAAAAACTTGCGCGAGATTGCTAACAAGTTGCAAGACCCAGAACATTTAGATGGTCTATCTCCGGAAGCAGAGCAAGAGCTACGCGTTAAATTCCAAAGCTTGCAAGAAGAGATGGCTAAGTACCAAAACCAGTACTACCAAGTGTTGAACCAAGCCAATATGAAAATGGTCCAAAACATGGGTGGTCGCATTGCTGCTGCAGCTGAAAAAGTTGCTAAAGACCACGGTTTTTCATTTGTGATTAATAAAGATGCTTGTTTCTACTTCGACCAAGATGTCACAAGCCTTGTTTTAACAGAACTCGACCACAATTACGACATCGAAAATCAGGAATCTCGTGGATAAAGGCGTTACGTTATATGAGCTTGCGCAGCTGACAAATAGCATCCTTGTTGGGGATCCAGCATTTTCCATTCAAGGAGTTGACACCTTAGAATCTGCGAGCACATCTGATGCCTCGTTTCTTTCTAACCCCCGTTATTTCGAGGCGATGAAAGCCTCAAAAGCGGGGGTGATTTGTATCGATGCAAACACCGAACAAATGCCTGGGAAAAATTATCTAGTTTCGGATAACCCCTCGCGTGCTTTCCAAAAAATTGCAGAACTTTTGCTAGAATCTGTGCAGACCGGTTTTACCGATATCCACCCCACAGCTGTCATCCATCCCACTGCAAAGCTTGGCGATAATGTCACAATTGGCCCTTACGTTGTCATTGATAAAGGCGTTAACATCGGAGCTCACACTCACATTTACGCCCATGTATCCATCGGCCCTGCTACCAATATCGGGGCCAACTGCACGATCTATCCCCATGTCACCATTCGTGAGCGCTCTCAAATCGGCAATCGCGTCACCATTCAACCCGGAGCAGTTATTGGATCATGCGGCTATGGTTATACCATGGATGCTAAAGGGCACCACAACAAACTAGAGCAAATCGGCAATGTCATCATTGAAGATGACGTGGAAATCGGCGCTAATACCACCATCGATAGAGCCAGATTTAAATCCACGCGTATTGGCCGTGGCACCAAACTCGATAACCTGGTTCAAATTGGTCATAACGTCTCTCTTGGAGAGGATAACCTCATTATTTCACAATCTGGAATTGCAGGTTCTGCCAAAACCGGGAGGCATGTTTTTATGGGTGGCCAAGGTGGCATCGTCGGCCATGTTGATATTACCGATAACGTCCAAATCGCAACGCGTGGCGGCGTCAGCAAAGACATCAAAACAAGTGGCATTTATGGCGGTGGCCCGGTCATGCCTATGAAAGAATTCAATACCATGCAAGTCCACATTCGCAAACTTTCCTCTTACGCAAAACGGCTTAAAGAACTTGAAATCCAGTTGGCCTCACTTATTTCAAAAAAATAGTATAGTAAAAAGTCTGGTAGCTGATTTGGCTTGTATCTTTAGCCTTTTAGAGTTAAACTAGTTCTATGATTACAACGTATTTTAAATCAGATGCCGACGAGGCTTTCGAAGCTATTGCCGAGGCCAGACCAGGCTGCTGGATGCATGTCGACGAAGCTACATCCAATGATGTGACTCAGATAGCCAAACTCATTGACGTTGAGTATACTGACTTGCACGATTGCCTTGACCGCTATGAAATTCCCCGTATTGAGCGCCTCGATGAGCACATCCTTATCTTTACGCGTCATCCAACCGTCCATGAAGCAGGGCTATTTACCACAACACTGACCATCATTTTGACAAAAGATTATTTCATTACTGTCTGTCCCCAAAAAAGTTTTTTGATAGAAAATTTTATCAACCAAAAACCTAAAATCGCCACCAATCAACCCAGTAAACTCCTCATCTACATCCTCCTCAAAATCACCCAAGAATACACCATCAAAATTAAAAAAATTAGAGCTGGCGTCATCCGCAAAGAAAAAGAGATGGCTCAGGTTGAAAGTAAAGACATCACTTCTCTAACTGTCCATGAAGAAAATCTGAATCAATACCTCTCCTCCCTCGTTCCTCTGCGCAATGTCCTAGAAGCCATCACCTCTGGTCGCTACACTTTTCTGTATGAAAAAGACCAGGATTTACTTGAAGACTTACTCAATGCATCTCTTCAGTCGGAAGAAATTTGCTCGGTGAATTTGCGCTCGATCAGATCACTTCGCGACTCCTACCAAATTATTTTCACCAATCAGCTAAATAAAACCATCAAGCTATTAACCGCGCTCACTATCATACTAAGCCTGCCTACCATGATAGCTAGCCTCTATGGTATGAATGTGGCTCTTCCGTTTGCCAACAGTGCCGTGGCTTTTGCCGGTATCATGGCGTTTACTGCAGCCATTTCCATCTTTGCCGTCTGGATATTTCATCGTAAAAAGTGGCTATGACCTTCCTTATCCCCAAACTTTTCAGAGATATTGCCACAGCTCCATTTAGCAATACCCCCAAAGAAAATAGCATCGAAGTGATAATAACAGTCGCTTTTGGCGCTCTTTTAGCAGCCGGCCTCTACTCCCTAAGAAGCATTCCGCTAGCTAGTATCCCTATTTGCATTGCAGCCTACTATCTAGATTCCCCTGGAGCCAATTGCGGCATTGCAATAGCAAGCTCTATCAGCGCTGTTAAATTAGGCTGGGTCACCTACCGCTGCATCAGCTTAAAAAGACCCGAAGCTTTTCTATTTGGCTCTTTCCTTGTTATATCTGTGGGCTGTGCCTGGTACAACTTTAACCGAGCCGGCACAAAAAAATCTGGGTACTTACGCTATAATGGTTAAACTTCCAACTGGACCAGATAAATCTAAAATGCCTCAGCAGCGATTCCATCCCTGCTGCCATCGGATGGGTATACTCGCATCGTTCGTGAACAGCCTACCAACAACAGAAACTGGCAATTTCCCCAAAGTCACACCAAAGCCTCCCGATGAGCATAAAACTATCGAGAGGATCTTCGATGCTTTACACTAAAGCTTAGCTTTCTACCTCAACTGAGGTATTTCCCTTCAGCTTACCCAAATAACCCGGCAATTCCACACCGGCCATTTCAGCAACGTCGTGCAATGCAGGAACCGATTTCACCATATTACTTAAGAAATTAGAGGTAGTTGTTCCCCGTTTGCCATCATCGCTTTGGCCACTATCCCAAACCGTGATCTTATCAATTTTGATGTTGCGAATCGCTTCTGTTTGAAGACGCACAATCTCTTCTAATTTTTCAATGAGGAGCATCGTCGATGTATCCTCACCGCAAGCCTGCATAAGTTCGCTAAAGCCTTTGGCTTTAGCATCGAGGACCTGCTTTAAGCCCTCAGCTTCGGCCTGCCGCATTGCTAAGAGAGCATCTGCCTCTCCCTTGGCTTCAAGAATACGTTTTTGGGCCTGAGCGCTTGCTTCAATTTCTATTTTTTGCTTTGAAATTTCCTGCGGGACAATTTCAGACGCTTGCAACCTGGATACTTCAGCCTCAGCTTTGGCCTTTTGAATCGATACTTCGGCAATTTGTTTAGCAACTTCTGACCGTCTTTGAGCTTCAGCTTCCTTTTCATTCAAAATCGCATTGGTAGCAGCCATTTCAGCCTTAGCCAAATTCTCACCTTCCACCGCTTTGGCGTGATGCATTGCCACTTGGATACGTCTTTCTCTGTCGGCAATGGCCTTACCAATCTCACCGCTTTTCTCTTGCTCGGCAACGTCGATCTTGGCTTGGTTCACCGCTGTTGCCGCCGCCTTTTTACCAATACTATCGATATACTCAGACTCGTCGGTGATGTCGGTGATATTCACATTAATCAAAGTCAGACCGATCTTATGCAATTCCGGCTCGATATTGTTTTTGATCGCGTCTAAAAAGCGCTCCCGGTCTTGGTTAATCTCTTCGATCTTCAAAGAAGCCACCGTTAAACGCAGCTGACCGATGATGATCTCATTGGCCATGCTTTCAATTTCACTTACGCTCAATCCTAGCATACGAACCGCAGCATTATTCATCACCTCTGGGGTAATACCAACTGCCACTGTGAACGTACTGGGTACATTGATACGGATATTTTGCTGGGAGAGTGCCCCTTTTAGGGGAATATGGATCGATCTGGGCGTTAAATCCAAATACGCGCTAGCCTGAATCAACGGCCATACGAACGTGCCCCCACCGTGATAGCATTGAACCGAGCGTTTTTGACCCACTCTTCCAAACACCACCAAAATTTGATTTGACGGACATCGGCGGTAAATCTTGGCCAAAAATAGAAATGTGGCAAAAATAAATGCCACGCAAGCAAACGCTGCTGTACTAAAAAATCCTTCAATCATTTTCTCACCACCACTGTTTGTTCATCAAGCACATCGACAATATCGACGCACTCAAATGAATGAATTTCACAATTTTCCTTTGATACTGCCAAAAGCTCGTACATCACCTCATTGACTGTGACTTGAACCTTCCCTGTGCCTGTGCCTGGGATCTTTTGATAAACTGTCGCCTGTTTACCAATCGCTTCCTTAATTTCAAAATCTCCCCCTTTAGAGACAGCACTGCCCGCCCAAATAAAAATCCACCTTGTCAAAAACAACATGCCACTACCAGCGCCTAGTGCAGCTAAACAACTCCACCCTGGCCCTAAATGCGCCTCTTTCTGACAGGCTAGTCCAATCCATCCAAATAGCATGGCAAAACCACTGAGCGAATGTACAGTCAACAGCTTAAAATCGCCATCATCCGAATCCTCATCGCCCAAGCCAAATAGCATGCTCACAAGCCTGAGCACAAATAAGGCCGAGCCCCCAAGGGCCACTGCCCAATAAAGCTTATCCGTTAGCAAAATTTGCTCTAAAATGCTCATCCTCATGCAAGCAGTATAGCAACTAAGCGGTTGAATAACAACGATTCAATTTTTTTAAATTAAGTAGTTGAGATGACTAAATCAGCAGTATAGCTGGATTTTCAAGGTAGTTTTGCACCGATTTGATGAATTTAGCCCCGTCAACGCCGTCCACAACACGATGGTCGCAAGACAGAATCAACTCCATGGTTTTTCCAGGAACCACACGGTACTCTTCAGCGCTATCTACATACTCCACTACAGGCTTATCTACAATACCACCCACTGCCAGGATAGCGGCTTGAGGAGGATTGATCACGGCAGTAAAATTGCTGATGCCAAACATGCCAAGGTTAGAAACGGTAAAAGAGCCGCCGCGGTATTGTTCAGGCTGCAATTTACCTTCTTTTGCCAGGCCAGCAAGCGAGCGCACTTGGGCCGAAATTTGACCCAGATTTTTGTAGTCAGCGTGGTGGATGATAGGAGTGATAAGTCCTTCGGCAATGGTGACTGCCACAGAAATATCAATGGTCTCAAAACGTATGATCGATTGATTAGTAGAGTTAAAGCCTGAGTTCACCACAGGATGATCACGAAGGGAAAGGGCGCAAGCGCGAATCACAAAGTCGTTGAAAGTAACTTTCAAATCCATTTTTTTAAGTTGGTCGCGCACTTGCACCATAGGCATAGCATTGACTTCCTGAGTAACGTAAAAGTGGGGAATAAATGTTTTGGAAGCTTGCAGACGTTGGCCAATGGCTTTACGCATCGGGGTCAGTTTTTCTTCATGAAATGTACCAGGAACAATTTGAGGGGCTTTTTGCGAGCCAAACGAAACCGAAGAGCCTTTTTGCGCCAAGGCCAGATCTTGTTTCATCACCCGGCCTCCAGGACCTGTGCCCTTGACCCCAGAAAGATCCAAACCTTGCTCTTTGGCAATTTTTTTAGCCAAAGGAGTAGCAAAAGCCTTTTCTTGAGGTGAGGTGGCAAATTCGTAGGTGTAGTTAGCAAGAGGCGGCTCTGGAGCAAAACCGGGTTCAGCTAGGGCTCCGCCTGCAGGTTTTGGTGCAGGCTTAGGCGCTTCCTTGGCAACGTCTAGCTCTGCTGGCTCTTGCACAGCTTCTGCAGCTGGGCCTTCCGGCTCATAACCTTCAATGCTTTCACCCTCAGTTTCAGTAAAAATGGCAACAGCTTGATTCACTTTGGCCTCAGACCCTTCCGGAGCTAGAATTTTGCGAATAAAGCCATCGTCTAAGGCGTTGTGTTCAACCGTCGCTTTGTCAGTTGCCACTTCAAAGAGAACATCACCTGCTTTAACCGCATCGCCTTCTTTTTTATGCCACTTAACGATGGTGCCCTCTTCCATAGTGGGGGTGAGTTTGGGCATAGTAAGTGTTGTGGGCATGGCTATTTGACTCCTTCTAATACGTCTTCTAGCGCGGCAATAATCCGCTTGGTGTTAGGTATCGATTCGACTTCCATATTTTTAGCGTAAGGCAAAGGTGTTTCACGTTGACAGACGCGCACTAAAGGGGCATCGAGAAAGTCAAAACAGTGTTCATTGATAGTAAATCCTATTTCTGCGGCAATGCCAGCGAAAATGTGACCTTCTTCGACAATAACGGCACGGCTAGTTTTTTTGACCGACGCTGCAATCGTGGGAATATCTAAGGGCTTAACAGTCCGCAAATCAACTACTTCTACTTGCACCCCGCGTTTGGCCATTTCTTCTGCTGCTTGCAGACAAAATCCAAGCATACGGCTATAAGAAATAAGCGTAACATGAGTACCTTCACGCACAATCTTAGCCTCGCCAATGGGTACCAAGTACTCGTGTTCTGGAACCTCTCCTTTCATGCCGTAATCTAATTCGTTTTCCAGAAATAGTACGGGATTATTATTACGGATAGCAGACTTTAAAAGCCCTTTGGCATCATAGGGGTTTGATGGGGCCACCACGATAAATCCAGGAAGGTTACCGTACAGGGCCTCCACGCAATGGCTGTGCTGACAAGAGACTTGAGCTGCGGCGCCATTAGGCCCGCGAAAAACGATAGGAACTTTAAAACGCCCTCCAGACATGTAGTAGATTTTGCAGGCATTGGATACCAGCTGATCGAACGCGACAAAGGAAAAGTTAAAGCTCATAAATTCTACAATAGGACGCAGGCCCGTCATGGCCGCTCCGATCGAGAGCCCCGCAAAGCCGTTTTCCGCAATAGGTGTATCTATGATGCGTTTGGGTCCCCATTTGTCGAGCATCCCTTTAGTAACTTTGTAGGCGCCGTTGTATTCAGCTACTTCCTCACCCATAACGTAGACGGACTCATCGCGGGTCATCTCCTCATCGATGGCCTGTCTGATCGCCTCGCGCATTTCAATGATCGGCATAAACGCCCTCCTCAAGAGTAATTGGGTCGGGCCAGGGGCTATCGTGAGCAAATTTCATAGCATCGATTACAATCTGTTTGATTTCTTTTTGCATGTTTTCAAAAGTTGCCTCATCAATGATTTTTGCATCTAGAAGCGCATGATAAAAACGGGGAATCGGGTCGCGCTCCATGGCTTTTTTAAGATCTTCTTTGCTGCGGTAAAGACCAGGATCTGAAATAGAATGTCCGCGGAAGCGCTCAGTGATTGCCTCAACGATGATTGGCCGGCTGTTTTGTTTGATTTTTTCGCCCATTTCTTTAAAGGCTTGATAGCAATTAAAGAAATCCATTCCATCTAGAGTGTAGCTTTCAATTCCATAAGATTTGGCCAAGTTTTCAGCAATAGGCTGCATGGCAACGGCACGGCTCACCGCAGTTCCCATCCCCCATTGGTTATTTTCAATTACAAAAATAACGGGAAGATCCCACAGAGCTGCCAGATTAAGGGATTCGTGAACAGCACCTTGTACAGTAGCACCATCACCAAGGAAACAGAGAGAAACTGCATTTTTTTTGTCTTGGTATTTAAGCGAGAAGGCCGCCCCCGTGGCAATGGGAAGGTGACCCCCTACGATGCCAAAGCCACCAAGGAGTCGATCAGCATAAAGATGCATTGAACCGCCACGCCCTTGAGCATTTCCAGTGGCTCTTCCATAGAGTTCAGCCATCACTTCATTTGGCGTAGCCCCTAGCAGCAAAGCCAGCGCATGACACCGGTAGGTAGTGGTGAACCAATTCTCTCTACCTAGTGCGTGCACACATCCGGTCTGAATGGCTTCTTGGCCCATGTATGCATGAAAAAAACCACCAATTAGGCCTTGCTGATAGGCCGATTCAGCCCGCAGCTCAAATTGCCGAATGAGCAGCATCTCACGCAATGCCAGAAGAAGTGATTCTCCAGACAGCGAGGCCAGTATTTTTTTTGAGTCTGCTTTAAAAAAATTGTATTCAGTCATTTCCCTTTATTGTAGGGGTCTTCTCCTTTTTCGTCACCACCTCTGTGCGATTGCTCTTAAGGGTATTAAATTCGTTATCAAATTTTTGATAGCCTGCCTCATCACCAGTAATCAATACAGCGTTTTCAGAGTTGCTGTTTTCAGCTTTGTAAGTAAAATTGTAAGAGCCCGTCCAAACACCTTTCATTTCTTCAAAAAGACAGAATTTATGATGTAAAATAGAGGTCCAGCAGTTTTTCCCTTCAGGGATGTAGACGTAGACGGGCACATCTGCATCTAAAAGCGTGCTTACGGCACCTCCCAATTTGACCGAAAAAGGATCGACCAGCACTTCAACTGCCACACCACGGTTTTTGGCATCCACTAAAGCTTTGGCAATACGCTTATTGGTAAACGTATAAATGGCAACTTTGATTCCTTTTTTCTCGTTTTGAATTGCATCAACAAGCGCTTTTTCCACATTTTCACTTGGTGACATATACGTTTGAACTTCGGCTGCACTTAAAAATGCGGAAATAATGAGCAAGGCGATTAACTTCATCTGGTTTCTCCTCTTGCAAGCAATTGATCGTGCTCGCTATATTAGTTTTACATGAAGCGCCCTATTTTTTACGACACAGAAACGACTGGCATACGCCCTGAGCGCGATCACATCATTGAGATCGCAGCCTACGACCCGGTGCAAGATCGCACTTTTGAGGCGCTTATCAACCCCGGCTGTCCTATCCCCCCCGAAGCAACTGCTATTCATAAAATTACCGATGAAATGGTTGCAGACAAGCCCTCATTCAAAGAGATCGGAGCGCAATTTGCCGCTTTTTGCGAAGGCAATACTGTACTCATTGCCCACAATAACGACAGTTTTGATTTACCGTTTTTAAAAAGTTCCTTCAAAAGACATGAGCTTCACTTTCCGACTTGGGAGTTTTTAGATTCACTGCGCTGGGCAAGAAGATACCGGCCTGATATGCCCCGTCATACATTGCAACACTTGCGTGAGGCATACGGAATCCCCCCTAATAACGCGCATAGAGCTCTTGATGATGTGATTGTTTTGCACCAAGTTTTTGCTAAAATGACCGATGATCTTTCTATTGAAATGTGCCTACAACTTCTGTCGAGTCCCAAGTTACTCCGCACAATGCCCTTTGGCAAACATCAAGGCAAGCCGTTGACCGATGTCCCAAAAGACTACTTTGCCTGGCTTAAAGAACAAGGCGCCTTGGATAAGCCCGGGAATGAAGAACTCAAAATGTCTTTAGAAAAATTAGCTTTAATCTAAGCACTGATCCTGAAAAAGTCAATTCTCATTCTAGATGGCTTCTTATGAGGACGCAAATTTCAAGCAAATAGAGTTAGATTTTTTTTAATTGACCCAAGTCATTGATCGTAAAAACCTTTCTATTAGTATCTTTCGTATCGGCTTTATAGCGTTTATTTTGCCCCCCTCCAGAGAAAGGGCTTTCTTCACCGCCTAGACATTGAGCAAAACTGGCCCAATTTTTATCCGTAAAATCTTTTAACCTGGGGTCTGTGTCATTAGGGGTAATACTGTGCTCCAATTTAACTGGGGGTAAAAAAATACGTCGACCATTATTCAAATGGACGATGCGGATAGGACCATTATTTTTTTCAATAATAGCAGCAATAGATCTCATGTGCCTTGAGTTCTCTTTCCCTTCAGGATAGATAGGTCTTGGCTCATCTATTTCCATAGGGGTGGGTGCAGGCATTTGATAAAGATCGACTCGCCTCTGTATTTTATTTCCATACGTGGACGTTACATTTAATGACATAATTACCTCAAGTTCAATATTAATATATAACATATAATAAAGAAAACTAATAATTAAATCAATTAAAATAAAAAATACACACATTAATATTAAAATAAAAATATATTGATTTTGTTAATTTTTAACTCTCAATGGGATTGCTATTTCCAATAAATTTTTTATTGTCAAAAATAATATCCCTTTGAACTGCTATATCAAGGTCCTAAGCTTACAGGTAATTTGTTTTTGTCATGGAGTAAGGGTGATTATACAGTTGCATACCGATATAACCCCTCTCATCTGTAGTGAGTCGTTTTGAAGGAGCGATAATAAATTCGCATCATTTGTTATCGTCCTAGCAAATTTATGTAGGGTTAAACAGAGAGTGTTTCGGAAGAGCGAAAGTGCGTTTCCCACATAGCCTTAAATGGCAGGCAGGTCTCTAGTAACTCTTCCTTAGTTCCTTCGGCAAGCTTGCGCCCATTTTCTAAGTAGATAATGCGGTCAGCATGCTCAATGGTTGTAAGACGGTGCGCAATGAGAATTTGAGTGACTTCTCCGTGCAGCTCCTGGATAGCCTCTTTGATGCGCAATTCAGAGATTGCATCTAGGGCTGAGGTTGCCTCATCAAGAATGAGAATAGGTGCTTTTTTTACCAGAGCCCTTGCAATAGCAAGGCGTTGCTGTTGTCCACCAGAGAAATTTTTGCCGGTTTCAGCAAGCATGGTGTCGTATTTTTTAGGCAACTGTTCGATAAATTCTTCAGCGTGCGCCTTTTGTGCTGCAAGAACGATGTCTTCTTTGGAAAAGTTGCGACCAAAGGCGATGTTTGCCGCAATGGTATCGTAGAAAAGAAATGGATTTTGAGAAACAAAGGCAATTTGATCGCGCAATGAGCGCTGTGTGTAAGCTGCAAGAGGCTTGCCATCAATGCGAATTTCCCCTTGCTGCACATCATAAAGGCGCGGAAGAAGTTGCACAATAGTGGACTTGCCTGCACCTGTGGCTCCAACGATAGCAACGGTTTCCCCGTGTTTAACAGTAAAGGAGACATCTTTTAAAACCCATTGTTCTTCATAGCGAAAGGAGACATTGTCAAACTCGATAGCATTTTTGAATGCTTTGAGCTTAATAGCGTTTGGTCTATCTTCAAGATGTGATTTAATGTTAAGCACTTGGTAGAGGCGCTCTGCAGACACAATCCCCTTTTGGATGCTGGTGTTGTTTTCGGCAAATTTTTTGATAGGTTCGTAGATAAGGTAAAGAAAGCCACAGAAAGTAAAAAGCTCAGATATGCTCAAATGCAGAATATAGAGCCCAACTAATACCACGCTTGCCAAGCACATAGTCGTAATGGTGTGCAGTATCGGCCTGGTAAGAAGATCGTATTTAGCAGTTTTAGTCTCTAGGTGTGCCATATAGTCATTTTGCTCTTTGTATTTTTCGAGCGAAAATTCTTCCATACCGAAGATTTTAACAGTCTGAATACCGGCTAAAAAGTCAATCAGCACAGATGTAAAACGTTCTTGGTTGCGTTGTAATTGACGTGTGATACCCTTTACTTTTCGAGCTAGCAGAATAATGGGAAGAAGAATTAGCGGCGCGCCAATAAAAACCACCAGTGAAAGTTGCCAAGAGAGGTAGAAACAAACGCTGAAGGTAGAAATTAGGGTAAAGGGCATGTGAAGGTAATTGGTGACCCAAGAGTTGACCGACGTGGCAATTTGGCTGGCGTCTGTGGCCACTCTAGAGGCTAGTGTCCCAATATCGTATTCGTGATAAAAACTCATGGGTAGGTATTGGATGTACTCAAAGTAGTGCTGGCGCAAGTCTCGGCTGATGCGAATAGAGAAGACTTGTGTAGCGTAGCGGCTGGCAAATAGGGTCACTGCTTTGAAAACGGCCACAACCATCATAAGAGCTAGGAGAAGCTCAAGCCCCCCCTTCTCCATTTGGAAATAAGCTTGCAGCTTAGCCATCACCCAATTAAGTGGATTTCCTTTGGTTTGACGACTCATGTAAAGAGCGGCATCAGTTTTAGTGATCGCCCCCTTGTTTTGGAGATCGATTTCGCTCCAACGCGTTTCCATCTCCTGCTTGGTCACTTGCTGTACGCGTTCGTATTGATTTTTTTTGGTGCCAAAAAGGTTAAAAAAATCTGCGCCCCGATCAGTGAGCACTCCCAGGGAAAACATTTCCAGAGAGCTGGCCACAGTGAGTAAAATCAATGTGCCAAAAGTGATAAACAGCAAATAGACGTGCTTGCGGCTTTTTAAGGCCGCTTTCAAAAGTAGCTTCATATCGTCGGATTATACAGTAACGGGATCAGATTGGAAAGCACCAAGTTTGCGATATTTTTGATAGCGTAGCTCAAGCAGCTCATCGATTTCGATATTTTGCAGCTTTTTATGCTCTGCTAAAATAAAGGTTTTAACGCTTTGGTAGACAGCTCCTGTGTCGTGATGCGCGCCACCGAGCGGCTCGTCAATAATGGCATCAATAATGCCCATAGCCAGCAAATCTTCAGCCTGCATCTTGAGCTTTTCAGCCGCTGTTTCTTTCATGCTATGGTCTTTCCACAGGATAGATGCGCAGCCCTCAGGCGAAATCACTGCGTAGTAAGAGTGCTCTAACATGCCAATCGTATCTCCTAGCGCCATGGCCAAGGCTCCACCAGAACAGGCCTCGCCAATCAGTAGGACTATCATCGGCGTTTTCAAGCGCGCCATTTCCATTAGGTTAACCGCAATCGCCGAGCCCTGACCACGCTCTTCGGCTGCAAGACAGGGATGAGCTCCTGGAGTGTCGATAAGCGAGAGTACAGGTAGTTTAAACTTTTCGGCCAGCTTCATAAGGCGAAGCGCTTTACGATACCCTTCGGGATGAGGCATGCCAAAGTTGCGCTTTAACCGGCTTTCAGTGTCATTGCCTTTTTCTTGGGCGATGATGACAAATTTTTGTCCACCGATAATCCCCAGTCCACCAATGATAGCTTGATCATCTTGGAACAAACGATCGCCAAAAAGCTCTTCAAAGGATTCGCACAAATGTTTAATGTAACCAATTGAACGGGGTCTATTGGGGTGACGCGAAATTTCGACACGCTCCCACGGAGTGAGTTGTGAGTAGACTTTACCTTTGAGCTCTTCTAGTTTTTTTTCCAGCTTCACTATTTCCTCATCGGACCAAATGCCACCTAGGGTATGTTGGTCTTTAAGGCGCTTAAGCGTGCCTTCGTACTCGTTAATCCCCTTTTCATGGTTGAGCATGGGTTTCTCCTGAAAGTGTTTTAACAATTTCGATGGTGGTAGGCTTGCTAATTACAATCGAAAAAAGTTCTTCAATGTCTTCTTGGTTAAGACGAATGCAACCATCACTATCGAACTGCCCAATGGTATCGCGGCATTCCTCAAGCTCACCAGTTTCCGGATTGGGTAGCCACGGATTTCCGTGCAGACCGTAGCCTTTTGCCCCCATAGTGCACCCTTCAATCTCTTCACCAAAAGGAATCCAACGCGTCCCGAAAATTTGAATCATCTCCGCTTCGCTTTCTTGGAACGTTCCAGTAACGCCTTTTTTATAAATGCCAACTTTTTCGCCTAGGCGGTACTTTCCAGTTGGCGTTAGGTAACCGCTAGGTGAGGTAGCCTCAGGCCTTCCCAAGCCCACTTTATAACTTTTGAGCAAAGTCTTTTCATTTGTATCGAGATCGGTGTAGTAAAAATGCAGATTACACGCTTCCAAGTCAACGAGAAGATAGAACTCAAAATTTTTGTTTTTATTAAAAACGTTAAAACGATCCCCATGGGAAATTTTTTGTGTGTAGTAATCTGGCTTGCCATTTAGACTGCGGGCAATAAAATGACGAGAAGTCTTAAAGTAAGAGGCGTAGTCGGCAATCCAAGCAGCTCTTCCTTCAAGCCAGGAAACACGCGGAGTGTATGTCACAGTTTCAACGATTGGAAGCTTATTAATGCCTAAAGTAAAGAGTTCATGAATACGATCAACACGCGGCTCTTCACAGGGTTGTACCATGTCCTCGGCAAGAGCCTCTTGAGTTTCAACTGAGCAAGCAATCTCAGCCGATGATGATTTTTTCTTTAATACGGCTTTGCCACCAACGACGGCTACAACACCTAAAATAATAAATAAAAATAACTTTTTCATAGGCCTCTATTTTCTCACAAAACAACTTAAAGTTCAATTTTTCAATTAATTAATACACATTCCATTCTAGGTGAGGAGCATGAGGCTCAAAGGGATAGATCAAAAGGAAATCTGCACCCCAATACCTAGAATCGCTAGCTAAGGGGATAATTTCCATGCTTCCCTGCTCTCCTGGAATGATGACCATTTGAGAGTCCTTGCCCTCCAACGCTACTGTTTTAGCGCCCCCTTTATACTGCTTTAGGGACCCAGGTTCAAGCTCTAACTGGTTACCAATTTTTAATGCGTCAGCTTTAAGCGCCATCAGGGCCGAAAAAGGTTTCCCTTTTAGATCTAAAAAACGCATCTTTAGATGAATGTCTTGCTTGCAAAACGCCGAGAGCTCACACCAATGGTGCTGCTGATCACAAATCACGCGAGACCACGCTGCGTAATGCAAAAGAGGGCCATGCCGTTGTACATTATATCCCGGCAAGCGTTTGTGCTCAGATAATGGACCCAGATCAGTCGGAGCTAAGTGCAGCCCGAAGTCTGATTTTGGAAACAGACTTGGGCCTACCGATAAGATGCCCACGTCACCTCGAAGCAAAGATCCAAACCCACTGTTTTGTCCAACTGCGGTGAGTGCTATTTTAAGGCCATGATCTTCATGGACGCATAGTCCAAGTTCTGGATCTTGCAACTCGGGCATTTGGCTCAAATCGAGCTCCAAATGAGACGTGAATTTTTTGGGAGGTAGATAGCTCTCCATATCTGACTCTGGTTGCCAAAGTCCAGGATAGTCTTTCAGTCCTGCCAAAAATTTTTCAGCCCTTAGGCCTGCTACCTGCAAATTTTGATCTGATCTGAGGTGTCCAATCCATTTCCATAAAAAAGCAATTTCTCTGGCTTGGTTGATGCTGCACATTGGACCTTGGCTTTCAGATAAAAGTGGCGCGCCTGCCTGGGTTACACATGGAAAAAACTGTTTGGGTTCAATACCCAAAAGGGAATCGAGCAAGGCTCCATAGCACGCTGTCAGGTGGTCAGCCCTAGACCCTTCCATGTTTAGGTAACTCAAGCGCCAGAAACTGAGGTCAGTTCCCGGACGCTCAAAACATATTTTTTCGGTCAGTTGCCGCAGCTGATCTAGCATGCTAGTGCCACTACATCGTAAAAGATGAGTGCTCTTGATGAGACGAAGCTTCTTTCCCTTCTTCCACCAACTGCTTCATCTTTTTGCCCGGTGTGAATTTAACAGCTTTTCTAGCAGGAATGACAATTGGTACTGCTGCATTTTTGGGATTACGTCCAATTTTTTGCTTGCGCGTTACAATTTCGAATACCCCGAAATCGCGAAATTCTAACCGATCTCCATCTGCCAGAGCCTCGGAAATTTCATCTAAAAACTGCTGCACAACACCTCGCACTTCATTGGGGTGCAATCCTGTTCTCTGAGAAATTTTTTGAATGAGTCTTTTTTTGGTCATTGTCGCCATGCTTTTTACTCCTTAACTTTTACAGCCCGCTTTTCTCCCATTGTTGGAAGATGTTGATTTTCAAACAAGTACTTTTTTTCGATTAGGTCATTTTTGGGGCAAAAAATGCCTTAGACCTTCATTTGGACTCAACCATAAATAAAATTTTTCTTTTCTTTCCGACACCAAAAATACAGTAGGTGCCACCAATCAAGTCATTTTCACTTAAAAGATACAAGGGATCCTCGACCTTTTGGTTATTCAAATAGGCGCCGCCATTTTTTATTAGCCTTGAAACTTCTCCTCGGCTACTCATAAAACCCGACTTAGCAACGAGGTCGGAAAGTTTAACCCCGATAGCTTCAGCTCTTGAAAATTGCACGTTTTCCATATCCGCAGCTATGGCCTCAATCGATTGAATATCCAACTGAGCATCTGCTCCTGGCGCGGCGATTTCCGTCACTTTTTTGGCCGCAGACAACCCCTCTTTTCCATGTACGAAACGAGTAACTTCTTCGGCCAGTCGCGTTTGGGCCGCATTCACTAATTGCGTACCCTCTTTTATCTTGGTTTCAAAGTCGATGATCTCGTCCAAATCCATGAAGGTTAAAAGACGCATTAATTGCCCCACATCTGCATCTGGCGTGTGATAGAGGTATTGGTAAAATTTGTAAGGGGATACTTTTTGTGGGTCAAGCCAGATGGCACCGCCTTCACTTTTTCCAAACTTCTTTCCATCGCTGCGTGTGAGCAGAGGAAAAGTCATTCCATAGACACTTGAGCCACAAAGCTTGCGTGTGACTTCAATACCGGCGGTGATGTTCCCCCATTGGTCTGAGCCACCCACTTGCAAAACAACTTGTTCATGTTTGAAAAGGTGATAAAAATCATACCCTTGAAGCATTTGATAAGTGAATTCTGTAAAGCTCATGCCTTCGTCTGAATTCAGGCGCCGGCGCACGCTTTCTTTGGCCAGCATCGGCCCCAAACGAAAATGCTTACCCACGTCACGCAAAAAATCAACCAAACCATAACTAGAAAGCCATGTATCGTTGTTGTAGTACTCTGGGTTTTCCAAACACTTTTCAAACTGGGCTTTAATCGAAAGAACGTTGGCTTCAATCGCCTGTTCTGAAAGAAGTGGACGCTCTTTATCCTTGCCGGATGGATCGCCGATTTTACCCGTACCACCGCCAAGCAAAACAACTGGCTGATGTCCAAATTTTTCAAACCACTTAAGAAGAACAATTCCAACCAAATTACCAAGGTGTAGGCTGTCTGCTGTTGGATCGAAACCCACGTAAACCTTAATAGGTTTTTCGACAATACGGTCCAGTTCTTCACCGGCTATGGAATCGATAAATCCGCGTTTTTGCAGTTCTTTGATGACGTTAGGCATCCAGCGCCTCTGCAAAGTAAGAAGTAAAATTGAGGCCCATAGCCGTTTTGGTCATAATGTACATTAGAGCATCTCCTAATCCTACAACAGGATACGTGGAGCCAGCTTAATCTACAAGACAGAATTTTCTTTAAGCAACATCTCTAAGGGTTTAGAAAGATCTTCCCCCAGCCTCAAAGCCAAATTTAACACTTTGCGGCTCTCATCTGCTGGATGCATATTTTCATCAAACAACTTGAAAGACTTGTTTTTTAACGGAACACGCGACTGCTGGCGGCTAATCCAGCGGTGAATTTCTTTTGATTTTCTATCAAGCGCTTGAGTGTTGATTTTCTCATCAATCACCGCAAATTTTTTCTTCAGTTTTTCTCGTGCTTTTTTTGTTTTTTCGCTTTCTTCTGCAAGTTTCATATTGTGACTCCTAGTCTTCTACACACACAACTTTGTCTAGCACCTCAGAGCGACAAAGAATCGGTACATGATGTAAGAGCGCCAGGCTCAAGCAATCACTTGGCCGCGCATCAATTTCAATAATTTGGTTATGCTCGCCTTTTTTCTGTTCAATAAAAAGACGTGCCTTATAAACAGTATCTTCGACATCCCATATGACGACTTGGATTGGCTTAATGTCTAAGGCTTTAAAGAGAGAGCTCATCAAATGATGCGAAGATGGCCTTGGCGTTTTTTGGTTGGCTATGACATTTTGCATCGTATGCCCCACATCGGGAGTGGCGTAAATGGCAAACCGCTTATCCTCGCTTTTCAGCACAAAGACGGTATACGTTTTAGCCTGCATCACCTTATCTAGCTTTAGATTTACAAACCCCTCAGTCATACAACACTACCATCTTCAAATCCAACTATACAGCTGACATTTAAACCAAAAAATAACCCCGTTTCAATCACTCCCGGAATCGCAATCATCTCCAAATGCAATTTTTCGGGATCCTCAATAGGGGCATCTAAGTGCACATCGTAGATATAATTGCCATTATCAGTTTGATACAGGGCTTGGCCATTTAGACGAAACGCACCAGGAAGCTTAAGCTTGGTAGCTGTTGACTTATAGCCAAACCGCGCCACTTCAACGGGCACTTTTGCCCGGCCAAGTTTAGCAACCTTTTTATGCTCATCAACAATTATAACCACTTGCTTACTCGAACTTGCTAAGATTTTCTCACGTAAAAGCGCTCCTCCCCCGCCCTTGATCATCCGCAGCTGCGGATCGATCTCATCGGCCCCATCGACTGTGATATCGAGCTCGGTGAACTCTTCAATCAACTGGATGCCACCCCCCAATGCCTGAGCTTTGGTGCGTTCAGAACTGGCAGCTGCAGTGATCACTAACCCCTCACGACACCGCTGGATCAATCTCTCAACAAAAAACTGAACCGTGCTTCCAGTCCCCAGCCCTACACGCATTCCATCACTTATCATCTCTGCAGCTTTAATAGACGCAGCCTTCTTGGCTTCTTCAATTCCCATCAAAATCTGATATTGAATTTTTTCTCCGCCAACATAAGAATGGCCCGAATGGCATCTTCGGAGTCCTCCCCTTCAGCTTCGATGCGAATCTTAGCGCCTCTAGAAGCAGCAAGCATTAAGATTCCTAAAAGTGATTTTGCATTGACGCTCAAATCTTGGTAGTATAGCGTAATTTGACATCTAAAACGAGATGCACATTTGACCAATTCAGTAGAAGGTCGCGTATGCAACCCCTTATCATTTAAAACCACAAATGTGCTTTGGCTTTTCGCCCTGTTTTTCATCAAATACCTCGCTCACGCCCGACTTTTACTCATACGCCTCAGCGCATTTTTGTGCAAGCTCCAAAACGTCACCTGATGACGACAAAGTCATCGGCGCCATTACCTTATCTAAACCAAAAAAATAGACTGCAGTCAACGCAGTTATTACTCAAGGGCACAGCTTTGATGGATAGACCATCTGCACGTGTGCTATGCCGGCCTCATCAAACGTATCGCCTTTTGCCTGCCAACCCAGTTTCTCATAGAAGCCCTTGGCAGTGATTTGGGCGTTCATTATAAGGTTATAGTTGGGATAGGATTGATTGGCAACTTCAATCATTTTACCAATTAAAGCTTTGCCAATGCCATGTCCGCGAACCTTAAGAAGCGTGGCAATGCGCTCGAACTTTACCTGCTGCCCTATTATTCGGAAACGGCCAGTTGCCACAGGCTGCTGATCTTGCAAAACCAAAAAATGCGTCGATTCTTCCTCAAATTCGATCTCATGATCTAGTGCAACACCCTGCTCTTGCACAAAAACCTGGCGTCGCACCTCAAGACACCGAAGATGATCTTCTGTACATTCAACTTTAAAAATCGTTAGCATCGACTCTTCCTACAGCTTTAGTTGTCATACTGTGCCATTTCCCATGCTTTATTTGCTAGCTGTTCAAACGGATCAACGCACACAAAATGATTTTCAAAATCAAAGAGTTTTAACTCAGAGCACGCAAGTATCACTGCATCAAATCCCTTTCTCTCCTTTAGCCTATCAATGATTGTACGTATGTTGTTCATCGCATCATTTGAAATTTTTTCGCCTTGCGTCGCATTCATCAAAATCTGATGTAACACATTTTGGTCATCTCCATCCGGTTCGGTGACATCGATGCCTAAATGTGCTAATTTTTGACGGTACAGACCACTTTGAAAGACTAACTTTGTCCCCAGAACACAAACAGATTGACAATTCAATTCTTGGCATTTTTTTGCAGTAGCATCAGCGATATTAATGAGTGGCACGGGAGACTGACATACAAGCTGATCAAAAATACAATGCACAGCATTATTAGGAATAATGATTATTTGCGCTCCCGCTAGATTTAAAGCATTTATTCCACTCAGGATCAGGTTAACTAAATCGTGCATCTTACCCTGTTCAAAAGCATTTAGGGCAGCCACATAATCAGCTACTCCAGAGCTTTCCAAAAACAGCCTGGGCTGTTTTACTCCGGCATTTTTCGCCTTACTTGCAATTTGGTAAAAGCACCTAAAGGCAGGGTCATGACAGACAGCAACAATGCCAATAGCGCGCATACCAAACCTCCCTCTACAGCTACAGTTCAGACTCGAGCTGGTCCATCAAAGCATCGAAACGTTCTAAAAGAGCTGCGACAGGCTCTTTGGAGCACATGTCAACACCAGCTTTTTTGAGCACCTCAACAGGATAGTCACTACCGCCAGCAGAGAGAAAGTCAAGGTACTGACGCGGGCCCTCTTTTAGCACTTTTTCCACCAGGGCAAAAGCTGCGCTTATGCCGGTGGAGTATTGATAAACGTAGAAATCGTAGTAGAAATGCGGCACGCGCATAAATTCGCCTTCTAGCTCATTATCCAAAGTCAGCTCAGGACCAAAATAGAGCGCGTTCAGCTCACGGTAAGCTTTACGCAGAGTTGCCGGTGTAAGTGGAATCTCTTTTTCTGCCATTTCATGGATCTGCTTTTCAAACTCGGCAAACATCACCTGGCGGAAGAAAGTAGCTCTTATCCCATCGAGTTTTTGAAGGAGGAGGAAGATGCGCTGTTTCTTATCTGTAGCACTTGCCAGAAGATGGCGAAAAACCAACTCTTCGTTAAACGTTGAAGCTACTTCCGCTACAAAAATTGAGTAATGGGAGTCGTGGAAAGGCTGACTTTGATTGGAAAAGTAGGTGTGCATACTATGACCTGCCTCATGAGCCAGCGTCATCACATCGTTTAGAAAGCCCTGGAAATTAAGGAGAATATAAGGGTAGCTTTCATAACAACCACTGGAGTAGGCTCCTGATCGCTTGCGGTTATTTTCATAGCGATCGATCCAGCGCTCATCCTTAAGCCCTCTTTTTAACACTTGGCAATAGCCAGGCCCCAAAGGCTGAACCGCCTCTAGAGTGACTTCAACTGCCTCATCGTAAGAAAATTTCATTTCGATTTCAGCCGCAGCAGGCGCATACAGATCGTATACGTGTAGATCCGGCAGACCCATCAATTTTTTGCGCAAAGCAATAAAACGGTGCAGCTTGCCCAAATGGGCATGGGTAGCGTCGATGAGATTGACATAAACAGCTGGATCAATCTGATGAGGATAGAGAGCCGCTTCCAAAGCTGAATTGTAATGTTTGGCTTTGGCGTAATATATATGCTTCTGAACGCTTCCAGATAAGAGCTCACAAAGCGTATTTTCAAAATTCAAAAACGTCTGGTGCAAAGTTTTAAAAGCATTTTCTCGCAATATACGATCACTGGAGCGCAAGTAGGTTTGGTAGAGGCCATGGGACAGCTCATGCTCTTTTCCGTCTTTGTCTTTAACAGAGGGGAATTTGATATCGGCATTGTTCATTGCGCCAAATGCCCTTTCCGAGACTTGCAATGCCCTACCACCTAAAGCTAGCAGTTGCTGCTCTTTGGCCGACAAGGTATGGGGCTTAAGACGGATGATCCGATCTAAAACCATTTTGTAATCGGCAAGGTGCACCGAATCAGCCAGCTTTTTGAGGGTCTCTTCAGGTAGACTGAGCAATTCAGGCTCTACCCAAGCTGTGGCTTCGGAAAACTGGTGTAAAAGAGCTGCAATACGATCATGCCCATTTTTATGCGTCTCATGGGCCACATCTTCATCGTGACGTAAGTGAGCATACGTATAGAGACTCATTAACTCTTGTTCTAGGCCAAAAGTTAAATTAAATAATTCTTTTACCTTTTCAGGCCCTTCAGACAGGGTGCCTTTTAAGGCAGCAATATCCTTCCAAAATTTTTTCTTTACAATCTCGAAAGTCTTTTCCCAAGCTTCCTGGTTGGCATATAGGGGAGTCAAATCCCACGTATCAACTACTGGTATTTCTTTGCGTTCTTTGGCCATAGATCCACCATACCTCAAAAAGCGTAAATTTCGCAAGTTAGCACTCTGACCTTCTTTTTGCTAAATTTGCTTGCGAAAAATTTCAGAACCCTTTATCATGGGGGTATGAAACAAATCTTAAACCTTTTTTGAAGGAGAACCAAAGATGACTCAAACGGTCAATAAAACAAAACTCAAACCCCTTGGTGCACGCGTGATCGTGCAGCGTCTCGAAGAAGAAGAAAAGATCGGAGGCATCATCCTTCCCGATTCTGCAAAAAAGAAACCAGAAACTGCCAAAGTCATTGCAGTTGGCACAGGTAAAGACATGCCCGACGTTAAAGTTGGCGACACTGTCTTAATGGATAAATATGCCGGTCAGGACGTGACTGTTAACGATCAAGAATTCACTATTTTACGTGCAGACGATGTTATCGCTGTCATCGAAGAATAATAAAGGAGTAGAAACAAATGACTAAAGATATCAGATTTAAAGAAGAAGCGCGTCAAAAAATGCTTAAAGGTGTTCAGACGCTGGCAAATGCTGTTAAGACAACACTTGGCCCTAAAGGGCGCAACGTGGTCATCGATAAAGCCTACGGCGCCCCTCACATTACCAAAGATGGTGTCACTGTAGCTAAAGAGATCGAGCTTAAAGATAAGCACGAAAACATGGGCGCACAGATGGTCAAAGAGGTCGCTGAAAAAACCAACAGCAAAGCTGGAGATGGAACGACAACGGCGACCGTTTTAGCCGAAGCCATTTACAGCGAAGGTCTCCGCTTGGTCACATCTGGAGCCAACCCTATGGAACTTAAAAAAGGGATCGAAAAAGGTGTTCAGACTATTACATCTGAGCTTCAGAAAATGAGCAGAAAAGTGGCTAGCAACAAAGAAATTGTTCAAGTTGCAACTATTTCGGCAAATGGGGATCACGATATTGGTGAGATTATTGCCAAAGCTATGGAACGAGTTGGAAAAGATGGCACCATTACGGTCGAAGAAGGCAAAGGCTTTGAGACTGAACTAGACGTTGTTGAAGGGATGAACTTTGACCGCGGCTATCTTTCTCAATACTTCATGACAAATCCCGAAAGCCAAGAAGCTGTTTATGAAAACGCCTACGTTTTGGTCTACGAGAAGAAAATTTCAGCTATGAAAGACTTTCTACCTTTACTTCAAGCAGTCGCAGAAAGTGGACGCCCTCTACTCATCATTGCTGAAGATGTCGAAGGTGAAGCCCTGGCAACACTTGTAGTAAACAGACTGCGTGCTGGCCTAAAAGTTGTGGCAGTGAAAGCCCCAGGTTTTGGAGACAGACGCAAAGCTATGCTAGAAGACATCGCTGTTCTAACTGGTGCAACCTACATCAGCGAAGATCTTGGCATGAAGCTAGAAGCTGCTAACATCGACATGCTAGGCCAAATCAAAAAAGTCATCATCCAAAAAGATGAGACGACTCTGATCGAAGGCGCTGGCAAAAAAGAAGACATCGAAAAACGCGCAGGTCTTATCCGCAAGCAAATCGAAGATAGCACCTCGGACTACGACAAAGAAAAACTCCAAGAGCGTCTAGCTCGCCTCACGTCTGGCGTAGCAAAGGTGAGCGTTGGAGCAGCAACTGAAGTTGAGCTTAAAGAGAAAAAAGACCGTGTTGACGATGCGTTGCATGCGACAAAAGCTGCCGTTGAAGAAGGGATCGTCCCTGGTGGCGGCACAGCGCTAATCCGCGCAATTCCAGCGCTGAAAGCACTAGCTGAAAAGCATTCTGGTGACGTGTTACTTGGAATCAACATTCTAATGAAAGCCATCACTTTCCCTCTTCGTCAGATCGCTGAAAATGCGGGAGAAGAAGGCTCGGTCATCGTGCAAAAAGTGGCTGAAACCAAAGGTTCTGAAGGCTGGGATGCAAGAGAGGATCGCTTTGGGGACATGTTCGAAATGGGCATTGTCGATCCAACCAAAGTTGTGCGTTTGGCAACAGAATTTGCAGCTTCAATTGCCGCTCTGCTCCTTACCACAGAAGCCATCATCACCGATGAGCCAGAAGAGAACAAAGCAACTCCTGCAGGTGCCGGTATGGGCGGCGGCATGGGTGGAATGGGAGGCATGGGCGGATACTAATCCCCCACCTTGTTCCGTGCTCTACAAAAAGGCGCCCCTTTACAGGGCGCCTTTTTTATGTTACATAGGCAACTATGAGATTTATTAGTTGGATCATAGGTGTTGCCCTCTTTCTTTTGGTGATTGCTGTAGGAGCTGCATTCATCATGTATCCCCGCCTTCCTAGCTATCTTTCCAAGACGCTTTCCGAAAAATTCCAGGTCCCTGTCCAAATTCAAGCCATCGACCTAACGTGGAATAAATTTGTGATCAAAGACATAGACATTGGTAACCCTAAAGGAAGCAAACTGCCTACCGCGCTCAAAGTCCAAACCACAACCATGAAAGCGCCGCCCCTTAACTACCTCAAAGAAAATATCATCATCGATGAAATTAGACTAGACAACATCTACGCTAGTATCGAATTTTACAATAGCAAAAACACCGAAGGCAACTGGACCGTCCTTATCGACAACCTTGATCAAAACGATTCATTTGGCGCCTCTGAAAGAGGAGAAAATTCAAAAGATAACGAAGGTCGCACAGTTCTTATAAAAAAACTCATCATGACAAATATCACAATTGACCTTGTTCGCTACGGAAAAGATCCCACCCGCCTTTCTCCTATCCGACGCATTGAGCTAGATAACGTCAGCAGTGAAAAAGGATTTCCAACCGAAGAAATCACCGAAATCATCATTCAGAAAATGATGGAGCAAATTTTCTCCATTCAGGGTCTTTCTAACATGTTCCAATCCATCATCGAAACACCGACGCGCACTGCCGGCGATATCCTAAAAGGGATTTTCGGCGGTTAAAAAACAATTGATTTCAGATATAGCAATTTAAATTTTGACTAAAAAAACCTAAGGCGCTCTACCTGCCGGCATCCTTATCTTTATCATTGAAAATTTAAACTGCTATATACCCAATCTGTCAAATCGTATACTCTGGTTAAAGCTGGAGGTTAAAGTCCTTATGAAGGCGCGCATAGCTATCTTTTGTACGCTCATATCTATTTCTATACTTGCGGGTGTTTTATGCTTTCCTTTTAAGAACCCCAGTACCAAAATTTACGACTGTTTTTTATTCTTTAACGAATTAGAAATGCTCGATATTCGGTTTGCTGAACTCTACGACCAAGTCGACCACTTTGTGCTAGTCGAATCAACTGAAACCTTTCAGGGAAATCCCAAGCCACTCATCTTTGCTGAAAACAAAGAGCGCTTTGGCCCTTACTTAGACAAAATTATCCACGTTACTATTAATGAGCACTATGAAACAACTGATCCTTGGCAACGGGAATATTATCAACGCAACCAAATTATGCGCGGCTTAAAAGACTGCAATAAGCACGACATCATTATCGTCTCTGATGCCGATGAAATACTAAAGCAGTCCAAAATAAAAGAACTAGCACCTAACCTAGAAAAAAACCAAATTCTCTCCTGCCAGCAAAAAATGTATCTTTTCTACCTAGACCGTCCCACCCGCTACCTATGGAATGGCTCAATGGTCACCACATATGGGCAACTGCAACGCACCAAGCCTTACGCTCTACGAAAAATGCGCAACTTAAAAAAATCCAAACTCAAACGTTTTTCCATTAGAAAAGCCCAATCGCTAAAAGACATGGGCTGGCACTTCAACTCCCTAGGTGGCTACGAGCGATACCTAAAAAAACTTGCCGCCTTCTCTCACACTGAGTGCAAAGTGCCCGACTCAATCGAAGAGATGCGCAAGCATCTCGTTGATGTTGACACTTGTCAAATCGATGAAAGCTATCCTCAGTACGTTACCCAGAACCTGGACAAACTCACTCATTTTTTAGACTCTTTTACCCGCTGAGAGCCCTTGTGCGCTAACTCATCCAAATCCTCCTTTGAGCGTAAAGTTATATTTTGTGTAAAATATTCACAATGAACTAGTTATGTTTATTTTGTAAAAATCACCACCAAAGGGTTGAAATTTAACCACGAGATGGTTATAATTCAGACTATGTATAAGCGTAATATTGAAGATAAAATTACTGAAGCTATTAAAGATACGCCCGTTATATTTTTAAACGGACCCCGCCAAGCTGGAAAAAGCACTTTAATGGCGATGCTTCAAAAAAAGCACAAACCTGCCTCTTACGTGACTTTTGATGATTTGGCAATATTGGAAGCTGCATCCCAGGACCCACTGACATTTTTAGAATCAGCTTCTACCAAGCATCTAATTATTGATGAGGTCCAAAAGCTGCCTGATCTTTTTCCTGCAATGAAGCTACTTGTTGATCGCGACCGCAGGCCTGGTCGCTTTCTATTAACCGGTTCTGCCAATATTCTTCTACTTCCACAAATTGCTGAAAGTTTAGCTGGTCGAACAGAAATTTTAACCCTCTACCCCCTATCGGTTGGAGAACTTCAAGGAAAGAAAGAAACCTTTATCGAGCGTGTTTTTAGTGGAGAATTTCAATCGGAGAATTTTGAAATTGATGCCTTGTGTCGGCTGATCCATTCGGGTGGGTTTCCAGAGGTGATTGATCGCAAAAACGACGCGCGAAAAAAAGCTTGGTTTAGATCTTATGTTGACACCATTTTAAAGCGCGATGTGCAAAATTTAGCTAAAATCGAAGGATTAACAAAATTACCCAACCTGCTCTCGTTGATCGGTACATACGCCAGCGGTACGATCCGTTATGAAGACTTATCTAAATCTTGCCAGTTGCCTTCGACTACTCTTAAGCGGTATTTGATTCTCCTTGAGACATTTTTCCTGATACACACTTTGCCTGCGTGGTCTAGCAACCTCGGTAAGCGTCTGGTTAAAGCGCCCAAAATCTACATTAATGACTGTGGCTTGCTTTGCTATTTACTAGGTCTTGATTTGGAATCTGTGCGACCTTTAACACCAGATTGGGGCAAGCTGGTTGAAACGTTTGTCGTAAATGAAGTGAAAAAAATAGCTACCTGGAGCGCTCGCCCTGCCAATCTCTACTATTACCGTACCTACTCCAAAGAAGAAGTTGACCTGGTCGTTGAATCCGATAGAAGAGAAGTCGTAGGGATTGAGGTAAAAGCAACTAAGAAATTGAAATCTTCTGACTTTAAAGCCATGCACCGCCTAAAGGAATCTGCAGGTGATCGGTTCAAAAGAGGGGTCATCTTATATCTAGGTGAGCAAGTCCTTCCATTTGGCCCTGATATGGTGGCTGTTCCTATCAGCAACCTTTGGCTATAGGGTAAACTCCCTGTTTAGGTTTTTTACCCGCTGAGCAAGCAAGGGAATGTACTTTTCAAGCCAAGTTAAAACCCTTGAATGCACATGAGGCCTATATATCAACGACGTCATGAGGATTTCAGGAACATTGATTGGAGCATCGGGGTTTTCTAATAGCTTCCTGTATACCACATACAAACAAAGGAAAAAACGGGACCTATTTATCCCTCCAGCGCAGTGGATAAAAGGAACACCCTCAGGATTTTCAACAACTAATTGATGAAAACGCTCTAAAAGCTCAAACAACAACGCTTGATCGGGGTTATCCTGTTGGTCTTGCCAATGATCCAAATGCAATTGCGTAAAAGAATGCCCTTTATAGCTAAGGTTCCGAACGGCCAGACATTGTTTATTATTTTGAGAATCGACTATTTCTTCTTGCTGTAAATAATCTGTCCAACAATCTTCACACTGTTTTCCTCTAGCATCATCGCTACTAGATAGATTAACCCAAGCCGGTGTGGAATGCTTACAGATAGCTTCCAAAATCTCATTTGCCGTAGGCTCACATGAAAATTGATCCTGATTGACAATAGGCAATTGATGAAGCACATAAGTGCGCCCATCAAGCACCACATAACTCCCAGCTATTCTGGGGTCTTTTACATGGCTAAATTCAGGCCCTTGCACATCGGAGAAAGGTCTATCGACATATTGCCTATAACCCAATGTTAACGTAGTTTTAGCCAGAGGAGCAAATTCTTTGACCGGCTCAATCCATGGTTTTCTATCAATCTTACTGGCCGGGGTACCCAAGTTTTCAGATAACTTTTTTACTTTTGCAACTAAGTGAGGTGGTGGTGAGGCACAAAACCGTCGTTCAAGCGTGAACTCACCCTCAGTGCTAAATCTAGTGCTACTTCCGCTATAATCTGGGGCAAAAGTTGGTGAAAACCGCCCCATGGGCGATAAGCTAAATTCTGGATTCCATTCATCTGATGAGTGTAAGGGAGACGGGGGTGGACTCATGACGGCTGTTACCATAATCGAACTCCTAGTTTTTGGGGGATTATACCCTTGAAAAATTTAAAAACTAGGTTAAAATCTTTTCACTCTCCTGTGGCAATAAGGCGCCTTACCGGTCTTTTCGTAATAACTTTGGTGGTAATCCTCGGCCGGATAAAACCTTGAAGCTGGACTCACCTGCGTTGCCACACTTAGCCCTTGCCTTTCTAGTTCAGTAATCAATTGCTCGCACGTGGCCTTTTGCTCCTTGGTAAAATAAAAAACTTCAGAGCGGTACTGAGAGCCCAAATCAGGCCCTTGTCCGTCCTTCTGCGTGGGATCATGCAGCTCAAAAAACGCTTTCAAAACCTTTTCCACACACCCTACCTCAAAAGTCACCAGGACGGCTTCGGCATGTCCAGTACTGCCATGACACACCTCTTCATACGTCGGATCTACCACTTCCCCACCAATATAGCCACTAACTGCCGTCTTTGAAACAGCCCTCATCAAATGCTCCACACCCCAAAAGCAACCCCCAGCAACCACAATCTTTTCATACCCCTTCTCATCCCTTGCGCCCACAAAATCCAACGCCACTGAATTGATACAATAGCGGCGATTCTTCGGCGTCAGGCGCTCTCCATCAAAGACATGTCCCAAATGCCCCTGACACCTCAAACAAACCACCTCTGTCCGATCCCCATCTGGCCGCTCTTCCACTTCAAGGGCCTCATCAAAGCTGGGCCAACCACATCCGCAACTAAACTTACTGCTCGACAAAAACAGCGGCAAATCGCACTGGCGGCAAATATAAACGCCCTCTTTGGACTGCTCACAAAAACCTCCGCTGCCAGGCGCTTCAGTTCCCTTCTCCAGGAGCACGTGTCGCTCTTCAGCTCTTAGCTGATGAAAACGTTTCATAAAGCCCCATCCAGGCTAAAAACACCGTCTGCCAAATGCACAATTCGCACATCGGCATTACCCAGTGGTGGAATCTCCATGATATCTTGATCCAAAATATCGGCGATCAATGTTCTAATGGCTTTGCTGTGGGAAAATATAGCCACCGTTTGCCCCTTATGATCACTTGCTATTTTCTTAAGCTCAGCTGCCACTCTACTTGCCAAAGCATTCAGGGTTTCCTCTCCTTCAATCGCTACATGATTCCAGCGCTCCCTGCGATCGGGGTAAAGCGCTCTTAGCTCGTCCCACTTAGCTTTATATAGAGCTATTTTGTCCGCAATTAGCATGCCTTCACCACTGCCATTATTGATTTCGCGTAAATCCTCTCTTTGGGTAACCTCTAGGTTAAAAAGCCCAGCTGTGGCACCAGCTGTGTTGAAAGCTCTACTTAGATTCGATGAGTAAATCGCCTTTATTTGGGGGTGCTGCTGGTGTAGCATTTGTGCAGTTCGAGTGGCTTGGGCAAGACCTTCTGCATTCAACGGGATATCACTCCATCCTTGCGAGCGCCCTGCTACATTCCAATCTGTCTGCCCATGCCGAACCAGCAAAAAAGTTGTTTTTGTCATGCTTTTACCTCCATTTTTCAAGTAATCATACTGAATTAAATATAAAATTTGGGAATATATCAAGGAAGAGGCCCGAATTTAGTTCAGGCGCAGCCGGCATCGAAGCAGCTCAGCTCCTTAGAGCTCTGCGATGCAGATGGAACTAGAAGTCGGTGCCAATCTGACGTAGATAGAAACCAAATCTTGAATTTATTTCAGTATGAAACTGAATTAAATATAAAATTTGGGAATATATCAAGGAAGAGGCCCGAATTTAGTTCAGGCGCAGCTGGCATCGAAGCAGCTCAGCTCCTTAGAGCTCTGCGATGCAGATGGAACTAGAAGTCGGTGCCAATCTGACGTAGATAGAAACCAAATCTTGAATTTATTTCAGTATGAAACTGAATTAAATATAAAATTTGGGAATATATCAAGGAAGAGGCCCGAATTTAGTTCAGGCGCAGATTGCATCTCATCTTTTAAAAGCGGTGCAATTTTGGACTGATCGCGGTTTTGGAGACTTTGGACTTTTCTATCTAAGAAACAAAGAAAAGCAAGAAATTGATTTTCTTGTATCAAAAGACAAAAAACCCTGGTTTATTGTTGAGGTCAAAAATTCGGCGCATGGGGGAATTTCTCCTACGCTGTTTAAGTTCCAAGAAATGACTCAAGCACCACATGCGTTTCAAGTAGTTTTTGATTTGGAACATCAGGATGGCAACTGCTTCGACTACACCGAACCCACCATTATCCCTGCATCATCGTTTCTATCACAACTTGTATAGATCATGGGTTGTTCCAAAGTAAATGCAAAAATAGGATCTCACCAGTCTTCGAATTTTTGGGCTGAAATAGAAGCAATCCCCCTAGAACCTAATCGAAATAACGAGAAAGAATGGCTTTTCCAAGGGCAACTGCCTGTTTAGAGTCGCCATGAGTTAGATGCTTTACTTCTATAGCTCAAATATGTGCTATATCGTGAGTTATAGAACAAGGGTCTATAACTCAAAGAAACACCTAAACAACTTAATTTAAACAGAATAGATGTAATAAAATCCGATTAAAATTCTATCGGCATTTAGAGTGCCATTGCTAAGCAGTTAAACTGACGATAGAATCCAGAAATTGCCAAAAATAAAAAGGGGTAAAACTCCGGATGCTGGGCTCGAACCAGCGACAAACGGATTAACAGTCCGTTGCTCTACCAACTGAGCTAATCCGGAATATGACTGCGTCAGTAATTGCTCATTTTATCTCTTGCTAGAATTTATGGCAATTGCCAAAGTGGTTCTATGACCAGTAGTGAAGAATTATTTGGAGCCGTGGAGTCGATTGTTTTCTCAAG
Organism: Chlamydiales bacterium; assembly: GCA_024233455.1. Taxonomy (GTDB): domain Bacteria; phylum Chlamydiota; class Chlamydiia; order Chlamydiales; family JACKPQ01; genus JACKPP01. Next base: position 151,709 of record JACKPP010000001.1, read on the forward strand.
CGAGGAGACCGGCTTTACCGTTGCTAGAGTCAAACAACCAAGGCAGAGCGAGTTGACCTGCGTGGTCGGTCCTATGCCCGGGCTAATCCCAGGCGAAGAGATCCGTGCCAAAGGCGTTTGGAAGCACCATAGTACCTACGGGCGCCAGTTTGAGGTAGAAGGCTACGAGGTGAGCTATCCAGCCGACCTGATTGGGATTCAAAAATATTTAGAATCAGGTATGGTGAAGGGCATCGGGCCGGTCTATGCCGAGCGGATTGTAAAACGCTTTGGTATCAAGACGCTCGAGGTTATCGACCAAAATGCCTACCGCCTGCTTGAGGTGGAAGGGCTGGGAGAAAAGCGCGTCACCAAAATTCAGGAATGCTGGGGTGAGCACAAATCGGTGCGCGGCGTGATGATTTTTTTGCGCGGCCACGGTATTAGTCCAGCCTATGCCCAAAAAATTTATCGCAAATACGGCGAGGAGGTGATCGAAAAGGTCAAAGAAAACCCTTATCGATTAGCTCAAGATATCCGCGGCATCGGTTTTAAGATGGCCGATAAAGTAGCTGAGCAAATGGGAATCCCCCGAGAGTCTGACAATCGGATCAATGCCGGCATTGAGCACACCCTTTGGGAGCTTAGCTCGGATGGACATGTCTGCTATCCCAAAGAGGATTTGCTCAAAATTGTCACTGCTATGTTGGAGCTAGATTCGGCTTTGGTGGAAAAAGCCATTCCTCGGCTAGCCTCTTCCGAACGCATTGTTGAAAGCGATGGATTTGTCTGGATCAAGCCCCTTTATTTTGCCGAACTTGGCATCGCCCGCGAGCTCAAACGGTTAGAGGCTGAAAAATGCGTTATACGCGATGTCGATCTGGATAAGGCTATCGACTGGGTGCAAGAAAAACTACATATTACCTTAGCCGAAGAACAGGTTGAAGGGGTTAAAAAGAGTCTCACTGCAAAAATCCATATTTTAACCGGCGGTCCCGGAACAGGCAAAAGTACGATTACACGGGCAATTTTGACTATTTCACAAAAGGTGACCAATAAGATTTTACTGGCAGCACCCACCGGCAGGGCAGCTAAAAGAATGAGCGAGATTTGTTACCGCAAAGCGTTTACCATCCACAGTCTATTGGAAGTTGATTTTACCACCGGCGGTTTTAAGCGTAATCGCGACAATCCCCTCACCTGTGATCTGCTCATTGTCGATGAAGCATCTATGATCGATACCCAGCTGATGTATGCGCTTTTAAAAGCCCTGCCTGATCAGGCTCGATTAATCCTGATTGGCGATATCGACCAATTGCCAAGCGTGGGTCCTGGAACGGTTTTGCAAGATCTCATCGACTCCGAAACACTTCCAGTCACCCGTTTAACGCAAATCTTTCGCCAAGCCAGAGGCTCTAAAATTATCCGCAGTGCTCACAGCATCAATAAAGGCTTTTTTCCTAACCTAGAATACGAAGAAAAAAGCGATTTTTCTTTTATTGAAGAAGAAGACCAGCAGAGCATCTTGCAAAAGATCTGTTTTCTGGTGGAAAAAGGACTGCCCGAAAAATATGGCTATGACCGGATAAGCGATATTCAGGTGCTAGCTCCCATGAAAAAAGGGATGATAGGAACCGAAAATCTCAATGTGGTTTTACAAGAGCGGCTGAATCACTCCTCAAATCCCCTTATGCGTATGGGCCGGCGTTTTCATTTTGGCGACAAGGTGATGCAAATCCGCAATAATTACGACAAAAAGGTCTTTAACGGCGATGTAGGCTACATTATCAATATCGATACCGTCGATCAGGAGCTCACTGTGAATTTTGACAACGAGGATGTCACCTACGATTTTACCGAACTCGATGATTTGGTTTTGGCCTACGCAGTATCTGTCCACAAATACCAAGGCAGCGAATGCCCCTGTGTGGTGATGCCGATTCATACCTCTCATTTCAAACTCCTCTACCGCAACTTGCTCTATACCGGCATCACGCGAGGCAAAAAACGAGTTGTGTTGGTCGGCACCAAAAAAGCTTTGGGGATGGCTATTAACAACAATGAAGCTTTTGGCCGCTATACGGGCCTAAAGCGCCTGTTAACTCTTGATGGTTGACTTGGTCTGAAAGGTTTCTCCCTTTTTTATCATCGCCTGGATTTGTTTTTTCCATTCCCCTTCACGCCTTTTTGCAAAGTAGTAGACGATGTGCGGAATGATGAAGATGATGACGTAAGCTACAATCAAAATCGTGAGGTAATTGCTGTAGAGCTTTAGGGAAATTTCTTCGGGCTTGGCAAATGCTACAATAAAGGCAAAAATGGTTGAGCATAGGCCTACAAGTGCTACAATCCATCCCAAAGGTGCTGGAAGGGTAAAACGGCGAGGATTATCCGCTTTTTTTACTTTGAGAACAAGGTATGAAATGAAGAGCAGCACATACATAGTCAGGTAAGAAATCACAGTTAGAGCAATGGCTGTGAAAAAGGCCATATTACCACCGCCTTGTGACCCAAATGTGAGAACCACCATCCAAATGGTGACCAAAATGCCTTGTACTAACATAAGGTGGGTGGGCATGTGGTTTTTGTTCATTTTGGCAAGACGCGGCGGCAATAGACCCTGCTGGGCAGCAAACAGCATACCACGCACTGGACCATTAACCCACGAGGCAATTTCAGCAATGGCGCTGATGGCCACCAAAGCAGCTATCGGGTAACGCGCCCAGGCTAACCCGTAGTGAGTAAATAAATAACTAAATGCCTCGACAATGCCAGCATTGAGCGAAATTTGCGCTTTTGGAACAGTCATCGCAATTGTAAGGGAAGCCAGAGAACCGATCACAATAGTTGTAATGACGAGAATAAAAATCGAGAGGGGGTAGTTACGGCCCGGATTCTTTAAATGGTTGACGTGCACCGCAGAGGCCTCTGCGCCCATAAATGCCAGCACAAAAGAAGCCAAGACCACGAGCGTACTTCCTTCCGAGAAACTGGGGAAAAAGGTTTTGCTATTCAAGGCAATTTGCAGCGTATTTCCCTCTAAGACAAACATAAATCCTAGAATAACTAAAACCAAAGCTGGCAGAAGAACGCCCAGAACAAATCCGGTTGAAGCGATGTATTTGGTAATACGCGTTCCGCCAAAACTAGCTAAGGAAATAGCCCAAAAAATGGTAAAGATAATGGCAAACTGGGACCAACCAGGCTGGCTGAGTTGCGGGGCATCAAATAAGTACCCCAGAGCTCCGGTGATAAAATACAACATAGGTACAAATCCAATCGAAATTTCCATAAATTGTAAATAGATCATCTTAAATCCAAAACGCTCGCCCAGGGCCGCTGTTCCCCAGCTGTAAACGCCTGCATTAGACCATCCGCCTGCCCCCGTTCCCATTTCAGCTGCGGTCAGACAAACCGGAATAAACCATAAAAATCCGGCAAACAGCAAAAAGAAAATTAACGAAAATCCCGCTGTGGCAAATGTGGGATAAGTGTAGATGGTCACTACCATCGAAACGGTGATCATCAAAAAGCCAAATAGGCCCAATTGATGGGGTTGCTTAAAATTTTTATGCATCGTGTAATCCTTCTTGAAGCAGGTGCACCAGCATGCGATTGCCGGCATGGGTTTTTAATTCTTGATAGCTAGGGGGCAGTCTATGGCCAAAATCTTTGAGATCATCCCATAACTCAGGATGAAACTGGGTAGTAAACGAGCGCTTGAGCTGCCCGGTGTCAAAATCGCGGTAAAAAATGCACGTGGCAGCATTGGCGGTTATGAGCTTCCCCTGTGCTCTGGTAGAAGCTAAAATTTTGACAGCGTAAGGCAGCCGCAATAGCCAATCGAGGTGACCACAGGCCAACTCTTGCCGGTGGTACAAACACGCCTCATGCAGTTTGGTATAGGCCCAGCTGCAAAAAATGGCAGCTTCTTGAGTGGCAATATCGCGATGAAACATATCGATCTTTAAGTCACCTGCGTATTGCTGCATAAGATCAATCAAACCCCTAGCCTGTGCTGTCACCTCGTAGGTTTCGAGGACTTCTTCGGCAACTCCCATAGCCTCAGGTGTGGGCACTTGATAGGCACACAAGACATGTCCTCGCAGCTCTGCTTCGGCATTTTGCGCGGTGGCAAACTGCGCTTTATCCCACTTTAGCTGCTCTCCTACAGCCGAAATTCTCTGGGCAACAGCTTTGAGTCCATCTGGCGCTCCCGTCTCGATAGCTTTAATGGCACGCTTTATCAGCCTCACATGCGCCTCAGCTGCCAGCTGATGCCCCAAACAGATAAAAAGACCCGGAGCTCCCCGATCGGCGCGAGTTAAAAGCAACGCTTCAATTAGGGCAAGCAAATCGTCACGGGAACAGGCAGAATGCGTGAATGTTTTTTCATCATAAACAGCAGGCGCTCCGCCTTCGACTACAAAAGCGGCACTCTCTGATGCAAATCTGGCCAGATCAACAGCATCATAAATTCCCTTCCAAGCAGGTATCAGCGTTGCATCCAAATCTCCCACAGCCTGTGCAATATAGGCCACGTTGAGTGAAGCACGCACAACCTCACCCTCTGGATTTTGACCCACATTTTCCCAAGGTTCGATAATACATACGCTGTTGCGATAAAGAGAAGGCATTTTTCTTAATAGTTCAACCTGCTCTTTCGTCTGTATCACCTTTTCAAAAGGAGCTTGTTCTCCCCAGGCTATTGCCGGCATTTTGGTTGATGCAAAAGGACTTTTCGATAGCCTATCAGCTAAGAATTGCGCAAAATGCGCTTTGATCGTTTGCAAATTTGATCGCCCCGGAATATGAAACCCAGGCTCTCTACGCCACATATACGTCTCCCCTCATACAACCAATAGACTAAAAGGGATGATCCGGTCAAGTTTCTGCTTTTAAAAAACAGCGTATCGACCTACTATGCATGCAAGCTGGAGGCTCTATATGAAAAAATTAATTATTAGTCTTATCACCATTTCCATGACCTTTGCAAGTGAACCCATAAAGACCGCTGTTCTAGGTCTTGGAGGTAGAGCGCAAAATCTCCTTTTAGAATGTCTCAGCCTCAAAGATGAAACCGACAAAGAGCTTAAAGTGGTAGCTGTGTGCGATGATCACGCCTTTGCTTGCTTAACTGCCTTCACTCAAATGCTGGGCTATCATCCTCAGGCCAAGGCCTACAAAAAAATGTTTTCCAAAGCCTCTTACTACCCCGATACACCCGATGGACTAAAGCAGCTCTTCAAAGAACACCCTGACGTAGATCGTATTCTCATCACCTCGGCCAATAACCGTCACCTGGCTCATCTAAGTAGCGCGCTTACAAATAGCCCGTGCCAAAACATCTTCATTGAAAAACCCCTCTTTTGCAACCTCGATGAATTTAAAAGCTTTGCCAGCTGCCCCAGTACAAAGAGAGTTGCTGTCGGGCTGACCCTACGCTACAGCAACATGACCAGAATCGTCTGTGAAAAGCTAAAACAGTACCAGGCGCCACTTGGCCAGCTAAAAAAAGTGAAGGCGTGGGAGCACGTCAGCTTTGGTCATGCCTTTACAATGATTATGATGAACTGGAGGCGCTATCAAAGTGTATCGGGAGGATTACTCATTGAAAAATCCGTACACGATCTAGATCTATCCCTCACCTTCATGCAAGCCCTCGGCTGCTCACCTAAAACCCTATCGATCACCACCAAAGCTTTCCATGAACTGTTTAAAAAATCCAACCAAGCAGCCATCTTAAATCACCTGCAAAAAAATGCCTATTTTGCCCAAAATGTGGCAGGTTGGGACACAATTCCCTGGCAGCGGACGATTTCTTTTGTCTACAATCAAGCGGGACTGGTCAATTGGCCAGCTACCTGTGAGGCTTTCTTCAAAGAATTTCCCGCCAACGACGACTTTTCAAAATCCGATATCATTCCCGATCACCAAAAACTTACGGCCAAGATGATTACCCAAAAGGGACATCTGATAGATTTTGAGCTCGATGTGTGCCTAACAGGTTCCTTAAGTGCAAAACGGGGTGTACAGATGGAGTTTGAAAAAGGCGAGGTGATTGTAGATGTTATCTACGGCAAAATGTGGGTCAAGCAACATGGCAAGTATCCCTTGGAGATAGACCTGCAGACCAACGGACGAGCCCATGCTGGTGGCGATACTTTTGTTGCCCACACCATCTTAGATACCCTTCCGCAAGGGCAACATCAAGCCCTCATCCAAGACCCTGCAGTCCAACTCTCATCCCTTATGGGCCTTGTATCCGAATACCAAGCTTTGCACCATCTAAACAGCCCAATCCACCTCACTCAAAGAGGCAACCAATGGAAAATTGACTTTCCCACAAAAAATTAATAACCCGAGTTATGGGTTTTGATTGTTTAGATTCAGAGTAGATTAGGTGACAGATTGTGACATTTTTTGCGATTCCATAGCTAAAAAGCTATAGATGAGCACAAAAAGGGTGCAAGATGGCGGCTAAGATGCCTGAAGATGAATGATATAAACCCATAACTCAGGTTAATACCATTTATCGAAAATGAATTGATGGATTTAACAAGAAGGCAGCGCAAATTTTTTCCTCTGGAGCGAGCGGTCATTGCCGGATGGCAAGGCGCGAGTGAAGACCAAAAATTTGCTGCTAAGCCGACGCAGTCAAATATGAATTTATTTTTCATAAATGATATTAATTGCTATGACAATGATATGGCACCCAAAGGAATAAAATTAGCCTCGCTAGAAAAGAAAGATGGCAAAGTCTTTTACCGAGGAAAGTATTGGACGGTGAATGAGCCCATTCCATCAACTGCCAAGGGCAAGAAAATGATGGTGCTGGCTTCTAAAACAGTCGATGGAGAAAAACGGGTCAAAATTGTGCATTTCGGCGCATTGGGCTACGGCCACAATTACAGCGCTGCGGCCAAAAAAAACTACCTGGCCAGATCAGCTGGCATCCGCAATAAAGATGGAAAGCTCACTAAAAACGATCCCTGGAGCGCCAATTACTGGGCCCGAAAAATCCTCTGGCCAGTAAATAAACCCGCTGTCGGACCGCGTACCACACCCCGCAAAAGAAAGGCTTAAGCTACTTTAAAGTACAATACTGCAGTGGGATCTGTAGCAGCCTGTCGCTTGCTCAAAATCTTATTATCAACCATTTCCTTCAGACGCTTCTCAAGCAATTTAGAATCCTGCGGACACATTCTTGCAATGTCCTCCTTGGTTGAACCATACCTACCTATAGCTTTTAAAATCGCTTTCTCCCAAGTCTGTAATTTTGCTATGGTATCCTTGTTCTTAATTTTTCGAGCTTCTTCGTTCCGTATAGTCTGTACATGAGATATTAAACACACCCTTGTATCCTCATCTACTACTTCACAGATGTTTTCTCTTAGCTTCTCACTAGCTGCGGCGTAGTACCCACACAATGATGTATGCTTGTCAATGATGCGGATCAAGGCAGGTCTTTGCAACAATCGTGGTTCATCTTTGAAGAGGTCGCTAATCCAATCGACAATAGCAGCGTTATCAACGGGTTTATATGCCTTTAAATAAACATCCAACGCTTTGGCAGCTTTAGCTGACTGCATGTCAAAAAGCCGTTGACTTGCGGTATCGAAATTATTGGCAAGTGCCAGCCATAAAACATAAGGGGTAATATCATCGGCGTTGATTGCCTCATCCCTCTTTAGATACTCATCCAAATTCTTGATATTTTTTTTGATTTCCCTTAGGTGCTTTCTTAAATCCCCAAAAGTGATCCCAGCAGGCAATTGGTGATATTCAAAAGAGTTCGAAACAATAGCCGGAAGAAGCAATTGTTTTTTTACATTATCGCTAACTAGTCCGCTGTCCATGAGTTTTTGTCTATTTTCGTCGGTTTCAAGTGCATTGTAAACTTCTTGCTTCTTATCCATTGTTAGACCAGCAAATGTTATAGCAATCGCAGCCCATACAGAGGTATTGGTTTCTTTCTTAATCCGCTTTAAAAGAGCATCATAATCGCAACTATAGGCAGCATGAAATACAGATATTAACGGCATATTTGTTTGCGCTTCAAGCATGGGCACTGCAAGCGATCTCAACACTCTGTTATCGGGTGAACATATGATAGGGGGTAGGAGCTTTTTATCGATTTTGCCACTAAAGTGTAAATTAAGAACATACTCAAGGACTTTTCTTTTGTCTTCCTCAGACTCTAATGCACTAAAGAGATAATTAAGTGCTTCACTGTTGCAACAAAAAATCGATTGCTCATTCAGCCAATCCGTGCCGTTTAGGAGTGGCCAGAAACATCGAAGCAAAACATTAAACAAGTCGTTTTGTTGGTTTTCTATAGCTTTCTTGCAGCTGTATTTGGCTAGATTTTTGACTGCGGTCTTCCGATCGGAATGATCTTGAATTTCAGGCTTTTGACAAAAATCCGCAGTGTATGCAATAACGGAAGTCAAATTATTTTTATTCAGTTTAGTCTGTAGATGACTTAAGATAAGCATTAGTTCATCCTGCGTTAATAAAAACATCAGCCCCATCAAAGGCTTGAGCGCAGCGCTTTGGGGATTAGTCTTGATGATGCCCATTATGCATTCCAGTAAACCCGTGCCGTTTTTTTCAATATTACCAATATTTGCAAGCATTTGGTCTTGGGTCACTGATGAAAAAAGACTTTCGCCAAATCGGAATGTTACAGCAACACTCTCTGCAAAAGGTTTTTGGGCCTTTGTGGGCTCTTGTTTAACATTTGTGGGCTCTTGTTTAATTAGTGGCTCTGAAGAGGATTGCCGATTGCTGCGGTGAGCTAGGAGGAATGCCACACCTAAAAGGGCTATGACTGAAAGCGCTACAGCACTTGCAATGGCCACATTTCGGTCACTCAAGCATGAGAAGCGTACGGTTTGTTTTTGCAAATTAACGGCTGCAGTTTGTAATGACATAATCTTAATCTCCTATTCTTTTAGGAAAGATTTTAGCAAATTTCATCTTATTTATCAAATGAACAATCCGCTTGACAAATGAAAAGTAAATAATTTACTTAGCGGCAGCTAGCTGCTCTTCTTCGACTTTGGCAAAAAGAATTGTAGGACTAGGTAATTTTTGCTGGGATGGAATGGAAGGCTGAGCCCAAGCCGTAAGAGGCGCGGTATAACCCAGCAGCTGCCAGAGTTTTTGGGCCGTGGCCGGAATGATGGGAGAGCTGGCAATGGCCAGATTTTTAAGGCATTCCAAGCAGCAATAGAGGGTGGTCTTGGCCCCATCGGGATCTTTCCAAGGCTGCTTGGCATCAAAGTAGACGTTGCCCATTTGGGCCAGTTCCATGATCAATTGTGTGGCTCGGCGTAGATGATAGCCCTCATAAGCTATGTGGATATCAGACATAAGTTGCTGAATTTTGGCCAAGAAAGCCTCATCATCAGGAGCAACGGTGGCAGTTGTAGGGACGATAGCGTCCATTTTGCGCTGAACAAAGACCAGGGAACGGTTGGCAAAGTTGCCCAATTTTCCGACCAGCTCGGCATTGCAGCGGGTCTGAAAATCGCTCCAGGAAAAATCGCTATCTTGCGTCTCGGGCGCATTTGCAGCCAGCACGTAGCGGATTTGGTCAGCTGAAAATTGCTGAAAGAAACGATCTAAGTCGATAGTGTGCCCTGAAGATTTGCTAAATTGTTTTCCTTCAAATTGTAAAAATTCGTTAGCCGGAAGGTCGTCAACAAGCTGATAGTTTTCCTCCATGCCCATCAGCATGGCCGGGAAAAAGATGGCGTGAAAAGGAATATTGTCTTTACCGATAAACTGGGTCAAATGGGTAGATGCATCACACCAATATTCCTTCCAACGCAAGGGGTTCCATTCTTTGGTCATAGAGATGTAGCCAATGGGCGCATCAAACCACACATACAGCACTTTACCTTCAGCACCTTCTAGAGGGACAGGTATACCCCAGTCTGAATCGCGGGTAATGGCTCGGGGCTTCAATTCGTCAATGTAGTGTTTGGCAAAGCTTTTGACATTGCTTTTCCAGGGTTTATCCTGGATCCAGGCTTGCAACTGATCTTTGAATTTATCAAAACGCAAAAACCAGTGCTTGGTGGATTTGGTGGTAAGAGGCGAGCCAGTGAGTTTAGATCGGGGGTTTTTTAGGTCGGTTGCCTCGTAGGAGGCGCCACAGGAAGTGCACTCATCGCCTCTAGCTTTTTCAAAGCCGCATTTAGGACAGATGCCTTCGACATAGCGGTCGGCTAGAAAACGTTGGTCTGCCTCGGAGTAGAGCTGCTCACTCATCTGCTCCTCAATATAGCCGTTTTGAAGGAGAGTGGTGAAGAATTCTTGGGAGGTTTTGGTGTGAATATCAATCGTTGTTCGCGAAAAGTGGTCAAAGGAAATTTGCAGTGCTTCAAAGAGCTTTTTGTTGATCGAGTGAAAAATGTCAACGTGCTCTTTTGGGGTACGGCCAGCCTGTTCGGCGCTCAAGGTGATGGCCACGCCATACTCATCTGAACCCGAGACGAAAAACACCTCCTCACCGCAAAGGCGCTTGAATCTTGCAAAGCAGTCCGCTGGCAAATAACAACCGGCTATATGTCCAAAATGCAGCGGACCGTTAGCATAAGGTAGGGCGGCAGTAACTAGGTAGCGCTTAGGCCGCATCCTCTTCCGTTGCTCGTGGTGTTTTAGCTTCCTCGGCCTCTTTCAAAAGCGTTTCGATATCTCCCTTCAGGGGATTATCCTGCACATCTTTTAGAAGACTTGTCAGCGTAAATTCTTTTCCAGAGCGAATGTAGCGGCGCCCAATTTCAACTGCATACATTGCAAGCTCAAAATTATTGCGAAAGAGCTTTGTAAGTAGCTCGTTGGTTAATTTAATCTCTTTCATTTCTCTCCGTCTTGGTTCACAAGGCCGCATAAAGTTTTTAACTCTTCGTATGCGGTCTCTAAGTCATTATTACATATAGTATAATCGAAATCGCAAGACTTTGCCAGCTCTTCTTTTGCCCACTTAAGTCGCTCTTCAATTGCTTCTCTGCTTTCAGTGTGTCTTGATTCCAAGCGGCTTCTCAACTCCTCCATCGAAGGAGGTGAAATAAAAATAAAATTTGCTTGAATTCTACCCATTAGCTGCTCTGCACCTTGAACGTCGATCACCAAAAAAGCGTGCTTCCCAGCATGGCATATTCGGTCCACTTCACTTTTGAGTGTTCCATAAAGATTTCCAAAAACTTCGGCCCACTCCAGAAAAGCCCCGCCATTTTTTAGTTCGATAAACTCTGCACGACTTAGAAAGTAGTAATGTTTTTTTGACTCTTCTCCAACGCGTTTTTTTCTTGTGGTACAGGAAATGCTCTCGACAACTTTGTGCGGAAATTCTTTTTCTAAACGATTGATAAGCGTTGTCTTTCCCGCCCCTGCCGGACCGCTTATGACAAAGACTTTGCCTCTATTCGATGTTTTGGACTTGTTCACGGATTTTTTCCACTTCGGCTTTCATCAGCGGCACTTGATCAGTGATTTCTCTTTGAAAGGATTTGGCCGCAATCGTATTCAGTTCCCTTCCCACTTCAACTAAAAGAAAATCAAGCGCACGTCCAACTGCTATTTCTTTGCTTTGGATCAACTGATTAAGTTGGCCCAAATGCGATCTTAGGCGCACTAGCTCTTCGGTGATATCACATTTTTCAGAAAATAGAACAACCTCTTTACCTATGCTTTCTTGGTCTACTTGCAAAAGTTTTAGTTTTTCAGAGAGTTTGGCCCGAAGTACTTCAGGTGCTATTTTAGCGTATTTAGCAAGATCCTCTATGCTGCTCTCAAGCTGTGTCGATCTATCTAGGATATCTTCTAGCAGCACCTTTCCTTCTTGCTCTTTCATGGCAATTAAATGAACAACCGCTTCTTTGACACCACTTAGCACTTCTTGTTTGTCGATTTTGGTGACATCTTCAATACCAGCAAGTTGTAATTGATTGCATAAAAAAGGCAAATTGATCGCTTGGGGGTCTAGCTGGAGTGTCTGCGCCATTTTTTCATAATGTTCTTTTAAAACAGCCAAGACTTCTACACTTGGTAGGTCACTTAACTCAGCTTTCCCTTTTTCTTTGGTAATACGCACTGTCACTGATCCACGCTTTAGGTGCTCTTTGAGCAGTTTTCTTATATCAATATCGTAGCAAAGTAGTTCTCTTGGCAAATAGAGATTGAGCTCTAAGCCCTTGCGATTCACCGAATGTATTTCTATTAGGTAAGGGCCAGAGAACCCCCGGCCGTAAGCCGTCATACTGCGTTTCATCTCTTAAGGATAACTGGTATTGAGCGATAAGTCAAATTTTACCAATTGACAATTTTTTAATATTTTTTTAAGATTCGCAGCTTTAGCAAATGAGGTTCCATGAAATATTTTTTTCCGTTTAGTGTTTTTGTTGCAGCATGTGCCTTTCCAATGCATCAGAAGATGGATGTGAGTCCCCAATCCCAATATAGCAGAACGCAGAAAGAGCAATACACTTCTCATTGGGATATTTATGCTGGCCCCCATTTTAATTACATCCACATGCGCTTCAACAATTCCGATTATTTGGATGGTTATGCCGGTGGAGTGACTGCAGGAGTAGGATACGACGCAAGATGGTTTTTCACCAATCTTGACTTTGAAGGGACTTGGAATGCGTCTTCTATCACCAGTGACAGTAATCAGAGAAGTGATATTTCCGAATATTTTTTAGATTGGAATATTGGACCAAAAATCATGTTTTCTGAAGATCGTTTCTCTTTGGGTTTCTACTCAGGGTTTGGATGGGATCAGTTTAATAATTATCAAGATCCTAACGGTGTCAATCTAAAATACGCCTACGATAAGCTTTTTATTCCCCTCGGTTTGAATTTTACGATTCTCGTAAATCGTTATTTTGAATGGAGCCTGCAAGCTGAATGGCGCCCTGATGTCTATTCAAGGCTCGAAATTTCGAATACACATTTTAATAATCATTGTCAGTCAGCTTTTCGCGTTCAGTCTCCTTTTAAAATCAACTTCTCAAGCTGCTGCTCTGGCGGGTTTGTCAATATTATCCCTTTTTACGATTGGAGTGAGTATGGAGCTGCGCAAGAACGGATCAGCACCGGAGCTATTTTTAAAGTCCCCGCTCTGTACCGTTGGTACTTAGGCCTTCGTGTACTTTTAGGCTATGCGTTTTAAATTTAAGGAGAACGAGCATGCGTGCATTTAAATGGATTTTTTTGTGTTTCCCACTGGTCTGCTTTGCCATTACCGATAAACAGTTCAATGAAATTTGCCAAAAACAACGACGTGTATCCACAAATTTAGTAAAATCCGCAGTGACCGGATTTGACAATGAAAAAAGCTTGAAGCTATCCAAAAATAATGGAGACCAGAGCCGTTATGCCGACTTGCGAGGAAATTTCAACAAAGCACTCAAGCATCAGACCAACGGTTTTCCCACTAATGCAGCTTACTCATCGCTAATAAAAGCGTTAACTTCTGGAAGTCCCCAAAGCTTTTTGAATATTATCCTTGGAATTGGGGCCGTTAAGCTAGTCAATCCTCAAGGCTCATTTGCCTATTCATTGGCGGCCAATGATAGTTGGTTAAACGCTATTCCACCTGCGCCCAAATTCGCTTCCAATGAAGCCGCTGCCGAAATGGTTGAGGTGTACTGGACAGCTGTTTGCCGCGATGTTCCTTTTAATATGTTCGCTACAAATGCCAAAGTTTTGGAAGCTATAGATGATTTAAACACTCTAGTAGACTTTTACGGTCCAAAAATAGATGGACTAGTCACTCCAGGAACTTATTTGCGCGGCAATACCCCAGGCGATTTGATAGGCCCCTATATTTCCCAGTTTTTCTATCAAACTGTTCCCTACGGCTCCACTACTATCCCCCCTGAGCAAACCGTTCCTAAGGGCACTACAGTCAATGATTTTAACACAACTTTTGCCGACTGGTTTACTGTAATTAATGGGGGGCTAACCGGTGCTACAACAGATTATGATCCAGTGACGCACTTCATTCGCACCCCTAGAGACTTGGCAGCTTATGTCCACTTTGATGCCCCCGGTCAAGTTTATTATAACGCCTTGCGCATTCTGGATAGCTATGGGTCATCTGCTTTAGATAGCAATAACCCATACCGCTCAAATTCCACTCAATTTGGTTTTGTCTCTTACGGTATCAGTCAGATTTTTCAGCTGCTAACTGATGCAATAGCCGAAGCTTTAAAGGCAGCATGGTTCCATAAGTGGCAGGTGAATCGACGATTAAGACCAGAAGAATATGGGTTTTATGTGCAAAAGCAAAAAGCTGATGGGATGGATCTGGGCATTCCAAGTCAGTTGATTAATTCCACATCTTTAGATTCGGTCTACGAATCAAATTCCACCTACTTTCTACCTCAGGCCTATCCTGAAGGATGCCCTACCCATCCTTCATACCCGGCAGGTCACGCTACTTTATCGGGAGCTGCAGCCACGATTTTAAAAGCCTTCTTTAATGAAAACTACGCCATTCCATCTCCTTTGATGCCAAGTAGTGACAATACGACACTTGAGGCCTATCCTGGCACTTTACTTGTGGGCAATGAACTCAATAAACTTGCGGCAAACGTTTCTTTGGGACGAGATCACGCAGGCGTTCACTACCGCAGCGATGGGTTTCAAGGTATGTTGCTAGGTGAAAAAGTGGCCATCGATATTCTTAACAACTCAGCTTATCTATTTAACGAGGACTTTAAGGGATTCCACCTCACTAAGTTTGATGGAACAAAAATTATCGTCGGCAAACGCAAAAAACCTTAGGCCATTGCTAAAAATCGAATCCTCCTATCCTGCAGAGGCAAGGAGGATCTGGCCAGAGCCGATAAAACGCATTATCCTGAAATACATTCCATAATGGCTTTAACCGGAGCAAAGCTTTGACGGTGTATGCTGCAAGCTCCATACGTGGCAAGAGCGCTGATGTGCTCTTTAGTGGGATAGCCTTTATGCTTGCCAAAGTTATACTGGGGGTAAGCCTGGTGGTAATCTAGCATCATCTGGTCACGGGTCTCTTTTGCAATAATAGATGCTGCCGCAATTGAAGGCGATTTAGCATCTCCTTTGATGATGGCTTGAGCTGGCAAAAGAGTGCTAGGCAAGCGATTGCCATCGATGAGTAAATAATCTGCTCCATCTAAATTTTCAATTGCCCTCAGCATAGCCAGCATGGATGCTTGCAAGATATTTATCTGGTCGATTTCTTGAGCTGTGCAAAGACCTATGCCGAATTGAATGTCTGGATGTGTAGTTAGGAGCTCGTAGAGCTCAGCCCGTTTTTTTGGGGTGAGTTTTTTACTGTCATTAAGACCTGGAATGTCAAAGGGTAAAATGCAGCTAGCAGCAACGACAGGTCCTGCCAGCGGCCCTCTACCGGCCTCGTCCACACCTGCTATCTGCGTAAATCCTTGTTCTTTTACAAAATTTTCGTACTGCCAGTCCAAAAAAAAACCTCCCACCGTTTGGTGAGAGGCTATACAAATTCGCTTTTTTACTAAAGCTCTATTCGTCGTTTTTGTTTGGCTCTTCGCCTTCTTTAGGTTCTGCCATTTTTGGTTCGACTTCGTGGTCTGTTGCGTGCATTTCTGGAGCATGGTCCACTGTCTCTTCATCGGCCACAATCGCTGAAATTTTGCCTTTTTTAGCACTTGACATGATCCGCTCGGTAATACGCGCTTTTTTACCCTGAATGCCACGAAGGAAGTACAACTTGGATCTGCGCGTCTTTCCTTTACGGAGAACTTCGATCTTAGCTATACGAGGACTGTGGAGTGGGAAAACCCGTTCCATAGACACGCCGTACGCCACGCGGTAGATTGAGAAGGTTTCGGATATGCCAGACCCCTTTCTGGCAATAACAGTTCCGGTAAGGGATTGGATGCGTTCTTTATCCCCCTCGATGATGCGGACCTGGATGCGCACGGTGTCGCCGATATCAAAATCGGGCACGTCATTTTTGATTTGATCTAAGACCAACTCTTCGATTAAAGCGTTCATATTTTCTCCTTTGCAAGTAGATCAGGTCTCACTTGCGACATTTTGTTTAGTCCACTCTCCTTTCGCCACCGGTCGATATTGGCATGGTGGCCGCCAAGGAGGATCTCGGGCACTTTTTGCCCTTCAAATTCTTCTGGCCGCGTGTAGTGCGGCGCATCAAAGCCAATAGCGCTAAAAGTATCATTTCTAGCTGACTCGTCATGTCCCAGTACGCCTGGAATAAATCGGCAAGTCGCATCGATTAAAACAAGCGCTGCCGGCATTCCGCTTGTGAGAACGTAGTCTCCGATGCTTATCTCTTCATCAACTTCCAGATCGATCGCTCTTTGATCGATCCCTTCGTAATGTCCGCAAAGCAAGATCAAATGATCGTACTTGGCCAAACTCTCACATTTAGCAGCGGTGAGCTGTTTTCCCTGTGGCGAGAGGTAAACCACATGAGAACCATCCCGCTTTCGACTCCGAATAGCCTCCACGACCGGTTTGGCCATGAGGAGCATTCCAGGTCCACCGCCGTATGGGCGATCGTCCACTTGTGAATGCCTGCCATCTGCAAAAGCGCGTATGTCGACGGCATTGATCTCCAAAATCCCTTTCTGCTGAGCGCGATTTAACATGCTTTGCAAAAGTGGGCTCTCAAAGTAGCCCGGGAAAAGAGACAGGATATCAACAATCACTTGGTCTTTTTCACACCAGCTGCTTTTTCGCGCAATACTTTATAGGCTTTTGGCGCGTAACGCTTCACAAGCGGTTTTGCTTTCTCAGTGAGCACAGCTCCCTGTTCAATCCAGTAGCAAAGGCGCTCTTCATTCAGTTCTGCATTTTTCTCTTCGGAAGACTGAGGCAGGTACCAGCCTAGGTTTTCCAAATATTTTCCGTCGCGAGGCGATCTGCTATCGGTTGCAACCAACCGGTAGGTCTTTTTATTACGCGATCCCTGCTGTCTAAAACGAATCTTTAACATTCATCATTCTCCTTAATTGAGGATCTTTCATCATTTTTTTCATCCCTTTCATTTGCTTCATGGCAGAGCCCATCCGCTTAAAGGTTTTTATAAGTTTGTTCACATCGTCGATGTGCGTGCCGCTTCCTCTAGCTAGTCTGTGGCGGCGGCTAGGAACAAGTTCTTCGAGGCCTTGACGTTCTTTTTGAGTCATTGACAGGATGATGGCATTAGCCCTGGACATCTCTTTTTCCGGCATTTCTAAATCGCCGAGTTGTGATGCCCCGGGCATCATGCCAAGCAAGCTTTTCATTGACCCCATACGACTTAGCATTTTCATTTGCTTGAGGTAGTCTTCGTAGGAAAAGTGGCCTTTTTTCAGCTTCTTTTCCATCTCTTCCATTTCGCTTTTCTCGATATTGGCCTCAGCCTTTTTGACCAAGTTAATGACATCGCCAAAACCAAGGATACGTTCGGCCATCGATTTAGGATTGAAGAGTTGAAAGGCATCGACTTTTTCCCCGATACCTTCAAATTTGAGTGGCTTCTTAGTCACTTCGAGGATAGAGATGGCGCTACCAGCTCTGGCATTTCCATCGAGCATGGTTAAAATTGATCCGGTAATTCCGATTTGACTATCGAACTCAGCAGCTGTTTTAACCGCGTCTTGTCCAATTGTAGCGCTGGCAACAAAGAGCACTTCTTGGGGATTTAATATATCTTTAATCGCCTTGAGCTCGTCCATTAGCGTCTCATCGATATGTAGCCTGCCAGCTGTATCGCAAATGAGAACATCGCAATCAAACTTAAGCGCTGTTTTAGCCACAGCGACAGGATGACTGTCCCGCTCAGCGATTACGGGAACATTGATCTGTTTCCCCAGTGTTTCAAGTTGGTCGATGGCAGCTGGGCGTTGAAGATCAAGTGCGGCTAAGGCAACTTTTTTGCCCTCAAAATTCTTCTGAATGTAGTAGGCCAGTTTAGCAGCGCTAGTGGTTTTACCAGCACCTTGCAAACCACACATCATGATAACGGTCTTTCCCGTTTTTAATTTTAAGGGAGCCTCATCCGACCCCATAAGCTTGGTCAGTTCATCATGTACAAGCTTGATAAACTGGTCACCTGGATCTACTGAACGCAAAACCGCATCACCCAGAGCTCTTTCTTTAACTCTGGCGACAAATTCACTAGCAATTTTGTAGCTCACATCACCATCGAGCAGTGCCAGGCGCACTTGCCTCACTGCTTTTTGAATATTTTCTTCACTGAGTTGCTTTTTGCCTCTCAAGCCAGAAAACAGGTCGGTAAATTTTTCAGTTAACTTTCCAAACATACGGACTTAGTATAGCAAATTTAAGTCTTAAGTCTCTAGTATAAAATAGCGGTCATGACCGCTCAAATCTTTTTTGACAAGCCCGCCACCGAAAATGGATTGAATATCAGGACCTTGGCCTGTTCCAATTTCAAAAAATAATTTAGCTTTTTGATTTAAATAGGGAGGTAATTCGTCTTTTAAACGTTGATAAAACTCTAAGCCTGTTGGACCTGAAACAAGCGCGCGTTTGGGTTCACAGTCTTTAACACTAGGCTCTAAATGCGCGTATTCATCCTCGCGCACATAAGGAGGGTTGCAGAAAATATAGTCTGCTTTGCGCCCTTCAAAAGGCTCTAAGAGATCGCCACATAATACTTCAACGTCAAGATGGTTACGCCTAGCGTTTTTACGGGTAAGTTCAGCACATTCAGGGGAAATATCGGATAGCACCACCTCAAGTGAAAAATGCTTCTTAATTGCTAAACCAATACAGCCGGTGCCACAGCAAAGATCCCAAGCGATTTTTCCAGGTTCCAGGTAGGCGGCTGCATGTTCTGGGATAAACTCTGTTTCAAGACGGGGTAGAATACTGGCTGATGTCCACTCAATTGCCACATCGAAAAAATCGATGATCATGACTGGCCTTTCAACATCCGGGCATAGTTTTCAGCCACCAAAGCTTCAGTAATTTCGCTAAGATCCCCTTCCATGATTTGATCAAGCTTGTAAAGGGTCAAGTTGATGCGGTGATCGGTTACGCGATTTTGAGAGTAGTTGTAAGTGCGGATACGCTCAGATCTATCTCCGCTGCCAATTTGGGAGGCTCTTTCAGAGGAAATTTCGGCCTTGGCCTTGCGACGTTGCTCTTCGACAATTTTTGCTTTTAAAAAGCGCATGGCCTTGGCTTTATTTTTGTGCTGCGAGCGCTCTTCTTGTGAATAGACGACAACTCCTGTCGGGATGTGGGTGATACGGACAGCCGAATCTGTAGTATTGACGTGTTGACCGCCAGCGCCAGAGGCTCTATAGGTATCGATCTTGAGATCAGCTTCGTCGATATGCAGATCTTCTTCCTCGTCGGGCTCAATTAGGACCGCTACGGTAATTGCAGATGTATGGACCCGCCCTTGGGTTTCAGTGGCCGGAACACGCTGGACTCGGTGGGTCCCAGCTTCAAAGCGCAACATTCGATACACTTTGGGCCCTTGCACAGCCATAATGTATTCTTTGTAGCCGCCAGCTTCCGACTCTGATGCGGACAAAAGTTCAATTTTCCAACCCATTCTATCGGCATAGTGCCGGTACATGCGTACACAATCACCCACAAAAATTGCAGCCTCGTCCCCACCCGTCCCAGCACGCAATTCCAAGATGATATTGGCATTGTCTTTAGGATCTGGCGGTACAAGCAGACTTTCAAGCTCTTTGGTGCCACTTTCAATTTGGCCTTCTAATTGCTTGATTTCTTCTTTAATTACCGCTTGAAATTCAGGATCGGATTCTTGAGCCAAAAGCTCTTTGTTTTCTTTTAGCTGATTAGTTGCCTTGGATATCTTATCGTGAACTTCTTTGACTGAATTTAGATAAGAATGCTCCTGGGCAAGCTCTTTATAGCGTTTTTGATCAGATAGTATCTCTGGCAGTCCAAGCAGCGCTTCGACTTCGTCAAAGCGCTTTAAGAGCTGATCAACTTTTTTCACTTACGGCTTTTCTTTGATTTCTGCTTTTTTAGCAGGAGCCTTCGCTACCGCTTTTTTTGCAGCTGGTTTTTTCTTTACCGCCACAGTTTTTTCTTCTTTCTTTTCTGAGTCGCCTTCTTTCTTGGCAGGACTAGCCGGTTTTGCGGTATAGCGTTTACGGAATTTATCAACTCTACCTTCAGAGTCAACAAATTGCTGGCTTCCGGTAAAGAAAGGATGGGATGCCGAAGAAATCGGCACGCGGAATACGGGGTATTCTTTACCTTCAAACATTTCAGTCTCTTTAGGCTGAAGGGTTGTACCGCAAACAAATTTTGTGCCGGTTGCCGTATCGACATACAAGACATCTTGGTATGGGGGATGGCCTTCTTTTTTCATGATCGCTCCTGGTAGTTGACGCAATTGTGCATTAACCTATAAGATTACCTCCAATGCGAATTAACCTCAAGGGCTAACTTCATGCGTTCACTCAAAATTTTATTAATCATTTTGGCGATTACAAGTGCCCTCAGCCTTATTTTTGCTGGACCTATTCCCCACTTACTACAGTGGCTGAATCCCCATATGTGGCTCGGCCAGTCTGCTTGGGGTATCAACCATTTCTTTTACTGGCAGATATTCACCTATATTTTAGTTCCACCTCTTGAGTCACAAGCGTCCCTTGGTTTTCTGGTTAATACTGCTTTTACCCTCTATCTGCTCTATACGGTAGGATCTTCCATGATCATCCAAAAAGGAGCGCGCGCTTTCTGGATGCTCTTTGCCTTTGGTGGAGCAATTGGAGGTCTTATGACTGCGGTAGCTCTATACGTTTCTCATGCCAATGGCCTTCTGGCTGGCTGGACCCCTGCTCTCTATGCGCTTTTGATGGGGTGGATGCTGCTCAACCCCCATGCACGCGTTCTGGTGTTATTTGCCATTCCTATGCAAGTGAAGTGGGTAGTCCTAGGTGCTGCGGCTATCACCTTATACCTGGATTTGACCAATGGCCAATACCTGCAATTTATCGCTAGCAGCTCAAGTGTGCTCTTCGGCTACTTTTACGCCATATTAGCTTGGGAAACCCATAGCCCTTTCAACACTCTCTACCGCTTTGAGAAATTTTTACATCGCCTCAAAGGCAAGAAGTCTTATGAATTTGAAGTCTATGAGGCATACAAAAGGAGTCGATCATGACCAAAATTACAACAGCAGTTTCGGCAAATAAAGGGACTGATTATCTAGAGGCTGGTGCTGAGCGCACAGCAAAAGCAACAATCATCGCCATCTGTGTCTTGTTAGTCACATCGCCCGTTTCAATTGGTTATTTTCTGGGCGGCCCGCCATTGCTATGTGTATTTTTTAGCATCTGTGGTGTTTTAATCGCCGGCACATCTTATGATAGGATTTTTAAATCTGCGCACTCGCAAGAGCCATCTGCGCTGACTGAAGCCCCTTTAAAACCCCTTCCTCAAAACGAAATATAGGATTCCCCTCAAGTTCTGGAAAATCGTTAGGCTGCAAAACATCATCGCTTGTTAGGTGAGGAATGATCTCACAAGCTAGATTGAGCAGCTTTTTTTCTTGCAATGCAATCATTTCCTCTAGCATCTCGCCTCTCCTTAAAAAATTGCCGCATTAAATGCGCGCTTTCTTCCTGACATAGCCCCCTTTCCACGGCAACTTTATGGATTGCAAAGCTGCCATCAAAAAGATCAACCCAACTGCCACCAGCCCCGCAACGCAAGTCTGGAGCACCCCAAACCACCTTATCTAACCTGGCCTCTAAAATAGCGCCAGCACACATCGCGCATGGCTCTAGCGTACAATAAAGCGTGCAGCCTATTAAACGCCAGTTTCCAAGAGCTTTTGCCGCTCTTTGAATGCAGAGCAACTCAGCATGTGCTGTTGGATCGCCCATCTTCTCCGTCTCGTTGTGCGCCTCAGCAATTACCCTACCTTTATAGACGATCACTGCGCCAATAGGAACTTCTCCTAGAGCATAAGCGTTTTTAGCAAGCTGTAGTGCATATTTCATCATAGCGTCCATGATACCATTTTGAGCTCCACCTAAGCAAATTCAAATATTTTTTGTTATATTAAATATTAAATTTTTATTTTATTTGAATTTTTTATCTTAAATATTGTATAATTAAATTAAAAATATTTAATTATTATGACTATATTAACAGATTTAATTTCAATATATTCTGGATTTAGGTTCCATGATCCAACCAATACCGAAAAAAAAGAAACATGCATAGAGGAACCTGCCGTTCACATGGACCTTCTTACAGACACGTGGTACCACCTAAGTCATCTGCCACAAGATATCGAGACCGCTGAGAAAAAAATCACGTCAGATTGGAAGACTATTCGCATGAGCAGGGACGCCCTTAAGCAGTTGCGGCTTGGCGTATTGGAAAGTAAAATTGCTCTTTTTTTGCAAAAATACGAAACTGAAAAAAATTCAATGGCTTATCAAAAAGTCCATCAAATTGGTCAACTCATCCTTACATCGCCTTCATTAGTTTATAAAAAAATTGTAGATGGTAAGGTATTTATCTACGAGGATGGCCACTGTCTTTTTGATGCTTTTGCCTACGCATATTATCACTTAGATGGCCCAACCGAAGAAATCTGCACGCTTGATCAACTGCCGCGAGAGTATCTACGCCAAAAGGTAGCTACATATGAAACAGCGAACTACGACAATGACAAAATGTTGGCCGATCTGGTTAATCAGGCAATTGCCGAAGAAAAAGAGAAGACGATCCTAGATTACGAAAGGGCTATCAATAATTGCGATTGCGATCACGCCTTCGAAGGCCGAGCCGAGGAGCTGAAGAAGGAAAAAGAAGCATTTGAGAAACTAGATGATGTGACGTTACGCCAAAGTTACTTTGAACGGTTGAAAGCAATGCCAAAAGAAGCCCCGCTATGGGGTGGACAAGCAGAGCTTTACTCCCTTAGTAAAATCTTTAAAGTTACAATTCACCTTGAAACACCTGATTATCCCCTGAAATTTAATGAATCAGCCTCTCGATCGATCATCCTTGAATGGGTCAACAATAACCACTTCAATGCCAAACTGCATTAAAGTGAGTTCAAAAATTGGTTTTAGGCAACCACTGTCCATGAGCAAACATGAAAATGGGCGTTCAATGAGCAACTTAAGACTGGTCATAGTCTTGCCAAAGCACTATACCAATTCAAATTTGATTTAGCTCATCTCCAGAGATCTTACTCTCTTTAGTTGCCAGAATTCTCACCATGTGCTACAATGGACAGCAGAGAATAAGAAAATAGTAAAAATCGGAGAGCCCCATGTCTTTAGACAAAGGTACCAAAGAAGAAATTACCAAAAAATACCAATTACACGAGAAAGATACTGGCTCGGCAGATGTGCAAATTGCAATTTTAACTGAGCGTATTACAGAGCTTACAGATCATTTGAAGTTATCTCCAAAAGATCACCGTTCACGTTTGGCTTTGCTTAAGCTGGTTGGTCAGCGTCGCAAACTACTTGACTATCTAAACTCCACTGATACCAAGCGCTACCAGTCACTCATCAACCGCCTCAAGCTTCGCAAGTAAATTTTTCAATAGCCAGATGGATTCCAGGCCACCGCTGAGGTGGCCTTTTTTATTTGGGTTTGACATTGTAATCATCGATTGTGCTAAGATAACTCCTTATACATAGTTTGAAGAGGAAAAAAATATGACTGAGCTAAAACGCGAAACACTGAATATCACTGTCGCAGGTCGCCAAATGACCTTCGAAACGGGCAAAATTGCTCGCCAAGCTGGCGGCTCAGTTTTGGTCACTTATGGGGAAACTGTGATTTTGAGCACTGCTTGCGCTGCCCCTACCGGAAGTGATGAAATCGATTTTCTACCCCTACGTGTCGACTATGTAGAAAAATTTTCCGCTGCCGGCAAAACTCTGGGTGGCTTCATCAAGCGTGAGGGCAGGCCAAAGGAAAGAGAAATTTTAACTTGCCGCTTAATTGATCGCCCCTTGCGTCCTATGTTCGAAGAGGGATACTACAACGAAACTCAATTGCTAGCCTACGTGCTCTCGTATGACGGACAGCATTCGCCCGAACCGCTAGCCATTTGCGCCGCATCAGCAGCTTTAACCCTTTCTGAAATACCTCTTAAAAAGCCAGTAGCCGCAGTTCGGGTCGGTATGATTAATGACAATTTTGTGATTAATCCCACTGTTACCGAACAAAAAGAATCTGTTTTAGACCTCGTAATTGCTGGAACAGAAGATGCAATTCTTATGATTGAGGGCTATGCAGACTACCTTTCTGAAGAGCAAGTCTTGCAAGCTGTGGAAGAAGGGCATTCAGCTATCAAAGTCATTTGCGAAAAACTCTCCGACTGGCAAAAAGTCCTGGGCAAGCCTAAGATGAAAGATTGCTTCCGCGTTCCACCCAAAGAGCTCCACGCCGATATTGAAAAGCTATGCGCAGGAAGAATGGAAAAACTGGTCCGTATTAAGGATAAAAAAGAGCGCACGGATGGGATCGATGCCGTAAAAGAAGAGGTCATGAGTGTCCTATTTCCAGCTGCTGGGGAGCCTAAATACAACCTTGCTGATTCCAAGATCGCATTTAAGCAATTTACTGCTAAATGCATGCGGGATATGATTCTCCAAGATAAAGTACGTCCAGATGGCCGCAATTCTCAGGAAATCCGTCCCATCGATATCGAACTTGATTTGTTGCACCGAACTCACGGTAGTGTTCTATTTACCCGCGGTGAGACGCAAACGATTGCTGTTTGTACCCTCGGTGGAGGCCAAATGGCTCAACGTTTTGAGCATCTAGAAGAAGAAGGCGAGCAGCATTTTTACCTGCAATACTCATTTCCTCCCTTCTGCGTTGGAGAGGTAGGCCGGATAGGTGCTCCTGGTCGACGTGAAATCGGCCATGGAAAACTAGCTGAACGCTCACTCGAACCTCTCATTCCTCCTCGAGAAAACTTTCCCTACACCATCCGCGTTGAATCCAATATCACTGAATCGAATGGGTCATCGTCGATGGCTTCGGTTTGTGGCGGCTGTTTGGCAATGATGCGTGCTGGTGTACCTGTTAAACGTCCTGTTGCCGGTATCGCCATGGGTCTTATTTTAGATGATGAAGAACATTACGCCGTTTTATCCGACATTCTTGGAATGGAAGATGCACTTGGTGATATGGACTTTAAAATCTCTGGCGACCACGAAGGTATCACTGCCTTTCAACTCGACATCAAAATCGAAGGGATTACGCCCAAAATCATGCAGGTTGCGCTGAACCAAGCTAAACAGGGACGTACCCATATTCTAAACAAAATGCTTGAGGCTTGCCCTAAATCTAGCGAGTCACTCTCCCAGCATGCCCCTCGAATCGACATGGTCCGCATCAAACCGAGCCAAATTGGCACGATCATTGGGCCCGGCGGGAAAATGATCCGCGAAATCCAAGAAACATCTGGGGCTGAGCTCAATATTGACGACGATGGTCTAGTGAGTATCACATGCCCAACAGCTGAAGGCATGGCCAAGGCCAAAGAAATGGTCCACAACCTCACAGCGGAAATTGAAATTGGTCAAGTGTACAAAGGGAAGGTCACATCAGTGGTTGATTTTGGAGCCTTTGTCCAAATTTTCAGCCAAGAAGGCTTATTGCATGTATCTGAGATCTCCTACGAACGTATTGATAAGGTTGCTGACCATATTAAGATTGGTGACACACTAGAAGTCAAAGTCGTGGATAAAACTGATCGGGGCATCCGTTTAAGCCGTAAAGTCTTGCTAGAAAAGCCTGAAGGCTACGTCGAGCCGACACGTGAGCCTAGAGGCGATCGTCGCCCTTCCCGCGATAATAATCGACGTCCTTCACGCGGCAATGAGCAGCGAGGTGATAAACCGATGAAGTCACCCCAGTTAATTCCTCCTCCCAAAACAACGGTTGGTGGGCATTAATTAGAACAGAGAGACTTAAGGGTAGCTTTCTAGAATAGCTTCGTTTGCTTCATTGCTAAAAGAAGGCAAGGAAAGTTGCTCTTGTTTCTCTAGATCATGCACTTGCTCTGAAAATTCAGACAGAAAATGACTAAGCGCCTTAGCTGAAGGTCGATCGTTTGGATCTAGACTCGTACATGTAAACGCGTAATCAATGAATTGCTTTAGTGCATCCCTTGTTTCATCTGAAATTGTGGACTTATACAGCGCTTTTTCAAATAGTGTTCGATAGTCTTCATCTTTAGCAAATCCATTAAATGACTTGGATTTAGGCAAGTAATAGATGCGACCATATTCCGCTCTTTTATTCTGATCAATATTCTTTGAAAATAAACGTTGTGTCCTACATTGGCTAAGGCCTATTACTTGGGGCAATAATTTTTGCATCAATAGTTCACGCATCATTAAACCCCATGAATAGATGTCAGTCTTAGCGTTAACTGTACCCTTGCCTTCTACCATATCCTCAATAGATGCATACACCTCAGGTGCAAAGCAAGCGCTAGCACCAT
The DNA here is from genome assembly GCA_024233455.1 of Chlamydiales bacterium. Taxonomy (GTDB): domain Bacteria; phylum Chlamydiota; class Chlamydiia; order Chlamydiales; family JACKPQ01; genus JACKPP01. Next base: position 178,191 of record JACKPP010000001.1, read on the forward strand.
CAATTTTTGAGTTTGGCTCGGGGTTAATACGCGAAAATCCGAAATCGGCAAGTTTAGCTGGTTCCTCACCTTTAGAAGATAAAATATTATCAAGCTTGATATCACCATGCACAATGCCAGCCTCGTGCAAAATAGCCAAACCTTTTGCCGCTGAGGCCAACTCTCTAGAAAAGTAGTGCAATGGACTATCATAAGTATTTTTCTTTGATAAATCCTCACCTTGTAAACAGAGCCTGATCGACTGCACTCTATTATTCTCATCGTAAATAGATTTTAAAGGCAAAGCCAAATGTTTCATAAAATCGACAGAAGTAGATTTTTCAAGAACGGCTTTAATTTCTATGCAACGCTCTAAAACTGACGAGTTTTGACTGCTTAACTCAGCAAATTCTCTTACTTCACCGGTTTCCTTATCCACTCTTTGAACGAGTTCAACAGAAGAGGTATTTCCGGAACCCAGAGAAGCGTTTTTTATGTAGATCCCGTGATTGGATGACGCAATTTCTACGCCACAAACAGATAGTCTGCTTTTGGTATTGGTAAATAGTTTATCGAGCTCCGATAGTGGAGAACTCTCTTTCTGAAACGAAGGATTCTTTTCAAGCACCCGTCTTAAGGTCTCAATTTTCCTATTGCATGGGCGTAGTGGCTGGCGATGTTGCCTAAGCGCACACGCATCTCTATTATTAATTACTAGCGTCATTATAAAAACCGATTTAATTTAAATATTATTATAACATATTATTAATATAAATTAAAGTTATTATTATAATAATATCTAACTTTAGATATATCTAGTTATGAGATGGGTGATTGATTTGTAAGTTATTTAAAATAAATAAGATAAATTTATCCCAAGCTAGATCAGGTAGATATCTAGTTTTCCATATGTTCCAAGAAGTTTAAAGCCTTCTGGATCTTTGAATTGAGAGGCATACAACACAAGCGCGCCATCTGGGGCTAAAACTTGCCTTAACTGCGCTATTTGCTCATCAAAGTAGCAACGCTCATATTCGGGCAAAGTTTCACTCTCTAAAGTATTGCGATGAAAGACGTTCATGGCAAAAATTGCATCAAACTGTTGATTTTTAAGTGATTGCATATCTGAAAAAAGAAATTTAAACGCTGGAAAGCGCATTTTTGCTGTTCTGAGGACGTCGGGGTTGATATCGCATCCTACCACTTCAGCATCCGGAAAATGCCCTTTTAACGTTTGACATTCCTCGCCAGTTGAGCATCCAAAGGATAGAATCCGCTTGGGATTAATCAGTTCTTTGACGATAAGCAATTCGAGTAAGTAGCGGTCGGCCCAGGTACGTGTGGCGATCTGATGCCAAATTAGACCCTCGCTAATATACATTTTATGCCGGATGTGGTTTGGGATCGGAGCCTGCCATGACTTCTGGAGGTGGCGGCGGTGGCTCTTTACGTATAAGCTCTTTCATAGAGTCGAGCTTTTTACGTTTCTCATCAGCACTCCATTTATCATCCATAATCGCCAAAACATCGGGTCTATCAAGCGTTTCAAATTCGATCAACATATCGGTCATAAGCAGGAGTTTGCTTTCATTCTTTTTGATGATATCTACAGCTGTATCATGAGCAGCAACCATGAGTTTACGCACCTGTTCATCGATGTGATTGGCCGTCTCTTGCGAGTAGTTTTTTTCAGCTCCCACCCCACCGAGGTATTGATTCATATCTGACTGCTCTTCGTAGGCCACTAAACCGAGCTCATCATCCATTCCCCAACGACAAACCATGTTACGAGCAAGGCCTGTGGCTTGTTGGATGTCCATTTGAGCTCCTGATGAAATGTCACCAGCAAACAGCTCTTCGGCCACCCTGCCTCCCATCAAAACAGCTAGCTGATCGATTAGCTCTTTTTTCCAGTAGTTGACGCGATTTTTCTTCGGCATGAAATGCGTTGCACCAAGCGACATCCCTCTAGGAATAATGGTGACTTTATCCACAGGATCGCTACTGTTTAGAGCAAGAGCCACAACCGCATGACCCGATTCATGAATAGCAGTCAATTTTTTCTCTCTTTCATCAATTTCCATGCTGCGTCTTTCTTTTCCGTAACGCACCTTGTCACAGGCTTCTCTAGCATCCGCATCTGTTACCGCAGTTTTGTTCTTTCTAGCCGCGATAAGAGCCGATTCATTGAGTATATTTTCAAGGTCAGCGCCTGATGCTCCAGGAGTGACTCTGGCAAGAGCCATTAGATCTACATCGGGAGCAAGCTTGATTTTACGCGCATGCACTTTTAGGATTGCCAAGCGCCCTTTTAAGTCAGGCAGCTCAAGCACAACGCGGCGATCAAATCTGCCTGGGCGCATTAAGGCTTTATCTAAGATATCAGGACGGTTGGTTGCCGCGATGAGAATGATCCCCTCTTTGGTGCTAAAGCCATCCATTTCCACCAGAAGTTGGTTGAGCGTTTGTTCTCTTTCATCGTGACCACCACCAATTCCCGACCCACGCTGACGGCCAACGGCATCGATTTCATCAATGAAGATAATACAAGGTGCGTGTTTTTTGGCCTGGTCAAAGAGATCGCGGATACGGCTGGCACCGACACCAACAAACATTTCGACAAAGTCAGAACCGGCAATATAAAAGAAGGGGCAGTCCGCTTCCCCGGCAACTGCTTTTGCCACCAAAGTTTTACCCGTTCCAGGAGATCCTACACAAAGCACACCTTTTGGAATACGCGCACCAAGGGCGGTGAACTTTCCTGGATCACGTAAAAATTCGACAATTTCTTCTAGCTCTTCTTTAGCTTCAGCGCAACCTGCCACATCTTTGAATGTCACTTTAATGTCTTCACGAGAAAGCATGCGCGCATTGGATTTACCAAACGTCATAGCCCCACTTGCGCCGCCCTTCATTTGGCGAGCAAAAATAATCCAGAGGATAAATAACCCAAGTAAAATTGGCAGGAAGGTGATGAAATAGCTAAAGTAGTTAGGCGATGGTTGCTCACTTTGGAATGTTTTGTCCAAGGCTTTGTTGCGTGGCTGATCAGGAGCTCTAAAGGGTGTTCCGCGATTAGAAGCAAATGCCTCGTACTCTTTTTTGGCTCCGGCAAACCACTGCGAGTAACTTTCAGTGTCCTGGCGCTCCAGTGCTTTAGTGGACAATTCTTGGTTATTGAAAAACCAGATCACATCAGCAACTTTGGTTCTAGCTTGATCGAGTTTGGCGCTATTTTGATCTAGCCCTTCAATGACGCTGCTGTATTGATTAAGATCTTCTACGTAATTACGGACACTGCGCAGCGGCAATAGGCGCACGCCTTGTTTTTCTTCGGCCAGCTTTTTAGAAATGCCGGTTAACTCGGCTAACGTGTCTTTGTAGACTGCAAGCTGCTCCTCTGGTGTCTGTTTGGCCGCCATTTGCACCTTGGCTTCCAGCTCTTTTAGCCCTGTTTTAATGGGTTCAGAGCCAATGCCAAGTGAGGGAGAGCGAAACCCCACGATAAGTGTCTGGATATCTCGGCCCAGCAATTGGGTGTCAGAAGGCGTAGGATTTTTGCTAGCCAGATCGTAGCTTTGCAAGACCGCAGAAAGACTCAAGATTGAACGATTAGAAAGCTGCTCTAGCACGATCCCATTTTGCCGCTCAGGTGTGTTATAAACCGAATCTACAATGACAAAGCCCCCTTTTGGGACCTGTTGACCGGTTAGATGAAGGTAAAAATCACCAGCTTCTAAAACATTTGCGCGGAGAGAATCAAGATCATTGGCCAGATTAGTTTTAGCTTGGGTCAGTTCGTGGTTTTGGTTTAACAACTCTAAAAAACGGTACCTGGCATTGGCATCATCGGTCAGTTGAGCCTTAAATTGCCCACTAAATGTAACGAGCTTGTCGTTGATTGCGGTTTTTTTACTTTGGTCCTTATGGATGAGGTCTAAATTGACCAAATGCTCGACTTGGTGACTGAACGAAACTTTTCCGTGCTTCTCATTGGAGATGCTACTCATGGTAAAGTAGACGACCAGGGCCACTAGTAAAAAGAGCCAAAATCCGCCAGGAAACCCCTTTCTCTTTTCGGGGTTTTTATTATCATTAGCCATAATATTAATTCGCTTTTAATGTTGATCTATTTCTTCTTATTACACTTATTAACAATTAATGGGAATAAAACTCTTATTCCTTTAACGCTCAAAGATCAACTATAGCACATAAGCTGGAATTTGTCTAAAAATTGAAATAACACCCCGATCGATTATAAAACCGCCCACCTCTCGTTTGGCTTTCCGCATCTTCAATAAGTTGAACAATGTCTCTAATTCGCTATGAGAGAGCATGATATCCAGGCTTGCAGCCCACTCAGATAAAAAATGCATCACTTCTACCTTTTCCAAAGGGTAGAAAAGGGTAAGGTCGATTTTATGCTCTTGCTCTGTTTTTTCAATTGCCCGAAAGTAACGACGCGTGCGCCTTTGCAGATAAGAGCGAAGCTCAACACTCCGCTCTCCAAGCCTGGCTAGAGTGGGCGCAATTTTCTTGCCAAATTGCTTTTCCAGCTCCGGAAAGATCAGTTGACGCATCCTAGCTCGCAAATAGCGATTATCGCGGTTGGTTGCGTCATCAAAACCTTTAGCTCCAAATTGATAAAGCCAGCATTCAAGCTCTTGCTTACTCAAGGAAAGAAGGGGGCGCCACACGCGCATTCTGTGGAAAACCGATTCTGGTGTAAGCGCCCCAAGCTTATGCAGATGAGCTCCTTCAAGCACGCGCTTGAGAACTGTTTCTGCTTGATCATCTAAATGGTGCCCAACGACAAGCGCTTGGGCTTCCAGCACCTGGTATAGCGCTCTAAAATAGCGGTAACGCTTTTGCCTTGCCCAGTCCTCTAAATTGCCTTTAACAGCACCATCTAACGTATGTATATGAAAGGGAAGCCCTAATTTTTCTACATAGCGCTTTAACTCGAGCGCTTCTTGCTTGCTTTCAGGTCTTAAACTGTGATCGACATGCGCTATGTGCAGATCCATGTCAAAAAACTGACGGCATACACGCATCAGATGCAACAGGGCCAGTGAATCGGGGCCACCCGATATCGCTAAAATGATAGGCCTTTCGTCGACCAAATAACGATCCAAAAACTCTTTTACTATTTTAAGACATTGATCTTTCATACAAATCAAACCATATCAAATCTCTCCATTTGTTTACATTTTAATTTTTAGTAAAGATGTTTCTTTATTTATTCTTAATATAGAGCACCCATCCCGAAAAATCACCGATGGCGTATACTGTGCAGAATGCCAATTTTATGGAAGTTTTTGCTTGGGCGTTTTTTGCGCGTGCTGATTTTATGTAGTATGAGCTTCATCTCAGTGATGCTCGTCATGCGGCTTAGCGATATTGCCAAATTTGCCACTCAAAGCAGTGAAGCGAGCACTGTTTTGTTATTTATGCTGTACCAAGTTCCCTATATTTTGCCGATCGCGATTCCGATTTCTTGTTTGGTGGCTGCCATGACCACCATGCGTAATTTATCCGATGACAATGAGTTGACAGCTTTAAGGTCAGGAGGACTGAGCCTGTATTCTATCAGCGCTCCTATTTTGGTTCTGAGCCTTTTTTTAGTCTTACTCAATTTTTACATCGCCTCAGAGTTAACCCCTTATTGCCGAAATCGTGCCCGAGAATTGATGCATCGCACCACTGCAGAAAATCCGCTTTACCTGCTTCAAAAAAGTAAGTATTTGCGCTTTCCCGATGTAGAAGCCGATATGGAAGTCATTCAACCCAAATCCCATGCTAAGGATTTGATGTTTGTGATGTATAATCGCAAGCTAGAGCGGCTATGTGCGGTGATGGCAAAAGATGTGCGTTTATCGGGAGGCCTTTTAAAAGGCAAAGATGTAGCGCTCTTAACCAGTATGCCCTCAAAAGACGGCTTTGATCATTTGGTCATTGAAAATGAATCAAAAACAACCCTGCCTAGTGCCGACCTAGCTCTTCTGCTCCGACGCCCTTCGATGAAAACAACCTACGACAGTTTACCTTACCGCTCAATGCGCCTTAAAGCCGAGCAAGAGGCCCACCGTAGCAAGACTAAGCGGCGCCTGTATTTTGAAATGATACGTAGAGCCTCTTATGGGCTAGCCCCTTTTAGCTTTACAGCGGTAGGTTTGAGTTTTGGTATCCAAATTGGACGAAGACAGCGCCGGCGCGCGCTTTATTTAGCTGCTGGACTGGCAGCACTCATGCTCACCAGCACGCTCATAGGGAAATCATTTGAGGCCTATCCGCTCTATGCTGCCCTGTGTTATTTTCTTCCCCATCCAATCGCATGGATGCTATCATTTCGCTACAAGAAGCAGAAAGAACGGGGTGTCGAATGAAAATTTGGGAAAGGCATTTGCTATCTGAACTAATAAAGATGTTCTTCTTATTTCTGGCGAGTTTCTATTTTCTGTTTATTTTATTTGATTATTCGACACACATGCGAGAATTTTCCGCTGGCATAGACACTACCTACGTAGCCGAGTATTATTTATGCCACTTGAGTAAGTATATGCCTGTTCTTATACCACTGGCGCTCATGGTTGCCACAATCAAGGTTTTAAGCAGCTTAAACCAACACCGCGAACTTGTCGCTTTGCAAGTAGGCGGTATTTCAACCAAAAAAATTGCTCGCCCTTTTCTGCTATCTGCGGTTTGCTGTATAGGGCTGCTTTACGCCAATTTTCAGTATTGGCTTCCAGATGCCATAGCTCAAATCAAATGTTTTGAAGAAACCTATTTTACCAAGGAGCGCAGATTTGATCCCATGCTTTCCTCCGTTCCTCTAGAAGATGGATCAAAGCTTTATTATCAGCGCTTTTTTCAAAGTGAAATGGCCCTCTTCGATGTGCTTTGGATGCAAAGTCCTGACGAGCTTTGGCGTATTAAATCGTTAACGCTTACTCCAAGTGGTCCTGAAGGGTACTTTGTCGATCACCTAAAGCGGGAAAACGGCGCGTTTAAGCTCGTAGGATCACACAAACACCTTCCCTTTCCCCAAATTCGCCTTGAGACTCTATCACGCAGCCAATTTTTCACCCCGTTTGAGGCCCGCTCATTCCAAGAGTTACATAGCCTTTTACATAGTAACGTCCCTTTCTACGTGTTAAAGCGTAATACAATCCATACCCACTGGCTGCATAAGTGGGTATTACCGCTGATTTCTCTGACACTTGTACTGGCCATTTTCCCCAGATGCGTTAAATTCAGCCGGAAAACCTCGATTTTCTCTACCTATGCCTGGGCCCTGTTTGGATTTATCGTTTTTTATGCCGTCATGGGATCTGCGGTGATCGTCGGCGAGTCGATTTCCCCCTACTATGCCATTTTAATCCCCGCTTTTTTACCCCTAATGTATTTTGGAGGACGCTTTACATGGCGCTGAAACGCTTTGCCATTTTGCACCTACTGGCTGCACTCTTACTGATAAGCTGGCTCTTTACTCCCACGCGCGCACTTTGGAATAGCCTCGATCAAGTTGGATTTCAATTCTTCAATGGCTTTGTCCAATCAAGCCCGTTTTGGCAAAAGTTTTGGGCTCAGGCCAACTACAAAAGCTCAGAATGGATGATGGATATTGTGCGTCTAATCTTTTTTGGCTGTTTTTTACTTATTGGAGCCCAGCACGAGCGAAAAGTTCGCCTGGCTAAAATCTTAACTACAATTATTTTCTTAGTTTTTTCAATTTTGGTTATTTGCAAAACCGTATTTCATAACCTGCTCGATATCGAACGTTTTGGACCCACGGCCTGTGATGAAACTGCCTTTCGACTCTCAAAAGTCATTGATTGGATCTACGTCAAGGATCACTCGCTCTCTTCGTTTCCAAGTGATCACGGTATTACCGCCTGCGCCTTTATCGGCTCGATGTTTGCCCTGTTTGGAGTGCGCTACGGGCTTGTTGCCATCATTACCGAAGGGTACTACTGCATGCCAAGGCTTGTGACCGGCGCTCACTGGCCAAGCGATATTTTAGTCGGCAGCACCTCAGTTGCCCTTATTTTATGTGCGTGGTTTTACGCCACTCCACTTTCAGCTTTTATTATTAACCTGTTAACCTTTGGAAAAAAAGATGCCCCATCCACAGTTTAAGGCCACTCTAAACGCTGCGCTTCCCGGGCGCATCCTCCACTCGATTGAAGGTCTGCTCAGCTGGGACCAAGAGACGCATATGCCCAAAGGGGCCATTGGCGCTAGGTCCGTGCAGAAAGAATACATTGCAGGCCTCTGCCATAAAGAGCAGACATCTCTAAAATTCGAAAGGGCACTTTCCAAACTCATAGACCTTGATTCTGGAAACATTCTCATAGAAGAGCTTTCCCCTGCTGAAAAGGCTGCAGCAAGAGAATGGCGTCGTGATTTTCTCAAAAACCACAAATTACCAGGACGTTTTGTTGAGCGCTTTTGCAAAGTATGCTCAGAGGCCACCCATGCCTGGAGTGCGGCTAAGGATAACGACGATTTCAATAGCTTTGAGCCGCATCTCACGACCATTATGGAAATGGCCAAAGAGCGCGCCGATCATCTCGGCTATAAAAACCACCCCTACGATGCCTTGCTTGATGAATACGAACCTGACGCTACAAGCGCACAAATCGATCCGCTATTTACTGAATTAAAACCCTTCCTAATTGATCTTACCAAACAAGTCTCGAAACCCGCCCCCGACCTACCTGTCGGCCCCTATCCTGCAACCATGCAAACCAAATTCACCACAGACCTACTCTTTGATATGGGACTTGATCCTCACCACACCCGTTTAGATGTCTCATCCCACCCTTTTTGCATGGATATCCATCCTACCGACTTGCGCCTTACCACGCATATCTACGAAGACAGCCCCATTCAAAATATCTCCGCAGTGCTTCATGAAGGAGGTCACGGTCTTTATGAAACTGGGCTGCCTGCTGAATTTTACGGCTCACCCCTATCAGAGGCCATAAGCCTGGGTATCCACGAATCTCAATCTCGTTTTTGGGAAGTCCTCATTGGACAATCTCTCCCATTTTGGCAGTACTACTACCCCAAGCTGCAAAAATTATTTCCAAAGCTACAGACATTTACATTAGACGATTACTACGCCCATCTCAACCGCGTGCAGCCTTCATTTATTCGCGTGCACGCCGATGAAGTGACCTACACCTTGCACGTTATTTTGCGCTACGAACTTGAAAAAGAGCTATTAAGTGGAAAGCTCAAAGCCAAAGACATTCCTGCCGCTTGGAATGCCAAAATGCAAGATTTTCTGGGCATCACTCCCCCCAATAATGCTAAAGGCTGCCTGCAAGATGTACATTGGTCGTGCGGCCTCATCGGTTACTTTCCCACCTACGCGCTGGGCAATCTTTACTCGGCACAATTTTTTGCCACTTTTGTAAAAGCCCATCCCGATTACGCCAGCCGTATCGCCTGCGGCGATTTAAAGTTCATCCGCGCTTGGCTCTTAGAGCAGATTCACTGCCATGGGCGCCGCTACAGCGCAGCTGAACTGGTCCAAAATGTGACCGGCACTCCCCTAACCGCAAAAGCTTACAAGAACTACTTAGAAAATAAATACACAAAAGGTCTTTAACCTAGGGGGTTGAGGATAATGCCCCCACTTAGGTATAGATGAACTATATGGCCAAAACAAAACTCAAAGGCTCGCCTGTAACGCTTTCTGGAAGATGTCTGGAAGTCGGTCAGAGAGCGCCTGATTTTCAACTTGTCAAGCAAGACCTCTCAGAGCTTGAGCTTACCGCTATCAAAGAACCCTACAAAGTTCTCAGCATTTTTCCAAGCCTAGATACTGATGTGTGTGCTAAAGCCATCCACACATTTTACGAAAAAGCAAAACAGCATACAAATGCTGTAATCTTAAATATTTCTATGGATCTACCCTTTGCTGCTAAGCGATTTTGCGGTGCCGAGCATTTGAATGTGATCACTTTATCAGCTTTTAGAAGCCCTTTTGGAATGGATTACGGTTTACATATTGCCGACGGCCCTTTGAAAGGTCTCTTGGCACGCGCTGTCATTGTTTTAGATCCATCTAACCAAGTCATCTACCTGGAACTTGTTCCGGAAATTACTCAAGAGCCTAATTACGATGCCGCTCTTGATGCCATCAGATAAAAAAACCCAGATGAAACATCTGGGCTTGAATATGCTCTCACCGTTTTTTTTCAGAGCTTCTACCAATTGAGATGCCAACGCTAATGGAATCCATGATATATCCAGATTATTGAGTGATAAATATTGTTCAAATAGTCTATATCATTTATCATAAAATTTAATGAGGAGACTTTGAAGTGAGAAAGTAATTTGATTCCCAAGCATTTATTAAACAAATCAGGAAGAAAATTATGTCAAAATCCCTCATACAAATTCAAAATTTTTCTAAAATATATGGCTCCTTATTGCTATTTGATCATGTCTCGCTATCGATTCATGATGTAGATCGACTTGCCTTAGTCGGCGAGAACGGATCTGGTAAATCGAGCATTCTTAAAATTTTAGCGGGCAAATTGCTGCCAGATAGTGGACGTGTGATCTTACCAACAGATTTAAGCATCGGCTACTTGCCGCAAGAGCTTCCAAAATTTAGTAGCACTGTAACGGTAAAGAAATTCCTTGAGAATGCGCAGTTAAAAAAACTCGAACAGCAAATGGCCGAGAGCCTTGAAGACCCAGATCGACTAGGTGATTGGGCAGATATGCATGAACAGTATGAGCACCTGGGAGGATATGAACAGGTCCCCCTTGAAAGCACATTAGCTGGTCTAAAACTCGACTTGAAGCTCTTAGATGAAAAAATAAGTCGATTGAGCGGAGGAGAAAAGTTACGCATCGCTCTTGCTAAAGCCTTGATTGAAAATCCTAATGTCTTGCTTTTAGATGAACCTACGAATCATTTAGACCTTGAAATGGTGCAGTGGTTAGAAAATATGATCCTGAATCGCCATGGGGCTACTCTAATCGTTTCACATGACAGAATGTTTATAAATAACACATGCAATCGATTAGTCGAAATCAAAGATGCTCATTTGCAAAATTTTGGCGGCAACTACGATTTCTATCTTGCAGAAAAAAAACGTCAAGAGGAAAGACAGCTCAAAGCCTACGAAGCCCAAGAAGATGAAAAAAAGCATCTCAAACAAGAAATCAAAGCAATAACGTTTTCAAAAAAACAGGCTGCACCGGCTAAAGATCGCAACAAGCTGGGCTACAATCAACGAGGAGAAAAACACCAAAAATCACTCCAGCGCAATTTAGATAATTTAAAACAGCGCTTAAATGATCTTGAAGTAAATCCAATACCTCATCCAAGGCCTAAAACCATTACTGGCCTTAGATTTTTACCACATCCATTAAATTCAACTGTAGCTATTGAACTAAAGGATGTATCCAAATCTTTTGGAGCTAAAACGTTATTTTCAGAGATTAACAAAATGCTATGCAAAGGTAAGCGCATAATTTTAACAGGGGCAAACGGTTCTGGAAAAACAACGCTTTTGCGTTGCATATATGGCCAAATTAAAGTCGATAAAGGTAAAATTCTTAAAGCACCAACAACTAAAATCGGGTATTTGGATCAAGAGGTTCAGCTCTTACCGATGGATCAGAGCCCCCTTACCTATTTTGAGAATACATTCAACTTAACGGAAGAAGCCTTAAGGCGCGAATTGCACAAAGCAGCGCTTGGTAGCAAAGAGCTCCTCCATCTCCCCTTTGCTTCTATGAGTGTGGGACAAAGAAAACGCTTAGCTCTCCTTGCTCTCACGTTAGAAAAACCCAATGTTTTGCTTTTGGATGAGCCCACAAATCATCTTGATCTATCAACTTTAGAAGCTCTAGAAACAGCGCTTCTTAAATTTGAGGGCGCAATCCTTGCTGTGTCCCATGATCGCGTATTTATCGGAAAAATCGCTACAGAGATATGGACGCTGTAGATAGTCCCAATTTTTTGCCAGCTACATATTCTTGGAATTCTTTTACTGCATGATCACCTCCAAAATGCTCTCTATCTGTAGATACTGATGTGTGTGCCAAGACCATCCACATGTATTATGAAAAACGCTCAAATAAAAAAACCCAGATGAAACATCTGGGCTTGAAGTATACAAATTGAAAATTTCAGTCTAACGTTTGCTGAACTGGAACTGCTTACGAGCGCCAGGCTGACCGTATTTTTTACGCTCTTTCTTACGCGGATCGCGAGTTAAGAAACCTTCAGCTTTCAGGCGACTTCTGCGATCTTCGTCTTCTTTCACGAGAGCCCGGGCAATACCAAGACGCGTTGCAGTAGATTGAGCAGAGATGCCTCCACCCTTGATGCGTACAATCGCATCGTAGTTGCCGTTTAGCTCTAAAAGCTCAAATGGTGAAAGGATGTCCTTACGCTGCTCTAGAGCTGGGAAGTACTCTTCAAGAGTCCTGCCATTCACATCAATTTTGCCAGAGCCTTTTCTTAGGCGAACGGCTGCAACAGCAGTCTTTCTTCTACCGGTACCGATTGTTTCTGAAATTTGTTTTTTAACCATGTGATCCTTCTAAACGTGTGTCGGTTTTTGCGCTTGCATGGAGTGCTTTTCACCAGCATAGATGCGCAGTTTTTTAAGTTGTTTGTTGCCAAGTTTTGTTTTTGGCATCATGCCCTCGACGGCGTGACGTAGAACGTAATCAGGCTTACGAGCTAGCATTGTGCGGTAAGGAATTTCTCTAAGACCACCCATGCTACCTGTATAGTAACGGTAGACCTTGTTAGCTGCTTTGGCCCCGGTAATCACAACTTTTTCAGCATTGATGATAATGACGCCATCGCCACCATCTACATGTGTTGTAAAAGTTACTTTATGCTTACCACGTAGAATTTTAGCGACTTCAGTTGCCAGACGGCCTAATGTTTTGCCTTTAGCGTCGATCAAATACCACTGGCTAGAGGCTGCGGCCTCTTCTTTAGTCAGCATTGGAGATTGCATTTTCTGTTGTTTCATGAGTCCATACCCTTTCTTCATTTAAAGGACCATCATACGCTGCTTTACTAATTATTGACAACCCCATTTCTGCAATGTATGCTAAATGGACAAAATAATTATTTGAGGACCTTTTGCATGCAGCGTCAAATGCCAAAAACTTTCTTTATACGCACCTACGGCTGCCAGATGAATGAGCTTGATACTGAGATCATGGCCGGTCAACTGAAACTAAAAGGACTCACCCAGGTCAACGACGAAAAAGGTGCTGATTTAATGATTTTCAACACCTGCTCAATTCGAGACCTGGCCGAGCGCAAGGTCATGGGCAAGGTTGGCCAGCTCACCCGCCGCACCAAAAACCGCCCCATTATCGGCATCACCGGCTGCATGGCCATGGCTAAAAAAGAAACTTTATTCCGCAAACTTCCCCATATCGATTTCGTCCTAGGCACCAATAATATTACCGATCTTGGAACAGTGCTCGATGAGGTGGTCGATCTTGGTCAAAAATCTCTTCGTACTACCGATCAATTCGAAGAAAATCTGGACTATCTCGTGGCCTCAAGGGAAAGTAAGCTCAAAGCCCACGTCTCTATCATCCGTGGTTGCGATAAATTCTGCACCTATTGTGTGGTACCCTATACTCGGGGACAAGAGGTCTCAAGGCCGGCCCAAGACATTGTCAATGAGATCCAAATGCTCGTGGATAAAGGCTACAAAGAAGTGACCCTACTTGGGCAAAACGTCAATAGCTACGGCAAAGGCACTGCCTGCCATTTTCACGACCTTTTGCACCAAATCGACAAAACCGGCATAGCCCGCGTGCGTTTCATGACCAGCCACCCCGTTGACATCACCGAAGATCTGATGCATGCCATAGCCGAACTTCCTTCTCTATGTGAATTTGTCCACTTCCCCATCCAAGCTGGATCCTCGCGCATTCTAAAAAAAATGCATCGAATCTATACCAAAGAGCAGTACTACGAAAAAGTTGCCCTTTTGCGTAAAATCGTCCCTAATGCTTCCATTGGCACTGATATCATCGTCGGGTTTCCTACTGAAACCGAAGAAGAATTCCAAGAAACTCTCGAGGTATTCCGCGATATCCGCTATTCCGTGGCATTTCTCTACACCTACTCTCAGCGCAAAGGCACGCCAGCTATGCGTTGGAAAGACGATATCCCCGACGCTGTCAAACAGGACCGGCTGCATCGTTTGATGGAACTCCATGATCAAATCTCTTCCGAGGAGCGACAAAAACTTTTAGGTCAGACTCTTGATGTTCTCGTCGAAAAACAAAACCAAGACGGCCTACTCAGTGGACGTACTCGTTGCTGGCGGAAAGTGATCTTCAAAGGGCCAGATTCTCTTGTTGGCACCCTGCAAAACGTCCAGCTCCATAGCCTAAGCCATCAAACCCTGATCGGAGATTTGGCCCCTCTTTGATCGCAACAGCTTTTATATTTCAGTGTATAGAGGTAGATCATCTACGTCGATGTCCATCTCTGGAGGGCGACCTTCTTCGTCTGAAATCAGACTAAAATGCCAACTTTGGTTTTTTGTACTGATTACATCCCAGTTAAAATTGTGCTGGCCCGCATTCAGATCTGTATGCATTTCACTAAACAATAGTCCAAAACAGATAATTGCTAACATAGTCCACCTCCAAGTGTAGTGGCTTTAGATAGAACTCTGCACACACGCTACCAATCAATTCTTTATTTGTAAATATCCAACTAGCAAAGCACTTAATGGATGTATTAGGCAATCAAGCAATTTTGGGATTCATGGTCAGAGCCATCTTCTGGTGTTTCTGGCGGCAGGTCACTAGCCAAAGAGCCATCTTCTGGTGTTTCTGGCGGCATGTCACTAGCCAAAGAGCCATCCTCTGGTGTTTCTGGCGGCAGGTCACTAGCCAAAGAGCCATCCTCTGGTGTGTCTAGTGGCCAGGCTTCATTGGCGTAGTCTTGTAAAAGTTTAGGTCCATCTTCTCGCAACTGATTCGGATCTCTTGTTGGGATTATAGAGATCACCATAAATGCAAAAGTATTCGTGTTAACAACTATACGCCAGTCAGGAAGTTGCATACAAAAAGCAAGAACATCTTCACCAGGCAGGAATTGCGTCCACATCCTACCATCGTTCAATGCTATCACACACTTCTGCCAACGCCCCCTCTGTTCATCATGCATATGAGTGTCACATATAACCATTTTGGCTATAGCTACCGTTTTTTCTTCTTCAGGACATAATCGCAATACTCGACTGGGCCGCCAGGCTTCGATAGCTCTTGCTTTTATTTGTACCAAAGCATTTTTGGCAGCACTCTGCTTTGCCTCTTTACGTGTCTTTGCCTTTGCGCAAGCCTCAATGGACCAGCCTCCATATTCATAATAGACCGTGGCTTTGAAACTCCCTGACTGCTCTGAAATCTTGTACTTAGGTAAGCATCCTTTATACTGAACGCACTCTTGGAGTCGACTTTTCCAGTTAATTGGGGGATTGGCTAAAATGCTTTCGACCACAACACCCAGCTTTTTCCTAAAAAGAGAGCTGGCAGCGCTTGCTTGAGTATCAAGGGTAATAGCTCCGAGCAAGGCCTCAAATGTATCCGCTAATATAGTCTTAAATGTTTTCGGATCGGTAGTTGCCAAAACAGACTTACCAACCATGACCTTATTATCTAAATGGAGGCAAAGACCATACTCAAAGCAAGCCTCATTACTTACCAGAATGTGTTTTTTTTTAGACAGTTCCCCGGAATTTAAATCGGGAAATTTCTTTATGAGATATTCCGAAACTGCGGCATTCAAAACAGTATCCCCTAAAAACGCCAACCGTTTATATTGTTCCGGGTATTCATTGGGAGTAGGGAATGCATCAGGATCAAAAAAATTTTCACCAGCTATACGCGTTTCAGGCTTAATTTCTTCGGCACAAAACGAGGTGTGGGTTAATGCTGCTTTTAGATAACCCAACTCTTTAAATTGGTAACCTATTAAGTCTTGAAAATCGCCCAAATTTTGAAAGAATGGTGGGTGAGTCACTTTCGTTGAGCCGAAAACTAATCTTGATAAAGGCATATTCTCTTTCCCCTCTGAAAACATTTCTTAAGGATTATAAGAATCTAACCATTACTGTCTATATTAGACTGCATCTTTCAATACCTCCCCTTTGGCAACCCACAGAAAGCACTTCTTGAAGAACAGCTCTAAACTTTAGCAATCTAAACCCTGAGTGGGATGACCTACTGCACACACCCTTGTCAATGCCACTCAATATAAATTTAGAATTATTAATTTATTTGTTTATATTTAAGTTTTGTTATATATAAAAGGATAAATAGAGGTTTTATGTTATATCTTGCATTAGTATTTTTGATTATCGCATTGATTGCAGCATTGTTTGGATTCACCGGAATCGCAGCCGGAGCTATGACCATCGCTCGGTTTTTATTCTTTGTCTTTGTCGTTTTACTTGTGTTGGCTTTGGTTTTTCACTTCACGGGATTTAGCATTTCTTGGCAAAAGTAACAAAACCCTAGGAATCCTAGGGTTTTGTCGAAAACGTTGTTTTAGGCTTTGACGTGGTGGGCAAATTTAGCGATTGCCAAACCTGCTAAAAACCACATGATCGTATTGTCGAAAAATTCAACTAACGAAAATGAAACCGGAAAACTCCACCAATTCCACGAAGGAACGGCCATCATCCAGGCTGAAAATATCCCCACAAGGGTCGCAATAAGCAGTCGAAATCCGTAACTAGACTTGGTAAAGCTTGCCACGATATAGCTGATGATGCCAGCTGCTACAAAAAGCGTAATAAATTGAATGATGAGATTAGGCGCCATGTTAAAGTTTTTGCCCTCAGGCGTGACTGCAGCAAACATGATCGGTCCGCATTGGTATTTTTTATGAAATTGTTCTTCATCTCCACCACAACAGCCAGGTAGCAAATAAACACCTTGACCACAGGTAGCATTTTTCTTTATGACCATAGCCACTTCTTCAGCATTACAAAAGTCCTTGAAGCTTGTTTTGTGCCATGGCAGCACAGCCCAAGAAAGAAAACTCCATACAAAAGCAACGATTGCCCCTGTTAAAGCTCCCAATAATATTCCTTTTTTCACTAAAACCTCCTGTTTATAATAACTTTTCGAATTGTGCCTCAGTGATGCATTTTATGCCAAGTTTTTGCGCTTTATTGTATTTTGAGCCGGGGTCATCACCAACTAAAACGTAGTCGGTGTTTTTACTGACAGAGGATGAAATTTTACCCCCACGCTCTTTGATAAGATTTGCTGCTTCTAGGCGCGTGTAGTTTTCTAAACCACCAGTCAATACAAACGATTTGCCTTCAAAGGCATGACCAGATTTTTTGTTAGATGCGCAGGATTTTGGCTTCACACCTAAATCTAGTAGCTCTTCAATTTCTTTTAGGTGTCTTTTATCGCTAAAAAATTCCACAATAGCCTCAGCTGCTTTTTCACCTATGCCATCGATGGCGCACAACCGCTCATAGTCCATGTCCATGACACCATTTAAGCTCTTGCCTTCCTCAGCTAGCAAGTCAGCAATACCTGCTCCCACATGCTTTATACCCAAAGCCAGCAGAAATCTGGATAGGCTAACTTGTTTAGAATTGGCAATACTTCTCAGCAGGTTATCGATCGATTTTTCTTTAAAGCCTTCGATGTTTTCAAGATCACTTTCCTGCAAACGGTAGATATCGGGAAGCGTTTGTAAGTAGCCTGCATCAATGAGTTTTTCGATTACTTTGGGACCAAGAGTATCGATATCCATAGCCGCTTTTGAGACAAAAAAAGTGAACCTGCGAAAATTTTGAGCAGGGCATTCTTTTTTATCGGGGCAGCGCACGGCCACTTCCCCTTCGGTGCGCTCTACATGAGAGCCACAGGCAGGACACGTGCTAGGCATTTTCCAGGCCTTGGAACCACTCTTTCTTTTGGATTTATCCACAGCCACAACTTTGGGAATGACATCCCCCCCTTTTTCAATGATGACCGTGTCACCGATGCGGATGTCTTTACGCTGGATCTCCTGCTCATTATGAAGTGTCGCCCGTGAGATGGTGCTGCCGGCTACAAAAACCGGACCTAGCTCAGCAACTGGGGTTAACACGCCTGTGCGCCCCACCTGTACGGTAATACCATGGATTTTAGTGACGGCTTGCTCTGGTGCAAATTTGTAGGCCACTGCCCACCTTGGCGATTTACCGGTCACGCCAAGCCGATCATGGTCTTTCAACTGATCGACTTTGATGACGATTCCATCTATCTCGTACGAAAGATGCGCCCGCTCTTTTTCAATGCGTTGGGCAAATTTGAAAATTTGGCTGACACTCTCCGCTTTTCCATAATGCTTTTCGCTAAAGACGGGCAGTCCAAATTTTTTTAGATAAGCGTGGACTTGACTTTGATGGGTGAGCTTTGCGCTTCTGGGGTCAGGGATGCCGTAGCAAATGATGTCTAGCTTGCGTTTTGCTGTTAGGCCAGAATCGAGCAGTTTTAGCGACCCTGCAGCTGCGTTGCGCGGATTGGCATAAAGCTCTTCTCCAGCATCTTCTTTTTCCTGGTTTAGCGCTTTAAACACGGTTTTGGGCATGAAAATTTCCCCGCGCACTTCTAGTTCATCCGGAATACCATGGCCGGTCAATTTGTGGGGTAGTGATTTGATGGTCATGACGTTACTTGTTACATCATCACCTGTAGTCCCATCGCCTCTAGTCACCGCGCGCACAAGCACACCTTTTTCGTACAGAACACTCACCGCTGTACCGTCCATTTTAAGCTCCATGCATACTTGGACGACTTCTCGGTTTAATAGCTTTTGCATTCTTTTGGACCAATCTTGGACTTCTTCTTCAGAGTAGGTGTTAGAAAGGGATAGCATGGGCACTTTGTGCTGCACGTGTTTAAAACCTTTGGTCTTACGCTCTACAACGCGTTTGGTGGGGGAATTTTCAAGCGCCCATTCCGGGTGTTTTTTTTCAATAGCTTCGGCTTCTTTAACGAGTTGGTCGAACGCGTAATCGGAGATGCGTGGCTTATTTTCGACAAAGTAATGGTGATTGTGCTGATTGATTTTTTCGATCAGCTTAAGATAGGCTTCTTTGCTCATAGATGACGGCCGTTAAGGGTGGTAGTTGGTCTCTTCCCATTCCGCCATAAGCGCTATGGTCGGTATTCAGGATTTGATTCTTCACTTGCACATCATACGTATTTAGGGTGAAGTTGAAAAGCCCAACTAAATTGCCTCGCTTTATTTTTAAATAGTCCTTCTCTTCCCAGCAAAGAGATGCATCAAAATCGGTCTTATAGAGGCGATGGCGGTAAAAGCAATTAAGATCAGTAATGAGTTGCATCACACCCTTATTTACCTGTCCCCAAGGCAGTTCTTCATTTGACGACCATTCGGTTTTTTGCCCCATTTCGGCACCCATAAAAAGCAACTTGCGCCCTGGGCAGAAAAACTGCCAGGCATACAGCAGGCGTAGTCCGGCAAATTTTTGCGCCTCATCACCTGGCATCTTAGCAAGCAAACTTTTTTTCTCATGCACCACTTCATCGTGCGATAGGGGCAGAATAAACCGCTCGTTAAAGGCGTAATCAAAAAAATGGGTCAATTTTTTTAAATCTCGGTGAGCAAAATCAGTCCCAAAAAAATCAAAAGTCTCATGCATCCATCCGATTGACCATTTTAGATCAAAGGCCAGGCCACCAGTATGCTCTGGATGCGTCACTCCGTAGAAAATGCTCGAATCTTCAGCACACATCAGTCTTCCCGGAAAGCGCTTCTTTATGACTTGATTTAGCTGGCGCAAAAAACCAATGGCTTCTAAATTTTCTCGGCCCCCCATATGGTTGGGAATCCACTGATCATCTTTCCGGGCATAATCGCGCATGATAATCGATTGCACCGCATCAATCCTTAAACCATCAACGTGGTAAACATCAAGCCAAAAAAGGGCGCTGGCAATCAGAAAGTTTCGCACCCGGGCGCTAGCATAATCAAAAACATGGGTATTCCATTCGGGGTGAAAGCCCAGCCGTTCATCGTGGTACTCGTAGAGATAGGTCCCATCAAATTGAGCAAGAGCAAAGCAGTCGGAAGGAAAATGCCCCGGCACCCAATCTAGGAGCACCCCAATCCCCTGCTGATGCATCAAATCGACAAATTGCTGAAAATCTTTCGGCGTCCCAAATCTTGCGGTCGGGGCAAAAAAACCGCTCACTTGGTAACCCCAAGACTCGTCCAGAGGATGTTCGGTAATGGGGAGCAGCTCTACATGAGTAAATCCAAGCTTTTGACAGTAGGCTCCAAGCTCCTTGGCAAGCTCTATATATCCCAGCCCTTTTTTCCACGAGCCTAAATGCACCTCGTAGATACTCACTGGGCCCTCACTACAAAATTCCCAAGGGCTCCAAGTAAAATCGCTCACATCCGCTACAATCGAGGCCGTCTCGGGTCGTAGCTGGGCTTGGAAGGCAAACGGATCAGCTTTCCAAAGAATATTACCTTCCTTGGTTTCGATCACATACTTGTAATGAGTGCCTATTTTGACATTTGGAACAAACAGCTTCCAAACAACTCCTCCTTCCATTGGATGAGTGCGCTCTTGCCAACTGTTAAAATCACCTGAAACGTAGACTTGCTTAGCATTTGGCGCCCATACTGCAAAATGAACCCCATTATCTTGGACTTGCGCACCTAAAAATTTGTAGAGTTCATAGTGCACACCGGTATCAAACCGTTGTAGATCAACATCGCTACCTAACGTCTCACTCATGGCCGCATCGTAGCGATTTAATGATTATTTTACAAAGTGCGTTGAGATTAGGCTTTGCCAAATAAACAAAGTTCGAAAAAATCTTCCCAATGTTCTTTCTTGGCCAAGGAAGTTAACTTAGCTTTATCCAAACCGGTCATTCTTGCAAACTCGCCAAGATAAGGTGCTATATCTCGATGGTAGTCCATCTTCATAAGTCGCTCCTGAATAATTCCCGACTTAACATGGTTATATATTATGGGACCCATAAATAGAATATGTCGATCTTTAATTTGCTGAATTTTTTTTGCCTGTTCTGGACTCTTCCTAATATGTGCAAAAAAACCAAATAGACTGATCCGATGAATGAGATATCCCATAACTTCGATTTCATCAGACCGTTTTTTCAGTTCCCAATAACTCCACGTAGCTAAAGTGTGAATCAATAGATTGGTATTAGAGACTTCTTCATTAGAAAGCAAAAGGTTCATAAAAGGTCTTTTTGCAGACTCGGCCTCCACTGGCTTTGGATCTTCTTTGGTCTCTTCTGTTTTTGGATCAATATCAGTCGGACTTTCCATTTTTGGGGCAGTGAGAGCTACAGTTTCTGGATTTGGTTTTAAAGACTCGGCCTCCACTGGCTTTGAATCCTCTTTGACCTCTTCTGCTTTTGGATCAATATGAATCGGACCTCCCATGTTTAGAGCAGTGGGGGCTGCAGTTTCTGGATTTGGTTTGTCAGGCTCGGCCTCAACTGGAGCTTCAGATATTCTCTCTAGGCAAAAGGCCGTAATACCAATACCTATTGCGCCAATAGCTATCACTGCTATTGCACCCATAGCAACATAATCAATTCTTCTAAATGTTAGCACTGGGGGAAGATTCGAAATGAGCTTCTGGTCAAAACATATCTTCATAATAATAAGTATTATATAAAAAATCAGATAAAATGTCAATTATTTTTCAAAATGGTCCAACCAAATAGTTAAACCTTTTTTTAACTGCAAAGTCTCATCAGCTTTACATGTGGATCCTCGGTCGCTCCCTGAAGCACGCAAACGATAAGTCTTAATCTTTTTTTGAAAAATGGGTTGGATTTCTATGCTTTTCAGAGGGCGAATAATGAGACGCCGCAAGGTTTTTTTGGACCATTCCATATCACATGTCAGTAAGCTTTGAGCGTGTATATTGAGCATACGACCTGCATGCAAATCAGGAGGCAAGCAAGGGAGAAAAGCCATTTCAGTCTCTTTTTGATGAAAAAAGATAGAGCGAATTAGCTGAGCCCCCTCGGTTAAAAGAGTCAGAGGCGATAGATTGGCAGAGGGTGAATCTAAAAGTGGAGCAATACCCTGATACTGCTCATCCACAAGGCGCGGTACAAAAAGATCGGTAAAACCAGCCAAAAACAGCTGTTTAAAGGGCTCTAGAATAGTCAGTTTTTCTTTGGCCGCAATCCGCTCGGCAATGGGATGTAAGAGCGTTAGGGTGCCTTCTTCTTGAACACAGGGCGTGGCAGGGGTGAGCTGACCTAACCTAAACCAAAATGGTAAAATTTCGTCTAGCTCTAGCCGCCGCCTCATCAGCCCCATGTCTTGTGCTTTATGGCATCCTAGGGCTAGATTCTCGATAAAAGGCGCTAAAAATCCTTGCTCGCTAACCGCAATTGTTAATAGCTCTTTGGGCTTAAGCGTTCTTTTACCAATGGTAATCCCTGATGCCGGTGTGCGCTTGGCATGAATCTGCAAGGCTTTATCTTTATGCGTTACCATGAGACGCACATAGCCCTCTTTGGCTGAACCAAAAAAAATCAGAGCGCGTTTTTCTAAGTCTTGGACGAGGGTGAAGTTTTCCATTAGACCGGTGAGCTCTAAATCAAATGCCTTTTTTTCGCGAGAAATAAGGTTTTCAAATTCTAAACGGGTGGGGAAAGCACGCATCGACCAGCTACTTCCGGGAATGAGGGCTGCTGCGCCGGGCGTATGCGAATAGGGACTCAGTCTATTATCTATTTCTATTTTCATAAATTATATTTAATATTATGTTTATTTCGTTTATTTGTTTAATTATGTTTGATAGATATGTGATTTCTTTATTTTTTGTTTTAAATTCCATAGGAAATATACCCTTATTTTTAGCAATATTAGCCCCATTCCCTCTTAAACGTCAAAGAATTATCATTTTACGCGAGTTTTTATTTGCCTTCATCATTTTACTCATCTTTAATTTCTTTGGGCAGCACGCTTTAGACCTAATCGGTATTCAACCGCCTATTATTGGTATTGCTGGAGGCGCAGTGCTTTTTTTAATCGCCGTGATGATGATTTTTCCCCACGACACCCGGCTGAAAGGATCAAAGCATGAACCGATGATTGTACCGCTGGCTACCCCTATTACGGCAGGTCCTGGCACAATCACTGCCGTCATGATTTTTTCCCATCAGGCTTCTAGCCCATTGGTGATTACTGGAGCTATTGCCATCGCTCTTGGCCTGTCATTGATTGTGATTTTAGCTGCATCTAATATTAAGCGATTGCTCGGAGAAAAAGGGCTCTTTGCTATTGAGCGTCTCGGCGGGATGATCCTTGCGCTTATCGGGGTCCAAATGATCATGAGCGGCATTGCCAAATTCGTCCAACACGAATTCTTCCACCTCCCTTATGGCGGCTAAAGCACGTACCGTTATACAGATATCAGCTAGTAAATTTTTCGCTTTTTGAGATAACCTTGCTCGTAGAAGGAAGTGTAGTCAAGCTTGCCAACGATGAGGTGGTCATCTAAAGGAATCCCCATAATGGCAGCAGACTGAGCCAGTTTTTTGGTGAGTTCAATATCGCAGGTAGAAGGTGTTGCATTCCCAGTTGGATGATTATGGCAAAGAATCATGCTTACCGCTTCATGATCTAGGGCGTAGGAAAAGACTTCCCTAGGCTCTAGGCCCACACAGTTGATCTTGCCAAGGGCTATGCGCTTGTAGTGAAAGGCAGCTCCCCTAGCATCTCGTAAAATCACTAAAAACTGCTCCCGATTAGGCTCAGGAAATTTTTCTCTAATGTAGACGAAAGCGTGAAAAGCATCCGATAAAGGATAGCGCATCACAAAGTCTGGGCGGTGAGCTCTTTTACAAAGGGCAAACAGGGCCTTTAATTGAACCGCTTTGGCCTCACCAATGCCTTTCATTTCCATGAGTTTATAAATGCTAGCATTTAAGAGCGAACGTAACGATCCATAGGACGATAAAAGATCCTGAGATAGATGCAAAACCGATTTACCTTTCGTCCCTTTTCCCAAAATAATGGCTAAGAGTTCAGAATCAGTCAAAGCTTCTTCTCCCACGGTCATCAGTCTCTCTCTAGGACGCTCATGTGCTGGCCACTTTAACATTGTCATATTTCAAACTCCCTGACTTTATGCTCCAAACGTCTTGGAATATCGACAGTAAGTATAATATCATTTTCTTCATATTCGGTGCTAATGACTCTTCCCCCTTTCATAAGTTCACTTACCAGTTCGTAGTGGCTCTGGGGAATGCGCAAATGAAAAATCTGACGTAGCGTTTTGAGTGTTTCCATCATAGCCGAGCTCAGCTGCTCTAAACCTTCTCCCGTAAGCGCCGAGATAGAAACGGTGTTGGGATATTTGATTTTTAGGCGGTAGATCATAGTCTGATCTTGGCATTTATCGATTTTGTTTAAGACGGTGATGACTGGTTTATTTTCTACACCGAGCTCTTGGATAATCTGCATGGTCGCTTCTGCCTGCTGCTCGGCTAGCGGGTTAGAAACATCTATAATGTGCAGCAAAATATCGGTGTAAAGGGACTCTTCAAGTGTGCTTTTAAAAGCTGCTATAAGCGTAGTGGGGGTTTTACGGATAAAACCAACTGTATCAATAAGCAAAATTTCTTGGTGATTGGGCAAGTTGTATTTACGCGTCGTGGTATCCAGAGTTGCAAAAAGCTTGTCTTCAGACAGCACACCGGCAGCAGTCATGCGATTTAACAAAGTTGACTTACCGGCATTGGTGTAGCCGACAATGGCAAAGGTCGGCACACCGGTGCGCAGGCGTTTGCTGCGCTGAATATTACGATTTTTACGCACTTCTTCCAAATCTTGAGTAAGCTTATGAATCCGATCTTTGACAATACGCCTATCGATTTCGATTTGCTTTTCTCCCTCGCCTTTTAGGTAAGCTCCGCCCCCCGACGATTGACGCGACAGGTGGGTCCAAAGCCGTTTTAACCTGGGAAGCTGATAGCGAGATTTTGCCAGCTCAATTTGCAAGCAAGCCTCTTTAGTTTGGGCCCGTTTAGCAAAAATCTCCAAAATCAATTCAGTGCGGTCAATCACTGGCTTTTTAAAATAGGTCTCAATATTGCGCTGCTGATTAGGTGAGATTTCATCATCAAAAATGATCACGTCAGCTTCAAGCTCTTCTGCTTTGATGCTAAGCTCTTCTAGTTTTCCTTTGCCAATGTAGGTACCGGCATCGATTTTTTTGATCGGACAGCACACCTGAGCTACGACTTCAAAACCGTAGGTGTCACTTAAAGCTGCCAGCTCTTCTAAGTACTCTTGGCAAGTTTCAAGCATTTTAGGAAAGTAGGCCCCAACTAGCAGCGCCTTTTTTAGATCTTCTAGTTCGTAGCGCACATCCTCGTAGAGGCGATCAGTATCCATTGAATTCTAGCTCCAATCCGTCGTAGCCAAGTTCTACCCCAGAAGGTAGGGCAAGGCTGGTTTCTTGATGATCAATTTCATGAGCAATATGCGTGAAATAGGTTTTTTCTGCTTGTACTTTTTTAGCAAAGGCAATGGCTTCAGGAATATTAAAATGCACCGGAGATGCATCGTAGCGCAGAGCGCTGAGCACAAGGGTCTTAACCCCATGAAGCTGGCGCAACACCTCTGGATCATAACGCTGAATATCGGTTACATAAGCCAAATCGCCAAAGCGAAAACCGGTCACTTTCATTCCAGCCTGCCAATACGTCAAATACCGCAGACGTACATCGCAAAAAATCGCCTCCCCGTAGTCCTGATCTAGTATATGACAATTCAGCTTGGCTGCTTTTGAGTCTTTTTCAAACAGGTAGTAGTAACGCGTCTCTAAGTCTTTTTTGGCATCATCACTTAAAAGACAGGGCATGGCGCTTTTTTGTAAAAAGGTGAAAATACGCAGATCATCCACTCCGGCGATGTGATCAAAATGCGTGTGAGTGAGCAAAACACCATCTAGCTTTTTCAGGCCAAATCTAAGTGCTTGCGTGCGAAAATCGGGACCGACATCGATGAGTAGGTGTTTATCGTTGATGGTAACTAGCGCAGATGGTCTCATGCGTGTATTGCTTTGACAAACTTTGCAAGAGCACCCAATCACTGGAATGCCCATCGATCCACCCGTGCCTAAAAATAAAAATTTGCCGCTCATACGGAAGAGTATGCCCGATTGACTAGCTCTTTGGCAAGAAGCGCGTGATAGAGCAATCCGCGAGATCCAAATCCAGTTAAGGCGTACACCCCAGGCTGAATCTCACAACTGATCGGGAAGTAATTGCCAGGTTGGGCCACGCGCACCCCTGCTTTCACGCCTTTTACATGGATGGCTCCCTTAACATAGCGCTTTGCCCGCGGTAGAATAAGCTCTGTGGCAAGCTGCAAATCTGGCAGATCATCCTCAAATTGATGCTCATAAGTCGAACCCAAATGGTAACCACTTTCAGCACGCGCCAGATACCCATCGCCGATGACACTCGTTTGGGGATCCACCTCTAAATCACACTCCAAAATCTGCCCTTTGGTGCGATGCAATTTTAAATCGGTCAGCTTTAACATCCCCTGCCCGGCAGCTAAAATCACCGCATCAAAGCCATCGGGTATTTGATCTATCTTTTCAATCTGCAATACCGCCCCTTTTCTTTGGCAGTAGCGCCATAGCCCAGCTAAGTACTTTTGGGGAAACACGGTTACTCCCGATAGAATTTTGAGCGTCCCATCCCATTCCAGATCAGGGTATTCTTCAGCCCGCTCTTGAAAGAGGCTAGTTTGCATAGCGTCCAGAGGATGTCTTACAACACCTGCTTGGTAGACCGACTCACCCAGCTCTTTGGCCGATAGCTCAAGCAAAGCCAGGCTGCTGGCCATCCCCTCATCGGCAAACCTAGATCGCCTAGCTTGCTTACCAGGAAAAGGGTGCAATAAACCCGATGCCACGCCAGATGCGCCACCACCAATTCCTACCGCATCAAACAGCTCGACTTGAAAGCCTGCCTCTAGTGCGTAGACTGCTGCTGCAAGTCCGGCAAAGCCAGCTCCCACAATTCCCATCTTTTTCATGCATTTATCATAACTCACTTAACCACAAAATACAATGAACAAAATGGGGCTTATCGGGGCTTATTGGGGCTTATTCTCCAAAATGCTGCACGACCTCTACCTTCAGCAAAAAAAATTTTCTATGGCGCTGTAAACAAATTAATCCAAGAGCTTTAATAGCGGCCAGATCAAAAAATGAAAAATTGGAAGGTAAAAATAACAATGAGCTAACGTGCTGGCGTCCTCTTCTAGTAGGTTGCCTTTACACTTACTCTTATTTATTCTTCGTCTATTTGAAATTCAAAAATTATCATGTTTTGCTTGCTCTGCCTGGGATTAGTATTTATTACTTGCTTTACACAATAAATTATTTATGGCGTTGAGTATCAAATTCATTTATAGGTATCAAGCCCTGGTCAATGGTATATATTGCTTCACTTTTTAACCAAGGACCCCAATAAGTATGCATACGTAAATCTGAGAATTGATTATTGAAAAAATGTTTCACACAATCTTCAAATTTCTGGAATGATTCCAATAACGAATGATAATCTGCTTCTAGCACTGTTTTTCTGTAATGAATTGTTAGCAAATTGTCAGTTCGAATGAATTTTGCTTGAGGCCTTTCAGGGATATGCCACAAAACTTCATGAGAAGTAGCTAGAGCTCTGAGTACACCTATACCAGTAGTAGCAATTCCTATAAGAGGGCAAGTCAAGTAGGGGTCACTAGGGTTTATGTAACCAAAAAATTCAAATCCATCGATATATAACCTTACAGGAAAATAGAAATAGCAATGAGCCAATGAAGTTTGATCAACGTTGAGTAGCGAGCCCATTTTTCTACATTTATTTAGCTCGCTTTCGTCAACACGGAATTGATAAATTATATTCATAAGACCTCAATAGGATAAGCTGTACGGATCTGCTTATTTCTCCATATAATTCTAAGAAATGAAGTTGGGTTTCCAGAATCATCATATCCTATAGTTCTGTTAAAATTCACTACACTAACTCTATCATACATTTTACCTCTATATTCAAGTTCAAATGCGCGTGTTTTTTCTATACCCTCTAGAATTAAAGATTCAATATCTTTAGGTTCCATTCGTGCTAGAAATTTTGAAACGTCTCGGTATTGGGTATTGTAAGAATGGCGATCAATAATGTGGTTAATATCAATCTTTGGCTTAAAAGACAGATTTATTACGCTCTGTTTAAATTGAGTAGTATTTAAGTATGAAGCTATTTTAGTCCCAAAGGATTGCAAAACTGTTGTGGAAATACTGTGTTGCGCAATAAATTCACTGCTAGTAGTAATAGTCACTTCTTTTGAGGGGATCGCGATCAATGACGCACTAGAGCCAAAGATCGAAGATAGAGAATTTCCTGCATATATCGCTACTAAAGCTCCTAAAACGGAGTAGTTTAAATTTCTCTGGAAAGCAATTTGATTTCGAGTTTTTGTATTTGAAAGATCTAGAGGAAAGATCTGCTGAATATAGGCCGAGTAACAGTCGTAGGATGATTGCTTATTGTCTTCAAAAATGCTTCGATCCCATGCCCATAAAGATTTTCCAGCGGAGGAGACATCAGCACACATACTAGCGCTAGCATGCATTTTAATAGGGTCAATTGTATGCATTCCGGTAATAATTGGACTTAGACCATATTCATCGAAGCCGATTAGAGGATTCCCTTGTAGATATTGGTAAAGATTTGGTCCCTCTGATAGCCCTAAAGGATCGGGAGTAAAGAAGCGCCCAAGCTCTGGATCATAATAACGTCTACCAAAAAAGACTAATCCAGTGAGATCTATGCGTTTGGAACTATATCCCCAAGGATAGTCAGTTGAAGCACGGTTGCTTTTACCAAAAGAATCGTAAGCTGCATAGACGAGATTGCTCTGATCATCTAATAATACAATCAAGTTGCCATACAAATCGTGCAGGGGAATATTTTGACTATCACGATTTTCGATCAGAACAGCTGCGCCAATTTCAGCGCCCTGCCCAACTCCAAGAATACGTCTATCAACTGAGTTCCCATTTTGGGCAACAGATCCTATTTCGTTTTGGCCATCAAAAATGTATTTTCTGAGGCCGCAAGGATCATTAGATTGAACTCTTCTATGCTGGTAGTCGTATGAATATGTATGCGTGCCTGATTTATCTGTAACCTCGATAAGTCGGTCTAGAGCGTCGTATTTGTATGTTGTTTGTCCTCGTTTTGTGGGATTACCATTAGAGTCATACGAGAACTCTTCTTTTGGCGAGGAAAATACTTGGTTAAGCTGGTCTATTTCGTAATCACCGTCGTTTGAAGCAAGCCTATTGTGATGTGAATCATAGACGTATTGATCAGGTAGAGCGCTTACTTCTTCAGTAATATGGTAGTGATCGTCATAATCGTATTTTTGGGCGTATATGTTGCCCTCAAAGCGAAGCTCAGCGTCCTTGACATTACCAACACTATCAAACTGCTTGATCTCATGACTAAATAATCCGTGTTTGATCGCTTTGGTGCGGCCAAGCTTATCAACTTCATAGCTCACGTTTCCAAGATCATAGCCTAGAGACTGCTTCAGTAAATTGCCGTCTAGATCGTATTCATCGTAGTTGTGTTTGAAATCATCTAGTTCAACGCTTCTCATAAATAGTGGATCGTAGGTGTAATTTACAGTTTGCCCATCCGGGTATCTCAGAGATGTGCGTCTATTTTGCTGATCGTATAAGGACGCAAGTTCTAGACCATTGCCTAGTTTTTCATAGATCAAATTACCGTGAGCATCCCATTTTCTGATGGTTTCTTGTCCTGTCAAAATATCCACAGCTTGGGTGAGTTGGTCGTTTTTGTTGTAGGTACAGGAGTAATGCACGGATCCATCAGAAGATTCTAAGTTAATGAGGCGATCTAGATCGTCATAGCTATGATGTATTTGCACTCCATCAGGCTTATACAGGCATAATAGCTGTCCAGAAGGTGTATAGGATTTAAGTGTGATACGTTGAAGATCAGTGTTAACAGCCTCAATCTGCGTAACTGGCCTTAACTGACAATCATACTCCCATCGGGTTTCGACTTTTCTAGAGGTGTTGTCTGGGTTATAGATTGTGCTGATTTGTTTAGTGATAGGGCCTGATTTTAAGCGGTAATAGCGCTCGTAAGCTATTTCTTGTCCATTAGCGATTCGTGAAGTTTCATAAACATCACCGAAACTGTGAAAGACCTTGACTGTTTGTATGCCATTCGGATCCGTAATGACCTGCTTTTCTAAATCAATGCCAAGTTCTTGGTCATGGATGCTTTCATAGCTAGTTTTTGTAGCGTAACCTTCTTGATCAACATGTAGAGTTAGCTTTCCAAAGCCGTCGTAAACAAATTTCTCTTCTGTCTCGCCACAGTTGCCAACGTAGCGGTAGATTACAGATTGATTGCCGTTTCGATCGTAAGCATACCTTCTCTTCTTAAGAATTTTTCCTAAAAGGTCTTTTGAGTGTTCTTCGATTACGCGACCTAACAGATCAAATTCCTTGATCTCAACAAGGGTATTTTCATAGTTGTGATAGGTGATTTTATGCTGGCGGCCCATGGCATCGTACGCGTAGCTGGTTTTGTGGCCTTCTCGCTCGGTCTCAATTTTTCTTCCAGCGCTGTCGTATTTGTAAGATGTCACATAACCTTCAAGATCGATGTGCTTAGTCAAATGAAAAGCGTTATAGACCCATTGTTCTTGTCTTAGGACATCTCCGTTTGAGGAAATAGATTTTACGTAGGTTTTCCTGCCAAGTTCGTCGTATTCATAGGAAAGAATAAGTCCATTCGCTTGCGTATGGGTTTTAAGAAGACCGGAAGGATAGTACGAAAATTTTTCTGTATTATTGCCCTTTATGACTTCGGTTGGTTGGTTCAGAGCGTTATATGTGGTCTTTACAGACTGGCCATCACTATCTTCAATGTAAATAATATTGCCAGCAGCGTCATATTTGCGGTTCTCATAAGGACTAGCAATATTATTTACATCTTTGTAATAGGGTGGCAGTTGAGTAGCTATCACACGGCCAAGAGCATCATACTCAAAAGACGTAATGCGACCTAAATAGTCTGTATTAGAAATAGCATTGCTAGATTCGTCATATCTTGCGAAAGTTGTGTGGACTTCACCGCCAGGAGTTTGGACGGATGTACTAATTGGTCGATTGCGTTTGTCATATTGAATTTTGATCTGATTACCACCAAACTCATCAGTTACAATGCGGTTATGATTAGCATCATAGGTGTAAGAGGACCATCTGTCTAAGGCATCTTTTTCTCGACGCAGTCTTCCTTTTGAGTCATACTCGAATTCTAAAACGTGAGATAAGTTACCCATAGCATCGTAGACGGATTTCTTTTCTACGCAGCCTTGGGTGTTGTACTCAATGATTGTTTTGTGTAATTTTATCTCAGTTTGAGTAGAGGGGTCAAAATACAACTCTTCGATGGCAATTGGAAAGCCTAAGAATGAGCCTCTGTCATTCAGTATGAATCTTGTAATCCGTCGCTGAGTCACCCCGGACAAGTCACAGGAGTTATCAGAACTACCGTTATCTATGCTTTTCTCTATAAGTAAATTGTCATCATTGTAGATATAAGCTGTCCGTCTACAAAAGCCCTTACCTTGTTCGAGCTTGAGAGAAGGTAGGTTTGTATCAGGCTTATACTGAAATGTTGTGACAAGGCCTAGAGGATTAGTCTCTTTCACTAATAGGTTTCGACCATCCTGTGAGTATTCTCTGGTGATTGTTGACTGTGTGAGCTTGCCTGTTCCTTCTATATCTCCTGCAAAGTGCTCTTCGATGATATTTCCATTGTTGTCATAAGTATAAAATCTCGAAAAACATAGCTTATTACCGCCCATCAATGATTGAGATATAAGGCGATGGCCTTTCCACTTGAAAGATGTCTTTGCTAACAGCTCATTCCTGCCAGAATACTGCTCTATGCTTTTCAGACGTTTGTCTTTGCTATAAGTGTATCGAGTGAGGTTGTCATAAGCATCGAAAACCTCACATATGCCATCACCTTGGGTCATTTCGCTTGGATGGTGAACAAAGACATGTGTAGCTCGCCAGCCTTCTGCTTCAGGTGCATCGATTTGCTTAACACGGCATAATCTATGATCTTTTTCTCCTGTAAGCTTAATTGTCTTTAGGTCACGCATTTTGGGAGATGTGAAGGGAAGAATGTTTTCTTTTGGCTTGTCATAGTAGAAGATCTTTTGACCGCGGCTACAGGGCAAGGCTCTCTCAGAAATCAAAGGGTCTATTAGTTTTTTGCTAGTCCGATACAGGATATTTTCCTTGGGCAGGTGTGAATGACTAACTTCTGTTAGAAGATACATCCTGGCTTTGTTGAGCTGCTTCCAAAAACTCTTAGAAAGTTTGTGTAGGCCGGTGAGTCTGTAGAAAACATTTTGTCCATCGCTTGTCATGACTCTAAAATTTCGCAGAACGTCTCGATCCCCAGGATACTCAATCACAACTTCAGCGTACTTTTTGTTCTCGCTGGGATTGCTAGTCCAAATCCGCTTTAGAGCATTCGTATGGTGGTAAAATTGAGCTGTTTTGGCTGATTCAACCGACTTTTTCAAAGGAACCAGATATTCATAATGGGTTTTATTGCCATTAGGATGGATTTCTTTCTCTAGCAAGAATATGTGCCCACCCTGTCCATCTGGTCCGATGAATTTGAATACTCTTTTCGATCCATCTGGGCAAAGCAGATCAAAGCCTTCCAATTCACCCTTAGTAGCAACGTAATAGTTAGAAAGGTCGTGCTGCCCTGAGATGGCACCACGACTAGTATTGCAATAGCCCTCCAAAGTATCTGGAGCTGGATTGAACCGAACTGGATGCTTTTTAAAGTTTCCACCAGCTGATCTAAAGCTAAGCATAGTTCCATTTGGCTCTTGAATATAAAGCCTATCTTCATTTCCAGCTTTTTGTAGTTTAGCTCTGGTATATTCTATCCATTTCCATCCTCCCGACGTTTTGTACATGTTTCCAGCATGAATTGGACTGGCGTGAGTTCTCTTGATAGAAATAGGCTGAGTGCCTTTGACCAAGATGTCTTCTTGATTGATGACATAGTTGCCTGTGATTGCATTAACACAATCTCCTACCAAGGCAGATGGGTCCATTTCACTATCTGTTATTGACGCTGTCAAGGACGTAAGCAGGCAGATAGAGCATAAAATAATGAAGAATGAACGTAGTGATTCCATTAGGCAACCTCTTAGGTAGCTATTAAAGAACGTTGAGCAAATAAATTCAATTGATATTGATGTAGGTAAAAGCTGATTTCATCTGTATTGCTACTAATCCAGACACACCAACCTTAATGGCTGAAGACATGGCAACTCAACAAGTTGCTAAATCTAACCCATGGGACGATATGTCCCTAGCTGAAAAAGCAAGAGAAGTAGGTGCTCATTTTGCTCACAAAACCCTTGATCAGGTCTCTGATTTAGCCAAAGTAGTCCCACAGCTTTGCCAAGAAGTCCGAGACTTAGGTGAGAAAGTCTTGCCAGAAAGCCTCCGGCTACCCAACACCGAAAACACAGCGAGCCCTGCACAGAATTACGAAAATCTAGTTGCCAAGGGGCATCAAGCAATAGATAGCGTCTTTTCAACAGATCAGGCAGATCGATTCACGCCAGAAGCCAAAGCAAATGATCCCATGAACAATTTTGCTATCGGCATGATTCCTCTTCCAAATGGAATTCCTAAACTTTTCGCTAATACAAATAACTTAATTAAAGCTGGTAATGTTATAGATAGAGGAGGATTTACAATCGTGGGAAGGAGCTTGATGAAACATGGCTATAGAAAAGGAAGTCTATTTCCAAAGCCAATAGGCAATCCGGCTCAGATAAATAAACAGGGAGAGGCTTTTTTAAAGGGGATTTTGAATGACCCCAAGAGAACTATTCTAAAAAATAATGCAGGCGGAATAGAAATATATTCTCAAACCGGTAGAGGGGCATATTTTAAGCAGGACGGAACTTTCAGAGGATTTATTGAGTATGGTCATAAATAGAGGATTTTGCACAAAAATGTTAAGCGATGTCAATCTCAAAGGCATGCTTATTCTTGTCTGTCATGATGATCAGCTAATTGCTGAAGTCAACTACGAGAAGGGCATTGAGAAAATTGAAATAGAGATCATCCCATCACAGGAAGACCTATCTGATAGGATTTTTTCTCTAAAAGACTTTTTAAAAGTATTAGAAGAAGCTAGACAGCTAGCAATTAAATGTGCAAAAGAAGATGAAGAAATGAGAGAACAAGGCATAGAGTTTTGACTTATGCCTAGAAGATTTCCAATAAATTTCAAAACTTTTAGGGTCGCTCGAAAAATGGCACTATAAAGATCTCTATCTTCAAATGGAAATTTTAGAGGATTCATTGAATAGCAGCATGAATGAGGAATTTTCAATAGAATTACTTGGGGATCCAGACCTAGAAGGAATGGCGATCAATGTCTGCTATAATGTAGAAACAATAGCTTCAATTAACTATGAAAAAGGATTTGAACTTTCCGTTACAACTGCAATAGTAGCAAGGGTAGCATCCCAAATTGTGAGACAGCTTAGGTATGGATTGGTTTGTAGATGTATTTGGGGCGGACGATGGGCGTGCCTTTGCCATCACGCGCTTGGGTCCGCTCGTACACGATTTGGGTGGCAATTCCCACACAACGAGAAAGACCAAAAAGAACGGTGTAGTATTCGGGAAACCCAAAACCTGCAGCCGTTAAGACCGTGCCAGACATCGCATCAACATTGGGGTAAGGGTTGGAGATTTTCGGGTTTTCTTTGAGGACTTTAGGGCCAGCTTCACGCAAAAGTAGCGCAATTTTTACCAGGGGGTGATCTGCGAAATGTTTTTGAGAGTAGTCGTAGAAGATAGTAGCCCTAGCATCTTCAGCTCTTAGCACCGCATGCCCAAAGCCAAAAACCAGTTGTTTGCTTGAAAGACGATCGCGAATCAATTGCTCGACATCAGATAGAGAAGCAGTCTCACCAACAGCATCTAATACTTCTTTCACAAATTCTAGGCAATCTTGGTTGGCCCGACCGTGGCGAGGACCAGCAAGACCACACATTGCTGAGCAAAGCGACCCAAACATATCTTCTAGGCCAGAGGCCACAGCTTTCCCTACAAAAGTAGACAAGTTTCCGCCACCATGGTCATAGTGGAGAATATTAAATAGGCGCATCACCTCTACTAATTTGCCTTTGGAGACGCCAGGAACTTGCAACATGTGCGCAAAGTTTTCCATGTAGCCCAGATCTACCTCAGGAGAAGGCGTCTCTCCCCACCCCGCGTGGTAGTTGATGACTGTAGCAACCAAAGCCGGCAGCTTGGCAATGACATTTAGGCAATCTTCCTGATAATCATCGCGCGCCTCAAACATCCCCAAAATCAACAAGGCCGAGCAAAATAGCTTCATGGGATGCCCTTGGCGTGGAAGCATCTGAATATGCTTGATAACCGCTTGAGAAAGATGGGCCCTGGCACATAGATCTTTTTTAAACTTGGAAAGCTCTGAATCCGACGGTTCATGTCCTTTATACAACAGGAAGATCACTTCTTCAGGACTTTTTAAATATAGCTCTGAGATGGGCTCTCCACGATAGAAAAGCCCTTTGTAGGGATCGACAAAAGATGTAGGGCAAAATCCCACGGGATAGCCCCGCATCCCCGTTTCTAAGTTGTCTTTAGTTATTTCAAACAGTATATCTTCACCCATCATTCCTCCCCACTGCTCTTAATCAGCTCAGTAAATGTTTTACCAAATCCCGCTCTTCTATCAATTCTTTTTCAGTGGCCCGGATTTTTTCTTCTAAAAAAGTGTCCCACTCTAGATGAGGTACAATCTCCCAATTGCCCTTCCCATGAGAAATGCAGGGAAAAGAAAAGATGAGCCCTTCACAAATCCCGTAAGGATTTCCATCAGAGAGTACTCCACAGGAAAAAAAATGTCCTTTGGGCGTCTCTTTTTGCATAGATACAACGTGACCAATCGCCGCATTGGCAGCAGAGGCTGCCGAAGATTTTCCTCTGGCTTTAATCACTGCAGACCCACGCTGCTGCACATGCTGGATAAAATCGTGCTCCAGCCATCCCCTTGCACTTAGCACTTTATCGAGGGGTTGTCCAGCAATCATCGCATTTAAAAAATCAGGCACCTGCGTTGCCGAGTGATTGCCCCAGATGCAAACGCGTTGGACTTCAGTGATGTCAACTTTGGCTTGGGCCGCCAGCTGAAAAATAGCTCGGTTTTGGTCTAATCTAGTCATCGCTGAAAACTGTCGCTTAGGAATATCTGGAGCGTGATGCATACAAATAAGACAATTGGTATTGCAAGGGTTGCCGACAACAAGTACTTGCACATCTTTTGAGGCCACACTGTTAATAGCCTTACCCTGCTCGACAAATATTTTTCCATTATCGGCCAAGAGATCTTTGCGCTCCATGCCCGGACCACGTGGTTTGGCCCCCACAAGCAAAATAAAATCTGCGCCTTCAAAAGCTTGATGCGGATCGCCGCTGGTGCGTATTTCTTTTAAAAGAGGAAAACCACAATCTTGCAATTCCATCACTACGCCTTCCATCTCTCCGTGTGCTTTGGGCAAGTCTAAAAGACTTAGAATAATGGGTTGATCGTGGCCCAATAGATCGCCGTTTGCGATACGAAAAAGTAAGCTATAGGCAATTTGACCTGCTCCACCTGTTACCGCAACACGCCTTACCGGCTTCATATTTCCTCCTCAAGTATTATCTCCGCATATTATGCCGCCTTTTCTTTTTCGTCTATCCTGTAAAGGGATATATTTGTTATAGGAATGATTATGAAGGGTAAAACACCGAGCGAGACTGAAATAAAAGACCACACCTATAAGGTCTTTCCCAACGATCTTAATTCTAAGGGAACAGCCTTTGGCGGCATGGTAATGTCGATTCTCGATAGGCTAGCAGCTGTTGTAGCTGAGCGGCATAGCGCTCAAACCTGCGTGACTGCATCGGTTGACTCCATGCATTTTTTAGCTCCGGCCCATCGCGGTGACCACCTCATTTTCATGGTTGCAGTCAACCGGGCTTGGAATACATCTATGGAAATCGGGGCTAAAGTGATAGCCGAAGACCCTCGCTCTGGAAAGCGTCGGCATATGGTTTCGGTCTATTTTACTTTTGTGGCCATCGATGAAAATGAAAAACCCACCGCAATTCCCCCGCTTATCCCAGAGACACCGGCCGAAAAACGACGTTTTGAGGAAGCTCAAATTCGCAGGGAGCGACGCAAGGCAGAAGCTACTGAAACTGCCGCCAGAAGATCTAAGGAAAAATAATACCTTATGTGCTACAATGACTGGCTATGAGCCAGCGCGAAATTGTCAAAGAAGCTTTAGAATCTGCCTTGGACGGCGCTAAAGTAGAAGTTTTAGACCCCAGAGGCGATGATCGCCACTTAGAAGCTATCATTATTGCTAAGCAATTTGAGGGCCTCTCTTTAGTCAAGCAGCATCAGCTTGTACTGAATTCTTTAAAAAATCAATTTAACGAAGGGCTCCACGCACTGAAGCTAAAAACCTATACCCCGGATGCTTGGAATGCTAGAGCAAATTAAAGCCGATGTTGAAAAACATCCTATTATCCTTTACATGAAAGGGTCAAAACTCATGCCCATGTGTGGTTTTTCGGCCCAAGTTGTGGAGATTCTATTCAGTTTAGGAGTGCCGTTTGAAACGCGCAATGTTTTAGAGGACGACCAATTACGCTCTTCTATAAAAGAATTTTCAAATTGGCCCACATTGCCTCAGCTCTATATCAAAGGTGAATTTATCGGCGGCTGCGATGTGGTCACAGAGCTCTTTGAATCGGGCCAGCTCCAAAAAATGGTCACATGAACGAGCTGATTTTCTTTAGTCATTTATTTTTAGTAATAGGACTTATTTTATTTGCGCTGCGTCTTGGTAAAGAAGCCTTAATTACCTGCTTTGTACTACAAGTTATTATTGGCAATCTTTTTGTCATCAAACAGATCACTCTCTTTGGACTACAAATCACCTGCTGCGACGTATTTATCATCGGTAGCACACTAGTTTTGCAATTTCTGCAAGAGCATTTCGGCCGGGATCTGGTCAAAAAAACCACTTGGATCGGATTTTTTGGAATGCTTTTTTTTGGAACTATGGCCCTAATGCATCTGGCTTACCGGCCAAGTGCATTCGATACAACACATTCTGCCTTCTCTCTTATCCTGTCCAAAAGCCCACGTATCCTTCTTGCATCGTTTACTTGCTATTTTATCGTGCAAAGGCTCGAAATCTTTTTCTTTGGTTACCTGCGATCGCGCTTTCCTCAAGGCGCATTTATTTGGCGTAGTGGACTATCTTTTCTTCCTGCCCAGGCGCTTGATACCATTCTTTTCACCTACCTGGCGCTTTGGGGTATCTTGCAAAACTTGGGATCAATTATGCTCGTGAGCTTTGTAATCAAAATTTTGATTTTTGCCATCATCAGTCCCTTTACTCTTCTTTCCAAAAAAATCGTGCGCGCATGAAATTTGAAATCCTGCATACCAGCTCAAAATCCAGAGCACGCGTTGGCCGCATTCACACCCCGCACGGTATCATCGACACGCCTAATTTTGTTGGTGTGGGTACCAACGGCACCATCAAGGCACTTGATAACGCCACGGTCAGTCAAATCGGCCTGCAGCTGATGTTCTGTAACACCTACCACCTCCTTTTGCAACCCGGACCAGACGTAGTTGCTAAAGCTGGCGGCCTGCACACCTTTATCAACCGCAAACTCCCCATCATCACCGACTCTGGAGGCTTTCAAGTCTTCAGCTTAGCCTACGGTTCGGTAGCAAATGAGCTAAAAAGCAAAGGAACCAAACAGCAAGACGGCTCAGTGCTTAAAATCACCGAAGATGGCGTGCTCTTCCGCTCCTATCGCGATGGCCAAAAAATTCTACTGACTCCTGAATCCTCTATTGCCGCTCAAAAAGCTCTCGGTGCCGATATTATTATTCCTTTTGATGAGCTACCACCCTACCACATCGCCGTCAATAAACTTCAATCGAGTCTAGATCGCACTCATCGCTGGGAAGAAAGGTCTCTCAACGCGCATCTAAAAAACCCGCAAAATCAAGCCATGTACGCTGTCATCCACGGTGGTGTAGATAAAGCCCTAAGAAAACAAAGCGTTGATTTCCTGACTAATCTTCCCTTTGATGGCTTTGCCATTGGTGGCAGTATGGGTAAAACCAAGCCAGAAATGATCGATATGCTCTCCTATACCATGCCGCTCATTCCCACATCTTGTCCTAACCATCTGTTGGGCATTGGGGATCTCGAATCACTTGAAAAATGCATCCCTTTGGGTATCGATACTTTTGATAGCTCCTACCCCACCAAAGCTGCTCGCCATGGATTGCTGCTAACCCAGTTGGGGCCTCTCAAGCTCTCTCGCACTTCTCTTAGCCATGATTTTGGTCCCATCGAACAGGGATGCACCTGCCCTACCTGTCAAAACTACTCTCTGGCCTACATCCATCACCTCTTCAAAGCCAAAGAGATGACTGCCTACACCCTGGCCTCTATCCATAATCTACATTTCATGGTAGCGCTTATGGCTCGCTATCGCCAAGCTATTGCATCTGACTTAATCTAAACAAAAAAAAGAGCCCGCCGGTGGCGAGCTCTTTGTACTGAACCTTACAAACAAACTGGTGTTAAACAGCCGCCTCTTCAAGCTCTTCTTGGTTGGCTGGTACCACTGACTCAGCAAGGTCTGATTGATAGCCATCCATACATCCGGGCAATTTTTTAAATATTGCGGTGGCAGCAGATGGAGAAATTTTTTGGCTATGAATCTTAGCTTCATTTCTTGTTACAGAAAAACGCAGGTCAGTGAATACTCGACCCTGCTCTTCTAACTTAATGTTCTCTTTCTTAATTCCATACTTTTCTAATGAGACACGAACATCTTTAAATTTTGCTTTCACGCTTACTGGCTCTGCTTTCTCGTCCATCAAAACTTCAGCAATTGCCCCAAACTCGTTTGCAACTGTGTTTTGCACCATTACATCATAAAGTGCTTTCGTGATTGCTTTTCTGCAAGTATGTTCCTTGCCTTTCAACTCGATAAAGTAGTCTTCACCTTCTACAACCCAATTGAGTGCTAGTTCATCTGTGCCTGCTAGTTTGACCATTTCATCGTACTGCTCAATTGCAGGTTTGGCTAAAATAGCCTCTAGTAACTCGCCGTACTTTGTGACAAATTCAGTTTTCTGTTTTGCTAGTGCTGCAGCATCCGCAGCCTTTTGTTTTTCGAATTCTGCTCTAGCTTTTTTCTCTAAGCGGTTGTTGTTGGCCTCAGTGCCTTTTCTGAAAAGCGTATACACAGCGTAACCACCAAAGTAGAGCAGTGGCAGAACAAGCAATGCTCCAGTTGTGCGACGCAGCCATAGAGGCTTTTCCAGCCATTTGCTTTTGCAAATTAGGAAAATCCCGCTGCCAAGTGTGGTTAAAGCTGCACCGATAGCTGCAGGCTTCACCCAAACCGGTTTTGAAAACCACTCTTTTGAACCGAACCCTCTATAGGGGTCAAGTGATGTAAGCGTGCTAGTTAATGTATCATTATATGCAACACGACTCTTGATATCGCTAAACTTTTGGCTGAGTCCGCCAAATCTTGATTTGCATGCATTTGCTGCTTGTGGACAAGGCTGAGCCTTTGCAGGTGCTACTCCCATATACTGTTCTCCTAATTTAGATCGTTCCAATTGCTTTAGCTATTCACTGATGAAAACCTAGAAGTTAGGTTTTGCATCGGGTTTTCGCCGTTAAGATGGAATCATCATAAGATAAAGAAATATTTAAGACAAAGAAAAATTTTCATTGTCAGTAAGTGTCACACAATTAATTGATTATAGATTTTCAATCCCGAATTATTTCAGGCAGATGATGGCATATAGCCTTGCTTGATCTCAGATTTGTAGACGATAAAGAGACCTAGTAAAACAATGAGCGTTGAGCTGCAAATGATCAGAGAGGGAGGTTCACCCAGCAGCAGCCAGCTATTTAGAGAGGCAAAGATTGGACTCAGCAAACCGATAAAAGACAACAAGGTGGCAGTAAAACGCTTAAGCAAGTAGCCATAGAGATTGTAGCACACAATATTGGAGATCACAGTCATGGCTATAATGCCTTTCAAGAAGGTGCCCAGATGCATCCCAGCCACTGGCAAAGGCGCCCAGGCATCAACAAAAAAAGAATGCACAAGAGCCATCATCCCGCCAATAAGCATACTAGCGCCATTGGCCATCATAGGAGAGACTTGGTTGTCTTTGACCGTCAAACGTAAAATCACCCAACCGTAAACCGAAAAAAGGGCAGCTCCTGCCACTGCAAGCTCGGGAAGTGATAGCCAATTATTGAGCGAAAAAAGATCTTCTGAGCCGCTCTGAACAAATAAAACCGGTAAAAAACCGATAAAGCCAATCATGAATCCCAGCCACTTTCCTTTGCTCATTTTTTCGCCAAAATGCAGATAAGAAAACAAGGCAGCAAAGAAAGGCGATAAGCTATAGATGAAGCACGTTTTGGCTGCCGAAAGGTGCTGGAGTCCCCAAAATTCGCAGATATTGGTCAAATAAATACTAAACACACCGAGCAACGCCAGTGACAACCATTGCCGCCCCCGCATGCGAAACTCTTTTCTTTTCCTAAACGCTATATGTCCCAAAAGGACGCCACCTGCCAAAAGCATTCTAGCAGCAGTTAAAAAGAGGGGCGGGCCGACTTCTAGCAGCATCTTTCCTATCGGAAAGCAGCTAGACCACAAAAGGTAAAGGATCATCGGCAGTATAATCATTATATCTCTGGATAAAAAATTTATATCATTCTAACATCAATAGCAAAAGAAAACAAGGTCTCAAATTAAGTGAAAAATATTTTTAATCGATGGAAAAAGTCTCCCGTTCTGCCTACTGATGAAATTCTTGTAAAACCCAAAAAATCTTTTGCAGGTTTTGGAACCTTTAGCGGCGTTTATCTGCCGGGGGTGCTAGCTGTTTTTGGAGTGATCATCTACTTGCGGCTGGGCTGGATCGTAGGCGCTGTGGGGTTTTATCAAGTATTTGCTATCATTTCCATCGCTTTTGGTATTACTTTTTTGACTTCCCTATCAATTGCCGCTGTTGCCACCAATATGCGCGTGGGCCAAGGGGGCACCTATTACATTGTATCTAGATCGTTTGGGATTGAAATCGGAAGTGCTATCGGCTTGGCGCTTTATGTGGCCGGAACGCTTACGGTGGCGTTTTGCACCATCGGTTTTGCCGAATCGCTGCACTCGATTTTACCCATGTTATCTATTCAAACCATTAGCGTTTCCACACTTGTTGTGCTGGCTGCTCTAGTATACGTGTCTAACGATGCAGCAATGAAGGCCCAGTTTGTGATTTTTTTGTTAATCGGTGTCTCTCTAGTTTCTCTCTTCATGGGAAAATATATACCCATGATCGAGGAAACACCGGTTGTAGAGACACTTTCTATCCATCCATTTTGGGCGGTTTTTGCCATTTTTTTTCCAGCTGCCACCGGCATTGAGACAGGTGTTGCTATGTCAGGAAACTTGAAAAATCCCCGGCGTTCGCTTCCACTTGGTACCCTGGCTATTGTGGCCACTGCCTATATTGTCTACGTAGCTATTGCCTATTTTTTATCCAGCACAGTGCCCCGGCAGGTTTTAGTCAAGGATCCTATGATCGTGCTCAATATCGCCCATTACAAACCTTTTGTGCTGATTGGAATTTGGGCTGCAACTCTTTCTTCTGCCATTGGTGGGCTCATGGCAGCGCCCCAAACATTGCAGGCAATAGCCAAGGACGGCATTTTGCCCAAATTTTTAGCCAAAGGTTATGGCCCAGCCAATGAACCTAGAATAGCGGGAATACTCACTTTCGCTATTGCACTTGGCGCGGTCTATTTTGGAAGTATTGATATTATCGCTCCTTATTTGACGATGTTTGCGCTCGTAGCTTACGCTATGCTGAATCTCGGTTGTGGTTTGGAGTCATTTTTGGGTAATCCAAGTTGGCGCCCCTCATTCCAAGTACCCGCCTCCATTCCGCTAATCGGATGCGCGCTTTGCCTTATTGTCATGTTGATGATCGATGCTGGCGGTGCTCTCATTGCCATGGCCATTATATTCATTACCTATGCTTACATAAAGAGCCGATCAAAGGGGCGTAACTGGGATGACATTCGCTCTGCTGTGCTGCGCTATATGTGTCGCTATTCTATCTATAAATTGATCAACGCTCCATCATCACCCAAATCTTGGCGTCCAAATTTTCTGGTTTTTTCTAGATCCCCCACCCAATCCACAGCAGTTTTTAAGATGGCCTCGGCCATTACCCGCGGCCGCGGTTTTTTAACTTTAGCAGCTTTCATGCAGGAAACTGAAACGGGTAAAACCTTGCATGAGTGGCAAAGTTTAGTAAGTGGATTTTTAGAAAAGCAACAAGTGCCAGCGATCGTTAAAATCAATCCTCTAGAAAAGCCACTAGATCAAATGCAAGATCTCATCCGTAACTATGGACTGGGCCCTGTTGCACCCAATACCATCGTCATGGGCATTCCCGAAAACGGCAACATAAACCAAGAATGGATCAACGTTTTGCAAGCAGCAAAAGCCCAGAGACGCAATGTCTTACTCATTGGAGAATCGATCCAAGAACCCTCAGCTAATAAGATCAAACAACTCGACCTTTGGTGGGAAAATGATCAACGCAAATCATCAGAACTCATGCTCTTGCTCTCACTACTTCTAAGCCGTCATCCCGACTGGAAAAAGCACCAAATTCATCTTAAAAGCATCGTCTCAGCAGAAGACGCCAGAGCATCGCGCGAGCAGTATTTTTCTGAATTTATCGAAAAAACTCGTCTCTCATTTGAAACACACGTCCTAGTCATTCCAGAGCGCACCGATCACGTTCCTGCGTTTGGCCGTTTTTCCAAAAACGCCGATGCAGTCTTCATTACCCTACCGGACGATCTCGATCTAGAGCATGTAAAAGAGCGTCTTAAGCTTTCCAAACACGTCCCTCTATCGCTCTTTATTCTTTGCAATGAAGATACCGACTTCACGCAAATTTTCGAATAGCATAGATTTTCTTTTAGGTGGGGCCGCAGCGCGTATGCGCTGTGGCGCAGCTCGAAACGAGCTTGACATACCTTCTTAGGTAGGCAAGCGAGGAGAGAGTCCCCACCTAGAAGAAAATCTTTCCCTTACACATGCGGTTACCTAGATTCGAACTAGGGACCTCAACATTATCAGTGTTGCGCTCTAACCAACTGAGCTATAACCGCGGGATTTGGAGGCAAGGAGATTCGAACTCCTGACCTTCTGAATGCAAATCAGATGCTCTACCAACTGAGCTATACCCCCAAAAAGGTGAACCCACATTCTAAGCGGTCATGTATTTTTGCTGCAATGGTAAATTTTGTTTCAATACATACGGGGGTTGAGCGAGCACGCGAGCAATGGTTGAAAACTGGGAGTCGGGTTGGATAAAGTAGTCCCAGGTATTAGGTTGCGCCATCCCGAAGAAGTCTTCTAGTTCTGAGGCATTGGGAGTCGTAGCAAATGTGAAAGCAGGAAGTCTATCTTGAAAATTTTGAATAGTAGCCTCTTTTTCAATTTCATCTCGAATATCGGTAAAAATGTGGCAGTATACTTCATCATCAGTTATTGG
Source organism: Chlamydiales bacterium (assembly GCA_024233455.1). Lineage (GTDB taxonomy): Bacteria > Chlamydiota > Chlamydiia > Chlamydiales > JACKPQ01 > JACKPP01. The sequence continues at coordinate 223,095 of JACKPP010000001.1, forward strand.
AATCCCGGACAGCAGCTGCAAGCAATCATCAAAATCGGAAAACTTACAGGGATATTCGTTCCGCGTTTCTTCTCGATCAGGTCCGCTCCCCCGTCTGTAGTGAAGCGCAACTGCCGTGGAGGTGGTCGGTCTGATCGGCTCAATAGGCTGGATGGGCGCAATAAGCTCTCTTAAAAATTTGACGAATTCAAGATCGGAATCTTCGATGGGAATGAATGGAAACTTATTATTGCTGCGGTCAGTAAAAACCTTATAGTCATGAGGTGAATCATGGGGACCGTAGGGGATGGTATAGAGCTCTGAGGTGCTTCCATGCTTTTGCAAAAAGTTGTTAAGAGAATCTCCATGCCTGAGAGTGGATAGTCTTCGATTTTTGTCCTCAAAAGGAGACAAAAGCGTTACATCCTGGATGATGCAACCTAATTTTTGTGAAATTATTAGTTGATCAAACTGATCAAAGGGCGGACACATCACCGGTAGTTTCCACTTATAAGCAATTTGTAGAGCGCGGATGAGGGCGATTAAATTGTCACCCAAACGAGGTTGGTACTTTTCTTGGTCATTAAATGTATAAGTAATAATTTGAGAAAAATAGGGCTGACTGAATTCATAGCGCAGTGATGTTCCGTAAACTGGGAAAGTTGTCACAAAAACCTCCAAAGTATTTTTGAAAGGTCGATGGTAACATCAATTGTCCTTTTTGTTTACCAGAATTTTTGCTACAATAAAGGGATATGGAAAATACTTTTGAGAAGGGCTCGATGCGCACGTTACTCCGCGTATCACTGCCTTTAATGATTTCTTATTTATCGCTGTTTGCCATGATGTTTGTAGACAGGGCGTTCTTAGCTCAGCTGTCAACAAATGCGCTGAATGCCTGCGTGAAGGCTGGAACTCTGGCCTGGGCGGTTAATTTGGGCTGGATGACTCTGGCGGCAATGGCCGAGGTGTTTGTAGCGCAAAGTAACGGTGCTAAAGATTATAAGCGTTTAGGCACACCAGTATGGCAAATGCTTTGGATGGGACTGTTCTCACTTGCCATTTTTGTCCCTATGGGCATCTGGGGTGGTGATATGTTGTACGGAGCTGGTTCTCTATCTGCTCAGTACTTCCGCTGGATTGTATTTGCCGGTCCCTCTTATGTATTTTTGTCTGGTCTGTGCTCATTTTATATCGGCCAGGGAAAGACGATGACGATCACGGTTCTCTCCGTTGTCGGCAATACGATTAACATTATTTTGGACCCTATTTTTATCTTTGGGATCAAGGGCAAATTTCCAGCTATGGGAATTAAAGGTGCAGCGATTGCCACTGGTATCGGCGTGATTTTTCAAGCACTGGTGCTATTTGGCATGTTTGTATCCAAGCGCAATCGTGAAAGGAAGGGCTCAGGACTTTGGCATTTTTCATGGCCTGATTTTTCGGCTTGTCTGAAAGTGGGATTTTCTCCGGCGCTTTTTATCACGTTTGAATTGATTGGCTGGGCTGCATTTTACCACATGATGGGGCTGGTCTCCGAGCAGCATATTTTTGTAGCCGGCATCTGCCAAAGCGTCTTTATGCTGTTTGTTTTTTTTGGAATGGGTATCGAAAAAGGAGCCATTGCGATCTCGGGTAACTTTATTGGCTCGGGCAACCTAACTGAGATTAACCGTTTAGTTCGCTCTGGATTGAAATTAATCGCTTGTTTTTCTTTGGTTCTTTTATTTTTTATGGTCTTGATGCCAGATCTTTTGATTAACTGGTTTATGAATAATAAGTATGCACTAGAAAACCCTTCAATGGAGCTATCAGGTGGACTGGAGCAAGCCAAATCGCTGGTGCGCACTGGACTCATTTTAGTTTTCTTCTACACACTGATGGAAAAAGTCCGCTGGTTATACAGCGGCATATTGACATCAGCTGGCGATACATTTTTCTTGCTCGTTTCCGGATCTCTGAGTGTCTGGCTGGGGATGGTGCTTCCAACCTATCTCTTTGTAGTACGCCCTAGCGGATCGATCACCTATGCGTTTGCTACTTGGGTTTTTTACGGCGCGGTAGCCGTTGGACTTACTTTGCACCGCTTCCTCAAAGGCAAATGGAAAAATATCAATATCCTCTCTACCTAGCGCCGATGGAAGGGGTGGGAGCCCGCCCTTTTAGGATGGCTATTGCCACCATTGGCGGATTTGATGAGGCCTGCACCGAATTTATACGCGTCCCTAAAAACGCCCACTGCCAATCCCTGGCCAAAGTTTACCAATCTGATGAACTCGGAAATATTCCGCTAGCTGCTCAGGTGATGGGGTCAGACCCTGAGCTAACCGCTCAAATGGCTTTGGAGCTGATTAAACGGGGAGCTCCACGCATTGACCTCAATTGCGGCTGCCCCTCAAATACCGTGACTGGTAAAGGCGCTGGCTCGAGTCTGCTCAAAGATCCAAAGCAGCTCTATGCTGTTACCAAAGCAATCTGCACTGTATCCACTGTTCCGGTAACGGTCAAATTGCGCTCTGGCTACGAGGATACCTCGCTTTTTGAAGACAACTTATTTGCAGCGCAAGAAGCTGGAGCCAAACACATCGCTTTGCACCCGCGAACCAAACTAGAAGGCTATAAACCCCCTGCTCATTGGGGCTTGATTGCCAAAGCCAAAGCGCTGCTCAGTATCCCAGTCATTGGCAACGGGGATATTTTAACTGCAAGGGATGCAAAGCGCATGATTGAAGAGACGGCTTGCGATGGCCTCATGATCGGTCGGGGAGCTGTAATTAACCCCTGGATTTTTCATGAGATCCGCGGCAACTCCGATAAGAGCTTGCCTCAGCTCAAGCATTTTTTAGAGACATTCGTAGAGAATATTTCCGAAAAGACCCGTCCACTCAAAGGAGTCAGCCAGCTAAAGCAACTCTGCGGATTTTTGTTTCGTATGAATGCCCACCTTTTAGAGCGCCGCCAAGAGATGTTACGTACAGTCTACGTCAACGCGGAAGATTTTTTATCCAAAAACTTGCCTATTCTATCTAATTATTGTATTTAGATAATTATGGCTAATAAAAGAATTGTTATACTTGGCGGTGGTTTTGCTGGTGTATATACCGCAATTTATTTAGAAAAATTTATTAAACCATCAGATGAAATAGAGGTTGCTCTAGTTAATCGAGAAAATTATTTTGTCTACCAGCCCATGTTGCCCGAGGTTGTAGGTGGCAGCTTGGATATTCTGGATACTGTCAGCTCAATTCGCAAACTCACTCCCAAAACCCGTTTATTTATCCGCGAAATCGACCATGTCGATCTAGAAAATAAACAAGTGATTTTATCGCCTCAGTTTAGTCATAAACCCCTAACTTTAAAATATGATCATTTGGTTGTTACCCTTGGTAATGTCACCGATTTTCGCGGCATGGTCGGCATCCACGAACATGCCCTGCCATTTAAAAACCTGGCTGATGCGTTGCAAATTCGCAACCGTATCATCGAAGCTCTTGAAGGTGCTTCTGCATCTGATGATCCCGAATGGAGACGTCAACTACTGAGCTTTGTAGTCGGCGGCGGTGGTTTTTCCGGCACCGAAGTTGTGGCTGAAATCAACGATTTGGTCCGCAGCTTAGCCAAGCAATATCCGCGCATTAATCAAGAGGAGATTAGTGTCCATCTGATTCATAGTAAAGACCGTTTGATGGAGCGTGAATTAAGCGCATCCCTATCGCTCTACGCCCAGAAAATCTTGCAAAAACGGGGCGTGAATATCCATTTTGGGGTCCATCTCAAGGCAGCTACCCCCAATGAAGCGATTTTAGATAACGGCGAAAAAATCAGCACTAAAACGATTATCTCTACAGTCCCCTCTTCACCTAATCCCATTGTTGAAACGCTTAACGTACCCCAAATTAAAGGGCATATCGAAACCGATGCCACGATGTTAGTTAAGGGGTCTGACCATTTGTGGAGTGCCGGTGATTGTTCCGCTATTCCTAATGTGGCAACAGGTGAGGGTTATTGCCCACCAACGGCCCAATTTGCCATTCGTGAAGCCAAGGTGCTGGCCAAAAACATCATCGCAACCATTAAGGGGAACAAGCGTCAAGAATTCAAATTCAAAGCACTAGGTATGATGGGCGCGCTGGGTCACCACAGCGCAGTTGCCGAACTATTTGGCAAAATCAAATTTTCTGGTCTTTTTGCATGGATTTTCTGGCGTATGGTCTACTGGATGAAATTGCCAGGCATTTCAAGAAAGATCAAAGTCGCTTTTTCTTGGTTGCTAGACTCAATTATCCCCCTGGAAGCAGTCCAGCTAAAATTGGCTCCGTCTCAAGGCATTGCCAAGCTGCACTTTGAACCAGGCGAAATTATTTTCCACGAAGGTGATATCGGCGATTATCTCTACATCATTGTGGATGGTCAGGTAGAAGTTTTCCAAGAGCGTGATGGCCAAAAGAATGTGGTTTCAACGCTTGATGCCGGGGCATACTTCGGCGAAATGGCGCTGTTAAACCAGCGCACTAGATCAGCAACGGTTGCTTGCACCAAACCAACCAACCTGTTAGCACTGCGCAAGAGCGATTTTGGAATGCTCGTTTCGAACTTTGCCCCGCTGGGAGAATCCATTCAGGCTACCGAAAAAGAGCGCCGAGAGAAACTAGAAAGTTAAATTATTGATAATTTACAAGGCTTTTCAACTAGGCGCTGCATCGTGTCGGTGCTCTTGATTTTTATCTCAAGATCAGAAAACTCCAGGTCCAAATCCTTCCCGGAATCAAAACGCATCCGATGAGCAAAACGGTGATCGCCTAAAGACTCCACCTCATCAAAGATGATTTCCTGGCGCGATCCATCAAAGACATCGCTTAAACTTGAGGCACTACAATCGATATAAATAAGATGGATCAAACAGTAACCCATTTCAAGATCGCCAAAAACACCCTCTAGCTCGAGTTGTCTTTTCTGTTGGCTAAAAATGGCTTTGGAAAAAAAACCATCATGTAGATCTACACCAGCAGCTAAAACTTTCACTGGCCATGGTAAACTGGTGTAGATGCTATCAATATAGGCATCGTAGGCTTCTGAACGCTCTTCCCACAAATCGTCGTCAATATCGCATTCAGGAGTAAAAAACTTCATAACCCCCATTATGGATAAAATTAATGGAAATTACCATTTATTTTTGGGCCGCCACGTGAAAATAGACCTAGCGCGATGAGTGATCCGGCAATGACCGCTCCAATTCCTAAAACGGCATAACCATCCAGAGCTTCCTTCCAAAAAATCCAATCAAAGAAAGCGGCAAAAATCACAGTTGAGTAAAGCACTGAGGCCACTTGTGGCCCTTTGGCGTGTTCGTAGGCTTTTGTAAGCATGTATTGATAAATCACTCCAATAAAACCTAGCAGTACCAGGGCTAGCCAAAAACGTTTATCTAGCCATATCCAGGACCTTGCCAGCGGCACTGCCGTAATGGGAATAGATAGTAGCAAATAATACAGCATGATTTTAGTAGGAAACTCTGTTTTGGTCAGACGCCGCACAGCGCTAAATGCCACCGCACCAAAAAGCCCAGATGCAACTCCGACTAAAGCGGCAATATCAAATACCTCATTAGAGGGTTTGAGTATACATGCCACACCTGCAAAACCCACTAATAGTCCCCACCAAACATGAGAGGGAGGCCGCTTACCAAACCACAAAAAGACAATCAGGGGCATAAAGAGCGCTCTGGTATAACTCAAAAGCAGGGCATCTACTAAAGACAAATATTTAATTGCATAGACTAAACAATACATCGCTGCAAGGCTGGCAAAAGTGCGCAATAGGTAAAGGGGAATATTCCGATGGGGCTTTAGACTCGCTCTTCCTTTTCTTCCAATAATAATGGGCAAAAGAAAAAGCAGAGCAAACAGCTGCCTAAAAAACACAATCATCTCGTTTGGAACAACTTCTGATAGGAGCTTTATGACCACACCGGACAACGCAAAAAGCAAAGCCGCTAATAATGAAAAGATTACGGCTAGTTTCACATTATATGTACGCATAAAACTTTTAATATCAAATTAAAAATAAAATAACAAATTAAATAAATTAATACTATCTTGATAATTAAAATCACTAATGTTATATTGAAAGCACTTTTAAACAAGCTATAGGTCATTATCATGTGTACACCATCCAAACCCATTGCTATCCCTGCCTCTTCAAGCAGACAAGAACCTGCTGACCTAAGATCTCCATCACCTACATCGAGAGTTGCGCTGCAATCATTTTTAACCAGAGTTTACGAAGAGAAGGGGTTGAATCATTCCGAATTTCCAATCACTCAACAAGTAAAGTTGTTATATAACGGCTTACCACTTACCGATCCGGCTACGGTTACCGTAAATAATAGCCCTGAGTACATTAGCGCTAAGACTAAACCACTAGCATCAGGAAGCCAATCAAAAGTCTGTCGAGCACTACTTTTTGACAAAGAGACGAAGCAAACCTCGTCTATTTGCGTAAAAACTTCAAGACATAAGCCTTACAAAAGAGAGTTACGCCTATACGATGCACCCAAGTTGAACTTTGATCATCCATCGCTCGATATTCCTTTCTACTTTAGAGACGGTGGTAGAGAGCTATTTTGCGACCTGGCCGAAGGTGGAAATTTTAAAGATTTAGAAATCCCTTTTAAACAACCTGTTGCATTCATTTGTAGCCTCTACGAGAAGATTGCCGGTGGTTATGTTCATCTACACAGAAATAACCTCGTGCACCTAGATGGGAAAAATGAAAATTTTGTCTACGATCCAATATCGAATCGAGCAATGATTACCGATTTTGGATGCTTGCATAATCTACAAAACCCTCCCACACACCTACAGGGTACGCTACCTTTTTTGGATCCCTATTCTCACCGTCCATTTTTACAACTCCCCCCCGAAAGCACGCCTAAAATTATTCAGGACAAATCCACTGATGTCTACCAATTGGCAAGAGCCATGGAAGAGATGCTTACCACAAAATTAATTCCCACACTGCTAGAAATAGCGCCCTTGAAAACATATGAAATTATAACTGTTGATCCAGAAACTGAGATCCCAGATTTTAATCCAAACAACCCTAACTATTATTTCTTTCATAACTTTGATTTTGATAATAAAAAGCATACAATCATTCGATTTGATGCCATATCTACACGGGAAAAACGCACTTTCCTTCACGCACTAGCATGTCATAATAAAGCAGTGAGCCAGCTAGTTGCTCTCACCTACTCCATATTAAAAGCTCCGCCAAAAGAGCGTATGAGCATGCAAGAAGTGCATCAAAAGTTATGTGAAATTACCGAGCTAGCAAAAACACTAGATGAGAATTACCAGTTCTTTTCAGAAAATATCGCTCCTCCAAATCAAGACCAGCAGGAAGATATCGCGACAATCGTATCTCATGAACCGGTTGAGGCAAACGAGGAAAATCTTGATGAGGAAGCGTTATTAGCGCAGTTTAACTGCCTGAATGTTTGACAAACCGACCACCGGTGCTTGATTTGAGCTGACGGGCCCTCCAGCAAATTTCCAATCCTTATTTGCAGAGCTGCCGGAATGTTAGGTAAAAATTCGGGGGGATTTCCAGCTATTATACGCTCATCTAGAGTGAGTTCTTCCAACTCATGTGGCTGAGTTGCCAGCCACTCTGGTATTTCAGTCCATGTTCCGGTCAAGTCAACCTTTTTTACACCGGGTAAATAAGGCAACTCTTCAAAGCTAGTATAACTTAGATCTAAAACGTCCACTTTTAAATTACCAGGAACAAATCTCAACGGGTTAGAGCTTAAATCTAGCTTCTCTAAACCCTCAAATACCTTAGAAATAGCTGTTGGAAATTCGCAAATACCCACACCCGCAAGATTAACCACAGAAAAAGTGCGGTCCCTGAACCACTGAATAAAGTTATATACAATTTCTCCAACAGCGCCAGTAGGTGTACCTCCTAATTTTTTCCATATTATCGAGGTATTCCGAGCTTGGCGACCAACATACTTTGTAAAATATTCATGATCTGAACCTTCTTCGATTACAGTAGATGAAGTATGCTCATGCTCTAATTCTAAATTATCTAAAAGGCCATTCTTATCTAAGGTACAGCAATGGTACCCAAGGTGATGAAATCCTGCGTCGCATATAGTCAAACATGTCATAGAGTTATTCCCACTTTTTTATTAGTAACTGGGAATTATAAGAAAAAAATAAATGCTGTCTACTGAATTTTTTGTAATCACAATAGAGACTATTAAAAAAAGACAAATTGCTCTTTGGTTTCTACCCCGGAAATTCGGCCACATGCAGCGTTTGCGTGGGAAAAGCAACTTCAGCGCCATGGCCAGAGACGATTTCAAGCGCTTTTAAAAACACATCTTCTTGCACATTTTGAAAGTGCACCCAATTGGTAGTCTTAGTGAAAGTGTAGATCATAATATCAAGGGAAGAAGGGCCAAAATTAGCAAAATTAACCATGAGAATCTGCGTGGTATCAATCTCTGGATGCTCACCTAGCATGGTGCGAAGATCGGCTAAAATTGCCGGGAGAACTTTAGCATCCTCATAGCGCACGCCAATGTTGGTTTTAATACGCCGATTGCGCATGCGTGAAGGATTTTCAATGGAGATATTGGAAAATATCCCGTTGGGAACATAGAGTGGGCGTTTATCAAAGGTGCGAATGCAGGTTAAGCGCCAGCCGATACTTTCCACCGTCCCCTCGATATTACGGTCTGGTGATCTGATCCAATCTCCAATGGCAAAGGGGCGGTCTAAAAAGATCATGAATCCCCCAAAAAAGTTTGCGAGTAGATCTTTTGCCGCAAAACCGACTGCAGCAGCTCCCACCCCTCCAAACATCACCACACCTGAAACCGGCACACCAATTGATTGTAAGACAATAAGACTAGCGGTGATGATGATAGAAACCCGCATCAATTGGCTGATGGCAGTGACTGTTGTTTTATCAAGACGTTTTTTTCCTTTCGTCTCTAAAAGAAGCTTTTTTTCTATTTCACGAATGAGCCGAATAAAAAACCAGACAACCAGGAGCGCGGTTCCAATCTTTCGAAAGGGACAAATGAGCTCAAAAATGGTGATATCTTGAGCCTGCTCTGCTGCAACGTCTGCAGCAAAGGTGATACCCAGTAGCCAAATAAGGGCATGCATTGGGGTGTGGAGGGCTTTTAAAACCGCCACTTGCCAAAAGTGATTCGTTTTCTCAAGTTTTGGCAGCATCCGTCTATAAATAACTGTTTCTATATAACTAAAAATTAGCGCGATAAAAACAATAACAAAGGATTCAATAGCCCAAGTGTAGGTATCAATGAATTGACTCATACTCATGGGTTCTATTATAGCAAGACTGGGGGATATAATGAAAATATTGATTGCCGGTAGCACGGGATATGTTGGAAAACGCCTAATACCCAGACTTTTGGAAGATGGCCACGATTTAGTCCTGCTCACCCGGGGGCTTGGAAGGATTCATGTACCTCCACATCAAAAAAACCACGTTCAAGAAATTCAAATTGACCTCTTAGAGCCAGGCTTTGTCTTCCCACCAGATATCGAAGCTGCCTACTACTTAGTCCACTCGATGAAAAGTGGACCTGCATTTGCCGATCAAGAAAAAAAATCAGCAGAAAATTTTACAAGCGCTTTAAAAAAAACAGCAGCCAAACAAGTTATTTTTTTATCAGGCATTTCTAACGCTAAAAATTTATCTGAACACATTCAGTCACGTCTGCACGTTGAAGAGGTGTTTAAACAAAGCAGCATTCCGGTCACCATTCTAAAAGCCGGGATCATTATCGGCTCGGGAAGCGCATCATTTGAGATCATACGCGATTTAGTCGAAAAACTCCCCATCATGGTAGCCCCTAAGTGGATAACCAATTTATGTCAGCCGATTGCTATCTACGATGTGGTCTACTACTTGACCCACGTCTTGCACAACTCAGATTGCTTTAATCAGGCATTAGAAATTGGCGGTCCAGATGTTTTGACCTACCGAGACATGCTTTACGGCTTGGCCCGAGAAAGAAAGCTAAAACGTTGGATTATCACTATTCCCATTTTAACCCCACGCCTTTCTAGTTACTGGCTCTATCTTGTCACTTCAACAAATTTCTTTTTGGCCCGCACGCTTGTGGATAATCTTTCAACTAACTTTATTTGCCAGGATAAACGCATTCAATCTCTGATTCCACATGAGTGTTTAAGCTATGCTGAATCCATCAAGCGAGCATTCTCCAAAATCGAAGAAAACATGGTCGTGTCTAGTTGGCATGACGCTCTCTCTTCTAGTAGTTTTAAAGCCGACTTTAACTACTATATGCAAATGCCCAAGGAGGGATGTTTAAGGGATGCGCATGCATTTAAGTTTACTTGTGATCCCGAGAAAGTACGCCAGCGTATTTGGAGGATTGGTGGAGATAACGGCTGGTATGGAAGCGATCCTTTGTGGCGCATTCGAGGAATGATTGACCGGTTGCTCGGGGGATCTGGATTGCGCCGTGGCAGGCGTGATCCGCAAGAGCTTCTTCCTGGTGATGCCCTCGATTTTTGGCGGGTATTGGTGGCCGATAAAGATCAAAAACGCCTTCTCTTATACGCTGAAATGAAACTACCCGGCCAAGCCTGGTTAGAATTTCGAATTGAAGGACAGACCCTTTACCAAACCGCCATATTTCGTCCTCGCGGCCTCTTTGGCCGATTTTATTGGTATCTTCTACTTCCATTTCATAAAATCATCTTTCCACGGATGGGCAAAACAATCATCAAAAAAGCTTTTGAGAACTAGGTTTATTTGCTATAGTCTTGTGATATGAAGATTTTGTTAACTGGAGCAACTGGAGCAGTGGGCTCTGAGCTACTCCCAAGGCTTTTAAATGAAGGACACGAAGTTGTCGTTTTGTCTAGAAGGCCTTTTTCTCATCCATCGAAGAAAGTAACCTCTATTCAGGCTGATTTAATCAATTCTATAGCATTACCCCAAGATATCGATATTGCCTACTACCTGGTGCATTCGATGGAAAAAAGACAAAAAAATTACGCCCTTTTAGAAAAAACAGCAGCTAGACATTTTGTTTTGGCTCTAAAAGCCACACAGGTCAAGCAGATCATTTATCTAAGTGGTATTGCCAATGACCCTGATCGTTCTAGTCACATTGATTCTAGGTTATGTGTGGAAAATGTTTTCAAAGCTAGCAGCATCCCTACCACCGTTTTAAGAGCTGGAATTATCATTAGTCAAAAAAGTGCATCTTTTAAAATCATTCTCGATTTGGTCAACCGATTACCGGTCATGACACCACCTAAATGGATTCATAATTTGTGCCAGCCTATCGCCCTTTGCGACGTCATCGATTACTTACTTGCCGTCGCTCTCCACCCTCAAGCCTTAGGCCAGACTTTTGATATCGGTGGTCCTGACATCATTTCATACAAAGAGATGTTGCAACGCTGCGCCCAGGCTTTGGGAAAGAAACGCTTAATTATCTCTGTTCCCTTACTGACACCTTATTTGGCAAGCCTTTGGCTGAAGCTGATTACCGATGTGAATTTTTCACTCTGCAAAAAGCTAGTTCAAAATCTGAAGAACAATTTTATCTGTAAAGACACCCAAATACAGACTATTTTTCCTAAGTCATGCCTCAACTACGAAGAGGCGCTTGCCAAAGTCTTAATACCCGAAGGAGTGGTCCATGCCCCCGTGCCCGTGCCATAGTGGCAAGCCCTATGCTGATTGCTGCCAATCTTTTCATTTAGGATTTCCTCCACCTACAGCGCTTGCGCTTATGCGCTCTCGCTACTCTGCCTACGCCCTTGGTCTGGTCGATTATATAATTCACACTACCCATAGTGCCAAAAAACCTGACCGCAAGGAAATCGAAGCCTTCTGTAATGTGACACGTTTTGCGGATCTAGAAATCTTAGATGTAGATGAAAAAGAAGATGAGGCTTCCATTAAATTTAAAGCGACTTTACTACAAGGCAAACACGACGTATCGTTTGTCGAAAAAAGCGCATTTATCAAAGAAAATAATCATTGGTTTTACGTTTCAGGTTGCATCAATTAAGATAGAGCTGATAGAAAATAACTTATGAAACAATCTGTTAAATTCATGCGCTGGGTCGTTTGGGGCCTGTCTGTAGCTTTTTATTTCTACGAGTACCTACCACGGGTATCAGTGAGCATCATGGTCGATGGACTTGAGCAATCATTCGCCGTTCAAGCAGGCGCACTGGGCTTGCTCAGTTCTTTATACCTATTTGCTTACGCGCCAATGCAGCTCCCAGTCGGGCTTTTGATGGACCGCTACGGAGCAAGGCGTCTTTTGACATTTGCAACGCTTGGAGTCGGGCTATCAACCCTCATTTTTGGTCTATCGCCCTATCTTTGGCTTGCAGGCATCACCCGTTTTATTACCGGAGGAGCCTCAGCTTTTGCCTTTATCGGTATGATCTACATTTGCTCTCACTGGTTTGAAGACAGCAAGCTTGCCATTATGATTGGCCTTGGTAATTCGATTGGAATGCTAGGGGCGGTATGCGGTGAAGGTCCTTTGAGTTTTTTTGTGGAAGATTTTGGTTGGCGTCAAACCATGTTTGGAATGGGTGTGATCGGCATTATTTTGGCCTTTATCATCTTTTTGATTGTACGCAATGAGCCCCCGGAGATGGCGCATCACAGTACTGACTCTAAAAAACCGCTGTCTTTCACAAAGACCATCAAACTGGTCATCCACAATAGATGGTCGTGGATCAATGCGGTGGTCTGCCTTTTATTTTACGCCACAACAGGTGCTTTTGCAGCTCTATGGGGGGTTTCTTTTTTACAAGCTACCTACGGACTTACCAAAACCACAGCAGGATTTGCCTCGTCGATGTTTTTTGTTGGCACTATTGTCACCGGGCCTCTCATTGGACTCATTTCTGACTGGATTAGGAAAAGAAAGCCACTTTTGCTGGTCACTACATTTTGTACCCTTATTTGCGTCACCATTTTGATCTACTCATCAAACTTACCGGTCTGGGGCATTTTCGCCTTATTTTTCCTTAGTGGAGCTTTTTCTGGTGGTCAATTGCTTTGCTATAGCCTAGCAATTGAGCTCAACCACCCCGTTGTAAAGGGGACATCTATTGCTTTTACCAACTTTATGGTCTTTGTAGGAAGCGCTGCTTTGCAAGTTTTAACCGGCTTCTTTTTAGACGCTGCATGGTCAGGAAAAATGGTAAATGGTGTACCTCTCTATACCGGCAGCGAGTATAAAGAAGCGCTTATCATCTATCCCATTACTCTGGCACTTGCATTTATTCTCGCTTTCTTTTTAAGAGACAAGCATGCAATTGATGAGCCCATATTTAAAGAGATCTCCCGCTCTTTAAAAACTCGGTAATCGACCTATGGTAGTCAAGAAAGAGAAATGGGATGCCCTAGAAAAAAGAATGCAACAGCTTGATCTACAAGAAGATCAACTCATCGAACGCTTTATTTTGGGAAGCGGTAGCGGTGGCCAAAAAATCAACAAAACTCACTCCTGCGTTCATTTAAAGCACACAACATCAGGACTTGAGGTGCGCTGCCAAAAGACGCGCTTTCGAGCAGATAATCGCTACCATGCAAGAGCCCGTCTATGTGATAAACTAGATGCGCTCATCCACCAAGAAAAAAGCAAAAAACAGCAGGCCATTGAAAAAATCAGGCGTCAGAAAAAAAAGCGCTCGAAGCGCTCCAAAGAAAAAATGCTGCAAGAAAAACACAACCGCTCTACAACCAAGCAGATGCGCGCTTCTCCTTCGGCAGACGAGTAGTATTTCTTAAAAAATTCATTCCAACCAACTAATTACTAATTAATTATAATATATTATATTAATTAATAGTAATAATATAATTTATGTTATAATTAAATTATAGGGGGATTATGTCTAAACGTAATTATACAGTAATTACCGACCAGACAATTCATTGGGTTTGGAAGTACCGACCATCCCTTTTTTCGCGCCTGCTTCTCCACCGGAAAATAGCCTGCACCCTCTCGGAAGCTCCGCCAGAAATAATCAATACAGCCTTAAGAATCAATGTATTAGCTTTTATAGTTCTACTCATTAACTACAAAATTGGAGCTATTCCCCTCACTGATACCGCCCTTGTGATTCCCACTCACCTTATACTAGGTAGGGGCAGTTCAAGTCTCATTACCGTAGCCCTGCTATTTGAAAATCATGGTACGAGTGCAAGTTCTGTGCGCCGCGTAGCATTTCGCAGGCCGTTTTTTGATGAGGACAATAAATCTGGATACATCCCCAAAGCTTACCGGACAAATGAGACGCAAAAATCGCTCTACGACCATCCTAATATTGAACCCAATGCACTTTACTTAGGAGAGATAGAGGACCCCAAGCACCCCTACCCTTTGGAGTTTACCGTAGAAGAAATCTGGGAACAGGGATACAGCTACAACATCAAGCACAAAACAGAGCGGCAAGCAGTCGATACGCTGGAGATTATTCTTGGTATGGCCAAGGCTCTGGAATATTTGCACAGCTACAATCTGATTCATCGCGATATAAAACCCTGGAATGTCTTAGTTAGGCGCCTAGACGATGGGCACTTAGATGTAAAAGTAACCGATGTTGAAACCATTAGACCGGCAACTGAGCGCAAGATCCCGATGCGCGGAACTCCTGGATTTATTGCTCCAGAAGTTGAAGCTTCATTTGAGCGGATAAGCGGAACACAGCATGCAGTTCAATCGAAAGCTGCAGATATGTACGCCCTTGGTCAATCTATCCTCTACTTTCGCTTCATCTTACTACAGCGCGCTTTTGAAAGGGCTCGCAAGTACCAAGCTCGTATGCACGATATGATACACGCCAAAATGCGCACAACCGTCGACAGAAGCCCCTTAAGCAAAAAATCCTTCAAATCACTCATGGCTCGCCTGGCAAAAAATGGAGCCTTTGATAGCTATGAGTATTTAGAGCTGATTCTAAACACGTTAGAGGATTTGGCTCGTCAATTAACCAATAAAGATCCGCAGAAGAGGCCTACGGCCTCCGAGGTCATAGACCTTCTCCAATCACTTGCGGATGTTACAGATTTTAAACCCTTTAAACAGATGGAATAACTATGGCACCAAAAAAAGTAGATGGCTCTTCGCCACAACCCATTGATCACAATCGCAGTCAGTTAAATAAGGAAAAACAATCCATTCAAGAAATCAGCTCAAGCTCTCTGCAAAATACTCCCAAAAAGGAGAAAATTCCTACGAAAATAGACACTTCAAAATGGGAAATTCTGGCAACTCCATTACTGTATGAAGAGCCCTCTTTTGACCCGGAAAAAGATTCCCCTGAATGGGAAATTGATGCTGAATTCTACGAAGGAGCTGAAAATAGGACACTAAGTATGCCTGGCGACAAAAAACCAGAGCCGTATGCTCAATCTACCTCCAGGACTAACCATATTGCCATTACCTTTTTCTTCTTAATGAAGCCTTTTATGGGATAGCTTTTCGGGCTGCATTTCTGACGACTTCGGGCAAGGCAGGATGGATGTAGATCATTTTGAGAAGATCAGAAAGAGTTGCGCCCATGGTCATAAAGGCAATTAGCATGTGGATCATATCTGAGGCTTCCTCACCGAGGATGTGCGCGCCAATGAGCTTTTGACTTCTCCGCTCGAAGATGAGCTTTACCAAGCCCTCTTCTGAGCGCAGAGCCATTCCCATCGCACTATCAGCATACTGATTAATACCCACAAAATAGTCTATACCCTGTTCAATGCACGCATCTTCAGTCAAACCCACGCCAGCTACTTGTGGATGGGAAAAAACAGCATGCGGCATAGGGGGATAAGTAATGGGCTCTGGTTTTTTTTTCTTGAAAAGCGTACGAAACAGATGCTCCCCTTCGAAATTTACCGAATGGCGAAAAAGATAACGCCCGATGCAATCTCCCAGAGCGTAGACCCCAGGTGCTGTGGTCTGTAAGTAGTCATTGACACGTATATAGCCTTGTTCATCTAATTCAATCGTCGTATTTTCAATTCCCACCTGGTCAGTCCAAGGGGTCACACCTGTGACAACTAAAAGTGCATCTCCCTTTAGAACAGTTGGTGCTTTTTGCAGGTCTTGGCAGGTAAGGGAAAATTGACCATTGGCATGTTGGACTTTGACCGGAATCAACCCTTCATGGATCGTATAGCGTTTTTTAAAACTGTTGGAAAACGCTGTCCGAATATCCTTATCTTCTTTGCGCAAAAGCTCGCTTCGCACGATAAAATGGACATCTGTTCCCAGCGCTCCGAAAAAATAACCCAGCTCGCAGGCAATGTAGCCAGCTCCGATCACCAACAGTTTTTTGGGCTGATTTTCTGATGTTAGGGCTTCCTCTGAAGTCATGTAGGGAGTGCTTTCTAGCCCCTCAATAGAGGGAATAGCTGGCCTTGTTCCGATCCCTACAAAGATTTTTTCGGCTGTGAGTTTTTCTCCTCCAACCTCCACTATATGATCTGCAAGAAAGTGCCCTGGTCCAGTATAGAGATCGATATTAGGATGTTTCTCATAAATGGGCGCAATGCTTTTTGAATCAACACTGATGGTGTGATTAACCCGGCTTATCAAGTTTTTAAAGTTGGTTTTAATGGCGCCTTCTAGTTGCAAATCAAAGCGATGAGCAGAGCGAATGGTTGTAGCCACATCGGCAGTGTGAATGAGCATTTTTGAAGGGATACACCCCCGATTGAGACAGGTGCCCCCCAGCGGACCTTTCTCAATAATGGCAACTTTTAGTCCAAGATCGGCACAAGGGCGCACAAGCTTTGTTCCCCCACCTGATCCAATGACGATGACATCGTAGCACTTCATAGACTTACATTAAGAGTATAACACAGAGGGAATAGTTTACGAAACTGCTTTTTGGTCAGCTTCCTCGCTCAAGCTTGAAAAACTCTTGTTGAGTGAGCGCAAGGAAAACATCCACGCAGCAATGATGAGAACAATAATCGGCAGCATGATATTACTAATATTCAGTACCGATCCTAATCCGAAAAATTCTATCAGCAACGCTTGCGTCCATGAAGACCCGGCTTTTCCCAGGCGCGAGCCTACAACGTCAACTGAGGCCTTACCCTTGATTTTAGCTTCAGCATCAAGAGGGATAAAAGCCATCTCCTTGGTTGGATCAAAAATTGAGTATTTCATAGCCTTACTCGTGACATTTTGGATCAGACCTAGAATGACGATGAAATAAAGGGGTGTAACACCAAATAGCGCGGTTACGGGTGTTATGTGATCGCGCAGAACATAGGCCCCTAAGAAAAATAGCCCAGTCACTCCAATGATGATGGGAGAGAGCCTAGCTGTGCGGTACCAGCCGATTTTACGCATCAGGTTTCCACTAGCCAAAAGCGCCACAATCGGAGTTGTCACACCAAGGATGATATTGACCTTACCCATGAAGTTTTGATAAGCATTTGATTCCGGAAATTGGAGTTTTAGACAGGCTTTCCAGGTGACTTCGATCATATTGATGGCAAAGGCGTAACTGACAACAAGAACGGCAATGCATAAAATATATTTGGAGGAAAAGATGTATTTAATGCTTTGTCCCAAAGTCAGCTTGGGCTTTTCTTTTTTTATGGCAGCAACTACATCAGACGAGCAAAGATTGGGATCTGTCACTACATAGCGCTGCATCCACCAATAGATCCCCGCAGCAAGAACAATGACTGCCGATGAAAACAAAGTAATTTTTTGAATCGATGACCCAAAGTCGACCAGTGAATCGCTCGGGCAGATGGCACACACAATAAAGCCCCCTAAAATGGGGGCTAAATTTCCAGACGCAACAAACAGAGTATAAACCCGTTTGGCCTCACTAATCTTGTTGATATTATTGGCAAAGCTCCAAAATAGCAGAACCAGCACCATGGTGCCCCAGAGTTCTGCCACCACAAAAAAGAGGGAATTCATCCAATGGCGCACAACGGCGACCCAATGGCTTCTGGCTTCACCTAAATGCGTTAATAACCAATCAGATAGCTCAGTTGGACTCAGAGCATCCCGCAGCGGATAGAGCACGAATCCAAAAAGAAGAAAAAAGGCTAGGAATCCACCTAAAACTGTGTAAAATAATTTTTCCTGCGAAAGCTTATTGCTCAGTTTGGTGTAGAGAAGTAGCATGATAATCGAACATGGAAGCACAATCCATCCCTTTAGAATAGGAATGACCTCAGCCCCTGACCCGGGAGCTGTCACCACAAGAGTATCTTTAGTGGCTGAGCCTAACAGGCAAAAATTAACAGTAAATAAAAATTTTAATAAAAAGAGGGGAACGAATTTTTTATGTTCGTGACGATGAACGGGCCAGAGCCTCTGGCGCCATTTACTAAATTGACCTACTATTGCCATTTCCACTCAAGGTTTTAAACATTATAAAGTTTTAACCTTTTTTATTGCTACCTTTTTTTCCTGGTGCTCCTGCAGTAATCACAAATCTCATAGCATCTTCTACGCTCATATTGAGAGGCTTTATCGCGCTTCTTGGCACCATAAATGTCACGCCCCCAATTTGATAGCTCAAAGGAATAAAAACGGCTACATCACCCTCTTGACCCACACCGCTAGGTAAATCATCAAAATTTTCTCTTGTCACTAGACCCACAAAGCGCATGCCATTCCATTCCATCGACACCACTTTTTCGCTCTTGTTTTCCCCGCCCTTAAAAAAACTCATTAAATCGCAGATGGCGCCATAGAGGGTTTTGATCAGCGGGATACGATTAAAGAGGCGATCAGTCCATTCGTTGAAGCGCTGAACCAAATACGTGTTAAAAACGACGCCCACAAAGAAAATCACAATGACTGCAACGATAATACCAAGACCTGGAAAGTAATACCGATCTCCAAACCATTCTTTAATAGGATAACTAAAGGTGTCTTCTAGAAAAGATCCCAGCCAAACAACCAAGGCGATCGTAAGGGCTATAGGAGCGATGGCGATTAAACCACGCATGAAAATAGTGCTCATTTTTCCTTTCATCTGTTATATTCAATACACCAAGGGATCATTTTATGCCATTTACATTTGGCGGGGATTTTGTTGAAAAACCAAAGCCTACAAAACCGCTCAAAATTTTTATCGAAAAGCGCAAAGGTAAAACTCTGACCATTATTAAAGGGGCTGAGGGCGATCTCAAGTTACTTGCATCTGAGCTTAAGTCCAAATTTTCTTGCGGAGGCTCGGTCAAAGACGAGCAGATTGAACTCCAAGGCGATCACGTCGAAAAAGTCCGCAATTTTTTAAACTAATCTTTCAATAGCTCTTGGAAACGCAGAGCAACGGCATTGGTCCAGCCAAACCCTTCCTGCATGGCGTACTCCCCTGCCATAGCTTCTGAAGAAGCATCGACCACGTTGTACTTCTCCAACATCTTGTGCGTCAATCTGAATACATCTCGATTAAGACTGAGCCAATGGGAGGCGATCTCTTTGGCCAAATCGTGATGATTGTAATGGAGCAACCCTTGAACTGCAATCCACTGCAAGGGCGCCCAGCCATTGGGAGCATCCCACTGCTGGCCGCTGCGCTGCGTGGTCGTCATTAGCCCGCCAGACATTAGAAACCGATGAGCTAGGTACTCGGCGATTTTATCAGCCTGCTCTTTGGTAGCAAGGCGTACAAATAACGGAAAAACTGCAGCCAGTGTCCAGTTATCAGACTGGTGTTTTTCTAAAAAATCGTAGTCAAAGAAAAATTGCTTATCTTTATGCCAAAAGTAGCGATTGATGGCGCGTTTACGCAAAGATGCAGCTCGATCGTACATTAAGGATTTGTCGATCTCCCCTTCTTGTTTAGCAAAATCAGCCAGGAGCTCTTCGGCATGAAAGAGTAAACAATTGAGATCGACTGGAACAAGGTCACAAGTGCGAATCGTGCATAAATTGGTGTGATCTTTAAGCCAGCGGGAGCTAAAATCCCAACCCGATTCACAGGCTGCACGCAAGTGGCGATAAAGATTTTTGCGCTGCTCATCATTTGCCTCTTCATAAGTGTGCAAATCTTCAAGGTATGCTTCAGGACGGGGTGTATTTTGGAAATCGAAGTAGCGATTAAGAACAAGATTGTCATCTAAAAGCACACAATGCTCTGCTCGGGGCTTCACCGCTGTCAATTGTTCTTTTCCAGCCATCCAGTAGGCGTATTCTTTTTCTAATTGGGGATAGTATTTAAGAGCTAGCTGCGCATCATGTTTGTGCAGGAGGGCTAAAAGATGGGAAAAATAGGGTTGTTGTGATCTTGAAAGGTAGTAGGTGCGATTACCATTGGGGACAAAACCATAGGTATCGATAAGAAAGGCAAAATTGGCAATAATATCCTTTACAACATCAAGCTTGCCAGCACAAATCAAACCCTCACAAGTAAAATAACTATCCCAGTAGTAACACTCTCGAAAACGTCCCCCTGGAACAACATGGGGATAAGGCAAGTCGATTAATGTGCTTTCCTTGCCATCTCTTAGAGGGCGGTATAACACATCCCACATAGCTTCGATATGGGCATTCATTTCTTTTTTGGGCTCTGTTTCTGGTTGCTCTTGCGGTAGTTCGAAGTGGTCTAGAATAAACGCCTTTAAATCAAAACCGGGGTCGTTTTTTTGAGCCTCGTAAATAGACAGCACATCGCCCTTTGGAATGGCATCGACAAAAAATTTTGAATCAGAAAAAAGACGCGCTTTTTGAACAACTTCAAAAAGCGCGCCTTCGGTTTGAACCGACATCAAAGTTTAGACTTCTTCAGCTTGTGGAGCTTCTTCTTCTGCAGCCGTTTCTTCAGTTTTTTCTTCATCTGCACTAGCAATTTCTTCATTGATCATGCGGAAAGAGACGCCTTTGTTATCTGCAAAAGCAAAAAGATAACCTTCTTTATTTGTCTCATCATCACCGCTTAAAACCAAATTAAAAAATTCATCTTTTGGCTCATCACCTTTAGGCTCATCGCAATTGGCATGCAGCACAGTTGCGGTTAAAGCTGCAAAAAAGCATCCAAACATCAAACGGGTTTTCATTAACATCTCCTAGTTAACAGGTTTTCACTATCTATGTAGTATTAAACTTAATCGAGCTATTTGTCAATTAATTCTATTTTGTACCCATCGGGGTCCTCGACAAACGCAATCACGGTTTGGCCATGTTTCATAGGACCTGGCGCTCTGGAAACCACACCTCCTTTTTTCTCAATCTCATGGCAAAGCCCGTAGATATCGTTACAACCGATCGCAATATGCCCAAAGCCATCCCCTAAATCATAGCTTGTCTTATCCCAGTTATAGGTCAGCTCCAAACAATGCTGCTCATTCTCATTGCCGTAGCCTAAAAAAACCAGAGTAAACTTGCCTTCCGGATAATCCTTCTGACGGATAACGTACATTCCCATCACTTGAGTATAAAACTGAATTGAGCGCTCTAAATTTCCTACGCGGAGCATCGTGTGTAAAAAACGCATCAAAACCTCACTTGTAATATTTGTTAAGATATGGGATTGTCGAGAAAAAAGCAAAAGGAGCAACTATGAGCGAAGTTTTAGTGATTGCCAGTAAAGTCAAAAAATATATCAAAGACAAATCGGGAATGAGCACCTCAGCATCGGTGATGCAAGCTTTAACTCGTAAGGTACAAGAAGAAATCGACAAAGGGTTAGAGCGTGCCAGAGCCAGCGGCCGCAAAACCGTGATGGATCGCGACTTCGAAGAGTAAAAGTGCGCTTGTGACCTGAGTTTCGGGTTTATAACAATTTAAATTTTGACTGAGAAGCCTAGGGAGCTCTCTATCATTGAAAATTTAAGCTGCTATAACTATTTTTTCTGAGCGAGCAGTAAGGCCCAGCTGGTTAACTTTTCTGCAAGTTTGAATGCTGAGGCCATATAGTTGTCTAGCACTTTAGTTCCTAATTGAAAGCGTATTTGGGAAGCTTGATCGTCTGGCGCTTGGCGGAGGTTCTTTAGCTGCAGGCCAAGCCCGTTACTCTCATACTTTGCTAAATAGCGGTTGATTCCATCTGCAGCATGAGAAAATAGGGCCAAAATTTTCATTTCGGAATCTTCTAAATCCAGCTTGGGATAGCCTGGGTGCCATTTTAAAAATTCACGAATCTGAGCAAAAAGCACTTTAGGATCATGACTATTCCTAAGTAATCTTCCATTAGGCAACTTCACGTGGGCGATGTGATTACCCTTGCAATGGATAGGCAGGTAGCTCATTGCGAAAAGTAATGGAGCAGTCAAAAGCTGTCCTATAGCGGCAACTTTTCCTTGCATTTGAACATAGCCATTGGTTTGGGCAAGGGGGTGTCTGGCAACGTGTAAATATGCGGTTAACCCATTTTCCATTTTTAGCAGCGCCCGGGCCATAGTGAGCCGGCGATATTCATAGTGTTTTTCCTTTTGGCTAGTCGGAATGGGCTCGCAGATTTGATCGGCAAGCATTCTTTGCTTTTCGGGCAAGTCTAGTAAATCGAGATCTAGTGTTTCTTGTATCTCCATTCTACTTTCTAGACCTTTAGATGGAATTTGGCCTGCTTTTATACCTAAAAATTTGACTGCAAGTTCTAATGCTTGCTTCAATTCGGCTTGTGTCGCCTCAAGCGTGTGCTCTAAAACGGGTTTTTCAAACCGAGACATATCTTTAATCTGCTCACTTATTTTGTACAGCCAAGCAACATCATCAGCACATAAGGGCATTCTGAGCTTATCGGCTATGGAAATGAGATCATGGCTGTAAAAAAGCGCTAAATCAGAGGGTGCCTGCAGCGCCAATTGATGGCATAATACCGCTTCCACTAGCAGAGCTGCGCTCTCTTGGCTGCGGCGTTGCGCCCACTGCGCCGAGTTATCCCAGCAGCTTTTAATCACACCGCAATGGTAATTTAAATGCGCTTTAGTATTCTTTAGCTCTTCATCGCAGCGCACCTTGGTCTCGCTTTGTGGTCCCGAAATGCACGCATCTAAGCTTGCGATTTTTAATTCTAAAGCAGTTAGAAGTCCACTCATTTCCCTACTTAACAGCGAGTCGGCTGCTGGAGCTACTGGCCGATTTCGGATTTTGAGAGTTTTGGATTTGACTTTGTCCTTCCCAATGAGCCTTTGATCCTGAGCAATTTTTAAAAATGGGCGGAATTGCGTTCTCAAAACTTGCAATACTTTAGATGAATTTTGATGCAAGTAGTCTTGCAAATACGCAATTGAAAAGGCGGCAGTTGACCGGTCCATTTCTTCCAAAGGACCATTCACGGGGCCGAGCTTAGCTTGCCACTCTTCTAATTTATCTAGCACCCGACTTGTGGCAATCACTCTTTCAATCACTTCGATTTTTTCGGCAATAAATTGCGCCAGCTTAAATACATCACGCGTTTTTTTGAGAGGCTCCTTTAAACGGTCGGCTAGCTCTTTACGTGCAGCACAGACCGCATCTACGACATCGATGACTTCACTGCGGTAGGCTACAAATTTTTGTTTTGACCTTGGATCAGAAAAATTTTTCTCACCTAAATGCACATCGTCATTCCATGAACCGCCCAACCCAGTCAAAAATTCTAAGCTCTGATAATAATTAGACCGCATTTTATCTAGGGCCGTAATATCACTTTCACAAAGATCAATATGCACATTGCCTAGTGGTTGAAAAAGTGAAAATACCCTATCTAATGCTAAAGATTCCTTTTGAAGCCTCAATATGGTTGTGATTGGATCACTTGAGAACAGATCGTAAATGAGAGCCTCTGTGAGCTGGGAGTACTCAGAAAAATACTCATCTATTAGCTTTTTGGACAAAACAGCCCTTACTATGGCGCCAACAAGTGCGTTCATATCATCACCGTAAGCACTAGCAATGTCATATTCTATCGCAAACGCTAGTAAATCTGGAAGGACAGGGGAAATATTTTCAAAAAAAACTTGAGAGCCTTCAAGTTTAGAAACATCCTCGAAACTATTGATAGTGGCCTCAGGCAAGGTGATGTTAATTTCCGCAAGTTTTGTTTTCAGTTTCTCCAACCTGGACAGTAAAGTCTCAATCGTGTTTTTTCTTAAAGCTAAATCATCAAAGAAAACATCTAAGCATTTTTCCATGCTCAACCCTTGCCTAGACTGAAGATGAAGACGCTCAAGATCTCGGGCAAAAATCAGAGTCTCATTGGTGAGATTTTGAAGTGCATGGTAACAATATCCACCAGGTAAAATAACAGTCAGTTGATAACGTTTAAGTTCTAAATCAGCCAGCAAGCAATCAATAGGGCTAAAGTATGATGATTTCACCGGATACCCCCCCATTTGCTTTTGAACTGCAGCAATATAAAGATTTAATTCTTGCTTGGAGATCATTCCCTTTTTCAAATTGCTAACATCAATATGAAGCCACACATGTGAGTTGCGTAGCATCCAGTTAAAAGCCAGAACGTCATGAAACTGATTGGGCTCTTTAAATTTTTGGGTTTGAGCAATAATCTCTTTGAATGCTTTATGACTTTTCTCTGTAATTTCATTTATTTGCAAAGAATCGAGTGCATTTACTGCTGGTTTTATTTGTCGTTCTAGTTCTCGGAGCGTCTCAATATAGGCATCGAATTGCGCCTTGATTGCACCTGAACGCACTTTTTCAGCCTGTGATAAATAGTCATCCCATAAACGTATCAAAAGTGCAATGTCAGAAAACACCTCATTCATACAATTAGAAAATGCGGTGATATCTCTACTATCGAAAGAGCGATGAGAGTGGCTTGGAATGAGTAGATAAGGCAGCCTTTGCGTATAAGTTTCTGCTTCTAAAACACGTTGCATCATCTGGCAATCTTCAACTAGTTCTTGAAAAATTGAAAATGACGGGTGCTTTTCGTCCAATGAGTCTACAACTCCTTGCGCAATTGAAAAAGCTACAGAAAAATGCTCTCTAGCAGCTCCAATCAGTTTGACACACGCTGTAGGATCGTTTTTTTGCCACCTTAAGTAACTTTCAACCTGGCCAAAAGCATAGGACAACCAGATGCGCAGTTGACGTGCTATTTCTTGGCGATTTTGAGGGCCACTGATAATTCCATCAATGGCCAAAAAAAATTGATCTGGCAAGCCTTGCTCTAGGGCAATTGAAGCTTTCAACGTATTTTTCCATAGAATATTTAGAATACTAGCAGTAGCACCATGATGGGTCTTAGAGCGCTGAAAGGTCCATTTCACTATGCTCTCTAGTTCCTCATCTAAAGCATCACGCTTTACTTCTTGGATTAATTCAATGGCTTTTAGTTGTTCAAACGCTAAACAATTGCGAAATTCTTCCAGTTTTTGGTCAGAATGCATCGACGCATCAGCCATTTCTCCCCCTTGGGCAGCAGGTCGAATCCTAATATACTCTCTCGTTGCCAAATTCAGCGCTGAATATGTCAATAAATTCGTTGAAAAAGTCATAAATTACCTAATTTAAGCACACTAATTTAGGGACATTCTAACTAATTTGTTTATTAATGTCAAGAAAAGATTAATTGACTTTTGATTTACGCCTTGTGATCAAAAGCAGAATTATTATGGCAATAATTGTAACAGGAATCATGATAGAGTAAAGGTACTCATCCACGATAGCTACCCCAGCAGCAAAAAGGCCTAAAAGAATTCCTACGATGATCAGCGTTGACTCGATATAGAGCCCTGCCATAAAGGTAGCCAGGCCCAGAGTGACAATGACTGCTAGGGCAGCTTCAAAACGCCCCATAATCCCTATTGCCACAAACATGTTTAGGATATAGACACCAGCAACCGCTGCGGCCCAGTGAAAAACTTCCTGAAGCAAATGCAGCGGTCTAAAGTCTTCTTTGCGGTGATGCAAGTACCAACTTAGGCTGATTGCTAGAACGCCATAAACCGGGGTGATCCACTTCCAATAGAGCAAGGCCCCATTGTGTCTTACATCAGCAATGACCAGTCCTATTAGCCCCAGCAAGAGCATAACCGAAGAAATAACAAAGCGCGCCCGCCAGGGATGCGCTGGATGCGCCTTAGTTTCCATCGAGACCTATATTTCTAAAGAAAGCGTCTTGAGTTGGCTGACGCTGCAAAAAATTTTGGAGCATATGATTGGGGTCTTGGCTTCCTCCTCGGCCGATAATGGCCTGAATGTAGCGCTTGCCAACCTCCGGGTTAAGCAGACCCTCCTGCTTGATTTTTTCAAAGACGTCTAGGGCAAAGACTTTGGACCACAAGTAACCGTAGTAGCGCGCGTTGTAATGACTTAAATGGCCAAATCCGAGGTAATAGTAGTCCTGAGGTAGCAAGGCTAAATGGGGCTGATAGCTATTTTTTAGCTCATCGTAGAGCACATGCAGGTCACGTGTTGGCGCGCTATGCAGACGCAGAGAGTAGTTAGCTAGTAAAATTTGACGCATGTATTCAATCCCTCTAAAGGCGTTTTTAGCTTTGATCATGCGCTCAATGATGTCATCTGGAAGGACTGCACCAGTTTGAATATGCGAGCTGCACATTTGTAAAACGTCTTTATCCCACAGCCATTCTTCTAAAATTTGCGATGGCAACTCAACAAAGTCGGTTTTGGTATTGGTTCCACAAGTGGAAATCAATTCGGTACGCCCCAGCATATCGTGCAGGGCATGGCCAAATTCGTGAAAGAAAGTGCGCACATCACTCAAACGCATGAGTGAAGGATCTCCTTTGGGGAAATTGCAGATAAGCACACTCAAAGCGCTAGCATGGCAGCGCCCGGTTGACACTGCAGGATGCACTGGCACATCGCAAGCATGATTGTATTTTCCCGGACGTGGATGCAAGTCAAGTCCGATAAAGCCGTGAATAGTGCCTGTTTCGGGATCGCTCACGCGCACCAGGCGCACATCTTCATGCCACAGCTTGACCGGTAATTCTTCTAGTTTGACGCTCATGAATTTCTCATATACATCCATTAAGCCACGCAGCGTTTTGTCTAGAGGAAAGTAGACTTTTAGTTTCTCTTCGTCTAAATCGAAGTGTTTCTTGCGGTACTGCCTAATGCAATAAGATAGATCCCACGGTTGAATGCGACGTTGCCCATCTAACTCAACCCCTTTTGGAAGGTTGTGCATGAGCAGGTCTATTTCTTGGTTCTGCTTTTCACTTAATTTGACTGACATGCTGTCTAAAAATGCCTGAGCGCAGCAAGGAGATCTTACCATCTCTTGCTCTAATTCCAGTGATGCAAAGTTTTTATGTCCTAAAACGTGCGATAATCCATGCCGTTTGCAAGAAATTTGCTGCAAAATTTTCTCATTAGCAGGATAGCCTCGCTGGTAGAATGCTTTTAGTAATTTTTCCCTGGTTGAGGCCACATCACATTGAGCCATGAGGGGGAAATAAATCGGATAGTCCATGGTCAGGATGTATTGTCCGTTACTATCTGTTTTTAAGCTCTGGATGAAATCATGATCCATCCCAGACAATTCATCTTTCGATACAGTTACAACCCTTTTATCGTTGCGTATGTTGCGCAAAAAATTGTCGGATAAATCGACGAGTTCTGATTTCAAAAGTTTGACAACACCTCGGTAGCCCTCTTCAAGAGCAAGGCCTTGGGCTTTCAGTGCTTTAACCGTCTCTTCTAGAAAATAGCGCTGCTCAAGATTTAAATCTTTAGTCTCAATTGATGCCAGCGCGTGGTAAATTTCGGGGTGGTTGAGCAGGGTTTTTTGCATAAGTTTGCGCAGCTCTGAGCCCGTATCAGAGGCAATTTTTCGCACCTCAGCATCGGTATGGACCATACCCACCATCTCAAACATTTCCGCTCCATAGCCCAAGCTTCCGAAGGCTAAGTCGTAGGTTTTAGCGGTGTTTTCAAAATTAATTTTGGAGCTGAGTAGTTGTGCGATAGCACTTTCAAAACCCTCAATCATCTCACTCTTTCGCGCTATGATCGCCTCTTCTGAAAGCGGAAAAAATGCCTCAATATCGTCTGGTTCCTTTAGTTTGCGCAGGCCTAGTTTAGATGCTAAACAACTTTGATTGGCCATGAGCAATCCCGACGCTGCAACTAAGACACATAATGCTTTCATCATATTACCTCCAAAAGAGGCAAGGCTAACAAATTTAAGAGAAAGTTTACAAGATATTAATGAACGTGTTCCAGCTGCCAGTAAGGGTGGGATAGATCTTTTTCGTAACGGCCAGTGGTTTTATCGTAGATTTTTGCCGGCCGCAAATCATCACCATACACACCCTTTAGGTAACCCGGCGTGTCATTTGGCACGTAAACTTCAATCCCCTCAAAATGCGTTTTCTTCAAAGGAAAAACCATGTCGTATGGAACAGATCTGGCAAAGCGGCCCTCGCAAATTTTCCAAGATCTGGGTAAAAACATGCTATCGATGTTGGATACAATACCCCGAAGTTCTTTTTTATCTGCATCTACAGCGAAATGGTAAATATCAATTAAGTGACTGGTGCCCTTGATATGCACCATTAAGTAAGTTTTGGCTTTGTCTCGACTCGACCAATCAAGCACTTGGTACTTATTCGAGTCGAGCTCCCCTAAAGCATTTTTAACATTATCAAAATCGGGTTGCAAAATAGCGATATCTAGATCCTTATCCCACGGGATAAAGCCGCGGTACCGATAGGCCCCGAGTAACGTTCCGCAGTCAAGCCAGTGGGGTATCTCGTGCTTGCGCAAGATGGTGCTAATAGCCCCAAGCGCATCCTTATAGGGAGCCAAGTGTTCGGTCTGGTTATCGCTGCGATCGTAGATAGGAGATCTTAATTTGTCAGGCGCGTGCAGATTGCCAACTTCCACACCTAGGCAAGCGTAGTAATCGAGATTGGACTTTATCGGTCGCGCGTTTAGCGATGCGATCACTGCATGGTGGCGCTTTTGTACCGATGTGTCTAAATAGGCCAGGGCTTTTAATCCACTTCCCACTGTTACCGATAGGGGCAAGGCTGCCATCGAGGCTAGGGTGCGCAACCCAAAGTGCTCATCGTAATTAAAACGCTGCTCTATTTGATAATGGTGGGTTTTTTCATCGTAGATAGCTTTGCGTCCTGCAAGCAAGTAGTGCACCGGGGCTAGGGCCTGATTGGCCCAATATTCAAGACCAGTATCCCCTTCAATTTCCGTATTAAAAAACACACTGCCACAGATCATATGATAGACACCGACAAGCGGCATCCCCAAGCGTTTGGCCCACACAAATACAAATGCAGATATCTGATCCATTAAGGGTATTTTTATCTTCTATTATATGTGTTTGTCAAGTCCATTTGATGCTATGTATGCGACTTTTGCAAACATCGCTGCATGATCTGATGGATCGGAGGGCTCCTTAAAGGTTGACTTTTGACAGACTGCAATCGTGCAATGCGCCTGGCCCTTCTCTTGGTCTAAAATGGCTACTATATTATCGACTGCTTCTTGAGTATTGATTGATTCAGCTTTGTTCAAATCAGCCTGAGTGATCGCTTTTCTCTCTTCATCGGTTTTGAATCCGTCGATGACTTGGTTATTTGCAGGATTGAGCCAAGACGTATAGTAGCTTGCAGTATCTGTTCGATCTTCATTGAAGTCACCACAAAAAATGTGGACTTGCTTATCCCAATGTCGGACGTTCTCGATCACTTCTTTAGCTTGGTTCCAGCGTACCTCTCGGTTCGTCAGATCTTCAGTGGCACTACCCGATTGCATGTGCGTAGTGGTAACGGTGAAATTTCCACCAATAAGTGTGGCAAACGCCTTACCTACAAACCGGCTATCATTACCCGTCTTAGCTTTAAACCTCTGAACATCTAGCGTTGTATCTTTAACGCGATGCATAATAAAGAGGCCGCTTCCAAACATCAGTGTTTTAGGGGCAATATCTCCATAAAAATCGCTGTATTTCCCTTTGAAGCGCTCAATCAACTTATTTTCAAGCCAGCTGCCGCAGTGCACCTCTTGCAAGCAGACAACATCAGCATCAGCATCTTCAATCACTTGGCAAAATTGTTTAAACCGCTCTTCCCAAAAAGAGCGATTCTCACTTGCTGCTTGACCCGCGTGAAATCCCAGAATATTGTAGCTAAGCACATTGATTTCAGAGGTGATGTCTATGGCTTCAGCATCGCCTTTGGTATGGCAGTAATCATCAGGGTTGATCACACTTGCAAGAAAGCGGGGTATCAATGAGCCAGCAAGTCCCACTCCCATCAAAATCCCTTTACCAATTTTTACTGCAAGACAGTCAGAACCGCTCAAGGTATAAGCATAAAAGGGGCGCTTAAGCGCATCTGCGGTCCACCTTAAATGCGTATAGGCCACCTGACGAGCGTTAGACATGGTCTACCTCCCTTGCTCCTTCATCGCTCGAATCCACGCTACCATCAGAGCCGCTATCGCTATTCCCATCAGATAAAAGGTCGATGGATTTGAGTCTTGGACTCGATACAGGATGCCCGTCTTCGTCCGTTAATACGCTTCCTGCATCGGAAGAGTCTGAATCACTCGTATAGCAAGGTTGAATTTTTTGATAGCAGAACATATATCCATGTTGTGCAGCCTCCAATACTTGACTCTCATCCAAAATAGTCACATTTGCATCGTTATTGCAATACCACTTATCTTGTAACTTTGTGTATGCAACGTAATGTCCATACTCTAAACTCTGTCCCTTGTGCACCATAAAACATTGAAGATCGTAGTAATGCTTGCCTCCAAAATTTATGGACAAAGCGCCTTCAAAATCAATTGCAGTGAAACCTTTAGAAAGAATTTGAGGTGTAACTCTCTTAAGTCGCAGATGTAGTCCAGAGCTCTGTAATTTTAGATTAGTCTTGATAGTTGTTTGGTGGGCCCTTGAGGTTCTATCCATAAGATCAATATTCACCAAGTCATTCAATATTTCATAACCAAAATTGTTTTTCCAAACGGTTTTGATCGATATCGAACCTGCTTCAGTATGTGTGCAAGTAAGTTCCACAACGGGAATTTGGTCAATATGAACCTCCTCCTGGCACCCATTTACTAATTCGGAATGCTCTTTTCTGGTTGTGCTGGAGTATTCATGAGAAATCGATTGCGTATTATAATAATTCAAGAATGCACCTAAAGCCTCTGAGGCATCTTCCTGAGACCGCTTCTGCACGGTCTCAGAATCTGTAGAGATAAAACATCTAAAATGCCCTGTGCTTAAATCATTTTTTCCACTCGAGTAGTCCTTTGCAAATTGCACAAAGGCCTTGTAGAAATCCACTTGATTGCGAATAAAACGATAGTAGTACTTCTTATCTTTTTCATCTAGCTCATGATACTCTTTGTTTTCTAATGATCGGTTCAAGCATGGACGGCCTAAATTAGCCGGATTTAAGAAAAAGTCACATAAGTCTGAGTGCATGATGTACTGAAAGCAGCTGTTTAAAAAGCAATTGTTGCCCCCACTCTGTAATCCAACAGGTGCTTCCAGATGGCTTATTTTTTCAACTAAAGCTCTCCGATCAATATCTGATAAAAATGTACTTAGAAGTTGTTTTTGAGCCTCAAGGTCCTGCACATTTTGAGCCTCGGGTGGCGTAGCGATTTCTAGATCGTTTGATAAAGGTTCATGAACAGGCCGTTTTTGGGCCAAGGGACCTTTTACATTTCTGGCATCGATTGGTGGGGTTACTTCTGGATTAACTGCCTCAGTGCGATGTGGTTCATATAGAGAGAGGACCGCTCCGATGACGACAAGGGCTGTGAAACCTATTAGAATTTTTTGTACAACGGGATTAGAAAAAGGGTACACCACTAACCGACGCCCCCAATGACTGACCTGAGGTTGAGATGCGATTACTCCCATTTGCGCTATTTTTGCTGGTGAAATTAACATAAATTACCTCTGTTTTCCAGCTAAATTTTACCAATTATCTAGATTATTAGCAAGATATTCAAAAAATTGATAACATATGAATATGGCAGTAAAAATTTTAGCTTTCGCTGGAAGCACCCGTCTTGGATCTTTCAACAAAAAATTATTATCTCAAGCAGTGGCCGCAGCAAGCCATCAGGGGGTGCATGTCACTCACATCGATTTGAAAGATTTCCCCTTACCCTTGTATGATGGTGACTTGGAAGAGTCTGCGGGCCTCCCTGAGTCTGCCAAACGTTTAAAAGCGCTTTTCATGGACCATCAAGGGCTCCTATTGGCTTGTCCTGAATATAATTCATCCATTTCGGGTGTTTTAAAAAATACCTTGGACTGGGTTTCTAGACCGGCGCCAGATGAAGCTGAGTATTTGATCTGCTTTAAAAATAAAGTAGCCGCGCTTATGAGTGCCTCGCCAGGCGAGCTAGGTGGGTTACGAGGACTGGTCGTAGTGCGCAGCATGCTAGAAAATGTAGGAACTATGGTGCTTCCATCGCAATTAACCTTACCCAAGGCCAATGAAAAATTCGACCAAAATGGTTTACTTTTAGACGCAAAAAAATCAGAAAATATTCATCATTTAGTCCAAGCCCTTACTCAGACCTTGACAAAGCTCTACGCTTAATTTAAATACATCATTATGTTTACTAATGCCTATAAGTGGATTATTTCGATTTGTTCGAAGTATTTTTCGCTCCTTTTGATATTTCTTATCATGCTTTTTGTTTTTCGACCCTACGACCGTGGTGGATTTTACTACGCTACCTGGCAACTTGCCCTGACCGGAGTGGTGATCTCTTCAATTTTTAACGTCAAACACTCCAGGGCAGGAACGTGGCTTTTTATTGGTCTAGGTATTCCAGCGCTCATTTTTAATTGGCTGATGATCCTGCATCCCCTGCCCTTCTTCGTTTACGCTTTTTTTATCCTTACGTTTATCTTCATCATGGTCAGTTCAGCCTCCATCATTTTGAAGGTGATACTCAACGCCAATGTCACATTAGAGACCTTAAGAGGCGTAGTCTGCGTCTACTTCATGATCGCCTTTGGATTTGCTTTTATGTTTGTGCTGATTGAGTACACCAAACCGGGATCATTTCTTCTGGAAACGAATACGACTGTCGGTTTTTTGCATACGCATCTGCTGTCAGAGATGATGTATTTTAGCTTTGTGACTCTCCTATCCATCGGTTTTGGGACAATTAATGCAATCGGAGATGTAGCCCAAACATTCACTATTTTGGAAGGCATGATTGGACAATTTTACGTGGCCATCCTAGTTGCCAGATTGATTGGGGTCTATTCCTACTATGCCGACTTGCGCGCTTCCAAAAAGAAAAAAGAGCTCTTTCCTGAACATTAATGATTCAGATTATCCGCACTCTCCAAGATTGCCGAGTATTACATCATGAAGCGCTATATACCAATAGATTATGTTAACGCCAATCTAATCAGAGCCGTCACTGCTTGAGGTTGTTCGGTCGGGCAGTGATGCCCCGACTCTTCGATGATGGTAAGCTGAGCCTGGGGGATCAAGTTCTTGATTTGCTCATGTTGATCCAGGGAAAAAAGCACGTCTTGACGTCCATGAATAACCAGTGTTTTTGCGCTAATTTTCGGCAAAATCGCGGTAAGATCTTCGCCTGTGCTAAGAGCGTTGATAAGGCGCTTGTACACTTCGGGAGGTTTCTCTAAGAGCGCCTCGATCGTGTCTTTAACCAGAGCGCTTTTGGGGTCAAAGAAAAACAAAGGGATTTGATGGTTAAACAATGTTTCTAAACCCATTGCA
The DNA here is from genome assembly GCA_024233455.1 of Chlamydiales bacterium. GTDB lineage: Bacteria > Chlamydiota > Chlamydiia > Chlamydiales > JACKPQ01 > JACKPP01. The sequence goes on from JACKPP010000001.1 coordinate 256,785, forward strand.
TCCATTGCTGCGCTGGCCATTTTGTTTTGCTTAATAAAGTCTTGGCTCGGCGCTGCCCAGGTGTTGATTAAAATCAAATTTTGGATTTTTTCTCCCGCTCTGGCAGCACATTTTTGAGCCAAAAAACCACCCATGGAATGCCCAATAAGAGTACACGGCTCTGTGATTTGATCTAAAAGCGCCTGAGTCATGTCTTCGGTGGTTTCGAAAGCATCGTAATCAAATACTGTAGGCTCAATGCAATCGGCTAGGTTTTTTATTTGATGCGCATACGCTTTAGCGTTTTCACCAAGACCCGGAATAAATATGGCTTTTTGCATAATTTTTATTTTACTCTTGAACTTGATTTGGTAAAAGAAAATTATGTTCAGTAAGCATCCCTGGTGGGCTATCACCATTTATATCATCGCCACACTTTTTCTCATCTACGAGATGGCCCTGCAAGTCTCTCCCAGTGTCATGACCAAGGATTTGATGCGCGACTTTGCCATTGGCGCTGGCAAATTAGGATTGATGGGCGGCTTTTATTTTTACAGCTATACCCTGATGCAGATCCCCGCCGGCCTGTTAGTGGATCGCTTTGGACCAAGGCGGTTGATTACGCTATCAGCCATTGTTTGCAGTCTTGGTGCTTTCTTTTTTGGAGGTACCCAAACTTTTACGATGGCTTGCTTAGGCCGTTTTTTCATGGGATTTGGATCGGCATTTGCTTTTATCTGCGTACTTGTTGTGGCCTCGCGCTGGTTTCAGAAAAAATCGTTTGCCCTGCTAGTTGGCATGGCCCAGTTCTTGGCAGCTATGGGAGCCCTTTCGGGCGAGTTGCCGCTCTCTTATGCCATCGATACCTTAGGTTGGCGCCACATGATGATGATTTTGGCAGCTCTTGGTATGGTGATTGCCTTGATCGCGCTCATTTTTGTGCGCGACTATCCCCAAGAAGCTACACCTACTCACCACCAGGATCGCCATCTAAAATTGTGGCATAAGCTAGCCGAAATTCTTACCCATAAACAAACCTACGCCATCGGTGCTTACGCTTTTTGCTCCTGGGCACCAGTTGCAGCTTTTGCCGCTCTTTGGGGAGTGCCATTTATGATTGAGCTCTACCAGATTAGCAACACCCATGCAGCCTTGGCCATTGCCATGGTGTGGCTGGGATGCGCCTTTTCAGCTCCGTTTTTAGGATGGGTTTCTGATCTGCTCGGCAGGCGGTGTCTGCCTCTGCAGGTGGCAGCTATTATTGGCACCTTCTGCTCTGCCATGGTCATTTATCTTCCCCTTCCGTTTTGGTTGGCCTGCGTATTGCTAATCGGACTTGGTGTTGCCGGCTCAGGCCAGATTGTGACGTTTGCCCTGGTGCAAGAGACCAATCGCCCCTCCATGACTGGCGCGGCAATTGGCTTTAATAATATGGCTGTGGTAGCCGGTGGAGCGATTTTTCAGCCCCTGATCGGTTGGATTTTACATAGCCTATGGAATGGCCAAACTTCACTCGGTATCCCTATTTATTCCGTAAATAGCTATAAATTTGCGCTGATGCTCATCCCTCTCTGTTTTGCCACTGCCTGGATTTTGAGCGCTTTTGTAATCAAAGAAACTTACTGTAAAACCATAACAAGGAAATCGTAATATGGAATCGACCGCTCCAAAATTAGCACCACTTAAAATTCTCAAGGGGCAACGCGCCCTAGTCACCGGCGCCAGCTCCGGCATTGGTCAAGCAGTAGCGATCGGTCTGGGACAGGCTGGCTGCGATGTTCTGGTTAACTACGGCCATCATGATGCAGGGGCCATTGAGGCGGTCAAACAGATCGAAGCTGCCGGCTCCAAAGCTATCGCTTTTCAAGCTGATGTCTCGCAAGAAGACCAAATTTTTAAGATGTACGATGCCATGAAAGAAGCTTTTGGAGGTGTTGACATCCTTATCAATAATGCTGGTCTCCAGCGCGACCACCCGATTGAGGAGATGACCCTCGATGAGTGGAATAAAGTCATCGGGGTGAATTTAACTGGTCAGTTCATGGCCGCAAGAGAAGCCATCAAACATTTTCGCTCTCAAGGCCCCTCAAAACTCTCCTGCTCTTTGGGAAAAATCATCTGCATCAGCTCGGTGCACGAAATTGTCCCATGGGCCGGTCACATCAATTACGCTTCTTCTAAAGGAGGTATCCATATGATGATGCAAACGCTTGCTCAAGAGGTGGCTCCAGATAAAATCCGCGTCAATAGCATCGGTCCGGGCGCTATCCGCACTAAAATCAACACTTCAGCATGGGACACGCCAGCTGCCTACCAAGACCTTATGAAGCTAATTCCCTACGATCGGATTGGCGAACCTGAAGATATCGCTCGAGCTGCCACCTGGCTGTGTAGCGATTATGCCGACTATATCAATGGGGTCACTCTTTTTGTTGATGGTGGCATGACCCTTTTTCCCGGTTTTCGCACTGGCGGCTGAGAAAATTCACAGCTAGTCAGAACCAGCGGATGCGGCGGAAGAACCAGACCAGTCCTACGGCAATTGTCAGCATGATGATACTGAACACCCCAAAAGCCCACGGGGTGTTAGAACCGGGGATGCCTCCAACGTTGATGCCAAATAGTCCGGTAAGAAAAGTCAGCGGAAGGAATATCACCGCCACTAAAGAAAATATGTACATAGCCCTTCCAGTGTGAGTTGCCAGACGTCCACGGAGTTCATCTATAATATTGATGACACGCTCTTTAATGGCCTCTATGTCTTCAACGTAAAGGGTGATGCGATCATGAAGTTCTTGAATTTGGCGTTTTTCTTTTTTGGAAAAAATTTCAAGAGGAGTATGCCCCAGCTGATAAATGACATCGCGCTCTGGAGCTAGGTGACGCCTTAAAATGAGGGTCTGTTTCTTGGTTTCCGATAGGTGTGAAAAGAGATCGTGTTCTGCATTTTCCGGAATTTCTTCTTCCCAACTCACCGTCCGTTCATCGAGTTCGGCAATCACAGGCTCCATGTGACCTAAGATGTGTTTGATTAAAACCACCATGAATTCGCCGACAGTTTTAGGCCCCACCCCCCTAAGAATTAGATCTTTGACTTCATCGGCGGACCGAAAATCCTGTTTTACAACACTGATAATCCGTTTAGGCTCAATCCATAAACGCACAGAAACCATATCTTCATTTTCTTTGTCTGGATGGAAGTTGATGGCGCGTAGTATCACCAAGCATCCTGAACCGTTGACTTCAACAAAGCGGGGCCTGGTCTCTTCAGCTAGCATGGCGTCTACAACAAACTCATCGACTCCACTTTTGTTTCTTAGATAGTCGGCCGTTCCGTTGTGGTAAAAATGAAAATGACCCCAGCATGGTTTGGTACAAGAGGTGAATGCTTCAAAATCTATTTCCTTGCCCGCTTCAAAATCACAACCAGCTTGGAAAGCTTTTTCAGACATCTAGTTGCTCCTGCTTGATATGAATATCTCTTTGAGGGTAGGCGATAGTGATGCCCTGTTCTTTGAATTTTCTGGTGATTGCCAAATGTATCTCCGTTCTTGCTTTTAAGGTATCCGCTATGTTCCCGATACACACTTTGAGGAGGAAGTTAAGATTACTATCCCCAAATCCATTGAATACCACAAAAGGAGCTGGTTGGACAAGTCCACATTCAAGTTCTGCGGCTACTTCGTAGAGCAGCTGTATAACTTTCTCAACATCGGAGCCATAGGCAACATCGACGGCTATTTCGATGCGCCGTATGGGGCTTTCCCAAGTCCAATTCTTGACAATATTGGTGATAAGATGTGAATTTGGGACCATATAAAGGGCGTGATCAAAGGTGCGAATTTGCGTTGCTCTAACACTGATTTTGGTGACAATCCCCATCTCTCCAGACACCTCAAGTTGGTCCCCTACACGCACAGGTCGCTCTATCAGCATGATAATTCCCGAGATAAAATTCATGATGATAGGTTGCAGTCCTAATCCAACTCCCACAGATAGTCCACCAGCGATATAAGCTAAACTTGTGAGCTTAAACCCAAGAATACGCACGCATAAGATGAAAGCAATTACGATCAAAATGTATCGTATAATGGTCTTTAGAGCCTCACTTAGGCCTTTTTGCATGGTTGTATATGGAAATACATGTTTGTCTAAAAAATGCATGGCTGCATTGATCAGCATATACGAGATAATAAAAGCAAAAATAGCTAGCACTACCAAGGCAATAGAGATGCGTTGTCCAGAAATTTCAAATCCGTAGTAGAGCTTTTGCAAAAAGTAGACCACAAAACTGGATCCTATCCCCCAAATGTAGAGCAGCCCAATGATCGCTGTGATCCACAGGCTAAATGCCACTAAGCCAATTAACCAATAGCGTAATAAAGTGATCGCGCGTTGTTTGATGGAGAATTTTTTAAAGAGCACGCTGCTTTGAGAAATAAGACTGTCTATGGCCGAACGGATGAGCACAAATCCTAGCAATAATAAACTGATTAACAAGACAGACTGCAGTAAGTTCATGAGAAGATACTCAGCAAAAGCCACATACCCCACAAAAAGCAAAACGGGTACGGATACCAAAATCAAACCGGCAACATATCGAAAGCAAGTTGAGAGCCACTTAGAAACGTGGTTAAGAAATCCCCATATTTTGGCATCGAGCAAAAATAGCAAATTCACGCAAAGCGCGGTTTGCAGAATGATCCGCACGTAGTCTGCAAAGTCTTCTGGCAAATCTACAGATAAATCTATTCCACGAAACCATAACGTCAGCGCTAAAAGTGGCCCTGCCCAAGATAGGCGTACAGATAGACTGTTTGCAAGATGATCCTCGAGTTGAAAAATCCGATGGCTAGGCAAGTCAGACCTGAAAATAACGCGGACTAGGACTAAATAGATCCAAAGTCCCCCTACAAGACAAAAAATGGAAAAAATGAAGCTAAATAAGTTTTCGGGAAAGGCATTTAATATTTTGAGGTAGGCTAAAAAAAGAAAACCTACAGCACTTGGTACAATACCGTCTGTAAAAAAATCCACTGCCGCTTCTTTAAGCTTATAGGCATCGGAAATGGTCTCATCTTCAATGATGTAGCGTTTTTTTAAAGGGCGTCGAATAAGGACTAAGAACACGCCTACGAGAATAAATGTGATCCCTACGAAAATCCCTTTTTTTGTGACTACACTCTGAAAAAATTGCAGCGCGATGGCACCGTAAGCAGGATCGAAAAATTTGCTGATCTTGGTGAATCCCTCTTCATCCCCCTGCAGTTCGTAAATAGGGCTGCTGCGCCATTTTAAAAGATAGACTCGGAGCTTTAGCTCAGTCTGGTTGACATCAATTTGAATGGTTTGCGACCGGGCAATCAGGGCTTTGATCCGTTTTACTCTATTATGATAAAAGGCCTCTTTGGTTTTTAACTGCATTCTTTGGGCTGCCATTTCGCTATCTTCGGGAATATCTCCTTCGGCCGGAGCAGGACCTAAATCATCTAGCATGGACTGGACAGTCAGTAGATCTTTTTCACTACTAACCCGAATGGTGTTTAACTGCACTACCATCTGTTGTATGTCTGTGCGAAATTGATAGATCTTGGTTAGGCTAAGTTGAGATAGGTCGAGCAACTCAATACGAATTTCGTTGAGATTTTTATCGATCTTATTTAGTTCTTTTCTCGTGTTATCTACACTCTCAGAAGCATAAAGAAAGTGAAAAAATAAAAGACATAATGGCAATAATCTTCGTATCATGCTATGGCTATATCAGGGGGGGACATCAAAAGTCAATATGAGTTATGCCTTATAGATCTAGAGAGGATTTACCAGAAAACATCCAAAACGTGTTACCTATTCACGCACAAGATATTTTCAAAGAAGCTTTTAATAATGCTTGGGACACTTACGGTGACCCTAAAAAGCGACGTGGAGGAGCATCTCAGGAAGAGATTTCTCACCGCGTAGCTTGGAGTGCAGTCAAAAAGGACTACCACAAAGGCCAAAGCGGAAAGTGGGTTAAAAACTGACCTCTTCCAATTGTGCGCTGAAAAATTAACGCTTCTTTTTGGGCGAACTAATTTTTTTCCATGGAAAAATCAGTGCGACCAATCCACCAATGACCATGATAATTCCTATCGTCATGTGCCATCTGGTGGAAGATGGGTAGTGACCCATGGTCTTTTCATAAACTTCTTCTAATAATTTATGCGCAGCCTGCACACTAAATAACAGGGCAATTACACCTAATATTAAGGCTATAACACCTACTATGCGCCATGTTTTTTGATCCATTTTTTTATCTCTTTCCCTTTTTAAATGAACTAATCGTTATGAAAGCTCCGATAATGACCACAATAGTCCCAGTAATGGTCCTCCAAAGCGTTTGATTACTGTATTCGCCGGTTGCATCTGAAGCAATTTTTTCCAGAATATTTTGGGTAGCCATCAGACCGCTGATTAGCAGCCCCACTCCGACAAGCAATAATATAACACCAATAACTCTGCGTACTCTCATGATTAATGAATAAACTATATACAGAATTAATTAAATAAAATTAATGATTCCAAAGATCTAAATATTTACACATGAGGTCATGCCGTTTCTTTTGATCCGGAATAGTGATAATGTCGTGATTGATTTCTCTAAGCAGAGCAGATTTGAGCTGTTTTGGCATAGAATGGTTAAGATCGCCTAAAAATGTGGGGGGCGCAATGATTGCAAACTGCTCAAAACGTTTATCTTGATGCGCTTTATCTAAAGCTTCGATGAGTTGAGTTGCAAAGAGCTGCCTCTCATGGTCATGTGGATGGCTCTTAGGTTCCATAGCATGTCTTTGCCCACCGACGGGATCATTCGTATGACCTGGCCTGTCGGCCTCAAGGTGCAAATTTTTAGCTCGGCTTTTTTTATGTTCAAAGTGTTTGAGGATGTGAATGGTCTTACCCATTCCCTCCACTTCAACAATTTCAGCGTGGCTGCTATCAGCTATAAGTACCCATATTTTCGTCATAATTTAAAATTAACATAAGGCTTGCATTTGGCGCTAGGGTTATGTACTCTGTCTCGCTAATAACCAATTTCTAGGAGGATATAGATGCTGAAGATTTTTGCCGCTGTTTGTGTTTTGAGTTTAGGATTTTGTAAAGATATCACCATCCTTGATCATCCCCTGATTCAACATAAGTTAACCCTCATGCGAAAAAAAACCACAAGTGTCAATGAGTTTCAACAGCTAATAAAAGAAGTTGGCATGGCGCTTTGTTATGAGATGACCCACGATCTTCCCAGAACATTGGCAGAAATCGAAACGCCGCTACAAAAAATGCAAGCCCCAACAGTGGATGGAAAAAAACTGTGTTTGGTTTCAATTATGCGCGCCGGAAATGGCTTTCTGGAGGGAATGAGAGGATTTATCCCCTCAGCACGCGTCGGTTTTATTGGTTTATTTCGCGATCATGAAACGCTTCAACCGATCAAATACTACTTCAAGCTACCTAAAGATATTCAAAACCGCGACGTTATTGTGACCGATCCGATGCTGGCAACTGCTGGAACTGCAATTGCTGCCATTGATATGATTAAAGAACTGGGTCCAAGATCCATCAAATTTGGTGCACTAGTTGCGGCTCCTGAAGGCGTAAAGCGGTTTACAGCTGCCCACCCAGACGTGCCATTATTTGTCTGTGCCATCGATGAAAAACTAAACGATATTGGCTATATCTTGCCTGGTCTAGGTGATGCCGGCGACCGCATTTTCGGAACTAAGTAACCAGCGCTGCGCAGCGAAGGGGGGCTTCGGCTCCCTCACTAATTTTTGTGGGAAAACTCACTGCCCATGCGCCAGTTGATGGAACTTGATCTAGGTTATTTAAGTTTTCAATGATGTATTTGCCCGCCCCTAAGATGGCCCAATGAACGGGAAAATCGTCTTGATTAGAGCCATCCGGAGAGAGCGTATCGATGCCAATTCCTGCAACTTCTCTTTCTAAAAGGTATTCTGCAGCTTCTTTAGAAAATCCAGGGAAATGCTTGCGGCCTTTTTCATCCTCTCCGCGGTAGCGCACAGGATCTGACCAGTATTGCTGCCAACCGGTAAACGCTACGACCAGGCTATTGGCCATAATTTTTCCATGCTTTTCTCCATAAATTTTTATGTCGTGAGGTTGAATGAAAAGATTTGGGTGAATTTTGGGCCTTAGGTCAATGACGTGCAGCGGAACCACCAGCTGCTCTAAAGGAATATGGGCTATGTCACATCCACCTTTGATAAAATGACTGGGTGCATCCATGTGGGTTCCGCAAGCGCCAGAAAGCTTGTATTTCATTACCCGTACGCCCTGATCGTAATCCATAATGGTGGCGTGTTCAAAACCACATCTGCCCGACCAAGTCGGAATATCAGGTGTAACTGCGTGCGTGAGATCGATTAGACGTGTATACATAGCCCACTCCATAGCCTATTAGACTGCAGCATACACCACAGATAGCCGCTGCGTAAAGAGCGTCTGTCAAATTTTGCCGGCCCCATACACCCCAAATCACTAAATAAAGGAGCCATCCAGCTGTTCCCACGCACATCGATAGAATCCCTCCTAGTTTGGAAGGCTTTTTGACGTACAATGCAATTGTCACTGGGACAAAAACTGCCACAAATAACAAGGCCCCCGAATGCACCATGAGATCAAAAATCCGCTGGGCATAAAGCGCTAAGGCAAAGGCGCAGAGAGTGAGCGCTATATTGGAGAAGCGCATGACTTTTAGTTTGCTTTCTTCTCGCATTTTGGTGAGGGGAAAGATAATATTTTGAGTCATGATAGCAGTACCAGCCAAAAGATAGCTGTCGGCGGTGCTCATAATGGCAGATAAGATTCCCAGCGCAAAGATAGTAAACCCGGTGGGTGAAAGCAGTTTTTGCGCTAAACTGGGCAGCAGCAGCTCTGGCACTTCAAGGGATGTAAAAATACTGCGTCCTCCCAGACCAATAATGAGTGGAACCAATCCTAATCCCAAATAGAGAGCGGCAGCAAATAGGCTGGCTTTTTTAGCCGATGAGGCATTTTTGGCGGACAAAAAACGCTGGATTAGATCTTGCCCCATGATAGCCCCCAAGCCGGTCATTAATATCTGTCCAACGTATGATAGCCCAAAAGTTGCGCGTGTTGGTAAAAGAGTCTTTAGCTCTATTCCTAAGTTTTCAGGCATCGGCATCTTGAAGAAAATCGCAATGAGGCCTCCAGTTAGAAATAGCAGCTGAAAAACATCGGTGATCGATACAGCCCACATCCCCCCTACCATCGTATAGGTGAGCACGATAAGCGAGGCGATGCATATTCCAATCACAATGGGCAAATCAGTCACGATATGGCAAAGATAACCCAGCGCTACCATCTGGGCTGCAAGAGTCCCAATGTAGAAAGGCATCATGGAAAGCGAGGCGAAAATTTCGCTTTTTTTCCCGTAGTTTTTTCCGAGGATATCACAAACAGTTAGAAGACGCATGCGGCGCATGGGACCTGCAAAAAAAATCCCCGCAATCAAAAGGGCCAAGCTACAACCAAATGGGTCAGCCAGAACGCTACTGCACCCTTCAGCGTAAACCGTACCGGCAACGCCCATGCACGAGCCTGCGCCATACCAGGTCGCTACGATCGTTGGGAGCAAAATCCAAAAAGGTAATTTGCGGTCAGCTACGAGGTAATCATCAACAGTTTTAACGCGACGACTAGCAAAAATCCCTAGACCAGTGACAAGTAAAAAATAAAAAGCGAATCCGACGTACAACATAATGGGCCCGATTGTACAGCATTTAGAAAATTGATTCAACTTTTCTGTTGTTAGCACACGTGATTTTGTGAGGTATCTTTTTCTGTCTTCTCTTGCCCTTTAACGACAGTCATAATATCCGCAACAAGGCTTATAGCTAAATCCCGACTAAAGCCCTCACGTACAACAATACGAATCACGCTGACATCTTCAATACTAGGTGGCATCGTGTAAGCTGGAACCATCCACCCTTTTTTACGCAGCTCACTCGAGAGTGCAAAAACATCTACGCCTTTGCCCCTTGCTGCAATCACCGGCAATGATTTATGATCGCTAATCATTTCAAAATGACCCGAATCAGCAAGACTTTTGCTAACAAAGTGTGCATTATCTAGTAGCGATTGCATAATTTTAGTGTAGCCTTCTACACCAAGACGCAAGAAATTGTAATACTGGGCAATAATATGACTACTTCCCCTAGAAAAATTAAGGGTAAAAGTCGGCTCGCTTCCCCCCAAATAATTTAAGTGAAAGATTAAGTCCTGGGGCAAAAGACTTTCATCGCGCCAGAGGGCCCATCCAGAACCCGGGTACACCAGACCAAATTTATGTCCTGATACGTTGATAGATTTGACCTCTGGAATGCGAAAGTCCCAAACTAAATCTGGATAAATAAACGGAGCAATAAATCCACCGCTGGCAGCATCGACATGTATCGGCACATTCCATCCATTTTTTTTATTCAGTTTTCGAAGAGCAAGTGCCAGCTTTTCGATCGGATCGAACTGGCCATTCAGCGTAATACCCAAAATACCAACCACGCAAATAGTGTTTTCATCTACGTAATTTTCTAGTTCTTCTGGTGGGAGTGTATAGCAACCTGGCTTCATGGGAACAAGCTTTTCTTCCACATCGAAATACCGAGCGAATTTATGCCAAACTACTTGGACTCCCGTGCTCATCACGATATTGGGCATACCTGTGCGTTTTTTTTCTTCGCGCCAATTCCATTTATGAGCAAGGCCAGCAAGCATAATTGCTTCCGAAGATCCAATCGTTGCTGTGCCAACAAAGTTCTCATCTTCTGGACAGTTAAAAAGTCTAGCTAAAATATTTACGCATCGCTGCTCGATAACTTGAGATTGAGGATACTCATCGGCATCGACAAAGTTTTTATTCAGCGACTCCATAATGAGTTTTTCAGCCTCTGGCTCCATCCACGTGGTATTAAAAGAGGCCAGATTAAGTGTTGCCTTTCCATCTAAACTCAAATCATCTTTGATGAGTTGATAAGCAGCTCGAGGAGAAATTGACTCTTCATTCAGCTCATGCTTAGGTAGAGCTTTGGAAAAAAAGCGCCCGCCGTAAACGGGCGCATGTGTTTCATGGACTTGTTTTTTAGATAACATTACTGATCCTGTTTCTGTTCATCGACCTTTCTAGGTCGGTAAAAAACACCTAAAACGAAACCGTAGACGAGATGATTGAAGAGCGTCCATAGCCAATTTGGCAAACTGCTTTTTTTATAGGAGCAGGTCTGGTGCATTACCGAATGGCTTTGGTTGTTATAGTTAGGCTCTTTGGGCTGCATATTTTGGTTAGGATTTGCCTGGCCTTGACTTGGCTGCACTGGACGCCCGTACTGGTCATATTGTTGTCCCTGATTTGGCTGCATTGGACGCCCGTACTGGTCGTATTGCTGTCCCTGATTTGGCTGCATTGGACGCCCGTACTGGTCGTATTGCTGTCCCTGATTTGGCTGCACTGGACGCCCGTACTGGTCGTATTGCTGTTGTCCAGGTTGCTTGCCGTACTGCTCAACTTGCTCTTGGCCTTGTTGTGCATATTGATCAGCTTGATCTTGACCATATTGGCTATACTGCTCAGCTTGATCTTGGCCGTATTGTGTCGGAGCACAAGGCGACGGCGTATAGGCAACTCGATAGCTGGTGGCAGATACTGTAGCCATACCTTTTTTTCCACCCCAACCATGCAAGGTTTTCATCAACAGTGGGGAAAAAATCAACGCAATGATAAAAATGATAACGCCATAAATTGAGCCCGATAAAAAACCTGGCAATTTAGAAAAAATCGGCTGAATGATCAGCCCATAAATCAATCCGTAAATTAATCCGACAACCAAATGAATCACACCGCCAAAAATATATGCCATCACGCCAGTTTTACCCATAGCCATGCCCAGCACTTTGACAATATTCATATCGAAAAAAGCCATAAAAATCGTCATCACTACTGTGGCGATAAACCCTGCAATGATTGCAGATTTAAAATTGAACCGTTTCATTGATTCCCTCCCTTTTATCTTCCTTTTAGAACAATTTTCTTGACTTAGCAAATATTTTTATATTTATCGTAATTTATGAAACGTTGGATTCTTATTTTTTCGGGTTTGCTGCTTCTTTTTACCATGCAGCAAAAATGGCCATTAACAGTCCATCAACTACGGCCAGTACAATCCCAAATGCCAAATCTAAAAAACGTAGAAGCACATACGGCAATAGATCCAGAATCGCAACTTTATTATTTTTTTCACTCACATCGAGAAGCCGAAGCGGGTCATTTTCACATTTTTTTTACTGACGAAGATCATAGCATTGCTCATCACGTGATTGGCGCTTCTATTAACGATAGTGGCGCGCTGATTAAGCTGTTTGTCCCAGCTTCATGGGTCACCGATGAAGAAATCCTTCCTGCAGAAGATGTATTGAAGCGTATTCACACCATCGATGAAAATTGTCAAGCACTTCCGTGGATTGTAACGCTTTTGAAGACACATTCTCATGACATCGAAGAGTTACTGACTTTTCGCGACAAGCTCGCTCCAGCAAGGTTTGGTCGGTATGAAATTATCGCCGAAAAAGAGATACAACAGTCTCCACATGTGTTGTCTGAGGAAACATATCAAAAGGGTATACCGCCTCAATAGTGTAGCGTGCGCTCAAAATTTTTAAGTCTCTGGCAAGTGTTGCTGGATCGCAGGAAATATAGATAAGTCGGCTGGCATCACACGCATCTAAAACTTTTAGATCAATACCAGAACGTGGAGGGTTTAAAAAAATGCAATCGGCTTTTAACACCCCTACTTTTTGGCATTCAAACGTGACATTTTTGATGCCATTTAGATTAGCATTTTCTCTGGCGCTTATAACCGCGCTTTTGACTGTTTCAATACCGTAAACATGCTTGGCATTTTTAGCGGCAAATAGCGCCAACCCTCCCACACCGCAATAGGCATCGATGACACTTTCTTTTCCGGTCAAATGGGCTAATTGCACAGCCTTATTATAAAGCTTCAACGCCTGCTGTGGATTGACCTGAAAAAAATCTCGAGGGCGGATTTTAAATTTCAACTCTCCGAGTTGCTCAGTGATATATTCACGATCGGCTTTTCCATCGGTCACAATCAGGACCTCATTTGTGGCCAAGGAGGTTTTCACAATCACCTCTTTCCCTTGAATACCTTGGCGTGCTGCTTCCCCTACATCGTTATGGATATAACATTTTTTGATAGGCTCAATCTGATGAGAACCTCTTTGGTAAAAACCGCCATGATGCAGATGTATCTTGCTCCGATAGCCGAGCTCTTTTGGTGATGGCTCGCAGGGTTCGACAGCGACATCTAGTCCCCCGATCCGCTTCAAGGCATTTTTTACACGTCCTGTTTTCCAATCCAGCTGGGCGGGATAACTTAAATGCATGATTTGACACCCCCCGCAGATTCCAAAATGGGGACAGATAGGATCTACTCTTTGATTGGAGGTGTGCAGTGTTTTTTTTAGGACCCCTTTGGCATGTCGCTTCTTTTGTTCGGTTATCTCCACTTCAACTTCTTCACCTGGAAGTGGACCAAACACAAAAACTTTTAGCCCATCAATAGATCCAATTCCCTCTCCAGCCGTTGTTAAATCATCGATATGCATTGGAAGAAATATACCAAAATGGTAAGGGTAAAGAAATGAAAATCATCATCTCTATCTTTACTATACCCCTTTTGCTGTGTGCAGCCCCATCTTACTATTTAACGTGGAATGATGACCCCACTACTACCATGGTCATTTCCTGGTTAGAAACTGACCATCAACACACATTTGCCTACCATGCTGTTGATTGGCAATCACCTGCAATTACACGCACCGTTTTATCGGACACCCACACCCTCGCAAGAGTCCAATTAACCCACCTCACTCCAGATACCGCCTACCCAATGCGGTTTGACCAAGAGCACAAAGGGCCAAGCTTTAGAACTTTACCAAGCCAGCTTGAAAAGCCCCTCTCTTTCGTTGCTGGTGGGGACGCCTACTACGGCAATGGTAAACGCTACCGTAAAATGTGCCAGACTATAGCTCACAAACAACCTGATTTTGTGGTTATGGGAGGAGATATCGCTTATACCTTGAAAAAAGGGCTACCTAAGGGGTCTCAAACTTGGGAAATAAAGCGTTGGGAAACATTTTTTGATATTTGGTCTGATGAAATGGGGTCAACACCCCTTCTGGCCGTTGTAGGAAACCACGATATCAGTCGAAAGAATGGCGCTGAGCTGGAGAACTATATCGTCAAACACTTATTTGCCTTTGATCGAACTTATCGAGCTTTTACTTTGGGAAATTACGCCCTTCTTTTACTCCTAGATACCAACCATTTTAGCCCCATCGAGGGAGCGCAAACAACATGGCTAAATTCTACACTCTCTGAATATGCGCACTTGCCCTTCAAATCAGCTCACTATCACGTGGCAGCCTATCCCTCCTACGCCTCTTATCACGGCGTGCGGGCTACAGCAATACGGACAAACTGGGTCCCTCTTTTCGAGCAATATAAACTCACCACCGGCTTTGAAAACCACAACCACACCTACAAACGCACCTACCCTCTTCTAGGTAGCCAACCACATCCCAATGGCATCGTCTACTTAGGAGATGGCAGCTGGGGGGTGCCGCCACGCTACCCCTATTCGGCTCCCTATCTAGCAAAAACCGCTTCGATAAATGCTTTTTATCTCATCACACTTTACCCGACAAACACTGCCATCGAATCGTACGATATCAATGGCAATTTGGTAGAAAAAATTAAACCTTAATCACTTTTATGGCATTACTACGGTGGCATCCTTCGTTGAGACCATCCACAAGCAGCTACAAAAAAGATTTTAACCAGATATCTGCTTTAAGTCAGTTATTAAAAGCACTAGCTGTCAAAAAAATTGTGATCCCGAGTTATTTTTGTTTTAATTGGGAATAAAATATTTGGATTTCTTGATGCGAAGCAAAAGAGAGGAGACGTTCATTTAGCTTATCAGCAACCCCAAATTGCTCAGCGTATTTAAAAAGCCTTATAGGATCATTTTTTTTGGGGTAATGAAGGTAACTATCAAATGCCTCAAAAATTGTTTCTTCTAGATAAATTTCTTCAAAAATAAGGCAATCAATCAAGGTTTTTTCTCGATTGAAAACTTTGATATTCCATCCTGGTTCATTAATTATTTCAACTCCAACTTCTAATGTTTTTTCTGGGTATTCGTAATAACATACAGGTGGGAATGCAATATGAACTTTTTTCCCCCTTGGCGGGATAGCAACATGGATACAACGTTCGAATTCTAAAGTCATATGGTGGTAGTTTAAAGCGGAAATCATACAAATGATAGGATCTTCCAGTTTTAAGGAAACTAAAATGTAGTCTAAATAATCTGGGTAAGGAAAGTCTGCAAGGAGGTAAATTCCCGGCACTAAGGGTTTAAGAAAATTTTCCCGAATAAGTTTAGAAATATGATAATCATTTGAGTTAAGTTGAAGGATTTCTCTTCTGGTAATGACCCCACTTCTAGCTTGTATTTTTATTTTTGAAACCAATGACGAAATATCATTTTTTTCTTGGCTCATGTCTCCTACGCCCTCAGTACTCCTAGGCAGCAAGAGCAACTTTTGGTTTGACTCCAATAGTGATATGAAAGTTGTATTCTTTCTTCGGCAAGCCATATCTTTGTCTTATTTTATCTAATTCTGGTGAATCCACGACAATCAGATATATTTCATCTATACCTTCCCACCTAGGAGGATGTACGATTTGGCAAGTTTTTAGAGAAAAATGTATTTTCTCACCACACTCTTGAATATCTTTTATTTTATATTTGTGCACTTCTGCCGGATAAACGACAGTTATATGGGCCCCAACCAAATCCGAACTACCAAAATAAGGAGGTGGCTGAAATCCATCCTTCTCTATGAAAGGAATCAATTTGTGAACGTATCCATCATCCAAATCTACATAAATAAAATCTCCAGATTTTTTTAGTATTCCCTGTAAGGGTAGATGATTTTCAATATACGTTAGGATTTGGGGACAAGAAGAGATTTCTCGAGCAGGCAGTTTCTGGCAAGCGATTGCCAAAAAAAGGAAACAATATTTTACAAATTTCATAAGCAATTAACCTACACCCTACTTCATAAAAATTTCAAGGAAAATAAGGAAAACTGGAACCAAATGAGGTAGCCATTACACCTCATGTAATGCTGCAATACTTATGTATTTAAATGGCTGATCCATCAACGTAATCTACAACTGGTAATAGTACTTTGAATTTCAAGTACCAAAGCCGACAGGATTTTTAGTAATTTGTTGGGGTCGAGCAGATAAAATTGCTTCATGTATGTCTTGAACATTTTTGCAAACGTCTGTTTCTAAAACTTTTATACCAAAGCGAGATAATAAAGTCTCCCGGAGAGCTATCTTTTGATTTTCGAAGAATTTTCTAAATGCACCCAAATCTCTACCAGGAATATGTTGTAAATACAGTCCACATCTTTCTTCGAGCTCTTTAATATAATTCTCTTGAAGCGCGAGCTGGAAGGCACTGCTTTTCTGTGCGTTTAAAGCAGAAAAATGTTCAGCGGTTTGCGCAATAGTTTTAGACCATTCAAAATCTTTTTTTTTAATTAGAGCTTCTAATAATCTTACCAAATCACATTCCTCAATCATTCGTTTATAGCTAATATTAAAAATGGGGGCAGTCAGACTCGAACTGACGGAGACCGAAGTCGAGGGATTTACAGTCCCTTGCAATTGCCACTATGCGACACCCCCGATATGCTGGAGAAAGGAATTGAACCCTCAACCGTCCGATTACAAGTCGGGTGCTCTACCAATTGAGCTACTCCAGCGTTAGAAAGTGAATCTTATCAGCTTTCGGAATTTTGGTCTTCATCATTTTTCAAAATATCCGCTGCTGAAATATCTTTGCCACCTGATGAAACCCGAGATCCCAGAGATTTTGCTTCAGCAGGCTGCTGCGCCATAGAAAACGCGCCAGTTAATAATGAAGCGGTCTTTCCCATCCGCTGCACATTATCATTCCCCGATGTTTGCAAAGTGACTTTGCGGGGACCTAAAGGTTTGTTTACACAGCATTTTTTGTATTTTTTACCCGAGCCACAAGGACAAGGATCGTTACGACCAATTTTACTCATATGGAAGTATTTTAACACAATTGCCTTTTAGGGTACAATGTTTAGGATGATAAAACCGCCAAAACATTTAGAAAGCCTTTGCCGAAAAGCATTAAATGAATTTAATTTACTGGAGAGTGTAGACCACTTAGGCCTTGCCCTTAGCGGTGGAAAGGACAGTCTAACCCTGCTATTTTTACTGCATGCAATCAACGGATGCGGCTTTGCCCCTTTTAAAATGACGGCCTTCCATGTTCAGGGGGCTTTTTCTTGCGGTCCTTCAGTGACAGGAAATTATTTGAAAAATCTTTGCAATAGCCTAGATGTTGAATTAGTGATTTGCACTTCAGAGCAGAAACGGGAAAAACTTGAATGCTACAGCTGCTCTAGAGAGCGACGTAAATTAATTTTTGAGGCTGCCAAAAAGCACGGTGCAACTTCCATTGCCTTTGGTCACCATCGCGACGATAGTTTGCAAACCCTACTGATGAATACTCTTCACAAGGGCGAATTTGCGGCAAATCTACCAAAGGTGCCCATGCACCATTACGGCATTACAATTATTCGTCCCCTCATCCACATCAGCGAGCAGGAAATTTTTGCTTTTGCCAAAGAAAATGGGTTTGCCCGGATTACTTGTCAGTGCCCTGTGGGACAGAATTCTAAACGCAAAGCTGCCGAACACTTGCTCTCTCAAATGGAGGCAATTTTTCCAAATGCCCGATCCAATTTATCTAGGTTAAGTTTGGAGCTAGGCTCTGATAAAGCTATGCGTCCATAGGAATTTATGCTACTATTTTGGATTATGACACCACAAATTGGCTCAGCTCTTCTTTATTTTGTGATTTTAATCTCCATTGGTTTTGTTGCCAAAAAGCGCATGCAAACCGCCAAGGACTTCTTAATTGGAGGGCGCAGTCTCAATTTTTGGCTGACCGCTTTTGCTGCCCATGCTAGTGATGCTAGCAGCTGGCTCTTTTTGGGACTTCCCGCCATGATTTTTACCCAAGGGCTGTTTAGCAGTTGGATGGCAATCGGTCTGGTTGTATTCATGTTTTTGAATTGGCATTTAATCGCCCCACGCGTTCGCCTGGCCACAGAAAAATACAACAGCATGACTTTTTCATCTTTTTTTGAAAGCCGTTTTGCCGATACCTCAGGAATCATCCGCATTGTAACTGCACTCATGTTATTTGTGTTCTATACGATTTACATTTCTGCAGGCGTTGTCGGTATGGGCATTTTGCTGCAATCCATATTAGGAATAAACTACCAACTATCAACGCTAATCGGCCTTTGCCTGATCATCCCCTATTTACTAGCGGGGGGGTATTTGACTCTTGCATGGACCGATCTTTTCCAAGCTTTGTTTTTATTAATTGCCATTGTCAGCGTGCCGCTGATTGCCTTTAAGGGCTGGAGTCCTATTGAAGACGCATTGACCCGCCAGCACCTTTCATCTTCCTTTTTTCCCGATTTTAGCGGCCATACACTGCTGACCATTTTTTTTGCTTTAACTAGCTGGGGACTGGGATATTTTGGGCAACCCCATATTGTGACCAAATTCATGGGAATTGCCGATCCAAAACAAACCTATAAGGCAAAATACGTCGGTATGACCTGGCAAATTCTCACTTTTGCCGGTGCAGTGCTTATAGGGCTGGAAGGTGTCGCTTATTTCCAGCACCTGAAGGATCCAGAAACCGTTTTTATCAATATTGCTGATTTGCTGCTCCATCCCTTTGTGGCCGGACTGATGCTATGTGGAGTTTTGGCAGCTTCTATTTCGACGATTAATTCACAAATTTTAGTGTTAGCATCAAGCCTTTCGGAAGACTTTTATAAACGTATCTGGAGGAAAAACGCTTCTTCAAAGGAAGTTTTGTGGGCCTCGCGCGTGTTTATTGTTTTTGCCGCAAGCTTAGCCTACCTCATCGCCGCCTTCCGCATCAACACGATTTATGAACTGGTATTTTTTGCATGGGCCGGACTGGGAGCCTCTTTTGGCCCTATTATGATTGCGTCGCTTTTTGCTAAAAAGATCAATAAATACGGGGCGTTTGCCGCAATTTTGACTGGCGGACTCACCGCCGGTTTTTGGCCATTGACAACCAGCAGTATCCCTACACTGCTTATAGGATTTGTTTTAAGTTTTATTGCCATGTGGTGCGTCTCCAAGCTCACCTGGCGCTGGCACAAGCATGAGGTGGTGCATTTTGACTAGAATATTGATTACCAATGATGATGGCATTGAAGCCGAAGGCCTCAAGCACCTGATCGAAGCAATGCGCCCTCTCGGTGATATTGTGGTGTTTGCTCCAGCCACTGAGCAATCAGGAATGGGGGTGAGCATCACATTTTTTTCTCCATTGAATGTGGAAAAACACGTATTTAGTTGTGAAACGCCGGGACATAAAGTGCATGGCACGCCCGCCGACTGCGTGCGTCTGGGTTTACATCTTTTAGGTGATGCTAAACCAAATCTGATTGTTTCCGGGATTAATCGCGGCGCTAACTTGGGACGCTACGTGTTGTCTAGCGGTACTGTAGGTGCAGTCATCGAAGGAGCGTTCAGAGGAATTCCAGGAATCGCCTTTTCTGCATCTAATTACTATGAGCCCAATTATGCGCTATTTCAGAAACATGCAAGATCGATTGCCTCACATGTGCTGCTCCACCCCCTTCCAGACCACACTGTTTTAAATGTCAATTTTCCCAAAGGCGAGTCGAAAGGCTATAGATTAACCCGACAGGGCCTTGGTCATTGGAACGAGGAGCTGGTGGTCCACAGGGAGTCGTCTTATATATTTCAAGGGAGCCCCCAATTTGAAAACGAGCATCCACATGGAGAGGTTTTTCTTCTAGAAGAAGGCTATATCACCGCATCTCCCATCCGCATTTTTGAGCTCACGCACGACGAGCATTTAAACGATCATAAAGAACATTTCGAACTCAAGCTCAACGTAGATTGAGCTGAATCTTTTGCAGCGCTTCTGAACAGATGGCCTCGAATGTCTCTTTTCCCCCTTCAATAGAGTAAATGCGCATTTGCTCTTTTTTTAGTTGCTGACTCCCATACGTCACCTCTTTTGGAGCATCAATTGCAATTTTTTGACTAGCAATCATAAGGTCTGTCAGTTTATCAAGCTTTTTTTTGATTTTGGGGCCGCATGCTTCTAAATCGGCTTTGGTCTCCACTTTACGCAGCTCGCTGGCAATTGCTATTGCCAGAGATTCCCCTTCTCTGCGGTATTCATCAATTGTGCTTGGAGTACATCCAAGGGCAAAAATAACTAGACAAAGCAACTTTTTCATAAACCAATGATGCCTCTTCTTGTAAAAAAATAGCAAGAAGCTTAGAATGGTGTACTTTGGGGCGTATAGCTCAGTTGGTAGAGCACCTGTTTTACACACAGGCGGTCATAGGTTCGAATCCTGTTGCGCCCAAACCCCTTGGTAGAGATATGCTAGGGATCCGTATTTTGCGGGAGTAGTTCAATTGGTTAGAGCACCAGCCTGTCACGCTGGAAGTTGCGAGTTCGAGTCTCGTCTCCCGCGCCATTTTCTGGCGTTTATTGTAATGTTGTGGTATACAGGTGTAGTATATGGCCGTTCCGCAAATGACATCAAAGTCCCCTGGACAACTTGCTTTAGCCTTTCTTTGGATCGCTCTAGGAGCATTTTTAGCCGCTGTTTCCATTCGGATTTTCCTCTACCCCAATGACCTGATCGACGGCGGAATTATTGGTATTGCGTTGATTCTTTCTCGCCTTTTTGGCGATAAAATCATGTCGGTAGCGCTGCTGGTTCTTAATCTCCCCTTTGTTTATCTGGCTTTTCGATTCATCCGCAAAAACTTTGTTCTCTATATGCTCTCGGCAGTTATTTTATTTGCCATTTTTCTATTTGCTTTGCAGTGGGCTCCTCCCTTCAAGGGTGGGTCTTTTGAAATTATTGTCATCGGTGGTGGAATTTTAGGAATTGGAGCCGGCCTCATCATTCGCAATGGCGGATGTCTAGACGGTACAGAGATACTGGCCATCATTATGAACCGTAAACTCGGATTCACAGTCGGACAGGTTGTTTTAGTGATCAATGTCTTTATTTTTGCCGCCTACGGCCTTATTTTCTTAGACTGGGAAATTGCCCTTGATTCGCTGCTTACCTATATCGTGGCCTTTAAAATGATGGACATTGTCATCGTTGGCCTTGAGGAACTCAAGTCAGTCACAATTATCACCTCTATACCAAAAAAGTTGAGCAAAATCATCACCACCGAGATGTGCCTTGGTCTCACTGTGATGTACGGCAGAGGGGGTTATACGGGGGAAGACCGTGAAATTCTAAGAGTGATCGTTGAGCGTCTGGACCTTGCCGAGCTCAAAGAAATCGTTCTTCGCGAAGATCCTGATGCTTTTATGGCCGTAGAAAACCTGCATGAGGTTGTTTACAATAGATCCCGCGGTAAAAAATCGTCTTTCAAAAAGAAAAACCGCAAAAAGCATCTCATCTCAAAATAACCTTGTTTTTTTCTTAAATTTTTTTTACTATTCGGAGATTTTTAAAGGAGGTCATCGAATGAAAAAGCCATTTCTATTGTTTATCTTATGTTGGTCATTTTTTGTTTATTCGCACGTTCCTTTTAGGGGGTGTAAACGTTGCATCCAACGCAACTCGAATCTTCGTCTACTCGAAGCTGCGTACCTACGCAATCATTATGAGAAAGCTCCCAATGAAACCTTAAAAATCCCCAAAATCATTCATCAGATTTGGTTTGGCAAGCCAATGCCAGAAGCATTCAGGAAAATGACTGAAACATGGAAACACCACCACCCCGATTGGGAATACCGTTTATGGACCGATGAGGATCTCGCATCATTTCCTTTGGTTACAGGCAATCAAATATTTAAAACCAAGAATTTGGGACAACGCTCTGATATTTTTCGATTAGAAGTCTTAAACCGTTTTGGAGGTTTATATGTCGACACAGATTTTGTCTGCATCAAACCTCATGACTGCTTTCATATGTCAGCAGACTTCTACGCTGGCCTAGAAAATTCTGTAGTTGGCAATGCCCTTATTGGATCAACCCCCAAGCATCCAATCCTCAGCACTTGTTTGAAAGCGATTCAAAGAATCAAATCTTTCAGTCCTCAATTCGGCCAAATCCAGAATACAACAGGCCCAATGTTTCTAACCAGAGTAGTAACTCAACACCTTCGTCGCTCTAAAAACCATAGAACTATTGTTTATCCTTGCTCTTACTTTTTTCCCTTACACTGTGATCTGAGGATGGAATTTTGGAATAGTGATCAGAGTTTGGATTTTTTAAAGCCCTACATCAAAGTAGACACTCATTCAGCACACCTTTGGGCTGCGTCATGGACAACAGATGGAAAAGCACCGGGTAAAGCCTAAGCTTCATTTCGCTGTAACTCCATTTGATCAAAATAGTGATGGATGATGCTCGTGAAATTTTCTTCTGAAAACAGCTGATATGCTTCCAGACAGGCTGAGCGCATTTCAATCTCTTGCTTTTTTGATATTTTTTTGAGTACGGAGGGAATTGTGGCAATTTTTGATTCAGGCACGTTTATAACACACCGCTCCCAGTCAAAATTTGAAGGCAACGTCATGGCGTCAGCAATTAATACTGGAATTGCGCCAGCTTGCAAAGATTCCCAAAAACGAATGCTGCTCGGTCCCGTTCCCCGCGGACAAAGAGAAAATCGCGATCTGGATAATATGTCTTTAAAAATCTTATTATTGAAGGGTGATGAAACTTTTTGGATGACCACATTAGCCATCCTAGGAAGTCTAAAAATGGCACCACGGCAAGGATGTGTTTGTCTTCCAATAAAACTAAACCAAATATCTTTTACTTTGGCTGGAGGAGCCCCATTATTAGCTACGTGCGGAAATGGCACGATATCGATGCCTGCAATGTTTCTTTCTACTGCATGCGGAGTAAAGAGAACCGAAACCCCCATTTCTTTAAGTATTGGAATGATATGCCTAAAATGAATGTGCTGACAAACCGTAAATCCGTTAGTGACTTTTTCGACTTTTACAAGGTGCATTTTTTTGTGATTAAGCAGTACAACCCACGGAATGGTCACATAGGTGTAGTCACCTTTCACAGGTTTTTTAAGCAGATTTAAGTAGGCTGTTTCTTCAGTAGGCACAGGCTCTTTTTGAAATAATTTGGTTAATTGTTGATGCATTTGCATTTCCGCAGAAACCCATGACGAAAAAATCAGTAATGAAAATAAGAACCATTTTTGTGCTTTCATAATAACCCCTTATGTAGGGCTCGAAGCATTGCAAAAAATAATTTTGTTTTCAACGCAAATGTTGCAGGGCATAGGCCAATGTTGCATCATTGCAGGGAATTTTTTTGGTCTGGCCATTAATTGTCACACTAATTTCCCCAGCGCTAACCGCTTCACGCAGCTCCTTGGCGGTTAAAAGAAGCATTTTTTCAATAGCTTCCGATTGGCCCGACTGGGGTAGTTGTGTCATTTCTATATGCGCTAGGTAGACGGGAACGAGACTAGAAGATACCCCACTATCAGGAGCCAGTGAACCTAGATATTCTAGCGATTTCGCATCACATCCGGTTTCTTCTTTAAGCTCACGCCTAGCTGCCACTTCAGGTGTTTCACCCGGTTTACGTAAACCTGCAGGGAGCTGCAGTTGCCATGAACGCGTTGCATGACGATAGTTGACGATCACTGCGATGCGCCCATCGGCAAAAATGGGGATAATGACTGCCGCAGGAGGTCCATCGAGATGTGAGCGCCATAGAATGCGATTATAGGTCCCCTTAAAACCAGATGGAAAGATGACAGCATCTCGCACCCAAATCCAGTATTGATCTTCTGCAATTATTCCCACTTGGCTAAATTCGAGCACTTCTTCTGGTGAATGCCCTTTTTCACTAAGCCGTGCACGGGCTAGTTGTTCTATTTCGGCTATTTGCTGTGGGTCCAATACAATTTGAATTTCTCCATCGATGTGAGAGCCTGGTGCACCAAGGTAGTAGCTTTTTATAAAAGATAAATAGCGATCAATATGATTGCTATGCACTAAGGTTGATATGAAGATAATCCAAATCCATCGCCACATAACTATCCACGAGGTTACTTTTAATTAAAACCAATTCAAGGAATAGCAAACTGAGACTCAACAGGCGTAATCTGCTAATTGCAATTATGGAGCAAAAGTTTGTTTTTTGCAAGACTAGTTACAAGTGAGACATGCCCCCTGAAGGGATTTAAAAACCTATTTCTTTCTATGTCAGCTCTGCCAAGGTAGTTGCTGATCGTTGCACAAGTTTTTGCAAGTATTGGCCATAGGCACTAGATGCGTGTAGACCAGCTAGCGTTGCAAGCTGCGCATGGTCGATGAATTTTTGCTTAAAGGCTATTTCTTCCACACAGGCAATTTGAATACCTTGTCTTTCTTGGATGGTTTGTACGTAGGTAGAAGCTTGGGACAGTGCCGCGTGTGTGCCGCTGTCAAGCCATGCAAAACCACGCTCTAGCAGAATCACTTTGAGTTTTTTCTGCGCCAGATAGATTTTATTTACGTCGGTGATTTCAAGTTCACCACGAGGTGAGGGCTTGAGTTTTTTAGCAATATTTACCACGTTTTCATCGTAAAAATAAAGCCCTGTCACAGCATAAGATGAGGTCGGGTTGTGGGGTTTTTCGATGATATTTTTAACTTGCTGGTTATCATCAAATTCAACGACACCGTAACGCTCAGGATCTTGCACTTCATAACCAAAGACAGTAGCTCCGTCTACGTGGTGACGGCAAGGGGCTAGAATCTCTGCGATATTGTGTCCGTAGAAGAGGTTATCTCCGAGCACTAGCGCCACCGGGCTGTTGGCGATAAAGTGTTCCGCGATCAAGAAGGACTCAGCAATCCCGTTTGCCTCAGGTTGAGCGGCATAAGAAATGGTCAGACCTAAGTGTGAACCATCCGATAGTAGATCTTGAAATCGGGGAATATCTTTAGGGCAGCAAATGATCAAAATATCGCGAATATGGGCTTGCATAAGCACTGCCAGCGGAAAGTAAATCATGGGCTTATCGTAAATTGGAAGAAGCTGTTTACAGGTGGCAAATGTGACTGGAAAAAGGCGCGAGCCGGTACCACCGGCTAGAATAATGCCTTTCATTCAAGCATTCCAACCGGCTCTAGCACAAAAGTACATCCCTCTTCAAGCATTTGATCAATATGACCTATTGTGTAGTCTTCTCCCTCAATAAAAGGTGTATATTCTAGCATGAAAAGATGAAATGGAATGGTTGAATGTATGGGGCCAATATGGAAGGCTTTGAGTGCGCTTTTAGCGTTGGCCAAGGCATCACTGCGTGTTTTACCACGCACGATAAGCTTAGCTATCATGGAATCGTAATAAGGCGGTATGGAATAGCCCGAATAACACGCTGTGTCAATACGAACATCAGGACCACAAGGTGGAATGAAGTATTCTAAACGGCCAGGTGAAGGCATAAAATTCTTCGCCGGATTTTCGGCGTTGATGCGAAACTGAAAAACATGCCCATTGTATTGGACTTCTTTTTGTTTCATAGGTAGCTTTTCGCCCATTGCCACTTTAATTTGGAGTTTGACTAAGTCTACACCTGTCAGCTCTTCGGTAATCGTGTGTTCAACCTGAATGCGCGTGTTGGCTTCCATGAAGTAAAAATGTTTGTCCTCATCGAGAAGAAATTCCACAGTTCCAGCAGAGGAGTATTTTGCAGCTTCCATAATACGGACAGCAGCCTCTCCCATTTTTTTTCGCAGAGAGCTAGAAACTACAGGGCTTGGTGTCTCTTCAATGAGTTTTTGCCGCCTACGCTGCATGGTGCAGTCCCTTTCACCAAGGTAGATGTAGTTACCGTGTTTATCCCCCACCACCTGCACTTCTACGTGGCGCGGGTTGACAATCATTTTTTCTAGGTAAACATCCGGATTGTTAAAGGCAGCTTCAGCTTCGGTTCTAGCGGCAGAAAATTTGCGTTTGAAATCGTTTTCATCATTGGCTACACGGATACCTTTACCACCACCACCAGCTGAGGCTTTGATGAAGACAGGATAGCCAATTTTTTTAGCTTCGATGAGGCCTTCTTCCACCGACTTGATTATTCCCTCAGATCCTGGAATAACGGGGCATTTAGCTTTTTTTGCTGTCTGCTTAGCATTGGCT
Organism: Chlamydiales bacterium; assembly: GCA_024233455.1. GTDB lineage: Bacteria > Chlamydiota > Chlamydiia > Chlamydiales > JACKPQ01 > JACKPP01. Next base: position 283,210 of record JACKPP010000001.1, read on the forward strand.
TTATCACCAAGGACTCCAATCGATTGCGATGATGGGCCGATAAAGGTTAAACCGCAGCTCTCACAAATCGAGGCAAAATGAGCATTTTCGCTTAGGAATCCGTATCCAGGGTGGATGGCATCGGCACCGGTGATTTCACAAGCAGAGAGGATATTGGGAATGCGCAGATAAGAGTTAATTGCCGGTCCATCGCCAATGCAAATTGCCTCGTCAGCAAGCAGCACATGAAGGGCTTCACTGTCTGGTTTGGAATAAACTGCAACAGTTTGCAACCCCAAATCATGACAAGCCCGTATGATGCGAACGGCTATTTCGCCGCGGTTAGCGATAAGAACTTTTTTCATTCAACCCTGATCAATTTGGTGCCAAACTCCACCGGATCAGCACTTTTAATGAGTATTTCAGCAACTCGTCCGCTAACGCCAGCTTTGACTTCGTTCATGACTTTCATTGCCTCTACAATACAAACGACTGTATCAGGATCTACCTGATCGCCGACTTTCACAAATGGCGGATCATCAGGAGATGGTGCACCGTAGAAGGTTCCTACCATAGGCGAGGTGATAAATAGGTCAGAACTCACCGATGGCTTAGGCTGCTCGGTCTGAGGCAAAGGCGCGTGCGTATGTTGCACTGGCATTGGAGCAGCAGGTACAGAATGGGTGAAGCCTCGTTTCAAGACGATTTCAAAACCTTTTTCTTTGATGCTCACCTCGTTCATGTCGGCATCTCCCATGGCCGCCATCAAATCTTTTATCTCGTCTAAATCCATGTTTTTCTCCTAAACGCGTTGGATGTATTCACCACTATGGGTGTCCACTTTGATGATGTCGGAAGCTTCGATAAAGGTGGGTACTTGAATACGAGCACCCGTTTCTAATTGACCCGTTTTCATAGCATTAGCCATCGCTTTTGCTTCGATTCCGGTCGCATCTAAGTCCTCTGTTTTGATGACCATAAGCTCCAAAAACTGAGGCAACTCAATGGAAAAAATCGACTCACCGTATAGCATGGCTTTGATTTGCGTTCCCTCTTTAAGGTAGTCAATCTTATCTCCAATGACATCGGAGGGAACCGATACGCGACTTAAATCATCGACATCCAAAAAAATATGGTGTTTCCCTTCTAGATATAGGTACTCTAGTCGACGAGAGGCTAAACTCGCCTCTTCGATTTCTTGATCGAGTTTGAAATTTTTCTCTATAACCTCATCCGAAACCAAATCTTTCAACTTGGTTTTGATGAAGGGAGTTCCTCTAGCTACAGTTACTTTTACACTAGACTCAACTCGGTAAATTTTATCTTTAATCGAGATGGTCATTCCGGGAGCAATTTGGTTGCTTGTCGCTTTAGGCTTTGTGGTCATAGGCAATTGTTTTTAATTGTGTTAATGTATCTATTGTATAGTCAACATCGGTTTTTAAACCAGTGTTATTTCGGCCCCTACCCCATCGCATATGGACCGTTTGCATCCCAAGTTCTTTAGCTGGTTGAAGGTCAGTGGCAATCCGGTCACCCACAACAAATATTTTCACAGGATCGACATTCCATTTTTTTTGCAGATGTTGGTAAATTAATTTTTTACTCCTCATTTGCGTTACATCAATACTGAAAAAGTCATTTTTTGAAAATCCAGCTTTTTCAAATTTTAAAAGTTGTTGAGCGTGTCTACCGGCTGTGACGACAGCTAAAGTGTGATCCTGAGCTAAGTCCCGCACCACTTCTAAAGCATTGGCCAAAGGTGTAACTGTTTCGATGGGGTAGTGATCAAGGGCATTTTTTGCCAATTCTATATACTCCAAAGAGTGATGCTTGGTTAAAAACGTTTGAATGGCCTCTTCAGAGCTAGAAGCATTATCATTAAGCTCCAATAGCTCCTCTAGAGGGAGTTGATCGCCGATCTTTGAAAGAGCCCATTTTAGCGCTTTTGGAGTGATAGAACCACTTGTGTCGATGAGAGTGTCATCCAAATCAAAGATGATGTACAATTTTCATCAACTCCTCTGCCAACTTCTTGGAATCATGGCGAATTAAACTGCGCTTAATAAGATCGCTTTTGGACATTTCTTGCAAAGCTCCAAGTAGTGCTGCGCTGCGCACCCTTTCATCCTGGATATCATCTTCGACCAGATCCCCTTCATCAGCGTAACTTTCGATGAGTTCTTCAGGAGGTTTTTCGTTGTTAACTAAAATGTAGTCGAAAATATCTTTGCCCACAAATTTGCTTATTTCTTTGATGTAATCCCCAACTTTATAACTGGTGGTTTGCCCTTTTCGATTCATCAGATTAACCACAAACACTTTTTTGGCTTGTGTTTCCAGAAGAGCATCTCTCACACCTTCTACTAGGAGGTTGGGAATTAAAGAGGTATGCAAACCACCTGGACCGAGAACGATGAGATCAGCATTGTGAATTTCATCAAGCGCCCTTGGATTGGCTTTGGGATATGGTTCTAAAAAGATGCTCTTATAACCCTCGTCTATCCTCTGAGAAAGATAAACCTCTTTTTCACCTTCTAAAACAGTACGGTCTTTTAGGATCATTTTGAGGTGCACGTGGTGCGTTGTAATGGGAATGACTTTGCCCTTGATATAAAGAATTTTCCCTACTTCTTCGACAGCCTTTTCAAAACTTCCGGTGACTTTTTCCAAAGTTGACAAAAGCAAGTTTCCAAAGCTATGCCCCCCGAGACCACCATTCTCGAAACGGTAATTCATCAAACTGCGCATCAAACGGGAGGAGTTAGACAAAGCAACCAAACACTGGCGCACGTCACCAGGAGGTAAAACACCTAGCTCATCGCGCAAAATCCCGGTGCTACCACCATCATCGGCCATGGATACAATCGCGCATAAGTCAACATCGTAGTTTTTTAAACCCCGCAAAACGGTAAAATTACCTGTTCCACCACCAATCACGACAATTTTTTTCACTGGCGCAACTCCATGATTTTGGCTTTCATATCTCCCTCGAACAAATAGGTGCCCGCAACTAAATTATTAGCTCCGGCGTCGATGCAAAGCTTAGCAGTTTTTGCGTCTATCCCCCCATCCACTTGGATATCGATCGCTTTTAGATCCAAATCGTCAATAGTCTTTCGGGCAAAGCGCACTTTATCTAGCACATCCATAATAAATGCTTGCCCACCCCAACCTGGATTAACCGTCATCAGTAGTAGCGTATCGATTTTGTCTAAATATTTGGGAATCAAACTGTAAGAGGTTTCGGGACAAAAAGCCAGTCCGGCTTTGATATTGCACCGGCGGATAAATTCAAGCGTTTCAGCAACATCTTCTGTAGCTTCAAAATGGAACGTGATTTGATCGGCACCACATTCAACCAATTTTTCGATATAGTCAAAGGGGCTATAAACCATGATGTGAACATCTAAAAACAGATCCGTGGAACGATTAATTGCCGACAAGGCCTTAGGACTAAGACTCAAATTGCGCACAAAATGCCCGTCCATGATATCGAAATGAATAGCATCTGCACCTGCATCTTCGCAACGTTTAGCTTCATCACCTAATTTGGTGAAGTCAGCTGCAAAAATGGAAGGCTCTATCTTTATGTTGCCCTTAAACTTTTTCACGCCCCTCAGATTACCTGGTCTTTCCTTTTCAAGTAAAGGGCTTTAAGAGCCTCTGGTCCCAATACGCTACGCAGATGGGCCGGCTCGATCGAATAAAAAAATTCTTGAAGCTTAGAGACAGAAACATTCTTCAGCTGGCTTTTTAGACTCTCAAAATTTTCCTGTTCCCTGGCAATGATACCGCCGTTAAAATCGCGAAAAACGCCGATCTTACTTTTGAGTATCGCGCTCACCTTCTGGCGTGCTTGTAGGGTATCAACCGCGCCATCTTCCCGCAAAAACAAGCTCTCATCCAGTAAAATTTTAGTGATGTGCGCTTGCTTTACATAGCGGCTGCGCAACAGGCCCATTTCCCTTATCCGCTCTACTTTAAATTCGGGACCAATCAGCTGGGATAGCTCTGGCTCAACTCCAAGCCTTACAATAAGCACCGTAAAACGCAATTGATCTCCTTGCTGCCCATCAAATGTAATGGTCACTTGCGGCAGGTCGCGCACAAATCGCAGCTCGTGACTTAAGCTAATAAGCCCGCGCATTATCTCTTCTTCGTTGCGTGGTAAAAATACAGGGTGTACCAATTGTCTCGTAAACTCCTTCGGTCTCAGAAAACTGTTTAGCTTTTGAATTTCCATAAGCGAAAATGCATCGCCGCTTTTCTTTTCAATCTCCAGATATAAAAGGTTATCGATTTCTTCATAGCTGCTTTCAACATACACACTTTTGGGAAGCACTGAGCCAATCGCTTTGAGGGCCTGTGTTTTTTCAAAAACTTCATTGCCGGTGCAAAAACTGCGATTAATAATGCACCCGAGACCATGACGAATACCCAACGGTGAATCGACCACAACCGGCATACATTTATCTTTGCCTGCATCTAAATGCAGTACAAGCCTTGTTAGGTAACTGATGCTGCGCTCTTGGATAAACAGTGGGGAACACTTCGATGCAAACTGCTGCAAGGTCATCATCACAGTATTGTCCAATCCAAACCTCGAACAAAGCTGACTCAAGCGCTCTTGCACCCTAGCAAGCTTTTCTCTTCCACTCAAGCCCTTCAACTCCAACACACGTTCGGCAAAAAAAGGTGACGATAGACCCAATACCAGCTCTTTTTGAACCAGCTTAAACCCTTTTTTGGCCTGCTGGACCTCCCCTAAATCCTGCAAAACAAAGGCCACTTCACCCGCAGTCCACTCCTTTCCATCCAGCTCAAAATCGGTTACAAAAAATAAAGGAATTGAGATAGCTCTGCCCGGAATTAACCATCGGCTCACCATATCGTAAATAAATTTGCCAGCACCTCGCCCCTTTTGGCAGACAAAAAACACCGACGCTTTAACGCCTTGCGCTTCAAAAAAAACTTGGGGATCATCATTAGGCTTAATTCTTTTGAGAATACGTGCAAGAGGCTCAAAATGGGCCTGCTCACAACCACTTAACGCCAAAACATTCATACTAACCGGTCTTAGCACTAATTGCTATTTGAAGCAATCGTTGTTCCAACACCTTGTTTAGAAAATGAACTCACATGCAATGGCAACTGAGCTTTTGCCGCCCAGCGAATGGCCCGGGGATGCACTACTCCTCCTTTTTCACAAAGAGGCAACGCATCATCGTAGTCCAGCTGCTCAAAGCAGACAGCATTAACATCTTCTTTGGGATCACTAGAATAAATCCCATCTACGTCTTTATAAAAAACAACCTTTTCAGCTCCAAGCGCTGCGCCTACAGCAACAGCTGTAGTGTCGCTTCCACCGCGTCCCAGCGTTGTGATCTCCCCTTCCAAGCTCACACCCTGGAAACCGGCTACAATCACCACATATCCCTCATCGAGATGACGCTGCACCCTTTTGGTCCTCACCTCCACGATCTCGGCTTCTCCATGAGCTGTGCATGTCATCACACCTGACTGACTGCCGGTCAAACTCAAGGCTTTTACCCCTCGCTTATCCAAAGCCATAGCAAGTAGGGCCATGCTAATCCTCTCCCCAACCGAAATCAGCATATCTTGCTCTCTCTTGGGTGGATTGGGATGGACATCTCTTGCCAGCTGAAGCAAATGATCGGTCATATCGCCCATCGCGCTAACTACCACCACCAACTGACAACATTTTGCTTTATTTTCGACAACTAAATCAGCCACCCTTTCCAAATTCTCTAGAGCAGCTCCACCAAACTTTAAGACCTTCATGGCTGTATGATCTTCGATTGCCACATTTTTTTAAACTGCTATACAAGGAAAAAACTAGCTATCTTAAACGAAATTCTTGAGGTAGATATTTCTCAAGCAGAGAAAACATTTCCTCGGATAACATACGAGTAATACTAGAAAATTTTTTGGATCCAGCGAGTAAAATAAATCTGCTTTCAGGATCTTGATTCGATGACCCAATACCATCTTTATTGTCAAAGAGCATACACTGATTCAAGTCGCCACCTATACATATCATTCTGTTTGCACCATTTGGAGGAGCGTCTTTTCTCCACTGCAAAAACAGTGAAAGTTGCTGCTCAGTGGTAGTGCCAAGGTGCTCAATAATTGAAAGTCTCCCCCCATTTTCCGGCTCACTTTCAGCACCATATCCTGTCAATAGAAAATCTCGAATACTATAGCAGGCACACAATGGATTAAACTGGTTTGTTATTAAGTCCCTATTTGAAGCATTCACCACCCTGTTTTTGTTTTTTAGCAAATCCAATGCACAAAAAGTACTTTCCTTAAGATCTGGGAATTCATTAGCAGACCTCAATTTATGATAAACTTCAGAAAGCGTGAAATAACGTTCCTTAATAGCATTTTTCATACTTGCTTGATATTCGTCATGAGATGAGCCAATCATTTGATTGTAAATGTTTTTATAAGAAAGTTCGACAACTCTCTGCCAGCATGTACAAACAAGCTCTATTTTTCTCAAATCAACATCATATTCATTAAATATTTTATATAAAATTTCAACAGGAAACGAATTTATGTTAGTTATAGGCATATAAACCTCATTTTTTATAAAAAATTATAAACAATTTAGTAATTCTTTGCAACTTAAAAAGACCAAAGCTTCTTAAAAAAAATCTTACCTACGACCCTTTTTCAGGGTCTCTAGATTTGGGATGCAGTTTGGAGCGCTCTTAGCGCCGAGCCCCCTTGGGGGCGAGTCCGTCGCGAGGGGGAACATACCCCCTGGGGTAGGCCCCCGAGCAAGGATCCGAAATGCGCCCAAAGATTAGACCCTGACCTGTCCTGTCGCGAGGGGGGATATGCCCACTTGCGGGTAGGCCCCCGAGCAAGGATCCGAAATGCGCCCAAAGATTAGACCCTGTAAATTAGACCCTGTATTACCCCTGTAAAAAAACTTTGAGGCAACAGACTTGCTAATATCATGGATGTCTGCTATCTTAGTTGCTTGTGAATTAGTAAATATTTTTAAGGTAAACCATGTCAAACAACCAAACAACTTACAACTGGAACGAAAGCAAAGTCATCGACGACGTCGAATTCGACGAAAAAGATGCGGTGCTGTTCCGCAAACTAATGGGCGAACCCTCTAGATCTGTAGAGAGCGGGGAGCAGGCTTCAATGATGACTCCGGGCGAAATTTTCACTGGTGAAATCGTCGAAATAACGAAAGATTTTATTGTCGTAGACGTCGGATTAAAATCCGAAGGGCTGATCCCGGCAAGCGAATTTGACCCAGCTGAAATCCTATTAGGCCAAGAAGTTGAAGTGTATTTGGATGAGGCAGAAGGTAACGATGGCCAAATCGTTCTATCGCGCGAAAAAGCGCGTCGTTTGCGTCAGTGGGAACACATCCTCACTAACTGTAAAGAAGGTTCTATTGTCCGCGGCAAGGTTACACGTAAGGTCAAAGGCGGCTTGATGGTCGACATCGGCATGGAAGCCTTCCTGCCAGGGTCGCAAATCGACAATAAGCGGATCAAAAATATCGACGAGTACGTAGATCGTGAATTTGACTTCATGATCCTTAAAATCAATGAAGAACGAAAAAATATCGTCGTCTCACGCCGTGAACTTCTCGAAAAAGAGCGCGTGTCTAAAAAAGCTGAGCTTTTGGAAACAATTCAAGAAGGCGACAAACGCATCGGTGTCGTCAAGAATGTGACAGATTTCGGCGTCTTCCTAGACCTGGACGGCATCGATGGACTCCTCCACATAACAGACATGACTTGGAAGCGGATCAAGCACCCATCCGAGATGGTGCAAGTGGGCGATGAGCTCGAGGTGATGATTCTTCACGTCGATAAAGACAAAGGACGTGTAGCGCTTGGCCTTAAGCAAAAAGAACAAAACCCTTGGGAAGAGATCGAAAACCGTTTCCCTCCTGGCACTCATGTTAAAGGAAAAATTGTAAGCCTCGTGCCTTACGGCGCCTTTATCGAAATCGAAGATGGAATCGAAGGTCTCATTCACGTTTCAGAAATGTCATGGATCAAAAATGTCACTGATCCTAGCGAAGTTGTCCAGAAAGGCGATGAAGTCGAAGCAATTGTTCTTTCGATTCAAAAAGAGGAAGGTAAAATTTCTCTTGGCATCAAGCAAATGGAGAATAATCCATGGGAAAATGTTGAAAGCAGATACCCTATTGGCCATGTAGTCAAAGCGGAAGTGCGCAGCCTTACTAACTATGGGGCTTTTGTCGAGTTAGAGCCTGGCATTGACGGTCTTGTCCATATTTCCGATATTAGCTGGACCAAAAAAGTTTCTCACCCCTCAGAAGTCTTCAACAAGGGTGATACCGTTGAAGCCGTCGTCTTATCTGTGGATAAAGAGAGTAAGAAGATTACACTCGGTGTCAAACAAATGGACACAAATCCGTGGGAAAATATCGAGTCTATTTTTGCTGTGGGCTCTAGAGTAAAAGCCGTTGTCACCAAGATAACTGCTTTTGGCGCTTTTGTAGAGCTTGAAAACGGTATGGAAGGGTTAATCCACGTCACTGAACTTGCTGACAAGCCTTTCAATAAAGTAGAAGATATTATCGCTGTCGGAGAAAAAGTCGATGCAAAAGTCATCGAAGTCGATCCAGAGCACAAGAAAATTTCACTTTCTATCCGCAGCGGCACCACTTCTGAGCAAGAGGAAGAGGATGATATCGTTGTTGGCAAGAAAGGCAAAAATAAACCGAAAGATAAAGAGGTATAATGGATAGCAAAGACTTAGTTGCCATTTTCGACTACCTCGAGCGGGAGAAAGGCATTAAACGCGAGATTGTGGCCCAAGCGATCGAAGAGGCTCTTTTGATTGCAGCACGCAAAAGCGTGAGCGATGCTGGAGCTAACATCTCGGTCACAATCAATCCAAAAAACGGCGATATTGAGGTATTATCTGAGAAAGAAGTTGTCGCAGGTGAAGCTGAAAACGCAGATGCTGAAATTTCTCTTGCAGATGCCAAAGAGCTAAACCCGGGTGTCGAAGTCGGTCAGGTCTTGCAAATTGTAGTCACACCCTCTGACTTTGGCAGAGTAGCCGCTCAGGTTGCCCGCCAAGTCATTACGCAACGATTGCGTTCAGCAGAGAGAGATGTGATCTACGAAGAATACCGTCACCGTGTAGGTGATATTGTTTCAGGCGGTATCAAACGGATCGGCAAGGGAGCAACCCTGGTGATCGATCTAGGTAAAGTCGAAGCCATTTTACCGGGGCGATTTTATCCTAAAACGGAAAAGCACCACGTTGGTGAGCGCGTGACAGCGCTTATGCTTGAGGTGCGCGATACCGATATCGGCGGTGCTGAAGTCGTACTAACAAGAAGCCACCCTGAATTTGTCAAAGAACTCTTTATCCAAGAGGTACCAGAGCTTGGCGATGGAACAATCGAAGTCAACAAAATTGTAAGAGAAGCTGGCTACCGAACAAAAATGGCCGTCAGCTCCAATAGCCCAAAAGTCGATCCTGTGGGCAGTTGCGTTGGTGTGCGAGGCACTCGAGTCAAAAACATCATACGTGAACTTGGCAATGAAAAAATTGATATTATCCCCTATACTGAAGATCCAGTGGAACTTTTACAAAGGGCGATCGATCCTGTCGAGATTAAGAAAATCCACGTCGATGAGGAAGAAGGCGTGATCTCTATTGTCGTTAGCGATGAAGATTATCCTACTGTTCTTGGGAAGAAAGGGATGAATACTCGCCTGATCGGTAATTTGCTAGAGAAGGAATTAGAAGTCCAGAAAATGTCTGAGTATCAAAAAGCATCGCGCATTGAACGTCAGCAGCTGGCTCTCTCTGAAAATCCAAAGTTGGACGAACCCTTGGTGGCAAGTGGCAATTTAAGCAATTTGGCAATAGACAGTTTAATTGCTGCAAAGTTTGATACTCCACGTAAATTGCTTAAGGCAGATCCGCAAACCATTGCTGAAAAAGCAGAGATTCCGTTGGAGTTAGTTGAATCAATAATTGAGGAAGTTGAAAAACGCTAGTGGCAAAAAATTTAAAGCTTAAAATAAAAAACTCACAACTCACCGCAGCACTCAAGTTCGGAAAAGATCTTGAAAAGAAGCCTGCTGCAAAGAAAAAGCCTACAGCCTCAAAACCTAAAGCAACCATAAAGCCAGAGGCGAAAAAGCCTGTTGCTAAAATCAAAGTTGCCGAAAGTAAGCCACCTGAGCCTCAGCCGGAAGAAGTGATTCTTCCTCCAATTGTTGAGGAAATAGTAACGCCTCCTGCTCCTTCAAAACTCGGGCCAATTTTAGACGAGAAACCCCGGGTAAAAGAAAAGGAAAAAGAGAAAGAACAAGAAACTGAAGATAAAGAAGAGTCGGTAGAGAAGAAAACCACAGCTCTTCCGAAAAAGAAAAAAGACCTCGTTCCTGCTACCAAACAGCGCCGTTTTGAAAGTATGCGCTCTTTTGACACTAGAGACCGTCAAGGTCTGCGCATTGGGGAAGAGCGCCGTTTTGGAAAACGGAAAAAAGGTGGCAAGACAAAATATTCTGAGCAATCGGTTATCCGTCCCAAAGAGCTTAAAATTAAGCTTCCAATTTCAGTGAAAGATCTTGCTGCGAGCATGAAGTTGAAAGCAGCTGAAATTATCAGCAAACTCTTCAAGCAAGGGCTGCAGCTGACCATCAATGATCTTTTAGATGATGAGACAACTGTACAGTTAATCGGCAGCGAATTTGGTTGTGAAATTGCTATCGACACTACCGAAGAAGAGCGCCTTCGCATCACCGATAAAACTATTGCTGATGAAATTGCACTGACCGATCCTGATCTTTTGAAAGCCCGTCCTCCCGTTATTGCATTTATGGGCCATGTTGATCACGGTAAAACCTCACTGATAGATAACATCCGCAAAAGTAATATCACAGCTAAAGAGGCCGGGTCTATTACCCAACATATCGGCGCATTCAAAGCTTTTACTAAGCAGGGCGAAGTGACTATTTTAGACACTCCAGGACATGAAGCCTTTACCGAAATGCGCGCCAGAGGCGCTATTGTCACTGATATCGTCATATTGGTGGTTGCTGGAGACGAAGGGATGAAGCCTCAAACCGATGAGGCATTAGCTCAAGCCAAAGATGCTGGCGTTCCGGTTGTCGTAGCCATTAACAAGTGTGATAAACCTGATTTTGATCCTGAAACCGTATATAGACAGCTATCTGATCGCGAGCTTCTTCCAGAAGTCTGGGGTGGCCAGACCCTGACTGTTAATTGCTCTGCAACAACAGGAGAGGGAATCGATCAACTTTTAGAAATGGTTCTTTTGCAAGCCGAAATGCTAGAGCTTAGAGCCAATCCAAAAGCGCGTGCTAGAGGTACTATTTTAGAGTCTGAGCTCTCACGCGGTTTTGGCCCTATTGCCACAGTTCTAGTGCAAAACGGAACGCTAAAAAAAGGCGATGCACTGGTCATTGATAACTTTTACGGTCGTGTTAAAACCCTGCATAATGAGTTCAATAAACCTGTGTTAGAAGCGCATTCTTCGACCCCTGTAAAGATCACTGGTCTGTCTGGACTTCCCGCTGCCGGCTCTGAATTCATCGTTGTTGAAAACGAAAAGGAAGCGCGCAAGCTATCTGAAGAGCGGTTGGCAGGTGATCAACGCACAGCTGCAGGAAAACGACCAGCTGCCCTAGAAGATATTATGCAGCGCACTCAGCAGCTCCAAGAGAAGAAAGTTTTCCCGGTTATCTTGCGTGCTGATGTGCAAGGATCACTAGAAGCGGTTAAAAACTCCCTAACGAAAATCCCTCAAGGCAAAATTGAGCTCAACATCATCTCCGAAGGTGTTGGTCAAATTTCTGAATCAGACGTAGAACTCGCTACGGCATCCGGTGCAATTATTTTAGGCTTTCACACTCAAGTGGAAAGTCACGCTGAACCATCCATCAAACGTAATAAAATCGTGGTGAAGCTCTACGATATTATTTACCATCTCATTGACGGTGTCAAAGAACTCATGGTGAATAAGCTGGATAAAACCGCTGAAGAAAAAGAAGTTGGAACAGCAGAAGTCAAGGCTATTTTCAAGTCATCCCATCTGGGTGTCATCGCTGGTTGTCAAGTCGAAGATGGCATCATCAAACGCAATCACCGTATCAAACAGCTTCGCAATGGTGAAGTTATTTGGGAAGGTAGCATCGCCTCTTTAAAAAGGGTTAAAGAAGACGTCAAGGAAGTGGCCAAAGGCTTTGAATGCGGTATTGTTTTGGCAGGACAAAATGCTATTGAAGCTGGCGATATCTTGAAGACCTATGAAATTATTTACCACGTTCAAACACTCGATTAATGGCTGAATCCAAACGCATTAAGCGTATTAACTCTTTGCTTAAAGAAGTCATCTCTGAAGTCATTATGCGCGATGTCCAGAATCCGCATATTTCCCAGTTTGTCACTATAACCAATGTCGATGTCTCTAAAGATTTGCACCACGCAACTGTGCATGTCAGCGTTATGGGGCCCGATTTAGAAAAACAAAGAACAATTGAAGCACTCAATCAAACCGCGGGATATATCTCCTCCCTTGCATCTAAGCAGGTAGTATTGCGTTTTTTTCCCTCGCTCCATTTTAAATTAGATACATCGATCGAAAAACATATGCGCATCGAAGAAATTTTGATGAAGCTTCATAATGAACAAAATGACCAGTAGCACCATTCCGAATCCTACTAAGACACAGGGTATTTTACTCTTAGATAAACCTGAAGGTAAGACATCCTTTTATCTCGTATCAGTGCTAAGAAGGCTAACTGGCATCAAAAAAATTGGCCATGCTGGAACGCTTGATCCGTTTGCAACAGGCGTAATGGTGATGCTCGTTGGTCAAAACTTCACCCGCCTAGCTGAAAAATTTCAAAATCACGATAAAGCCTATAGGGCAACCATCACCCTTGGAATCGAAACTGACTCCTACGATATCGACGGGGAAATTGTGGCTAAATCTGACAAGGCCCCAACACTCGAAGAAATCCATGAAGTACTCACCTCTTTTCAGGGTACGGTCAAGCAAATTCCACCTATGTTTTCGGCAAAGCGACAAAATGGAAAAAAACTTTACGAGCTTGCGCGTCAGGGTTTAAGCGTTGAGCGCGAGCCCAAAACTGTTACGATCAAAACCATTTTGGTCGATTATGAATACCCTATTCTAACTCTAGATATAGACTGCACCAAAGGCACCTATATCCGCAGCATTGCCCACGACATTGGTCAAATGCTGGGATGCGGAGCGTTTGTTTCCAAATTAGTTCGAACCAGATCTGGCCCGTTTCAGCTGCAAGACTGCATTTCTCTACCGCCGCAAGGTTCTGAATTTGATTACCGGCAGCACCTACTATGCTTACCGTAACGACCATCGATGACATCCCTCAAAAATTAGACACCCCGATAGCTGTGACACTTGGTTCATACGATGGCATCCATTTAGGTCACCAATCGATCTTTAAACGCTTGAAACAACTTGGAAAAACCTCTGTTGTGGTCACCTTTTCGAACCATCCTTCAGAGGTCCTAACACCCGGGCATATCGTCCAGCTGATCTATCCACCAGAGACAAAACTCAAACTTATAGAAGCGCTTGGCATTGACCTGACTGTTTTATTGCCTTTTACCCTTGAGACCGCTTCCAATACATACGATCAATTCCTACTAAAACTACGCCAAAAACTCCCTTTTGATTACTTAATTTTGGGTGAAGATGCGCGCCTTGGAAAGGGACGCACAGGGACACCAGACGCTATTCGCGCCCTGGCCCAAAATCAGGGGTTTTCAGTGGAATATTTACCCAAATTGGAAAAAGACGGAGGTCCAGTATCAAGCGGACGGATTCGAAAACTTCTTTCAGCGGGGGCAATCACTGAGGCATCCCATCTGCTTGGAAGACCCTACCCATAAGCTCTTTCCTGGCATGAAAAATATAACCCGCGTAAATTCAAAAATTGAATTTTTCCTGCGCCTTGCAGCCACGGATTTCCCACTCGACTACATCGCTCAACCTATTCAAGTTAAGCTGCTTTAGTACCGACTAGGCCTGGTGCAAAATGAGGACACCTCCTTGGAAAATCTCCTACTTTTGAGTAGATTTGTGTATAAAATTTGAATCCCCTGGAATAATCGCGTATACTTGTAAGACGTATGACTTATCTGCTAAAGAAGTTCAGACTACCTCTTGTTTTAGCCGTTTCTTTTTTGGATTACCTAAGCTTTGCCTTCATTATTCCCCACACCTACTCACTTATCCTAGCAGGTCCCTACAGCTTGGTGGCAAACAGCATTTCAAACCCCATGCGCTATATTATTTTGGGCGGACTTTTGGCCACCTACCCCCTGGCGCAAATACTCGGCAATCCAATTCTGGGAGCGATATCTGACGCTCTGAGCCGCAAGCGCGTATTATTAATTAGTTTTGTGGGTAATTTTTTGGGGTATGCTCTCTCGGCCTATGCTATCTACTCCCATCAAATTCTGTACCTCTTCCTTGGCAATGGTCTAGCCGGACTAACCGGCGCAAACATCTCCACCATGAACGCTATTATTGCTGATCTATCGACCTTGCGAAAAAAGGCTCGTCGCTTTTCTCTTTCTATCATGACCTTTGGTTTGGCCTTCATTATCGGCCCTTTCATCTCGGGGCAACTTATTAAACCACTCAGCAATTTTGGACAGCCGGTCCTTTTCATTTTTCTTCTTTCAGCCGTGCTTTCCCTGCTCAATTTCATGCTTATCAGTTTTTTCTTCCACGATACGATGCGCGGCATGCGCATTCCAAAATTGCATCTGCGCTTTATTGGTCAAGATATACGCAACCTCTTTAATGAGACTAAAGAGCTAAAAGCTATCTTTTTTTCAGTTTTTGCGCTCTATTTTGGCTGGTACTTTTTTATCAAATTTTTCCGCGTGCTCTTATTGGATCGTCTCCATTACACCATTGAAGCTTACTGTAATATTCTTTCCTATTTTGGCATTTGCTGCCTTATCGCCCAAGGAATCTATACATTCTTTAGCACTCGTATCCAAGAAGAACGCGTTCTAAAAATTGCCGCGCCATTACTGGCATTTTCTATCTTTTCACTAGCTGCCATCAAAGCCCCCTTTACTATTCTGTGCGCGGTCACGCTTTTTTCTTTTTCCTATGCTATTATTTGTCCTGCACTTACATTCGTTGTGTCTGAATTCGGAGGTTCTAATCATCAAGGTAAAGTCATGGGACTCTTTCAATCAGTACAGGCTATTGCCCAAGTCCTAGCACCTAGCTTAGCTGGTTTGGCCATGGCAGCCCATCCTATTGCTCCTATTCTAGTCAGCGGTGTTTTTGTCTTTTCGGGAGGGTTTCTATTCAATCGTGCTATGAAACCCGCTTCTACGTAGCCCCACTCTATTCCTACTGGTGTATATACCCCATTTTTGCTAGACTTATCTCTTATGGAATGTGGAATTGTCGGACTGCCCAACGTTGGCAAATCAACCTTATTTAACGCTTTGACTAAAAAAGGCATCCCCTCTGAAAACTACCCTTTTTGCACTATTGATCCTCATACCGGGATCGTCGAAGTGCCAGATTTTAGGCTTGATAAGCTACATGAGCTAACCAAAAGTAAAAAAATTATTTACCCAACCATGGCTTTTATCGATATTGCAGGCCTAGTCAAAGGTGCAGCAAGCGGTGAAGGTTTGGGTAATAAATTTTTGGCTAATATCCGGGAAACTGACGCTATCATTCACGTGGTGCGCTGCTTTGAAAACGAGGATGTGGTCCACGTTGAGGGGCGCATAAACCCCATAGAAGATATACAGACAATTGAGATAGAACTTATTCTCGCTGACCTCCAAATGTGCGAAAATAGCATTGTTAAGCTTGAAAAACAAGCGCGTGGCAACAAAGAATTGCTCCCGGTTGTAGATGCCTTAAAATTTGTCCGCGATAAACTTAATGAGAATATTCCTGTCCGTCGCATCGATCTCACGCATGATCAGCAGGACCATTTAAAAGCCTACAACTTCTTGACTGCCAAGCCCGTTATCTATCTAACTAACGTCGATGAAGCTTCACTTCCTTCGATGGAAAACAGCTTTGTCCAAGATGTGCGCAACTACGCCGAAAAAGAAGGATCAAAGGTAATTCCAGTGTGCGCTCAGCTGGAACAAGAGCTGGCCTCGTTAGAGCCTGATGAAGCCCTTGAGTATCTGCAGTCGTTGGGCCTGCAAGAAACAGGCCTCACGCGGCTCATCCGCGCCTCCTATGACTTACTCGGCCTCATCACTTTTATCACGTCCGGAGAACAGGAAACGCGGGGCTGGACCATCAAGAAAAATACCTTAGCCCCAGTTGCTGCGGGCAAAATCCATACCGATATCCAGAAAGGCTTTATTCGGGCCGAGGTTATCAGCTACGAGGACTTAGTCGCATGTGGATCACGCCCAGCAGCTAAAGAAGCTGGCAAAGCAAGACTTGAAGGCAAGGAATACATCGTCAAAGATGGCGATGTGATCCTCTTTTTCCATAACTAACCTTGCAACGCTTTTCACTAATCATTCAGAAGCTCCTCGATGCGCCGCCCCTTTTCATCCATGTTAAGCTTTTTCAAAGCTTGCATAGCTGCATCTAAATCACCAACCCCAAAACCTTCCTTTGGAGCATTTGCTTCTACAGCTTCAAACTCACCATTTAAATCCCTCCTAACTGGTAGCCTTGCGCTACCACCGTCGGTTGGAGGTGTCAGGATCACTAAACCTATGCGATCAATTGTTTTTTTAGCATCTCTGGGCGCGTAGGGAGTTGTATCTGTACCCTCCTTTGCAGCAATTTGCCGTTGCAATGCCGCTATGTGAAGATCTAACCATGCCAGGGTTTGCTCTGATGCGCTAGTTGGTATTTTAGATGGTATTCCAGACATGTTCTATCTCCTTAATAAATGGTCTTCTGTTTCTCAGGGATATTAAAGCTCCAAATAATTAATCTCAAGCTGTGGTTTCAACTTGCAGCGGAATGTTTTTCTGGATAAAATGGAACTGGTATGGCAGAGAAAACCGAACAGGCCACCCCGAAAAAAATGCGCGATGCGCGCAAGAAGGGGCAAGTGGCCAAATCACAAGATTTCCCCTCCGCGTTTACGTTTATCGTATCGATTGCCACTGCTTTGATCATGGCTCATTTTTTCTTTGAGGAGCTAGGCTCTTATATGGTAGCCATCTTTCGCTCGATTCCCTCCAATGTGAATTTGCAGCAGCAAGCGGCCGGGTACATGACCTATGCCATCGAATTGATCATGAATATCACCCTACCTCTGCTCATTATTGTCGTTTCGGTTGGCGTTTTAGTGAATTTTTTAATCATTGGCCCCATGTTTTCCATGCAGGCAATGAAATTTGATGTCAAAAGACTCAATCCTGTCGATGGCATAAAAAATAAATTTAAATTAAAAACTCTATTTGAACTTATAAAATCTGTCTTAAAAATCGCCATAGCCTTTGTTTTAATTTATTCTGTGATGAAAACTAGCTTATCTGATATTGTAGCGACCGCTGGCCTACCGATCACCGTTACTTTAGCTGTTTTCAATGACTTTTTAGTGAAAGTGTTAATTCGTGTCGGTATTTTTTTTATCGGGGTAGCTATTTTTGACCTTATTTTCCAAAAAAGGCAATTTGCCAAAGAAATGAAAATGGAAAAATTTGAGGTTAAACAAGAGATGAAGGATACTGAGGGAGACCCTCATATCAAGGGCAAGCGCAAAGAAATCGCCAGAGAAGTTGCCTACCAGGAAGGACCTCAGGCGACAATGCGGGCAAGAGCTGTGGTCACCAACCCAACGCACATCGCAGTGGCGTTAGAGTACAACCCAGAAGATATGCCAGCACCCAAAATTTTGACTATGGGGAAAGGGATCACTGCAGAGAACATGATAAAAATTGCGGTAGCCTATGAAATCCCTATTTTTCGAAATCCATTGCTTGCCCAGCAACTATGGAATGACGGCAAACAAGGCAACTACATCCCTCAAGATGATGAGGTCTATGCAGCGGTAGCAGAGGTAATGAAATGGGTGGGAGCCCTAGAAGACAAAGAAAAAGAATACATCGAAATTTTGGAGCAATGATCAATGGCATCAAATAAATTGACCGGCGGCATGATTAGCAACCGCATTATGAACCTTCTATCAGGCTCAACTGACGTCATATTGGCATTCTTTGTCATCACCATCATCATGGTCATCATCATCCCTATTTCTCCGGAGATGATCGACTTTTTAGTGGCCGTTAACCTCACAATCTCTGTGGCGATTTTAATGGTGGCCCTCTACATTGCCAAAGCCACGCAACTCTCTATTTTCCCCTCTATCCTCCTCATTACCACTCTGTTCCGTTTGGGAATTGAAATTTCTGCAACGCGTCAAATTCTACTCCATGCCGACGCTGGAGAGATTATCCATACCTTTGGTGAATACGTAGTTGGAGGGAGCTTTATCGTCGGTGGAGTCATCTTTTTGATCATCACCATCGTTCAATTCATCGTCGTAACCAAAGGTGCCGAGCGCGTTGCTGAAGTTGCAGCTAGGTTCACCTTGGACGCCATGCCCGGTAAACAGATGAGTATCGATGCCGATTTACGCAGTGGAGTGATCGATTCAGACCAAGCCAGAGAACTGCGCCTCCAACTGCAAAAAGAAAGCCAACTATACGGTGCCATGGATGGTGCCATGAAATTCGTTAAAGGGGACGTCATTGCCGGTATCGTCATTGCTGCCATCAACATCATCGGTGGTTTGATTATCGGAATTACCGTGCACAAAATGAGCGCCCTTCAATCGGCTCAAGTTTACTCCCTACTCTCGATCGGTACAGGTCTTGTATCTCAGATCCCCTCTCTAATGATTTCTCTTTCTGCCGGTATCGTCACAACTCGCGTGACAAGCGAAAAAAAAGAATCCAACCTTGGAAAAGACCTAAGCCAGCAGCTCTTTGCCCAGCCCAAAGCATTATTACTTGCAACATTTGTTCTGGTTGTTTTAGGCCTGATTCCGGGATTTCCAACTTGGCTTTTTTTCAGCGTGGCGCTTGTCGTAGGTGGCATCAGCGGGCGGAAACTTTGGAAGCAACGCAGAAGTGCTAAGCGCATTGCAGCCGGCGGCTCTGCTATGGAGACCGACGTGGATGGCCACACCATGGTCCGCGGCGCCAGCGACGACTACGCACTGACTCTTCCCGTTATTCTAGAAACCGGAAAATACCTTTCCGACCAGATCCGCAAACAAAAAAGCGGTATTTCCTTTGTGGAAGAAATGATTCCCAAAATGCGCGCTGCCCTCTACCAAGATTTAGGAGTACGCTTCCCCGGTGTACACGTCAGAACGGAATCACCTACATTAGAAGAAGACGAATACACCATCTTCCTAAACGAAGTACCCATCGTACGAGGAAAAATCCTCAAAGGCTACCTGCTAACAAACGAAATTGAAGAAAACCTGCGTCGCTACAACCTTCCTTTCACCTCCTCAAAAAATACAATTGGGCAAGCATCGCTATGGGTAGAGGTCAAATACGAAGAAATTCTCAAAAAATCGGGCATAAAATACTGGAATCCGCTCGAGGTCATGATTCTGCATCTCTCTCACTTCTTCAGGCACAACGCCGCTGAGTTTCTTGGTATCCAAGAAGCGCGCGGCATCCTAGAATTCGTTGAAAAATCCTATCCCGATCTGACCAAAGAAGTCACAAGACTTGTGCCCTTACAAAAACTCACAGAAATTTTCAGGCGTCTGGTTCAAGAACAAGTATCGATTAAAGACTTGCGCACCATTATGGAATCCCTCAGTGAATGGGCCCAGACAGAAAAAGACACCGTCTTGCTCACTGAATATGTGCGCTCATCTTTGAAGCGCTACATCAGCTATAAATACTCGCTCGGTCAATCTACTCTCTCGGTTTACATGCTTGATCCTGAAATCGAAGACATGGTCCGCGGCGCCATCAAACAAACCTCTGCTGGCTCCTATCTGGCCCTTGATCCCGACGCAGTTCAGCTCATTTCGACTGCTATGCGTCAGGTCATCACGCCCACTCCTCCTGAAGGGCAACCGCCGGTGATCATCACGAACATGGATGTACGCCGTTTTGTAAGAAAACTCATTGAAGGAGACTTCCCTGAACTGCCGGTTTTATCCTACCAAGAAATCGTCTCTGAAATCCGCATCCAGCCTTTGGGCCGAGTCCAACTGAGGTAATTTGCGATGTCTGAAATATCTGGCACAGAAGGAGTTTCCGGATCAAACAAGGCACAACTGGTGCAAGCAGCAAAAAAAGCACGCTTGCACAACATCGTTCAAAAAGATACTAAAGCGCTTATGAGAGAAGCTAGCATTGAAAAAGCAGCCGACATCAATGCGCGCCTAAAACATTTCAAAGAGCTCAAAGAACGGGGCCAACTCAAGCTCCAATCGCCTCTAAAACAAGCTCAAGAAACAAAAGCTCCGCCTCCGACACAGCAAACCGAAACCTTTGCCAAGGCCGAAGCGTTGGCCAAATTCTACCAAAAACGCAACGCTGAAATGGAAGCCAAGCAGCTTCTTGGACTGCACTCCGAGGTACAGCAGGCCACGACCACTGAAGAGACCCTAGATAAAATCATCAAGCGTTTTTCTGACCCATCGCTTGCCGATGAAGCCATCGATTACCTGCTAGAGAGCCTCCACCCGAGTTCCGATGCCTATAAACGGATACGTAGAGCCAAAGACCTCATCCGGTCACTGCGCGGAAGAGAAATTATTGCTGGGCGCAACATGGGAGGCGTTTCCAGATCTCATGGTGACCTAGCCTCTCCCAGTGAGCTACGCGATCTCTACCGCGATATTACAGGCAACCCCCGTGAGGCCCAAGAGCTTTTTGAAGAGCTCATCCAAAAATACACCTACGAAAAAATGAAAGAGGCCATTGAATTTATCCTAAAAGCGCTGCGTGCTGATTTAACCGCTAAAGGATCATCCATCAGCCATGGAGAGCTTCATACACTCGTCTCTGAGGCCAAAAATATGCAAGCCATCTTGGGAGTCTACAATTTTTTCAAAAGCCGCGGGCGCATCATCCGCCAGCAATACGAGCAAAACGCCCTCCCCCTAAACAACCACCTCCACTTCGAGACCCTTTCCAAGCTTTTGGTCACCCTCCTGAAAGAACGTTATCCTTCCGTTGACAAAATTTTGCGCCTTGCTGGCAGCCTTGGCATTACTGATGACATTATGGCCCAAATTATCATCTTCACCCAATACCGCGATGCTATGCGTGGCATCGCCCCTCGCCTCTTCAAGTCTGAAAAGCACCGTCAAGATATGCTGATGACCACGATAGAAGCTCTAGCCGAGCTTGAAGATGCCCTGGAGGAAGAAGATGACGACGAAGAGGAAGAGGAATGAGTTTCCACGATCTTATCTACCAGCTGAGCGAAAAATTTGGCACGGAACTAGCTGTTGACTCCAACGGCGCTTGCCAATTCATCGTCGATAATACCATAGCTTTGCAGCTTGAGCCTGATCCATCTGAAGAGCATCTGCTCGTTGCCTCGCCTATCTTTGAACTACCTCCGGGCAAATTCCGCCAAGAAGTCCTAGCAGAGGCCCTTGCAGCCAACGCTAACCCTGTACCACCATTGGCAACACTTTGCTACTCCCAGCAGACCAGCGCGCTCATTCTCTTTGCCTACCTATCCATGAAAAACCTCCACATCGACGCCCTTTCCGACTATCTTTCCCACTTCTTGGCCATAGCACTCGACTGGAAAAACGCCCTCGATGTGGGCCAAACCTCCCCTATTAAAACCTACATGACCAAAGACCAGAACATCGACCTTTCAACTTAATCGAATTGAATCAAAAAAATTAATACACTGCTAGCTGTATACTGAGTCATAATGAATCATTTAGTGCAAATTATTGACCCGAAATGACTCAAAATATATATACTGAATTAAATATAAAATATGGAATCGATCGAAGAGCGCCTTTTAAAAACTCCGCTAAAAAATATCTGGCAAAAAATTGGAATCCATAACCACCATGGCTTTTTAGTCTCCTTGCTTGGCATACATTCCAACCAAAGCGTAGGCTGTGGTGAGTATCTCGATTTGATGGGACTTATCGACTTTGCCAAAAAATGTGGCTTTGATCTGATTCAGCTTTTGCCAGTAAATGACTCTGGCACTATTTCATCGCCCTATAGCGCGCTCTCCTCTTGCGCGCTACATCCCATCTACCTAGCCTTAAGGCAACTTCCGTTCTTGGAAATGCACCCTCAACTAGAACAAGAGCTTGATAACGCCCCCGCCGTTGACTTCGAAAAACGTGTCGACTACCTGGCGGTTTATCATTTCAAAATGCACTGGCTGAAGCGTTACTTTTTGGCAGTAAAAGAGGCGTTACTCATCCAAGATTCCTACCAGATTTTTTGCCAAGAATCTAGTTGGCTGAAGCCCTATGCACTCTACCGAGCATTAAAAGATCAACATGACCAGCTACCCTGGAATGCCTGGCCTGAAGACCTGCAAAATCCAAGCCATGCCTCCATCCAAAAACTGTGTGCTACTTATCAAGACCAAATCGACTTTTACAGTGCCTTGCAATACCTCTCTTATCAGCAACTCAAATCCGTTCGCGCCTACGCTGACCGGCAAGAAATAAAACTCATGGGTGATATCCCCATCTTAATCAATAAAGACAGCGTTGACTGCTGGCACACTTCTCACTACTTTAACTTTGAACTTGTGGCCGGCGCTCCGCCTGACATATTCAATCCCGAAGGACAATGCTGGGACTTTCCCTTGTACAACTGGACAGCCCTTAGTCAATCAGACTACGCCTTTTGGAAAACACGCCTACACTTTGCCGAAAACTTCTACCACATCTACCGCATTGACCATGTCATTGGCTGCTTTCGCATCTGGGCTATGGAGCATGGGCAAAAGCCCACCGAAGGGCAATTCATCCCAGCAGATTCAGGTCTGGTTCTTATGCAAGGAACAAAAGTCTTAAACAGCATGATACAAGCCTCCAATATGCTACCCATCGCTGAAGATTTGGGCATTATGCCCGACGGTGCCAGCCAAGTACTCATCGACCTGGGCATTCCAGGCACACGTGTTGTGAGCCATTTCCGTCAAAATAAAGGTCAAGGCCCCTATGTGCCCCTGTGCGAGTACGATCCGGTAAACCTGACCTGCTTTTCCACCCATGACTTAGAAACCGCTCAAGGTTGGTGGCAGACTTATCCCACCTTAGTCCAAGATTTCTACCAGATGCTTGGATCGACTCCTCCTGAATTTACCAAAGACACTCAAATACAGCTTCTCAAACTTTCCCACCACACCTCAACGCTCTTCCACGTCAATTTACTCAACGAGTACCTAGCCTGCATACCAGGACTCACATCTGACAAACCCGATGATGAAAGGATCAACCGACCAGGCATTGTCAGTCCAGATAACTGGACCTATCGCTACAAGCTCTCGGTTGAACAGCTCCTCTCCTGCCAGGCGCTTATTTCTACCATCAGCTCCATCATAACCTGCTAGACAACTGCTTTGTCCGTGCGCTATGGTAAAGGGATGAACTATATTTTGGCCATCGCGCTCTTGCTGAGTGTCTCAACTGCTCAACTAAAAACTCTGCAAAGTAGCCTTGATCCCTCATCTATCTCTCAGCTGCTGGCGTTTTACCAGCTCTATCCCGAAACTGAGCAAGGACAAAAAGCACTTAGCGACGCCTGGAAGCTAATGGGACAAACCAATAGTGCAGCCATCGACTTTCCTCAGCTAGACCTGCAACCGCTCATTAGCCTAGTAAATCGACAACCTCTTGATCAAGCACCAAATCTGTCAGCTGAATCGCTAGATTTAATTGATCATATCAGTTCTCATTTGCATAACCGCAAGCTCAAAGGTTTTTACGTCTGGAAAAAACAAGATCTCTTTGACTTATCCTCAGACGAAATCGATCTGGCAAGGGCACTTCTTCTGTACCAATTTGAAGATGCTCTCAGTGTGCGCCGCTACGAGGCAACACTTGACTTGATGGCACTACAAATCAATGCCCGCTTAAAACCCAGTTCCACCGACGAAGAAAAAGTACGCGCACTCAACGACTTCATCTTTCTAGAGATGCGCTATCGATTCCCTCCCCATTCCATTTGGAGTGACGATGTCGATATCTACACATTTTTACCGGCCGTGATGGACAGTCGAAAAGGTGTCTGTTTGGGCGTATCGATTTTATACCTCAGTTTGGCGCAAAGACTCAATCTTCCTCTGGAAATCATCACTCCACCCGGTCATATCTACGTGCGTTACAAAGACAAAATTAACATTGAAACCACTGCGCGCGGCATCCATGTGCCCTCAAAAATGTACCTTGGAATCAACACCAAAACACTGCATGAGCGCACCCTTAAAGAAGTCGTGGGTCTGGCCTTCATCAACCAAGCAGCAGTGTGCTGGCATCGAGAAAATTACGTAGAAGCCGTGCATCTTTACGAGCAAGCTTTGACCTACATGCCAGATGATGACCTACTCAAAATGTTTCTAGGTTACAACTACCTATTTACCCATCAAACAGCCAAAGGCAAAGACTATTTAAGTCAAATTGCCGGCAAACCCATGGAAGGCGCGGTGTGCGCTGAAACCATTCCCCAAGATTATCTAGATGGTAAAGTGGACATAGAAGGCATCAAAGCGGTCTTCATGTCAGTAGATGAGACGCGCTCATCAATTGAAAAAAAACAAATGCGTCTTGGCAAAGTACTCAAGCGCTACCCTAAATTCCGAGATGGCTGGTTGCACTACGCTGTCACCTTCTTGCAGCTTGGGCGCCATGAGGGGGGCATTGAAGCCCTTGAAAAATACCATGCTCTTGATCCCACAAACGCCACTATCGAATACTACTTAGCCCAGCTCAAAATCATGCGCTTTCGCCCCAAAGACGCTTGGCAGCACCTACACCTTGCCGAAAATATCACCGCAGCTCAAAATCACTATCCAGACTGCCTTAAACAGCTGCGCCAAAGCTTACGCAGTATTTTCCCCATCTCAGAATAGATTTAACATGTTAATAATGAATGAATTATATTTAATTTATGAAATTTCGGTGGCAGCCACCGAAATTTCATGCTAAACTCAAAACATGAAAAGACAATCCTATTTAAACAGAATTGCCAAGGCCTACAAAACGCACTCGGTTGTAGCCATCTTAGGGCCCCGTCAATGTGGAAAAACAACTTTAGCAAGACAATATATCGATTTTGCTGAAAAAAATGTGACAACCCATTTTTTTGACTTAGAAGACCCAGCTGACTTGGCTGCCCTTGCCAATCCCAAAGCAGCATTAGACCCCTTAAGTGGCCTCATTATTTTAGATGAAATTCAGCGTATACCGGAGCTGTTTCCCCTGCTCCGCGTTCTCGTTGATGCACCTAAATCAAACAAACGCTTTTTAATTTTAGGTAGCGCATCTAGAGATCTTATCAGGCAGTCATCAGAATCTTTAGCAGGACGTATAGCCTACCTTGAACTACCCCCCTTTGCGTTTTTCGAAGTGGATGACAAACAATCATTATGGCTCAAAGGGGGATTCCCCAAAGCTTTTCTTGCCGACACCATTGAAGACAGCATCTACTGGCGCAAGCAATATATTAGCACATTTTTGGAACGGGATATTCCTAATTTAGGCATTCGCATTGCCCCGACAGCGCTGCGCCGTTTTTGGATGATGTTGGCGCATTATCACGGACAAATATTTCAAGCCTCTGACATAGGAAAATCTCTGGGTATTGCTGACACAACAGCCAGACACTATCTAGATATCTTAACCGGCACATTTATGATCCGGCAACTCCAACCATGGATTGAAAACATTAAAAAACGTCAAGTCAAGCGCCCAAAAATCTACTTTCGTGACAGCGGCATATTACATACACTTTGCGATATTACCGACTACACCTCACTTCTTCGTCATCCCAAATTGGGCGCATCTTGGGAGGGTTTTGCTCTAGAAGAAACGATCCGCTCATCTGGAGCAGAGCCAGATGAATGTTATTTTTGGGGAATTCACAATACAGCTGAGCTGGATTTGCTCATCATGCAAAATGGCAAACGATTAGGTTTTGAATTTAAATACTCTGATGCCCCAAAAATCACGGCCTCCATGCGCATAGCTCTCGATCATCTAAAATTAGATTCTCTTATCGTCATCTATCCCGGAGAGAAAGATTTTACATTAGATAATAAAATTCACGTTAAGAGCCTATCTTCTTTGCGCTCAATGTGGACTAAAGGTTAATCAGATATAAAACATAAAGACCAAGCAGCAATCCCCCATGCCATCTTGTCAACTTTTTCTTAAAATGGATAAGGCCCCATGTTAGGACGGTAAAGCCTAGCATCACGGGAATATCTAGGTAGAGCATTGGAGGAGAAAATTCTATCGGCTTTACCAGAGCGGCAACCGCTGCCACCATCGTAATATTGTAGATATTGCTGCCAAATACGTTGCCCAAAATCAAATCGGTGCGCTTTTTAATTGATGCTACGATCACGGTAGCAATTTCTGGCAGAGAACTTCCAATTGCTACAATCGTGACTCCAATTACGATTGGAGACAAACCAAAGTGGTGCGCGATGCTAGCGGCCCCTTTAACCAAAGCCCCCGCTCCCAAGACAAGTAGGACAACGCCTAGGACGACTAAAAAAATCTCACGCCCTAAGCTCAATTTAGGAAGCACTTCCTGAGCCAGAGCTTGCCTGGCAATCGATTCCTCCTGCCGGGCAATCTTTAGCTGATAGATGGTATAGCCTACCATCCCTACCAAAAGAACCAGACCTTTCAATCGGCTAACAGATCCAGAAGCTGTCAAAATAAAGAGCACTGCTGAGGCAGCAAAAACAAGTGGCATTTCACGTTTTTTAATCACGCTTGGAACATCTATGGGGCGAATTAATAGCGCTAATCCTAACACCAAACCCAGGTTGGCAATATTCGAGCCGACTACATTGCCCAAAGCGACATCCCCACCAGCGCTCGTCACTTGCGCGGCAACGCTGGCAAAAAGCTCAGGCAATGATGTGGTAATTGCCACCACGGTCAGCCCTACAATAAGCGCCGGAACGCCCAGATCAAGCGCCAGCTTAACTGCGCCCTTCACCATCGCCTCTGCTCCACCCCAAAGCAAAGCTATTCCAAGTACGATCATTCCAAAAGCTAGCAACATAATTATTTTTTATATATTGTAAGAGAAATAAGGAGAAGGACAATGATTTTGCTAGCTCTATTTTTGGCAGCTAATTTAAGTGACTACATGCCACCCGATGTGCAGCAAAAAACTGGAATTACAAGCCTGACCAGGCAGCAACAAAATGAATTGGCTGGTTGGCTGGCTCTTTACATGGGACCTTCAACAACACCAGTACAAAAACCTCTAGTCTTGGCTGAAAACTACCATGGAGGACGTGTTCTGCAACTCAGCGATGGCACCATTTGGGAAGTAGCTCCTGAAGATGTCAACTATACGGGTTTGTGGATCATGCCTTTTCGTGTGGCGCTGGGGCAAAGCGACAATCCTATTTATCCTCAAACCTTGACCGATCTAACCACCGGCACCACCGTACGCGTGCGTCAAATTTACACGGTAAATCCCTCAGATATTCCCAAAGAACCACCTGTTCCTGAAAATGAACAAACCACTCCGCCCGTGCAATCTCAACAAACACCCATCAAAAAAACCACGCCCGACAAAACCACCAAACCCAAAAGTCCTAGCAATACTCAAAGCAATCCAAATGCGGTAAGGGTAGAGCCCAATCAAGACCAACTTCCAGGAATAACGCCAGGTCCTGGACAAGGTGGCCCATCGCCTAGCTCCTGATAAAAATATTGGAACCATATAGTCACTTTACGCTATAGAAGTTCAAATGGACCAAGCACGTGGAATACTGACTGGCTGCGATAAAAACATGGAACTGTTTTTACCTTGGTGGTTTGACCACATCCAAAAACACAATACCCTTCCTGTTGCTATCATTGATTACGGGCTATCCGACTTTGGAAAACGCGTAGCCCAAAACATTGGCCTGCTCATAGAAAAACAACCTATCCCCATTGACAAATGTCAAGAAGCTCCCTCAAAAGCCTTTCCAACCTATCGGCACGAGGCAAGAGAGCTCTATATGTACAAACCATTTGGCTTAACCAGTTCACCCTTTGAGCATACCATATGGCTAGACGTAGACTGCAAAGTAAAATGTGATTTATCGCCACTATTTGACACCCCAGAATTTAGCATCGCCTTAAATTCTGTCGATGGACAAGATTGGGCTAAAGAGTACCAAATTTTCTCATCTTTAGACACTCCTCTACTGAATACAGGCGTTCTGGTCGTTAAAAAAAACAGCCCCGTTTTACAATCTTGGTGTGATCAAACTCTCCAGAAAAGTGCTCAATACGTGCTAGAAGATGTGCTACTATCAGAGCTCATCGCCACAGAAAACCTCCCGATCTCTATCTTACCTTCAACGTATAACACTCATTGGAAATGCGCAGATACCACCACCAAAATCGTCCACTTCATGAATCATTACGGAAAGGCGGTCATATTACAAGAGATGCTGGCCAAAGTTTGCGGAGTTGAAGATGAGCGATAAAGGCGTGCTCTTATTTTGTGATAAGACCCAAGAAATTTTCCTCCCTTGGTGGTACGACCACTACTGTCAGACCAATGCCTATCCGGTGGCGATCATCGACTTTGGCATGAGTGCAAAAGGAAAAAAATGGGCTGATAGTATAGGCCAAAGAATCGAAATGGCGCCTGTTGAGCTGGAGCTAGAACCGCCGCCTGATTTTATGCTCGAAGAATGGCAAAGCTTTACCCGTAGTGATTACCTGCGCGCGCGTCCTATCTGGTTATCCAAACCGTTTGCTCTGATGAAAACCCCATTTGCCCATACCGTATATCTCGATTTGGACTGCCAAGTCAAAGGCGCACTTGACCCTCTCTTCCGCATCCCTTTTGGGCTCGTCCCTCTGGCCCAAGACACGCTCAAATGCTGGACCGAGCGAGGTATCACCATGCCGGAGCACCAGCGCTACAACACCGGCGTTTTGGCCTACGAAAAAAACTGCCCCATCGTTCAAGCTTGGGCCGAAATGATCGCTGAATGCTCTTGTCACTTCTGGTCTGAGCAAGAAGCGCTCATGGAAACCTTGAGGCAAAAAGAATTCACTGTGATCGAGCTTCCCGACACATTCAACACCTTTCCCGACCAGCAAAAAACCGATTCGGTCATCATTCACCACATTTCCACCAGCGGTAAACTCCATATTATCCGAGAGATGCTGACTAAAATTTGCACTTAAACCCCTCGACTGCTAAAATTGAAATCAAGCAGGAGGTAGCCAATGGAATTTACAGAGTCCCTTATGCAAGCTTTAAGCTTTGCCATGCAATCAGCCAAAAACAACAAACACACACTTGTCACCGAATACCATTTACTGGCGGGGTTGTTACAGGAAAAAGACGGCTACTTTTCGAGCCTACTTCTTAAGCTTGGCATTGACTCCCACGCTCTTCTTTCCAAAGCCCAATCTGAAATGCAACGCATTGCCACATTTTCAACGCCAGCTGAGCCTGCCACCTCGCCCAGCTTGCAACAACTGCTTCAAGCGGCGGATCAAATAGCCCAAAAATGGAAAGATAGCTACATAGCCTCTGACCATATCCTGCTTGCCTTTTGCAACGCCAAGATCATCAATGCCAACAGCAAACAAGTTGAGGCCCTCATCATGGATACACGTAAAAACAAAAAAATGGATTCTCCTACAGCTGAAAACAGCATGCAAGCCCTTGAAAAATACTGTAAAAATCTCACTGAACTGGCCAAAAATGGCACCTTAGACCCGGTCATTGGAAGAGGCGAAGAAGTCCAACGGGTCATTCAAGTCCTATCGCGCCGTCGCAAAAACAATCCGATGCTCATCGGCGAGCCTGGCGTTGGAAAAACCGCTATTGCCGAAGGCCTAGCGCAGCGCATTATCCATGGCGATGTGCCCGATTCACTCAAAGACAAACAGCTCTTCACTTTAGACATGGGATCCCTTATTGCTGGCGCCAAATACCGCGGAGAGTTTGAAGAACGGCTCAAAAGCGTCCTCAAAGAAGTTGAAGATGCCGAAGGCTCCATCATTCTTTTTATCGACGAAGTGCATACCCTGGTAGGTGCAGGTGCCTCGGAGGGGGCGATGGATGCTGCCAATCTATTAAAACCGGCCTTGGCGCGCGGCACACTCCACTGCGTTGGTGCCACCACCCTGGCTGAATACCAAAAATACATCGAAAAAGATGCAGCCTTAGAAAGGCGTTTCCAACCCGTTTTTATCAATGAACCCTCCGAAGATGATGCAATAGCTATTTTACGCGGCCTAAAAGAGCGCTACGAAATTTTCCATGGCGTACACATCACCGAAGGGGCCATCCACGCTGCGGTCAACCTTTCCATGCGCTACATTACCGATCGGCAACTGCCTGATAAAGCCATAGACCTCATCGACGAGGCAGCAAGCTTGATTCGCATGCAAATCGGCTCGCGTCCTCTACCTATCGATACCAAAGAACGAGAGCTTTCATCACTTTTGGTCAAACAAGAATCGTTAAAAAAAGAAAAGCCCGATGAAGCCCAAAAGCTTGAAAAAGAGATCGCTAATGTCAAAGAAGAACTGGCAGCCCTCAACCAACGTTGGGAAAACGAAAAACAACTCATCGATCAGCTCAAATCCCGCAAAAACAAACTCGAAACTCTGCGTTTTCAGGCTGATGAAGCTGAGCGTGCTTCCGAATACAACAAAGTGGCCGAAATCCGCTACAGCACCTTGCCCACTCTTGAAAAAGAACTCAAAGATGCACAAGAAGCGCTTTCCAAGCTTCCCAGCCGCCTATTACAAGAAGAAGTCGATGCCCAGCTGATCGCCCAAATCGTCGGAAAATGGACTGGGATTCCTGTTCATAAAATGCTCGAAGGAGAAGCCGAGCGCCTCCTAAATCTAGAGGATACACTACAGCAGCGCGTTGTGGGCCAAGAGACGGCCATTACCGCAGTCTCAGAAGCCATTCGCCGCTCGCGCACTGGCCTTTCTGATCCCAACCGCCCCATTGGAGCCTTTCTCTTCGTAGGACCAACAGGCGTGGGCAAAACCGAACTTGCCAAAGCCTTAGCCGAGCAGCTCTTCGATTCTGAAGATGCCATGCTCCGCTTAGACATGTCTGAATACATGGAAAAACACAGCGTTTCCAAACTCATTGGATCCCCTCCGGGCTACGTCGGCTACGACGAAGGTGGCCAGCTTTCTGAATCACTACGCCGCCGCCCATATGCGGTGGTCCTTCTCGACGAAGTCGAAAAAGCCCATCCCGACGTCTTCAATATTCTTTTGCAAATCTTTGATGACGGCAGACTGACCGACAGTAAAGGGCGTCATGTCAACTGTAAAAACGCCCTCTTCATCATGACTTCCAACCTCAAACCCGAAGGGGTCAAAGACCATTTCAGACCCGAATTCATTAACCGTCTAGATGACATCCTCACCTTCCAGCCACTGCAAGAAAAAGACATGGAAAAAATTGTGCAGATACAGCTCAGTCGCGTTCAATCACGCCTAAAAGAAAAAAACATCACGCTCAACACCCCACAAGAAGTCTTACAACACCTTGCCACCACCGGATATGATGCAGCCTTTGGCGCGCGGCCACTAAAACGCCTCATTCAAAAATCCATAACCAATATGCTATCTAAAGGGATTTTGGACCACTCCATCAAAGATGGCGTAAGCTTAACTCTCAAGCTTGAAGATGGTAATATTACCTATAGCGTCAAATAAAATATAAGAACGTCCTAACCGGGTGCATGCACTGGGCATCACCTGGTTAAGAGGCCTTTGCTAGATCTGTGTTAGTTGACTTTGTAGTGTCATAACGCAACATGCTACCCACTATAGAAAATCCCAAGCCAACACCCTTTAGAACGCATCCCAAAGCCAGTATAATGATCGAGATAGTAAGCACTGCAAAAAAGTTTTCAGAATTAACGAACGAGAATTTTTCAACCGTACTGAAATAGGAAGCCGGTTTTTGCATTTCTGCTGGTGCTTCTCTATGCTTGCCTATAAGCATCAGTCTTTGCATAGCGGGTATTTCATTTTTCAACCAGGAGGAGTTATCACCAGTCGATTGCCCTTGTTGATCTAAGATGGCTTCCTCTTGGCTTTTGCTCTGAGCATGGTGAGCAATCCCGAGGCATCCCAACGTAGCAACCACTAAAACGATACCGATAGCACCTGCAATGCCGATAATAGCCAGGATAGTCACATTGCTTGCAAGGGCAACACCTAATCCGAGAACACAGGCACTGAATAATAATTTACTCCCCAGTAAGCCAGCAGTGCTCAAAAAAACGCAACCTACTAATCCAGTGATATTTGCTGTTATTTTAGCACATTTAGAGTTAGAGATAGTATCGTACTTGCCTACATTGGAGCTATTTATCTTCTGCGTATCTAGAGTCACCACCCCAGTCTTGTAATCATTGACTTTCATAATAAACCGCCATATTTAAATTATTTAATGTATATTATAATAAATATTATATTTAATGTATATTAAATAATTTAATATTTCTTTAAATGCTTGATTTTTATTGCATTGGGACTAAATTAGCTTCCCAGTCCTCATCGCCTTTGGGAGAAAAATGGACCAGCTGGCAGTTTCCAAGGACCAAGGTTCCAACTGCCAATTACCAACTTTAGAACTTCCGAGCGCCCCCAACGCCGTAGCTGCCGTTGTCCCAGTGGCTGCCGATCTCGAGCCCGCCAGCAGCAAAACCGCCAGCATCCATCGGCCACGTAATATCATCCTGCGTCATTTCCTGGCAGCGGGTAAACTCCCATGGATCTTTACCGTAGAGCCGAGCGCCAGTTTTAATGTATTCCATAAAAATGCTCGTCACGGCTTCGATAAGGCGCGGCACCTCATAAGGCTGACCACTTTTTTGCGCTAGCTTCGCTACTAGCTGACGTTGAACATTATAGCTCTTTTCTCGGCTATCTGGGAGCACATTGCGGGTCATCAGCACCCAGGTGTTTTGGTTAACATGCGCTTTTTCATTACCATGTGGATTATTATAGAGATAGTATTCCGTGGCGAAGCCTTCCCCTTTGGGGCTTTTGACCAGCTCACCGATGCTCTCGAGGGTAAGCTGCTCGCCGTTGACGTGGCTGGGAATCAGCGTCAGCATATGCGTTTCGCGCACTTTTTTGGCATCCCAGATTGGGCAGGGGCCGTTTAGGATCTGATCGATGTCACTTGGTAGTGGCGGCTCATCACCAACATCGCCAAAGTATTTTTTCCATTTTGCTTTGCCAAAGGCAAAATCGTAAATACCCAGGCGTCTTAAACGCGCCGTTGGATCAATGTCGACTACTGCTTTAAAGAGTTTGCACACAAGGCTAAATTTAGCAACATCCCGATCATCTTCGATGTGGCTAACGACTGCACACCAAAGTTCTGAAGGGAGCTCTGGGCTTACTTGTGCTATACTCATCTCTTTCTCCTTTTTGATATTCTGATATTCTTACAGATTCACGTGGTTAGTGCGCCTGCTATTTTTTTAACGGCCAAAATTCAATTTATTGAAGCTAGAAGCCCTTGCGCTTTTGGCCAAATTGCCAATTTTCAAATGGCAGTTTCCAAGGACCAAGGTTCCAACTGCCAATTACCAACTTTGGAACTTCCGAGCGCCCCCAACGCCGACGAAGTCCCTTCCCCCCAGCCGCTGTCGTCGACGCCGAGCCCGCCCGCAGCAAAAACGTCCTTAGGCTTTCTCAGCTGTCTGATTCCGTAACGGGCTGCAAAAGACCCTGCACCCGCTAAGGACACAGCCCCTGCAGTAAGGGCTACAGCAGCCCGAGGGTGGCAGCGTACCAACGCTACAACTCTTTGCGTGACAAAGCCTGCTGTCGCTGGAAGCAGTGCACTGATTTGCAAGCTTGGACCTCTAATTGGGACTATTTTTCGACCTCATTAGTTAATGATTTTATAAAATTTTAACCTATTGCAAGATAAAACTAAACTAGGAATTAATATTTTAATAAGGAAGTCACTAACAACTATCTACACAACTACAATAACTAAAAACCATGTTTTAAATTGAATTGAAAGTTCGAAAATTAAATCGCAACACCAAAAAAACAAACTTTACGAAATATTTTCTGTTTGAGCTCAGCAATTAAACCTTGTTAAACCTTGTGTCCAAAGAAAATAAAGCCAAGCTCCAATCTTTTGAGTCAGATTAGCCAGAAGCAAGAGACTTGATTCAGGCAGAGCATCTGCGGAAGCTTTCGCGTCCAATAGAGCAATCACTTCATCAAACGGTGATTTTTTGTCAGCTTCGGCCTTCTCTTCATGCTCACGTGCCAGGTCAAGCGCTGTTTTGTGATCATTGTTTGCTATGAACGCGTCGGCGCCATTTTCCACCTAACTAATTTGCCAACGCCGTTTATCTCGGCCATGGATGGCTGAATTTTCAGCGCTTCAAATATAGTGATTTAAACTTTTAATGCTAGTGATGAGAAAGCTACGTTGATAGCATTGGGACTAAATTAGCTTCCCAATCCTGATCGCCCTTAGGAGAAAAATGGACCAGCTGGCAGTTTCCAATTTTCCAGGGATGATTTTCAATGCCCATATGATAACAAAACGCCCAATGGATGCCTCCATGGGCTACAATTAAAGTAGGACCAGCTTTATCCAAAGCAGAGGCCAAGCCACTGACTGCCCGGCATAAGAAATGTTCTATTTCTTCACAAACATGATATCCGAGGCCTTTTTCAAGCCTAACCATTTTCATCCAAATAGCCGCTTGGCACTCACTCAGTTGCTTTATTTCAACTTGCTCTGTTGCAAGATCTTCAGCTAGGATGTCTTTAGTTTCTACCGCTCGTTGGATTGGGCTATAACAAACCGATTTAAGCGGTAAATCGATGATAGAAGCTTTGGCCAATTGTGCTTGGTTTCTTCCGTTTTTATTCAACGGAAGATCATAATCAACGCGTTTAATCAAGGGATTAGCATTTACATCTGTTTCACCATGACGGATAAAGTAAAAAGGTTTTCTGATCAACTGGGGTTTATTTGCAAGCGCCCTAAAATGGTGCCACGCCATGACGCCCCCTTCCATGAGGGGCAGTTGAAAAATGTCACCGGCTGTTAACCATCGAAATTCTTGATGCTCATCATTTAAAGTTACGGCGGGAAATTGAGAATAAGTTTGGTGGTACATGTGATAGACGTAGTCTATGCCTGGCTTGCGCACAAAAATTTTCCCGATAAATGTTGGTGGCTCTTTTTGAAAAATAGCTGTCTCTTCGCGCGTTTCACGGATAGCAGCTTCCAATGGAGTTTCAGAAGGCTCAATTTTCCCAGCGGGAACGCCCCACTTTCCCTCTTCAGACTTTCCTTCTGAACGTTTTAAAAACAACCATTTACCGTTGGATTCGATATAGCAAGCTGCAATCTCCAATGATGGAGAAAAACCAGGTGGTTTGATCCGGAAAACCGATGTTGTCATTGCTGGGTGCATTTTGAAAACCTAAATCTCAATTATACACCAATGACCCAAAAATTTGGAAACTTTCTAAGGCTAGCTACTCAGAAATGGGGTGGGCACTCTAGCCCCCGTTCCCCAAAAGCGAACTAGCACTCCTTTACTGGATCAACCAGGAAAAAACTCTTCGAACTGGGACTTGA
This sequence comes from Chlamydiales bacterium, assembly GCA_024233455.1. GTDB lineage: Bacteria > Chlamydiota > Chlamydiia > Chlamydiales > JACKPQ01 > JACKPP01. Next base: position 319,075 of record JACKPP010000001.1, read on the forward strand.
GTGAGGAAGGAATGACCTCATCGATGCCCGATTTATCAAAAACCATGAAATAGGTACAGCCAAACATGATGCCGATGGCCGGACTAAAAAGCGCTGTAAAAAGCGCTACAGCACAGATGAGTGAGCGTTTAAAACAAAGCGCCCGTTTTTGACGAAAGCCTCTGGTCAGACCACCCCAGGGCAAAGTAACCAAGTAAAGCGCAAGAGAGTAAAAACACCAAGCGATATCGACAATCAGTAAAAGAAAGAACAGCCCTCTGGCTAAAAGTGAGGAAAGTAGCTTGTCTTTTTTTGAAGAGTAGGTCGGAGCAGCCTCTGCTGTTTGTTTTTCTTCATATTGCTGTTGGAACTCTGAAATGTCAAAAACTGCCATGTTACTTCTTATGTTTTATTTTGTTTAACCCGTTGAGCGCGGCGATGCGGTAACCTTCAGCGTAGGTCGGGTAGTTAAATACTTGATCGATAAAATAGTCGATCCTCGCGTTAAATGTCATGGCCACTTGGCCAATGTGTATCACCTCTGTTGCCCCCCGACCAATAATGTGAAGACCAAGAATTTCTAATGTATCCCTATGAAACAGTATTTTAAACATACCTGTATCATTTCCCGCAATTTGATTCTTGGCAATCTCGTAGTAGTAGGCCCGGCCCACTTCGTAGTGAAATCCGAGTGCTTTTAGTTGCTCTTCGCTGTATCCCACAGAGGAAATTTCTGGGATAGTGTAAATACCGATGGGATAAAAGTCTGGGAAATGGTGCGTTTCAGCCCCAAAAGCATGGCGCGCAGCCAGTCTTCCTTGTTCGAAACTTGTGGCTGAAAGGCTAGGTCCGCCAATCACATCACCTGCTGCGTAAATGTGGGGTTGGACTGTTTGAAAAAGGGCATTAACCGGAATATACCCCTTGGCATCAAGGGTGAGGTGGGCATTTTCAATTTTAAGATAATCGACATTGGCAGAGCGCCCCAAGGCATACAACAACATCTCCGCTTCCAGATGAGAACCATCTTTAAAAATAATTTTGGCCCCTCCCTTTTCCATTTTTTCGATTTTCTCAAAATCCCGATTACCGATAAAATTTAAACCGATGCGCATCAATCCTGCTTGTAGCTGTTTTCCTATTTCCCTATCGAGGTAAGGTAGCATCTGCTCTTTTCGATCGATCACAGTGACCTCAGTTCCAAGAGCAGCAAAAAAACTGGCGTATTCAGACCCAATAATCCCTCCGCCCAGCACAATCATCGTTTTCGGAACGTGGTCGATTTCTAGCAGCCGCGTCGAATCCAAAATGGTGTCCTTATCAAAGGGTACATGTTTGGGATTCCTGGGTTTAGATCCACAGGCTATTAAAAAATGCTCCCCATATACCCGCCCAATTTGTTTGTATCCCTGATCGTATATCCCGACTGTATGGGGGTCTTCGAACACAGCACACCCATGGATGAGTTCAATTTTATTTTTTTCAAATTGCTTTCGAAGAATCCCGCGTTGGAGCTCAAGTACGTAGCTTAACCTATAATTCAAAGAGTTAATTGATACTGGTCCGTGGCGTTCGGAAGCAGCGTAATAGCTCTTTTGATAAAATTCCGTTAAGTCAAGAATGGCTTCTCGTAGAGATTTGGATGGGATGGTCCCGGAATTGAGCGATGCTCCTCCTGGGTGGGGGTCTTTTTCAACAATAATGACTTTTTTTCCAAGCTTTGCCGCCTGAATGGCGGCCTTTTGGCCCGCAGGTCCTGATCCAATAACAACAAGGTCGCCCCGATATTCTTCCATAAAATATTTATTTAACACTTTTGGATAGATTATTCAATCCTTGCCATTTCTGCCGATACCTGCTATCATGCTTTTTTAAAACTACGAGGATACTATGGGAAGATGCTGTCAAGTCACTGGAAAAACTCCTAAACGCGGTAAAACGTACGCCATCCGCGGTATTTCAAAAAAGAAAAAGGGCATTGGCCTTAACATCACTGGGATTACAAAGCGCCGTTTTCTGCCTAATCTAATGAAAAAACGCTTCTGGTTTGCTGATGAAAAGCGCTTTATTACGTTGCGTTTAACGACAGGTGCCATGCGTGATATCGATAAAAAGGGCCTATCTACGGTGGTGCGCGAAATGCGCTCCCGCGGCGAAAAAATCTAGTTTTTTACTAGTCCTGGTCTTTTTTTGTTGCTCCGGGTATTGGGCTCTTCGTATCAACAGTCCAAATCCGGTTCAGATCTATGCGAATAATTTTAAGCACCTTTATTGCAAAGCTTTTAAAAATGCGAACCAAAGTATTGATGTGATCACCTACGGTTTAAGCGATCCAGAAATTTTAAAGCTCCTCGATAGTAAAAAAAACCAGGGGCTAGATGTTTTTGCTCTTTGCGATCAACGGAGCACTCCCAGGCATCCTGGTATCACCCGGATCAAAAAATCAGGACTAAACCACGCCAAAATCGCTGTCGTTGATGATCACCTATCTTTATTTGGATCGGCTAATTTAACAACCACATCGCTGGAGCTACACCATAATTGCGTCATGGGAATAGAATCAGAGAGCGTGGCAACATTCTTTAAGTCTTCTATCACCAACCAAACAAACGGCGCGCTCAGTTGGCAAAATTTACAGCTTTGGATGCTTCCGGATAAAACTGCATTTTTTGCGCTTCTTGATCTAATTGACCAAGCTGAAAAAAGCATCAAGGTGGCCATGTTCACCTTATCGCACCCTGAATTGATTGAGGCGCTAGAAAAAGCTCAACAGCGCGGCGTTACCGTTAATCTCTATTTGGACCGTTATACACGCCAACCTCACACAAAGCTATCAATCAATCACACCAAAGGACCTGGACTCTTGCACCACAAATGGGCCCTTGTCGATGACCGGCATTTAGCGATGGGATCTGCTAATTGGACCAAAGCTGCTTTTACCAAAAATAGAGAAGTGCTAGTTATCATTAGAAATCTACCCCCAGCCCAAGTTCGAGTATGCCAAAAACTCTGGAACGACCTGAGTTAAATTTGATGTGTCAGACCATTCATTTTACGCCTATCACTAGGCCCTTAAGAGCAATCAGTTATTCGGCAAAATGGATAGGCACTGAAAGTGCGCTCGAAATAAGTTCAGAAATCGACCTAATCCGAGCGCGCGTTTCGACAGTACGCATTCTATATCGGACTGCGCTATTTTTATCTGATCCTTTGACCGTCATCGAACGAAAATGCCGCAGCTGGATCACCGTTGCCGATACCATCCACGTGCTCACCTCGAGACTAAAAAATATCAATCACTACTATAGCGTCAGTCAAACCCAGCCCTACAAAGTCCTGATTACAATTGGAGCTTTAGCCAAAATTGGATCGAGCACATATAAAATATTTTTTTGGGAAATATCCGGATGGAAAAAAGCAAGTCATGGCATCATGGTCATTAGAAAAATCACTTTTTTATATTCTAGCCTGACGGGTAAAAAATCCCCGAAATTACATCTAACTCTTTTAACCATCAGCCTTATTTTGGAAGTCGTGATTGACTCACAACAAAAACCAAAGTAAAATATGCCTATGACCCTATTTGCTCTTACTTTTTCATTTTTTCTGCTGATGGACCCCCTCGGAAATGTACCTATTTTTATTGCCCTACTCAAAGATGTTTCGATTAAACGCCAAAAAATCATTATTTTACGAGAGCTCATTATTGCCCTGGTCATTATCATAGCCTTTGTTTTTTTTGGTGAAGGGCTGCTCAACTTACTTCACGTCTCACCGATGACGATTCAAATAGCGGGCGGTCTTATTTTGTTTATCATTGCGCTCAAGATGATTTTTCCACCACCCAAGCAAGAATTTACATTAAAGAAAAACGAAGAACCGTTTTTAGTTCCTATGGCCATTCCGCTGGTTGCGGGGCCTTCGGTTTTAGCTGCGGTCATGATCTATTCCCGCCAGCTTGAAGGCGTAAGTCTACTGATTGGATCGCTAGTCATCGCTTGGGTCGTATCAGCCATTATCTTACTCTCTGCCACTCAATTAAAAAAAGTTTTGGGATCAAAAGGCATCTCTGCCTGTGAGCGCCTCATGGGGCTCATATTAATCTTGATTGCCGTCGAAATGTTTTTAGACGGATTTAGCACATTTTTACATCAATGAACCTGGCTTTGCACATTGCTTATGATGGGAGCTGCTACTTCGGCTGGCAAGAAACGTCAAGTGGCCCCTCGATTGAAGGTGCACTGAGGGTCTGCTTAGAAAAAATTCTCAATCACCCCGTTCAGCTGCAAGCGGCCTCGCGCACGGATGCTGGCGTGCATGCCAAACACCAAGTCGTGAATTTTTTTACTAATAAACACCTTGATGTTGATGCATTAAGTCTCAGCCTCAAACGACTATTACCCGCAGATATCCACCTACTTACCATTGAAAGCATGCCTGACCACTTTCATCCTACGCTTGATTGTCAAAGAAAAATCTACTCCTACACCCTACAAACCAGCCCATTATCCCCTTTTGATCGCCACTACATATGGCACTACCCTTATACGATCGATCTGGCTCTTTTACGCTCGGCAGCTGAGCAACTGATCGGCAAATGGGATTTCAAAGCCTTTGAAACCACGAGTAGCTCCCCTGCCAAAAACACTGTCAGAGAAATTTATGCAATCGATATTATAGAAACCGCTCCATATCGCTACGAAATACAGATTCAAGGAGATCATTTTCTTTACAAAATGGTACGCACGATTGTGGGAACGCTGGTACAAAGCGCTTCTCACAAATTACCGACTGATATCTCCACAATTCTAAAAAGCAAAGATCGAAAGCTGGCAGGCATAACCGCTCCAGCACATGCGCTTTTTTTATTAAAAACAATCTATAATTGATAATAATTCATCTTTTTATTTAAAATACATTAAATGAAAAGATATTTTATTTTATTTTTAATTGTTTTAGTTCCTTTTTTTGCAAAAGAAAATGATATTCCACCATTACCTGCTGTAAACCCCAAAACACACCAGCTCCTTTTAGACTACCACTTATCACCAAAAGCTGCCGGTTCCACAATGCTGAGCATCCATAACAGTTTAGAATCGGCAATGGATAAAGTTTACAAGCTAGATCAGCCCAATACAACACAGATCTGCATCCGTTTTGCAGAAATGTTCTTTGGCTGGATGCCACTCAATCGCCTAACAATGGTCACACAACATGAAGTTTTTGGTCATGGCTATCGGCTGCGGGAATTTGGGCCACGCGTTGGCTTGGTGGATGGCTACGTAGTCAAACTACCTTTCCCTTATGGTTATGGTGGTGGCGCTACAAGTTTCTTCCCAATAAAAATGGGGCCTATGCATAAAGCCACGGTCAGCCTTGCGGGTATGGAAGGCACATCAATCTTGGCCAAAGAGCTAAAAATGGGATGGTTTGAACAAGGCGTTATTGATCCAAGGCAAGCCTATTTGTACGTAACAGCCCAGCACGATCCTACGTTCTACACCCTAGTCATGAAAAATACTTTGCCCAGCGCAGGCAAAGGGCATGACATGGAAAGCTATTTATATATTCTGCGACGCATCTATCCGGGATCAAAGCTCTCTGTGAATCAACTAAAAATGCTATCACTGGTCAATTTGGTCGATCCCATGACCTACAACTGTTTCAATGCAATGTGGCACTACGTCAATACAGGGCAAGCATTTGAGATAGGACATGACTATTTATGGAATATGCGCCTAGGGCTTGCTCCGTACGGACCTGAAACCTATGTTGAACACCATAGACTGGTGGACGGAAAGCCTATTTACAGCTACATCAAGGGAGGGCAATTTGCTCAAAATCGCTATTATGGATGTGGCGCAGAGCATCGCAATATATGGGAATCTGGGCCCCACAAGGTAGGCTTGCGGGCCGATCTTTGGATCCACCCCAAGCTGAACTTCAAAACAAATGGCTACACCTCTGCAACTCTATACGATCCTGCCATCAAAGATTATGGCCTAAAGCCTCTTGGAAATCAGTTAGGATGTGCCTTGACCGGAGCATACGCCATCCAAAGTAGCGGATCTTTTGGAGCAGAGCTGCATTTAGGCTTTAAAACCCCAGGTTACTTGCCCGGAGAGTCACTAGCCTCCGCTCCCATCGTACGCGGGTCTATCCACTTTAAATTTTAACCACCTCAAACTACGGAAAATACCTTCTTGCCCCTTAGGTGAATTGTTGGTAGACTGCTAGTTATGACTTCAAGAAACGACCCCTGCTTTTGCGGCAGTGGAAAAAAATGGAAGCGGTGCCATTACCCTCAAGGCCCAGGGCAACCCCATTCCGACCTTGCCCGAGACTACTGGAATAAATACCAGATTCAGCTTAAAACTCCTGAGCAGATCGAGGGCATCGCCTTAGCATCACGTCTTACTGCTAACTTATTGAAGCAAGCATGCGCTATGGCCAAAGAGGGAGTTACAACCCTTGAAATCAACCATTTCGTGGAAGCTGAAACCAAAAAAGCTAAGGCGCGTCCAGCTCCTTTAGGTTATGGAAATCCCCCTTATCCCGCAGCAACGTGTATATCGCTCAATGAAGTTGTCTGTCATGGAATTCCCGATAAACGCCCTCTCCAAAACGGAGACATCCTCAATATCGACATCTCATGCGAGCTGAACGGTTTTTATGGCGATTGCAGCGCAATGGTCATGATTGGTGACGTTAGTGAAGAAAAAAAACGCGTCGTGGAAACAGCCAAAGAATGCTTGATGAGGGCCATTTCAATTTGCAAACCAGGAGCGTTGATTTGCCAAATCGGTGAGGCGATTACCGACTATGCCACTTCCCAAAATTGCTCAGTTGTACATCAATTTGTCGGCCACGGCTGCGGTATAGGCTTTCATGAAGAACCTCAAATTCCCCATTGTCGCAACAATATTAAAATACCGCTGGCTGAAGGGATGACCTTTACCATTGAGCCCATGATCAATGCCGGTGTAGCAGAGAGCATCATCGATCCTCACGACAAATGGACGGCGCGCACAGCAGATGGAAAACCATCGGCCCAGTGGGAGCATCTATTAGTCATCACATCTGGCGGCTGCCAGATTCTCACCATCCCCGATTAGGGCTTGGAGTAGCGCATTTTCTTTTTCTAACAGCTGTAGCTCTTCTCTTAAGTCTTGCGCATGCCGATAGAGCACTTCAAGCTCCTCACTTGGCAAATGATCAGACTCGGCTAAAAGTTGATTTGCAGTGTAGAGCTCTCCATGCGCTTGGTACAAGTCCTTGCGCACTTGATGCAGCGTTGCATCTTTAGCCTCAAACTGGACTCTCAATTGGTTATATAGCAGCTCTGCTTTTGAAACAGGCATGGAAGATTGTGTTTCTTGGCTCGGCGGCATTTGTTGTAGTTTTTCAATCCGTTCTTCATACTCTTTGGTCAACTGATCAATATGAGCTGCATGTTCTTTATGGAGCAGCTCGCACGCTTTTTCAATTTGCACTTGCTGGCGGTGTTCAAGCTGCAAATTATCCGCTTTAAGCCTGGCCAAAAGTTGCAATTTAGGTTTTAAGGCTTTGAGCTGATCGCGGTACTGCTGGGATAAAAGTTCTAGCTGAAAGTGGCGCACGCGCACATCGTTGAGTTTTGCTAAAATTTCTGGATCGGATGCACTGCGGGGAGATGCCTCAAGCTCTTTTCGTTGCTGATTAGCTGAGAAAAGCGCTCTTTCCAGTTCTTTAATCCGCTTTTGTTGCCGGTCGCGCTCAGATGCCAGCTCTGCTCGCATCTGTTTGGCCTGCCAGGCCTCCTGCTGACCAACCTGCATCAAGCGTTTAAGCGAATCGGTCCACTGTTTACTTTCATCAAGTTGGGAGCGCAAGACTTGATTCTCATCGACAAGGCGGGCATTTAATGTGGCCTCTTTTTGCTTTTCCTGCTCCAAACCATCTTTAAGGCGTGCTAAATTGTGAATTTGCACCTCGCGCTTGTGCATAATCTCACGCACTTCTTGCACGCAAAGCGCAGTTAAAAATAACGCACTCATAATCGGGGCAATAAAGCAAATACCTCCAAAAAGATCAGCAGGAGGCTCTAAAATCATGCAGCCAACCATCAGAGCTGAGGCCACGGCAAACCCGCGCATCCGCCATATCCAGCACAGCCCTAAGCCACTCATGGCAACAAAGCTGATACTCACGCTTTCTGAAAACTGCATTAAGAGGACACACAGGGCGGCGACTAAAAAGAAAGGCCCCAGGGCCATCCAAAAGACCATTTGAAAAGAAAAAGGCTTACACGCCAATCGTTCTAAGATTTGCTTCATAGATGCTTAAATAGCTCAACTAGTGTTAAAAAGCCCAGCTCTAAGCGGTTTAAATCAAAGTGTTCATTAGGAGAATGGACTGCATCTTCCGGCAACGCCATTCCTAAAAAAAGCACCTCTGCACCGCTTGCTTGACTTAAGGCTTGTGCGATAGGGATACTACCACCAGTTAAGATAAAACGGCACTTTTTTTTGAAAACCGTTTCCAAAGCATCGACACATAGCTTCACAAATGGAGAATTGGAAGAGGTACGAACAGCAGCTCCACCGTGATGCACGGTAACATTTATTTCCATTCCTGGAATCATTTCAGCCTGAAGAAAATCGCTAACCAATGCCGCGATTTGATCTGGATCTTGACCTGGGACTAAGCGACATGACAACTTGCACTTGGCAACAGCTGGAATAATCGTCTTAAATCCTTCTCCAGTGTAGCCGCTAGAAAAACCATTGATCTCAATTGTAGGCTCCAGCCAATTGGCCGTTTTACCCCCGCCCAACACCGCGACACCAAAGGCGTCTTGGTAGGCCTTCTCATCCATCTCCAAATCCAACTGCTCTAGCTCTTCCAGCGGAATGGGCGTGATACCCTCTAAAAATCCCGGAATAGCAATTTTGCCCTCGGTGTCCCAGCACTTTACTAGTGTTTCCATCAACGCTCTGGCTGGGTTGTAGGCCATACCACCATGATTTCCCGAGTGCAGGTCAGCTTTTGCACCGCGCACCTTGATTTCCATTGTTGTAATTCCCCGCGCACCAAGAGTCACACCAGGTTCATTCCTCTCTGGCATATCGACATCTACCACTAAGAGGTAGTCGGCCTTTAACTGCTCAGCTTTTTTCTCACACAGCTTCTGCAAACCTGGGCTACCGATCTCCTCTTCTCCCTCGATCACAAGCTTCAAGTTGAAGTCTAAATCTTTCACCTCTTGCAAAGCGCACAGCGTGTAAAAACATTGCCCTTTATTATCCGATGCCCCTCTGGCATACACCACACCGTCTTTGACCAAAGGATCAAATGGATCGCTTTTCCATTCATCTAACGGATCAACCGGTTGAACGTCGTAATGGTGATAGATCAATAACGTGGGCTTATCTGGACCGGCCTTCAAATTTGTGGCAAAAAGTGTAGGATGCCCCTCTGTTTCCCAGCGCTCCACTTCTAGACCGCATTTTTTCAAATAGTCAGTTAGCCAATCAGCGCAAGCGAGTACATCTGTTTTATATTGAGGATCTGTACTGATACTTTTAAACTTTAGAAACGTGAGATAATCATCAATGTCTTCATTCTTCATCGAAAACGCTCTTGGCACTCTCCAACAAATAAGAGGCTAAAACCTTATCCCCTTCATAAGTCATCTCGACCTGCATCTCCCCTTTTGCATCCGGCTGGCAGCACGTAATAAGCACATAACCAGCAACGACTTGATCCGCACCTTGGCGCAACTTGCGACCCGAGCGCCATTTTTTGATCCCGCTGAGCAATTTAGCTCTCTCCCTTTTACACATGATGCGATCTACATCTGTAACTCTTTTCATGTCACAATTTCTATTTATCTGCAAAGAGAAATCTGGTATTATTGCAAATATGAAAACGTTTAAACGCATTTTTCTATTCATTGCATTAAACCTGGCCATCATGACCATGGTTTCCATCATCATGGCCCTATTTAACTTGAAACCGTTCCTCAATCAATACGGCATAGACTACACTGAACTTCTGATCTTCTGCTTGCTGTGGGGTATGGGTGGGGCGCTTATTTCACTTTGCTTATCGCGAAAAATGGCCAAATGGATGATGCGGGTCAAACTGGTGGACAGCTCTCATCCCCTTCATCAAACGGTTGCCAAGCTTTCCAGAAGCGCAAAACTATCAGCTATTCCCGAAGTAGGCATTTTTCCTTCCGAGCAGCTGAATGCTTTTGCCACAGGTCCAACCCAAAAGCGCTCGCTGGTTGCCGTCTCATCTGGTCTACTTGAAAAAATGGATGAAAAACAAATCGAGGCGATCCTGGGACACGAAATTTCTCATATTGCCAATGGTGATATGGTGACCATGACCCTCTTGCAAGGTGTCGTCAACGCTTTTGTCATGTTCCTGGCCCGTGTGCTGGCCTTTGCGCTTTCATCGCTAGGAAGAGGAAATGATCGCCGCTCTATTGGCGGCTCTTACTACTTCTTTGTCATCATCTTTCAGCTGATCTTTATGGTCCTTGGCACACTCATCATTTGCGCCTATTCGCGCTTCCGCGAATTCCGCGCCGACAAAGGCGGGGCCAAACTCACCAGCACGAGCTCCATGGTATCTGCTCTTGAGCGGCTTAAAACTCAGCACACTGCCATAGCCGCAGGCTCGATGCAAGCCTTCATGATCAATAATCCTGTAAAAAAAACCTGGCAAAAGCTCTTCTCAACCCACCCACCTTTAGAAGAGCGCATTGAACGTCTAGAGCACCACCGGTAAAGGTTACTCTGGACCAATCACATTAGCGATTTCACGGAGAAGATGATCGATGTTTCCGATTCGCAAATAACTCTTTATCTCCTTACGTAATTGCCTAGCTGAATCAGGAGTAAGAATAGAGCTTAAATCATAATTATTTAAATAGTTAATGATTTCAATCATCTGTAGTGAGGCGCCCCAATCTTTAGAGGCAATCAAAAACATGCGCAGAGCCAAACTTGCATCGGTACCCTCTAGTGGAACGTCTCCTAAAATAAAATCTAGTGCAGCAAGAGTTGCTTCAGGGTCATCTGCCCTAATTTCCACAAGCGGATAACGGACATAAGCGGCAGCATCAGGGTACTTGTCCTGCAGAGACAGGCTCTCTTGAAAGTAAGCAAAAAGTTTTCCATTTCCATAACATTTTAGCCCTTGATGTTCCCCAAAACTGTGCTTTTTATCAATCGGGCATTGAAATGCCCTCATAGCAACAAATTCATCTTTAGAATTACGAATTTTAAAAAATTTATTCACACCTGATCCAGGTTGGTATTCACCTTGAATTCTACAGTTTAGTTCGTTTTCATATTCATTATTGGGTGCATACTGCTCTGCTAATTCAGTGTCCAGCAATTCTGGGTACTCGCCCCTATTGGCACCATTAACTTGTAATTTTGATATTTTATTTCTCGTGCCGTGATCTTTTAATCTTCCTATTGGCAATGAGAAATTTTCATTCATTGAATTTATACAATCACAGATCAATCGACTTTTTATTTCAGGCTCGCGGATATTCTGGCTGTCCAAATGATTAATCATATTAATAAGAGCTGCCTCACTCCAATCATTGTTCAATGCGTTAAGAAACGGCGTGAGAGAATTACCCCAAAAAAATTTGATCAGCTGAGTGAACAAATGATTAAATGGACCGTACAGTTGATTGGCTATATATAGCTTTGCCACCAAATCAACATCAAGTAAATCGGAAATATCTCGGTTATTTAGGAGCTGAAGAATATGAATTCTATCAATTTCGTTCTGCAATTTTTCTTCGTTGAACAAAAAAAGATCTATCAATTGTTTAACTGTGAAGTGATCAAAAGACCCACTCTCATTGAAATGCAAATCCAGCAATAAAAGATACGTTTGCGGATCTTCTGCTTGAATGGCTGTCACTCTGAGCGATTCCTGAATAACAAGCTTTAAATAGCCCTTATTTATGCTAAATTCAGTCGTATGCTCAGTCCATTCTCTCCCTGGAAGAGCCCTCATTCCCACAAAATTCCCATTCTCATCGCAGATTTTATAAAATTGAATATTGTCTTTTTCAAGAAAACTTTTTGCCCGCTCTAATAATTCGGGCTCATACTCGTTACCTGGCTCGTATTTAAACGCTAATTCCTGATCTGAAAGTTCAGCAAAAGACGAATCATTACCCTCTAAATCAGAATGTGCTGCTGCAGCTTGCTCGGTAATAGGACTATCGGATGCAGACCCATTGGCAGGCGTATCGAGAGCGGGACCACTCGTATCTTGGTGCTCGTACTCGTTACCCGGTGCGTATTTAAACGCTAATTCCTGATCTGAAAGTTCAGCTAAAGGTAAATTTGTATTCACTAAATCAGAATGTGCTGCTGCAGCTTGCACGTTAACTGGATTATTGGGCGGTGGCCCACCAGAGGGCTTATCAGCACCTGGTTGGCTGGCGCTAGCAGAGGTCTTCTTCCAATAATAGCGATGGAGAAGCAAGCATCCACCTGCAGCCGCTGCAACACCCAAGATAGCAAGAGCCACTCCATATGCCTTCCCTGGGGGTTTAGCCGCCAAATCAGATACATGAGTGAGGTGTGCCTGCAAGGTTGTTTTCATTGCTCATCTCCACATAATTTACAAAATTTTACTAGCCAAATGAATTACCAGCAAAGGCTTTTTTTAAATTAGGACTGTAACCGAGTCTAAGACCTGTAATAGGCCATCTTCAAAGAGGTAGCTATGAGTAGGATGCATCCTATTGCATAGCTGGCTTAAGCTGCTTTGCTGGATCACGATGAAGTCCACCTCGTGCAATGAGGCCAAAAGCTCAATAAAGACGCTATCTGGCTCATCATCGCGGATGAAGAGGATAAGTTTTTCCTGATTTAAGGAGAGCTTTTTCAGAGTTAAAAAGAGCTCTGTGGTCATTCCAAAGGTGCTATCGATTCCAAGCACTGTAAAAGATTTACCTTGCAGTGTTTGCTCCAAAGCGTAGAGATGCTGTTCATCAAAGACTTTGTTTTTGACATCGAGCTCGAGTAGACGCTCGGCAATATCAGCCAGTGATAGCTTAGCACATCCTAACCGTTCAATTGCCAAGCCGGCCGCCACATTGCTAAGGTGGGCTGCCGATGCAAGCTCCAAATCGTTGGCTAGTGCCATGCATAGCATTGCCAGTACAGTATCGCCAGCGCCAGTCACATCTTGAACTTCCCTGCAGCGCACCGGAAAATGGGTGTGCGTGTTATCGTCGGAAAAGAGCGACAAACCCTCACTAGAGCGGGTAATGAGTATTTGCTGGGCCTCAGATTGGTTAAACAGAGCCTTGGCAACGTCATTTAAAGAGCTATCTAATGGAAGTTTCGAGGCGGCATACGCTTCTTTTAAGTTGGGTTTAATGAGAGTTGCACCTTTGTATTTGGAAAAATCCTCCCCTTTGGGATCGACGATAATGGGAATACCAAGCTCTTTTCCATGCTTTATCAATGCCGCTAAAACGGTGGGAGTTAAAAAACCCTTATTGTAATCGGAAATCGCAATGAGATCGCAATCTGGCAACGCCACATTTCTAACAAGATCATCGGCAATAGGGTGGGTGTGTTCAAAATCAATTCGCAGCATTTGCTGAGATCCCCCCATCAGCCTATTTTTCACTGGGGTGTGGTAGTTGTTTTCGGTAAGCAAGCCTTGCGCGTTGATATCTTGGTCAAAAAGCAGACGCTTTAGATGCTCGCCTTCAAGGTCATCGCCAATACGGCCCAAAGCAAAGACCTGCGCTCCTAAAGATGCCAAGTTAAGCGCTACGTTCCCAGCGCCACCAGGTAGCGAGTGCTCTCTTTGCACGTGCAAAACTGGAACCGGCGCTTCAGGAGAAATGCGTCCCACTTTGCCGTGCGTGTAGCGATCGAGCATGAAATCGCCTGCTACTAGCACCTTAAAGGGCTTGAGATGACTTAACATCCCTATGAGATTTACCATCTAGATCCAGAAAGTAAGTAATGTTGAACATAGTCTGCGACCGCATCTTCAATAGTGAGCGTCTTAAATGGACGCGCTGCTTGGTACTTGCTCATATCAGCACAAGTATAGTTTTGGTAATTTTTGGACAAGTCTTCTGGCATAGGAACGTACTCAATGTTTTCCTTTTTGCCCAGAGCCTGAAACACAGCTTTTGCTAACCGATTCCAAGAAATAGGTTCACCGGCACCAACGTTGAAAATGCCACATAGATCATTGCCAAGAAAATCACAGGTGATGTGCGCTACGTCTTTAACGTAAATAAAATCGCGCTTCTGCTCACCATCATCAAAATGCTTTGGATCGTTGGAGGCAAAAAGTTTGACTTTACCATCTTTTTGAATCATATCCGTCATATGCATGACCATCGATCCCATACGACCTTTATGGTATTCGTTAGGTCCAAAAACATTAAAATATTTCAAGCCCACAACCTTGTCTAGGACGTTTTGGTTTTTCATCCATTGATCGACCATATGCTTAGAATACCCGTAGATATTTAACGGGCTTAAGCTATCGATTTGTGCATGGGCATCGACGAAACCATTTTTTCCGTCACCATAAGTTGCCGCAGAGGATGCGTAGATAAAGCGGTGGTTGTGCTGCAATGCATAACTTGCAAGACGTGTCGTAAAACGGTAGTTGGTTTTAAGAAAATAATCGCCGTCTGTTTCCACTGTGTCTGAGCATGCGCCCAAATGGATAAAAGCTTCAATTTCCTGTTCCTTATCTTGGAGCCAATCGAATATATCATGGCGCGAAATGAGATCAACATACCTTTTGCCCACCAGATTTTTCCATTTCGGACTTTTCTTGAAGTCATCTACCAAGATGAGATTAGTGTAACCTTGATCGTTAAGATGGCGTACTACGCCTGATCCAATAAATCCGGCAGCTCCGGTCACAATGATTAGCTGGTCATCAAAAACTTTAGACATCACAAATTCTCACATAAAAGTTGATGCCTCAAGTATACCACTCGCCTGCTTTTTTTCGAAGCGGTGCAAACGGATAAAAATCGACACCTTCCACTTCAGGTTGTAAATCACCATAGCAAACAAACGCTGATCCGCTTCCAGTCATAGATACATGATCAAATCCAGCTGTGAATAATTTCCGCTTAATTTCGATTAACTCGGGTAAAACGCGGATGGCTGCAGGTTCTAAACTTTCACCTGGAATGCATACATTATAGACAGCTGGAGTAGACAGGTGAAGTAGTTTTGGTTTGGCAATCCAGTGAGGCATTTCTGCAGGTGGCAGACAGTTAGTCACGATGTCTCCTCTACCTGAGCAAAGCGCAGTTCCTTCAGAAAAGAAAAATGGAACATCCGATCCAATCTCACTCGACCACATTTGTAACGTCTTTTCATCTACCGAGTGATTGAAAAGCGCATTTATGGCAAAAAGCGTGGTGGCAGCATTGCTACTTCCACCGCCAAGACCAGCTTGAGTTGGAACATTTTTTTCAATGTGGATCGATACGGGATTTAAAAGAGCTGTTCTTTTTCTAAAAAGCTCAAGGGCTTTCCAAGCCAAATTAGAAGCATCCGTTGGAATGGTTAATCCAGTGCATGTAAGCTCATCTTTCTCGGAAAAAGAAAGAGACACCCAATCTGAAAGCGTTACCGCTTGCATGAGTGTCTCTATGTCATGAAAACCACAGTCATGCTTACGCACAACCTTGAAGGTGAGGTTGACTTTTGCAGGAGACCTAACCCTGGTGATCATTCTCGTTTTCAATTTCTTGCTCTATTTGAGCTGCAGCTTCCTGCTCTTCTGAAAATGCTTCTTTAGCAGGGCTGGCTTCGTGGGCAGGCTTGGCCATCTCGATGTTGCCTTTCTCATCTTGCACCCGCAAGTTGAATTCGGCGGCCACACCTTCTTTTAAACGCAACGGAATGTGATGTATACCCAAAGTTCTGATTGGATTCCCAAGAAGCACCATTTTACGTTCAATTTGAAGACCCTGTTCAGATAAAATATGCACGATATCTTGCACTGTTACAGAGCCGTACATATGGCCTGATGCATCGACTTTAACCGTATAGCTAAAGGATTTACCCCGAAGGTTATTTGCCATTGCAGTGCCTTCTTTGCGATCTATCTCCGCTTGCTTTTGCCTTTCTTCTTTCAGACGCTCTTGCAAACGAATTGTGCGTTTGTCCGCGAGAACCGCGTGTTGTTTAGGCAGCAAGAAATTGCGGATAAAGCCAGGCTTGGCGCCTTTGACTAATTCACCCTTACGTCCCAAATTATCCACGTCTTCGAGTAGTAGCAGTTGTTGTTGACTTCTTCGTTTAGCCATGTTTTTGTTTCTCCTAATCTTGGGCGACAAACGGCAGTAGTGCCATGTAACGCGAACGCTTAATTGCAGCGGCTAAAAAACGCTGATGGCGCTGTGAAATTCCTGTAATACGGCGAGGTAGTATTTTACCACGCTCAGTGATGAATCGGGATAGCGTTTCGATATCTTTGTAATCGATCTCGTGCGGCTTTATCCCAGCATTTGAAAAAGGACAGCGTTTACGTCTTTTATATTTGACATCAATCGCCATCTTGGTACCCATACGACTCATTGGCTTACCCCTGCTGCTGTAGTTGTTTAAATTCGATTGATTCTCTGACCTCTTCAGTTTGCATCGTCATAAAACGGAGCAAATCTTCATTGAGGTGATAATCTCGCCATAGTGGCTTTATGCTATCTGCTGGCGCACTGAAATAAAGCAGGTAATAATGGCCTTCACGTTTGCCTTTGATATCGTAGGCCAACTTTTGACGTCCACGATCATGGACCTTATGAATTTCTCCACCTTTTGCTTCGATTCCAGAAGTAATTTTTTCGAGTGCTTTTGCTCTCGCCTCATCGCTTAGTGTAGCAACGAAGATGTACATCCCCTCATAGAGGTGTAGATTGCTTTTCTTTGTCATTTTAGCCTTCCCATGTGGCTGCTGTTTGTGCGGCTTTTTGAAATCCGCCTTGCAACCAAGTTTCACATATTTTTGTTGCCTCGCTGGCTATTGCCGGAAGCTTATCTTGCTCACTTTTACTAAAGTTTGCTAAGACATAATCTGCTAAATCAAGCTCACTTGGCCCGCCAATACCTACCCTTAGACGGGCAAATTCGCTGCCCATCGAATCGATGATATCCTGCAGTCCATTATGACCACCTGATGTTCCTTTTTCGCGCATACGCATCGCGCCAAATTCCAGCGCTGCATCATCGCAAACCACTAAAACATCTTCCAAAGCGACCTTGTAGTAACTACAAACTTTTTGTACGCTTTGTCCCGAAAGATTCATAAAGGTGAGTGGCTTTAGCAAAACCACATCTCCTGACTTCCCAACAGCTCCTTCTAAGCGGCTGATCTCTTTTAGTGTCACATCTAACTTTTCAGCTAGCTGATCGATCACCATAAATCCAACATTGTGACGGGTCATTCGGTATCTTAACCCCGGATTTCCCAATCCCACAATGAGCTTAACGCTTGGCAATGGTAACCACTACGTTTTTTTCGCCAATCAGCGACCTTACTGCAGCTGGCATCGCAATATCGCTCACGCGCTTAGATTGCTTAATCCCCATTTGGCTTACATCGAGTTCAAATTGACTAGGGATGTCTTTAGGTAAGCATCTGACTCGCACATGGCGAATGACCTGACGGAGAAATCCTCCAAGTTTGATCCCTACACAATCAGCTACCCCGATAAAGTCAACCGGAATATTCACGTTAACTGGTTGATTTTCTTGCAATTCGACAAAATCAACGTGCAAAATGCGGTAGGTCACCGGGTGGTACTGGATGTCTTTGGCAATTGCCTTAATGACTTTACCATCTAGATCAAGTTCAAACAGTGTTGTTGATAAGTGGCCTTTTTTCATTTGGCGTAGTGCCGTATCGAAATCTTCCCCATCAACTGTAATCGTCTCAGATGGTCTTCCCTTTCCATAAATGACACCGGGAACGTGTTTCTTATGACGTAATTGACTCAGTTCGCTTTTCTTTTCGCCTGCGCGTTTTGAAATTTTTACTTTCATATAGTGCTCTTCTTCAAAAATATTTTTACGGGAAATAGACAAAAGTCCTAGAGACAGGAGCCGAATTGATCGGCTACGGGCAAATGCCTATCTCCCTAATTTATACTGGGGTGGAAGGATTCGAACCTCCGAATGGCGGTACCAAAAACCGCTGCCTTACCACTTGGCGACACCCCACCACTTGTGGTAAAGCACCAGCATATGTCAAAGGGTTAATTTCATGCAATTTAAAAAATATTTTTCGCTTTTAATTCCCTACACAAAGTACTATACGTGGACAAGGGAGCGTTTGCTTATGGTGATACATCGTTACTTAGACCCCAAGAATGACTTGGCTTTTAAAAAAATATTTGGCGAGGAGAAACACAAGCGTATTCCCATATCTTTTCTCAACGCTGCTTTAAATCTTGAAGGCGATGCTAAAATCGTCGATCTGGAATTCATTAATACAGTACAAAGTCCTGAAATCGAAGCGCGCAAGGAAAGCATTGTGGATGTACTCGTGCGTGACCAGAAGGGTACGCGTTACATCATAGAGATGCAAGTGGCTAGAATTGAAGGCTTTGAAAAACGCGCTCAATTTTATGCCGCTAAAGCTTATTGTTCCCATTTTAATAAAGGTGGACAATACTCTGACCTGGCCAAGGTCGTCTTTTTGGCCATCACTGATTACGTCGTCTTTCCAGACAAACCGGGGTATAAGTGCAACCATGAAATATTGGATACAGAAACGTACGAGCAAGATCTCAAAGACTTTTCATTTACTTTTGTAGAGTTACCCAAATTCAATCTAACATTTGACGAACTTACATCTTTGGAAGAGCAATGGTATTACTTCTTAAAAAACACCAACGATACGGCTCACTTACCTACGCTGATTGCTAATCACCCAGAAATTAAGGAAGCCTATGAAGTGCTCGACCGCTTCAACTGGAATGAAGCCGAACTCAATGCCTACGACCGCGTCTTTAGAGCGATCTCTGATGAAATCTGCATCCTTGCTGCGGCTAAAACAGAGGGCCGAGCAGAAGGGCGAGCAGAAGGGCTGCGAGAGGGCCTTGAAGAAGGCCTAAAAGCAGGCAAAGTTGAAGGTTTAAGAGAAGGTATTGAAAAAGGTAAAAAAGAAGCAGCTATAAATCTTGCAAAAGAGCTTCTAACTATCCTTGCCATTGAACAAGTTGCTGATATAACCCACCTTTCCAAAGAAGAGCTAGAGAAAATCAAATCTTAAGCCTTTTTCTATTATCAATACGAGACAGTTGGAGGTTGTCGAAATTTCCGGAACTCACCCACCGATGCGCTGCAGATGCGATCTCAGGATACGAATGGACTGATGAGAGCCGTTTTTAATTTCAGTTTGCAGATGCTGCGCAAGAGTAATATCTTGGTCCGGAAAGTAGCTATCGATGTGCATTAAATGGCAGACAGTATCAATCATTCCAATTGCTTCAGAAAGATACGTCGAAGGAGTTTTAGGCATTTGAAAAATCTCTTCAGCGCTCTCTAACGCTCCTATAAACACTCTGGCACAGTCGATTTTAGAAACTGCGATGACATTGTCATTGGCCATGCCCAGCATGGTGGAAATCATCGCACACAAATCGGCATGTATTTGGTTGTGATAAGATTCTGAAGGGTGTTTTTTTCCTTCATGTACATCAGAAACAAGATGATCGAATTCTTTTTGCAAAACTTTGTCATCATTTTCAAAATCACCGTGCAGGTATACTGCTAAGCCATTCAACACTCTCACCATTCCCCGTAACTCTGAAAGCCGCTTTTCATTAAGCTGACTATTTTCCAGCTCCCTGGCCAATTTTCTTAGCCCTGGTTGGAGATTGATTTGTCTTTCACTGGGTATACGATTTTTTTGCATACCTGTATAGATACACTATTTCAGCCTGTTTTGCAACATATTGCTGACTGGACAGCTAATTTGCTAATGCTTAGGATGAGGAAATGAAAATCATCCATATCGCATCTGAAATGACGCCAATTGCCAAAGTAGGAGGCCTTGGCGATGTCGTCTATGGCCTATCTAAGCAGCAGGTAGAAGATGGCGATAGTGTGGAGATTGTCCTACCCTATTACGCTTGTATCGATAAGTCACTTTTGGATAATGAAAAAGAAGTCAAACCTGGTGTTGTAAAGGCTGAATTTGAGGGCCTGCCGCTGATATTGCTGGGACACTATTCTCAGATCTATGGAAACGATGCGGTATCAGAAATTGTGCGATTTTCTCGTTTCTGTAAAGAGGCCAAAGCCTACCTTAAAGAAACATCCTTTGATGTGATTCATCTTCACGATTGGCCAGTTGGGTTGCTTGCACCTATGCTGAAGTTAACCCAACCCGATACACGCATCGTTTTGAGTATCCATAATTTTTATCACCAAGGAAAATGCTCTCTTGACGACGTCAAGAATTTAAATTTACCTTTGGATGAACTGACTGATCCGCATGATCCAAACACCCTTAATATTTTGAAAGGCGCTTTAGCATTTAGTGATGCCATCGTTGCTGTTTCACCAAAATACGCGCGTGAAATTTTGACTGAAAAAGAAGGGTCAGGCCTGGATCAAGTACTGAAAAAACAGCAACACAAGTTATCGGGCATTCTAAACGGCATTGATACCAGCTACTGGAATCCCAACACAGACCCCTTTTTGGTCTACCATTATTCGATGGATGAGATTGATACGGCTGTTGTTGGTAAAGAGAGTAACCGAGCTCACCTTTTCTACGAATTGAAAATGGATCGCGTCAAGACGCCGCTGGTGTGTGCTATCACGCGTTTAGTTCCCCAGAAGGGACTCGATGCCATCGAAAAGGCCCTTGAATTTACACTTGAGAACGGGGGGAATTTTATTCTTCTCGGTTCAAGTCCCTTCCCCGAGATTCAATCCCGTTTTCATACACTCGCTGAAAAACACCAAGGCCCCAATCTGCATTGTCACTTTGTCTTTGACGAACGGCTTGCCCATATGACCTATGCTGCATCTGATATGATCGTGATTCCTTCCGTTTTTGAACCCTGTGGTTTAACTCAGATGATTGCTATGCGCTACGGCTGTGTTCCTATTGTGCGTTGCACTGGAGGCTTGGCTGACACTGTTGAAAATAGGAAGAATGGTTTTAGCTTTACCGATCCGGAAGATTTCCTAAAAATGCTCACTCAAGCCTTTGATTGTTACCGTAACCAACCACAGGTTTGGAAAGAGCTGATGTTACAAGGCCAGAAGCGAGATTGCAGTTGGAAAGAATCAGCTAAAGCCTACCGCAAAGTCTATAACAAAAGTACGAGCTAACTTCTAAGGTACAGCTTATTTCTGAGGAGATTTCCAGGTTTTTTTGATGTCTGGCCAATGCACATAGGTGTATTCAAGGCCTGAGATAAGGGTGTAGACCGCAGCAAATGCAACGATTAGAAGCGACCATTGTTGCAAAGTTTCCAAATTGATGACATTTAAGGCGTATGGGATGAGCAACAGCACTACTGCAAACGCTGCTACCGCTTGAACTATGGCTTTAACTTTACCGCTTTTCCTAGCAGCCAAAGCGGTACCCTGAAGAGCACATACAGTGCGCAGCGTACTGATCATCACCTCGCGGTAGAGAAAGACAAACACCAGCAAGAGCGGCAGCTGTATAAGACCTTCGGTGAAGGTAAAGAAAACCGCCATTCGCACGATACTGTCAGCCATGGGATCGAGTATTTTTCCAAGCTGAGTGACCTGGTTCCACTTACGGGCTAGGATACCATCAAACAAATCTGAAAGTTCCGAAACGATGAGCAAAACCAATAGAATAAAAGGCATTGCTATCTGTGGGATCGCAAAAGCTGCATACCACATGTAGACGATCAAAAACAAAGGACCGATAGCAAGGCGGCCTAAAGTAAGCCCCAATGCAAGTCGCAAAGCGCGTTTGGCATTCATGGTCTCAACATACAGGGAGCTGCATAATACATCAACCCCTTGCAAAAAATGCTTTGCGCAGCGATTTAAAAACGCTTTTAAAAAAATTAATTTGGTTTTGGGTACACCACCATCTCAATGCAGCAATAACTCCAAAATGCCTAGTTAGAATAGCCAACATTTCTTTGCTCTCAATGACGGGTGAAGAAGGTTCTTCAAGCCAGCGGTCACTATCTGTCAGCACGCGTTTAAAAGAAGTCCATTTGGCACCACTTTGGTTTAACCTACAAAATAAATCAAACTTTCCCCTAAATTGAAAGGTCGTATCAAATGAGCCCACTTTTTCAAAAATTTCATTTTTAAACCAATAATTTTGCAAAGTGATGGGATAAAAACCTTTTTTTATCAACCATGGGATACGCATTTCAAAGCAAGCCTTACCTTGCTGCATCCAGCCACATTGAATGATATCTGGGGCATCATTTTGTTCAATAAATTCTTGTACAGTTTGTAGCGCATATTGAGAGAGATAAAATTCACCCGGAAGCAAAATATTTACGTAGTCGCCATGAGCTGCATCCGTTCCACATTGAATAATTGCATCTAAAGCTTGTTGCTCAGTATCGAGCACTTGAAGATTTTCGTAACGGTGAATGAAATCCTGTGTTTGTTGGCAGTTGGAGGCATCGACCACTACGACTTCAAATTGAACATCCTTCTGATTCAAGATGCTCTCTAAAGTGGATCCAAGAAGAGGCAACGGACATTTTCGAACGGGAATAATGACTGAAAATAGCATGTTGCTACTCCTTGAAAATAATCTTCACTTTAGCTTTAATAGGTTAGTTATGATTTCTTTTCAAGAGATGGTCGCCCGCCTAACCCAGTTCTGGACAAGCCAAGGCTGTATTGCCTGGCAAGGTCATGACCTGGAGACCGGAGCAGCAACATTTAATCCGGCTACGTTTTTACGTGCCCTTGGCCCTGAGCCCTTCAATGCTGTGTACGTCGAACCAGTCCGTAGGCCACAGGATGGCCGCTATGGCCAAAATCCCAATCGCATATTTCTCTTTCATCAGCTGCAAATGATTATGAAACCCTCACCTCCAAATATTCAAGAATTGTACCTTAAATCGCTTGAAGCTGTGGGCTTAAATTTAAAAGAACACGACATCCGCTTTGTACACGATGATTGGGAAGCCCCCACACAAGGTGCCTGGGGTCTTGGTTGGGAAGTGTGGATCGATGGGATGGAAGCGACGCAGTTCACCTATTTTCAAGCCATCGGTGGTATGCAGCTGAAGCCTATTACAGTCGAGCTGGCCTACGGCTTAGAGCGGCTGGCCATGTACATCCAAAATGTGGATAATATTTTTGATGTGAAGTGGAATGATGAGCTAACACTGGGTGACTTATCTCAGCAAAATGAAATCCAGTGGAGCGCTTATAATTTCGAGCAAGCTAACACGAAGATGTGGAAGCGCCACTTTGAAGATTTCGAAAAAGAAGCGCAAACGCTCATCGAAAACCATTTACCCATCCCCGCTGCCGATTTTGTAATTAAAGCATCGCACGCGTTCAATATGTTGGACAGCCGGGGGGTGATCTCTCCTACCGAACGTACCGGCTACATCGCTAAGGTACGCGACTTATCAGCACAAATTGCAGATAGCTATTTGGACCTGCGCCAAAAGCTTAACTTCCCCCTGCTAAAAGAAAAAATCACACCTTTTACTCCTGCACTCCCCAAAAATGAGAAAGTCGAAAAAAACACCGATAAAAAAGTGGACTTCCTTTTGGAAATTGGGTCTGAAGAGCTACCCGCCCACTATATTACTGCAGGGTCAAATAGTCTTAAGATTTTAATGGAGGCCTTGCTCAAGGAACACGGTATCGACCACGGTCCAATAAAGGTGACTGGAACGCCGAGACGTCTTGTTTTACACGTCGAAGAAATGGCCTACATGACGCAAGAAAAACAGGTTGAAAAACGGGGACCGGCATTAAATAGTGCTTTTGGAAGCGATGGAGAACCCACCTTGCAAGGGCGCGGATTTTTAAAGTCGATAGGATTGGAATCAGCCTCTATTGGCGATATCAAAAAAGGGAAAGTTCCCGAAATTGAAATTCGCCATATCAAAGGCCACGATTATCTTTTGGCCAACTTAACTCAGCCAGGGTTGCTCGTTAGCGAAATCTTAACAACGCATTTACCCAAACTCATAGCCAAAGTGCACTTCCCCAAAAAAATGCGGTGGGGTTGTAATGACATTGAGTACCCCCGTCCCATCCATTGGATCGTTTGTCTGCTTGGGAAAAGAGTTGTTCCTTTTGCTTTCGGCCCTATTTTAGCAGGACGCGAAACTCGGGGGCACTCGCAACTTGATCCTCTACCTTTTTCTATTAAAGAGCCCAGCGAATATTTTGATACACTAAAGAAACATCATGTCATTGCCGACGAAAAAGAGCGCCAAGATTTAATTGCCGAGCAGCTTGCGGCCATCGAAAAAGAATTAGGAGGTACCGCGCTGCGAAAAGAACGATTAATCCCTGAACTTTGCCAATTATCTGAATGGCCACAGCTAGCCTCAGCAACATTCGACGAGAAATTCTTGCGTGCACCCAAAGAAGTGCTCATTTCAGAAATGGCCCAGCATCAACGCTACTTCCCGTTAATCGATGCCACAGGTAAGCTAATGCATCATTTTGTTATCACCGCAGACAATTCACCATCGACAATGATCATCCGGGGCAACCAAAAAGTCATCTCAGCACGCCTCTCAGACGGTTTATTTCTGTATGATCAAGATCGCAAAATTTCCCTCGAAGCCATGAATAAGCGCTTGGAGAGCATCGTTTTCCAAAAAGACTTGGGATCTATGCATGATAAGGTGGTGCGCTTAGAGCGGCATGCAGCGCTGATTGCCAACACCCTCCAAATCACCGAGCCCGAAAAAGCCAAGCGCGCTGCTCATTTGTGCAAAGCTGATTTGGCCTCTCTTCTGGTTAACGAGTTCCCTGAACTTCAAGGAACAATTGGCAAAGACTATGCCCTGGGTCAAAAAGAAGATCCAGAAATTGCCACGGCCATTGAAGAGCACTGGATGCCTCGTCAAGAAGGAGCACCTCTTCCAGCATCTCCTCTTGGCAGAGTGCTTTCTCTTGCAGATAGAATTGATAATCTTTTAGGATATTTTAGTGTTGGACTAAAACCTACATCCTCTTCTGACCCATACGCCTGCAGGCGAACTGCCATCGGCATCATCAAAATTCTTATCGATAGCCAAACATCGGTCAATCTTGAGTCACTTCTTAAAGAAGCTAGCCACCATTTTGAAAGAATGCCTCAAAATACGGCAAGCGACGTGCTTGATTACATCACTGCTCGTGCTAAAGGTGTTTTCGAAGAACGGGGTTTAAAAAAAGATGAAATCGAGGCGGCCTTGATGGGTCGTTGTATCGATCCATACGATCAATTCCGTCGCATCAAAGCCCTTGCTGAGTTCCGTCATTCTGAACATTTTGGCCATTTATTTGAAGTTTACAAACGAGTAAAAGGCCAACTTGCAATACCAGTCCTTGCCAAAATAGATCCCTCGCTGTTCCAGGATGCATCAGAAGAGGGGTTATATGCACACGTTTGTGAGATACAACCTGAATATGAAACAGCCTTAGAAACATTTGACTACAAAAAGGTATTTGATTTACTTGCCTCTTTGCGTCCGTATCTATCGGAACTTTTTAACCAAGTAAAGGTTCTCGATGACAATTTAGCGATTCAAAAAAACCGCTTGGCTCTCCTTCAAAGCGTTTTCTCATTTTTCGAGCGCATTGTCGACTTTTCACAAATTCAAATCGACACAACTAAACCAGTTTTGTAAAAATTCCATTGATATCTTTTCTCCACCCTAATACTCTACGGTAAAATATGTACGTATTTAGTTTTCGCCATTTTCTGTTTTTTCTCTGTTCGGTGGGGCTCACTCTGCTGGCAGAACCGTTTCGTTCGAATATAGCTGTCCAAGACCAAGACTTTCCCCAGCTTCCTAAGCCTGCCCCTAAACGTCAAGCTGATCGAGTATTTGTTGAGGAGGGAAAAGCCCTCGTCCTTCTTGCTCCCGGAGAACCGCTTTTAGGATCTTCTGAACGAAGCACTGCTCAAGGTCTTGTCGTTATCGGCCTCGACCTTCCAGGACCTACAGCGAAACTTGCCCGTCGTTTGTATCCCTATTATCATAACAAAAAAGTTTCGCAATCCACTATTCAAGAAATCAAAGAACAAATCGAAGAATTTTATCAAGAATATCACCATCCATTTGTGCTTATTGAAGTTCCTTCTCAAAACGTGTCAGAAGGGGTCATCCAACTGGTCATTGTTGAAACAGTGGTGGGAACGGTTAAGTTTAAAGGTCAAAAATGGTCCAATACAAAAGCCCTATACGATTACCTAAGCTTGCAACCCAATCAACCCATTCAAGAGCTTGAAGTCTATGGGGACTTAAACTTCTTCAACCAAAACCCTTTCCGCCAAGCCGATATCTTGTACGCTCCTGGAACTGTTCCGGGCACAACCGATGTCACCATCAACTTAAATGAAAAAGGCCCCTTTCGCATCTACGCTGGCGCCGATAACACAGGCGTGGAAACAACTGGAAGGGAGCGTCTGTATACAGGGTTTAACTACGCCAACGTTTTTAATCTAGCACACGTATTTTCATTTCAATTCACCAGCTCTTACGATTTTAATAAATTTAAATCATACACTGGACAATACCTAGCTCCATTATCTTGGGGTCATGTGCTAAATCTTTACGGCGGGTATTCCATGGTGCACAGCGACCTGCCAACTCCATCGATGCGCAGTAGCGGATTTAACTCGCAGTTTTCAACCCGCTACAACATTCCTTTTTTACTCTCCCGTTATCTAGAGCAAGAGGGATTTTTTGGCTTTGATTGGAAACGCTTAAATAACACTGTTGAGTTTGTCGATGCCCGCCCTGTTTTTGGACAGTTTGTTAACATCACTCAACTTGTATTCGGCTACCAAGGTGCTTATGAACGCAACACCTATCGTTTTGATTTCGATGCCACCGGTTATTGGTCTCCCGGTCGTATCTTTAGCGATCAAACCGACGAAAACTTTATGTCATTACGTCCTGGAGCCAAAAACAACTGGATCTATGCACGTGGTGATTTTGTGTACGTGCAAAAGCTACCCCAAAATTTTTCCTTTTCGCTAACGATTGCTGGGCAGCTGTCTAGTGCACCACTTTTACCGACAGATCAATACGATCTAGGCGGTTGGGACACCGTACGTGGATATGAAGAGCACGCCTACAATGCGGACAACGCGTTCCTAGGTCGTATGGAGCTGCGCACAGCACCTTACCCTCTATTATTTAACAAAAAAAATAAGCGTTACTCTGATGCTATCCAATTTCTAGCATTCCTAGACTACGGATATGGCAACAACAAGATTGCAGTAGATCCCTTACCCAAATCAGAATACCTACTTGGCATCGGGCCGGGGGTACGTTACGTGATCGATCCCTGGCTCAGTACTCGTCTCGATTGGGGTATCAAGCTGCACAATGCTGATATTTTTGGTGGTGGCAGCAGCATGATCCACTTTGGTGTCACCTTAAGTTATTAACTAACCTGAGTTATGGGTTTTGATTGTTTAGATTCAGAGTAGATTAGGTGACAGATTGTGACATTTTTTGCGATTCCATAGCCAAAAAGCTATAGATGAGCACAAAAAGGGTGCAAGATGGCGCCTAAGATGCCTGAAGATGAATGATATAAACCCACAACTCAGGTTAACTAAAGTGCAAAGCGTATTTAAATCGATTCGCTCACTGATGTTTTATCACCAACACTCCTAAAAACCCTTTCAAGGGACTGGAGTCCAATAAGAGAAGATCTCAACCATATTTTCCGCTAAAAGGTTAGAGTTTATGACGGTGAGCGGCAATAATATTATAAACAGGGTCAATGAGAAAGGAAGGTAGAAGATAGAAACATCCCGGTACGTACCATTTTAAAAGCCACATGATCCTAAAAACGGCTTTAGCTCGAAGCCATTCTTTTCCGTTTGATTCAATAAGAATCATGGAAGAGCAGTCAGTTTTTTGGGGAGTGAATTGAAATATATGTCTCTTATCCCACTTTTTGATGCGTCCCTTCCACTTTTGGCAAAAGGGACACGTTGCATCATAAAAGATGGAATGCATCAACTAGCGTCTTGGGCCAGCTTTCTCGCGTGCTTCGCTAACGAAGATTTTACGACCAGAAAGCTCAGAGTTATCGAATTGCTCGATAGCTGCTGCTGCGCCTTCAGCCGTTTCCATTTCTACAAAGCCAAATCCTCTTGATCTTCCAGATGCTGAATCTTGAGGTATTTTAACGCTGACAACTTCACCGGCATCAGCGAAATGCTCGCGCAGATCGTCTTCTGTAGTTCCGTAATTTAAGTTTCCAACGTAAAGTTTTTTCTTTTGTGTCATTTCTTTTTCCTATGGTTCAAGAGGACTTACGAAATTAAAGACAATGCCACGCACTGATCAGTAATCTCTATCCTTAACATTCTATACCAAAAATGTGATTTGTTCTAATCTTTTTTGATAATTGTCAGTGATTCCGGGTGTATCACCTTGGGCGGGTGCCTTTTAAGTTCATCAAATTGTTTGGCTAGCTCTAGGACCTCCTCATCATTGCAGGTCCCACTATGAATCTTTCCTTTAATTTCCTCACGTTTGAGAAGCCAGTGTCTTTCAAGTAATTTTTTGATTGTTATCTCAACATCGGTCCGGGCCTTAGCCAGGTTGATTTTTTTCTGCAGAACCTCGGATAGAAATAGCTGCTCTTCAGCGCTGTCGATACTGATGGTAAGGGAGAGTAGATCACATGACTTTCCTTTTTCAAATTGCTCTAAGATATGAACAAAAAGCGAGCGACAAATAGGGCTTTGAAAGTGATCGCGCTTAAGGTTATAGCAGATAAGCTCAACAAGCTCGGGCATATTTTGCCCTACAAGCAACATCCAACGCAAAAGATCCATCTCCAAGACCCGCTCTGGATCAATCGACTCACCACTAAGGGTGCCGGTTTTTTTGATGATGACATCCACTGGGGTGACCTGGTCCACTCCGATGGTCGATTCGGGCACATGTGTCAGTTTGGCAAGCTTACGCAAGCTCTCATGGATCATAAGCGGGTGGTTCCACTCCCTTATGCGACGACTGATGATTTGAACCAGCTCGGTTTTGACCGCTGGCCGAGACAAATCTTGTCCCTGGCTATAAAAACGCACTAAAAACGTCAAATAATCATCTGCTTCTTCCAAAAGCTTAGCAAAGGATGGCGGACCTTCGGTGCGAAGAAGCGTATCGGGATCAGACCCTTCTGGGAGAAGTGCAACGGACACATCAACCCCCTCCTTTTGAAAAAAATGCCCGATTTTCACCGCAGCTTCCTGTCCAGCTCTATCGCCATCTAAAGCTAAATAAATGTGGGTAACACCCAAATGCATCAGTTCATTGGCTTGCTCCTGCCCAAAGGCAGTCCCCTGACCTGCAACCGTAAAATTAAAGCCTTCTTGAATCAAGCGCAAGGCATCGATTTGCCCCTCGCAAATGATCACTTTTTTTTCTTTAGCGATCCGTTTTCTCGATTCATGCAGTCCAAAAAGGACCTTCGATTTTTTGAAAAGAGGCGTATCCGATGTATTGATATACTTTGGTCCAAAGCTACTGTCTTGGATTTTGCGACCGGAAAAGCCGACCACCTGTCCGCCAGCATCCAAAATGGGAAACATAATCCGCTCTCGAAAAAATGGCATCCGATTTTGAGCCATCAAAGCAACTTCTGCAAGCACATCCATGGAGTGCCCTTTTTTTAGCATTGCTTCCAAAAACACCTTAGTGTCCCTAGGTGCATAGCCAATCCTAAACGAACGCACAAAGTCCAAATCCAAACCCCGTTCATATAAATAATTAAGAGCGCGGTGTCCCTCTTCTGTGTGAAGTAAAAAAGAAGAAAAAAAATGAGTAGCTTCTTCATTGGCAGCCCGCAGAAGTTTTTTATTGGGACCTTGAGGTGCATCTTTTTCATCGATCTTTTCAATCCGCACTCCAAAACGCTCAGCTAGCTGTTCGACAGAATCGGAAAAGCTCATTTTCAGGTGATTCATCAAAAATGCAATCGCATCTCCATGAGCGCCACATCCGAAACAGTGGTAATGGCTATCGCCGCGCTTTACAATAAATGAAGGCGACTTCTCATCGTGGAAGGGGCAACACGCTTTGTAGGACCCTCCTGAGCGCTTTAAATCCAGATGGGAGCTTAGCACCTCAATCAGATCGATCCGTTCTCTTAGCGTTTCTAGACTCGTTTTTGAAAATAGGGGCATAGCCTAAATATAGCGAAGAAATGCAAAGTCCGCTATAACTTAATGTATGGATGACGTAACCAAATTAAAAGCCCTAGCCAGCCACTCATTAAAAAATCAAACCACAAAAGCCACTAAAAAAATTATTGCGGGTGCCACACAATCGAACTTACGCGAGCAATTTAAAAAAACTTTTCTACCTCTTCTTATTGATATCTCTGAATTGCGCCTCATGCTAGAAAACTACAAACTACAAAAAACATCTGGCCGCATCTTCAAAATGGAGAACATGGACAAAACTCCCGAGCAAATCCTCGATAAACTGGAGAATTTACAAGATGACATCGAAGAAACGCGCCGGTGGTGTGAAGGAGTGATCACTCAAATCGCCCGAGGTATTGACGAGACTAAAGAGCTCTTAACGTTTCTTGGTAAAACCGAAGAAGAACCCTTAGAGGAAACTCCTCGCTGGAAAAACCTCTTCAAAAAGAAATAAGTATGACAACTCCTATGATGGCTCAGTGGCAGGACTGCAAAAAAAGCCAACCTGATGCTGTATTATTATTTCGGCTGGGTGATTTTTATGAAGCTTTTCATGACGATGCCAAAACTCTATCAAAGGAATTAGACGTCACCTTAACTCAGCGCCAGGGCATTCCCATGAGTGGCGTTCCTTTTCATGCAGCAGAAAGCTACATCGAAAAACTCGTATCCAAGGGCTATCTCGTTGCCATTGCTGAACAAACCGGTGATCCAAAAGCTTCCAAAGGCCTTGTCAAACGTGAAATCGTGCGCACCATCTCCCCTGCTACCACCCTTAGCCAAAACCTCATCTCCGATAAGGCTCCCAATTTTTTCGCTTGCCTAACCCAAGTCAACGCCACGCTCGGGCTAGCGCTGCTAGACCACACCACGGGCGAATTTATCACCGCTGAATTTGAAAACATCGAGCAGCTCTCTGATGAACTCTTTAGACGTGAGCCCAAAGAGCTCTTAACCTCAGCCAAAACCATTCGGGACAAACAAGACCTTGCCGATGAGCTGCACCAGCACTTTAGCACGCGTGTGATTCTGCAAGAAGACTATATCTTCGACCACCAAACTGCCTATGATTTTTTAACGCGTCACTTTCACACTCAAACCCTTGATGGTTTTGGTCTAAAAGGAATGTGTGCAGCCATCAATGCTGCCGGAGCGCTTTTGAGCCATATGGCTGACTATCGGTCTCTTTCAATTGAGCACATCCAAGCCATCAGGCCCAATTTTCTTACCGATTTTATGGCCATCGATAAAGCCACCCAGCGAGGACTTGAGCTCATTCAACCTCTCTACCACAGTCATCAAAAGCACACCCTTTTACACCATCTCGACCAAACCTGCACGGCTATGGGCGCAAGGCTCATGCGCAGCTGGGTTATCCATCCGCTGCTTAATCCCGATCAGATCAAAGCCCGCCAACTCGCCTCTGAAGAGTTATCTAACCATCTCAGCATCGGTCAAACACTCAAAACCATCCGCGATTTAGAGCGCCTCATGACCCGCATCAGCTCTGGCTATGGCACACCGCGCGACTTGCAAGCTTTATGCCAATCCCTAGACGCGCTTCCCCAAATCCAAGCGCTTTTAGATCAAATGCAAGCTGAGCACTTCGGCAAAATCAAACTGGGGAACCATCGGTCTATGCAAGAGCTGATAGCAACAGCTATTGCCGAGCATCCTCCATTGCGTATCTCTGATGGTGGCACCATAAAAAATGGATACAATCGGGACCTGGATGAGCTACGCGAAATTAAAGCCAACTCCCAAAATTGGCTCGCCCAATACCAAATGCGTTTACGTGAAGACCTGGGCATCAAAAATCTCAAAGTCGCCTTCAATAAAGCCTTTGGCTACTCCATCGAAGTGAGCCGCGGCCAGGCAGACAAAATGCCCGAAACTTTCCACAAGCGCCAAACCCTCATCAACACCGAACGCTTCATCTCTCCTGAGCTCAAAGAATACGAAGAAAAAATCCTAACCGCGGATGAAAAAATCTTAAATCTAGAGGCTAAACTCTACGAAGAAATTAAAACACGCGTGCTTGAAAAACGGTCTGACATCTTAAAAACAGCACAAAATATCGCCCGCTTTGACTGTCTCTACGCCCTTGCTGTCCTCTCTAAAAAGAGGGGCTATACAAGGCCTATTGTCGATAGCTCTGACATTTTACACATTGAAGGTGGACGCCATCCCATCATTGAAGAGGCGCTTGCTGCTCACACCTTCATATCCAACGACACCTACCTCGACACCAAAAACCGCCTTTTCATCATCACCGGACCCAACATGGCTGGCAAGTCCACCTATATAAGGCAGGTGGCACTGATCACCATCATGGCGCAAATTGGTGCATCGGTGCCGGCAGACAAAGCCCACATCGGAATTACGGACAAAGTTTTTTCCCGCATTGGAGCCTCGGACGATCTGGCTCGAGGACAATCTACCTTCATGGTAGAGATGACCGAAACCTCCAACATCCTTCACAATGCCACTAGCCGCTCTCTGATCATTCTCGATGAAATCGGACGCGGCACCAGCACCTATGACGGTGTGGCCATTGCCTGGGCAGTTGCCGAATACCTCCTTACCACTCCCTCAAAGCGCGCTAAAACACTCTTTGCTACGCACTATTTTGAGCTTACTGACATGGAAAATAAAATCCCTGGAGCTATCAACTACAACGTGGCGGTGCACGAAGCTGAAGACCGCATCACTTTCTTGCGCAAAATTCAGCGTGGCGACACCGATAAAAGCTACGGCATTCACGTAGCAAGGCTTGCTGGCCTCCCAGCTATGGCAATTGAAAAAGCTCGGCAGATGCTCAAACGTCTGGAAAAAGGGCCCGTTAAACCGCCTAGCAATGCCGAGCAACTATCCCTCTTTCACACACCTAAACCCAATCCCATTCTAGAAGAGCTTAAAACTCTCGACATTCATCATCTTACGCCGCTTGAGGCGCTTCAAAAACTCGCTGATTGGCAAAAAGCATGTTTGAAACCAAGCAATTAGATAAATTCCCGAAAGCGCCCGGCGTGTACATCATGAAAGATAGCAAGCACAAGGTGCTCTATGTGGGCAAAGCCAAAAACTTACAAGCTCGAGTTAAGCAATACTTCTTACCGGGACGTGATGAGCGGGAGATGGTCCCCATACTCGTTTCCCAGATAGCATCCATTGACACCCTCGTTGTCCCCAACGAAAAAGAAGCACTCCTTTTAGAAAACACCCTGATCAAACGGCACAAACCCAAATACAACATTCTCTTAAAAGACGACAAAACCTACATCAGCCTCATGATCAATCACAAGCACCAATGGCCGATGGTTAAACTCGTGCGCTATACCGGAAAGCCCAAAAAAGACGGCCTCTACTTTGGCCCCTACACCAGCACCTACGCTGCCAGGCAAACCTATGAAGTACTCTCCAAAGTGTTCCCTTTGCGTCAATGCAGCGATAACGAACTCAAAAGCCGCACACGCCCTTGCTTGCTCTACGGAATCAAACGGTGCTGCGCTCCTTGCGTCCGCAAATGCACCAAAGATGAATACGACATGCACGTCACTAGGGTCATTCAATTTCTGCGGGGACATGACAAACAACTCCTCAAAGACTTAAAACAGGAAATGGAAAAAGCCTCCGACAACACCGAATACGAAAAAGCTGGCGCGCTGCATAAAAAAATGCAGATGATTGAGCGGGTTTTAGAAACGCACAAAAGTATTGTACAGTACTCTGCCCCCGATTCAGATGCCTGGAATCTCTACCGCGAAGGAAACGATGTCATTCTAGTGCAGCTCATCTTTCGTGAAGGGCGCCTGGTGGGCTCAGAGCACTACAACTTTGACCATATCATCTCCGACGATGAGGAAATTTGGGAAAGCTTTATACTACAACACTACCGCACAGCGCCCGACATTCCTGAAGAAGTCCTACTCCCCTGTAAAGTCAACTCAGCCCTCAGTGACATCCTGACCGATTGGCACAAAGCCAAAACCTCCGTTCTCTTTCCTAAACAGGGCAAAAAAAAAGCCCTTATCGATATGGCTATGCAAAACGCCAAAGCCTTTTTCCATCGTGAAAAAGAAGAGCAAGAGCTCAAAGAAAAACGGCTAATGGATTTACAAGAAGCGCTTTCATTGGATCATGCGCCGGTGCGCATTGAATGTTTTGATACCTCATCCATCTCCGGCTCTGACACTGTAGCGGCACTTGCCGCTTTT
Source organism: Chlamydiales bacterium (assembly GCA_024233455.1). Classification (GTDB taxonomy): domain Bacteria; phylum Chlamydiota; class Chlamydiia; order Chlamydiales; family JACKPQ01; genus JACKPP01. Next base: position 353,685 of record JACKPP010000001.1, read on the forward strand.
ACCGATGGAGCCTACGACAAAAAGCGCACCCGCTTTTTCAAAATCCATACCGCACCTGGTGACGATTATGGCGCGCTAAAAGAAGCCCTTACCAGGCGGCTGACTAGGGCCAAAGAAGAAGACGACATGCCTGACCTTATTATTATCGATGGAGGCAAAGGCCAGCTAAACGTTGCACTTACCGTTCTTACCACACTCGAAATCGCCTCCTGTGATGTCATCTCCATTGTCAAAGACAAAGCTCTCCATACTAAGAGCCTCACACATGAGCGGATCTTTATGCCCCATAAAAAAGAAGCACTCGTTCTTCCCAAACACTCTCCTGCGCTCTTTTTTCTGCAGCATATTCGCGATGAAGCGCACCGACTAGCCATTGGCTACCACCGAAAAAAACGATCGCAGCGCACCATCAAAAGTGCGCTAGATTCGCTCCCCGGTATTGGTCCTATAAAGAAAAAGCGACTCCTGCAGCACTTTGGCAGCACCGCCAAAATCAAAGCTGCCACTGATGAAGAGCTCATTCAAATCCCGGGCATTACCAAAAAAGACATTGAAACTCTCAGATTATACCCTTTGTAGAAAATAGTTTATAACTTTGGCAAAAAACTTGTCGCAGACAAATAGTATTACTTTAGCTTTATGGTGAGCAAGACGTGACTCCGGTCACATTGGCAGGTGTGAGAGGAGTAAAGGTTCCCACATTACTATTTTGCATATCGGTAATGCTGGGAGCATTTGCAGAAACAACAGTGAACGTACCACCGCTATTGGTCAACGTATAGGTGGTGGCGGTGTTGCCGCTCATATCTAAACAGAGCTGAGCTGACCCTTGAGTGGTGATTTGGGCAGTATTATTAATGGTATTACCCGTCATGGTGGCTTGATTGACTGCGTTGTCGCCAAAGTCTAGCACCACATCATTTGCCGATCCGCTAGAAATGGTATTGGAACTAAGCGTTAACGTCGAAATCGAAGTTGAAAATGGACGGATGTCAATACCTACATTATTTCCGCTGAATGTAGTATTCTCAATCGTTAGATTAAATGTAGGATTTGAGCCAGCTGAAGTCGCAGTAATCCCTGCACCACCCGTATATCCTGAAATTGTATTGCCGTTGGAAAGGGTGAGGTTAATGATGTTACCACCGTACCCATACACACTAATTCCATTACCTGTACCCGTACCTGGACCGGTAATCGTGTTGCTACTGAAAGTTAGATTATACGTACGACCACCAGCGACAGCTCCATCTATATAAATACCGTCGACACCTGGGACAAGTGTTGGCATATTAATAGCGGTGGCGCTAAATGCCGCAGTGATAGTTCCAGCACTGGTCGTACCCGTAATTTCAATACCGTAATTGACTGGAGCAGTAATCGAATTCCCCTGACCGGTTACATTCATGACACCTCCATTGGCGCTGAGAATGATACCCGAATTATTCGTCCCATTAATCGTATTGTTATTTAGGGTTGCGGTGATACCTGGAGACGTACTAGACGAGGTGATCGTAATACCACCTTCTGTAGTAGCTACACCTGCAACTGCAGTGATCGTGTTATTGGAGAGGGTCACAGTAGGACCTGATGTCCCAGACGCTGATAGCGTCACTCCACTTTTCAGTGGGTTGGTAATAGTGTTGCCTGTAATGGAAGCACTAATGCGCGCTGTACCAGCAGACGTAAAGTTAATGCCTGCTATCGCTGGCATTTTAATCGTATTGCTAGCCACGGTCACCGTGCCTAGAACACCACTTCCAGCTCCAATATCCACACCTGAGCCAACATTGCCAGTCATCGTGTTACTACTTACTGTTGCTGCAAGCGTTTGATTAGATGCAGAGATGCTTACGCCATCTGCACCATTGTTATTAAATGTATTGCTACTATTCACGGTGATAGTAGCACTCGATGTATTCATTGCCATCATGAGCAATCCGTTAGACGTATTTGAATTCACCGAACTGCCTTGTACGGTAGCCGTCATGCTAGAGGAGTTGCTTGGTAAGAGGTTAATTCCGTTTCCGCCTGATGATGCCGCCGTGCAATCGATTACGCTAATATTGACGGTATTGCTTCCTGATGCGGCCACTCTTATGCCATCACTACCAGCGCCAGTGATACTGGTCTTATCAATCAATGAAGTGCCAACATTACTTCCATTAATGCCGATATTGGTTGGGCTTAAAATATTAAATCCCCTCACCACATTACCGCTAGCAAGGGTGATGCCTGTACCTGCGGTATTAGTTATATTGGGGTTTGCGCCAGCCTGCGCGGGCACTTTAACCACGCCGTAACTCGTAATAAAAAGCTGCTCCACACCCGCTCCATAGAAAAACTGTTTGGATTGCAGCGTGATGCCAGCGTCCATTCCCGTCGTCGTTCCATCACCGGGATAAACGTAGATATACTGTCCAGGACTTGAAGCATTTTGAGCTTGAACTAGCGTGGGAAACGGGCTCTCAAACGTCCCGTCACTAGATGAGGTATTATCAACAAACCAGATAAAAATGGGCGCCCCATTTTTATCTGTAGCCTGCACCACGCTTGAAACATCACAAAGAGCAATAATTTCATTACGCTCTACGGGTTGAATCATGAGAGCTTCAAAATTGGGAAAGTAATTCCAGTGATTGGTGCGAGGCTTGGGCCAAAAAGGGTAATTGAATGCAACTGTACCTTGGTAGTTGGTTTGAAACAAGTGGTCATGTTGGACTGAAAACTGCGCCCAAATGTTATCCAGCCAGCTAAAGCGCAAACGCCCTGTGGCACCAAGCTTTGTATTGCATACTTGCCGTTTAAAATAATAGCCGCCACCAGCCAAATACATTTTGATCTGGCCTATACGTCCAATATACGCACCGAGCTCGGCATTACCACCGGTAAGCGCGTAGCGCTCTTTAACCTTAATCCCCAGACCATGCCCGGCAAAACCTGCAAACTTGGCATCAACGACTTGCTTGGCAAGCTTTACCGGAAAATACCCATTAGCGCGAAAATCCAAAAAACGGGAAAGCATCTCCAGCCCGCCACCAAACTGACTAAACGTTTGTCCTGTTGTCCACCTAGCGTCGTAGTAGGCATTCAACCCCAGCAAAACCCCATCTGCATTAAATCGATAACCCAAGCCAGCATTTAAAGCTGATCTACCACGGTCAAACACATGGTAGCGCAAATCAATAAACGGAATATTTTGGTAATTAAATGGCACGGCCATCATGGCCTGGGCGCTGGTATAACCACCGTTAAAGCCCACTCCATCAGATTCAAAATGCTTTATAGATACACGTCCAGGAATCACAGTATTGCCCGCATACGCAGAGACAAAAAGTGGCAGGAGGAGTACCCATAAGATAAGACGTTTCATAAGAATCCATACTAGCGTGTCTGGGGGAAATACTGCAATTTTTTCTTGCGAAAGCCAGCGCTAGGTTGATGAAACCAATTCACCTGCCAAATTGAGGACAACGGAGGGCTGGGCACCCAGCTTATGGAGTAGGTGCAGTGGTAGCTCTTTTTGCACCATAGCCAATTGTGCATCTTCCATAGCCTGGTAAAACACTTCAATCTGGTGTTCGTGGTCGATAGCCACCACAGGTACCGCACCAAAATGCTCCAGCCAAAAATCGCCTACAGTTTTTTCAATCAGACTTTTTCCAAGTCCCACCACTCCACCAGCAAGTTTGATTTGGATAAATTTTTCACGCGAAAGCCACAAAAAAGCCGCAAAAAAAATGAGACCTGTCACTAACACTGAAAAACCACCCAGCAAAACACTTAGCCGCCCTTCATTGAAGTGCTCTGCTACTGCGAACCTGACATGTGGAAAAAAATGCGTTAATGCAACACAACTACCGATAACGATCAGTAAAGTTGTTGCAAACAGAAAAAGCGTTGAGAGCCAAAAACACTGTTTAGAGCTCATCGGTGACAAGCTCAGGTTCTTCACTTGGCTGTGCGGCCTCTTCTACCGGCATAGACCGAATGAGATCCTTGAACACAACGTGCACCGTTGCCACATGCAAACCGGTAAGCTCACTAATTCTTGCCGTTACCATAGCTTGAATTTCTTGGGCTTTTAGCGGTAAATGCACCCCATAAGCAACATTAATTTCTAGCTTAACGCTTAAAGAATGATTTTTCTGATCTTGCTCAACATGAATGCCCTTAATCCGCTCATGCCCTTCACGACCTAGCAAATTATCAAACAAATTACCCTCAATAAGGCCGATGCCTTCAATCTCGGCTAACGCCTGCACCGTAATGGCTTGAAAAACTCGACTCTCCACATCGTGGACAAACACTGTATCTGGAAAATCCAACTCCTTGGCATCCATTCTTTCAAATTGATCATGCATACACAAATTCTCCCTCTTTCTTGCTACTATACTACAGTCAATGATATCATGAAGGCATGATCAAAGCTATGTTAATCAGCTCACTTTTTTGGGGCCTACTCTCGTCCTTTCTAGCTGGTCGCCAAAAACGCAACGCCTACCTGTGGTTTCTTATCGGTTCTCTCTTTGGCGCTATAGGAATGGGTTTTCTGTTCTTCTCTCGCAAAAAAACAGCCCCAGCCCCGCCTAAACCCGCCTTATCTACTGAACCTGAGCCTCTTATCTACTGGTACTACCTTATTGGGGCTTCCCGCAATGGCCCCATGACAACCGCCGCCTTAAAGAAATTATTCACCGAGGACAAGATCTCTGAAGAGACCTATCTTTGGAATGAAAATATGAACGACTGGGCCAAGCTCAAAGACCTTCCTATCTTCAGCAACCTATAAAAATAAATTGGGATCATCTTGCGGCACATTTTTGATCCTGCCTGAGTGGACCTGTTCCCCGCAATAACCTCGCTTTTTAATCTCACCCTGCGAGTCAAAACTACATCTGCAATCTAACTCCTCACTTCACCAAACCAATTCTTAGGACACACAATTAGGACCACATTTTGAATGACGTCCCACCCTATAAAGAGGAAGGTATAAGTTAGTTGTTTCAAGATGACTGTATTTCAACTTTTCGGTCTTGGAGAAAATAGGGCTCAATCTTAGATGCCAATTCATCATGGATACTCTGTGATGACCACCTATCCAGCAGCTCTTGACTTTCGAAAGTTAAATATACAGTAGGGCTGCTCAATTGCCGACTATCTTTCAGCTCCATATCTAAAAATCCTTTTTGCTTCTTAGTCTCATTCAGGACTTCATCAAACCAAGACTGGAAATAATCTGCCCCTTTGTCGTTAAGAAAATAAGTCACTTTGAGCTTGAGCATATTCTTGATGTCTCACATGCGTTAAGATTACTGATGACTGGACTCCAACCAGCGCCTAGTTGCCCAGAGTAGATTTTGAATCTGCCGCGTCTACCATTCCGCCACATCGGCTTGTTTTGGCGCATTTATTTACCCGCCATGCGCATCTTTTAGATCAACCGGATCGATTTTTATTCTGACTTTCGGGTGGTCGATTTCCGAACATCTAACTTTACCTTTTTCAGCTTTTCCATCCAAGGACGTTCTTTAGTAGGTTTGAGAACATTTTCAAATGTGACCTCAAGCCGAGGCTTTTTTAGGTAGTCAGCCAGGCGATCCCAAGTTGATTCCTTGAGTTTTCCAGCCGGAAGGTTAGCCGGCCGTGATAAAAACACAAAATCTTTCAGAATATTGGACGGACTTACTCAGGGACAGACTCCTTCCTCATTTTTTGTTTTAAACGCTTAAATGCGTCTTTGTGTGCTTCCTCTTGTTGTTTTATAGTCGCAAGTAACCGCGTGTTTTCTTTCTGTATCCTTTGAAAATCTGCTTGCAGAAGCCTATTTTCCTCTTCCAATCTCGAGGTAATCTCCTGAGACTCAGCGGATGAAAGCACAAATTCGAGAATCTTTGCGGAACATCTCTTATCGGATAGACGTAGCAGCGATTGGATTGGAAAGTCCTGAACAGGACCAATCGGCATTTTCTCCCAAGTTATTGCATCTAAATCTTTCTCTTCACGAAATAGTTGCAAACAAGTGCCGGGAACTTCTACTACCATCTTCTTTTCAACATCATACGTCACCCGTTCTAATTGAGGAGGTTTGCAGACCGCCGATCGAGAATAATGTTTATACTCGTCTCCCTCTCCTTGGATCCAAACCGTATGGTGCAGAGTCTTAGTCTGCCCCTGAGGTGCAATTTCAACAGGCAGACTACAATTAATAATCACATATCCATTATCACCATTTTTTTTGATGTACCATTTTTGGAGGGAATTTTCTTGATTGCAATCAAGCTCCTCCAAAGCAATATCAGTATATTCACCCACTCCAATTTGAGCCGTCATTGCAAGTGGCTTCTTTTCAGGCATAAAGAGAGAGTGAGATCGGCTATAATGTAATAGAAAAAATTTACCCTGTTCTTTAGTGGGCCTAATAGTCCAATCAGAAGTGCCCCTTAAATTGACCTTCTGCCTACCGAGCGTGCCAAGAACTTCTCCTCCCATGCCGACAATGTTAACAGCAACTTCAGTACATTTCTGCTCATTTGTATTTGAGTACGTATGAACCTGAAAGGGTTTAATTTGCCATCGGCCCCAAAAAAGGTCGTCACCTAGGCGCTGTCCAGCTCCCAAACAATAGCCAGTTTCCGAATTTCTGAGTGTGAAGCAAACCTGAGACATTTAACCTCCTTTAGATGAGTTTGGAGGCAACTTTAAATGTTTTAGATATTAATCTGAAGAAGAATTTGAGGTTTTTAAGAACGGAAACACCGTAAGGGGTTTCAGATTTTGGATGTAGTTTGAATTCCGTAGTGAGGGGGACATGCCCACTTGGGCAGGACCCCGAGCAAGGATTCAAAATACGCCAAAAGATAAACCCCTACAAAAGCAGGCTAACCTCTCGCCCAATTTTTACCAGCTGGCTTTGAAGACGCCTGGTAAGTATCCCGCATTAGCCAGCTCTCTGAAGCAAATACGTGACATATCAAATTTACGCAAATATCCGCGTGGACGGCCGGTTAAACGGCAGCGGTTGCGCAGTCTAACTGGAGACGAATTACGAGGCATTTTGTTGAGTTTAGCTTGAGCTGCGTCTTTTTCTTCTGGAGTCGCCTCTAAATCCATAACAATTTTTTTGAGAGCTTGGCGTTTATCCCAAGCATTTTTTACCATTTTGCGACGGCGTTTTTCTTTTGCAAATGCGCTTAATCTTGCCATAGAGTTCCTATTTTTTCAGAGCAGGCCCTTTCTGGCGCTGCTTCCGATTGGGGTCTTTTTTGTTGATAATATAGAGCCTTCCACGGCGGCGTACCACCTTATCTCCCTTGGAGGGGTCAGCTTTGATAGATGATTTCATTTTCATCGGTGATCCTAAAGTTTATTTTAAATGTCCATCATACCCCATTTCCTGATTTCGCGCAATCCCATTGCATAAAAAGCCAGATTTAAGCTATGATCGGTTCAATAATTGCAAAACAAGGTATCTACAGATGAAACGTACATTTCAGCCCTGCAAGCGTAAGCGCAAAAAGACTCATGGCTTCAGAGGCCGCATGAAAACTGCAAACGGGCGTAAAGTCCTTGCCAGACGCCGTAGAAAAGGCCGTAAAGTTCTTGCAGCGTAATCTGTATAAAAGAATTTATAGATACGGAGTGCGCTTCGTTGGTAAAAACGTCTTTATTTCTTATATTCCATATGAGGACACGTGCTTTGGTATTACAGTTACCAAGAAGTATGGCAATGCTGTCAAACGCAACCGCTTCAAACGTCTAGCAAGAGCGGCATACTCTAAGGTGAATATTCCGTCCTTTGCATGTAACATCGCCCCCCGCGGCCCCTGCCGTCCTCTCAAAACACAAGACCTTCTTACAGACTTAAAGGCTCTTTCCGATGACTTGGCGCGATCTCAATCCACCTCAACAGCAAGCCGTTAAAACTGTCAAAGGACGCGTTTTAGTTTTAGCTGGAGCAGGCTCTGGCAAAACCCGCGTGATCACCTATCGCATCGCCCATCTCATTAATGACTGTGGCGTGCCAGCCAAAAACATCCTCGGCCTGACTTTTACCAATAAGGCTGCTGAAGAGATGAAACAGCGCGCGCGCAAGCTTGCCAGTCGAGATGCCCTTAAAGACATCACCCTTTGTACATTCCACGCCTTTTGCATGCAGGTGCTCAGGAGTGACATAGATAAACTGGGCTACACCACAAGCTTTAGTCTCTATGATGAGCGGGATGTAAGACGCGTTATCCAACAGCTTGCAAGGCTCCACTACGAAGGCGATGAGCTACCATCTCTTGAACCGGTCATCGAGGCCATTACTTACGTGCGCTCAAGAGGTCTAAAAGCAAAGGATTTGCCTGCAGACGATCCTCTTACCAAAGCCATTTACGAAGATTTAGCTGTATCCCTGCGAGCTTATAACGCTGTTGATTTTGACAACTTGATTATTCTCACGGTCGAACTATTTCAAAATCACCCGGAAGTCTTAGCAAAATACCGTGAGCGCTACAAATATATCATGATCGATGAGTATCAGGATACTAACGACATCCAGTTCCAATTAGCTGAGCTTCTAACCGGTCCCAATGGTAATCTCTGTGTCGTTGGCGATGACGACCAGTCAATTTATAGCTGGCGCGGGGCCGAGGTTAAGCACATTCTGAATTTCAAAGCTGACCATATCATCAAGCTAGAACAAAATTACCGCTCGACCCAAAATATTCTTAAAGCAGCCTCGACGGTGATCAAACACAACCAAAAAAGACACGATAAGGAAGTGTTCAGTGCAGGAAGCATTGGAGAGCCGCTAGAAATTTTCCACGCCCCTTCCGAAAAAGATGAAGCCAGGTCGATTGCTGAGCGTCTGGTGTATTACAAAAACAAGGGCTACGATTGGAATGATATGGCCATCTTGTACCGCACCAATCTGTTAGCACGCGAATTTGAGCTAGCTTTGATTGAGGCCCCGTGGAAAAAAGATGACAAATGGGTGCGTGGTATTCCCTACCAAGTCTTTGGCGGCACCGGGCTTTATGAGCGCAGTGAAATCAAAGATTTAATGGCTTATCTACGCATAATTGAAAATAACCGAGATGCTGAAGCGATTTTACGCATTATCAACACACCCAGACGTGGAATCGCCTCTGGAACGTTAGATAATATTACGCGGCATAATCGCACCCAAAAACTCCCTCTATGGGATGTTTTAAAAAAGCTTCCTATCGAGTTATCCCCCCGGTCAAAGACAGCTGTCCAAAATTTTGTGCACGTCATAGAAGAAGCAAAATCCTTTTTCCATTCTATGCCACTAGATAAAGCCATGCAAAACCTCATAGATCTCATCGATTACAAACGGGCCATTGAAGAAGATGTAAAATCGGAAAAAATGCGCGCGTTCAAATGGCAAAACGTCCAAGAAGTGATCGCTGCGCTCAAAGATTACTCTAATTTACGCAGCTTCCTTTCTACCAGCCTACTCAACCGCAATCCGGTTAAAGACCGCCACTCGCCAAAATCAGAAGATCGCGTAAATCTGCTCACCTTCCACAGCGCTAAAGGGCTGGAATTTCCTTTGTGCTTCTTAGTCGGGATAGAAGACCATGTACTCCCCCACGAAAAACGAGAAGGCTCTGATGAACTAGAAGAAGAGCGTCGCCTTTTTTACGTTGCCATTACCAGGGCTAAGCAGCATCTAACCTTAAGCATGTCAAGGAAGCGTAAGCGCTATGGCAAAGAAACCGCTTCCATCCCTTCTCGATTTCTTTTTGAAATTCCCAAAGACCTGGTCAAGGTCGTCCCTTACAAAAAAATCGTTTAGATCAAGCGACGATTCATATCTGGGTTTTCAGGAATTCAACAGTGCGGTAGGCGTCTTTTTTCATGAAAGATGGCGCTTCCTGATAGGAGCTGCGGGCATGCTCTAGGGCCTCTTTAACCTCACCTTTGCTGTAGAGATATTGGGAGACCATCATATGGATGCGCCACAGGTGATCGGTATCATCTTTGCCGTATTTGGCGATGTAGTCAATAAGGGGCTTGATGACTTCCTGCGGCTTCAAATCTTCGTGTTCTGCTTGCGATTGAAAATCAAGAACTGAAAGGCGATAGTGAGCCCCGAACTTGTTTTCTGGATCGAGCTTTAAAATGTTGCTGCGTAGCAAAAGAGCTTCTGTTTCGTTGGCCTTACCTTCGGTGAGCAATGTGCTGTAGCGTTCTAAATAAAAGTAAGGGTCAATCTCAGATTGTAAACCCCGCTCCAGAATACGATCCATTAAATGTCCCGCTCCAAGCTCCCTTGCATCGGCGTAGTACAACTTCAGCTTATCAATGTCCTGATAAGGCAGCGCAAGATGGTGAACAATAGAGTGGTACCTTGCTAGCAGAGATTTAAGATGAGAAGCGAACTGCTCGGGATCGTTGGAAAAGAGTCCCGTGCGGGAAATTTCATTTTGGTCTTCGTCTAGCACAATGAGCATAGGAAAGCTATCGACATTATGCTTATTCTTTAACTCACTGTTATGCACGATCTGCGCAGTTTCATGCGTTTCAATTTCGGGAAAATCCACCTGAGCAAAAACAAAATCTTTTTTGAGCACTTCGTAAAAAGTGGGTGCAAAGAGAATATTTTTGGTAAATTGCTGACTCCCCACATCCCAATCTGAACCGGTAAAAAGCAAAATCATGGGCTTATGAAACACTTTGGCGATCTGCTCTGCTTTAGCATAGTCTTGCGTAATCGGAATCCGGTGACTCAGATCGACGGGGGCAGAGGCAAGTAAAACTGCTAAAATAATGCTAAACATAGTAAACTCCTTTTATAGAAAATGCTTACTTTATTGCCTACGATTATTTTACGTCATAGACGTGAAAATTTAAAAAAATGCTCGCTTCGAGGTTTGGAAACCCGAAAGGATATGTGCTTTTTGACTTATCCTAGAGACTCTCTACCAGATTTAAGTGACTATGTAATGCTATCGATGGAAGGCCCCGAGCTATCTATGAATGATGCCCACTGTGGAATTTTCTTACTTGATAGTACTTGGCGCTATGCTGAGGTAATGGCTAAAACAGTGCCACAAAATATCGCCAAACGCAGCCTGCCCAAGCATTTTAAAACCGCCTACCCCCGAAGGCAGGACGATTGCAGCGATCCAGAAAGAGGTTTAGCCTCCATTGAAGCGCTTTTTATCGCCTATTATCTGACAGGACGCGATACAACGGGGCTTTTGGATCACTATTATTGGTCAGAAAAGTTCATTGATGAGCTCAATCCCGACCTCAAACACGACAAAAGCCATCAGCACGAGCAGTAATTTTTTACCACCTGGCAACTGTTTGTGAATCGTAGGATAGTCCAATTTATAGCGCCCTATCCACGTCATGAGTGCAGGCATCAATCCCAAAAGCAGAGCGCATCCTACGCCACCAGCGTAGCCAAGCGCGGTTAAAAACAGCTTGGGATTGATCAAGGTAATGACAATTGGAGGAACAAAAATAAGAGCGGCAAGCCACAGTTTTTTAGATCCTTCCTTGGCCACTTGCAAAGCATCAGACATAAAATCCATAAGTCCAAGCGTGACTCCTAAAAACGAAGTGGTCAGGGCAAAAAAAGAAAAAAATTGGCCAATAGCGTAAATGGGTGAGTCTGCTAAAATATATTTAAGAGGAGCCACTGCCGTTAACTGGTGCTGCTTGGTCATAAGAAGGCCATGGGTTCCTGAAAGTGGAACAATCCCTAAAATAAGGTATTCCCAAATAATGTAGGCCAAAAATGGGATGGCCGTGCCGAGAAGAATCGCCTTTCTTGCTTTATTGCCGTCCCGATTAAAGTAGGCGACAATTGACGGCACCGTTCCCTGGTAGCTAAAAGATGTAAAAATGACTGGCAAAGCTAAAAAAGCTGGCCACATATTGAAACGCATTGCCAAAGCAGGCTTCACCTTCCCTATGCCTAAGGCGATAAAGGCGATGAACGAAACCACCAGACCTATCATCAATAAAAAATTGATACGATCTACTGCTTTTGTGCCCATCACCACGCAAGTTCCAAAAACCAGGGTAAAGATAATCGAAGAGAGCCAGATGGGCGTACCGAGCAACTCCGATGTGAAATTCCCTCCTCCAGCAACATACGCCACAGTTAGGGAATAAAATAAAAAAATATACAAAAGCCAGCAAGCTGCTTTACCCCACTTTCCAAGTAGATGAGAGGCCATGGAGATAATGTTGGCATCCTGGGGCATCCATAAACAAATTTCTACAAAAAGAAGCCCGGTGCAGGCGCTGAATGCCCAGCATAAGATATAAATTAACAAACTGGGCATAAAACCGGCCGCAGCCGTGACAACCGGGAGGGCCAGCATGCCAGCTCCTAGAGCTGTTCCACCGATGATGAGAGTACCACCAATAAATTTTAATTTGTCTTTCATAATCGTGTAAGGTTAGCATATCTTGACTTTTCAAGCTGCAAAGAATTACAATGACACACGTGCAACCGACAATCATTTCCAAAGAAGAACACGGCATTTCCCTCGATCAAATCGACCGCCATGCTCTCTACATTATTGAAAAATTGCGATCGGCAGGGCATGTCGCCTACCTTGTCGGTGGCAGCGTACGTGATTTGCTACTCGGCCATACCCCCAAAGATTACGACATCTCCACCTCGGCTATTCCTGAAGAGATCAAAGCACTTTTTGGCCGCCAATGCATTTTAATTGGCCGCAGATTTAGGCTTGCCCACATCCGTTTTGGACGCAAAGTGATTGAAGTGGCTACATTCCGCGCTGGTGATCCCGAAACACCCGAATTTATTACCCGCGACAACATTTGGGGCACGCCAGAGGAAGATGTCTTAAGAAGAGATTTTACTATTAACGGTCTCTTTTACGACAGCTTTGATGAAACCGTTATTGACTACGTCGGCGGCTACACTGACGCTCAAGCCAAACGCATAAAGATGATTGGCGAACCTTACGTGCGCTACCGCCAAGACCCTGTCCGAATGATCCGTTTGATCAAATTTTTGGCCAGATTTAATCTAGAGGCCGAGGCTGAAACTAGACTTGCCTGTATCGAATGCAAAGCAGATATTTTAAAATCATCTCAAGCACGAGTTCTAGAAGAGCTCCTGCGCATGCTAGAATCGGGATCTGCGGAACACTTTTTTAGGATTATGACCGATTACGGTTTGCTGCAACTGTTACTTCCCGATATCGCTGAACACCTAGAAAGTATAGCCGGCAACGAAATCTATGCCTACCTGCAAGAAGTTGACCGGATACAAAAAGAATCGCAAGATGCAGTAGACCGATCTGTAGCACTCTCTGCCCTGGTCTATCCTCTTTTGCACAACCATCTAAAAGTACACTACAGCAGCACACCTCCCCATCTTGGTCAAATCCAATCCGAAGCTGGAGCCATGATCAACAGAGTGTTTGGACCGTTTTTCTTAATTCCCAAACGGCTATCTGGGAGAATGATTGTGATCTTAAATGGTCAATACCGGATGACCCCACTTGTTCCCAAAAAACTTTCGCGCCCACGGGTTCCTAATATTGCTGAATTTTCTCTGGCGCTTGACTTTTTGCGTTTGCGCTCTTGCATTGATCCAGAGCTAAAAACCATCTCTTTGCATTGGGAAAAAGCTTTTAGCACCGTAACAATTGAGCCGGAAAAGCGGACCAGACCCAGGCGCAAACGCAAGAGATCTGTAAAATGAAATTCGTCGGGCCACCATTAGAAGAAGGGCCCTTGCCGGCACTCATCTATCTTGCCTTATCAGACGAGGAAAGCCTGCATCTCGACCCGTTTAATCAGCCTGTAAAATACCTTAAAAGCAGCCGCATTCGTATCTTTTCGCTAACTATTCCGGGCCACGGCCCCGATCTTGATCCCACCAAAGCAATTACTTTTTGGCGCCAGAAATTTGATGAGGGTATCGATATTCTAACGCCTTTTTTCAATCAAGCCGCCCAGCAGATTCAAGATTGGCAACACCACATGAGCTCGATTGCCATTGGAGGGCTATCTCGCGGTGCTTTTTGCGCCTGCCATATTGCCGCACTCCTTCCCCAAGTCAAAATCGTCCTGGGTTTTGCGCCTCTAATCCAGTTAGAATTGGCCAAAGAGATGCAGGGATGCCATCTACCGAATCTAGCCTTAGATCCCGATACGCTATGTGATCGCACCATCCGTTTCTACATTGGCAATCGCGACCTGCGTACTGGAACCGAAAACTGTTTTCACTTTGTACGCGATTTGGCCAACGCAGCCTTTCAACGCAAAATCCGCTCCTCTCCTATCGAACTCATTGTCGGCCCCTCTATCGGCCATCAAGGACATGGCACAGCACCTCACGTTTTTGAAGCTGGAGCCAACTGGCTTATGGAGAAGCTACATGAAATCTGATATCTTTATCTTTGCCGGTGAGCGTAGTGGTGATTTGCATGGAGCGCATCTCATTTGCGACCTCCTGAAAAAACTCCCCGATTTAAAAATTTCGGGAGTAGCCGGACCCAAAATGCGCGACACTGCCATTGAATGTCTCATACGGACCGAACACTTTGAAACCATGGGCTTCACCGACATCATTCCAGCGCTTCCTCGTCTGGTTAAACTATTTCGCCTGGTAAAAAAAGCCATCATAGCTTGTAACCCTAAGCTTGTGGTTCTCATCGACTACGCCGAATTCAATATGCGCATGGCCAAAGCGCTGCGCAAAAGTGGCTACACCGGTAAAATTGTACAATACATCAGCCCTACTGTGTGGGCATGGCGCAAAAACCGCATTCACACCATGGCCAAATGTCTCGATCACGTGTTCTGTATCCTACCCTTTGAACCTGCCTGCTTTCAAAACACCACTCTCTCGGCCTCGTACATTGGACACCCACTTATCACCCAACATCGACAAGCCCATTACGACCCCAAATGGCGCAAAAAATTCCCACAACCTATCTTGGCCCTCTTTCCCGGCAGTAGGCTCAAAGAAATCAAGCGCAACTTGCCGATTCAAATTGCCGCTGCCCAAAAACTGGCCAACACGCATGACCTTCAGCCTATTATCTCATGTTCCCATGCCAAATTTTTACGCCCCATTCTCAAACTCAACAAAGCTGACTTCCCCATCGTCGACATGCGTCACACTCACAACCTAATGAAAGACGCCTCTTTTGCCCTGGCCACTTCTGGAACTGTCACGCTTGAGCTGGCCCTCTATGGCGTTCCCACCTGTGTTAACTTTGCCATTAGCCGCTTCGATCAATTCATCGCTCAAAACATCCTGAAGATCAATTTACCTCACTACGCCCTTCCCAATATCATTGCTGGCACTACCATCTATCCTGAATTTTACGGCACCAATCTCAAACTTCCAGCTCTCATCTCTGCCATGGACGCCATCATCTCCTCAACTGAAAAACAACAAGAAATCAAATCGGCTTGCGACACACTCACCAACATATTACACACACAAAACTCCAGCTCTGATCTTGTGCTAAATTTTCTGGTTTGATAAACCCGAAGGGATGAAAATTTTATTCTTGCTGGTTACAGCCAGTTTGTTTGCCGCCTATAAGCCGCTAACACCCGATTATTCCGACGCCAAGCTTGCGCACAAACTAGCCTCCAGACACATTGGTAAAACGATTTGGCTTCTTGACAACAACACCATGTGGTGCCCAGTAACAATCCAGGAAAATTGGCGTTCTTTTAGCGAATGGTGGCGAGGAGATATTCTCGATCAACCAGATGAGCGTTTTCTTAACGATTTTAACCGTTGGGAAAAAGGTAGCCCTATTTATATCCATAGTTGCGCCTTTCGTTCTACTCATGCCGCCGCAACCTATCGCAATTCAGTCGATGAGCTCAATAAATGTTCCCATGTTCTAGAAAATGCTGAAACGGGCGAATGCGTTTTTGTTTATCCATTACTGGCCCATCACTTGTTTTTCATGCTAGACAATATGGCCGATACAGCCTACCAGCGTGGCTATAACGAGGGTAGAGCATGCGTTCAGATGTGGGTGACAAAATAAACGTTTAACTTCACACTATTTCACATGAAGCCTACTTATGATCAGCTCTTTGAAGCAGTCCAGCTCTTGAGCGCAGCTAACTTCAAACTACAAGAAGAAAATAAACGCTTTGAGAAGCAAGTCAAAGCACTCTAAGAACGACTCAATCTTAACTCTAACAACAGCTCAAAGCCTCCAAGCACACTTTTCAAGCGCCGCTTATTTCGGCCATAAACGGCAGGATCTTCGTCGCTTTAGTTATAAATCTTTTGTTGCAGTACATATAATTACGCTGCTTTGGAAATATAATTCTATCCCTACAGGCGGTCTCGAGCGCGCTTTCCTATGCGGTCCTGAAATTCAAACCTTGTTCGCTTAAAAGGCTCCAGACCATCATCTAACTTAGCATCGATCTCCATTTCTTCCTCATCGCTTTCATAATAGTCCGATGAATCCTCATCGGTAGAACAATCGTAATATAACCAATTCGGATCTTGCGAGTTTACACCAACCGTGTAGGGCTTTATTTTGGGATTACACAGTTTTTCAGCGCGTCTTTTATAGCCAGCTCCGTCTAGCAATTTGGCTGAGCCTTGGCAAATCTTTTCAAAAACAAATTCTCGATAGTGGAACCCGAATAAAACATCTCCACTTTCTGACTTTGTAGGTTGGTACTCAGGATAGCGCTTACGATTGATTCGACGTTTACGAAATAAACGATAGTTAGCTCCGGTTGCTGCAATCAGGACTGGGTTATGACTATTTTTTTCAAATGCATCCTCAGGGGACTTTCTCAGTGTTACATGGATACGATCCCCTTTTTTTTGCAACTGCGATCCTGAGATAAAAAATTGTTCCAATTTACCTTGATAAGATGGCACATCTTTAAGATTTGAAGAATAAGGACAATTCCAGTGAATACGTCGAAAACGCTTAACAAAATACGTGCCAATTTTCGTTGCATCAACTCCATGTAATACCGCAACACCAAGTGCGTTAAGCGTCTCTATCCTCTGTTTTTCTTGGGGAAGAGGGGAACGAAATTCGGTTGCGGTAATAGCAGAGGCTAAATTCGGGTGGGTCGTCTGATGCTTTCGAATTAACGCAAGCGTAAATTGAAATCCCCCTTCACCAACCATAAGTCTTCTCTTACACGGGCTGTCTTTAGCCAAACACAAATCTGGATTCAATTCAGACTTAGATTTTAAATAATGAGACAGTAGCAAAATTCTGCGTAACTCTTTTTCCTGGGCAAAGGTTCGAAGCGGCTCAATGTAGGTATAAAGCGCCTGCTCTGGATAGACTTTAAAAGCCTCTTCGAAAAACCGCCGCGCTAAATAAGAATTGTTCTGTCTCATCGCCAAAGGTATTGCCTTTAATGCAACATTTCCAAGTTGCTGGCGGTAGTCTTCTTCCCATTTTAATCGATAAACAGATTGTGGCCAGAGACTTTGTACTGCTTGCGACTGCCTAGACAAAAAATCAGTGCTATATGGCGAAAATAACCGTGCTGCTTTGGCAACTTTCGACAAAACTTTGTAATACTTCGCTAACTCTTCGTAGTGAACAAGATCATGAGGAAAACATTCAATCTGGGCTTTTTTTTGCGCAATTTGCAACTCATATTGTTTTAATTTATAATCTTGGCCACGATTTTTTAGCTCAGGCCGAAGAAAAATCACTCCAGTTGCCTGATTAAAACGTTCGAGCACTACAGCTAATTCTCCGCTATCAAGCTCTTGGATCGATTTAACTCCTGCTTGGACATCTGGAAATTGGTCTGAATCAATCCTAACCTCTTCGTCAAATTCTGAACTGCCTATCGATCCGATAGAGAGCATTCCAAACCGACTCGCTGTCCCCAAAGCAATCAAACCATTTGAAAGCCTACAAAATGCGCCAAGCCCTTCTCCTTCGATCTGCCCTCGAAACCACCCATCTGGTCTTTCAAGGTCCAAAACTACATATTTAGTTTCATATGCCATAAAAATATAATTGTCCCACATCTCGAAGATAGAGAAATAGAGAAGGCCATCTGAATTCCAAATCTGTTGCAGGTAAGGCTCGTAACCATCTCTAATTTCTCTTTTTGAAATTCCAGATCGATGTAATTTCTCAATCCAGCTGGTGTTCGAATTGGTATATTTTTCTAAACAAAAACCAAGCTTTGTTGCCACCTTTATTTCACACTGATTCGTTGTTAAATTGTGAATGTATATCGTGTAGAAGTCACCATCTTCTTTAGCTGTTACCACCCTTCCGTCGGGACATAGGCCAAGCTTTACCCATTGATCCCCGTCAAATGCACTCCATAGGTAACTTTTGGCTTTATGGCGATCCCAAAGTTTGATTCGACCATTATCGATATATGCCACTTCTCCAGATGCCAACACGGCCGATGATTGCCCCTCAAACCCTGCAGTTATCTTCCAGTTAAATTGGTCGCCATTCACAGTTTGAAAGCCTACTTTCTCTTTACCCAAAACAGGAAAGAAAAATGCATTTTTTAAAAGCCATTGGATTTTATCGGCAGTTGAATCCAAAGCATCATACCGAGGATGGTGCAAAGGAGGTAAAACAACAGAGTAAGCTTTGTCTCCAATTTTTGCTTTTACCTCCCCAGAGGAGCGTTTGTAAAAAGAAATAGTACAATCTAAACTTGAATGACAGCCGATGAACTTCAATGAAGAAGCCATAAAAATACTCCTAGAAAAGACGAAAAGAGCATATGAAAGAATCAAGAAAAAAACAAACTATTTATCCTAAGCCATGGGGAGGGCACGAAGAAAAAACATTAGACCCGTTGGGAAAAGGGTAGCTTACTCCTATCCCAAATGACTCTAAAGACAACTAAATAATTTATTACTTGCGGATGATGGCAGAAATAAATTCCAATGGTTCAAAAAATAGACATTTGCTACAATGACTTGATGCTGGATAAAATCTATATTGATCGCTTAAAAAGTGGAAATACCGACGAGATTGATGAGGTTTTGCCGGCGGCGTTTTTGGACGTGCATGAGCCCGAATTAACGTTTAGGGGCGATGTCGTAGTTAAGGGCAAGGCCTACCTGGCCGGAGACCACTTGACTTTGCAACTGGATGCTGAGGTAGTAGTAGAGATGCCTTGCAGTGTGTGCAATGAGCCCACCCAAGTGCCAGTTAAGCTGAAGAATTGCTGCTTAACTGTGGCCTTGAAAGACATCCGCGGTGCGGTATACGACCCTAATGAACTCGTACGCGAAGTCATTTTGGCAGAGTTACCCCCAAGAGCCGAGTGCGCTGGAAATTGTCCAAGACGCGAAGAATTAAAACCATTCTTGAAAGAGGAAGAAGAGGTCTTCTTCCCTTTCACAGATCTAGAGGAGAAGTAAAAATTATGGCAGTCCCACGTAACCGCCACTCAAATGCACGTAAAAACAAGCGTAGATCGCATTTGGCAAAAACTGGCACTAATACGCAAACTTGCTCAAACTGCAATAAAGAAACCCTGCCCCACCGAGTCTGCGGCGCATGTGGCCATTATGGTGGCCGCTCTGTCGTCTGGGCCAAAGGTGCAGAATAAGCAATCCATTGCCTATCATTGGCTTGGATCTCATGGGGGGGGACACCCCCGCTTTGGATTTGGCAAAGGCCATCGCTAAACTCTTTGATGGCCAAGATTTGCCGTTCACTCTTGCTCTTTTGGGCACCCCAACTACCATTAAACACTTTGCCGCAATCGAAAACCTAAATGCTGAGCTTATTCCTGTTGAAGATGTCATTGAACTGGATGAAGATCCTCTAGCTGCGGTGCGCTCCAAAAAAGGCGCATCTACTAGTGTGGGCATGCAGCTTTTAAAGAAAAAAAGAATCGATGCTTTTGTGAGCATTGGCAACACTGGGGCCTTATTAATCTCCTCTAAACTTCACCTAGAACCCCTGAAGCGCTTTTCAAGACCAGCGCTACTGGCACTTATGCCTACACAAAAAAAGCCGATGGCGGTGCTAGATGTGGGCGCTAATATCTCCTCCAGTCCCGACCACTTGCTGCATTTTGCCAAAATGGGCATCGCCTACCAAAAAACTCTGGGTAGGGCAAACCCTAAAGTTGCTCTTTTAAATATCGGATCGGAAGAGACCAAAGGCCGCAAAGAGCTACGTGAGGCCTACAAAAAACTCAAAAAAAGTCTGAAGGCGCAATTTATAGGAAATATCGAAGGTTGTAATGTTTTTGAAGGCGAAGCTGATGTTCTGGTGACTGATGGATTTACCGGAAATATTTTTTTAAAAACTGCTGAAGGCTTATCCAAATTTATTCTTTCAAAAACAGGGTCAAAAGGACTAGAAAACCTCAATCCCAACAGCTACCCTGGGGCTATTCTTTGTGGAGTTAAGGAGATTGTGGTCAAATGCCACAGTTATTCTACGCCAGAAGCCATTATTCAAGGCTTGCTTGGCACCTACGATCTGATCACTAAAAATTTCATTCTGAAGCTTAAAAATCAGTTAACTTGATTTTTGAGACTGAAGTGTGCTATGCTGTCAAAAAAACATAAGTTCAATATGAGTCAATTTTCTAATGAAAGATATTCTTTTAAACATCGAGTCCAAGGAGACACGCCTCGCCCTTTTGAAGTTCGGCGTACTCTGGGATCTAGTGATCGAACGCAGCTCAAGCAAACCCTTAACCGGGAATATTTACCGCGGCAGCGTCACTAACATTTTGCATAACATCCAATCGGCCTTCATCGATATCGATGAGGGAGACAACGGATTCATCCATATTTCTGATATTTTGGAAAATGCCCAAAAACTCCAGGAGATGTATGGAATGGATTTGGAGTGGGATGAGGAAAACAAGCCCCCGCAAAAGCGAATTCAAACCGCTGATATCGATCAACTTTTAAATATCGATCAGCCTGTGCTCGTGCAGGTGGTGAAAGAACCCATCGGCTCTAAAGGTGCCAGACTCACCTCTAACATCAGTGTGGCTGGACGCTACCTAGTCATGTTACCGAACAATCCTCACCGAGGTGTTTCGCGAAAAATAGAAGACCGTGGAGCACGCGAAAAGCTAAAAAAAATCATCCGCTCATTTGAAATGCCTAAAGACACAGGATTGATTTGCCGCACATCGAGCGTGAACGCCTCCCCCGAAAAACTTGCTGATGAAGCGCGTGATCTTTTTCAAACGTGGGAAACCATCGTGGAAGAATACAACAAAGCTACCGGGCCAAAATGTCTTTTTGAAGAATCAGACTTAATCAAACGCGCCGTTTTAACTGCCGTGGATAAAAAATACGATCGGATACTAGTCGATGACCAGGCTACATTTTTGCGCTGTAAAAAACTCTACGCCCCCTATGCCAACGAGCACCCGATCAAGATTGAAATGTACCGGGATAAGATTCCCATGTTTGAGCGCTTTGGAGTCGAGCGTGAACTTGACAAGGCCATGAAGCGGAAAATATGGCTTCCTAGCGGCGGGTATTTATTTTTTGACTTAACCGAGGCCATGTGTACCATCGATGTCAACTCGGGCCGCAGCAGCGGCGATAAAGCTAAAGACTTAGAAGAGGGTCTGGCTAGAATCAACATGGAAGCTGCCGAAGAAATTGCCAGGCAGCTACGATTACGTAACATCGGCGGCTTAGTTATCTGCGATTTTATTGATATGCGCTCTAGAAAAAATCAGAGACGCGTTCTCGACAGACTTAAAGAAGCTCTCAAAGAAGATTCTGCTAAATGTACCGTTTTGGGCATGAGTGAATTTGGACTTGTGGAGATGACCAGACAGCGCTCTCGCGAATCCCTCTACCAGACGATCCTCTCCCATTGTCCCTATTGCAGCGGCCTAGGATCTATTAAGACCCATGAAAGTGTAGAAATCGAAATTGAGCGCGCGCTAAAAAAACTCATCAACTTGAAAGAAGAGTATGCCCTTGAAGTAAACATCCACCCTCAGGTGAGTCAGCACATGGGCAAGAAGGGAAGAGACCATCTCATTCGTTTGGCAAAAACATTAAATGCCGACATAAAGTTTAAAGTCAAAGATGCACTTCACCTCAACGATTTTGAGTTCTACTGCAGCATTAACGGGAAAAAACTAGAAGTATGACATTTGAGGAAAAGCTAAAAAAATACACCGACAGCAAAGTCATTCCAGAAAAGTATTCCAAGCTTTTACAGGGGTTTTATGATGAATATTGCAATACTCTGAGCCGTAAAGGCGATTCAATTGAAAATCACCGAGAAATTTTCGAAATTTTAGTAGAACTTGTACGCGATCAATGTCAACATCCCTTTCATTTTGCTCACTTTCATAAAGGCATCCGCGCACCTTTTGATTACTATACCTTTGGAATCGAATTTTTGCGTCCCATTATTAACTACGAAGAAAATAAAACGTATGGTCTAGAAATTTTCGATCAGATCGAGCAACAGCTAGAAGAGGGACACAACGCCATTTTTCTTGCCAATCACCAAATTGAAGCCGACCCTCAAGCCATGAGCTTACTACTTGAGCGCACCCATCCCAAAATTGCTGAAGAAAAAATTTTCATTGCCGGAGAGCGCGTCATCACCGATCCGCTTGCCGTGCCCTTTAGCTTAGGATGTAACTTGCTATGTATCTATTCCAAGCGCTATATCGACCACCCACCTGAGCTACAAGAACAAAAGCAATTGCATAACAAAAAAACGATGCAAATCATGTCTGAGCTCTTAGCTGAAGGCGGGAAAGTGATTTATGTTGCTCCTAGTGGTGGACGTGATAGGCAAAACGCCCAAGGAGTGGTAGAGCTAGCCCCTTTTGATGCCAAAAGCATCGAGATGATGTGCCTAATGGCTAAAAAATCAAAACACCCCACACACTTTTACCCTCTTGCTCTTAAAACCTATTCCCTTTTGCCTCCTCCTAGCACGATTCAAACCGAGCTTGGAGAGCGGCGTATTATCGAAGGTGGCGGCATTAAAATGGCTGTAGTACCAGAAGTGGATATGAATGTTTTTCCTGGATCTGATATAAAGGATAAACACGAAAGACGCGAAAAACGCGCCTTATATATTCACAATTTGGTGGTAGAAGCCTATGATACTCTCTAGTTTACTCTCTCTGATCCTTTTTGCTTGTCCGGCCAAAGGGTACATCGACATCCAAGACGAAAACAAAGTTCAAATCCAAACGCCAGATTTACAAAAGCGACAAACGGCAAAAATACGCCTTTGCAATGGTCTTTCAGCCTATATCATTTCCGATCCAAATGCCGACCAATCAGCTGCAGCATTAGCAGTGGCAGTGGGAAGCTGGCTCGATCCCAAGGAATACCCTGGTACAGCACACTTTTTAGAACACCTCTTATTTTTGGGGAACAAAGCCTACCCGGAAGAAGACGAATTTATGGGCTACGTTCAAAGCAATGGAGGATTGGTCAATGCCTATACCGCCTCTGATCGGACTGTTTACATGTTTTCGGTCAACAATAACGCATTTGATGGTGGACTAAACCGATTTGCCCACTTTTTTATCGATCCTTTGTTCGATCCATCAGGTGTCGGCCGAGAGCTGCATGCTGTGGACCAAGAAAATGCCAAAAATATCGAAAACGACAGCTGGCGATGGTGGATGATTCTCAAAGAGACCGGCAATCCAGCTTCCCCCAACGCTACATTTAGCACTGGTAATGCCCAAACTCTAGGCAAAATCCCACCTAGTGCGGTGCGCAATTGGTGGCAAGAGCACTATAGCGCAGACAAAATGTACCTGGTCATCTACTCTAATCAACCTTTGGAGAGCTTAAAACAGCAAGTCGTGAAAGATTTTGGTCCCATCGAAAAAAGAAATGTTAGGGATCAACTATCTGATGCCAACTTGCTTTCAAAAGATCAAGAAGGTCATATTTTCTACATCGAACCCGTGCGCGATGTGCGTGATCTAACCCTAACTTGGGAACTACCTACTTGGGCTACAAGCGATATGGGCGCTAAATACCCGCAACTCTTATCCTACGTGCTGGGAAATGGCGCCAAAAACAGTCTAGAAGCCCTCCTTAAAAAACAAGGGCTTGCCGAAAGCGTTTCAAGCGATATGATGCGCCTTTCGGAAACCAAAGCTTTATTCATGCTTTCAGTAGACCTCACCACAGAAGGCGTAGAAAAGAGAGAAGAAGTCATACAAGAATGTTTTGATGCTATTGGAATGCTACAAAAAACTGGCATCCCAGAATACATCTACCGCGACCTGCAAAAAATGGCCCTGATTAACTACGAGTGGCAGACTAGGCATAGTGCTTTTGAATACGCGCAATCCATTGCCAGCCAACTCCCCTATGAAAAGCTATCTACCTTTCCCTCCAAAACGCTCTTCTACGACAGCTACAACCCCAAACAGATTCGCAAACTTCTAAACACACTTACGCCCGAAAACTGTTTTGTATCCGTCGTCGCCTCCCCTCAACTGACCGATGTGCAACCTGAATCTGAAGAAAAATGGCTGGGTGGCAAATACGCCGTTCGCCCTTTTGCCATCAATGCCATTCAACCACTGCCAGAAATTGGACTGCCCAAACAAAATCCCTTCATCCCAACCAATCTTCAAATACTTCCCAAAAAGCCAGCACAAAGCGCTCCAACGCAAATTGCCAATGATCTCTTTGGAACAAGTTACTACACTCCTGCACCGGAATTTTCGGTTCCCGAAATCTCTTGGTTCATCAGTCTAAAAAGTCCTCTCATTGATGGAACACCTGAGCACACAGCCTTACTCGATCTCTTTACCCGTACTGCCAGCGAAAAACTCACCTCCCAGCTTTTCTTTGCCTCCTTTGCTGGTTTACATGCAGGGGTGTCCCAAGCCGACTTAAAGCTAACGCTTCAAATCAATGGCTATAGCGACAAAGCCAAGATCTTGCTAGATGAAATGATTCAAACTTTCAAAAACGCCAAGCCTACCGCATCAGAATTTGCCATCTACAAAGAATCCCTTCTAACCACCTATGCCAACAACCAAAAAGCTATGCCCTTTATGCAGGCAAATGATCTTATGGCAAGCGTTATCTACAACGACTCCCCGTCCTCAAAAGCCCTCTACAACGCTCTGGACAAGATCACCTATGAAGACTACCTAAAATTTGCAGGTGACATCTCCAAGCAGCTTTACGCTGAGACGCTTTTTGCTGGCAACCTAACTAAAAGCCAAGCAGAAGACATCTGGGCCCATCTAGTAACTAACCTTGCAAGTACTCCCTATCCTCTAAACGAACAACACCAAAAAAGCGTCTTAGTCCTGAGCGGCGACAATGGCCCCTTTGCCATCTCTGACTCTACTTCTATGCAGGGCAATGCCACCCTGCTTTTGATTGAAGAAGGAAGTTTTACCTACGAAAAAAGAGCCGCCCAAGAGATTTTGGGAACAACACTAGGAGATGCCTTTTTTAAAGAACTGCGCACCAAACAGCAGACTGGCTATATTGCCAGGGGCTGGAAGCGCGATGTGGCCGATGAACTGCTGCAGTTCTTTGCAGTACAATCTGCAAGCCACGGTCCCGATGATCTGCTATCCCGTTTTGAGCTCTTTTTGGAAACCTTTATTAAAGACTTTTCCAATGAATTTTCTGAAGAAAAATTTGAAGAAGTAAAAAAAGGCGTGATCACCACCCTGACCAATCCACCCACCAATTTAGTTGATCTTTCATCCCGCCTCTACACCTTTGCCTACGTCAAACACGGCGACTTTAACTACCTGGAAAATATAGCCCAAGCTGCCAAAACACTCACCTATGATCAAGTTCGCACCTATGCCAACGAATTCTTTTCACGTAAAAACAAACGCCGCCTAGCAGTTTTGCTGCAAGGAGCTCCCACGGCAGCAGCCTTTCATTTTACCGAAATCACTCCAACCGCTGTAAAAAACCAAGGCTCTTTCCGCTAGAACACTGGTCTGTTTCCATTAACTTGATTTTCAAACTGGGAGAAGGTAACATTGACTTCTATGTTCAATAAATTGATCATTTTACTCCTAGCTTTTGTGACTACCAGCTTGCAGTGCCAAGAAAGTAGGCCCTCGGTGGTGACTGCTTATCGTATCAGCCGAGAATGGAGCCCCCAAGCGGACGTCAGTATCCTGGACAATGAAGATCAGATCGTTAAAGATCCTTATCATCAGAACATAAAAGAATTACTGACCGCTACAGACCCCAAATCGGCTTACTATTCCTACTTTAAAGGCCTTATTTATTTAGGCCGAAGACAACATGCCAAAAGCTACGCTTCCTTTTCTAAAGCCCTAAAAGATGGTTTTCCTGACTGGAGAGCAAGGTTTTATCGCGCTAAAGCATCCTTGCAAATGGGTAAAAAAACAAAAGCCACCGTGGATCTGGCATGCGTGGTTAAAGACAACCCCTCAATTGACTTTTTTTCACTTGTCAAACATTTGAAATAAGCAGTTGAATGACTGTATCAATTTTGTTGCATATTGTGATAGATCATATCGACATCATCGAGATCTTCTAGCCAGTCCATAAGCGCCTGATTGGCTTCTGCTGTGGCCTCATCACACTCCACGTACACTTTTGGAATCATTTCTAAACTTGCATCTGAGGCAATACCGAGCTGGTCTAACCCCTCTTTAACCTCATAGAGCATCTCTGGAGGAGTGGTAATGATATACGACTCTTCTTCGACCTCAAAATCTTCTGCACCAGCCTCTGTTGCAGCCAAAAAAAGTGCATCTTCATCGATGGCTGATCTTTCCACAGTGATGATCCCCTTTTTATCAAAATTGAAAGCCACCGATCCAGGAGAAGCAATACTGCCTCCGCGCTTATTGGTAGCAATGCGAATATCTGATGAGGTGCGGTTTTTATTATCGGTCATGATTTCGACTATAATACCAACACCTCCGTGACCGTACAATTCATAGGTGATCTCTTCGTAATTACTCTGATCGGCGCTCGATGCCTTCTTAATATTGCGCTCGATATTATCTTTGGGTAGATTCACAACTTTTGCTTTTTGCAAAGCCAGCCGAAGACGGGGGTTGGCTTCTGGATCAGGGCCTCCAACTTTCACTGCGGTGATAATTTCCTTGGTAACACGCGTAAACTCTTTGCCCTTTTTGGCATCAGCACGCGCTTTGCGATGTTTAATATTTGCCCATTTACTATGTCCAGCCATATTTTAAAGCCCCTTTTGCATTACGATTTTATCCCGATATTGATTGGGACCTTCTTTTAAAAAGTGTTTTTGCACCCCATATTCACGATACCCAAGCCGCTTATAAAGATTTAGCGCAGGATTTCCCTTATATACCTCTAAGTGCAAAAGCTCAATCCCATGCTTCTTCTTGGCCATTCGCTCAGCTTCTTTGATCAGCATTGTGCCAACGCCTTTGCCCCGGAACTCTTTGCCCACCACAATACCAAACAGACACTGGTGTTTTAGTTTTTCATAGGGCTGTAAATACAGCACGAGCATTCCAGCGGGCATCCCATCAAAGTCGGCTGTCAGAGTGGCTTCCTTAGCTCCATAGCTCATCCAAATCCGAATCGTATCATCCAGTTCTCGCACATCCATAACCGGAAAAAAATCTAAAATTCCCGGTTCTAGGAGCCACTCTTTTAGGCATTTGGCATCGGAAGGCTCGCTAGGTCTAATACTGATATTCATAAGCTTGCCTCAAAAACAACTCGAGCTCTATACATACCCTGATCTTTAACATACTTTTCCTGTCGCAGCGTCTCGGTAAAGCCTTGCTTTAGTAAAATCGACTCTAACTTACAGCCAGAATAAATTTCGACACCGAGAATTTCCAAATGAAAATAGTTTTTGGCCAAATGCTTTAAATTGCGCACCAAAGCAGTCCCCACACCCTGGCGTTGCCACTTTGGATCAACAGCTACATACGTCAAGCAATGGTGAATCAGCTTGCGATAGGGCATCAGCAGAAGCGTTCCCACACCCACTACTTGATCTTCATAGACGGCTGTTAGACAACTCCCAAAACGATAAAAGCCAATCCAGTTTGGCAAAAACATTCTCAATTCTTCATCAGTGCTTACGGGAAACTCCGCTCTTACCACTGGATCGTCTAGCCATGATTTAAGCGCCATTCCATCCGATTCAACCGAATAGCGCACATCGAAGGCACTTTCATCTGCAATCATCCCGCCACCTTCAAGTACGCTTTTACAAAAGGATCTAAATCACCATCCATCACTTTTTGCACGTTAGTTTCTTCATATTTCGTACGCGTATCCTTGACCATGGTATAGGGCTGAAAAACGTAATTGCGAATCTGTGAGCCCCACGCAATTTCCATTTTTTCACCGCTGATTTTTTTTAATTCCTGCTCGCGCTCTAAAACTTCACGTTCATACAACTTCCCCTTAAGCATCTTCATAGCCATTTCCCGGTTTTGAATCTGGCTACGTTCCTTCTGACAAGCCACCACAATCTTGGTTGGCAAATGGGTAATACGTACTGCTGAATCGGTCGTATTGACATGTTGCCCGCCAGCACCTGATGCGCGAAATGTATCGATCTTTACATCTTCAGAGCGCACTTCAATCTGAATATCATCTTCAATCTGAGGGCTCACATCTACCGATGCAAAGCTCGTATGGCGCCTATTACTCGAGTCAAACGGTGAAATGCGCACCAGCCGGTGCACGCCTTTTTCTGCCTTGCAATAGCCGTAGGCAAAAGGCCCTTCAATCGAAAGGGTGATACTTTTAATACCGGCAACTTCACCTACAACCGTATCTACAACATGCACCTTCCATTTGCGTCTGACCGCCCATCTTTGATACATCCGAGCTAGCATCTCTGCCCAATCACAAGCTTCAGTACCACCAGCACCGGCGTTGATACTCAAGTAGCAGCTCTTGCTATCGAGGTTGCCAGAAAGCATACGGCGCACCTCCAAATCATCGAGGCCCTCTTCCAATCCTTTCAACTCGTGTCTACATTCTTCAAAAAATGCGGGGTCCTCCTCCTCGTCTAGATCAACTAAAATAGATTGCAAATCCCCTAATTGCTGCTTCATCTCGTAATAGGGCACCGTCCAACTCTTCAGTTCATTGACCTCACCAATCACCTTTTGGGCCGACTCTTGATCTGTCCAAAAATCCCCCGCAGCCATTTCTTCTTCCAGCTCTTTAACTTTTTCGGTCTTCTTGCCTAAGTCAAAGATACCCCCACATGTGGTGCAAACGCTCTTCAATACATTTCAATCTAATTTTTGTTTCATCATTCATTTATTCGCTCCTTAGGACGCTCAGCTAAGGATATGTCATTGGACACTAACGCGTCAACTTTTTCAATTTACAAAAAACCTCGTATTAATTACCCTTCTCGATTTAAAATCGATACTTTACAAACAGGGGACAGAAATATGTCTTTTATTATTTCAGGCGCCGCCACTGCGGGAAGAATGGTTTCAACTTATGCTAACAAAGCGGGCTCTGAAAAAGACGCGTGGGACATGATTAAAAATTTTGCAATTAAATTCTTCAGAATTCTTACAGAAGCATTTAAAGAAACTGGATATAAATCTGTGATATGGGGAGCATGTGCTATTGTGGTGAGCTGCGTTGCCATTTGGGCTGCCTTTCATGGATCTAAATGGGTCCTGCGCAAAATGAACGAAAGTCCCCCCCCCAAACAGTGAAGAATCAGCTCCTCTCTCTCCAAGCCCTACCCACCAATTAGCTGACTATCTTGAAACTGAAAAAGACCCTACTATTGAAGCTCTAGAAAAGATGATTGACGCCATCAACCAAGATAACGATGCATCTACACTCTCTGCCAATATAAACGAACTGAAGCAACAAGCAGAGATAGACCACAACACCCACAATAACAAAACTGGCTCTTAAAAATACGTTGGATATAGGAAACCCCGATAACAACAATTAGTTCAGGAAAGACGTCGACACACTACTAAACCAAGTGCCCACTAGGCTTACCCAAATGGGCAATAACGAAAATTGAACCTCTCTTTCCTGAAGGAAAGAGATTCTTGCTTCATCGCTCCCTAACGGGCCGCTCCACAAGCTTTTAAGACCGTCATTCCCGCGGCCTTGATTGCTATACTGCTGTTGTAGTCTCGATCTATGTCTAGCCCACAATTTTTGCAGTTATATCTTCTCATTTGCAAGCTCATTTCACGCCGGTTTCCACACGATGAGCAGATTTGAGTACTTGGAAAGTATTCTCCCGCTTCGACAAAGTGCTTTCCTAGCTCCTGAGCTTTGTATTTTAGATAGGTCAAAAACTGCCTCCATCCGGCATCGCTGATGGACCTAGCTAGTTTGTGTTGCTTTGCTTGCAATAGGGCTTTGATCTTCAGTGTTTCGACACAGATGACGTCGTGATTTTTAACGATCCACGTCGATAGCTGATGCGCAAAGTTTTCTCTGGCATGTTTGATTTTAGCATGCAGTTTTGCAAGCTGTTGTTTAGCTTTCCTCCAGTTGTTGCTGCCCTTTTGTTTTTTAGATAATCGCTTTTGTAGTACCTGCAGCCGCGGCAAAAGCTTATGGTAGAATTTTGGTGACTCGATGGAGACTAGTTCATGCTCTTTCCCAATAGCGCATGTGGCGTAGGTTTTGATCCCAACGTCGATCCCGATCGCATTGTCTTCTTTGATAGGGACTGGTATAGGATCGGGGATTTCGATCAAACAAGAAAAGCTGATGTACCAGTGCTCACCTTCTCTTGCTATAGTGGTTTGCTTGAGATCTCCTTTGATTTCTCTGGATTTGATGAATGTGACCCACCCAATTTTTGGCAAATAGGCTTGATTATTATCGATTTTAACGCCTTGTGGATACCTAAAGCTATCTCTTATCCCCTTGCACTTGAATCTGGGGTAGCCGCCGTCTTTTTCCCTAAAAAACCGTTTAAATCCCTTGTCTAGATCTTGGAGTGATTGCTGCAGAATTTGCGAGTGCATATCTTTTAGCCAGCAGGTAGCTTCTTGTTTTTTGAGTTGGGTAAGTTCGATATTTTGCTCATAGTAGCTAATGGATTTCCCCGCATTTTCGTAGAGCTCTTTTCGTTTTGCAAGCCCTCGGTTGTAGACAAAACGGCATGACCCTGCAAAGCGAGCGAGCTTTTGCTTTTGCTCTTTTGTCGGCTTTATCCTGTAGCGAAATGCCTTGCGTATTATCATGATTATATTTTAAATTTGGTTTATGAAGATGTCAACATAAGAAGAGGACGAACTTGTGTTTTTCTCCTTCATACCCATTTGGTCTTTGTTACCAAATACAGAAAGAGAGTTTTTATAAAAGAAATTTTGAAGGAGTTAGAGAAAATATTTCACAGTGTCTGCTCGGACTTTCAATCTACGTTAAGCGAATTTAATGGAGAGGTTGATCACGTCCATCTCCTTGTCAATTACCCTCCAAAAGTATCTATTTCAAAGCTTGTCAATTCTCTTAAAGGTGTCTCTTCACGACTTATTCGAAAAAACAACTACCCATCAGTAACAAGAGCTCTCTTTGGCAAAAGCTGTTGGTCCCCTAGTTATTTTGCCGGAAGTTGTGGCGGAGCTAGTATTGATGCCATTAGACAATATATTGAAAAACAGCACCCACCGCATAACTAATTCGTGAGCGCCGTTTATCCCGGCCATAAATGGCCGGGTTTTCGGCGTTTTAGTGATAAAAAGACTTAGAAGCCACTCCTAATGACAGTGTCGAACAGCTTGTTGAAGTAAAAGAAGAAAACGTCTTTATTGAACACTACTTTGCAGTTGCTGTCACACCAAAAAGACCTCCAGACGGCTCTGCAGAGGACAACGATAGGTAAAACTGCATGCAGAGCAGTTATCCGAGATGCTCTAAATGGATTTGGGCATCGGAGTCAGCTGAATAGCGCCAAAATGGCCTATCGCAGGAGAGCGGCTCTTCTATAAAGCCGGTGCTAGTTGCAATTAGGCGCGTGTTTTCAGGGACATAGATGCTTTGCGCCCCAGAAAGCGTGACATTCTCAGCGACAAATTCACCTCCAGCAGAGACGTGAATATGCAAAGCTTCATCACGACTAAGTGAATGCTTCCAAAACGGCTGGCCAGAACCGCGGTTATAGCCCTTGTTTTCAACTTTCACGTTCTTTAAACGACACCTGCCAGTTCGATTGGAAAAAACGCGTAAACCATCCTCTAAATGCCCAGTAATGGCATCTGTTTCAATCAATAGGCTCCCTGAAAGTTCTAGATTTTCGATATCAACGTCGGCAATTTCCAAGACAAGCTCTGCGCCCTCGTGCATTCTACCACCGCGCAACTTTTGTTGAATAATAGAATACAACGGCCCTAGGGCTGGATGGTAGAGGAAAATAAATGGAGGACTACTTTCAAAAAACTGCTTCTCACAAAGGGGCGGAACCGTAAAATGACAGCCTGTCAGCAGATCATGTGCATTTTTTAAAAGATCGTAAAAACAGCCCTCAGGAGTCTCTACCCACGAATCATTTTGATCAAACTTACGTTTGGTAGTCGATATCGTTTTATGACGGTGATTAAAGGTAATATAGGTTGAATCGGCACTAAAAGCATCAGCTAAATTTTGCATCATAGCCTCAATGCGCGCCACCTCCTTATTTCCCTGGGGGCAAAAATTCAGCAACATTCCCGGAAACGGAAATTTTTTGGCTGCAATTTTGGCAGCTTCAAGATCAGCAAACAAAATATTGGTATTGGAAGGAAATTTTGAAAAAGGAGGTTTTTTGTCACAGGCTACATCTTCGATTCCATGACGAGGGAAATCGCAATACTCCACATTCGTCAAGCATTTTGTTCCATCTGGTTTGGTTTGCAAAACATTGACACCCTCACGCGTTCCAACTAAACGGTTGCAGGAAGAAAATCCAAAATTGCTCTTTTTTTGATGACCAATACCTAAAAAAGCCAACGCTCCATTATCAATCGATGCAATTGGATTATTAATCTGACGCAAAAACGCCACTTTACGTTTATGCGATGCCAGCCATTCAAACGTCTGGGTGCATAGCATCAAATTCCAAATAGCGCCATGCCCACCAGGTTTTAGTAAAAGCGTTAACGGCTCAGATAGGCACCACTTCCCTTCCTTATCAAAAGCGGGCACAAGTGGCTGAGTAATTAAATGAATACTACTCTCTGGTCTTCCAAACCAAGCATTCTCTTCACAAATCGCACGGATATGCTCGGTATTATCCTTTTCAGGAGACGTCATCATCACCACTGGCGTTACCAGTTGCACGCCAAAAAGCTTATAATGCAAATACTCTCTGGCCTCCAAATCGCGCATCATACCAGCCAGCAAAGGCTTTCCAGCAAACGACAATCTAGCAGCGGGCAAGTGCACATGACTCACATCGTCTTGTAATTTCAATCGATCAGCAGCACCACCTACTGGGTATATCTCAGCAAAATCCCCCCAATGTCTGATGGCGTGTAAAATGGCTGCATTGACCTTGCTAAGTTCGCAAGTCAAATCAATACCTTCTGGAGGATCGTAACTAGCATTAACTGGGGAGTTGCCAATGGCCAAAAGCTCATGCATATAGCGATGATACCCGACCAGCCCACCGATAGGTGCATAAAAATCATCCACCAGCGCTAGTTGGTCAAGTAAGCGCCCTAGACGTTCTTTGGCCGATGTTGCCCCTTTAGAATCCAGCACATGGGCTTGACCAATAGCAATCAAAGCAAGCAACATTTCCTGCTGGCGACTGCTCAGATCGGCAAAGAACGGGCAACATCCAGACAACTGATTTTCGATCTCAATCGACATAACCCTTACATTGCCACGCTCATCCTAAAAAACACAAGCCTTTTGCAACGAACACGATTTCAAATGAAACCGAAAAAAACAAGAAAACACCAGCACAACAAATAACTATTTTTTGAATCTGTTTAGCTATAGACTTGCGCAAAAAAGCACGAAAATCGAGTCTTTGCCATTTTTTTTTCAAATTGTTTTGCTATTAAATGTCAGTCGCAGTACAAATTGTCCACAGAGAGCAAAAATAAAGAAAACCTCATCTGCAAAGGAGAAACAACCATGGCTAAAGCCAAAAAAAACACCAAGTTCATGGAGCCTAAGAAGTTAAGTAAAGAGCTCGAGGCCATTGTCGGAAAAGGCCCTATGCCACGTACAGAAGTCACTAAAAATGTTTGGGTCTATATCAAAAAACATAAGTGTCAAAACCCTAAAAATTTACGTGAAATTATCCCTGATGAAAAACTTGCTGCAGTGATTGGAAAGCGTCCAATCAACATGTTTAAAATGACCGCCAAAATCAGCGAGCACATCGGCTAAACTAATTTTTAAATACTGCTATCTAAAACACCGCTGAATGGCGGTGTTTTTTTTTGACCTTTCTGCTATCATTCATAGCATGGCCCAGCGGTACAAATGTAAAATTGCTTATGATGGAACAGCTTATGGGGGCTGGCAAGTGCAGCCAACTAGCGTCACCATCCAATCTCTTATCCAAGAAGCATTAGCCAGGCTACACAAAACTAAAATCCACGTCACTGCATCTGGAAGAACAGATAGCGGTGTCCATGCATTGGCCCAAGTAGCGCATTTTGATGCCGAAACGCCAGTCAACATCCGCGCTCTCAACGGTATCTTACCCCGCGATATCCGCATCCTGTCGATCACACCTATCGAAAAAGACTTTCACGCCAGGTATTCGGCAACTGGCAAAACCTACCGCTATCACCTATCCCTGGGAGAAGCGCATGACCCCTTCACGCGGCAATACAGCCACCACATGTTTTACACCCTAGACCCCGAACTACTCACAGCCGCTGCGGCGCAATTTATCGGCACCCATGACTTTACTAGCTTTGCCAACAGTGCATCTGAGGGGGCTGCCAGTAAAAATGCTGTACGGACCATCACCAAGTGTGCTGTTATCCCTACCGACTTTGGCTACACCATTGAAGTGAGCGGGAATGGTTTTCTCTACAAAATGGTGCGCAATATCGTCGGTTGTCTCATTCAAATCGCCACGGGCAAACTACCTCTTGAGACTATCACGCACCTACTTAAAGCCAAAGATCGCACCCTTGCTCCACCGGCAGCCCCCGCCAAAGGCCTATTTCTATGCCAGGTGCACTACCCAGAGAGGTTTTCATGCGAATAGATGGATCTTCCTCACCACCACCATTCCACCCTGCCCCCCACTTTAGGGCCCGTAAGCTTGAAAAAGATAAATCCAGCTACCAACAAAAAAAAACCGTTCGGGAAAAAAACACCTGGAAATCGTGTTTGACCTATCTCATTGAACACTGTGAAATTTTAGCCGATCTATGCCAATGGCTTTGGGAAAAAAGTATCGATGGACAGCCGATTTCGGCTAAAAACATGCATCTAATCAAAATCCCCAAATTCTTTCCCCAAGAGCTCAAACAAAAATGTGCTGATCTACTTGCTCTCAAAATTGAAACCGCCTTAAATGACATGCAGGCCTTATCCATTGCCGAGATCAGCATTCTACCCTTCCCTAAGCTAGAGTACAGTCTAGAGGCTGAAGAGCGCGTGAGATCTGCCATTTCCCAAAAAATTAAAGAAACCGGTCAGGTCGAAAAATACACCTTGGGCTGGGGCCGCAATCTCCAAGCACCAGACCAAGACGACCCTAAAATCTCCCATATCTTCATTGAAACCTTCATAAAAACCACTCCCAAGCACACCGACCTAACCATCGAATCCTTACCCCAAAAAAAAGGCGACCTTACCAATCTTTTAAAGAGCCTTGAAAACACCACTACTCTGCGCCTTTCCACTACCATTGAAAAAGAAATCACTCCAGAATTTGTTGAAGCACTTACCAAGATGCCCAAACTACAAACCATCATATTCAAAAAACCTGACGAATACCGTACTGAACAATTCAAAAATTCTTCTATAGAAATCAAAGAAAGCACCTGGGATAAACTTGATAGCTTCTTAATCCGTCCCAACCTCAAAATTAAACGTGACCACGTCTTCAAACCCACAAAAGATCGTCCTTGGATGGAAAAGCCAAAACCTGTACAATTAGAACTTCGTGAAAAGAAAGATATCGAAATCGATCTGAAAAAAAAATGAGCCGATGTGGCGGAATGGTAGACGCGGCAGATTCAAAATCTGCTCTGGGCAACTAGGTGCTGGTTCGAGTCCAGTCATCGGTATTCGAGTGAAGTTTAATTGAGTGCCTGTTTTTTTCTAAGAATTCAAGATGCGCTGCAAACCCTTTCTCTAGGTTGAAGCATTAGCTCTAGCAGCGTTTCTCTCAAGAGCATCGGATATCTGCTGTCGAATATCATCTCTGATAACCCCATTCGTAAGATCTAATTTTATGAGCGTTGTGTTATCTTTCAAGGCATCCACTAGAAGCTTGGCAACTGTATCACCTATCTGGGTAAGGGTAAGATCGAGAGTGCTTAGCTTTCTGTTATCTTTTAAGGCACCCACTATTGCATGGGCACTGCTAAGGTTGATACGGGTATTAACAAGACGGAGCGTTGTTAGCGTTCTATTTCCTCTTAGAGCATCCGCTATTGCCAGGGCAGCTGTATCAGTGATCTCAACATTTGAAAAAGCGAATGTTGTTAGCGTTTTGTTTTCTTTTAGAGCCCCCGCTAAAGCCTTCATACCTTCATCGGCGATACTGTCACATGCAAGACAGAGCTCCTTAAGTGTTTGGTTTTCTTCTAGAGCCTCCGCTACGGCCTGAGCACCTACATCGCCGATATTGTTAGGTTTAAGCACGAGCGTTGTTAGCGTCCTATTTCTTTTTAGAGCCTCCGCTATTACTTGGGCGCCTTCAGCGCCGATATTGCCACATGCAATCTTGAGCGTTGTTAGCGTTTTGTTTTCTTGTAGGATCTCCGCTATAGACTGGACACCTCCAACGCCGATACTGCTACCTCCAATCTCGAGCGTTTCTAGCGTTTTGTTTTCTTTTAGAACATCCGCTATAACCTGGATACCTTCAGCGCCGATACTGTGACATGCAAAACAGAGCTCCTTGAGTGTTTGGTTCTCTTTTAGAGCCTCCGCTATGGCCTGAGCACCTTCATTGCCGATTTTGTTATGTCTAAGAGAGAGCGTTATTAGCGTTCCATTTCTTTTTAGAGCCCCCGCTATTGCCTGAGCACCCTCATCGCCGATTTTGGTGCTCAAAAGCTCGAGTGTTGCTAGCGTTGTATTTTTTTCCAAAGCATTTGCTAGGGCCATTGCATCCTCAGGGCCAATATTGCTATCGCAGAGCTCGAGACATGTGATTGTCTTGTTTTCATTTAGAATGCCCACAATACCCTTGACAGCCTCGGCACCTTCATCGCCGATACCATAAGCACTAAAAACAAGCTTTTCTAGCTTTGTGTTTCTTTTTAATGCCTCCATCAGAGCTCGTGTATCTGCATTTTCAAGCTGGAGGCTGTCCAAATATAATAACGTTAAAGTCGGGTCGTTACTGCGAATTCTTGCAAGAGTCTTGTCAAACTCGGTCGGTGATTTGTTTGCTGGCTTGTCAATCTTGGTTGGTGGTTCGCTTGCTGGCCCTGAAGGCTGCATAAATTGCTTATAAAGACCTACACCAGCTCTGGCGGTTAGAGCAAGAACTCCAACAATACTAACACCTACGGCCAAAGTAGCCCAAGGGTGACGACGTACCAAGGCTACGACTTTTTGAGTAACAGGCCATTGTATTGTGGGTAGGCAAGCCTGCGCTGCGGAATTTACAATTTTGATCATAGCGACACCGTTAGTATAAATTTGTATAAATACTATATGATATGGCATAAAAAATCAATACGAATAAATTATTTAATATTTACTAATATTGCAAACTACTATTAACAGAGTTATTAAAAATAGGCAGGAATGTTAGCGTTCTATTTCCTCTTAGAGCATCCCCTTGTCGACAGAATACCGTCCACTACCATAGTAGAAAGATTTGAGTGTCTCGTGTTCCTTTAAATCGCCCGCTAAAGCCCTGAGACCCTCAGCACTTATAGGGTTCCAACAAAGATCGAGAGATTCTAACTTTTTGTTTGATTCTTTTAATGCTTTAACTATAGCCTTGGCACCTACATCGCTGATACCGTTGGATTGGAGCCAAATCTCTTTAAGAGTCTCGTTTACTCTTAAAGCGTCCGCTAGAGCCTCAGCACCACCATCGCCGATAGCGTTTCCGGAAAGAGAGCATATTGTTAGGGTTTTGTTCTCTTTTAAAGCATCCGCTAGAGCCTTGGCACCCTCAACATCCATACCGTTACCACCAAGACTAAGCATGCTTAGCGCTGTGTCCTCTTTTAGCATGTCAGCTAGAGCCTCGACACCTTCACGGCAGATGCGGTTTTGATGAAGATGGAGATATCTAAGCGTTTTATTGCCTCCTAACGCGATTGCTATAGCCTGGGCACCTTCATTGCCGATAGCGTTACCTCCAACATCGAGCGATTCTAGCGTTGTGTTTTCCTCTAAAGCGCTCGCTAGAGCCTGGGCACCTGCAGCATTGATATTGTTCCGTCCAAGAATGAGCGATTCTAGCGTTGTGTTTTCCTCTAAAGCACTCGCTAGAGCCTGGGCACCTTCATCGCCGATACTGTTATTATCAAGATAGAGAATTCGTATCGTTGTGTTTCCTTTTAAAGCTCCCGCTAGATTTTGGATGTCTGTCCCTTCGAGCCAACGGTCGTTCAGATTCAGCGAGGTTAAAATCGGGTCATTTCTTCGAAGTCTTGCAAGAGTTTCTTCAAATTCTTTCCGTGATGCATTTGCTGACCCGGCAGGAGTTTCATCAATCTCGATCGGTGATTCGGTTGCTGGCTGCTCGGCAGGAGTTTCGTCAATCTCGGTCAGTGGTTCGTTTGCTGGCTCGACAGGAGTTTCGTCAATCTCGGTCAGTGGTTCGTTTGCTGGCTCGACAGGAGTTTCGTCAATCTCGGTCGGTGGTTCGTTCGCTGGCTTGACAGGAGTTTCGTCAATCTCGGTCGGTGGTTCGTTCGCTGGCTTGACAGGAGTTTCGTCAATCTCGGTCGGTGGTTCGTTCGCTGGCTCGACAGGAGTTTCGTCAATCTCGGTCGTCGGCTCTGAAGATTGCTTAAATAGCTTATTAGCACCTAGAAAAACAGCTCCAGCGGCTAGAGCAAGAACTCCAACAATACTAACACCTACAGCCAAAGTAGCCCAAGGGTGACGACGTACCAAGGCTACGACTTTTTGAGTAACAGGCCATTGTATTGTGGGTAGGCAAGCCTGCGCTGCGGAATTTGCAATTTTGATCATAGCGACACCCTTGGTATAAATCCGTACAGATACTACACTATATCTAGAAAAAAATCAATACTAACTTGATTTAGTATTTACTCCGTTATGTATCTGCTGGTGAATATGAATGCTCATAGGGTTCGGAAAAACAAACAGGAGTTTGAACGTTTCGCTTTTTGTTAGAGCATCCAATAAAGCTTCGCCGCCTTCATCGCCAATACAATTTTGATGAAGATAGAGGTCTGTGAGCGTTGTGTTTTCTTTTAGAGCCTCCGCTATAGCCTTGGCACCTTCATCGCCAATACAATTTTTATGAAGATAGAGGGTTGTGAGCGTTGTGTTTTCTTTTAGAGCTTTCGCTATAGCCTTGGCACCTTCATCGCCGATACTGTTATTATCAAGCTCGAGAAATTGTATCGTTGTGTTTTCTTTTAGAACCTGCGCTACTGCCTGGGCGTCTGCATCGTTAAGATTACGTCCTTTCAAATCCAACAATATTGAATCTGAGTCATTGCTACGAAGTCTTGCAAGAGTCTTATCAATCTCGGTCGGTGGTTTGTTCGCTGGCTCGACAGGAGTTTCGTCAATCTCGGTCGGTGGTTTGTTCGCTGGCTCGACAGGAGTTTCGTCAAGCTCGGTCGGTGGTTTGTTCGCTGGCTCGTCAGGAGTTTCGTCAATCTCGGTCGGTGGTTTGTTCGCTGACTCGACAGGAGTTCCGTCAAGCTCGGTCGGTGGTTCGTTCGCTGGCTCGACAGGAGTTTCGTCAATCTCGCTCGCTGGTTCGGCAGGAGTTTCGTCAATCTCGGTCGTCGGCTCTGAAGACTGCTTAAATAGCTTATTAGCACCTAGAAAAACAGCTCCGGCGGTTAGAGCAAGAACTCCAACAATACTAACACCTACGGCCAAAGTAGCCCAAGGGTGACGACGTACCAAGGCTACGACTTTTTGAGTAACAGGCCATTGTATTGTGGGTAGGCAAGCCTGCGCTGCGGAATTTACAATTTTGATCATAGCAACACCCTTGGTATAAATTTATACAAATACTATATGATATGGCATAAAAAATCAATACGAATAAATTATTTAATATCTACTGCAATCACAAACTACTATTAAAAGAGTTATTAAAAATAGGCAGGAATGTTAGCGTTCTGTTTTCTGTTAATAAATCCCCTTGAGGAGAGAATGCCGTCCATTATTACAGTAGAAAGATTTGAGTGTCTCGTGTTCTTTTAAATCACCCGCTAAAGACCTGCCAACCTCAGCACTTATAGGGTTCCTGTCAAGATTGAGACATTCTAACTTTTTGTTTGATCCTTTTAATGCTTTAACTATAGCCTTGGCACCTACATCGGTTATACCGTTGGATTGGAGCCGAATCTCTTTTAGAGTCTGGTTTACTCTTAAAGCGTCCGCTATAGCCTTGGCACCACCATCGCCGATACTGTTATCTTCAAGATCGAGATGTGTGAGCGTTGTGTTTCCTTTTAGAGCCTCCGCTAGAGCCTCAGCACCACCATCGCCGATAGCGTTTCCGGAAAGAGAGCACATTGTTAGGGTTTTGTTCTCTTTTAAAGCATCCGCTAGAGCCTTGGCACCCTCAACATCCATACCGTTACCATCAAGACTAAGCATGCTTAGCGCTGTGTCCCCTTTTAGCATTTTAGCTAGAGCCTCGGCACCTTCACGGCAGATGCAGTTTCTATCAAGATGGAGATATCTAAGCGTTTTATTGCCTCCTAAAGCGATTGCTATAGCCTTAGCACCATCATTGCCGATAGCGTTACCTCCAACATTGAATCTTATTAGCGTTGTGTTTCCCTCTAAAGCATCCGCTAGAGCCCGGGCACCTTTATCGCCAATTGCATTATTATTGAGCCAAAGATCTTTGAGTATCTTGTTTCTCTCTAAAACACCCGCTAGAGCCCAGGCACCTGCAGCATTGATATTGTTCCATCCAAGATCGAGCGATTCTAGCGTTGTGTTTTCCTCTAAAGCGCTCGCTAGAGCCTGGGCACCTGCAGCATTGATATTGTTCAGTCCAAGATTGAGCGATTCTAGCGTTGTGTTTTCCTCTAAAGCGCTCGCTAGAGCCTGGGCACCTTCATCGCCGATAGCGTTACCAAAGAGAACAAGCTCTTTGAGTGTCTTGTTTCTCTCTAAAACACCCGCTAGAGCCTGGACACCTGCAGCATTGATATTGTTCCATCCAAGATCGAGCGATTCTAGCGTTGTGTTTACCTCTAAAGCTCTCGCTAGATTTTGGATGTCTGTCCCTCCGAGCCGATAACAGTCCAGATCCAACGAAGTCAAAGATGGGTCGTTCTGGCAAAGTTTTGCAAGAGCCTCATCAAGGTTGAGCCGCCGTTTATTTGCTGGTTCATAATGCAACTTAAATAGCTTATAAAGACTTACACCAGCTCTGGCGGTTAGAGCAAGAACTCCAACAATACTAACACCTACGGCCAAAGTAGCCCAAGGGTGACGACGTACCAAGGCTACGACTTTTTGAGTAACAGGCCATTGTATTGTGGGTAGGCAAGCCTGCGCTGCAGAATTTGCAATTTTGATCATAGCGACACCTTCAGTATAAATTTGTACAAATACTACATGATATAGCATAAAAAATCAATACGAATAAATTATTTAATATCTACTGCAATCACAAACTACTATTAAAAGAGTTATTAAAAATAGGCAGGAATGTTAGCGTTCTATTTCCTCTTAGAGCATCCCCTTGTCGACAGAATACCGTCCACTACCATAGTAGAAAGATTTGAGTGTCTCGTGCTCCATTAAATCGCTCGCTAAAGTCCTGCCAACCTCAGCATTGATATTGTTCCATCCAAGATCGAGCGATTCTAGCGTTGTGTTTTCATCTTTTAATGCTTGCACTACAGCCTTGGCACCTACATCGCCGATAGCGTTGGATGGGAGCAAAATCTCTTTAAGAGTCTCGTTTACTCTTAAAGCGTCCGCAAGAGCCTCGGCACCACCATCGCCGATAGCGTTTCCGGAAAGAGAGCACGTTGTTAGGGTTTTGTTCTCTTTTAAAGCATTCGCTAGAGCCTTGGCATCCTCAACATCCATACCGTTACCATCAAGACTAAGCATGCTTAGCGCTGTGTCCTCTTTTAGCATGTCAGCTAGAGCCTCGACACCTTCACGGCAGATGCGGTTTTGATGAAGATGGAGATATCTAAGCGTTTTATTGCCTCCTAACGCGATTGCTATATCCTTAGCACCAGCATTGCCGATAGCGTTACCTCCAACATTGAATCTTGTTAGCGTTGTGTTTCCCTCTAAAGCATCCGCTAGAGCCCGGGCACCTTTATCGCCAATTGCATTATTATTGAGCCAAAGCTCTTTGAGTGTCTTGTTTCTCTTTAAAACACCCGCTAGAGCCCGGGCACCTGCAGCATGGATATTGTTCCATCCAAGATCGAGCGATTCTAGCGTTGTGTTTCCCTCTAAAGCACTCGCTAGGACCTGGGCACCTTCATCGCCAATTGCATTATTATTGAGCCAAAGCTCTTTGAGTGTCTTGTTTCTCTCTAAAACACCCGCTAGAGCCTGGGCACCTGCAGCATTGATATTGTTCCGTCGAAGATTGAGCGATTCTAGCGTTGTGTTTACCTCTAAAGCTCTCGCTAGATTTTGGATGTCTGTCCCTCCGAGCCGATAACAGGCCAGATCCAACGAAGTAAAAGATGGGTCGTTCTGGCGAAGTTTTTCAAGAGTCTCATCAAGTTTGAGCCGCCGTTTATTTGCTGGTTCATAATGCAACTTAAATAGCTTATAAAGACCTACACCAGCTCCAGCGGCTAGAGCAAGAACTCCAACAATACTAACACCTACGGCCAAAGTAGCCCAAGGGTGACGACGTACCAAGGCTACGACTTTTTGAGTAACAGGCCATTGTATTGTGGGTAGGCAAGCCTGCGCTGCGGAATTTGCAATTTTGATCATAGCAACACCTTTAGTATAAATTTGTACAAATACTATATGATATGGCATAAAAAATAAATACGAATAAATTATTTAATATTTACTAAAATTGCAAAGTGCTAAAGCAGCGGGATTTGGATTGTGGATGCAGTTTGACATCCGTCGTGAGGGGGACATGCCCACTTGGGCAGGACCCCGAGCAAGGATTCAAAATGCGCCGCAAGACAATCCCGCAATAAGGATTCAAAATGCGCCGCAAGTCAATCCCGCAATAAAAAAGGGCCTTGTTTTTGGTAAAAAACAAGGCCCAATGTGCGCAAGGTTAGGAAATGTTACTAAAAGTCTACTTCTCTACCAGGTAGCTGTGCTTCCTGAAATTCTCTTACGATTTGAATGTTCGTAGGACGAGAAGTCACGATCGAGAAAAGTTCTTCCATATCTTCAGTATGTAGACGGATGTTACCTTCTGTTGCATACTGACCGACGAAGTTACGTACTTCGGTTAGCTCGCCTGTGTCCGCATCTACCACCCAAGGATTACCTTGAAGGGCGCAGTAGCGACCTTTGTCCCCGAAAGGAATATGACGTGTTCCGTAGAGCTGAACTAGCTCAATTACCCGACCACCAACGTTTGAAATTACGCCAGGCTTATAGATACCGACCTTATTACTTAGTGGGTAGGTACCAAGTGGTGTTTCACAGCCCGATTCTGCTAGAGGATCAAGTGCGCCTACGCCTACTTTGTAAATTTTAAGCAGGTAGCGCTCTTGCAAGTCCATATCACAGGCATAGAGATGTAGATAACGAGAAGATAGGTCTACAACTAGATGAAACTCGATGTTTTTGTTAGCATCGATGACGTTAAAGCTATCTCCTTGGGAAACTTTGCCGTAAATTTCTTCTGATTGGCCATTATTTAAGCTGCGAGAAATGAATTGAGACGACGTGCGGTAGTAACGCGAATAGTCGTTAATCAATGCGCTGCGACCCTTAAGCCATGGCACGTGATGTGTGTAGGTTACAGTTTCCATGAATGGAAGCTTTTTTACGCCTTTGGCGTAAAGGCGATTTGTGCGGTCGATTTGCATTTCTTTGGCCGCGTCCATTACGATAGAACATGTTTTATTACTGTTTGCTTCCTTGGCTACATGAGCCTGATTGGATTGGCTAAAAAAATAGCCAGCACCAACGCCTATTACTACTGCAGCTGCGGCAATAGTTAATACTTGCCAGTTTTTCATAATTAACTCCCCCTATTTATTGTATGTCTGTATTATTAATATAACTAATTTTACATTTTTAATAATAAAATATTTTTAACTTCTAGAAATTTCTCATATCTAGTATCGTAAAAAGCTATGAAACTAGGCAAATATGACCCA
Organism: Chlamydiales bacterium; assembly: GCA_024233455.1. Taxonomy (GTDB): domain Bacteria; phylum Chlamydiota; class Chlamydiia; order Chlamydiales; family JACKPQ01; genus JACKPP01. The sequence goes on from JACKPP010000001.1 coordinate 398,262, forward strand.
ATTTTACTTGATTTCGACGGTCTGTTAGTTGATACCGAACCATTGCATTTTGAAGCCTACCGCTTGATGCTCAAATCTTTTGGTTACGAACTACCCTGGACAATGACTGAATATTGCTCAATTGCCCACACGAGTTCAGAATTTTTAAAAAAAATGATCCAAGATAGCTTTCCCGAGCTCAAATCCCACAATTGGGAAGAACTTTATGCCGCCAAGAAACGCGCCTACCTCGAATTAATCCAAAACGAAACCATCAAATTGATGCCCGGTGCGGCCCTTTTTCTCCAAGCTATCGCCCATCAGCCGCATGCTGTCGTCACCCACTCTCCCCTGGAGCAAATAGAGACAATCCGCTCCAAAATTCCTGAGTTGCAATCGATTCCATTTTGGTTTACGCGCAAGGATTATAAAAACCCTAAACCTGCCCCTGATGGATATCTCCATGCATTAAAGACACTTAAAGGTAACAATCCCATTGGATTTGAAGATAGTATGCGCGGATTTCAATCGCTTCAAGCTGCTAATATACCCGCTGTTTTGGTGAGGCCTGAATATTACCCACCGGTCGATACGCCGTCTTATAAGACGCTTTTAGATCTACTCCCTTAAATAGTGCTTGAATGCTTTTTCCCATGAGTAGGTCACCCACTCTTTAGTTTCTGGATCGTAGCGCATTTGGATAGAAATGTATGGATATGGATGATTATTGTCCAAATCACGTCCTTCATGAGACTGGTAGAGTTTGATAAATATCTCTTTGTTGAACCAGGGCTGGATTGCTACATTTAATCCTCCTTTTTCGTAACGCACAAAAGTTTCGTGGGGAAACTGATCCATGATCAGCTGAACAACCTTCTCGGGTTCATTTTCCATGCCTTCAACGTAAAAATCTACCTCAGCGCCAATTTGATGCTTTGATGCTTGATTGTAACGAGAGGGATCTGAATAGGTGTTGTGGGTGGGACATCTATGACCACAGGTAATGACGACGCGCTTATTTGTTTTGGCTTGGATCTCGTTTAATATAGAGATCAATCTGGGCCAGATGAATTCCTTATTATCTCTTAGGGGAAGAGAATGGCTACCGCTACAATCGAATAGTCTCTGCCCTTCAACACTTTTAGGCGGATGTCTTGCAGAGCCGCGACACCTAAAGTACTCTTTTGTAACACGCAAGTGACTGCCAGAGAGCGTATGCTCCCAAGGATAAGGCTTGCGAGGTGTATAAGTAGGGTGCTGAATTTCTAGCTGGACATCCGATGGACGAACAATTGGCTCAACTACGACATTTTTGCGGCGAAGCTGTCTATGCTGCGTATTTTCTAAATTATTACAGCCAACAAGAATCCCTAATAAACAACCAATTACAATATAATTTCTGTTAATATACATTATCATTTTGAGATAATTTCCCAATTGTTTATATCTAAAATTAGGCACAATAAATAACTCGCTTAACGGTTTAACAAGCTCTTAAGCATTAATACGGTACTATAATGGAATGCGAAATTCTGCTCATCAGTAGAGATGCTTTGACCTCAGATTTTATCCAAGATAACCTTTCCTACCCCTTTTGTTTGGTTAAAGACGCGCAGCAAGCTCTAGAAAAAGCCAAGACAAGCGATCTTAGAGCCTGCATTCTCGATCTTTCTATGCCTGCAGGTCTTGCCATCTTCCAAGAAATACGTCGCATTGCATCACACGTTCCCCTTATTCTACTCTCCGATCAGAAAGCACAAAACACCCAACAACTCGCCGAAATATCGATCAGTCAGCTATCTAAGCCCGTTGATTTAAAAGCGCTTGACGCTCTTATTACCCAAACACAGTTTACCAGTGTGGAAGACTCTTTGGAAATCATTTCAGAAAGCCCAGCAATGAAAAAAATTCTAGCCGATGTGCGTAAGCTTGCTCAAAGCTCTGCCAGTGTTTTTATTTGTGGCGAATCGGGCACTGGTAAGGAGATGATAGCCAAAGCTGTCCATTATTATTCCAAACGCAAAACAGCGCCTTTTATACGCGTTAATTGTGCCGCTCTTCCGGAAACACTGATTGAATCTGAACTCTTTGGACACGAAAAAGGCTCTTTTACCGGCGCTCACGCCAGACGCTTGGGACGCTTTGAGCTGGCAGACAAAGGATCTTTGCTGCTCGATGAGGTCACAGAGATTCCTCTTACCCTTCAATCTAAACTTTTGCGTGCTATCCAAGAACAGGAATTTGAACGCATCGGCAGCATGAAATCTATCAATGTGGATGTGCGCATCATCGCTACATCCAACCGCGATATGAAAGAAGCTATAAAAGAAAAAACCTTTCGCGACGATCTTTATTACAGACTCAATGTATTGCCTATTTATGTCCCTCCCCTGCGTGATCGCAAAGAGGACATTTTACCCCTAGCGATGCATTTTTTGCGGCGCACCAGTCAGAAAAATGGCCAATCACTCAAAACCCTCTCCATGCCGGCCCAAGAAAAGCTCAAAAGCTACCCTTGGCCTGGCAATATCCGTGAACTGGGGAATGTGATTGAGCACGCCGTCATTATGAGCAAGGCCGATGAAATTACCGCTGCAGAAATTTTGCTCGAGACTGCAGTTCAAAGCAACCCGGTGGAACTCATTGGTGAAATGCAGCGTCAAATGACCTTTAAAGAGATGGAAAAACTCCTGATTCAGCAAACGTTAAAAGCGCATAATGGCAATCGTACACGGTCGGCCAAAGCGCTTGGCATCAGCATCCGCACGCTTCGCAACAAGCTAAAAATCTACCCGAATCTAGAATAATAAATATTTTAATATATTGAATATTTAAATTATTTATTATTATTTAATTATATTATATTTTACTGTAATATAGAAGCTATGAAAACAGTATTATTAGCAAACACAGTGCTGACATGGGAAGGACGTAGCCCTGCCCCACCAAAAAAAGACCCCTCTAATCTGGTAGTGCGCATTTTAAAAATAATGATTAACGTATTGATATTTATCCCTAAGTGGTGCGTTAATACGGTCGTATCTCTTATGATCGTCCCGTCTCAAGTCATGAAAACGCGTATTTTGCGGCTCCTTGACGGTGTCGGCATCATTAAGCACTCCTTTGCTCCCCCCTATTACGAATTACTGAATCAATGCATTGACCGTCAGTACAAATCCTTTGATATTCAACCTGTTGAGATGAAGATGCGCACGGGAACTTATATTCGAGGAACTCTACTTGTGAGCAAACTTGCCATACCACAAGATCAGCCAGGAGTAGTTACCCGGGATGATATTCCTACAGTGATCTGTTTTAATCCAAATAGCAAAACAATGCTAAACTGGGGCTGCACTTCTAACGATGTCATGGATTACGTCGATAAGGCCTATAAGCAGGATTGTGCAGTCAATGTCTTAATGCTCGATTACCCAGGTGTCGGAGAAAGCGATGGGGTAGCACATGCGTCCTGCATGCAAGAGATGGCTGAAACCGCTTATGAATTTGTAGAAAAAAAACTCAATGTAAAATCAAATAATATCCACCTTCACGGATGGTCGTTAGGCAGCTTTATGGCGGCATATTTAGCAAAAGTGCATCCAAAAAGTGAAGGTTGCATTTTCCTGGATAAAGGAGGTTCATCCATTGTCCAAGCAGCCTCAGAGTTGTTAGAACTTACCCAAACCAATCTAGAAGAAATTCCATACGTAGGAAAACCACTTTGTCTACCTTTTTACTTGGCACAAAAAGCCCTTGGAATTATAGCTGAGATTGGTGGCTGGGACGTTTTTAATACCGTAGATAACTTAAAAACATCAAAACGCAAAATCATAGCCTATTACAGCGCAAAGGATGAGGTATTCAATGGAAAAGCTGGATATAGCTATGCTTTTAAAGATTCAGAAAATATCACGCTTGTAGAATTAAAATCGAAACGCACAGGGGCTATTTATTACCATGGTCACCCGTTAACCCATTCTGATGGGTTTTTGAACACTAAAGAAAAGATCGAAGATATCATAGGCTACAACGTAGAGCATATCATCGCCAAAGCACCTCAGCACGCATTTTTTCGCAATCGCAAGGTAGAAAAAACCGCCTCTTCCGAAAATCTTGCAGCTGAAGACCCTTCCATATCAACGGCTTTGCAAATGTTAGGATCTGCTGTACGTAAAAAAGGATTAAATTTCTTTTCTTCACCTACAGTCCATGGTGCTGCAGCGTAAATACGCTTTTTAAGCTCCTCATTATTCGGCTCAAGAGAAAGAGCAAATGCAATGTTTTGTTGGGTATAGTCATGTCCACTATACACTAAAGTCTCATCTGGTAGCTCTGCAATTTTTTTCAGGGAATGCAACATTTCTGCGGGCGTTCCTTCAAAAATCCGCCCACAACCGCACGTAAACAGACTATCACCAGTAAATACAGCTTTTAATTGCCGGCAGTAGTAGGCAACATGTGTCCGTGTGTGTCCCGGTACAAACAGCACATCAAATCTATACTCATCAATAATAACTGGTGTATTTTCTGACACAATGAGGTCTACACCTTCAATCCGTTCATCATTAGGAGCAATTAAAGGACAGTGGTATTTGGCTTTAAGTTCAAGATTACCACCTATGTGGTCTGCGTGGTGATGGGTATTTAGGATCGCAATCAAATCCCCTTCTAGGGCCTCGATGACCGGTTTGGCATCACCCGGATCAATACAAATAGAACCTCTCTTTGCCTCAATCAGGTAGATATAGTTATCAGAGAGAGCACGAACAACCTTAATTGACATTGATGACAAATGGAGCAATACTCCAGAAGAATGCTAGGAAAAATACGGCTAAAAATGTCAGGCGGAAAGGGCCTATTCGGCGATGCCAGACGATGAATTTCCCTGAACGATCCCACGTGGTTTTGCCGGTATTGGACAGTTTAACGCACGCCACAATCATAGTTATAAACGATATGATCGGAATACCTGCTGCTAAACCGAGCCACCATACCGATAAACTGCGATAAAGCGCGTCTTTCATAGTGAGTTTTCGATGATCTTTGAGCCTTACATAGGTTTGGGTCATCCATTTTCCTGGAGTCATTCCCCACGTACTCATAAAGAACGTTTCACCAAAAATCCAAAGAAAAGGAACTAATAGCAAGCCAAAAGGAGCTTCCTCAATGGTCAACCCAAAAGCCGACAAGACCCACCCTAGTACAAGTCCAAACCAGCTATAATCGAACATCCGCCCGACAAAGCGCATCCATGGACGAGATTTTGGAGCCTGGTTATTTGCGCGATTTTCTTCCAACGGCACATCGCCTTCTCCACGCACATCCAAAGGCGCCTCAAAAATTTCGAGTTCATCTAGATGCGTCCAATCAACTACGTTAGGACCTTTTACCAGCGTTTTGGGATCAATCTCTCCCCTGTGTAGCATCCCCCTTAGCTCATCAAGAGTGATCGGACCTTTTTCTACACCATCGACTTTGTAGTACCATTGCTTCATATTTTAAACATTAGCCCGCACGCTGAAAAGTTTCAAGTAGGGATTCGACACGTTCATGTAGTTGCTTGTATAAGCTGCGTTTTTTACGCCATAGCGCATCGGGAGAGCAACTCCGCTCTTTGCGGCAGATGGCAAATTCAATGGAGGGAATTGCCCCAAAGAGTACACAGCGATAAGCCAGCTCTTCTTGCAGATCCATCTCGTGTAATGTAAAAAGAGCGCCTTCTATTTTGAACTCTTCGCGGTATAAATCTAACGCATCAAGAAGTGCTGTGAGGTGTTTTTGGCAATTACTCAGACTTGTTTTAAGCTCTTGTAGCGCTTTGGGTAAGGTTTCTGCGCATTGCTCAGGAACTTTGGCATCGTGGATGGCCGTTTGCAAAAAACCATCGATGTAAAGCGGTTTTACATTGGCAGCTTCCAAAATGGTCTTTAAAGGCTTGTAGGGAATTTTCTCAATTTTCAGACCCCGATCTGAAGCATTGAAAAAATCAGCTTTTGATTTTTCAGAAAATTGAGAAATACACGTTGCCTCCATCAGCCATTTCACATTGGTATAAAGCGTTTCTCCTGTCTCCCTTTGTTGCTCTATGAGTGTCTCACAAACTCTTGTGTCCTTTTTCTTCTCTTCTATGGCAATAGCCGAGTCGGTAAAAACCCCTTTGGCATATTGCTCTAAACCGGTGAAAGCTAAATCCACACCAGCTAAAACGATCGGATTACAGCCCATATATTCGGCAAGGGCAATGCAAGAAGTGGTGACAGAAAGAGCTTCTTCTCCCATACCTTCTTCGAGTAATGCGCCTTGAATGCCGAGCTGCTCGGTAACCCAATACTCGGAAATATCGCAAGCAATCGACTGCATATAGCCGATATCTCCAACGCTAGCATTGAAAATATCGGGCAGCACTCTTGCTCCCATAATCATCGGCACCGTATAGGCGCTTGAGGCTTTCAATCTGGGGTATTCATCGGGATTAGGATCTACCGCTAAAGCCAAGTGAGGCTGCACACCTTGGTTGCTCAAAGCTGCAATAGTCGATCCACCAGCAAAAATAACCGCTTTATGGCGATACTGCTTAAGATCTTCTATCACACCGGTAAGTGAAGGGCCGGCCCCACACACAACAGCTGGCCTACCCTTGAATAAATCTTTCATATGACGTATCAAAAACATGCGATCAAAGCGTTTAAAATTGGAAAGCAAATTTTCAAAAAGTCGGTAGTGGTAAAAGTATTCGCAATAACGGCCGTGCGTCAGTGTGGTCATGCGCCTAATTTCTAGGGAAAAGGCTTCAAATTGATCTTGGTTTTCAGATTTGGCAGGATAAATACCAATCCGCTGCAAGGGGAATTCTTTCGCACAATCGCGACAAAATTCCCGCTGATCAATCGAATGATTAAACGGCATTTTAAGATGTACCTGTGGATGTAAAATCCATTCAGCACTTGCTTTGTGTTCTAAAAAGCCTTGCAATTTTGCTATATCATCCTCGATGACAATCACATCGCGCATCATCTCTTGAGACAACCATTCTCTTAATGCTTCGAGAGCATTGATATTCAGCCCGTATAAGTAAATACCTTCAAGAGAGTTAAGATCCTCTGGTGGCTCAAAATTATCATTATTAACTACAGGCAGCTCATGCGCCATTTGGCATAAAAAGGCTAGCTGAGGGTAGCGCTCTCGCAAACTATCAGTGAGTGTGGTCATACTTTTTTAATAATTTCTCCGTCCATCCAGTGTATTTCGCTATATTCTCCGTTGTCTCCGGTAACGGCCTTGAAAATCAATTCTCCCGAGCGGTTATAAGCCCTTTTATCAACGCGTTTGGCTGAGTAGTAAAAGAACTCTGTCTTGAGTGTTCCATCGTCGAACCAATGCTTATGCAGACCAATCGGTGAGCCCAGATAGTAGGTGCCATCATCGACAAGGATTCCCGCTTCGTTCCAAAGGCGCTCGCGCCCATGCCGCTCATGATTTTTATAAAAACTGAGCCGCTTTTCCTTGCCATCTGGCCAAAAAAGCTTTACCCAGCCATCCAATCGACCTTGGTTATAGGGCAGCTCAGCCTTAATGCTTCCATCTTCATAAAAATACTTCTGCAAGCCGTCAGGAAGGTCATCTACGAAAAATTCTTGCGCCTTGATTTGTCCATTAGCATGCCACTGCGTCGCGTTCCCCTGCCTTTTACCCTTGGTGAAAGAAGTGCAAGACAAGCACTTTCCATCGCGCGTAAAAAATTTTACCAGGCCTTCACTTAAGCCATCTTTTTCTGGACATTCCGCTCTTAGCTCACCTGTCTCATAAAGCAACTTACTCATAAGCTTTCAAAACCCTCTCAAAAAAAAGCATTGCTTGCATTTTCTCATCTCCGCCTTTAAAAAGCAGCGGCCTAAAAAGCTGCCACAATGGCTTTAAATGGTGCAGATAAAAAACTTCACATTCTAGCTCATACACCGCAGCAGGTGATTTTTCCACACATAGTTTTTGGCATGCAGCTAAGCTTGCTTTCACCTTTTGTTTCAAAGGCTCGGCGTTGATCGATATATTTTTATACGCGGGCATCTCTAATCTTCGCTCTTCAAAATCCAACTCCGATAGAGTCTGTTTTCTTGCGCCTTGAATCTCCAAGCCGCAAGGAGTTGCATCAATCCAGGTGCGATCGGGATTTTTCCGTATCAGCTCGGAGAGCCACCTAGCGCTCATGATCAAATCCTCTCGGCTACGGGCTGGGTTTCCCCATTTGTCTGTCACTTCAATCTTATCTTTAGGATCAGCCAAATCCATGCCGTAAAACACAATAGGATCACAGCCCATCACAACAGCTAGCGCTGCTGTAGCACATCCAACGCTCCAGCCCAAATCCAGCTTAGGAAAATCCATTCCAAGCTGATCTAACATCCATTCCTCGATGGGCAGCTCATCGGTGCTCCTCATATAAAATTTAGCCCCTTGCACCGACTGAGCCAGCCTGAAGCTAAAACGGTCGGTATAAAAAAAGGCCTGGGCTCCATTGACCACGATCTGTCCTGGATCTACGTCTACACCCGCTCCAAAATAGGGATTAATTCCCTGCGCCAGCAGCTTACCGAGCGCTGATCCCCCAGCAAACAAAAAGGCCTTTTGTTCAAAATTTTTCAAAAACTCAGCGTCAAGAGATGGCCCCGAACCGCAAATCACGGCCGGAATCTGGTTTAGCTGATGGAATTCTGGGACCTGCACATCGCCTAAATTCTCCAGCACATTCTCCAGTTCTTTTTTTCCAAAATGACGCGCTTTGTAAAGAAGCAGCTTAATTCCACCGCGCAATTCATCCACGAGTGCCTTAGGAGCTTGAAGATGCTTAGGCACTGCCCAGCTAGATTTTAAAAGCACCGTTTTCCAAACTGCAGTTTTTAAAACTTCCGACTCTTCTATGGTGCAATGCGTGACCTTTTCATCTTCCAATCCTGAAAAACCCCACGCATCCACTGGATCTACTGCAATCCATATCAAGTGCCGATCTTGTTTTGCATGCAGCCAGGGCCTTATTTTAGAATACAGACTTCCATCTAAAGCTCCGTAAGCAAACAGCACATCGCTATCATCCAAAATGTAATCCCACTCAGATAGCTCCTGAGAAACAGGCTCTACTCTTTGCATTTTCAAGGCCAGTAATGGATTTTTATCACAAAGCAGCGATAAGCTCTTCATAGAAAAGCAAGCCTCCTAAAATTGCACCATCTTTACCTGCAGTGAGCGCAGTATCTTTGCCTACAACAGCAACAAATGGCGCTTGAACCGTGTGATTATATCCTAAAACCTGTTCAAGAGCAGCTCTTGTGGCTCTACCTGCCTTACATTCAATGATCAGTAGCGGCCGGAGCTCACTTGCTTTTTTTAGATACACCAAGATATCCAAGCGACGCTTGGGAGCAGCGGCGCAGCCTGGCAATAAGGACAACTCTTTTTCAACAGCAATAAGCTCTCTGGGATAATTTAGCTTTTCAGTCAAATAGCTTAAAAGGCGCAATCGCACCTTTTCTTCAGGCCTCATGCTACAGGAGCGATAATACCAAGCGATCCATCGGGACGTCTGAACACAACACGTAAATCCTGGTGCTCTTCGTCCTTATACACCATAAAGGCATCGCCAGATAGCGTCAGCTTCATCAAAGCCTCGTCTGGACGCAGCGTTTTCAAAGGAATTGTTTGAGGCTCAACTGACTCTAGGGCAATCAGCTCTTTTTCCAGTTGCGCAGCATTCTGAGCTTCAATTTCGGCATTATAATCGGAAACCTCTTCATCTTCGCTTAGATTATAGACATTGACGGGAACATCAATCATCACGGGTTTCTTAGCGTGGTATTGTTGGATACGGCTCTTCCACTTGCGAACTTTTCTTTGCAATCTATCAAAAGCTTTATCGATTGCCGAATACATGTTATCGGTATCAGCGTGTGCCCAGATTTTCATTTGTGAAATTAACATATCGATCTCGACATGATGCACCAGCTTTTGTACTTCGATGCGCACGTTCACTTCGATAATGCGATCAGACAGCTTTTCAATCCGCGCCAGCTTTTCAATCACATAATCCTTGATCGGATCAGTAATTTCCAGGTGTTTACCATAGAGGGCTAAGCGGTATCCGAGCTCATCTTCGTTAATATGGCGATTGTTTGACATGACTATCTCCTTCATGGTTTGCCCCTCAGTATACTATCGGTGGAGAAAAAAATCTAGATGATAAATATCCCCAGCATAATGAACAAAATAGCAATGGGAATAACGTATTTAACAAGAGCAATCCAAATGGGTCTTAGTCGCTTAAAATTTGATCCCACAGCAAGTTCATCCGCTGCACCCTTTACACCCCAAACCCAGGCAGCAAAAACAGCGAGCAGCCCCCCAGTTACCACCATGGCCAAATTACCCCAGGCAAAGTCCATGATGTTATAAAAACCTTTAAAATGCATGATACCGAGGTCCAATTCACTTAAGTTCAAGTTTGCCCCATGCGATAAAGCTGATGGAATCCCTAAAATTGCTGCTGCTATGCCCACCACCCAGACAGCTTTTTTCCTAGACCATTTTTTTGAATCGATAAAATAAATGACTGGTATCTCCAAAAGGGCAATCCCTGTTGTGATCGCAGCAAAAGCAAGCAGCACAAAGAATAATACTCCAAAAAATTGCCCCCAAGGCATCTGTAAAAAGATGTCGGGAAGGACTGCAAACGTGAGGCCAACACCTTGAGTTGGCGACTTGCCAAAGGCAAAAAGAGCTGGAAAAATCACAAGTCCTGCCAAAAAGGCAATCGCCGTATCAAAAAGAGCAATCGAGATCCCTGAACGAATCAAGTTTTCACTCTTCGATGCATAACTTCCATATGTGACCAAAACAGCCTCACCCACACACAGTGAAAAAAACGCTTGGCCCAGAGCTAACAATACCGAATGTCCCGTAATTTCTGAAAAGTCGGGATCCAAATAATACTTTACACCTTCCCAGGCGCCAGGAAGAGTTAGGGCTCGGGCAATCAAACCGAGCAGCAAAACCGCCAAAATGGGCATTAAGATTTTACTCCAACGTTCAATCCCCTTGTGGATTCCCTTGCTCACAACCGCCATGACAATGCCGATAAACGCCACCATATAGCCTATCACTTTCAGCGGATCTGCAGCAAATTGATGAATTTCCTCAACCCTACCTGTGGTCATTTGAACGATATAGCCCAAAGTCCAACCCGCCACCACCGAGTAGTAACTCAAGATACAAAAAGCGGTAATGATTCCCAGGCCACCTACCCATTTCCAGCGGCTACCGGGGCGAATGCGCTCAATGGCGCACACAGGGTTGCGCTGTGTGTGACGCCCGATGGCAAATTCGACCAAAATCAGTGGTACACCAATCAGCAAAACGCACAGCAAATAGATAAAGACAAACCCAGCTCCCCCCGCCTGAGAGACGATATAGGGGAAGCGCTGAATATTGCCAAGACCTACTGCAGCTCCTGAAGTTGCTAGGACAAATCCCAGCGATGATTTCCAATTTCCACGCATCGCACCGAAGAGGACTCGAACCTCTAACCACCTGGTCCGAAGCCAGGTACTCTATCCATTGAGCTATCGGTGCAGATCATCAATACTACCACATCAATCCAATTTGTTCTACAATAGAGATATGGAAAAAACTGAAGGAATTACTTTAAAGTCCATTGAATTCCGCGAACATCAGCGCATTATCACTGTTATGACCAAAGACCATGGCATCATCAGTCTCATTGCCAGCCGCCTTGGGAGCAAAAACTACCGCCTCCTGAACCTCACCTCACCCCTTACCTGTGGTGAATTTGTCTTCAAGCCTGGAAAAACTGATCTTTGGCGCTTCATCGACGGCTCGATCCTGGATCTACACGCTCCCATCCGCCAAGAGCTCGGCAAACTTCAAGCTGCACAAAGTATGTTAAAGCGGATGCATACAACTCAGCTTCCTCAAAAACCAGCACCAGCCCTTTACCAACTGCTCAAATCCTTTCTGAGCCGGCTAAAAACAACCACTGTACCCGAAACGCTACTGACTGCTTTTACCCTCAAATTCTTGCGCCACGAAGGTCTCCTTTCCATTAAGACCACCTGTGGCCACTGTGCAGCTCCCGACTCCTTCCGTTTTCATGAAGGCGACAACTACTGCGCCGCTTGCGCGCCATTTGGCTCAATCGCTCTCACCCCTGATGAATGGCAGCAAATGATCCACCTTCTGGCCAGCCGCTCCTTTGAGGCTCTGGAATCACTCCCCATCAACGACCAAATCAAACGCTTATGTTAACGCCTCTCCTTCACGTAAAGAACGTACAGATTCCAAAGCTTAACCAAACATCATCCCCAACGGACAATTCATCCTCTATGGATATGTTTCAAGGCTTTGGATTTTTTTGTAGGTTGGATCGCGGCGCAGCCGCGACCAGCTCGCAGCGACCCCGACATACCTTATGGGTAGGCGGGGGAGCAAAGAGTCCAACATACGAAAAAAGCCTTACTTTGAAATGGGTAGGCGGGGGAACAAAGAGTCTAACATACGAAAAAAGCGTTACCTTGAAATGCGAAAGGGGGGACTCGAACCCCCAAGGAATTTTACTTCCACTACCACCTCAAGGTAGCGTGTCTACCAGTTCCACCACTTCCGCGCGGTCTAATCATACTACCAGCAAGGAGAAAAAATGGCAAAATGGATTTTAAAGAGCCTAGTTAAAATCTATCAGTGGACGATTAGTCCCTTGATTGGAAGTTGCTGCAGATTCACACCTTCTTGCTCTGAATACGCTTTGCTAGCTCTAGAAAAACACGGGGTTATGAAAGGCCTTTATCTTATTATAAAACGTTTATTGAAATGCGGACCTTGGAGCTGTGGGGGTGAAGATTATCCTTGAGGAATAATTAATTGATTGCCTGGCCGCAAGTGGTATTCCGACTCGATCGCATTAGCCTGCTTAAGATCCTCCAAAGAAATTTTATAATGCCGGGAAATATCCCAAAGAGTATCTCCATCAGCGACGGTGTGAATTTTTTTTGTATTAGATGTTTGATTCTGTTCTTCCACAATAGCAATGTCTCGCAACGAATCTTGAATATGGGCAGCAAGCGCTTGGTAACTTTGAGAATCTTGAGGGATCAGCTCCATCACTTGTGCTAGATCTTTATTTGAAAGGCGTTTGGCCACAAAATAGAAATCTGTATCAACAAACAATTGAGCGGCTATTTGCGAACCTGCGCGCACGTAGGCCATTAAGACATCCCTTTTGGTATCAAGGGTCAATTGGGGATGCTGACGCACAAGTTCAACGCTTTTTTGCAAAGTTTGAAAGTCAGAGCTTAGCATCAAGTCAAAAACGGTCTCGATATCGACAGGATCACCTGTACGCGTAAAAATTGTTTGCAAAGCTTGAAATTCAAAAGTCCGGGCAAATGCTTTTTTGAGTGGAGGAGTCGGCGTGGCTTGTAACCACCTAAAAATACCCTCTGGAGTAATAGGGTATTTTTCCCTTTTGGCAAATTTTTTGATCACTTCGAAGTGTTTGTCATTCATGTTGGGGTAGAATGTAAGTGTTAAATCTGCGCCTGTTTCATCCAAAAAAGTAGCCTGCTTGGGTTTGATATTCAGATGGGGCAAAGCTCTGTCCAGGTCAAAGTGGTGCATCGAAACCAGACATGTCAAAGCTAAATCACGTTTGGTGTACCCCTCTTCGACTAGTGAGTCGTCTTTGAGCATACGGAGCAAATCATCAAAGGCCAAAAGCGAAAATGCCCCCAAAACCTCTTCATTGGTTTGCGTAAGCGATGCTCTGCGGGGACGTTTTTCGTGGAGAGACATCTCGTAGCCGGTAAAGTTTTTTTTACCCCGGACTGCAAAATAACATAGAGTAGCCACCAGCCCAACATTGATAGTCACGCTGATAATGAGAATTTGAGCCAGCCACTTAGCTTTGGCTTGCCAGTCTGTAAAATTACCTTGCATACTGTTTTTTCTTTTGACAATACCTGATTTTTGTTAAAATTGGGTACATGAAATTTCCCCTCTCCTGGCTCAAAGAATGGATCGACCTTGAAGGTGCCACTCCTGAGCAAATTGCCAAAGCTCTCACTTTAGGGGGCATCGAAGTGGATAAAATTGAGCCAAGCCCTCTTGGATTTTCCGGCGTAGTGATCGGATACATCAAAGAAGTAGCTCAGCATCCCGATGCCGAAAAACTCCGTATTGCCACTGTTTCCGATGGATCAGAAGAATTTCAAGTCGTATGTGGGGCTAGCAATTGCCGGGCTGGAATCAAAACTGCTTTTGCCAAAGTTGGAGCATCGCTCACAAGTGACGGCAAAGAATTCAAAATCAAAAAAAGCAAGCTCCGGGGAGTGGAATCTTTTGGGATGCTCTGCGGTGAAGACGAGCTCGGTCTTGGAGATGACAAAAGCGGCATCATGGAGCTCGAGGGTCAGGTCGGGTGTGACTTAGCATCTCTTCTTTCAGACATCATTTTCGAAGTCTCTCTGACACCAAATCTTGGCCACTGCACCAGTATTATGGGAATAGCCCGTGATCTGTCGGCTCTTTTAGAGCGCCCTTTTACCGAACCCCCCTTTAATTTAAAAACCGATGCTACTGTCACGTCTGGCTTAGGCCTATCGATCGGGGAAAATGCAGAATGCGATCGCTATCTTTGCAAAACGATTCTAAATGTTAAAGTTGGACCCTCACCAACATGGATGCAAGAGAGACTAAAAGCCTGCGGCATGCACTGCATAAATAACGTAGTGGACAGCACTAATTACGTCATGTTAGAGAGAGGCCAGCCGCTCCATGCCTTTGATCTCTCTAAAATTGAAAACGGTGAAATCCGCATCCGTAATGACATCAAAACATCCGAATTTGAAACTCTCGATGGCCAAAAACGGCTTATAGACGAAGGAATGCTGATGGTTTGTGATGGCAAAAAACCTATTGCGATTGCCGGCATTATGGGCGGGGCCAACTCTCAAATTCAAGAGTCGACCAAAGATATTTTGCTAGAAGCTGCCATCTTCGATGGACCGTCTATACGCAAAACGAGTAAAAAATTAGGCCTACGCACTGAGGCATCAAGCCGTTTTGAAAAGGGCGTAGATCCTTTAAGTGTGGCTACTGCCTTAGACAGGTGCGCTGGCTTGATTGGTGGCACTGTTGCTGAAGAAACCCTTTCTCAAATCAAAAAAAAGGTCACATCTCGAGAAATTCACTGCCGTCTATCGCGTATTAATCAGCTCCTTGGCACCCACCTTAGCCTTGGAGATGTCGAGCAGATCTTTAGCCAACTTCAGCTGCAAGCTCGCTCGGATGGGGAAAACTCGTTTGTGGTTTTAGTGCCTCCCTTTCGCGGTGACATCAAAGCTGAAATCGACCTGGTTGAAGAAGTGGGACGCATCTACGGCTATGATAATATCGAGAAAAAAACAGAGCGCGTTCCTCCATCGCGGATTCCTCCATCGCCGATCTACCTGCTCGAAAAACGCGTGCGATCCCTTTTATCTGGAGAAGGCTTAACCGAGTTTTTAACTTGTAATTTGATCGGACCTGATGATTTATCCTTTGTAACCTCTAAAGAAGAACTCATTTCGGTCATGCATCCAAGCTCTATCGATCAATCGATCTTGAGACCAAGTTTACTTCCCGGGATGATGGGATCGCTTAAGCACAATACTGATCACCAAAACCACACCGTCAACGCTTTTGAAATTGGACGCATTCATACCAAAACAAAAGATGGATTCGCTGAGTTATCTGCTGCTGCTGTGCTGCTTTCTGGGCAAACAGCACCCCATTCGATAGATCCTAAACCCCGTTCTGTCGATTTTTTTGACCTCAAAGGAATCATTGAAAATATCTTTGCCGGGTTAGATATTGATCGCATCCATTTTGAGCAGTCAAATTCCACACTTTTACATCCCGGAAGGCAGGCCAGTATCCAGCAAGGCGACTTTGAACTAGGAATGTTGGGACAAGTACATCCAGCACTTGTTTCTACACCCATCTATTTTGCCGAAATCAACCTAACCGAAATCTTAAGGCTGTGGTCTAGCCACAACAGCAAGCAAATGAGCCCCCTACCGGAATACCCTGGATCAGAAAGAGATTGGACCATCACAATCGATGAAAGTATGCCTATTCAATCTCTTCTATCGCTTATCGAGAAATATAAATCCCATCTACTGGAAAACGTCTATTTGCTCGATCTTTATCGGTCAACATCTGCCAATACTGGCAAAAAAAATGCCACCTTCCGTTTTTCTTACCGCCACCCCAAAAAAACATTGCCCTCAGAAGCCATTGACCGCGAACATATGCGCCTGACCGAAAAAATAGTTGCGGAAATAGCTCCTAATACGTCATCTTAAGGAGTAAATACAACAAAGATAGGGGTGATTATGCACAAGTCATTTTACGCAATGCTCGCAGTTCTAAGTATTGCACTTGTCGGCTGTAAATGCGATAAAGGTTGCGACAGTCAAGTTCTTTCAGAACGCTACATTCATAAATACGGCTACGATGTGGCAAAAGATGACTGGGAAGAGAACAACTATCCAGGTCAAGTCATCACCACACTCCGAAACGGCATCACGATCAACGCTAAATACGAAGATGGCAGACTGCATGGCACCTCGACCTACTCCTATCCTCATAGTCAAACGCTAGAATCAGCGCATCTATACGATAGAGGACATCTCATCAAAAAAACCACTTATTCTCTGCACGGAGCTCCAACAAGAGAAGAGATTTTTCTATCTCCCTCCCGTATTAAAGCCACCACTTGGTTTGCGTCCGGTACACCCTTGCGTATCGAAGAATATGAGCAAGGCAACCTCGTTGAAGGACAGTACTTCAACCAAAACAACAAAGTTGAATCGCGTGTTGCTGGTGGCGAGGGCGTCCGTTGTGTGCGCAACACGGCAGCTCAACTCGTGGCCAGAGAAACCATCGAAGGTGGAGAGGTCGTTCTTCGGACTGAATACTACGAAAATGAAACTCCTTACACCGTCACTCCTCTACGTCATGGCAAAATTCACGGCACCAAAAAACAGTACGCTCCCGGCGGCGAGCCAATCGCCAAAGAGGAATGGAATAACGGAATCCCCCATGGTACATTTGTCTACTTTCAAAATGGCGCCAAGTACATTGAAACGCCTTATGTAAATGGCCGAAAACATGGAATTGAGCGCACATTTACCGACGGTGAGGTGTTGACTCAAGAAGCAGAATGGATCGATGGCAAACGCCACGGACCAACCATTGCTTACCTAGATGGTTACAACAAAGTTGAATGGTACTACGACAACGCTCGAGTATCTAAAGAGAAGTATAACGAATTATGCGATCAGGAAAAACACATAGCCAAGATGAGCCTCCTCTCTTCCAAAGACGAAGAGTAAAGCTCTCAGCTAACTTACCTCTCACAATCAAGGTCTTGACTGGCCAAGGTGCTATCGATGATGTCACCTTGGCCTTTTCAAATGATCAAAACTTCTGGTGTGAGCTCTACGGACGAGATCTCTATCCCGACCAAGAAGATATCATCATTGACTGGCTGCAGCACTACGCCAATAAAACACCTATTTCTGCCGCGCTCTTGCGGCTCAACTTCACACCTATCCCCCCGTTTACCGCCAATGCCCTCACAGCTGTGGGCAAAGTTCCCTTCGGGTCAACCCAAACCTATTCGGATATAGCCCAAACTGTTGGCAGCCCTAAAGCCATGCGCGCTATCGGCTGCGCTTGCCATCATAACCCCTTTCCAGTCATCATTCCATGTCATCGCATCGTGAATAAGCAAGGAATCGGGGGCTTCGCCTATCCTCTTGAGATAAAACAACTACTTTTAGATTTTGAAAACTAACGCACAGGATCGACGTTTTCTTCCGACTGGACCAAACGGTCCAAATTCACTTCTTCTTCAGCATCACTTGAAGGCTGACACGCCACCAAAAAAAAGCAAGCGACTAACAATACGTATCTCATAGCCTCTTTATACACGATGTTTAGCATTTACCGCAGTCTCAATTATATTCAAAACTTTAAATGACTGATTTTGAATTAGTTATTAAATATATAACTTATTTTAAATATTTTTTTTCAAAATAGCGCGAATTGGCACGAAATTTGCATATATAGAAAGTAAGAAACAAAGAGGTATACTATGTCACCAGATGAAATGGAAACTAAAATTGCTAAGCTTGAGTCGGTCAATGACCAGCTCCAAGCAGAATTTGACCACCTCGATATGCTGCTGCGAGAAATCGGCTTTGCAGCTGGCATCGAGACGCTAAAAGAAGCAGCTAAAGAGCTCTTAGACAAGAACAAAGACCCCTCAGACGGAGACGCTTAAAGAAGCGTTAACAGATCTGAAGTTGTAGGCTCAAGTAGAGCCTCGGCCATTTGTGCTTTATTGATTTTAAGCGTGCGGATACGCTCTTCGATCGTGCCTACTGTATAGTAGCGCTTGGCGATGACCGCGGATTTGCGCCCTATGCGATGTGCTCGATCAATCGCCTGATTTTCAACTGCTTCGTTCCACCAAGGATCGTAAAGTAGAATATAATCGGCAGCGGTCAAATTAAGACCCATGCCACCTGCTTTTAGGCTAATTAGAAACGCAGCCTTTCCAGGGTCAGTTTGGAATTGCTCCACTAGACTGGCCCTGCTTTTTGTTTTTCCATCTAAGCGTAAATAGGGATGGGATAATTTTTGACCAACGATGTCTAGCATAGATGTGAATTGACTAAAAATGACAACTTTATACCCGGCGGCAATGATCTCTTCAGCGTCGGTGATAAGTCGATCTAATTTCGACCAGCTATTGTGCGTATTTTTGACTAGGTTTGGATGGCACGCAAGTTGCCGTAGGCGCAAAATACCTTCTAATATCTCCATGCGAGATGCGTTTTCTTTATGGATAAGCCCCGATCTTAACTTAGCCTCAAACTCTTGGTAAAATAGCAGCTCTTCATCATCTAAGCTGACAAAGACGTCTTGAATAATTTTAGGCGGCAGATCTTTGGCCACTTCTGATTTGGTGCGCCTCAAAAGAAAGGGACACGGAGAGGTTGCTCCAGGGGCTGCAAATTTGAGCTGTGTTTGAAGCTCTTCGGCTTTATTTTCAACGGGCGTTCCGGTTAGAGAAATGCGCACATCTGCCTTTAGTTGAATTGCTGCTTTAAACGTTTGACTACGAGGATTTTTAATAGCTGTTGCCTCATCTAAGACCACGCAAGCATAGTGATAGTGGGATAACTCATCAGAAGCGCGAAGACAGCCGTAACTCGTTAAAATAAAGTGCATATCATCAATGCCCTCTAGCGTTCTATCTGGGCCGTAATAGAGCTGAAGCTTTTTTTCGGGCAAAAACGTCTGGAATTCATTTTGCCACTGAAACAAAAGCGAGGTTGGCACCACAATTAAAGTCGGTCGGCAAACTGTCATCTGAGAAAAAAATGCCAGCACCTGGACAGTCTTGCCCAGGCCCATTTCGTCCGCTAAAATTCCGCCTAATTTTGACCTGGACCAAAACGAGAGCCAATTGAGACCTTCTAGCTGATAAGGGTGGAGTTTGCCGGCAAATCCGGGACCTGGAGAGGTTTCCTCGAAGGGGGCTAAATGGTGCCGCAGATCTTCTGCTTGCCGGCTAGGGCTTTCAAACAGGCCAATTTGCAATTTTGGAACTTTTAGCTGTTTTGGAACCTCTGCTGCCATCAAAATAGGGTCGAGCAATCCCACTGCACCATCTAGCCTCACAAACAGCCCCGAGCCCAAAGCAGCTTCAATCGGAGCTACATGGTTACCAAACTCAATATGCCCATCTAACATGGCATACTTCTCATCTGAGAGCACTTTTGTCTGAATATCTGTTTGCAAAACCACGGGCTGACCATTTTTTACAATCGACCAGCCGCTAGCGCTTAGCTCTTGCAGTTTAGCAAACACCTGATCAATAGAGCAGCCCATCTGCCCTAACTCGGCTTTTGGTCCGCTTACACATCTCCATTCAGACCCGTGATAATCACACAATTCCAAGATTTTTTTCTCGCATGGTCTGGGCATGTCTGGCGTGCCATAATCCTTATAAAACGCAGCGTATTCTTCATTTAGAAGAAGCGCTGGACCAGACTGCAATCTATCAAACCACTCTTTGGGCAAATCGTGATCGAGTAAATGCAAAACACCTTTATCTAGCAGCAAAAAATCGGAAAAAATAATAGTCTCTTCTAGTGCCAGCGTGTGTTTACCAAGTTGGATAGAAATAGAAAGGATCACTCCATCGCTATCGCCATCGACGAGGAAAGAGGCTATGCCAACGGTATAGGGATCGAAAATGATTTTCTTATTGTCGTAAAAAACAGGACCCGAGCGCAGCACGTCAACGGCTCGACCTGGCAAAAGCGGCTTACCGTCAAGCAAAGGACCTTTTTCTAAAAGCACTGTTTCTCTTCAAAGGGCAATTTGCGGTAGGGTTTTGGACGCTCATCTGCATCGAATTTACGCACGCGTTTTGCGCCCATGCATTCAGTGCTACAGCAGCCATTGTGCTCTTTGGCGCACTTAGGGCAAGCCAAGAAAAGCTTATTGCAATCCATATGCGCGCAATTGAGATAGGTGTCATTTTTTACGCCACAAAAACTGCACGTGCTTATCGTTTCTCCAGAATCTGTGGGGCTAAGCGGCACTGCCAAGCGATCATCAAAGACAAACAGCTTTCCCTTCCAGTGTTTGGATCCCATTTTCTCACCGTAACGAATTACTCCACCATCGAGTTGAACCACATTTTTATACCCCTTTTCACGCATCATCGCCGAATAAACCTCGCAGCGAATGCCGCCTGTACAGTACATCATCACCGTGGTTGTTTCTGGATCGTAATCACTTTTGAGCTCATCGGCAAGTTTAGGAAACTCTCTAAACGTTTCTAGTTGAGGGCAAAAGGCCCCCTCGAAATGGCCAACTGCGCTCTCATAATCATTGCGCACATCCAATACAAGTGTGTGATCATCCCGCGTCTCCAGCATTTCTGCCCATTTTTCGGCGGAAATATGGCCACCACCCAGTTCCAATTTAACCTTAGCATCCAAGGCCACGAGCTGCTCGCGCATTTTTACCGTTGCTTTGGCAAACACATGCTCTGGGGCTTCTTGAAGCTTAAACTCAATTGAGGCAAAAGCTGGCTTGTTTTTTAGCCATTCCATGTACTCATGCGCCGCCTGTTTTGAGGCGCTCATCTGGCCATTAATTCCCTCATGTGAAATATAAATGCGACAGCGGATATCACGAGATTTAAAGAATTTTTTATGTTCTTTAATCTCCCTTTCCGCATCTTCCACTGACGTAAATAAATAATAGGCTAAAACGACATATTCCATGAAAAACCCCTAATTTTTGATACCAGCATACGGAAGATTTGCCCATTTGTCAATTTCCTCTTGCCCAAAACATCCTCAAAACACTACAATGGGTCAAGTATTTTAAATAACTATTGAGAGACTTCAATTATGGTACGCTATACAGGCCCAAAAAACCGCATCGCTCGTAGATTCGGTGCTAACATCTTCGGAAGAGCCCGCAACCCCCTATTGCACAAACCCAACCCCCCAGGCATGCATGGCGCTCGCCGCAAGAAAAAGTCTGACTACGGTGCTCAGCTAGAAGAGCAGCAAAAACTCAAAGCTGCCTATGGAATGCTCACCCTAAAAAAACTTCTTAGCTACTACAACGAAGCTGTTCGCCAGGAAGGCAATACCGCCCACGTTTTCATCCAGCAACTAGAGTGCCGCTTAGATAACATCGTCTACCGCCTCAAATTTGCCCCTAGTATTTTCAGCGCTCAACAGCTTGTTGCCCACGGCCACGTCCTAGTAGACGGCAAAAAAGTCGATATTCGCTCATTTCAGGTACAGCCTGGAATGACCATCTCGATTAAGCCCAAGTCACAAAGCATGTCAATTATCAAACATTCTCTTGAAAATACATCGCATGAAGTGCCGGGATACCTATCGTTAGATCCCAAAGCTTTTTCTGGAAAGCTAGAAATGCTACCAGAGCATGACCAGATTCCTCTACCAATGCCGATCAACGTTCCGTTGGTTTGCGAATTCTTAGCCCACACTCACTAAACTTCAGTGAATTTGTAGCGCGTCATTTCACCCCTTTTAGTGGTGATGGTGGCGCGCACATGTTGAAACGGCATTTTATCTATATAAAAATCGCTTAGGAACAAATTTTAGAAGAAGAGCAAAGATCACCAGAAAACAAATGAAAGGATAAATTAGATTTAAAAGTTGCGCACCTATAGTTCTAGGAAAATCAACACCTTGAAAAAGGGGATCGGGGTAAAATAATACGGAGATAAAAGCGGCAATTCCACTATAAACCGTCAGCCTTATTAATGTTTTTTTGAGGGCGGCATCAAAAGGTTTATAAGCATTCATTAGGTATAAAGCATTAAAAATTTGGCTCAGCGAGGTGGCAATGGCAATACTTAGGACCCCCCACCTAAATACAAAGACCATCAGGCTGTTCAAAATAAGGTTTACACCAACAGTCAGCACTGCCGCCACCGATGGTATACGGTAATTTTTCTGGGCAAAGGCAAACGCTGCCAGCATCATCACCAGTGCCGAGGGAAACAACCCCAGGCCATAACCCCATAGACACAGCGTTGTTTGATAAGTAGCCTCAGAGGTAAACCCCCCATGACCAAACAGCAGATTAACCCCTGCTGCGGCACATGGTATTAGTGCAAAAGAAACCGGTATTAAAAACAGGGCACACTTCTCAATAGCGTACTGCAAAAGGGCCAGCGTTCTCTCCTTGGCCAGCGCCGGTAACAATGCAGTTGACCAGGCCATTCCAAACAGCACCAGAGGCAGCTGTTGCAGGCGTATGGCATACCAAAGGTAGGCAGGCCCCTCCAAAGAGGCATACCTGGCAAAAAGAGCGTCCAGAGCATTATTAATCTGGCTGGCCCCCACCCCTAAAATGCCCAAAGCAAAAGGCAGCATAACCGCTCTCACTTCAGCAGAAAAGGGACGCGTGGTTTTGACAAAAGACCAAGTCAATTCTTTAAAAATAGGCACAAAACTCACCAGCCACTGCAGGGCAAAGGCCACGACCACCGCTATGCTCAAATGGTGCATAGCAAATTCATCATAGCGAAAAGCCAAAACCGCAAAAATCCAGATCGCATTAAAAGCAATCGGTGCTGCACTTGATAAAAAAAAGCGATTTTCGCACTGAAGGTATGCACTGGAAAGCCCGTAAAGACAAATAAAAAACAACCCAGGTAGCATTAATCGCGTTAAATTTGCCACATCACCTGAGGGCAACAAAAACATTGCCGGAATAATAATCGCAATCAAAACCAGGGCCATCGATGCAAAGAAGTCGCAGAAAAACTTAAGCGCCTTCTCTGGTGATTCTAAGCGTAGAGTTTCAAAATGGGGAATAAAGCTAGATGCCAAGGGGGATTCGCCAAATAAACGTCTAGCAAGATTGGCAAAACGGAACGCAATCATGAAAGCTGCCACTGCAGGCGTTGCACCAAAGCAGACTGCCATCGCCAAATCACGGCCAAAGCCCGTGAGGCGACTTAAGAAGGTTCCGGAGAAAAAGGCTCTTGCCGAGCGGGTTAATATTTTAGCAGCTTGCATCGCGGTTTCATTTAGGCTAATATTATACTCAAGTGAAATCAAAAATCATGGATTTAACTAGGAAGCTTCTCAAATTTTTTGACTAAAGACGGGGACACAACCCAAAGTAAAGGCGAAAAATTTGAGGGAAAGCTAACACGGTTAAAAACTGGTTTTTAATTTCACTTGAGTACAATCTAACCTATTTGTTTTTTGGAGACAAGTATGCAAGAAATTCTTGTCGGAGCTCATTTTTCTGCAGCAGGCGGCGTCCATAACGCCGTGATACGCGCTGCCGAAATGGAGGCCACGACATTACAGCTGTTTACTAGCAACCAGAAGCAATGGAGCTCCCGCCCAATCGAGCCAGAAATTGTAGAAAAATTCTTAGCTCTAGTCGAAGAAACGGGCATGCAAAAAATCATGAGCCATGACAGCTACCTCATCAACCTTGGTTCCCCCAAACAAGACCTACTAGAAAAAAGCATTGCCGCTTTTAAAGGTGAAATTGAAAGATGTACCCAACTTAAGCTCTCCTACATGAACTTTCATCCCGGCGCTGCCACGGGTAGTGAAGAAGAAGAATGCCTCGATACAATCGCACGCAGCATACTTAAATGCCAGAGTTTGGCCACAAAAGATGACGCCCCGCTACTTCTTTTGGAATCTACCGCAGGTCAGGGTACCGCACTTGGCTGGCGCTTTGAGCACCTAGCTCATATCATCGAAAAAGTCGCACCCAAAATGCCTATTGGCGTTTGCATCGATACCTGTCATGTTTTTGCAGCCGGCTACGACATACGGGATAAAAAGGCGTGGGATCACACATTGAAAGAGTTCGATGACGTGGTAGGCCTTAAGTACCTAAAAGCATTGCATGTCAACGACTCTCTTAAGCCGCTAGGATCGCGACGTGATCGTCATGCTAATCTGGGAGAGGGCGAAATTGGCATCGAGAGCTTTGAGGCTATGATGCGCCACCCCAAATTGCAAAAATTACCAAAATACCTTGAAACCCCTAATGGAGATACGTGTTGGAAAAAGGAAATTCAACTCCTAAAAGACTTCGCCAAAAAATAAAAAGCATCTTAATTGGTGATGACAGCTTAGCAAACACCCAGGCGCGTATCTCTGGATGGATACGCACTGCCCGGATACAAAAAACCTTCACCTTCATGGAAGTAAATGACGGCTCGTCACTTGCTAACTTGCAAGTTATCATCGATCAAGACTTCCCCAGCTACGAACAAATTAAAGATCAGCTCTCTACTGGATCCAGCGTCACTGTCGATGGACTCATCGTCAAAAGTCCCGGTCAAAACCAAAAATTCGAACTGCAAGCTTGTGCCATCACTATCCACGGCACTTGTCCAGCAGACACCTACCCTCTGCAAAAAAAACGCCACTCCTTTGAATTCTTGCGCACCATTGCACACTTACGCCCTCGCACTAACACCCAAGGTGCTGTGGCCAGAGTGAGATCACGCCTGGCCTTTGCCACGCATAGCTTTTTTCAAGAGCGTGGATTTTACTTCTTACAATCTCCCATCATTACCGCCTCGGACTGCGAGGGTGCAGGACAAATGTTCAAAGTCACCGCCCTTGACCTGGAAAACCCTCCTAAAACACCCGAAGGGGAAATCGACTACACCCAGGATTTTTTCCATCAGCCCACCTTTCTTACCGTCTCAGGCCAGCTCAATGCTGAAAGCTACGCCTGCGCCCTATCGGATGTCTACACCTTTGGACCTACTTTTCGCGCTGAAAACTCCAACACCATGCGGCACGTCGCTGAATTTTGGATGGTCGAACCTGAAATGGCCTTTGCCGAGCTACCCGATATAGCAGCTACGGCGCAAGATTACGTGCAATACCTTACGCGCGATGCCCTTGAAAACTGCCAAGAAGACATGGCTTTCTTTGACAGCTTCATCGAAAAAGGACTCATAACCCGCCTGGAAAAAATCCTCAAAAGTGACTTTGCGTATCTCACCTACACCAAAGCCATCGACCTCCTAGAAAAATCGGGCAAAAAATTTGAATACCAACCTAAATGGGGCATCGATTTGCAAACAGAGCATGAGCGCTACCTTGCTGAAGAGTACTGCAAATCCCCTCTTTTCATCACCGATTACCCCAAAGAAATCAAAGCTTTCTACATGCGCGACAATGACGATGGAAAAACCGTGGCAGCTATGGACCTGATCGTGCCGCATATCGGAGAGATCATCGGTGGCAGCCAGCGTGAAGAGCGCTTGCCTATCCTAGAAAAAAAACTCGCCGAACATAATCTGCCGCATGAAGTCTATCAATGGTACCTGGACCTGCGCCGCTTTGGCACCGTGCCGCACGGGGGCTTTGGCCTAGGATTTGAACGCCTCATCCGCTTTATCACCGGCGTTGAAAACATCCGCGATGTCAGCGCCTTTCCAAGAGTTCCAGGTCACGCCGAATTTTAATCACAGCTAAAACGTGGGTTGCTGATCTTACTACCGGCATAAACGACAGTAGGAACCCGTGTAATGGCGTGCTTTTCAAAAGGAGCACTGCCAATCAAGATGGGAACACTGACACCAGCAGCTTTCAACTCTTTTAGCTTTTGCTCTGTCTTGTAAAGAGAATTTTGAAAAAATCCGCGTAAGATGAACACTCCACCGCGCGGCTTGATATCTTCAGAAAGCCTTAGCCAGATATAAGTAGGAACGCTAAAACTCATATAGACTTGCAAAGCTGGCAAGGGCTGATTGGGATAAGAACCTGTATGCTCACCTTTAGTACCGGAAAACTCTTGGGCCAAGTATTTAGCAAAACAAGTCTCCTCAATGGGGTAGTCTGTCGCATATAGACAGCCCGAGATTAAGAAAATAGCTAAGATGTATCTCCACATAGGCCAGCATTATACCTTGGATTAAGCTGCTTTGGCAACGGGAAACACCTTATCTCTGAACGATCTGACAAAAAAATCATTTACATGCTGACCCAAAATCATTTCCTGATTATTGATCGATTGAATCATCCCCTTCTCTCTTAAACGCATGATCACACCCTCTCTAATAGCATCATTATCGGCGATAATTCCTGTAATCCACTCAGGTCGAATGGAATTGCGTATCATCACTTCATTACCAGACGTCGGTGACCGGACTTGAGAGTCTACAAACGAAAATACATCTGGCCTCTCCTGATAGATACTATTCACTCTATCACCAAACTCATCATAGTGGTACTGATAAGAGCCAGTTTCCATAGCATCAACTGAGAACAACAATTGCACCACACCAAAATCGTCATCACCTAAATTGCGTTCTGTCACAAGACGCGTAAAAACACGATCGGCACTTCCGTACAAATAATCTGTAGCTGAAGACATCCCCTCTACATTGATGCCAGCCTTAGCGCGCATATCCGTGCTAAGCATTCCCTTATCGATAATATTCACAATTCGATCAATTTGACTTTCCTCTTCCCATTCTCCAGTCAAGTTAGCTCTTAAGCCCAACGCCCCTTGCGCCCTAAGATCATCTGCCAAACCCTTTAGACCATAAACATACTGACCGGGCATAATTTCAATTAATTGCATTTTAGGCAAATCATTCTCAAAATGCACTTGCATCTGAGGAACCCTCTCAGAGATTGCGTGCATTAGCTCGACTGGATCCATAAAAAAATAATCCTTTGAGCGCTCCATCGGATAGGCCTCACCTGGATAAAATGTACGGAACAAATGCCAGATTTTCATGCGCTGGATATCTTCTGAACGCGCCTCCTCAAAAACACGTTGCAAATCAAGCAGGGCTAACAATTTTTGCATGCTTTTGATATCAGCATCACCTTCGATTTCAACGCGCACCTCGTTCTTTAATAAGTGATCAGCACCAAAAGTTCCAATTGAAAGACTGCCCAACTTTTTGATTGAGAACTGATGCACACGGCACGTGTAATGAGAGCGCAATGGAAGGAAAACTTGCTTATCCAACTCTATTGTGAGCGATGAAGGATCCAACTGCTCAATTTGCATGAGCTCAGACAAACGATTTTGATCTAAATTTCTGTATTGATCGATCGTGTGAGCAAGCTGCTCCCTTACCACGTGATTGACTCTAAAAATAAGCGTTGTTTTTCCATCTTTTTGCCAAAAACTCAGATGATCGTTTTTGACTAACTCTTGGCCAAATCCAGTGACATGCGTTCCTAAATCTCCACCTTGTAAATCCCCTTCAGATAGCTTTAAAGTATTAGACTTTTCCGATTTCAATCTTCTGAGGCATTCAACCAACATAGGGTCTCTCAAAAGTACCCGCTTTCGATAAAGCATTTTTCCTTGCTGTAGTGCGCCAAAACTACGGGCTGATCCCATAACCACTTTAGATAAGCCTTCTAAAATTTCACCTCGCTGAAAATGTCTGGCACTCTTAGAAAATTCAATCAACGCTTGAATGCTAAAACTCAATAAAGTCAGTTCAACCGAATGCTTTGAAAGCATCAGCACATAGACCCCGCTCCCGGCAGTCTCTAGCAGTAGCATAAGATCAAATTCTCCCCTGCTTACTGACCTGGTCATCTCAGCAATATTTTGAACCAAATCGTGCAGTGCCATCACCTGCATTGCCACTCTACTGCCAAATACCGACGAGGCTATGCCGATAATACAAACACTGGTATGTAACACCTCGATGGCCAAATCCCCTTTAGAATCAGCACATGCCAGTAGTTTGACGTGATTGACTAGTCTGACGCCATTCATACCAAAGTTAACGACCATACCGGCAGGCTTATACAAGGAAATAACCGGAAGAAGCGCCGTTGAAATTCTTTGAATGTGGCCCTTCTCTTCCTCAATAAAATCGAATTTAATAATTCTATGATAGAAACTAACATAATTATTCATGTAAAACATTATATATTTTAGATTAAAATAAGTAAATGTATAATGTATTATTTAATAATAAGAATTATTTTAAATTAGTAATTTTGTTTTGACCAAATCGTCAGCCTTAAGCCTTCTCCATGGCAATCACGCGTCCCCTCGTCATCGCTCCAAGACCAATCAACATGGCAGCAAAAGCGATGATATCACCAACGTGAGGGATCATAGTGAGCACAAAATAGACAATCAATCCCAGTGCAAAATAGAGCTTTTTATGCTTTTCAAACCTCTTTGAAAAAACAAGCGTTTGCGCCCAAATGATCGTAAAAATTTTGGCGGTATAAAATGCAAACACATTCACTGCAATCAAAGTAATAGCAAAAGGCGCGCCCAATACCGACATCAAAAAAAGCAAAGACACCAGTGGCAAAAGTACCAAAATGACAACACCCGTGAGTACAGTATGGACCAGATTTTTCTTAATAGCTTTCAGGCCCTGTTCAATGCTCTTTGGAAAATAACGCATCAGAATAATGCCCAAAGCCAACGTATAAAGAAAATTCATCACAAGCGGCAAAAGCTTTGTGCCCAGACGCAAACTTTTCACCACCTTGCCCTCGGCAATAGAATAAAAAAACGAAGGGTGATGAACAGTCGGGCCGATAATTTGAGCCCCAGAATCAATAGATGCTTTGGTATTGCTCCAATACTCTAATTGACCCTCGATCTGGGCTTTTGAGGTTACCCGCAAGTGGTTCACATAGGCGGTTACATCGCCTTGCACGCCATTAGATAAACGCAAATTTGAAGTGCCCACATACACCTGACCGTGGACAGGGCCTGCAACATCGATATTGCCGGCAAGGCCCACAAAGCTACCACCAATCATAGCCGACGGCTGCACCTCAACGGTGCCAGAAAGCGCAGTGACATTACCTCCAACGCTACCGCTAATGGTCGCTTGCCCTGCAGCCAAACGAATATTATCCTTCACACTACCGGTCATCTGTACAGTCCCACCTGCCACCAGCAAATCTCCGTTGACTGTACCGTCGATGAAAACCTGCCCTCCAAAGATATATAAATCTCCATTGATCGTGCCCGATATCTCTACCGTTTTGCCACGTACAAAATAATTACCCTGAATCGTTCTAGATTTAGAAACAGTTTCCACCTGAGCGGCAAATGTTGCAGCGCAAGCAAACAAAAAAATAACCAGTCTTAGCATACTTGCCTTGCTCGTCTTTGATTTGCCAGCATAAATTGACGCGCTACAATTTGGCTAATCTTTTTTTCACCATCTAATACCAGCTGCACTTTAGATAAGCGCACGGTTTCCACGAGACGGCCTAAGGCATCGATATTGACAACAGGTACCGTCAGATTTGAACAGGTACAACGTGGCATACTCACATCAAAAATTAGCTGCGTTACACCCGATTGGCCGCTGATAATCGGCTGACTGGTTTTACTTGTGGCGATGACCACGTCAAACTCATTCCACCTCTCAACAGGAACAACCGGCAAATAGACCTGCTCGGGATAGCGAGTTGCAATAAAAAGGTTCTCTACGCCGCGCCTTTTCAGTGCTTTGATACACTTATTTCCAATCTCAGAGTGGCCCACAATCAACACCTTTTGAGGACAGAGTTCAGCAGTTTTTTGCGCAATCACACTAGGCAGACTCGGAACTCCTTCCTCCAGCCTTAAATCCGTTCTAAGCACCTTTCCATTGTGCAAACTTTTTTGAAATAGATAATGCAAATCCTGGGGAAGCTCCATCTGATTTTTTGCTCCCAAATAAGCATGCTTTACCTGCCGCTGAATCTCCCCTTCGCCTAGAAATGCACTATCAAATCCAGCGGTCACTTTAGACAAGTGACTCAAACACTCTTCACCAAAAAAACTATATAGCGCATGCTCAAATTCCCGATGAATTTCTCGTCTTAGCTCTTGCAAAAACTTCGAATGCTGCTCGGAAAGATCTGAAGAATAAAAATACAGCTCCGAGCGGTTACACGTTGAAAGAAGCACCGTTTTATATCGATAGCTTGCCAATGAGTTGGCGCGATATAAACTTTCTAACCCCCGCGTCAAAGCTTCGCGTAAATCCAAATCTGCCGACTTATAATTGATTCCTAAAACACCAAAGCGCATAAAGAATTTCTATAACGCAACTAGTTATCCATCTGCAACACTTTTTGAATAATATCACTTGAAAAGCCGCGACGAGCTAGAAATGCATAAGCTTTATTCCGTTCATCAGGAAGCCTGTAGCGCTTGATCAGTTTTTTTCCTCTCTCCACGCATAGATCATCGGGCAGCGCATCGGCAAGGTGTCTTTCTAAATCTTCTCTAGAAAAATTACTTCGAAATGCAAGTTCCATCACTAATCTATAAGGTCCTTTTCCCCTCCCTATACCTGAAGAAATCGCCTGTTCCAGTTCCCGCTCATCATCGAGATAACCGTAGGACTGGGCTTTAGCAATCACCCATCTAATCGTTTTTTCACTCACATGTCGCAACTTAAGCTTAGCTTGCACCTCCTTGCAAAAATACGCTTTTCGACCCAGAGCGCGTAAAAGGTAATTCCAAGCTGACTCTTTTTCGATTTTTTCAATCTCTGCATCCAAATCTTTAGCATTTCTCAAGGCATTTAAATGGCGCTTAAAAAACCACAAATCTAGCATGCGATAAACTTCGCCATTTCTACAAAGCTCAATGACGCGTTTTTTAATATTGAAATCGATTTTTGAAGCAGAATTACAAGAGTGCTCGACTTGATTCATAATTTGATTCTCACTATAATACGAGTAGGTCCCTAAAGACAACTGGAGAATCGATGTCAGAAGCAATCCCCCCATCCGGAGCCCCTGGAGCTCATGGAGCCTCCTCAAATCCCACTGATCAAGACAGTCAATCCCCCCCTAGGCAACTATTTCCTACCATGCCCTTTTCTGCTGAGCAGTACAAGCAGTTTATGAAAAACGAATTTAAAATCTTAAGCCAGATCATTAAACACGATATGCAGCGCATGAAGAAAGCCATGGAAGAGATGAAACGGGCGGCAGAAGGCAATTAACCGATCAACCTCTGAATATTGACAAATAATAAAATATATATTATAATTAAACATAAGGAAAGGTGGGTAATGCAAGAATTAACAAATATATCCTCAAATAATTATGTATTTGCCGGAATGTCATCGACGCCAACAGATAACGCACAAATGCTTAATAGTCAGATAGCTATAACTAGTTACTTTATGATGCAGATGGGCAACCACCTTTCTAATGCAGCACATGAAATGCGTAAACCTTTAGAGGAGAATTAATTATGACAACACCCGTAGGACCTACAACACCTCCTAACTACCCTTCCTTTGGCGGTGATGAAAAGCCCAATATAGGGATGACTCAAAACGAATTCGAAGGTACAGCAGATAGTCTCATCGACAATGCCGCCTATACTGGGTCCTCAGCCTCGAACAACTCTTCAAACAACTCAGATTCAACAGCTAACAACGATTCAAATTCAAAAACTCAGAAACAAAAAGAAATCAATTACGAATTTGAACAACTTGAATCTACTGCAAGGAAAGACAGGCAGCAGACCAAAGCTGAGGAAAAACAAAACAAACAGAACGAACTATCTGGTGGTTAAATAACATTTTTTTTGTTATTCTTATCCATATTGCATGGATATAGAAACCATTATAGTCACTGATTCTGAATCAAATATACGCCTAGACAAGCTCTTGGCTCTTCGATTTCCTACATTTTCGCGCAATTACTTTCAAACGCTTATTCTTCAAGGATTTGTGTTGCTAAATGGAATAAAGCCAAAAAAAAGACTACATTTAACTCCTGACGATGAAATTGAAATTTGCTTCCAGCTCACGCCTGAAATCGATGTCAAACCCCAAAACATCCCCCTCGATATCCTCTTTGAAGACGAGCACCTTTTAGCGATCAACAAACCAGCTGGCATGGTGGTACATCCGGCTCCTGGCCATCCATCAGGCACCTTTGCTAACGCCCTTTTACATCATTGCAAGGGCCTAGAAACCCCCGGAGACCCTTTAAGACCGGGCATCGTCCATAGGCTTGATAAAGAGACCTCTGGAGTGCTGCTAGCTGCTAAAACATCACAAACGCATGGTGCTCTAGTTGAACTATTCGCCTCACGAAGCATTCAAAAAACCTATCTTGCCATCACCACCGGCTCCCCTGGCAACTGCACCATCGATGCTCCTATTGGCCGCCACCCTGTTCACCGCAAGCAAATGACAACGCGAGACGATGGCAAACAAGCCATTACGCACTTTAGAGTTCTGGCAAATGATGGACCTCTCCATCTCATCGAATGCCGCCCAGAAACTGGGCGCACCCATCAAATCCGTGTCCACCTCAAAAGCTGTAACGCTCCAGTTTTAGGCGACAAACTTTACGCCAAGCCCAATCCAAAAATCCCCCGTCACTTGCTTCATGCCTGGAAACTCCAACTCATCCATCCCATAACCAAAAAAAACCTTACCATTGAAGCCCCTTGCCACGAACTAGACTTTTTGGTACCATCAATTTGCAATAAACTAACTCCTAGCCCAGGACTGAATTATGAAAGAATTTATTGAATACATCGTCAAAAACTTGGTCGACAATCCCGACAAAGTCCAAATCAACGAAGTGGGTGGCACGCATACTCTGATTATTGAGTTATCAGTTGACAAGGCGGACACTGGAAAAATTATCGGCAAGAAAGGCAAAACGATCAATGCTATTCGCACGCTTTTAATGGCAGTAGCAAGCCGTAACGGAGTACGCGTCAATTTAGAGATCATCGAAGAAGGTGGTTCATCTAGAGCTGAAGCAGAAGCAGAGGTCGAAGCCGAAGGTTAAGTTTCTATTAAAACCGCGCCATCAATCAGATAGCGCGGTTTAATTTCATCAATTACTAATGTATTCCGGATGCTCTGGATGGTGTTACCCCTTTTGAAAAAGCCTCACTAACTTTGGCAGCGGCATCTTTAGCCCGCACTTTGGCAGGAGGAATGGCAGGAGCAATGAACTCTACACCCCAATTCCAATATTCTGAACCTGTATCTCGCACTGCAGAAGCCAGACGTGCTGCTCTTCCAAACCAAGTTGTGGTTTCCCCATCTTGCTCCTCTTTGCCTTCAATTTCAGCTGTCTGCTCTAAGGTTGTTAGTGTTTCTGC
This sequence comes from Chlamydiales bacterium, assembly GCA_024233455.1. GTDB lineage: Bacteria > Chlamydiota > Chlamydiia > Chlamydiales > JACKPQ01 > JACKPP01. The sequence goes on from JACKPP010000001.1 coordinate 432,003, forward strand.
TGCTGCTGGTGTTCCTGTGGCTAGTGTTCCTGCTGCTGGTGTTCCGGCGGCTGCTGGTGTTCCGGCTGCTGCTGGTGTTCCGGCGACTGCTGGTGTTCCGGCGACTGCTGGTGTTCCGGCGACTGCTGGTGTTCCGGCGGCTGCTGGTGTTCCGGCTGCTGCTGGTGTTCCGGCGGCTGCTGGTGTTCCGGCGACTGCTGGTGTTCCGGCGGCTGCTGGTGTTCCGGCGGCTGCTGGTGTTCCGGCTGCTGCTGGTGTTCCGGCGGCTGCTGGTGTTCCGGCTGCTGGTGTTCCGGCGACTGCTGGTGTTCCGGCGACTGCTGGTGTTCCGGCGACTGCTGGTGTTCCTGCTGCTGCTGGTGTTCCTGCTGCTGCTGGTGTTCCTGCTGCTGCTGGTGTTCCTGCTGCTGCTGGTGTTCCGGCTGGTGGATTTTTACTATTTGAGTACTTCCTTTGGCAGACAATGGAAGCTACGATAACACACAACACAAGCAAACCAATCATAGTAATCACACCTGTTTTAGAGCTCATAAATTGACGTGTTATTTTAATTGGGCGACTATTAACTGCTGTTTGCAGGAAAGTAACAACCCAATTGTAAATTTTGCTAATACTATCTGTCTTGGCAACTTCTGTGCTAATTGCATTAGTTAATTTGCTTGAGATTGATTCTAGTGACATGACTTAAAACTCCTATTGTTACTTTTTACTCAAGCAAACTCAAAAACCAATGGTTAACTGTGCCACCAATATACTTTGGGCCTTATCTATGACACCGCATCCCTGGCACTTGCCGAGAAATTTGAGATGCTTTTTTGTTAAAATCTTGATTTTTGGCTTTACTCAAGTATAAAAGTTTTAAAAGAATGAACCATAATATGCAATAACTAAATCGACTTTAGAGAACAAAAAAATAAATACCACTGGATTTATAAAAGATAGATAAAAAAAAGAGAGCTTTAAGCTCTCTTTTTGGAATCAAAACCGTTGTCGCTCAATCTAATTAGGTAATAGATTTTAACTAATAGCCCCACCAGAACTCATTAAAAAAATGGATAAAGACTGACTCACGGAGCTCATTGCATCTGCGGTGACATCCCTAACTCTAGCGGCAACACCCCAGAAGCTAGCAGAAGCCGCTCCTTGCTCTTCTGTCTGCGTCACCCCCTTGGATTGATCAGACTTATTAGCTTCATCAGACTTATTAGCTTCATCAGACTTATTAGCTTCATCAGACTTATTAGCTTCATCAGACTTATTAGCTTCATCAGACTTATTAGCTTCATCAGACTTATTAGCTTCATCAGACTTATTAGCTTCATCAGACTTATTAGCTTTATCAGACTTATTAGCTTCATCAGACTTATTAGCTTCATCAGACTTATTAGCTTCATCAGACTTATTAGCTTCATCAGACTTATTAGCTTCATCAGACTTATTAGCTTCATCAGACTTATTAGCTTCATCAGACTTATTAGCTTCATCAGACTTATTAGCTTCATCAGACTTATTAGCTTTCATCAGACTTATTAGCTTCATCAGACTTATTAGCTTCATCAGACTTATTAGCTTCATCAGACTTATTAGCTTCATCAGACTTATTAGCTTCATCAGACTTATTAGCTTCGTCAGACTTATTAGCTTCGTCAGACTTATTAGCTTCGTCAGACTTATTAGCTTCGTCCCTTTGTAATGCCTCAGTCGTTCCTTTGAAATTTTTTGTCTTCCATAGAATAATCCCTACAGCACCAGCAAGTCCAATAACCGCAACTGCTGCTAAGCCCACCATGGCTACTTTACCAGCTGGTGTTTTAGCTAAAGTGTGAGTATTTTTCATTGCAATTCTAGCAGTCTGTTGTACACCTTCTGCTGCGCGGATCATTAAATTTTTCATCAGTAACCTTCCCTGTTATGCGTTTTATTTTCCTATTGATTATAGATATTTAAATAATTAAATTCAATATAATTTATTAAAAATAAATATATTTGAAATTATTTATAAAAAATCTGTTATTTTAAAATAAAAAAGAGAGCTTACAGCTCTCTTTTTTTGAGTAACTAGATAAATCTCTCTAATTAAGCACCAGATTTAGTTAGATTGTGCTGCATAAAGTATTCCACCAAACGCAAGCACACTCAAACCTACTAGTCTATGGTTGAGTACTCGGCTATTTACCTCTTCTTCAACTTCTGCTGTTTGTGCAAGAGGCTCTTTTTCTGCTGTTTGTGCAAGAGGCTCTTTTTCTGCTGTTTGTGCAAGAGGCTCTTTGGGCATTTCTGATTTTGCCGTACTTACACTATTATTGTGCTCAACAGCTTCAGTCAACTTTCCTAAAAAAAGCTTTCCTTGTTCATCCAACTTACCCGCTTTTTGAGCATCAGTTTCTTGCGCTTTCAGTGTTTTCAAAGTTTCCTCATTAAGAGTGTTTACGAATTGACCGATCTCTTTAGCATCCCTGTTGTGTAAATATGTAGTTCTTGCTTTATAGATGCCAACTCCGGCAAGAGCCAAAAGACCGATAACAGTAAAAACTGCTGCAGCGATCATAACTGTTTTACCAACTGGTGTCTTAGCAACTTTTTGTGCGTTTGTCGCTGCAATACCAGCTACATGCTTGATACCATTCATGCCGTTTTCAGCAAGTGTCATGACTTTATTCATAACTAATTTCCTCCGATTAGGTTTAAATTATTAACAACAATAATAAATCGTTTATTTAAATAAAGTCAATTATTAAACTATTATTTAAATTATTAAAGATTAATATAATACATAGTTTATATTTAAATTACAGTCTTTTTGATTCACTCAACTTATTAATAATAAAGAGTTTTAAATAGCCTAATGTTTAATTTACTATCTATAATTGCAAGAAACCACTGCAGCAAATAGCTATAATTAAAATAATTATTCATATATATATTTATGATTGAAATCATTTAATAAATGCTAAAATATTGATAAGAAACAGATAAATTATTCTCAAATTGCAAAGTTAATTTTTTATTTTGAGGGCAGGTAGGGTGTAATCATCGCTTTGCGCGAGTTGATGGTGCCTGCGGTGTAGTGCAAGACTGCAATCGGCAGGTTTTTTTCAGTGATGGTATGCGGGATAGGAAGGAAGCTTTCTTTGAAGATTTGGGAGAGCTCCGGCGCATTGGGACCTAAAAACTCAATCTCCTGAATATAAGAGGCTTGAGGGGATGCGCGGAAAGCGGTTAAAAACGCTTTTAAGTTGGCAACTGAAAGCTCTGAACCTGGAATCCAGATCCATATTTCATCTTGGTGACTGTAAGCCAGTTCACGGCCGGAAAAGAGCTCTTCAGCACTAGCAATCGTGGTGATCATTTGCATATGGAGTGGGATGGCAGGATGCTCCTTATAAACGGCTTGGGCATTGGCCAGCCAGGTAGCACGCAGCGAGTCGATGTGCTTGGAAAGTGTAGGATAGTTATCAGAAAATATTTTAGTTTGCCCCACCCGGGCACAGTTATTTTGGATTTTGGTGTCTTCAAAGAGAATTGAGGGCTCATTATTGGCCAGGCGATCAATCTCTTGGTCGACGTGTGTTTCACGCTGCAGATAGATTTTGCTGTAGAGGGCATGAAGATCGGGATTGGTAAGCAAGCGTTTGGCGCAGGCTTTGGTGTAGTTCGGGCCTTGAGGAATATCGTCAAAGTGCACAGTTTCCACCTCTTGAGAAAGCATCAGCGATTTGAGGCGGTTTAAAAGCTCGGCCGTCACGCGCACATCCCGCTGCGAAACTTTAGTAAGCAAGTCAGTGTCGTCTAAAATGGCATGCAGAAATTGGAGGTATTCCAAGTATTCGCGTTTGACATCGATGTAGGTCCCTGCAGATAGGTGCGCCATTTGACGTTTGAGAAGGCGGCGCTGAAGGCGGAGTCTAGCACTGGTCGCCTCCTGTGAGGCTAGATGTTTAAGCTGCGTGGCGATTTGCTCGGAGCTCATACCACCTGTACTGTAACGATCATTGATTTGAAAGGTGAGCTCGGCAACCAAGGCATTGCAGCTTTGAGCATCACAGATAAGTAGCATGGGCGGAGCCTTAGTGGTAAGCTCAGTTTTGTGATGATCAATGACGCTAATGACCTCTAGATAGGGTGGGATTTTGGTTTCTTCTCGGTTGGAAAAGTCTCTTAGCGTTACTGTGCCCAAGGTAGGTTTTCTAAGAGTTGTGGATGGAATGATCCCAACAGGCACATGGCGACCTTTATCACCGAGGTAGTTGACAGTAAGGTAGGGATAGGAGGCCATTTTAGCTTCTATTTCAGCAAGTTCATCCCTGTGGCTAAGATATGAGGGTTTAAAACCAAATACTTCCGTTTTGATTTGGAAGGCCGCTTGTAGTTTTTCAACGTAGGACTGAATAGAACGCATAGAGGCTTCAAGCTCTTTGACGATGTTTTCAAGGTGAGCAAAGATTAATGGACGGTCTTCTTTAAGTTTGCCTTGCTTGTCAAAAAGATCGGTGCTCATAAATTTTTTGATCGCTAAGGTGAAGTCTTCAAAAGTGGCAAATTTTTTATCTTCTAAGGCTTTGGCCAGCTCTTGAAATGTTGCATTGAGCCCCTGAGAAAGCCCCAGTACTTTTTGAAAGTAGTCCTCAAGCGCTTGCCTCTGCTTTGGTGCAAATTCTTTTGCCGGAGTGCATTCGCCGAGTTTGCATTTGACCACCTTTTCCATAAAAGCGGGGATATCGTTCAAATGTAGGTCTTTTTGGGCAAATAGAGAGATCAGCCGCATGTGGAGGTTGTTTTCAAACCAACTAAGGCAAGTATACAGAGACATGATGACTTGGCGAACACCCTCTACATCGATATTACGCCAATCGCCAATGTAGTACCCTTCTTGGTCAATGAGCACAATGGCGTTTTGATTCCGCTCATGGTCGACACTCAGAGCTGGCTCGCTTAGTAGTTTTTTAATCAGACCTTGCTGGGTCATCAAGTCATAGCTTGAAAGCGTCAGAGAAAGGCCAGTTTTGGCCAGGTGTTTAAAGACGTTGTTGCCAAATTGCTTGAAAAATAGCTGATCGATTTCGACTTGTGCATTGGGAGAGCCTCCGGGCAAATTCCAAGCATGCAAGCCCTTACCCACCCTGGCAGCAAAGGCATCTACCCAGCCCCAGAAAGATGCAACTGTGGTATCAAGGTCTGGAGAAGCGTGAGCTGTGACAAAATGGGTGCCATCAAATGATTTGTCCATACCGATTGGAAAAAAGACTTGATAAGCGTCTCGTGGAACGCGTTTACCCATGATGGCCGCACGGATTTCGAGGTTTTCGTCTGGTGTCAGCCCTGAAAACTGGTTGAGCCAAAGCTCATAGCTTTGAAAGTTGAAGCGCAAAATGATTTTTTCGGTGCAAATTTTGTCTATGAAATCAACGACTGCAGCTAGCAAAAAGCAAGGTTTGGGAGTGCTGCGGATGAGATCTGTTAGGTAGAGGTTAATTTTAGCGTGTTTATCGTAGGAGTTGAGGCTTTGAAACTCTTCGGTCTGAAATTGCACAAGGTCAATCTCTTTAAAGGTAGAGAGTTTTAATTCGTAGTCACCTAGTGTTTTATCCGTCATCTCTATCCTGTATCTAATAAAATCGGATTGAACAGGATTCGAACCTGTGACCGCCCGCTTAGAAGGCGGGTGCTCTATCCAACTGAGCTATCAATCCATATCTCTGCCATTATACAATGACTAAAGGAAAAAAACAATCGAGTTTGCTATGATTGCGGAATGGTTTTGAAAATAGAAGTTATAGGGCGCACTGGTAAAATGGGCTCTGCAATTGTGAGGGCCCTTCTAAATGACCCTGAATGCGAGGAAAGTAGTCCACCAGATGTGGTCATCGATGTCTCTTGCCCCGAAGCTTTTAAATCGCGCAATTTGCCGATGGTTATTGGATCGACCGGACACCCTGCTAGTTTTTTTCAGCAGCTAGAAAAACTAGCAGAATCTGTGCCTGTGATGTACGCCCCCAATTTTAGTTTTGGCATCACCCTGCTAAAGGCTTTAGCGCTGAATGTCAAAACTTGTGTAGACGCTAAAATCGATATCACCGAAGTCCATCACGATGAAAAGATAGACTCCCCCAGCGGCACTGCCCTCCATTTAGCCAACCTGTTAGAGACAACTGCGATCAATAGCTATAGAAGACCACATGCAACCGGTGAGCATCGCATTTACTTTTCATGGGGTGATGAAGAATTAGAGATTCGACATAAGGCCCGAAGCCGAGCTCCTTATGCTGATGGCGCTATCAAAGCTGCCAAATGGATTATCAATCAGCCTCCTGGGCTATATGGAATGGAAGACTTATGCAAGATGTAAAAATTGGCAAATTCACTGTAGGAAAAGATCATCCGCTCCTATTTTTTTCGGGTCCCTGCGTGATCGAAAGTGAAGAGCATGCACTCAAAACAGCCGAATACCTTTGCAGACTTTTTGAAGGCATTCCCTTCGTCTATAAATCCAGTTTTGATAAGGCTAATCGCACATCGCTAAAGTCCTATCGAGGACCGGGTCTAAAAAAAGGCCTGGCGATTTTAGCCAAGGTTAAAAAAGAATTCCAGGTGCCAATTGTAACCGATATACACTTGCCCGACCAGGCTGAATCGGTAGCTGAAGTCTGTGATGTCTTGCAAATACCCGCGTTTTTGTGCCGGCAAACTGATTTACTGGTTGCTGCAGCTAGAACGGGACGTGTGATTAAAGTGAAGAAAGGACAGTTTTTAGCTCCATGGGATATGAAAAATGTGATTGATAAAATTGTGGAAAGTGGAAATACCCAGATATTACTCACCGAGCGCGGCACAAGCTTTGGATATAATAATCTCGTCTGCGATATGCGATCAATTCCCATCATGCAAGATCTGGGCTACCCCGTATGCTTTGATGCCTCTCATGCCGTCCAGCTTCCTGGTGGCCAAGGAACAACTTCTGGTGGTCAGAGACAATATATTCCCATCTTAGCCAAAGCAGCGGTTGCTGCCGGTGCCAACTCCCTATTTATTGAATCGCATGATAATCCGTCCGCTGCAAAAAGCGATGCTGCTTCAGTAATGACTTTTGATGCCCTAGAAAAATTGGTGGCAGATGTTAGCTAGGACACGCATCATAGCTCTCTTGCTTTTTTTAGGATCTGCCAGCTTTTTAGTTTATCACATCTGCCACATTACAGAGGCTGACCGAAGCTTTTACGCTAAGCTTTCCAAGAATGACAGTCAAACTCCTCAGCCTTTGACTGAGCAAAAAAAATGGGGAGTAACCAAAGATGCCTACTATACCTCAAAAGCCATAAGACAACATACACACCTAGCAGCTCAAAGCTCACTTTTACGCGCCACTCCCACGAGTAAATCCTATGAACTCGTTGAAACGTTAACCGGCATCCAAGGCACGATGGTAGACGGCGAGCAAAAACGCACCTTTGCCTCTAAGGAAGGCACCTATTTTTTCAACCAGCACGCGTTCATTACGCATAAAGCAAACGTCCAAGTGTTCAGAGACAAGTTACTAATCGATGGGATTGCCAAAGAGCTACGGCTGCATTTTGATGAAAATGGAGCGCATTTTCAGGCTAGCCAAATTAAAGCGCATATCCCCGATACCGAGGAGCTTAAATGACTCTTTTTGAGGCACGCAATTTACATAAAAGCTATAGCGGTAGAGCCGTTTTACAAGGGCTCTCGTTTTCCATTGGAGCTGGAGAGGTCGTTGGACTGCTTGGACCCAATGGCGCTGGCAAAACAACAGCTTTTTATATCTCCATTGGCCTTATCGCAGCCGACCAAGGCACGCTTTTGTTTAATGACCAAGATATCACTTCCCTGCCTATCCACAAACGCGCTAAATTGGGCATGGGCTATCTGGCACAAGAGCCTTCTGTTTTTCGTCACCTGACTGTTGCCCAAAACATCCTCTGCATTTTAGAAACACTGCCTCTTTCTTCCAAAGAGCGACATGATAGGCTAAAAGCTTTACTGGAAGAGCTGCATCTTTCTCATTTACAAACTAAAAAAGCGAGCACCCTTTCTGGTGGTGAGCGCCGACGCCTAGAGATCACAAGAGCTCTTGTGACAAGCCCATCCCTACTTTTATTGGATGAACCTTTTGCCAACGTCGATCCCAAAACAATTTCCGATGTAAAAAATATGATCTGCCACCTTAAATCCAAAGGGATCAGCATCCTAATTACCGATCACAACGCAAGAGAGATCTTTTCTATTGCCGACCGCACCTACCTGGTCCGCGATGGCCAGCTGCTCCAATCTGGAACGTCTGCTGAACTGGTAAGCTCAGAACAAGTGCGCGAGGCCTATCTTGGTCACGATTTCGTATTATGATGTTTATGGGATATTCCAGCGGGATAACTGGCTATTAACCGTATAATACTAATATAGCTATCAGCGTTCTCCTTAATACCATTTATCAAAAATAAATTGATATTTGACTACGTCTGCTTAGCAGCAAATTTTTTGTCTCCATTCGCGCCTTGCCATTGGGCAATCACCACTCACTTCAGACGAAAAAAATTGCGCTTCCTTCTTGTTAAATTCATCAATTTATTTTCTGTAAATACTTTAATTATTAAGAACTTAACATTATTTACGAAATTTCACATTTTCAACGCGAATTTACAAAATTACACTAAATAACTAATATATAAGTAGATGAATATTTTTGAATAACTTTTTATTGCAGCAATCTAGGGATAGATATACCTAAGTAACTGATAATAATGCATTAAGTAATGTTTTGGAAATTTCGCTTTTAAAAAGCGAAATTTCGTGATAATATAAGAATATGATAGACAAGCATTTTGATCGTGAAGCTGAATCGCTTTTAAAAGCTGCAGCTTCGCAATTCCCAGCAGTGTTAGTCACAGGTCCACGTCAAGCAGGTAAAACAACACTTTTGCGTCAGCATTTTCCCAATTATTCTTGGGCATGCTTAGATGATCTAGAAGTCCGAGGAACTGCTATCCGCGATCCCGAGTTCTTTTTTAGCCAGTTTCCACCTCCCGTTGTTATTGATGAGATTCAATACGCTCCTGAGCTTTTATCTTACATTAAGCAGCGCATTGATCAAGCACGGCGCATTCCAGGCCAATATATCCTCACGGGATCTCAGACGTTTCAGATCATGGAAGGTGTTTCAGAAAGTTTAGCTGGTCGCATCGGAATTTTTGATCTCTACCCTTTAACATGGAAGGAAATTCTAAATAACAAACCTTTGCCACGCGGATCCGAAGGTGACCAGCAGCTCTTTCAAACGCTCACTCGCGGCTTTTATCCTGAGCTGCATGCTCTTGCTGATAGCAATTGCGACTTTTGGATGCGCAGCTACCTGCGCACCTACATTGAGCGGGATGTGCGCGATATTAAAGCCATTGCTAATCTCCATGATTTTCAGCGATTTTTAAAACTGCTGGCTCCTAGAGCAGGACAACTACTCAATCTTTCTGAAGTGAATAAAGAAGCTGGCATAGCCCATTCAACAGCGCGAGAATGGCTCTCTATTTTAGAGTCGACTTTCATCATAAAGCTTGTCCAGCCCTATCATAATAACCATACCAAGCGCCTAGTTAAAACACCTAAACTCTACTTCGTTGATACGGGCCTGCTCTGTCACTTGCTCAACATTCGTGCAACAGACCAGTTGATCGGCAGCCCGTTTGAAGGTCAAATTTTTGAAAACATGGTGATGATGGAGGTGATCAAGGGCCTTGAATATACCCTTTCTCCTCTTGAAATTTTCTTCTATCGCAATTTAGCTAAACAAGAAGTTGATTTGATTCTCAAAAGCGCCAAAAATCTCGCTGCCTACGAAATCAAATTCACCAAATCGCCGAAACAATCGATGTGCGAAGGCCTAAAAGCTTTCCATCAGGACTTTCCACAAGCCCAACTACATCTCGTGTCTCTATCAGAAAAAGGGCTAGGGTTTCCCAAAATCGCATCCCTCCATTGGAGTGAGCTTTTAAATCATTTGCCTAATTGAAAGTAACTACAGAATTTTTGGTAAAAAATAAGGATCAAATAGCACAACCATTACATTGCCAGTAGATCATCTGAAATTAAAAGCTCTCCTGTGCAATGCTGATAGAATTCTTGCAGATAGCCTAGGACCTCTTCATTTTCGAATTGGCAGATTGCATTTTGTATTTGTTGGGCAAAGGGCTTCATTAACTCATCCATTAATGCTTGCCCTGCATTTAGATTAGTCTTTTGGTTTTTTATTTTTCTATACTGGTCATCCATTTGCTTGACAATATCTGAAGAGATTTGCGTTTCATATCCATTGATGTCAGTATTATTTATGTTTTTACTTAATTCGTCTAAACCATAAACAACCCGAACCTCATCCCCTTTTGAGTCTTCAATTGCTCCAGCACACATATGACAAGATTTCAAAGAGGTAAAGATACGAGTCCCCGCAGGCAACTTTTTCTGCGTCGGATTCTGGATGAAGTAAGACTTAATGGCGTTGACCTCAGCATGTCGAATCGGGTCTATGGGCTTGGAACCTATCGTATTGATTGCCCAAGCCAGAATTTTTCCATGCTCGGACACCACTAAGCTTGCTATGGGGTGTCCTGAAGGGAGTTGTTTTTTCTGTCGATTTGCATCATCAGCAAAATGATAGGCCAAGAGAATCGTAAATAGCCCATAAATACTCTCCAGCTCTGGGTCAAAGCCAGCTACATGAACCTCAGGCAATGTGCTCTGTTCTAAACTAAAAATTGAGTAGTAATCTGGATGCTTAGCTATTTTATTCTCCAGATAATCATTGTTACTATCTGATGATGCTGCGTCGCTAACAAATGATTCATGACGACAAACAGTTCTGTCAACTGACTTACCTAAGGTTTTTAGCAAACCTTTTTCAAACTTGGTTATTGTTCGCTGAGTAAGATCTAAGAACGCTCCCAAATTGGAATATCTCATTTCTTCTTTGCAAGTGACGCTTATAAGCTCTACTAATGCCGAGTCAAGAGGAGACTGAATATCGACGCTCAATCTTCTATAACTGGATGGCTCTTTGCCCTTAATCTGGACGTAGACAACACTTTTCTCTGTTTGGATATCTTGCTCTGAAACAACCGAAGCAAAGGCAGCGGCCATTTGTCTTTGTGTTTCTTCAATTCTGAGGATTTTTGTATTAGTCTTGTAGTAATTTATATAATCATCGATGAGATTATCATCTGATGGTTGTTTATTTTCCAAAATTATATTTTTTTGCTGTTCTCTAAGTCTGCGTAATTCCTCTAGGTTTTTACCTTCCTCTGGAAGCTCTAGAACAGCTTTTCTAATCAAATTGATAATTTCCGTAATAGATTCCACAGAATTATCAAGAGATGCATCAGAATCCGCGGCTCTTAAGTCTTTCTTTCCTCTTGTTTTCTTTCCATTGGGTAATTTTCTCAGAAGTTCAATGCCATCAAGTAGCAGTTTTCTGAAACTGGTGGCATCTACTAAAATTTCTAATGACTTGCAGCTTTCTACAAACCAGCACGACAATTTTTTACAGTTGCTACAAAGATGATTCCACTGGGTTTCAGGTTCCTCTAACCAGGCATAAAAACTAGGATTACCAGGATTATCATATGTGGGCTCATAGTCATCCCTAGCTGTAGATAGAGCCGAAGCAATTGCCTCTGTTATACCAGTAAGACTACGCAAATCGCCTTCAATATTTTCGACTAGCTCCTCATCAAGCGCGACATCATATTCACGATTACCCATAAGTGTGAAAAACTTTTCGAGATCCTCCCATGCAGTTATACATGCCTCACTGAAAGAATTAAGATCATCACCCCACCCATATTCTTTGTCTTTTATTGTTTGAATAAAGCGAGATTTTATACACCTTTTTTCAAATTCAACCTCATTTTTAGTTGAATTGCTCAGACCCTGCATGTATCCCGCAAAATACTCCAATCCATCTTGAGATGTTTCCCAGGTCTGGTTTTTTATTTTAACATGCGGTAAAAACTTTGCACCTCTTGATACAGTGTCATTAAACTCTATAACCGTTTGATCTATGGAATGACATAATCCTTCCTTCTCAAAGGGAAGATAGGATGATGATTCAATCAACCGCTTTCCCAGATCTAAGAATTTCTTAATTAAATTGTCTAGGTCTTGGAAAACTGATGTAATAGCCTCAATATCGCCTGGTTGACCTATAGATAAAACTTGCCTTTTAGCTTCTGTCGTGAATTTTGCAATATGGTCACATTCCGATTGAAAATCTTCCGATTCCTCATTGATGTTATGTTCATACTCTTCATACTGGCCAAATCCATTATTTAAATATTCATAGGCTTCATAAAATTCATCGAAACTATCGTGCACTTGTTTAAATTCTAGAAGAAAATTTTCTAGTTTGTCTTGTGCTTCTTTATAACTTGATTGGGAATCTTTAATTTTTTGTCCCAAGTCTAAAAGTAAAGGATTTCTGAAGGATGGAGAGAACCTTTCGATGGCCTCTACACATGACCCAGTCAATGTTTTGATCCTTTCAACTATGGGATCTAATCTATTAGAGATAGTGGTAAAAGTCTCTTCGGACGCTGTGAACTTGATCGGACTTGCCATGAAAACCTCAAGTAATTAGGAACACAAATTGTATATAGGCAGAAAAAAATCGTCAATAATGCTGAGTTAAATCAAACGCTTGCAGGGCTATAGAGTTCATCGACAGCTTTTAGAACCACGCTCAGCGGCAGGGTTTCTAAACAGTCGCTTTTGCCGCTGTCAGCACAGCCTGGGCGAAAGCACGGGCGGCAGGAAAAATTTTGCGCCACAACTCGTGCATCGGGGTTGCGGTAGGGCGCCCAATTGATCTCTGATGTGGGGCCAAAAAGAACGACCACAGGTGCTTTTAGAGCGCTAGAAATGTGCAAAGGAACCGAGTCGACGGTGATCAGAAGTTTAGATTTTTCAATCAATGCTCCAAGCTCTTTCAGTGAAACCTGCCCACCAAGATTGAGAATAGGCGCTTTAGTATTGGCTTGGATACGCTCTAGCATGGCAAGTTCGTGTTGATCCGGACTCGATGTTAAAACGATATTTTCACCTCTTTGGTGCAAAGCGTCAATCAGCTGGGCCATTTTGTCTTCTGGCCAGCATTTAAACAACCAGCGAGAAACAGGATGAATGAGAATGTAGTCACTTGGGGTGAGGGTTTGAGAGCGGGCCTTTGCGTTTTCTGGAATGTGAAATACCAGCTCGCGCTCATCTGGCTTGGGGAAAATACCCAAATTGCGCAAAACATCAAGCTGACGCTCAACTGTATGCCTCGGATGGGGACAGATTTTGGCAATATGGGTGTAGCATCGATTTTTGCCCCACATGCCACTGCCTTCAGAATCAAAGCCAATCCGCGTTTTAGCTTTTGAAACCCATGCAGCTAGAGCCCCCCGATCTCCCTCGGTGAGATTGATGACCATGTCGTATTTGGCTTTGCGTATCTGACGCAAAATTTTAAAATCTCGCCACAGTTTTTTCCATTTCGGCATTTTTTCTTTTCCGAGCAAGATGTAGTCATCGATTGCAGGATGCCCATCTAGCATGGGATGTGTTTCTTTGTAGATATACGCAACAATTTGAGCGTGGGGGTAGCGATTTTTCAAAACAGTAAAGACGGGAGAAGCTAAGAGCACATCACCATGGTGGCGCAGCTTACACACAAGAATTTTCATTTACCGTACCAACCTATAGGTCCAAATGCGATTTTTAAAACGTACAAAAAGCATGCCAATGATTACCACGAGTGCAATGCACGCTATGAGCTTGGTCCCATTAACGCAGATCCGCTTTATTCCTCTCAAACGTAGATGATTTGCATCGTTGAAAGGACTTGCGGAGGACTCATGGATGCCTTCACCTGAGCTTGAAGAAGCATCTGTCCATCGATCCGAACTATACAGATCGACAGGAACGGATCTATTCATGATTGTAGGCCCTTGAGGAGGTTGATTCAATGAAACAGACCTAGACATTCTTGTCGGTGTATCGCCAATATCAGGAACATGATGAGGCTCATCTTCTGAAAATTGGATATTGATACTTCGTAAAATGGGATGAACTTTTTGCTGATCTAGTGGTATAAAACTCTGGCCACAGAAGCATTTTATAGTGCCTGTTTTGAAAAGCTGAAGAGCTTCTTTTTTATTGGCAATCCAATGTGTTGGTGATTTTGGACATAACGCATAAGGTCGATGGGTTAACACGTGGCAAGTCCTCGTCAGACAGCCCCTAAATTCTTGATTCCTGTCTAAGTGTTCATTTTTATATTGCTCAATGATCTGCTCTTTCTGATACCTTTTTAATGCGTAATCTAAAAATGTGTGAACTTTGAGATCTTCTGAAACCTCATGAGTTGGATCAATGGGACACGTTTTGCAAGTTGGCAGAGCGCTAGAGTCTATGAATCCGTGCATTTCTTGACCACAAATTACAACTGGATTCTTAATAGGCGCTTTAGTTTTTGCACAAATGAACTTTTGCTGACAAACCTGAGTGTATTTGAGTTCGTAATAGTTGCGAATTTCACGGTCTAATGATTCGTCGAATTCGGCTTTTAAAGTAATCTCTTTGCCCATTCTGTGGCATGTAGGACATTTTTGTTTGGTCCGATTAAATGATTTTTGAATTTGCTGGGGAATATCTCTTTCTTTCGTCTCAAACTGTCCATTCACCAGATAGTGGTATTTGTTTTCAGGACAGCAGGTATAAGCTTCCTTTATAGGTTGGCCATTGAGTTGACAAAACAGGTTAGGTAGAAGATCGCCACTGCGCTTTGGATCACAGTGCGTATCCGGGTGTTTAGTGAAGTATTGCTGGAATTTCCTAGACTCCACTTCGATATGACTTGGCATTTCTGACCCTAATTTTTTTATTACCAGCTTACCAGAAGGCGCCAATTTTAACCAATTAGCCGATTGGATGCGGAAATGGCAAGAAATGGATAGAGAAGCTTTGGCATCTAAAAAAAAGCCTTCGCCCTAGAAGGGCAAGTTGCAATTTATTTATAATGAGCGAATTATGATTGTTCTGCAGGCTGTGTAAAACGGTTTTACATCTAGAGATACCCAAAAATGACATGAAGTGATATAGTGTTTAGAACCAAGGAGTTTACACATGGAACAAACGTTATCAATTATTAAACCCGACGCAGTCGAAAAACAGCATATCGGCGAAATTGCCATGCGCTTTGAGAAAAAGGGCATCCGCATCGTCGGCATGAAGATGCTGCACCTAAGCAAGGCTCAGGCATCGGAATTTTACGCTATTCACAAAGAGAGACCTTTTTTTGGAGAGCTAGTAGATTTTATGACGTCAGGTCCGGTCGTGGTAATGGCGCTAGAAGGCGACAACGTAATCGCAAAAAATCGCGAGATCATGGGCGCTACTAATCCCAAAGATGCAGCGCCAGGCACGATCCGCGCTGATTTTGCTGATTCAATCGATTGTAATGCTGTGCATGGGTCTGATGCCCCTGAAACAGCTGCTGTAGAAATCGCATTTTTCTTTAAACCGGAAGAACTGCATTCGAAAACTAATGCTCTAAAATAAAGGTGACTGGTCCATCATTGATAAGATGAATGGCCATCTCTGCCCCAAATTGCCCCGTCTCTATCGAGATGGGGTGTTTTTTTAGCTCTTGGTTGAACCTCTCTTTCCTGAAGGAAAGAGATTCTTGTTTCATCGCTCCCTAACGGGCCGCTCTACAAGCTTTTAAGACCGTCATTCCCGCGGCCTTGATTGCTATACTGCTATTGTAGTCTCGATCTATGTCTAGCCCACAATTTTTGCAGTTATATCTTCTCATTTGCAAGCTCATTTCACGCCGGTTTCCACACGATGAGCAGATTTGAGTACTTGGAAAGTATTCTCCTGCTTCCACAAAGTGCTTTCCTAGCTCCTGAGCTTTGTATTTTAGATAGGTCAAAAACTGCCTCCATCCGGCATCGCTGATGGACCTAGCTAGTTTATGTTGTTTTGCTTGCAATAGGGCTTTGATCTTCAGTGTTTCGACACAAATGACGTCGTGATTTTTAACGATCCATGTCGATAACTGATGTGCAAAGTTTTCCCTTGCATGTTTGATTTTTGCATGCAGTTTTGCAAGCTGTTGTTTCGCTTTTCTCCAATTGTTGCTGCCCTTTTGTTTTTTAGACAATCGCTTTTGTAGTACCTGCAGCCGCGGCAAAAGCTTATGGTAGAATTTTGGTGACTCGACAGAGACTAGCTCATGCTCTTTCCCAATAGCGCATGTGGCGTAGGTTTTGATCCCAACGTCGATCCCGATCGCATTGTCTTCTTTGATAGGGACTGGTATAGGATCGGGAATTTCGATCAAACAAGAAAAGCTGATATACCAGTGCTCACCTTCTCTTGCTATAGTGGTTTGCTTGAGATCTCCTTCGATTTCTCTGGATTTGATGAATGTGACCCACCCAATTTTTGGTAAATAGGCTTTATTATTATCGATTTTAACGCCTTGTGGATACCTAAAGCTGTCTCTTATTCCCTTGCACTTAAATCTAGGATAGCCACCGTCTTTTTCCTTAAAAAACCGTTTAAACCCCTTGTCTAGATCTTGGAGTGATTGCTGCAAAATTTGCGAGTGAATATCTTTTAGCCAAGAGGTGTCTTCTTGTTTTTTGAGCTGGGTAAGTTCGACGTTTTGCTCATAGTAGCTAATAGATTTTTTCGCCTTTTCGTAAAGCTCTTTTCGATTTGCAAGCCCTCGGTTATAAACAAAGCGGCATGCTCCTGCAAAGCTTACGAGTTTCTCCTTTTGCTCTTTTGTCGGTTTTATCCTGTAGCGAAATGCCTTGCGTATGATCATGATAATATTTTAAATTTGACCTATGAAGATGTCAACAAAGAATTTAAGAAGAGGAAGATCTTGTGTGTTTCTCTTTCATGTTCATTTGGTCTTTGTGACCAAATTCAGTAACAAGAGCTCTTTGGTGTAAAAGCTTTTGGTCCCCTAGTGATTTTGCCGGGACTTGTGGCGGAGCCAGTATGGATGCCATTAGACAATCTAGTGAAAAACAACAATTGCCGCCTAACTAATTTGCCAGCGCCGTTTATCCCGGCCATAAATGGCCGGGTTTTCGGCGCTATAGTGATAAAGGCATCGTATAGGGGTCTTGCAATAGTTGGTAGCGCTGCTTGGGTAAAAGAAGGACGTCTCCCCTTTTGACAATCTCCATAGAGGGTAAATTGTGATACGAGCAGAATTGAGCCATTAACATCTAAAACCGAGCGGTTCATTTTTTTGTCTTCGTCTTCAAAGATGCGTAAATGTAGGCATTTTTCGACAAGCCACGGAATGGCATCGGCCGTGTCCTCGACATGGATGCCCAAAAAGACGAGAAGGCCCTGATCGATGGATCCAACGGTTTGGCTATTGACTGCTACATGTGCTTTTTTGACACGCTGTATCAAAAGCTTCATTGCAGGTTTTTTTCTAAGGTGGCAAATTCCTGCTTAATTCCGTCTGGCAAACGATCTCCAAACATGGCAAAGTATTCCCGTATGCTTTGAACTTCTTTTTTCCAAGCCGCCTTATCAATTTCAAAAAGAGCTGACATGTCAACGTCTAAGTTTTGCAGGTCAATTTCTTTCGGAATGAGGCCAATAGCGGTATTTTCAGCTTCAGCTGTGCCTTCTATGCGATTAAACATCCATTCGAGAACGCGGATATTGTCTCCAAAACCCGGCCACAAAAATTTGCCGTCTTTTCCTTTACGAAACCAGTTAACGTGAAATATACGTGGCATTTTATCAGATTTTTTTCCCATTTTTAGCCAATGACCAAAATAATCGGCCATATTGTAGCCACAAAATGGCAACATGGCAAAGGGATCATGACGTAGCTCTCCGACTTTACCTGCTGCAGCGGCCGTCTTTTCAGAGGAAACACAGGCCCCCAGAAATGTGCCGTGCTGCCAGTTTCTAGCCTCGAAAACAAGTGGTACAGTTGAGGCGCGCCTTCCCCCAAAAATGATACCTGAAATTGGCACACCCTCAAGATTGTCCATCGCCGGATCTAGTACAGGACATTGATAAGCAGAAACGGTGAAACGCGCGTTTGGGTGAGCTGCAGCCGTTTCAGTTTTTGGAGTCCAATCGTTGCCCTTCCAGTCGATAAGATGTGCCGGTTTTTCGGGGGTCATCCCCTCCCACCATACATCTTGGTCATCGGTTAAGGCCACATTGGTAAAAATAGCATTTTTTTTAAGCGTTTCCATAGCTGAAGGGTTGGAGTCCCACGAAGTTCCTGGCGCAACACCAAAGTAACCCGATTCTGGATTGATAGCATAGAGTCTGCCGTCTTTGCCAAAACGCATCCAGGCAATATCATCACCAACAGTCTCAATTTTCCAACCGGGAACAGTGGGTTTTAACATGGCTAGATTGGTTTTGCCACACGCACTGGGAAAAGCTGCACAAAAGTAGTGTTTTTTTCCTTCGGGATTGGTAATGCCCACAATCAACATGTGCTCTGCAAGCCAACCTTCATCGCGCGCTTGAGCCGAGGCAATCCTCAGCGCTAAGCTTTTCTTTCCAAGCAGCGCATTTCCGCCGTAGCCACTGCCAAATGACCAGATTGAGCGCTCTTCAGGAAAATGGACGATCCATTTTTCATCGGGTCGGCAGGGCCAGTAGCTGTCTTTTACGCCGGGCTTCAGTGGAACGCCGACAGAGTGCATACAAGGGATATAAGATGCGCCGTTGTCGATGAGCTTTAATGCCTTTTCTCCCATGCGCGTCATAATCCGCATGTTGCAAACAACATAGGGGCTATCGGTGATTTGCACACCTAAAAGCGATAAGCTAGAGCCTAAAGGACCCATGCAAAATGGAATGACGTACATGGTGCGACCTTGCATACACCCGTTGAAGAGTTGCAATAAGTGCGCGTGCATCTCTTCTGGCTCGCGCCAGTGGTTAGTAGGGCCTGCATCGTCTTCTTTTTTAGAGCAGATGAAGGTACGATCCTCCACTCTGGCTACATCGCTAGGATCAGAGTGACACCAAAAAGAGCCAGGTCTTTTATCTGGATTGAGTGCGATGAAAGCACCACTGTCACACATCTGTTGAGCAATAAGATCAAATTCTTTTTTAGAACCATCGCAAAGATGAACTCTATCGGGCTTACAAAGCTCTGCTTGCTCGGTAATCCAAGCCTGCAATTGGGCATTAGTCGTCCAGCCAGAAAAATCGATTTTCATCATTCCCCCCCCTTGAATATGATGCTTAAAGCGCAGATGCTTTGGCTTTTTTAAACCGCTCTAAGTATTCCAGAGCTTTACCCGTTCCCAAGCATACTGCAAGCAATGGACTAGGGGCAATAATGACCGGTAATCCCGTTTCTTTAATGATAGCTTTATCCAGTCCTTTGATCAGCGCACCACCACCGGCAAGAACCATGCCACGCTCGACAAGGTCAGCTGCAAGTTCAGGAGGACATTTTTCTAAAGTTAGTTTGATGCTTTCGATGATTTGCTGAATGGGTTCGGCTAGGCACTCGCGAATTTCCACCGAGTTAATACGCTTGGTCAGTGGCAGACCGGCGACCTGATCACGACCGCGCACTTCCATTTCAAGTTCGTGTTCACCTAGCGGGTAGGCCGACCCAATGGTCATTTTAATTTCTTCGGCAGTTCTAGGTCCAATCATGAGATTATACGTACGACGCATGTAGTTGATGATACAATCGTCAAATTCATCACCACCAATGCGTAAACTACGCGATTCTACCACCCCTCCCAGGGAAATGATGGCAATCTCAGTTGTACCACCGCCAATATCAACAATCATATTCGCTGCTGGCTCATGTACAGGCATATCTGCACCTATGGCAGCTGCCATGGGCTCTTCTATTAGGATGACTTCTTGTGCTCCAGCACGTAATGCCGAATCTTCTACGGCTCGTTTTTCAACGCCAGTAATACCTGATGGAACCGCAATCAAAATCTTGGGACGAAAAAGTGATCTAGAGGGAGTGACGCGTTTAATCAACGCTTTTAGCATGCCTTCGGCGATCTCAAAATCGGCGATTACACCATCTTTCATAGGACGTACAGCGTGAATCTTTCTTGGAGTCCTACCAAGCATGGCTTTAGCTTTATGACCAACGGCCAACACTTCGTTGGTCTGAGAATCCACGGCTACAACCGACGGCTCTGCTAGCACAATACCTTTACCGCGCACGTACACCAGCGTATTTGCAGTTCCTAGATCGATTCCAATATCACTTGAAAAAATTCCGGTAAGCTTTCCCCAACGATTAATCGCAGATTCACTTAGATCACGCAGCAACTGCCACGGATTTTTAGCATTTTTCTTCATTTGCTACACTCCATTATAGTTTTCCCACTATAGCGCAATCCTATCTATCTGGCAACTTTCCAAATATTAGACCAGAGCAGTTATACTCAAGTGTCAGAGAACCAATTAACACGTTCTTGACCTTGATTAGAGTGATTTAATTCTGGCTTACTTATTGATGTTACGCAAACGAAGGATCTATAGTTTAGCCCAACACCTACGACTATTACGAGAGTGAATTATGTACTTAAAACAAGAATTGTCGGCCATGCCCTAAGGTACTTTCCAACCTAGACAAATGGTCAGGCCTTGCAGAGAGTGTCTCAAAATTTTTTCTTATCGATAAATTCCTTTGCCTAGGTAAAGGAGTCTATACCCGCTTGTTCTTCCTATCCTCTGTAATGAGAGATACCACCCAAAATAGTAGATAGATCACTTTTTTTGGTATGCATCTTTATACTCTTCCCAAAGATAGAGATGTTCTGGGGGAAAGTCTTCTCCATTTGGCCATTCTAAATAACCACACTCGTTGATCGAAACTTGATTGAAATAATCGATGTTTTCTAGAGATTTCTGCCATTGTTCTAACTCTACTTTTGAAAAATCAATAGCATGTACTTTACCATCATGAAAATGAAGCTCTAACTTAAACGAACCTAAGTTATTAATACGATCAATCACACATTTGTTCATTCTAGTTCTCCAACCATTTGTTGAGGGCTTTTTTGTCTTGAATCAATTTTTTTTCAAAGAGTTGTCCAGCTTTAATATGCACCTGAACCATTTTTTGTATTTTTGATTAAAATCACATGCCTATTAGGTGCAATTTCTTCATACATGAAATATTGAAGATCAAACAAATCAGCTATAAGTTCCATATTTCTCCTCACATTCTCTTTTCTGATATCCAGAATAAGCTCAGAAATTGTTTTGTACAAAATCTATTTAAGGGTTTTGTGACACAAAAGTATTAATTATTTTATCCTCAGTAATTTATAAACGAAACCGCTATAAAATGCACGAATGAGCCCGCTGGTCCTATTTTAATTTTGCACAGACCAAGGAAGGTATGTTGACGGGCAGTTCGCGGACAACCACAAGTGGTTTCCAAGAGCAAATCAGCCCACCTGTCAAAATCTTGCACCTAAATTTTTCTAACCTTAAGTCATCTATAATAACGAAGATAGAAACCAAATCTTCAGTTTGTTTCAGTATATACTGAATTAAATGTGAAATTTGGGAATATATCAAGGAAGAGGCCCGAGTTTAGTTCAGGCGCAGCCGGCATCGAAGCAGCTCAGCTCTATGGAGCTGAGCGATGCAGATGGGACTAGAAGTCGGTGCCAATCTGACGAAGATAGAAACCAAATCTTCAGTTTGTTTCAGTATAAAACCCAGAGTTAAGGTTAAGCAGACTGTAACAGCTCCAACACATCTTCCCAGGTTAGTTTGCTGATTGCCTCGTCATCACAAGAGACGATCTTTTTAACCAGCCCTTTTTTGCGATTTTGCATCTCCACGATTTTTTCTTCGATGGTACCAAGAGTGACGAGCTTATAAACTGAGACCGAGCTCTTTTGGCCAATGCGATGCACCCGATCGGTTGCTTGGCTTTCCACCGCTGGATTCCACCACATGTCGTAGTGAATCACGGTGTCAGCACCGGTTAGGTTTAGACCAGTACCCCCAGCTTTTAGAGAAACTAAGAAGACCAAAATAGATGGGTCGGCATTGAATTGCTTGACAATCTCTAAGCGGTTTTTAGTCGAACCGTCGAGATAAACAAAGCGCACACCTCGCAGCTCTAGATCGTTTCGCATAATCTGCAACATTTTGGTATATTGCGAGAAGATAACCGTTTTATGCTTCCCTTCATTGAGAGTGTCGAGAAGGTCCAAAAGCATTTCGTATTTGGCAGAGTCCCCGCTTTCGGCTTTTTCTTTGGCAAAAATGGCCGGGTGACAGCAAATCTGCTTGAGACGAGTGAGCGTTGCCAGAACGTGAATTTGGCATTTGTCGAAACCATCGCGCTCCACCATTTTGGTAAGCTCCCCCAGGGCGGATTGAGCGTAGGAGCGGTAAAGCTCGTTTTGGGCATCGGACAGCTGAGTATGGTAGACACACTCGTCGACCGGTGGCAAATCTTTGAGCACATCGCATTTCATGCGGCGCAAGATGAAAGGCGCCACTTTTTTGCGCAGGTATTCCAGATTTTTGGCTAGTTCATCGCCTTGAGCGCGGATGTATTTTTCGGTGAATCTTTCAAACGAGCTTAAGAAGTCGGGCATGAGGAAGTCAAAAAGACTCCATAGCTCATCCAGTGAATTCTCAATCGGGGTTCCAGAAAGGATTAGGCGGTGATCTGCCTTGACCATTTTAACTGATTTAGCATTGCGTGTACCGCGGTTTTTGATGTGCTGAGCTTCATCTAAAATGGCGTAGGCAAATGTCGTTGCCTGGTAATACTCAATGTCTTTTTGAAGCAGGCTGTAGGATGTGATAATGACATTGTATTTTTTGAGATCAGCAATGAGTTTTTTACGTTGTCCGGGAATGCCATCTACAACCAATGTTTTCATTTGTGGATTGAATCTGTGAAACTCTTCTTTCCAGTTGTACAGCAAAGATGTTGGGCAGACGATAAGCACCGGCTGTTTTTTGGTTTTGGCAAGTTGCGTAATTGCACAGATGGCTTGAATGGTTTTACCAAGCCCCATGTCATCGGCCAAAATTCCATTGAGAAACATGGTGCGTAAACGCTCTAACCACTGCACTCCTTCAGTTTGGTAGCTACGTAAGGTGGCTTTTATATCGGCCGGAATTGGTGAGAATTCCAAGGTTTTTTCGCCGAGCATTTGCTTGCGAATTTCTACCAGCTGTTTGGTGCACGAAAATTTAATTGGCAAACCGTCACAGGCAGAAGCATCTATATTGGCAAGACTCCAAATAGGCCGCTCAATTTTATAGTTATCGAGTTTTACCAGGCCAAGCTCGTCAAAAAGCTGCACCACACCTCTTGTAAGCTCTAGGTCGAGAACGAGAATTTTAGGAATTTTCCCTTTAGATCCCTTCGGACGAGCTAATTCGATGAAAGCTTTTTTGGAAACTAAGCATTCCCACAAACGGTCCATTCTAACGCCTTTCAGTGCGCCGTCCACTTTAAGCTCAATTTGGTAAGTATCCATGCGATCAGTATGGGAAAGCGCCAGCGTAAAT
Organism: Chlamydiales bacterium; assembly: GCA_024233455.1. Taxonomy (GTDB): domain Bacteria; phylum Chlamydiota; class Chlamydiia; order Chlamydiales; family JACKPQ01; genus JACKPP01. The sequence continues at coordinate 455,592 of JACKPP010000001.1, forward strand.
TTACTTTCATCGTAGATAAATTGATCGAGAAGATTTTGAGGACAATTGAACTGCACTCGGTGTTGGTTGCGCGGTATGGTCTCAGTCATAAATTCGACAATTTTTTTCTCGGTTTTTGCCAGATACACGCCTTGCGCTTTGTCAAAGATAAAATCCCTAAAAAGGTCGTCAATAATAACGCGCTCTTCCACAAGATTGCGCGCTACAATCCCTTCTTTGGTGATAAAGGAGTCCAAATGCACATCCTCAATTTGGGTGTGGCTAGCTGGAATGAGATTGTCGTCGTACTGGAATTTCAACGTAGCTTCGAGCTCACCGTTGAGGTAACCAATGTCGCAAACAGCTTGCATGTTCCCTGCGTATGGCAACGTCACGAATTTTTCTGTCACATCCAGATTTTCAATCTTGGCGTAGGCGGCAAGCTCCGGCAGAGCATTCTCCACAAACGTTCCAAATAATGGTTCAGGAATGGTCATCTCTCGGATCGGATTTAAGTTTCTGAGATGCTGGCGGGTGATATTAGGCGCAAAACGGTAATAAGTACCACTATGAATCATACCAGGTGTAGCACATTGAAATAGTTGAACCTCTTCAAGAGTGACAGATGCATTTCCAATCAAAAGAGTGGGATTAATTAGCACTTTTTTTGCCGGCGGATCGATATACTCTAGCGCAAATTGGAAGGATGAGAAATGGGGAGAAAACCGGAGTGGCTGCTCTAAACTTTCTAAATAAAGGCACGGCAATTGTGGCAGGTCTTCATCTTGGTACTGCCGCCCTTTTATCTCTTCAATGCCTACATCGAAACTAGTTGCTAAAATCGTGCCGAAAATAATCGGGTCGATTACACCTGTGCGCAAAGCTCTTTCCGATGTGTTCTTTTCTGGAATACGCGTGTGATCCATGATCATGCGCGCCATTTCACGATGTTTTTCCTTAAAAGATTCAAATGAAAAAGAGTAACATTTACCTCCCATAAAGAGAGGTTCTTGAAAACGCATTGCGAGCAGAAACTCTTTAATATTGGGAACGTGTAAGGGCTTACTACGAGCTGGAAGGCGCAGGGCAAGCTGCAGTTCCATCAATGTACGTCCCTTTTTGTCTTCCATAGGCTCTTTAAAAATGACGGCAAGCTCTGCTTGATCAATTTTTTGCACTTCCCGCTTCAAAAAGAACGGCGAGATCGAAAGCAAATCCGACGCTGCAACGTACTCTTGTAGAAGTTGACGCTTGTATTCATGATCTTTGCGCTCTTCCTCCTTGGTCGCTGCTTTTTTCACCTGCTCTAATAGTTCTGCTTTACTGCTGTCGTCTTCATCCTCTTCTAGTGATTCCATATCTGTTTCTTCTGAGTATTCAACTAAAATTTTATCGAGATTAGCCTCTAAATAATACATAAGTGCTGCCAGATGCTGGCAGTCGTAGTGGTAAGGACAATCGCAGTCAGAGTCAATTGTTTCACATTCTTGTCTGTCGATTTCAATTTGGGTTTCGTAAGCATTGTCGTACTGCCCCTTGATTTGAGCGCTGATGCGCAGCGTCTTAGTATCAAGATGCAGTATTTTCGCAGAGAGCACTTTGCTTTCTTCGAATAATGTTTTACCATCGCGTAAAATCGTCGATGAGAAATCCTGCCGCAGTTTTCTAATATTAAGCATTATTTTTTATCCTCCGGGTAGGCGAGCCATGGATCTAGCTTTTACAATTTTTTTGAATCAATCGCAAGAAAAAAAAGCGTGAAAATTTATCTTAACAATTGATCTTTAACGACTCTTAGCAAGACGCTTTACAAGATCCTTAAAGGATCAAAATCTTAAAAACTTTTACTTATCGTTGCGCAAAAATACCCTATTTCATTACACTGAGTCCTTGTTCTTTGCGGGTGTAGCTCAGTGGTAGAGCATCACGTTGCCAACGTGAGGGTCGTGAGTTCGAATCTCATCACCCGCTTTCATCTATTAATTTAGGAATACAACATGTCTGAAGAAGCCGTCACAACTAACCAAGAAATTCTGAAAAGCGAGGAAGTAGAGCTGTCTATTCATCGCAAACCCTCATGCTCAGTTGAATTCATCGTCAAGGCCTCAGCACCGCTAGTTAAAAAAGCCCACGCGCAGGCCGTGCGTTCGGTAGCCAAAGAGGTCTCACTTCCGGGATTTAGAAAAGGCAAGGCTCCTCAAGAGTTGATAATAAAACGCTACCCTGACGCCGTCGATCAGCAGTGGCAAAAAGCCATTGCCGACGACAGCTTCCACGCCTCAGAAAAATTGGCGCGTATCCCTGTTCTGAGCACCAAAGCTCCTATCACCTTCAATATGCAAAAGCACAGTTTAGAAGAAGGCGCAGAACTAACCTTTTCCTTTGAAACCGAACCAGATGTGCCAGCAGTCGATCTTACCAAACTACACCTGGCAGACCTGCCCAAAGAAACAATCAAAGAAGAAACTGTCGATGAAGGCATCCGCCAGATCAGCTTTTTCTTTGCTGAATGGCAAACGATTGAAGATCGCGGTGCAGAGCCAAACGACTTTTTACTTCTCGACATCTACACCTTACAGGGGGAAGAGCCCCAAAAAATCTTTAACGACACCCGTTTTGAAGTTGCTGAAAAAACCATGAGTCAATGGATGAGGGATCTTACGCTTGGAATGAAAACGGGCGAAGAAAAAGAGGGCATCAGCAAACCGGATGACGATGCCAGTGAAGAAGACAAAAAATCATTCGAGCCCAGAAAAGTCAAAGTTGTTGTCAAAAAAATTGAAACTGCCAAGCTGCCGGCTATCGATGACGCCTTCGCGACCAAAGTCGGATGCAAAACAGTGGATGAGATGCGTCAAAACATTCGCCAGCTCTTTGAAAAACGCAATAACGAAGGCCGCAATAGAGCCCTTTGTGACCACTTGGCAGAAGATCTCCTTAAAGCTTTCCCCTTTGACTTGCCTAAATCGATTTTAAACGAAGAAGTCAAATTTCGCATGAAGCACAACTTACAAAATGCTAAGTTCAAAAAAGAATGGGAAGCGATGAGCGATGACGAGAAAAAAGACTATTTAGAAAAACTTCAGACTCAAGCAGAGAATTCGGTTCGCCTATTCTACCTATGCCGCAGAGTGGTCAACGATGCTAATATCCCCCTTTCATCGGAAGAGTTAAAACCTGCCGACCCTACCTTTATTGAGCTCTTACTCGGTCTCCGTTCACCTTATGAACAACAACCCAGTAAAGAAGAAGAGGCAATTGCTATGTCTCGCCTTATGTTGCACAAAGCGCAGAGCTATCTTATCGAGCAGCTTGAAAAGAAAACAAGTTAAGTTCTATATTCCCAATTTTAGGACTAACAAAAAAGGTTGATCTATGTCTGATAAACACCCGAAAGCAGCTCTCATTCCCTACGTTATTGAAGATACAGGTCGCGGTGAGCGCTCCATGGATATCTACTCTCGCCTTTTAAAAGACCGTATCATCTTTTTAGGTACTGAGATCGATGACCAAGTTGCCAATGCGGTGGTAGCCCAACTTATTTTTCTCCGAGCTGATGATCCCAAAAAAGACGTCAATATCTATATCAACTCTCCTGGTGGCGTGATATCAGCTGGCCTTGCCATCTACGATACAATGGCCTACTTGGGTTGCAAAATTAACACCTACTGTATTGGCCTTGCAGCTTCTATGGCAGCGGTGCTCCTTTGCGCGGGCACTAAAGGCTGCCGCTTTATCCTTCCTAATAGCCGCGTGATGCTTCACCAGCCACACGGCGGCGTTGGAGGCACATCGGCTGATATCCACATCCAAGCCCAAGAAATTTTGCGCCTTAAAGAAGTCAATGGCCACATCGTGGCCAAGCACTCTGGCCAACCCTTTGAAAAAGTGATGGAAGACACTGAAAGGGATTTTTACATGAGTGCCGAGCAGGCATTGCACTACGGGTTAGTCGATAAAATTCTAGATACTGGTACTGAGAAAAAGTAATGGGAAAAGACAAAAAAGACATGGTCTGCTCGTTTTGTGGACGGGACGAAGAGTCAGTTGACAAACTTATTTCAGGCCCAAACGCCTACATTTGCGACAAATGCGTGCGCCTATGTCTTGATATCGTCGACAAAAAACCTAAAGAAGAGGGGTCTGCCCCACAAAAAGACTTTGTTTTATTAAAACCCAAACAAATCAAAGACCGTCTAGACGAATACATCATTGGCCAAGAAACGGCCAAGCGCACTATTTCTGTTGCTGTCTACAACCATTACAAACGCATACGCGCTATCGGTCAAAACCACGAAATAGAATACTCCAAATCCAACGTCCTTCTTCTGGGACCTACAGGATCGGGTAAAACCTTGATTGCGCGCACGCTTGCCCGCATTCTGGACGTGCCCTTTGCTATTGCTGATGCCACTACGTTAACCGAAGCTGGCTATGTGGGTGAGGATGTCGAAAACATCATCTTACGCCTCGTGCAAAACGCCGATTACGACATTGAGCGCGCCCAAAAGGGAATCATCTATATTGATGAAGTGGATAAAATCCGTAAAACCACTGGCAACGTCTCTATCACCCGCGATGTCTCGGGAGAAGGTGTACAACAATCGCTGCTCAAAATCGTCGAGGGAACCGTTGCTAATATTCCGCCTAAAGGGGGCCGGAAGCATCCCAATCAAGAATACCTAAAGGTGAATACTGAAAACATTCTCTTCATTGTAGGCGGAGCCTTTGTCGGTCTTGACAAACTCGTTGCCAGACGCCTTGGCAAGGGCGTTATTGGCTTTGACACCGTCGAAAAACGGGACTTTGACCCTACCGAGGTCAATTACCTTTACTCCAAAGTAGAAATTGAAGATCTCGTTGAATTTGGTCTCATCCCTGAATTTGTGGGACGGTTTAATAGCATCGCCAATTTTAACGAACTTACCCTTGAGGATCTGGTTCAGATTCTAACCGAACCAAAGCACGCAATCATTGCCCAGTACACTTCCCTATTTCAAGAAGATGGTGTTGAGCTCACCTTTACTACCGAGGCCCTTCATGCCATTGCTTTCAAAGCCAAGCAAGCAGGCACTGGAGCAAGAGCTCTGCGCATGATCGTTGAAAACCTCCTCATCAACCTCATGTACGAGGTCCCCTCTGACCCTTCTATCAAAGAAATCATCATCAAAGAAGAGACGGTCAATGCTGGCGAAGACCCCATCATCAAGCGCACTGACACAGCCTAAAGCTTGATGGTTTCCAATAGAAAAAGTAGAAATACTGATCTAAAAGAATGACTTTCCACTCGAAATTTAAACCACTATATACCTGACATGTTTCTAGATGAGTTGGGATAAAAACGTTTTGGCAGGTACAATGATGGGCATTTTACTGGCAAAGCAGCTTTTATTCACATAAGGCAAATCAACGACAACTTGCAAGGCATACTCCGTTTTTAGTTCCCTATGAAAGTCGATAAGTGCCGGTGATAGCTCTTTGTTGCGATGAGCCTTAACTTCAACCAAAAACCAAGGCTTATTATCTTTACTTACAAGAAAATCCACCTCCTTCTTGTCCTTGTTACGGACAAAATATAGGCCAAATTCTCCAAAACCATAATCATTCCAAAAATGCACAGCTTTAAGCAGATGTGAAGCGATAAAATTTTCCGCTCTGGCTCCGCTATCTTTGCAAAGCGACCAGTCCCAAAGATAGTACTTGGGCTCTTTAATCAAAGAACGTATGACGTTTTTTGACCAAGGGGTGATTTCAAAGCAATAGTAAAGGCCTTTCAACGCCTTAAGCCAATTTTTTACAGTATTGTCACTGACTCGCAATTTTGTAGCAAGCGAATGCACGGAAGTCATGGATCCTGCCTGTTCTTTTAACATCTCCATTAAAATTTCCAAACGATCTAAATCTTGGATACGCGTCAGGTCTCTAATATCTTCATTAAATAGTTGATTATGTCGCATACGCTGCCATTGACGAAACCTTCTATCACTGGCGGCTAAATAAGGATCGGGAAATCCGCCATACTTCCATAAATCATCAAAATCACGGTCGTTTATTTTTATCGGTTTGGCCCGAATAGGTCCCCTAGGAAGGGCGATTTCTGTAACTTCCCTAACCGATAATGGGTGCAATCGATAGCAAAAATAACGCCCCATTAGACTGTCTCCGCCTTTACGAAATACATCGATTTTAGCACTACCTGTTACCAAAATATCGAAGCTTTCAGCATATGTATCGTAAAAGCCTTTTAACCAGTTTTTCCAATCTTTGTATTTGTGAATTTCATCAAAAACAAGCAGGGCCTTGTGTTGACCCAATTCATTAATACCGGCTAGCTCTGCTATATATTTAGGTCCTTTTAGAATAGCTGTGCGTTGATCTAAGTTGTCCCAGTTGAGATAATAATGATCTGTCCTTTCCCGGCAAAGCAGCTTTGATGCTGTGGTTTTTCCAGCCTGCCTAGGCCCAACCAAAAACACCATTTGATTGCATTTTTGAAAGTGCATATTAATCACTTTGCAGTAAAATCTTTCTAGTTGCATATCTGACTTTATATCACGAAACTGCATAATAGTCGTAACTTTTTTGCATTAGGGTGCAAAAAAGTCGAAACCTTTTCTAAGTAATACCCAAGGTGAAAGCTAAGATCGGCTTGTCTGCGATAAGTGGTCTTATTGTTTCATGATGTTTTGGCTGAATGATCTGGATTTGCTGTGAGCAAGGTAGTTGGCTGCTAGCTATTGGAACTTCGTGCTCCTTGAGCAGCTGACACATGCGGATATCTCCTCGTTCAATCGGAAGACGAACCCAGTCTTGAAGTCCATCACGCAAAAATGCATAAGCTCCGTCGAGCCCTAACTGCTGATAGGCTTTTTCAATAAGCAACTCTAAGATATCACTGCTTTGAGTCCTAAGCGCAAGTGGGATGATGGTTTTTCCTGCTAAATTGATTCTGGGATTTGGCACATCAGGCTCAGGATTTGTACGGAGCTTAAGTCCCCAGTCAAATAGTAAGGTTACAACCGAAAGACGGCCCGAAAATAGAGCACCTTCCAAGGGACTAATGTAATAATGATTGTTAAATCTTTTGTCCCCCATATGGGCATAATTACCATCTGGGGGATTTAATACTGTCTCCAAACAATTGTTGGATTTGGCATGACACAGAATAGCTTGAATAAGTTCAAAAGAGCCACATGCACAGGCTAGTGTAAGAGCTGACATGTACTCATGGTTTGTATACCCATACCTATCATTATAAGGCAACCTATAATCTAAAGATAAATGGCTGCTGTAAAGCACAATAGGGCACTGATCACCCTTTGACAAATATATACGATATGCAGACTCAAAGGCTAGTAGCCTTTGCTGGTAGGATGTACCATTACTTACTAATGAAGGCTCTACTGGATTTATACTAACTCGAATATTGTAGTGTTGCACAACATCCAATAGCTGCCAATAATCGTCTTGTTTTAGAGCTGCACACTTTTCAGATAGAGCCTGCCCTAGTCTTAATTTGGCCTCATCGGAAAATTGACACCCGTACAACTTTGCTTTTGATAAAATAGTGATAATGCTTCTAGGATCCAAATGTGGATCGGGACTACATTCGTCTATCCAATCATAAAATCTAGATTCGGTAGATAATGCTAGCTGTGGCTCAGATGCAAAGTGTAGTCCCATTTCATTTATCTTATGAGGCCTAAGCCATAGGCTATGCTCTAGGAGCAAGTCTTGCACGTCGCTGCTTACTCCATTAGTGAATGATAAAATGCGATACACCATTTGCTCCATCGTCAACAGCCGCATTTCTATTTCACTGCTTGCAGTGGTCTCAGAAGAAGGATGTAGAGCAAAGAGCTGTAGCGCCCTTCTACCGCTATCTCTTTTATGATCATCAAGATCTGCAATATACTGCATTGGATGCGCTATTCGTTTAGCTATTCCATCATTTAAATTGTCATCTTCCGGAAATGGCCGCTCTTGGTAGCGTACAAGGGATGCTGCGGTAAGATATTGGGAGACACTTTGATACCACCCGTGGCAAGCAACTAACTTTTGCGCTGATTCAATCCAATGATGCAATTTCGGTCTCATACCGGGATAAATGCACTTTAGAAGAGAGAGATTTACCTGCCCGGGGAAATTTTGATCCAAAAAGCTAAGCATAGTTTCAGAATACGTAATCAGCAGCTGAATAATGGCCTTGTAAGTAGCGCAAGGATGGTGCTCATGCACCGCTTGCAAAGTTGCAAGAGTAGCCGGTGTGAAAAGTTCTGTTTTTTGCCTCTTGTAATAGTAGTAGCAAGTGAAGAATTGATCCCGTTTTTCTAAGCTATGGATATTGTTCCAAATCATGACAAAATTTTGGCCATCGATAGTTTGTTTTGGACTCATTAGCAGCTCACATCCTAACAAGGCTGTCATCCAATTATCGCAGCTTGCAAGAGCATTAAGGTCGTTGATAGCTTCGGCATTATTAGGGTCGTGCAGCAGCTCTCCCAAAATCTCACTAAGCTCCAAAGGAGCTTGAGGGCTGTGGTGAGCAACCGGCGGCAACTGACCGGGCCCAGCTCTGTGTAAATCTTGCCAGAAACTTGCTGTAGCAACACGCCCGACTTGAGGCGCTGGACCTTGCTTGAAAGAACTTTCTGATAATTGCCCGTCTGATGGCCCCAATCGGCTCAAAGGTGGACTTGCCATAGATAACTCCTAAAAATCTACGGGCATGCTAAAAGGACGGGGGATTTGGGTCAAGTTGTTTATTGAGAGTCTAAAGTCACAAGAGATTTTGAAATGCTTCAAGCTGAGTGTAAGCGTTTGTCTACCATTGCTTTACCATTTCTTATTGCTTCATCTCTTTTTAGTTTCATTTTTTCCTGCTCTTCTTTTGAGAGATTCTCTTCTTTCTCATGGAGCTTACGTAGCTTTTCTGCTATTTGATCTAAGAATTTACTAGCCTCTGGATGTTGAACTTCGCTAAATGTTGTCTCCAGAGCCTTATGGATACCCGCTTTACCAGCTTTAACATACATTGCTAATTGATCATGGTGACATGGAATCACATCCGCACTATTTTGAACGCTTCCAACTTCACTGACAACTTCTAATGGAGCATTGCCAGCCGCTAAGATCGGCTCTGGGTGAGGTTCTTGAAGCACTTCTTCAATCGCAATTTCAACCTCTTGCTCTGGCACCTGGTGGAAGCTAATAGATACCTTGGGCTGCTCATCGATAGGTTCAGCATTTTCCGATTGTTCAAGTTGCGCCACGGCCTCGTCCACGCCCTTTAGATTGTGCTCGTGTAGGGGGTGTTCATTGGCAAAGTTCTCATCGTAGAAGCTGTGCATAAGGTGGGCTCTACCTGGATTGAGCATGCCTGGAACAAAGAACCAGGTGCGATCGACTGACACATCTTTTCTGCTGATGATGTTTTTTAATTTTTGCAGTTTACTGCTGGGATTGAGCAGCGAATTTTGATGCTCTTCGTGAAAAAAGAAGACCATTTGCCCATCCATTTTTTCCATCTGCGTTTCAAATCGCTCTTTGGAAAGATTTTTGTGCATTTCAACAAAGCTATTCAAAGCCACCAGTGCAACGCGCAGCTCTTTATTCACTTCTCCATCTTCACCGCCGATTTTGCGGATGCGGAAGGTGATTTCTGGTAAGTTTATTGGTTCACCTTTGGTGTTGATAAAGTATCCTTTGATGCTAAGGCCTACATGCGTCTTCTCTTGCCCTTTGGGAACAAATTTTTGGAAGAATTCTGGCTTTATCAAGAGGTTATTATTGGCTGTACCTTCAGCGCTTGCAATTTCGGCAGGACCTGAAGGTCCTGCCCGATCTGTACGTGGTTGAAGTTTGATTGAAATATTCGATCCCATAATGATTTTCCTTTATACTTGGGTTTGAGCTATGCTGGTGTAGATGCTTATCGCACCTTTACCAAATAGGTAGGTTCCTCTTTCATTATTTGCTTCCCCTTTGGCAGTCGCATCCTGCGTGCTCATTGACATTGCATTCGAAGTCAATGCCGTTTCCGCTAAGCTGATTTCATCGTTAAACTCAATTGGGCTAAAGGCCGTTAAGTTTTGAGAGCTCGACTTTTCGGTTTGGGCAAATTGCAGCAGTCCCTGGTTGGTTTCTTTCTGATGAGAACTCAGCAAATTCACCTGCTGGCTCAGCGATGTCGCTTCTTGACCGATCATCAAAAGAACCAGCATGGCCATTTGCACTCCCGAGTAACCCACCGCTGGGTTCGTCGTTGGCATATTTGAACCAAAAGTTGCTGTGTTGTTAGACGCCGGAGCTCCCTTTAGTGAGTACTGACTGGCAGTACTCCCAAGCGTGTTTATATCTATATTTGTTGACATATTTACCTCCGATTACCTTACGCCAGCAACGTAAGCTGCGTTAGAGTTATTGCTGTTGATCGCACCCATTAGTAACTGAAGCAGTGAGCCAAGCGTTGTGCTAAACTCTCTACCTGCTGCACCCATGAGCCCAGCACTTGATGCCAGGACACTACCCTCAGCTTTACCCGCTGTTTGGAATATTTGCCCTGTAGCCGCGGCCAACTGACCCATTCCTTTGCAATTACCCTGGGTTTCTTCGAGCCTTTTTTGAATCTGCTCGTTTTTAAAATCATATTCGCTGGTGAAGCGCTCTTTTTCGCTCTTGATTTCGTCTGCAGATAGATCACGCGGTACAAAGCCCTCTGGACCCTTATTGCCAATCTCCATCGAGTTCCCGTCTACACATTTAAGCTCTAAGTCGTCTCTTGTGATTTTACCCATTTTACCTGCATTTTTAGGATCAAATTCGCCATGGAATTCTTCCCTTAAGGCTTTTTGCTCGCTAGCAGCCTGATGAGTCGCATTGGCCCCTGAGAAGTCAGAAAGCGCCCCAAGACCATCTGCTATAGCACCTACACCACTACCCACAACTTCTGCCGCCGCACCGTTTTTGGTCAGGCTTAAGCTTAAGTTTTGGTACTGGCTGTAGAGCTTTTGCATCTCCGCTACTAATGTGCGCGATCCGTCAACTAATGTTGTCAAAGCAGCAGTTACAGCTCCTGCTGAGCCTCCCAGCGTCCGCGGAATGTAAATTTCGCTTACTGGCGTTGTGGTTGTTGCTTGTGTTGTCATTCTATTACCTTTTTTTATGTTTTTAATTTTTTTTATTAAACTGCTTGCCCAACTATGTTGTTTGCTGAATAAAGGGCAGATACCGTCTGCATGGCTTCTTCACCGTTTAACTTTCCAGCTTTGTTTGCCGCATCCTGGCCCGTTTCCATAGTAGCTGAGGCTTCAGCAGATTCAATTTGGACATTTCCGTTCAGCGTAGCTTGCCCTACATTGGTAGTGGCAACTCCCAGCTTGACCAAACCATTTACCGCTCTGTCTCCACCAGATAGCATTGTCAAACCTGGTAGAAATGCTCCCAGAGTGAAGACTCCAGCCACCAACATTCCGAGGTTGAAGTAAGAAGCTGCTTCATTCCAACCTTTTTCACTAGAGGCGCTGTTTTGCATTTGGCTTGCATAGTGCTCAGAGGCATTCACCGACTCTTTCGATGCGGAAAATAATGCCAAAGCCGAGTTACTTTGGTTTACGCCGTATTTTTGTATCTCTTCGGCAAGCTGCGTCAGAGAAGTTGTCGGTGCAATTGTTTGTGAATTCATTTTTTCTTCTCCTTTTGTTTTAAACACGGAACGTGTACATGGTTCCAGATGCGGTCACTGCAGCATTGCTCAAACTCATGTTTCCTTCTTCGTCCTGATTGAGTTTATTGACCAAATCAGTGTTTACTTTTAATGACATTTGCTCTGCGTTTTGGGCATTGGTTAGCAAGCTAGACTCTGATTGCAATTCAGTGATCTCGGCACTGTTATTAATCGGATTAAACTGCTCCGCTGAGAGCATCCCAACCGTACCACCGACGATAAGACCTCCCTTAGCAAGGGTTTTGACCATTTTTGGCGTCTTGTCTAGTACCGCGTTAAGCCCTTTAGTCGCATAGTTTTTACCTTGCTTCCCGCGCTCAATGAATGATTGCCCCGTATCAGTGCCTTTCAAGTATTCTTTGGCAGAATCCAGCTTGTCTGAAACAAAATCTTGCAAACCTCCAGCTTTATCCCCTATCGATTCAACCAGTTTGTCCAACTTCGTCTTGCCTTTGATGCTTTTGGCCTCTTCAGCAGCTTTCTGTTGCTTTTTGACAGACTCTTGAGCTTCATTAGCTGATGTTTGGGCATCAGCTGCTGCATCACTTGCTTCTTTAGCTGATTTTTCAGCTTTGTCAGCTTTGTCATTGGCATCAGTTTCACCGTCTGTACCTTTGGCCGACTCTGCTGCTTGTTTAGCATCTTCTGAGGCCTTCTGCGCTTTATCTGCTGCCTTGGCAGCATCTTTTGAGGCCTTCTCTGCGTCCTTGGCACTCTTTGTTGCACCATCTACAGTTGTGGCGTCTTCGGCACTTTTCGCGGCATCTTTAGCTATTTTTGCAGCGTCTTTGGCCGCGGTTGCAGCATCATCTGCTAAACTTGCAGCGTCAGCTACTGCTGCGCTACCATCAAAGAAGGCCACACCTAAGTCGATTGCTCCGGCCAATAGATCTGCTGCTGGGCCTAGTAGAGCTGTTCCCACCACCATGATGGCAATCGGGACTACAATTTTTAAAATCTTCTTCCAAATCGGCTCGCTTTTTTGTTCTGCTTGCTCGCTTTTCACTTTGGAAATGTTTTGGTTCATTCCCTCGACCGTGTTTTGCATGTTATGCTGAACAATGGTCACCTGATTAAGCTGAATACCCGTAGCCTGAAAGTCCATTTTATTGGAATCTTGAGACATTTGAAGGATCAAGTCGATGACGTTTACGCCACTAGAGAAGTTATTGACTAGGTTGTTTACGTATTCTGCTTGGCTTGCAGCAGCGCCAGCTGTCGGGTTGGTCCCTGCAAATTGATTCAGTAGCTGTCTTCCTTCCGGGCTTGCGGCCATATCTTTGATAAAGCTCTCAGGTGTCATGCCGTTTTCCGACAGGATTTGCTTCACTAGCGCATGGCTTGCAGTTGTCCCAAGCGCCTTAAATGCTGAGCTTGCTTGCTGCTTGAAATTTTCTGATGTGAGGCCGAGCGTACTAAGCGTTTGGTTAAATTGGCTATTGTTCATACCCATCATCTTGGGAGATGCCGAGGAAACCACATCTTTGAGACTAAAGCCTTGCTGCTTCGGCTTAGAACCTAAACTAGTCGTAATTCTGGCCGATTTTGGCAGACCAATCAGCTGACCCAAATCAGTGTTTGTGTTGGTATTGGGGCTGGCTTTGCCTGGATTTAGACCTACAAAAGCTTGCACATCTAAAGAGCTTTGGTTATTAATGATATTTTGCATATTTTTTACCTTTTTTATTAATTATATATTAATTATTTTGACTTAATGAATTTTTATTAACAACTTGCCTAAAACCCATTTCCGATTTAATTGCAGATTGACAGATTTGGTCGTTGTTCTGGTACTCTTGCATGAGTTTTTTACCTTGGATGGTCACATCCTGCATTTTGGAAGTAGCCGTGGTTTGTACGTTTTGCAAGTCGGTATACCACTGATCTAAAGACGATCCTTGCTGGAAGGCAGTACTGTCAGCAGGGTCGTTGTTTTTGGCATACCCAATGGCCCAATTATTCAACATCTGCGTTAAGTCTTGGATGTCGTGACCTGCATTGACTCCAAACATTGCAGGTTTGCTATCTAGGTAGCTGTCTACCTTTGTCTCTGAAATAACTTTAAATGTGACTCCCGTCTGCAAGTTATTGACTGCCACTCCAACGGTTACCATGTACTGCAGCATCGACCAACCTTTATAGGTGTTGTTTTGCTGAGATGCAAAACCCATAAGGGATTTAAGCGCTGAAAACGACTGATTCACTTCTCCTTGAAGTGTTGCTGCTGGTGGCCCAGAATCTAAATTTTCTGGGGTGTAATTACAGTCTGCCAAGTATTGAAAGTCAGCACACATCAGCATCTGTAAATCTGAGGCCGGGTTGGTCAGCTCTTCCTTGGCGTACCCAGTTAAAGAAGATGCATCAGCAAGGTTTACCCACGCAATCGAACATGTTTTTGTCGTTTGATCCCATTCTAAAATTGGCACATAAGTGGCTCCCTGGTAGCTGACACCCTGCGATTCCAAAGATGGGTTGTTAGGATTTGAGTAAAAAAGATCGGCCACAGCCGCACACGCTTTTTCTAAGTTCTGTAAGCCTGCGTCACCTTGGGCTCCAGAAAAGAATGAGGGCCCAAGTCCTGTAAGTTTAGAGCCTTCTTCAATCGAGCTAAAAAAGCCCATGATCTCGGTTAAATCGTTACTCACTTTGGTAGCATATTCAGCTACTTGCCCCAAGCCTTTCATTTGCTGACCTGGCATGAACATAGAAATCACCATCAAAAGAACAACGCAAATAGCCAGCCAGCTAGTGGTTTCAACGTCAGCCGTCATGGCCCAGTTCCAGACGTTTTTAGCATTTTGAAGCTTGGGATTGGTAGAAGTTGAAGGGGTTCCGTTTGACGTCGAAGATGTGGTTGATGATCCACTGGCAGCGTCGTTAGGGTTGCTGGTTGTAGATGAAGCATTCTGCGAACCCGAACTTGTGGTAGAGTTGGTCGTCGCTTGATCAACCGTAGAAGGTGATTTTTTCTTGGTCTCTGCGTCTTCCGATGGTTTAGTATTGACACGCGATGCGTTTAATAGCGCAAAGTGCATATCATTTGACGAAGTAGTTAAAGAATTTATTGTTTGCATATTACTCATATATTTATTACCACTTATTATTTATTATAATGATTGATCTGTGTCTATAATTGACATGCCTTCTTGCATAATCTGCTCTAAGCTTTGAGCTCCCTGCTTAAACATGTTTAGACTACGCTGGCTACCTGATCCCACTTCGTTTGCTTCATCAATGAAAGCTTGGGTTTGAGTCCCCTCAGTTTGAGGGTCAACTTGGTGGCCAAAGAATAGTTGCCCGGTAGCAGTAGCACCATTTTCAAGAACAAAACCATAAGCAAACCGATTCGCATTATTCGTCTCATCCAGTTTACCCGCACCCGAAAGTGAGGTGGGCAAATCTTGTAAAGCGGTGCTTAATGTACTTAATTTCTCTTGCATACCGCCGGCAAATTTATCAAACCCGATGAGCGTAACTTCTACTTCCGCTAATTGTTTTGGATTAGAAACGTCGTGACGCACTGACATCATTGCTCGCTCTAAAGCTCCCTGGATATTTGATAGCTCCTGGCTCATCGCACTTAAAGCACTAGCGTAATTAGTCGGGTCAAAAGTCGATGTTCCTTCCAGTACCCCTTGGAAAGTATTTAAAAAGTCTTTGGTTAATGTCTCCATATCTTTGGCCAGACCACCAAACAACAAACGCAGATTGACCAGCTCTTTGCTTGTCCTTCCAAGAGTCGTGTTTTGCTCCAGTTTGATGATAGCACCATACGCATTGGCAAATGACTGGGTCACTTCTTGTAGCTCAGGAATCACTTTACTAAAGCTCTCCATTTCTGGAGCATTAGACTTCAGTTCGTTATAGCACACTTCAAAGACTTCATTGACGTTGTGACAGTTACTAATGTCTTTGGCAAAAATTTCAGTCTTCTGCTCTTGCAAAACCCTAGGCAGCAGGAGTTGCTTCATTTGGTCGGTCATGTCTTGACTATCCATAATCATCGCCAGAAATAGCACCATAAATCCCCCTGGAAGCTGACTGCTATTGGTCGCAGCTTTAGCCACCGCCGCACCTGCAGAGGTGATATTAGGAGGTGTAACTGGAATTCCCTGGGTATTCATAACTTTTAACCTTATTAAATTATTATTAATTTTGTATGTATACTTTCCTTCTATATTTATTATAACATATAAAGTATTTTTAAAGATAGTATTAATTTATATATTAGTAATAATATTTTCGATATAAGATAATGTATTGATAATAAGGGGGTTATAAATGAAGTGATTTAGTTTATCTTATTTACTGTAAAGAACTTAAGATTTTAACCAGTCGGTCTTTTTCTTAGCTATGTTCTTGGGCTTTTTGGGCTTATGGCTTTGTTCAGATCCAGGCTCATTGAACTGTATAAGGTTAGATACTTCCGTGGTGTCTTTTTGAATCCGGCTGCGGGTTTGCTGGACCATTTCCCACTGCTCAGGGGTGAAATTATTTTTATTTTCGGCAAATGCCTTCAGTTCCTCTTCTGACATGCCGGTCATATTAGTGAGCTTTTCGGTCTCTTCTTGCACAACCCTTTGCAACTCTTGCAGTTCTGCAATCATACGCTGCTTATCTTCCAAGGAGCCTTCTTTCATCACATGGTTGAATTTTTCAAAGAATTCAGCCGATTTTTCAAAAACCTCGGAAAAGTGACTAGATCTTTCCTTTTGGTCCATAGAAAAGAATTTCATGATTTTCTCAAATTCATCATCATGCGCCATAGGACACCCCTTTTTATTTTATTATAACATATTTTTTAAATGTTGTCTAAGGTTTTAGAAATGACGTGTAAATTTTTAACTCACTAAATAGGAATAAGTTGTAAAATATTATTTTAATTTCAAAGAGACTTGCGCGAAATATCCATATCCGTTATCAAAGTACGCGAGGGCCTCGAATTTGGTAGGGCCCAAAAGCGCAAGGTTTTTTTAGTGTTAGACAACCATCTGGTCGCCTTATATAAGGAGCTGGGCATTCCATTATCGCTTGAGCAGCAAGACGATAAGTCTTATCTCATTCATATTCAAGCTAAAGCGCAAATGACTGTGCGTGAACTGTTTCCAGGAATGCTTTTTTCAGCATTTGTCGGCCCTTTGCCCGAAGAGGAAAAGGAAGAAGCTTTTATGCATTTGATGCAAGCCAACTTGCTAGGACAGTCAACGGGTAGATCTAGGCTAGGTATCAGCAACAAGCAGATTGTGCTAACGCTTTATATCCCCGATGATGTGGATTATCGCAGGTTTAAGGAAGACGTTGAGGAGTTTGCAAATTACGTAGATTATTGGCATGAGGAGTTGAAGCGAAAAGCAGCATGAACGGATTTTTGATTGCAGAAGAAGGACCCGTAGCCGGTCTCGTGGTACGCATGGATGAGGGCGATGAGTGGATCATCGGCCGTGATCCCGATGTCTCTTATCAGGTTTTGGAAGATCCAATGGTCTCGAGAAAAGCCGCTAAAGCCTTTAAGACCGATGAAGGATTTTTTCTCGAAAATTTATCCGATGTAAATCCCACAACTGTCAATGGCACTCCAGCCTTAGAACCCACATTGTTAACTGAAGGTGATATCGTTCAAATCGGCGGCACGCTCTTTCGTTTTACCGAAATCGATCCAGCAGGTGAATCCCCTAAAGAAGCAACACCTTCTGCCGAACCTGAAATTGAAGAGGGGCAAGAGGAGCTACCACCGGCATCTGATGATATTTTTAGCTCGTTCAAATTCACCGGAGAGCGAGAAGCTAGGTGGATGATTAAGGTGATTTCAGGTCCAAATAGCGGCGCTGAATTTGGCTTGGATGCAGGCCAAACTGTAGTGATCGGTAAGGATCCCAACACCTGTGATATCACGCTGCAAGATTTGAGCGTCTCTAGACAACACGCTAAGATCAGCGTGAGCGAAGATGGTTCATCAATTTCAATTGAGGACCTTGGCAGCCGTAACGGCACATTGTCCAACGGCTATCCCATCCAAGAGATGCAAAATCTGCATTCTCAGGATTTAATTGCCCTGGGCACAACCACATTTTTGGTGATCGATCGGGAACAAACGCGCGAGACGATTTTTTCACCTCCACCGGTCATGGCAACTCCTGAAGTAGAGGAGCAAGACAAAGAAGAGGCCCCCTCAAAGAATTGGAAACAGCTAAAGATTGCCAAACATCACCTCATTTTATTTGGGTTGTTTGCCATCTTTTTACTAGTCGGCGTAGGCAGCATGTTATCCCTTTTTCAAACCGAACCCATTGCTCACGAAACCAAGGATTCTGTTTCTGATATCCGCAAAGCTTTAAAGGGTTTTCCAGCGGTTGAATTTTCGTTTAATGAAACCACTGGCAAATTATTTATCCTCGGCCATGTTTTAACTGAAGTCGATAATCAAGAGATGATCTACATGATCAAAACAGTCCCTTTTATCACCAGTATCGAAGATAATGTCACTATCGATGAGCTGGTATGGGACAACACCAACGCCCTACTTATGAAAAATCCTGCGTGGCGCAGCACGTCAATGACCGGCAAAACACCAGGAAAATTTTTGCTCCGCGGTTATGTAGAAACAGCAGAGGAAGATGGTGAG
The DNA here is from genome assembly GCA_024233455.1 of Chlamydiales bacterium. Classification (GTDB taxonomy): domain Bacteria; phylum Chlamydiota; class Chlamydiia; order Chlamydiales; family JACKPQ01; genus JACKPP01. Next base: position 473,918 of record JACKPP010000001.1, read on the forward strand.
CTTAAGGAATACCTGAATTTGAATTTTCCATACCTAGATAAGCTCGATTATCAAGTGGTCGTTGAGAAAACGCTGGAAATCGAAATTCAATCGATGTTACTTCAAGGTGACTTTACGACTGTGTCGATGCAACTTGTAGGTGGTGATTTAGTCTTGGCTGGCCGTGTGCCCAAAAAATACGATGATGAGTTTGAAAAAGTGATTGAAAAGATTAAGCGTGTGCAAGGTATTCAGTCGGTTAAAAATTTGGTGATTTATACATCAGCACTAACCTCACGGATTAATTTAACCAGCCGCTATCGCGTAACTGGCACTTCGAAAGTAGGCAATGTTCCGCAGTACGTTGTGGTAGGTGGAAAAATCCTTTCAACTGGTGACACACTGGATGGAATGACGATTACTGCTATCGAGCCAAGCGAAGTATTGCTTGAAAAAGATGGATTAAAATATCAAATTAACTACAATGAACAATAAATTATTATGACTGATATTATGCCAAATATCAGCCTCAAGAAAGGGGAAGGGAATGTACGGATTAGAGAAAAGACCCAAAGATGCTTTTGAGTTCGATTTGGAAAAAGAATTAAAAAGTGATCCAAAACGTCGCAAAGAACTTATGGATATGAGCGAGAATGCGATTAACGAATTGAAGGCTGGGTTGCGCAAAGAAGATCCTAAGTCGGAAGATTTTGAAAAATATGGCATTTTGTTACACGGGTTTACCGCTTTTCAAACTGTCGCAAGCAAAGTAAAGTAGGGGGGACAGAATGAGTTATCCTTGGGCAACAATTTCGTTTAAGACATTAATTTCTTCCTATTGCGTGCTTCAGAGTGAATTGGTCTCTCAGGTGCGTCATTTGGCAAGTAATACCTCCTCGGCCACGCCGGGTAAATTTTTACTCCTTCAATTTGGAATGGCTCAGGTCACTCAAGTTGGTGAGACAATTTCTAACCTGATCTCGCAAGTGAATGCGATGATTATGGCCGTTGTACGTAACCAAAAATCACAGTAAATTTAAAGGAATTTTATGTCGAACTGGGAAGAACAAGAGAAGAAATGGGAAAAGCAGTTTATCGTGCTGCTTGAAGCCGGCTATATCGCTTGCAATCAAGCTGACGAAGATTCAGCGCTTAAATTATTTAAAGCCGCAAAATTACTTAAACCTCAAAACACGCTTTGCGATGTAGGGGTGGGTTATTTACATCTACATAAACTAGAGCTTCAGCAAGCATGCCTATGTTTTGAAGGGGTAATAAAAAAAGAACCGGATAACGAAATGGCTCATACGCTTCTTGGGGTTGCCAAAAGCATGATGCCACAAGGTTCTGCTGAAGGTGAAAAAATTCTCCACAAAATGTCGCAGGGTACCAAAGATCCTTATGTTAAACAGCTTTCTGACACCGCGATTGATTTTGTCGATCGATTCATCAAGGGCGATAGCAATGGACCTGCAAACGTCAAAAAACCTAAACAACCTAATCAATAATGGCTGAAAACGATATTCCAAAAGATATTGCTAAACCTGAGCGCCTGGATCCGACCAAAGGAATTCAAGCTGGAGAAGAGCAAGAACCGCAGCAAACACCGACGAAATCTTTTGAGTCGTATATGAAAGGCGGCCCGGAGCAAACCCAAAATTCCCAGCCTTCTCCTTTTGACATCGCCAAAGGCCAAGTGTCTCCAGCGGCACAGCCAACACTTGAGACTATCAATGCCCAGATAACGACTGCCTCAAGCACTCTTGGCGACATCAATCAGCACCTGAATACCCAGGGGCTAAAGCTCAAGCGCTCGCAACAATACCTTTTGCGCAATAAGCTGACCGACTCCAATCAACACTTGCGTACTGCGGCGCAAAAACTTGGAGTAGATGTTGGTTCAGCACCTCAAATTGCCGGTCGCCAAAATCCGATCATGCGCTACATCAACTTGGTTGCAGATAGCCAAAATCAGATGCAAGAGGCGCAATCAAAAATTAAAGAGCTGAGCATGAATAGGTCGTCGGTCAATCCCGCTGAGCTATTGACCGTGCAGATTAAGATTAATAAAGCCCAACAAGAACTCGAGTACTGCTCTGTGCTGCTTAGCAACGCAGTCTCATCGATTAAATCGTTATTTAACGTCCAAATTTAGTGATGTTTTGCCATGGAATTTGATAAGCTAGAGCAACAGCTTGAAGACTTAGAGCTGACCACGGTACATGGTCGCATTACCGAAGTTGTCGGCATGTTGATTAAGGCTGTTGTCCCCCAGGTCAAAATGGGTGAGGCCTGCTTGATCAAACGCGTCGGTGAACCGCTTATGGCTGAAGTTGTAGGCTTTACCAAAGATGAAGTTTATCTTTCTCCTTTGGGTGAAATGGTCGGCATTGGCCCATCTTCTGAAGTGATCCCTCTACGTCTACCTCTTCAAATCCGCGTAGGCCAAGGTCTTTTAGGACGCGTTCTAGATGGACTAGGACGTCCGGTGGATGAAGAAACCAAAGGGCCACTTGTCAATGTTGATGAAACGTATTCGGTTATTGGATCTCCACCCAATCCACTAAAGCGGCGGCTAATCGAAAAACCAATGCCAACTGGCATACGGTGTATCGATGGAGCCCTCACCTGTGGTGAAGGTCAACGCATGGGAATTTTTGCCGCTGCAGGCGGTGGTAAATCAACGCTTTTAGGCATGCTGGCGCGTAACGCTAATGCCGATATCAATGTCATCTCGCTCATTGGTGAGCGGGGCCGTGAAGTGCGTGAATTTTTAGAAAATGATCTGGGTGAAGAAGGGATGGCCCGCTCGGTTATCGTCGTTTCTACGTCTGATCAAGCAGCTCAAATGCGCCTTAATGCCGCCTACATTGGAACGGCCATTGCCGAGTACTTCCGCGATCAAGGCAAGCGCGTTTTATTGATGATGGATTCAGTTACCCGTTTTGCTAGAGCCTTGCGAGAAATCGGTCTAGCGGCTGGAGAGCCTCCTGCCCGTGCAGGTTACACCCCTTCGGTCTTTGCCACCTTACCAAGACTCCTCGAGCGTTCGGGAAATTCTGACAAAGGCTCTATTACTGCCTTTTACACCATCTTAGTTGCTGGTGATGATATTAACGAACCTGTTGCCGATGAAGTGCGCTCCATCTTAGATGGCCACATTATCCTTTCGCGTGATCTAGCCCATAAAGGGCATTACCCCGCCATTGATCTTTTGGCCTCTATCAGCCGTATTTTGACCCATATCACTAATAAAAAACACCAGGACCTCATCCGTAAACTCCGCGAAGTCCTCTCCAACTACAAGAAAAATGAATTGTTAATCCGTATCGGTGAATATAAGCCAGGCTCTGATCGCGATGCTGATTTTGCAATCAAATACATCGACCGCGTCAACCGTTTCTTACAGCAACGCGTCGATGAAAAATGCTCTTTCGAGGAAACGCTTTCTCAACTTACAACCCTTTTTTCTTAACCTATGGCAAAATATCCTCTTGAGCAACTCATGCTGATCAAGAAAAAAAGGTTAGAAGAAGCTGAGCGTGAACTTGCAGCTGCAAAAAAGGCCCTAGAAAATGAACAAGAGCTTTTAAAAAAAGCCATGCAAGTTCTTCAGGAAGTCCTAGATCACAAGCAGGAAAAACTCACTCAACTGCGCCAAGAGCTAGATGGCGGCACCACCTCTGATGTCGTAGAAAAAATGAAGCGCTACTTAGAAACTGTCGAGGACAAGCGCAAAGACAAAGACGCCAAAGTTAAAAAACAGCAACTCGAAGTGGAAAAAGCAGAACAAGTTGTTGAAGATGCACGGCAAAACCTCTTAAAAAAACAGGCCGATGTCGAAAAACTCACCATGCACTTTGAAGAATGGCAAAAGGAACAACTATATCTTGAAAAACAAGAAGAGGCCAAGCACACCGAAGAGATGGGCACCGTGATGCACGTGCGAAAAAAACCTAAAAAAAGAGATGAGTAAGCATATGGGATCTGGACCGGGGGGACAAAGACCTATCGAAGGTTATCGCCAACAAGAAAAAGAAAAAAACATCGAAGAACCACCACCAGATGATGAATTCAAAAAAATCATGCAAGTGGAATCGGCTACTGAAGCGCCTCAAAAACGTAAACGCCGTGACGATGAGGGTTCCGAAGAAATAGAAGGGCTCAACATCCCCGAGCGCACTCTGGAAAATACCCTGCACAAAGAACCCAGCCCTCTAGAAATCCAAGCACCAAAATCGCTAAAAAAAGAAACCTACTCCGGTCAAAAGCACGCTGAAATGGTTTTTTTACCTCAAACTGAAGCATTAGAAAGTCCCTCCTCTTCTTTTATGGAGGAAGTCCCGGAAAGCCAGCCTTCGCCTACAGTACCAGCGCCTACTGTGCGGCCGCCAGCTTCTTCTGAGGTTCAAGCTGCACCCCCCACTACCTCCCAGATAGAACAACCAGTGCAACCCCAGCAAATAGTACAATCCCCTCAAAAACAGCAACCGACAACTACGCAACCCGATCAGCAGACGCAAAATCAAAACAGTCAAAGTCAACCTCAAAAATCATCCACACCAACTGCCTCTAAGGAAACGACACCTACACCGCAGATAAAAATACCTGAAGAGGCCAGCACGGCCAAACACTCCACTCAGCTGCCTTTGCCTCCCGAACCAAAAAAATCAGATAAGCCTGCTGCCAAAAAAGGCGCGCCTAAATCTGCCAATAAAGTGGAAGAGACCCACGCCACCAAAGCTCCCCCTGAAGAGACAACAAAAATTCAGAAGGAAAAATACCAAAAAGACCAAGCTGAAAAAGTAGCCGAATCAGGCGGCGTCTTATCAACTCAAACGCCCGATCACCTTCCTGGCGCTTTACCTACAGCAGAGACCACTCCACCTTCTTATCTCAACCTTCCACCTGCAGTTTTTGAACTCTTTGATAGAATGGTCAGCTATATCACCATTGCCCACTCCAAAACAGGGGAAATGACCGCTACAGTCCATATCGACCTGAAAGGTTCGGTTTTTAACGGAGCCAAACTAGAGCTCAAACGCGTACCAACAGCACCCAACACCTTCAACATCCAGCTGCAAGGCACACCAGAGGCCGTCCAGCTCTTCAATGCCAATGCCCAAGATCTAGCCGCCGCTTTTCAATTTGGAAAATACGCTTTTGATGTCAATATCCAGCGCGCTTCCCTGCTTGAAGAACACCGAGCTAAAATCCGCCGAGTCACCAAGAAAAGCGACACAGAAAAAGGCACATAAGGTATACTGCTTAACATGACAAACATTCAAGAGCCACCACCAGCACAAGAGACGTATCGCGTACGCGACGTCTTAGATGATGACCGCGATCCCCCCAAAGATTTTAAGCACTACATGGAGTGCGATGACGAAGATGAAAAACAACCATCTCCTATGGAGGCTTTCACTCCCCAGCCCCTCGTGCCTACACAGTCTGAGAGTGCAGAAATCGAAGGTCTATCCGCATCTCAAATAAAAGCCCTGTCTTTTGAAATCGTCGATTCGATCACGGTCATCGAAGATACCGGAGTGCAAACTACTACTGTAGAAATCGGCAAAGGTCAATTCAAGGGCTCAAGCGTTAAAATCGAGCTCTATGACACCCACCCCACATCCTACAACATTGAGCTTATCGGCCCGCCTGATGCCATGTTACAATTCCATCAAGGCCTGCCCACTTTGCACTCCCTTTTGACAACTTCCCTTCCTGAGCACATCTTCCATTTGCAAGCTTCCCTTTCTGACGATCACCAATCTGATCTCAAAAAGCGGGAAAAGCAACGGGTCCAACAAACGAAGTCATCCCGTTAACCAACCCAGCACTTTCTCCAGCCGTTCTAATTAATACGTGGCAGGTTTTCAGATAGTTCTTGCATAAATTAATACAGAAACTTACAGTCATTGCCGTTGTTAAAATTTATATTGCATGGAGGAATCTAGCAATGGCAAACGCAGCAAACCAGATCTTATTTCAATACCGTGGCAAACACTCGGTATACTATTTTCAAAAAAATGATGATCTTCTCACGATCCTAAAAGGTCGTTTGGGAGACCTACGAGGACAAATCCCCATCACTGAAATTGATCGTCACTACCAGGTAGACCCACCGCTGGATTTAGCTAGAAAAATTCAAGGTTTGGTTGACCGCGGGTTTCGCCCGCGTGTTATAGCTCCAGGCAATGCCACCTTTTCAGTGCCCGGCCCAAGAAATCAAGGAGTAACACGTGAGAATTTGAAATCTGTATTGCACTCTGGTTTGCTGAGCCAAGATCCGCTACCCCCGAATGGTCAAGTTCCAACCTGGCCAATTTGTAGGATAGATCGCGTTGATGGTCAAGATTTTATTACTATTGATACAGTATCGCATCCATGTGTTATTCTAAATAATGGCAAACTTATCGTCCGCGCGGGCCCGGATCACTACCAAAACACAAACAGAAAAAACACCTTATTCCTACACAACCCTATCGGAAATCTCGCTGCTCAAAACTCGTTCCTTCCTTTTAACGAAAAATTATATATTAAAAAATTGCTTAAGATTACCGAGCAGCAATTCTTAGTTATTGGAACACGCAATCTCAAGGAATCTATTTTTGAGGCTAGCGATTGCCAAGCAACATTGATCAATGTCAACGCTCAGAACGGCTTAGTCATGGCAGAAGAACCTTTCAATGGGATTGTCCATGCGGGGGATAATGGCCAATCGGTCTATATCCGTTGCCAAGAACGTGATGTAGTGATTGATGAAAAACCGCTTGATGGAGGCAGCTACATAAAATTTTGTGACAAGCAGCCAGTTCTGGAAAATTTTCGTTTTGTCCGCATAGATAGTTGGAAGTGGATCATTGGCATCGATGATAAAAATCTACGCATACTTCGCGTGATCGGCACTCAAAATGTCGTCCGTGACATACCGCATCCTCTGGAAGCTATCCCAACGGTTAGCTTCGAAGCAGGCCTGATAAAATTATCGCATGCAGATCGTTACTACGTGTGTGATCCAAAGGATATTCAACAAGGATTTATACAGCTACCCTCACAACCCTATCCTGGAACAATAAAGGAACGCTTTTTAGGTCCCGATAATAAACAGATTTTAGTGACAAATCTTAGGCTTTTTCGTTTTAACATTTACAGCACACCTCAAGGGGGGCTCCCATTTGATTTACACCTAGCCGATCTACTTTCGGCAAAAATATTGAAAAATGGCTGGGTTTTAGCGCTTAATCATGAACATCGTCTTTCTATTATCGATGTCTTTGGTGATAATCAACTAATAAAAGACTATGAGAACGTGGAATGCGTTTCAACACTGGCAAATAATTGCATTGCAATTCAAACCCGTGATGCAAGAATACTCTTTTATAGACTTCATCATTATGATGGCGTTAATGAATTGCATTTTTTACGTGTTTGTAATGTTTCTGCAGATGGTGGTTATCACAGATTACAAAAATTTCCCAACTTTTATCCATTACCGCCGAATTGTGCCCCAGCTCCGGTAATTGAAAAATTCTATGAGCTAGCACATGGAATTTTAGTTAGAACAGCACCTACCACCCATCAATTTATCTCCTGGAAAGACTTGCTATCTCCAAAAAGCCAAACTGAAAATGCATCTCTGAGAGAGAGAAATATACGCAATCTTCAGAACTTATCTAGGACATTCCTGAGACATAATGACCCAATCGGTAACTTCATTAATAATCACAACCAAGTTCTAGACTGCAATACAATTAACGTACAAAACCCCAACCTGCAACATGCGATTGATTATCTAAAAGAGGGCCTGTATGATGAAAGCCGAGGTATTTTTGGTAATGCTGAAAACCATTTCGAGACAGCCCTACAGCGCACCGCATCGAGTGAAGTTTATAGCCCCATCGCCCAATACTATGCACGTAAGAGTAAACTTTCGGGGCTTCTTGCCTATGCTTATTTAGCCCAAAAGCAAATGAGTGAAGACAAATTCGAGGATGCTTTAAGAAGCTTAGATCGCTGTTTAGCGTTAAGTCCTGATAACAATCGAAATATAAAATTTTATATAGCCGAAATTAAGTTCAGCCTTGGTCTTTATGAACAAGCAAAGCTTCACTATATAGAATTACTAGGCTTGGCAGATGAAACAAATAATGACCCCATACAAAGGTCTGCAATCTTAAAGAGGATGATTGACATAGAGCCCTATAACGCCAGTCACTACAGGCAAGCATCTGGGGAGGCAAATCTGCGTGACCCTCACGCTCGTGGAGCCAGTGCACACATGCTTTTGAGAGGAGCACAAAAAATTTCCGAAATCAATTTAAAACCCGTAGAAGAGCTCTATCTTGAAGCCATCAGATTAAACGCGTTGACCCGAAGGCAATTTATAATATTCCAACCCTACATGCAATTCCTGTTGAAGCAGGGGAGACATACCGAGTGTATAGATTGGTTATTAAATTACGTTGCTGATAATAACTTGCCTGATCAGGCCAATCGAAGATTTCACCAGGCCGGCCTACCGCAAATAAATCCTGCCAATCGGGATCAGGGTCCTATGCTGCAATAATAAATTAGATGAAAAGAATGCGTTTGAATGCGCTACGCATCAATTTATGAAGTCACTGGGCGTGATCGCTGCTTTTTTGCACCGCAAAGGACAGGGCCACAAACACGATGGCGGCAATTAACGAAAGTCCTAGAAAAGCAAATGGCAAACTTAAAATGCTAGAAGGCAGATACCCTGAACATAGAATAGCTACTGCTACAAGCGTTAAGTTAATTGATTGCAGCGTGGCAGAGGCATAAGCTCTGTTGAGCCCTTTGGCAAAAGCAAATGCTGGAGCATTTGAATTTACCGCACCGATCGCTGCAAAAATGATGAGCGTTGGCAAAAATAATGACCAAACATTAAATAACCCTGACATAAATAAGAAAAAGCTTAGTAACGACCCTATAAACAAACCTATCACCCCAAATAGTATCATTCTTAGCGGCGTTACAAGGTGTGGCACTTGAGCCGATACAACACATCCTGTCAGCAGGCCTATTGGTGGAATGAGGTTGAGCAGCCCATAGATAGAGGGTGAAATGTGCAGCACATCAATAGCTAGAAATGGGGCTTCAGTTGCAAATACGTAATTAAAAGATGTGACAACACCCATAGCGCAAGCAGAAAAAACAAGCTTCCCATGTTTGATTTTTGTGGAATAGTGACCCATTATCAAGCCAAATTTTAGTGGGTGCTGCTCTTCTTTCTTGAGTGTTTCTGGTAAAAAGAATGTCAATATAAGCAAACCTAATCCATAAATTGCCAAAAAATAAAAGCAGTAGGGCCACGATAAGTGCTTAGTGATCAAACCACCAAGGGCAATACTGACACCGGGAGCAATCGCAAAAATTAACGTTAAATATGAAATCCGTTTACGTGCCTGATTTCCTTCATAGCAATCCCCAATAATTGCAAAAGCCAAAACCAGACCGCTGGCACCTCCAACAGCTAAAAATAACCTCCCAATCAAAAGCAAAATAAATTCACCAACAGATAGAGAAATTCCACAGATCAAAGCGCCAAATATTTGCAAAAACAGTCCAAAATATAACGCTTTCTTTCTGCCTAAAGAGCTTGATAGCGGCCCATATGGCAGTTGACCGAGAGCATAACCAAACATGTAAATAATCATGGTCCACTTGGCATAGTCTGGTGAGACGGTGAAGCCCTTTGCAATAGATGGTAGAGCCGGAGCAAAAATAACAGCTCCCACTGCTGCCAAAGATGCTAATAATGCTAATGTAAAAAACGAAGGCTTATTACTAATCAATTTGAACTCTTTTTTAATTAATAAATATATTTATTTTTTATAAAAGTCAAAACCATACTCACTTTATTTTTTCGAGAGAATCAACGGCCGTTAAAAACTTTTGTCCCACTTGCGCATTATTGTCTAGACCGATATTCTACAGGTGAGGACGCTAATGATAGAGAATTGGACAAAACCCTTAGAAAGCTTGATTCCTATGTGGGGTAACGCCCCTGCTTTTCCCTGGAAAGATGCAGGCCAGCTGCTGGGACAGCTGCTAAAATCGGAAGTCAAGCTTAATGCCGGCATAGGCGAATGGAAAGAGGGCTCAGCACTAGTAGCTGGCCTGGGAGAAAATCCAACAGCGATTAGCTTAGAGCTTTCCCCACTGAAAGAGCCGCTATTTTTAGTGATGCCCAAAAGCGATGTGGAAAAGCTGACGACTAGTTTGATGGGTGAGCGCGGCCCTGGATTAAAAGATCCCTCCATTTCTACGGCATTTTTTCAGTACGCTTTACTGGAAATGTTGAGCCAGATGGCTGACTTGCGCCCCTTGGGTGATTTAGTCCCACAACTTGCAGATCACACCTTTGAGCCCGGTCGCGGCTACGCATTGGATGTAGCCATTGAACGTGAAGGCCAAACGCTTTGGTTAAGACTCATCTGCCCCGAAGATTTTCATAAAGCTTTTAAGACCCATTTTGCCAATCAGAAAATCGATCTTTTTAATCATCCCATGGCCGATAAGGTACAAGTAGCATTGACATTTGAAATCGGCGAAACTACCCTTTCAGCAGCTAAATGGAAAAGCGTGGGCCTCGGCGATTTTGTGATTTTAGATCGCTGCTCATACGACCCCAATACAGCTAAAGGATCGATGATTGTCTCTTGCGCCGGTGGCCCCCTATTTCAAGCACGAGCGAAAGAGGGCGAGTTAAAGATTCTTGATTATGCTTATACATTTGAGGAAACCGCTATGAATGATGACGAAGAAGATTTGATGGATATTGAGGAAGAGTCCCCTCCTCCTACGCACACTGAGCATCAAGATCTCATTTCTGCAGATAATGTACCGTTGCAAATTATCGTTGAGGTGGGCCGCGTGCATATGCCCCTATCAAAAGTGCTCGGGCTAAAACCGGGTAATGTTTTGGATTTGTCTATGCGTCCGGAAGAAGGCGTTACGCTCACTGTCAGTGGCAAAGCAATTGCTAAAGGTCAGTTGCTAGCAGTAGGTGATGTACTAGGCGTAAAAATCACTGATGTTGGCTAAATAAGATGGTGAAAGAAGCTTTTCACGAGCAGCCCACTCTTCCCCACATTCCAGACATACCTCAGCTGCTCGAAGAAATCCCCTCACAAATCGGTCCTTACAAAATTGAAAGTTTGCTTAGCCGAGGTGGCATGAGTCTGCTTTATTTAGGATTACATCCTGAAAAACGCATTCCTATTGCCGTTAAAGTCTTAAAACCCCAGTATCTTGGCCACCCCGAAATGAAAGGGCAGTTTTTGAAAGAGGCCGAGGTCATTGAGATGACTGACCATCCCAATATCGTAAAGCTCTATGGCCATGGACAGTGGGAAGGCGGCCTCTACATTGGCATGGAATGGATCAAAGGAATTTCGCTTAAGCAATTCATTATCCAGCAATCTCTCTCGCTTAAACGCTCCATGGAAGTTGTCTTGCAAGTATGTTATTCACTTTTGCATCTGCATACACATGGCGTTATCCATCGCGATTTAAAACCGGAAAATATCTTAATTACCGAGTCGGGCCAAGTCAAAGTGATCGACTTTGGCATCTCTCAGATGCTCTGGCAGCCTGGTGAGGCGCCACCCAGAGGCCTTGGCGGCGTGATCGGCACTCCCAGTTACATGAGTCCTGAGCAACGCAAAGACCCCTTACATGTCGATGTGAGAGCAGATATTTATTCGCTGGGTGTAATCGCCTATGAGCTGATTGTCGGAAGACTGAGCTTTGGCAACGTGCAGCTAGAACTCGTTCCCAAACATTTACGTCCCATTATTAAAAAAGCCTTAGAGCCGGTAAAAGAAAACCGTTTTGCAGATATTGTGGACCTCATCTCTGCTTTAAGTGGCTACCTGCGCTCTGGGCATTTACAAACTGAGAGGCGCGGCTCTGATGAGATTAAAGAAGTCTACGAAAAATTGAGTGCTATCCACACCGAAATTGTACCAGATAAAGCACCTGAATGGGCCATCATCGATATGGGCATAGCGCGCACTCAAGGAGCGGCCCCTCTTGGGCTTTACCAGGATTTTTTCAAGCTTCCCAACAACCAAATGGTGATTTTTCTAGCCAGAGCCCCATCTAATGCCATCGAAGCTTTGATTACCGTGGCCCATTTCAAAGGCTTAGTACGTATGCTCATGCACGAAAAACAAAAATTTGCTGATGTACCATTTGATTTGGCTGAAACAGTAGCCACACTTAATACGACCTTTTCTGGAAAAAGCCTCGATAAAACCTTGCATTTACACGCGCTTCACCTGAATCCTTCAGAGGATCAACTCATTGCTGTTTCCTGTGGTTTTGAACCGATGTGGAGTCTAGAGCGCGGCAGCGATATCCCCCGTCTATTAGAGAGCCGCAACAGCGCACTTGGGACCGATCGTAACGCCTCTTTCTCCTCCGTCTCTGATAATTGGGAAGATGGTGACACCATTCTGCTCCACACTCTCGGCCCTGATATCGTCGACATCCAAACCCTGTTTTCTGACCACCGTGATCTATCTCCCAAGCCCCAAGCTGAGGCCATAGTTAAAGACTTGAAAGCGCAAGACATCGCCGGTATCGGTAAACCGATTCAGGCGGTTATCACCCTCCAACGCATCCCCTAAAGCCCGCATATTGAGCTAAAGTAACGTTATGGAGAATCTAAATACATTTCCTCTTAAAAACTCTGTTACCGACCACCACTTGATAATAAGAATAGACCTATTCAGAGGATGCATTTCAGGAAAATTCATTGCAAAGGCTGGTGGAAAATGCTTTAAATTTTTTCTTACCTCCAATTAGATGCTTTTTTAATACATTAACCATTAGTTTGTTAAGAGCGAAAAAAAGATAGCGCTGAATATAAATTCAGTATATTCAGCGGGATATCCTTTAGTCTTTATCACTAAAACGCCGAAAACCCGGCCATTTATGGCCGGTATAATTTGCGCATCAGCTATCGACGTGGATCGTTAAAAATCACGACGTCATCTGTGTCGAAACACTGAAGATCAAAGCCCTATTGCAAGCAAAGCAACACAAACTAGCTCGGTCCATCAGCGATGCCGGATGGAGGCAGTTTTTGACCTATCTAAAATACAAAGCTCAGGAGCTAGGAAAGCACTTTGTGGAAGCAGGAGAATACTTTCCAAGTACTCAAATCTGCTCATCGTGTGGAAATCGGCGTGAAATAAGCTTGCAAATGAGAAGATATAACTGCAAAAATTGTGGGCTAGACATAGATCGAGACTACAACAGCAGTATAGCAATCAAGGCCTCGGGAATGACGGTCTTAAAAGCTTGTGGAGCGGCCCGTTAGGGAGCGATGAATCAAGAATCTCTTTCCTTCAGGAAAGAGAGGTTCAATGCCATCTCCACTGAAACTGTCGATTAAACATTTCATTTGCGATAAGCTCTTCTATAAAAATTCTCGATCGTGTTTAATGAGATTTTGTATTTTTAAGCGGCTTTGAGGGCATGACACTGAATCGATTTTCATATTTTTTGATCTTTTTGTGCGTGTGGTTTGCTGCTCTTAACGCTGCAGGCCAGCCTGCGCCAGCTCCACATCAACGTATTGTGATGCAAAACGAGTCTGAGGATAAAGGCTACACCATCAATTTTAAAAACGTTTCGGTCATTGAATTCATCCAATTTGTAAGTAAAGTTGCCGGTGTTAACTTTATGTTCGAAGAGGAAGATCTCGATTTTAATGTCACAGTTGTTTCAGAAGAACCCACAAATATCACAAATGTAGTCTCAGCGCTTATTCAAGTGCTGCGCGCCAATAATTTTAATGTACTTGATCAGGGCGATAATTTAATTATCACCAAGCAACCTGGCGGAGCAAAACTTGCCCAGGTTATTTCCGATGAAGTCCCTTTTGACAGTCAATCCCCTCCACAATTGATCACCCGCGTGTTTAAAATTCGCAATGCCAATCCATCTCAGTTGGGTGCGTTGATTACACCTATGCTTTCTAGCAATGCTTTAGTAGAAGTGTCGGCAAGTTCTCGTCATTTGATCGTCACCGATATTACCGGGAATGTCGACAAAATTGCCGATCTGATGCTTACTCTAGATGCACCACAATCGGCCCTCGATATCGATGCCTATAAAGCTCAAAATGCAAGCCCCCAGGAGCTTGTCGAGTATGCCAAAAGGATTGTGATCCCCATTGCCGAAGGCAACCCAGTGATTTTAGTCCCACAAGAGCACACCAGCAATATTTTTGTAATTTCAACTCCCTATCTTGTAGAACGCACGATGGCTATTTTGCAAGACCTCGATACCCCCGTTCAACTCAATGCCATACAAAAAGCCAAACTTCTATCTAACGAAAGTTTTCTGCTCTACAAGATCAAGTATAAACCGTTTGATGAGCTTGAAGATGCGTTGCAAAATGTTAGCCAACATTTGCAGGAAAAAGGGTTCCCCAAAGATGGCCTGATCCGCACTATCAATGAGATGAATTACATCGAAGATTCTAATTCCATTTTGTTTGGTGGATCCCCCGAAGTGCTCGATAAACTAAAACTTGTACTTGCCGATATTGATGCTGCTACAACTGAGCAACGCCAAATTGAAATTTCGAATGAATTTTTAATGTATCACCCCAAATATCGATCTGGGCAGGAATTGTTGTTATCGGTTCAGGATGTGGCAGCGAGCTTACAGAATACTAAACTTACCGATCCTGATTTTCTGCATGCGCTTGAAAGTGCACGCTGGGTTGCCTCAACTAATTCACTTGTCTTTACCGGTGACCCCAAGTCGTTATCACGAGTAAATGAGATGCTGACGATTATGGACCAGCCCACGACAGGTGGCGCTAGAACCTATCAGATCTATAAAGCCAAGAACGTCTCTGGACAAGTTCTCATCCAAGATTTAAATCGCGTTGCTGCTAACCTAAGCTCTGCTGGCGGCCAAAGCCCTGAGATCATCCAAACAATAAAAAATGTCGAATATATTCCAGCAACCAACTCTTTACTTGTGACGGGTCCTGCAGAAGCTGTTGATCACGTCATGGGCCTTTTAGAAAAATTCGATGTGAGTAGAGGGTCTCAAGCTTCTAAGTATTTCATGTATAAGCCCGTGGTGAAATCCGCCCAGCAAATACAATCAGATTTGCAAGATGTAGCCGAGGATATGGAAAAAGCGGGTCTAGCTAATCCCGACTTAATAAACACGATTAATACCTCGCGCTACGTTGAGGCAACCAACTCCATTCTCTTCACGGGGACTCCAGAGTCGATTGAAGAAGTGAAAAGCCTACTTCAATCGATTGATTCTGCCGCACCTGGTGTACAGCAAATCGGAGCGGTTACTTTCTTGATCTACAAAGTCAAATTCGCCTCAGGCCCACAGCTGATTGCATCATTGAAAGCTCTTATTCCAGATTTGCAAAAAGCCAACGCCGATCAAGAGCTTGTAGATACCTTGCAAAACGCTCGCTATATCAATGAAACCAATTCAATTATCTTCACTGGCCCTCCAGGGGCATTACAAAAGGCTGAACAATTGGCCGAACGTTTCGATATCCCTGCCCTTGCTGGACCGTCCCAAGCCCCAGAGCGCCCATCACCAGAAATTTTTAAACTGTATAAACCTAGATGCCTATCAGGTGAAGAGCTCATTCACACTATGCAAGATTTTGAGCAAAATTTAATCGATAGTGGCATCAATAAAAGGGATCTTTTTGATACGATCAATAACCTCAAATGGATCCAAAAAACCCGTTCACTACTCGTTTCAGGTTCTGAGGACGCCGTCAATGAGGTAATGGAACTTTTAGAGCGTTTCGACAGCCCCGGCTCATTGCCTAATTTGGGAGAAATACCTCCTCCTCTTCAGCCCTTTGACGATGTCAGCTTTATGATCTACAAGCTCCACTACCATCAAGGTACAGAGATTGTTGCTGCACTCAAGCAAGTGGCAACTGAACTGCAAAACAGCTCTGAGGGAGATCAAAATAAAAAACTTATTAATGCGGTCAATTCGGTGCAATGGATTCAAGTCACCAACTCTCTGCTTGGCTCTGGCGATCCAACAACTCTTGCCAAGTTGCGTGAGCTTGTTCAGAATATCGACGTCCCCTTAAGGCAAATTTTTGTTGAAGTCCTCGTCATCAATACAACGATTACCGATTTGCTAGAGTTTGGGCTCACTTGGGCCTCCCAAGGTAAGGTCACAAGCCGCATCGGCTTTGCCACTGGCAACCAGCCCTCGAGCTCGGCTTTCATCGAGAGTGGAAATGGTAACCTTCCTTCTACTTTCACATCCAATTTAGGTAATATTTCTGCCTCTCGCACACCTACGGGAACCGATGTGCCTTTTGCCACAGGTTTTGACCTTGGCATCATTGGCGATATTATTTTGCATAAAGGCCGTACATTTGCCGCACTCGGATCGCTGATCAATGCTCTGAAATCCGATGTTTCCACCACTATCGTCATCAACCAAAAAATCATCACGCAAGACTCACGTAACTCTGTGGTCTTTGTAGGACAAAACATCCCCTTTACTGGCTCTACAGTCACAACAATCGGTCAAAGCAGCCAGCAAAATACGGCCAATTTGGAATACCGCAATGTCGGTGTTAACTTAAGCGTGACACCTACCATAGGCGAAAATAACATTATTACCCTCGACATTGACACTGAAATCTCTCAAACTGTTGGCCTGCCGCCTGACAACACTTCAGCAAATGTCAACGGGATTACCACCGATCTTACCACTACCACTACCCGCGTCCACGTTCCTGACGGCTCGTTTCTGGTGCTTAGCGGCCAAATCAATAATACGACCTCACGCAGCAAAGAGGGCTTCCCCTGCCTTGGCAGCTTGCCTGTGGTCGGAGCTGCCTTCAGCCGCACTGCCTCCACCAAGACCAAGAATAATGTCATGATTTTTATGCGTCCTAAGATTGTTGACGACTATGAAATCTACAAACAGATTACTGAACGTCAGGAAGAACTGGCCTCAGAAGAAGGGCCTGCAGATGATGTCGAGGCAGCTTTTGAGCTGATCAAGACACCCGACGATGAATAATAATCTCTCTTGTGCCATAATGGCCGATGATGAAAAAGCTCTTAATTTTTACGCTTTGTTTATGTTTCGGCTGCTACCGCGTACCAGATAAAATCGATCCCCAAATTTCCTGCAGTGTCGAAGAGAGCTATATTCAAAAATTACCAGCTCCATTTAAACCGATTACCTTTGAGGAACGTAAAGAAGAATGGGCCAAAGAGTACCTTATTGGGGTGGCGTTTGCCAAAGAGCTCGATCTTTACCGCGCTATCACCGCTTTTAAGCGAGCGAAAATTTTGAGTGAAAATTTTGAGCGAAAGCAAGAAATCACCTACAATATTTTACTCTGCTACTATCTTGGCGGCAAGTACGATGAAGTAATCGAAACTTTTGAAGCTTCTTCCTTGGCCCGTGCCGATACAACTTTTCCCGCCTACCACGACCTGCTTATTATCCTTTATCAAAGCTATGACAGAGTGAATGCCCCACAAAAAGCTCAGCAAGTTTTGGAGCTACTCAATGAGTCTTATCCTGAAACCGGTGAAAAACTGCACGAAGCTGACGTGCTGCTACACGGTAATATTGAAGAGCTTCACTCTCTCTCTAAAATCTATCCCGATAAAGCCTATCTTGGCCAAATTGCTGATTGCTACTGTCTGAATAAAAAAAGTGTAGCCAAAGCTCAAATTCTGAATGGCATCTTGCCCGGTGCCGGCTATTTTTACGTGGGGCAAACTCAATCAGCCATTACAGCTCTTTTGCTAAACGGAGGCTTTATTACTGCCTCTTATTTTTTTTTTAAAAAAGGCAATGTTGCAGCTGGTGTGATCACCACAAGTTTTGAGGCTGGCTGGTATTTTGGGGGGATCTACGGCGCTGGTGAATCGGCCAAACTTTATAATGAACGCCTCTATGAACGACTAGCCTATCACAATCTTCAAAGAGAGAATCTTTTTCCTGTTTTGCGCCTTCGTTACGCTTTTTAATTCCTAGGGTGGTATAATGGCAGCTGTGAAACCATTTATTATCGCTTGCTGTATTCCCCTTTGCTTATTGGCAAAGCCTGGTTATTTTGAGCCTTGGGGCAAAGACACAAGCTTGCTGTCTCAATCAACGGATATACCTAAGCCTCGCTCTGATCCTTTTTCCTGGTGCGCTGAAAAGATGATTCATTTTCATGCCCAAATTATCTCACCAGTCGATGGTCCACGCAGCAATTTTCGCCCTACTAGTTCACGCTATATGCAACTTGCCATAAGACGTCACGGATTTATCAAGGGTTTTGTGATGGGCTGCGATCGACTACTGCGGGAAAATGCCGATGATTGGGTTTACCGCCAGCGGGTTATTGATGGTGTAAAATACAAGTGGGATCCTACTTATTGACCAACGATCTCTTAGCGGCTGGCAACGTACCTGGAGATGTCTTCTCGCTGAGCATGTCGTCTTAGACCAAAATTGACCGGACAACCAGAAAATCCGAATTCCTTGCGAAAGGCATTGAGCAAGTATTTGCGGTAGGTCTCTAACATGAGCTCGTGGTTATTGACAAAGAGCACAAAATGAGGGGGCTGTGTTTTAACTTGAGTCAGATAGTAAATGCGCAGGCGTTTTCCCTTGATCATGGGAGGTGAGTAGGCTTGCAAGGTCCGCTCCACAAATTTGTTGAGCTGGCCGGTGGTGATCCTCTTCTGGAGATGCTCATAGACCAGCTTAATGGTGTCAAATAGCTTTTCGGTGTTGCGACCAGTCAAAGCAGAAGCAAATAGCATGGGACAATGCGCTAAAAAAGACGCATCATCTTTTATTGCTTTTTCGCAATGTTCCATACGGTAGCCTTTAACTTTGTCCCATTTATTGAAAAAAATGATACATCCTTTTCCCGCTTCTTCGATGGCATTTGCAATGTGCTTATCTTGCATCGACATCCCCTCTTCGCTATCGATAAGGAGCACACAGATATCGGCACGTTCAATGGCCGTCTCCGTGCGAATTGCGGCAAATTTGTCGACAACTTCTTTTTCTTTGGGCTTGCGTCTTATACCGGCAGTATCAATGAGCGTAAATAGCTGTCCATCGACTTGAATTTTAGCATCGATGCTGTCGCGGGTAGTGCCAGCTATTGCGCTGGCAATCGTGCGCTCTTCTCCCAAGACGTAATTGAGCAGGGTCGATTTCCCCACATTGGGCCGGCCGACAAATGCCACTTTAATGCCCTCATCCTCTGCCTCTTCTTGGGCATCTGGGCATAGCGCTAGGGCCTTTTCCAAAAGCTCAGCCACTTTATAACCCTGGATCGCTGACACTGGATGTGGCTCACCTAAAGGATGAAAGGCGTGAATGAGTACTTCCCGGTCTCTAGAATCGATCTTATTGACCGCCAATAGGATAGGTTTTTGTTGATTTCTGAGGGCTTTCCAGACCTCGCGATCCTGAGGGGTTAAGCCTAACACCCCATCTACGACAAAAATAATTGCATCAGCCTCGTTTGCAGCAAGTTGCGCTTGAGCTCTCACTTCCTCACGAAATGGCAGATCGCTAAAATACTCCATCCCACCAGTATCGATCAGGTCAAAGGCTTTTCCAAAGCATTCGCAGCGCCGGTAGAGCCGATCGCGCGTAACTCCCTCTTCCTCATGGACAACGGCAATACGCCGCCCGGCAATACGGTTAAAGAGGGCCGATTTACCCACATTGGGGCGCCCGATAATGGCAATTTTTGGAACGCGTTTTTTCATAGGTACCAGTATACACGAAATCAGTCATTTTCGTCATCTCTCTTAAATTAAAATGTTTAATAATATTATTAATAATAAATATAATCATTTTAATATAAATTTCAAATTTAGCAACAAAAATGATTAACCTCAACTAGGCTTTAGATTGCTCAAATTCAGAGATATTCGGGTAAAAGATTGTGTATTTTTAAAACACCTACTAGCAAATGAGCTTTGAATAAACATTAAAGTCCCAGTACATTTGGAGGTATATTTAGACAATTTATTTACGATGTATACCGTGTTTTGTTAATGCCGCCATCTTCTAGCGGAACTCCGAGCCTTCTATCTAACGAAGTGCTAGCCAATCCTCAGTTATTATCGGAAAGCCACTTCATGGCTTTTTTATGACCATAAGAAGCAGCTCTATCAAGAGCTGTCTTGCCATTTTTTGTGACAGCTTTGATTAGGCTTGGATCTTTTTCGCAGAGCCATTTCATGGCATTAACATGCCCCCACGCGGCGGCATCATGTAGCGGAGTCCCACCATAGTTTGAAACAGCATTAATCAGGCTGGAATCTTTTTCGTAAAGCCATTTCATAGCATTAACATGCCCCCTTGCAGCAGCATAATGTAGCGGAGTGCTCCCACATTTAGCCACGGCTTTGATCAGGCTGGGATCTTTTCCATAGAGCCACTCCATAGCCTCAACATGACCCCTTTGAGCAGCAAAATCTAGCGGGGTCATACCATCGGTTGTGAAAGCCTTGATAAGGCTTGGGTCTTTTTCGTAGAGCCACTCCATAGCCTCAACATGCCCCCCTGCAGCAGCATCATGTAGTGGCGTCTTGCCAAGAGTTGTAAAAGCCTTGATCAGACCTGGGTCTTTTTTGTAGAGCCACCCCATAGCCTCAATATGGCCATTTTCCGCAGCATAATGTAATGGAGTCCCGCCAATGTATGAAACAGCCTGAATCAGGCTGGGATCTTTTTCGTAGAGCCACTCCATAGCCTCAACATGCCCCCTTTCAGCGGCATAATGTAGTGGAGTCTCTCCAAGGTATGAAACAGGCTTGACCAAACTTCGATCTTTTTCGTAGAGCCATTTCATAGCCTCAAGATGACCATTTCGGGCGGCATAATGCAGTGGTGTTAGGCCATCTTTTTCCCAACTCTTGGTTAGGCTTGAAGCTATGCCAGATTTCTCTATAGCTTTGATCAGGCTGGGATCTTTTTCGTAGAGCCACTCCATAGCCTCAACATGCCCCCCTTCAGCAGCCTCATGTAGTGGCGTCTTACCATCGGTTGTGAAAGCTTTAATCAAGCTTTGATCTTTTTTGTAGAGGCATTTCATGGCTTCAATATGACCATTTCGGGCAGCATAATGTAGTGGGGTCTTCCTACCATATGTTGTGGCAGCCTTAATCAGGCTGGAATCTTTCTCGTAGAGCCACTCCATAGCCTCAACATGCCCCCCTTCAGCAGCCTCATGTAGTGGCGTCTTGCCATCGGTTGCAAAAGCCTTGATCAAGCTTTGATCTTTTTCATAGAGCCATTTCATAGCCTCAACATGCCCATTTCGGGCGGCATAATGTAGTGGAGTCGCGCCACTAATCGACGTAGCCTTGATCACACTTGGATCTTTTTCATAGAGCCATTTCATAGCCTCAACATGCCCATTTCGGGCGGCATAATGTAGTGGAGTCGCACTAAATGAAAAAGCCTTGATTACACTTGGATCTTTTTTGTAGAGCCACTCCATAACCTCAACATGACCATTTTTGGCAGCAGCATGTAGTAGAGTTAAGCCATCGGTTGTGAAAGCCTTGATCAGGCTGGGATCTTTTTCGTAAAGCCACTCCATAGCCTCAATATGACCCTTTTCGGCAGCGAAATGTAGTGGAGTCATTCCGTTTTTATTTAGAGACCCTAAAAGTTCAGGGGATTTGGTCAATAAGAAATTCATTATCCCTACTTGACCATGGCCCGCAGCCTCATGAAAGAGGCTTTTTCCTTCTTTTCCTTTTAGCTGAATCCGCGATGGGTCATCATTGCACCAGCTTGTAACCTTCTCAATGTCGCCTGAGCGACATGCCTCAAATAATTTCGATGGAGTGAATTGGAGTTTTGGAACTGGTATCGGATTGCTTTGTGGAATTAGAGTTTTTTTTTTCGATGTTGAAGTTTGCGGCTCTTCTTCTGGTATTTGCGCGGATTGATCCGATGGACGTTCATATGCTATATCCCTCAAATCAAGTGTATTATCAAGCTCCCATAAATGCGCGTGTTGAGATGTCAAAAGCAAGCGCGCATTTGAGTATTTAGGGAGAGCCACTTGCTCAACAGCATCAATATAAATCATCAGATATGGTTTATCGAGTTTGGCGTTTTTAAAGTATAAATCAATTTTATGGCAGAGCCTGGGGAGCGTATCAGTTGCTGAGACCGTAATTTTAAGGTGTTTGGCAAAGTTTCTCATCGCGGGTAAGTAGTCATGACTATGTGTTCGAGTCAATTTTGGCGTAAGCCAGGCAATATGAGAAAAAGCATCTTGGTAGCGATCGGCAAACACTAGAGCCGTATCATATGCAATATTGGAGTTGGCTAATAAAACACATCTGCTCTGGGCCGTGTCTTTGATAAGCATTTCATGAAGCGTTTGGGTAGTTTTAGGACACCCTTCAATATTAGGAGATCGTTTAGGTAGTTTAGAGTCAAAATCGAAATTTTCAGATTTAATTGAGCCGTTTGAAGCGAAAGAGATAAATTGACGATCATAAAAAGTTTCGGTGGCGTGCAGACCCGCATTTATTAAGCTTTTTTGATTTTCTTGGCTAAGGCCAAAACTCGATGTCGTAACATCTTGCGGGCTAATCTCAATAGTTCGAAAGCGATTTTGTGCAATCGTATCCCGGAAAAACTCTTCAGCATTAAAATAGAGTGAAGTAATTGATATGAGTAAATCACCAAGACTGTCTACGGAATTATGCTGAGGCGTGCTCGCCATTGGCGTGGCAAGACTAATTCCCAGCGTCCGCTTGTTGACGATAAAGTCATTGGTTTGATCGACTTGGCTGACAAATTTGTCCCGATCAAATGTGCTAATCGGAAAGCTATTTAAGAGCCCTCCATCGACCAAGCTTTCGTAGTCAGGACTTGGGATGCGCCTGCCAGTTGAAAGTTTAATATGTAAGGTGTGGGGCTTAAAAACTCCTGGAATAGACGCAGAAGCAACAACGGTATCGGATATAATGAAATCAGCCCACTGCGGATCTTCAGAATTAATATTTATGATCCTGGGATGATCACCTAATTGGGTGGCGTGAATATGGAGATGTTTGTAATAGGTATACTTTTCTGCAAGTTGAGCCAGCTCCCCAAATGTAAGATACTCAACTCCCGTGCTTGCATATATCCGTTCTTCAACCCATTTGCGCAATTCTTCGCCATCGCAAATGCCGGTAGTGCTCCAAATATTTTTTGCCGCTCCCGTAGCCGTGGAGATGAATTTAGAAAGAAGTGTGGTTGGATCGGCTAGTGAGGAAAAATGATTGACAAAGTTGAATAGACTCGATACTGAAGATCCGATGGATGCGTCTTGAATGGTCTCTGAAATTTTCTTTTTCGATAAGGGGTGGTCGAGAAAGGACATAAAGTCAACATCTTTTAAGTTATTTTCGATGTCGCTTGGCGGGTAGTTAAGTGCAACCAAGCTAGCCATAATCGAACCTGCTGAGGTCCCAGATACACGCTTAAGCTCACTTAAAAACATTTTAGACTCTAACTTTTTTAATACCCCAACGTAGGCAATACATTTAGGGCCTCCTCCCTGAAAAACTAAATTTTCCGGAGCATAAAAAGTATAAGCTGGAATTTTTTTCATTTGGCTTGATTGTCTTTCTAAACTAGAAAGCAACGCCTTGGTCGACTTGCTAGCCTTATCGCGACTCGATTTTAATAGATCGTAGGGAGTGTGCCCATTAACAGTTTGGCAACTCAATTCGGCACCATGAAAGTGCAGAAGTTTAATCGCGTTGCGGCTATGACTTAGTGTGGCCCAGTGAATCGCTCTTCTTCCATAGTAATCTGGAGCATTAATGAGGGCTCCTTTAGTGAGTAATATATCCATAGCTCTTAGATCATCGATGTACGCTGCCGCCATTAGAGGAGTAACACCCGATCGATCTTTTCTTTGCTCGAGATCAAATTTATTTAAGTGTTCCTTTAAGAGGTGATCTAGCATATCGATCTGTCCAAAATTGATAGCTAAATGAAGCAGCCCTCCATAATTGCTGATATCAAACTTGGCATATGCCCCATGCTCAAGCAGAAGATCAGCACATTCGATCTGTCCATTAATGACCGCAATTGCTAAAGGCGTAACATCTAAAAAAATATCGTTACCAATTTTCCACTTACACGGTCTGTCGACAAAACCAGAATGATCAAGCAAACCTCTTGCGCTGATGGCTTGACCAGCAGCAATAGCGAAATGCAATGGCGTTTGACCAAGTCTATTCTCAGTAAATTCGGTGTAAGACCAGATTTTTGCAAGCGTTTCATAAACAAAACCATTTTTGGCAGCATAATGTAGAGCTGTATTACCCTCTGGATCTCTTGAATGGATCATCATAGCACCATTTTCAATAAGCTCATCTACAAGGCCCTCTTCACCCTGTTCGATAAGCTCTAAAAGCACAGTTCGGCCTTGTGAATTAACAAGTAAATCAAGCTCATCGACAACACTATCAATTTGCTGCCACTGGCCTTGACGGCAAGCATTTATAGTCGCTTCAAAGCAAGCATCTATTGTTAAACGATCACTTGCAATGTTGAAAATTTTTGCAAAACGCCTCATTATGATAGATTCGGGCCCTAAGGTAGACAGTGCGTTGTCCTCGTTTTGAAAGCAAGTCTCGTTACTGCAATCAATTTCACTGGCAGCAGCTATCGGAGGGAAATTAACGCTTGATAACCACTTGCATCCACTAAGAATGACCTGGCCTAGCCTGTAAGTAGAGTCAATTACAGCATCAATCATAGGACGCACTATTTTTTCGCCAAGAACATAGGCAGGGCTTTTGGGGATTACGACAAAGTCTCCATTCACCGTTTTTACAAGCCTGTTTTCGCGTTCTACAGAATTGATAATATCGACAATCCATTGATTGTGGTTACTGCTCAGTTCTTCTAAGGAAGAGCCTGTAAGAACTTCTCGATTAGCAACAGCAAAAGGCATAAATCCTCCCATTATCGATGACAATTTGCTGAAGCATTTTTTGTTTAAGGTGCTTATTTGTCAAGAATATATCTTAGCTTGTAGGTGCTATACAAAAATGTCCTAATCTATTTATAGCTTCAAAAAGGACATGTTTAAAGTTCAGTCTTCAATATTGCGAGATATTCTGGCCATGGGCATGCAATCCAGGGTTTCTTATAATGAGACGCCAAATCTTACTGATGTGGAAATCACAATAAGCACATTAAAAGAGGCTATCTTCATGCTTAGTGAAGGCATTAAACAGGCGGAGACAGAATTAGAAAATGAAGAGACCAAAGCAGAGATAGCTATGCAAAATGTGCAAAATGCAATGTCAAGCACCCTGCAGAATCAACAATCTCTTTTGACCACCCGTACCACTTTTGATTTCTTAGCTATGGGACAAAGAATGTATGACCGTGGGTAATAACACGCCATCTACATTCAGCTGAAGACACCCCCTTTTGTGTCTTTAAATGTTGGCCCAGTAGAAATACTGGGCCTTTTTTCATAAAAAAATTACTTATAAAAAATTCCGCATACATCTATGATCTTTTTTTCACAAAGGAGCTATGTATGACTGTGCCACCATTACAGCGATCTAAGTCATTGTGTGGCTCGGCGCATTCACAAGACAAGCTCACCCTCTTGGCAAACTTGTTAAAGGCGGCGCCTCATATTGATGTGATCTCAACTGAAATCCAGGCCATCAAACACCTGCTGAGATCACCAAATGTGCCATTTTATTCTGAAGTCACATTTTTAATCGAAAATTGCAAACAGCCGTGGGAGCTTTTTTGCCATCATGCTCCACCGCTTCGAAATACCGATTTAACGGATAAATGTGCCTATCAATATCATAAAATCAATCGATTGATAAAACAGATAAAGCGATTTTCCGAGGATAATAACCAAGCTAGTTCCATCAATGCAAGTCTAGAGAAGATTGCAGCAGTTTATAGCAAATTTCGGTCAGATTGCATGCAGGCAAAAGATAGATCAACTCTTCTAGAAGGCAGAGTGCAGATACAAGGCTCTGGTTTGGGGTGGCGTTATATGCACCAGGATGCCAAGCCTCACTTATTTCAGAATGAGAAAAGGAATGCTTATGGATCCCACCATGTCCCCAATTACCAAAATATCCATTGGAAAAAACTGCCACTTGCTCCAGGTATCGAAGGCGCGGTAGTTAGCCTAAATAAAATCATTTCCGGTCAGGGATCACCACCCACTCAACTTGTGAAAATTTCGTTCCAAAATGTGCAGTTTCCATTTTTGGCATCGAAAACGGTTGAGGGTGTGAATTTGGCAACTTTGCTAATGCCTCTAGATGAAGTTCCTGAAAATGAACGACATTTACGAGAAGCATTTGATGCTGACGATTGGTTGTCCAAAATTAACCCTACTAATTTTTCGGTGATGGTTGCATCTGGCATCCTGGTTGATCCTATAGATGGTAAACCAGACAACTATATCGTCCAAAAAATAGGCAGCGAGTATTTTATTATCGGCATAGACAATGACATGGCTTTTTCTAATGTGATCGTCAAGAGTAGGGAAAAGCATCAGATCGATGTGAAATACATCCTTTACTTGTTTAAGAAACAAATGGATAGCCCGGTTGATGCAGCTTTCAGAAGTCATTTTTTAAGCTTAGTTCCCGAAACGGTGATTTTTGAGTGGCTGCAATCGCTTGTTGAAAATAACCAAGAGTACTCTAAGCTCTATAAACTAGGAATTCTGAGTGTTGATGATTTTGATAGCATTAAATTACCTATCGGGTTGATCCCTGAAAGAGCCAGGGAAAAGGGTTTGATTAAAACTCTGTATAGAAAACTTCAAAACATGCACGCCGCGTTAAGCAATAATCCTCATTTAACTCACCGTGCATTGTTTTATGCCGCGCATCCTCTCTTAGCGCAATATTATGAAAAGTTTGAACAAGAACACTATCAAACCGCGACCAAAGAAGAACAAACTCCCTACGGGGCTATTAGGGTTTTATATCAACGAGATAACGCAGCAAAGGCCATTGAGGATATGCTATCAATGAAACAGCCTATGTGTTCACACCTGACTCTATGCGCTTATTTAGAAAATAAAACAGCTGAGATGGGCGATGAGGAGCTGTGGCGTACGCAGCTCCCGGAAGAGGCCCTGGAGCAATTTACCGACCAAATTAGATGGCAAACTCAAAGCGAGGAAGGACAACATACGAGTTTACTAGTGCTTTTAAGAGCCCGTTTTATGCGCAGGTTTACCATCAATGGTTGTCTTGTTCTTACCGATAACCATTTGGAACAAATAGGTCACGACTTTAAACACCTTGAAGCATTGACCTTGATTGGATGTCCCAATGTCACTATCGCAGGACTTAGCGCCCTTTTATCAGCTCGACCTAATCTAAAATTGAAGGCAGGACAAAACAGTCGCATCACCGCCTCTAATTACCATTTTTTACGTGAGCGAAACCAAAATGTCACTATTCAATTTTCAACTTATGAAGAAGTTGTGCTTGGTCGTGAAAAAGATGGTCATTTGCTTCAAGCAATCCACGCTTGCGATGTCCCATTTTTCTTTTATTTGCTTAGCCTCAATTTCAATCCCAATACGACAGATGAAAAGGGATTGAGTGCTTTGCATTTGGCCGTGATGAGCGCAAAAGTCAATTTAGAAGCCGCTAAATCCTTTATTACCGGTCTGGTTTTATATGGTGCTAACCAATGTATGCAACAAAATGGCGAAACACCACTGCAAAAGGCGCAAAAATATGCTGAACATTTAGAATCCTACCGAGAGGTCATAGCTCTTTTTAATGACCTGAATCAATCATCTAAAAGTGATGCCATTATTGAAAATTTTGCCGGAAATCTTGTCCAAAGCACGTACATTAATTTAGCAAGAATGCCTAACCTTTCACCTGAAGATGCTGAAAAAATCATCCGCCGTCTATCGGTTGCAAAGGTCGGCGTCAATCAGAAAACGTTTGAACATTTAAGTCAGATAAAAATAGATAGGATTGAAACTGCTTTAAAATGTCTTCAAGAGGGATCCACTTTTAATGATAAAACTCTTATATTACACGAGCTACATCTTAATGATTGCCCAATGAACGTTGAAGATATTCGGTCTTTAGGTAATGCGTTAACCCATATTACACATTTGTCTCTTCGAAAAGATTCTATTGGGCAACGTGAAATGACCATGTTAGCTGATAGCTTAAAGTGTATACCCGTGGAAAGTCTTGATCTTACCGGCAACGTGTTAGGTGAAGGAGGAGCAAGCGTCATAGCTTGCAATTTAAGACACATTCATCACCTTGGGCTTGGCGCTAATCTTATCAGATGTCAGGGTGCTAAAGCTTTGGCTCAACATTTAGCACGCTCCGCTGTTTCACATTTAGACTTAAGCCTCAACCAAATAGCGAATGCAGGGGTTACCATGTTATCCACAGCCTTAAGACACATCACGCACCTCAATCTAAGCAAAAATCATATCGGAATTGATGGCGTAATGGACTTAGCCAGCAATTTGCCGGAAACTTTAGTCACCCATTTAGATGTGAGCTACAACTTTATCGGAGATAATGGTGCTCTCGTTTTTGCTGCATTTATAAGAAAAACGCGGGTGGTTTACCTAAATCTTGATAGCAACAGCATAGGAATCAAAGGAGCCATAGCCTTAGCTAAAGCTGTAATAGAAAATAGGATTTTAGATATCTATTTTAACAACAATCATTTATGCAATGACGAAATTAAACAGTTAAAAGCCCTATTATGTGAAAACCCCAACGTTCGCTTTCATCTTAACAACGTTATTATCGGCCACCACCCAGCAACTCCTCTAGAAAGTGCTCTCCATTGAGCGTAGAATCTCGATTAGCTCAGATTTTGCTAGCTGTTTGACTAGGTCTTGATCATCGTAGCTAATCAACTCTTCGGTCAGGTGTTTTTTGCGCTCAATGATTTGATGGATGTGCTCTTCAATGGTTTTTTTGGTGACGAATTTGAAGACTTGCACTCCCCGTTTTTGCCCAATCCGATGTACCCGGTCCGTGGCTTGGTTTTCTCGAGCTGGATTCCACCACCTATCGTAATGGATGACAACAGAGGCCGAGGTGAGGTCGATGCCCACGCCTGCTGCCTGCAGCGAGGCAGTGAATACTTCGCAGGTAGGGTCGTTTTTGAATCTTATCAGTTCTTCTTTGCGGTCACGAGTAGATCCCCGAATGGAGGCAAAGCCGATTTTTTGCGATGCTAGGTAGTGTTCGATGATGTCGAGCATGCCTAGATACTGGGAGAAGACGACCAGCTTTTGACCGCTATCTCGCACCTCTTGCAAGAGCTCTAAAAATAGGTCCCACTTACCAGAAGCAGATTCAGTGTAGTGCTGGCCGGTAATGAGCGATGGGTGATCGCAAATTTGTTTGAGTCTGGAGAGTAGAGCAAAGACGTGTAAGAACGGCACGGGTTGAGCTGAGTGTTCAATTTCGTGCAAGAGCGCATCTCGCTCGCGAAAGACAGCAGCTTTGTAAAGCTCTTGCTGATCTTTGGAAAGGTCACAGTAGGCAATTTCTTCGATTTTTTCGGGCAAATCGAGCAGCACTTCCGATTTTTTACGGCGCAGTAGGAAGGGCTGAATAAGCTTGGAGAGGAGGATTTTTTTGGAGGTGTCGTTTTCTTTTTCGATAGGATTGATGAATAGCTCGCGATAGAGAGATTCTGACGGAAAGTAGGTTGGCAAGACCAGATCAAAGAGAGCTTTGAGCTCGATGAGACGATTTTCAATAGGCGTACCTGTCAGCGCAACGCGCATATTTGCGTTGAGTTTACGCAAGGCTTTGTGGGTTTGTGACCCCGGATTTTTGGCCAGCTGTAGCTCATCTAGAATAGCCAGTTCAAAGGCGTGGTGTTTTAGAATTTCACTATCACTGCGGTAGGTGCCATAGGATGTTAGCAAAACATCAGCTGGCGCTAAAGGCGCTAAGGAGCGCACGCTACCGTAGTAAAGGTGCACCGACAAATCAGGCAGGAAATTTTTAAGCAATTCTTCCCAGTGGTAGATGACTGAGGTGGGGCAGATAACGATGTATTTAGCACCCGGGTTTTTGTTTTTAACCGCGGCCATAAGCGCCATGGCCTGGTGCGTTTTACCAAGCCCCATATCGTCACAAAGAAGCCCTGAAAGTCCATGACAGTAAAGAAACCATAGCCATTGCAACCCTTTTTCTTGGTAGGGTCGCAAGGTGCTTTTCAGCCCTGTCGTGTCGATGATTTCGCTTGTTTGCAGAGTATTAAGCTCATCGATAAATTGCTTAGCTGAGCTCTTGGTTGCGTCTACATGAAGGTCTTCAAAAACACCCAAACGGATCCATTCTAAAGTAGATAGAATCACACGCCTGCCACCTTTGATGAAGCGGGTTTTTTGGATTTGTTTGAGCCAGTTAAATCTGGACTGCCGAAGAAATATTAGACCGGCTTCGGTAAAGAGATAGGATTCTTTATTTTGCAGCCCTTCCCAAATGCGCGCAACATCGACCAATCCAGAGTCGGTTTCGTAGGATAGATCGACTGCCCAATAACCCATACCAGCATCTTCGTACGGTGCAATGTCTGATACGGTAAGTTTTAAGAGGCCTGGCACTTGAAGGCGCGGATCGAGATTAAGAATGAAGGGTTTTAGGTTGGCAAGTTCATAAGAGACAAAATAGGGCTCGTTTTTTTTGTCGATGGTTTGAGCTTGGTTGTAATCTTCCGGAAGCTGGATATCAACGGGTATTTCAGAAAATCCTTCTTCTGCAACGTAGGCAAATTCACCAAAAAGCTTGACCTGCTGTGGTTGGTAGTCTGGCTTATAGAAGACTTCTGGCTGGGTATGTATGTGAGAGCTAAGAGTGATATTTAAACCCATTTTTTCTATGGGACAATGCGTTGTGAAGAAGCCTTGAATCTGCTCCAGCTCTTCCCTGTGGGTGCGGATAAAGTAGGCAATTTCTGTTGGTGGAATTTTTAGACCGGGGTGGAGCGCAGACAGGCTCCGGCCTTGGCGCTTGGGATAAAAACCACGATCTTTAATGTAAACCCAAAGGCCAAAGTCGATGATATCAGAGGCATCTTCAAATAGTTCAGATTCGCTATCAAAACATAACTGGCCACTAGCATCAAACGAGTAAATCAGGTGCGCTTCAATGTTGCCTATGTGGATTTCAAAACCTTCAAAACGGCTCAGCCAAACTCTATGGGTGTTGACAAAGTCGTTGATCTCATTCCATGGAATGATTTTTTTGTTCCCTTCGAAGATTTGGTTTTCGATTTTGTAAAACCCTTTACCCGCAATATACGCCCAGTTGTCAAATGTTGTACTTATATCACTTGGTTCAAATAGATAAGCGGTAATATGCAGACTTTGCTGATCATCAAAATACAGGGTAAACTGCTGCTTGACTGCGGCCGGCTCTATTACCAGGTTTTGAAGGTGTTTTTCCAGAAGCGGACGGTAGTGATCCAGCATATGAGCAATTTTTTCGGAAGGAATAGTGTCCCCTTCGATAAGGCTGTGCGTTTCTTTGGGGAAAAACCCTCTATTGGGCACGTAAAGCCAGGATCCCAGCTCATAGCTTGGTCCTGTGGCCGATTCTGTTTTTTGTTTTTGCCCACTAATTCGAAAACACCGTTTATTTTCATCGTAGGCTATTTTTTCAATTTTGTAGTCGAGCAGCTCAAAGACTGGCACAGGGCTATTGACGGTAGCAAGGCTGGGTATGATATCAGACCAGTTGATTTCAGCCACGTAGCAACGAAAGGTAAAGTCGGTAAAGCTTGCAATGATATCTTTGGGCGGCTCTCCTCCACCAAATTTGATAGTGTAGGCATCTCCCTGTACTTGGCGCAAAAGGATTCCTTTGGCCAGGTCTGACCAAAAAGAAAGTTCGTATTGGAGATGGTGGCTGGGCTGACCTTGACGCCATTTTTCTATTTCTTCAGGTGATAGATTAGAAAATTTAAGTGATGTTTCCTCGGTTTCAATGGCCCGATTCTCTAGTATCCCCCGCATGAATGCGTGACCGGCCGCTGTTTTGGGGGTGATTTCAAAAAGGCGTTTGCCGGTAACGGATGCACAAAAGTAGGCGCCATCATCTAGCTTATGCATGCAGCTTGTTTCGTAACCATGTCGTCTGGCGGCAATTTGGCAGAGGTGATTCCAAAGGCTATCTCGAAACAGCACATGAAGCGGCCGTCCTTCTTTCAGAATGGCAAGAGCGGCTGCTGCCAAGTGGGGACACGCGCCATCTTCAGCTTCAGAGCAGCTGCAAAAAAAATCGCCAAATTCAGCTTCATCGCTTATCTGTAAAAACGGCCAATAGCTTTCCTGGTCAAAAACTTCTACCTGGTATGTACCGTCAGAGAAAAGAACATTTTTGACTGCCCCATTATCAATAAGCTGTTTTCCGCGCTCGATCAGATCTTGATCAAAGGGAAATTTCATGACTTCCACCTAGTGCTAATGCATTCTTTTTTATTTTGCTCTTGACTATCAGCACACTACAAATTCGAGCCATTTTAGCACAAATTTTCATTGATGACAAATTCTAAGAGAGCTGATGCTGATTAATGTTAAGGTCAGTATTTAAATTTTGTAGTAGGTAACGGGGGGGCGCTGTAGGTAGTAATTGCTGTTTTCTGTTTTTTCCTTAGTGACAAATGCGATTTGTTTCGTTTGGAGCAGGTTGGTAAAATCCTCGACTGATATTTCCTCATCATCGTAATAAACTTTGGCTAAAAGAGTGCCGGTTGTCAATGTGACAGGTTGGCCTGCAAGCAGTGCATTAAATGCCTTGATGGCAACGGCCTTTAATTTTTCTGCTTCGCTGGGTTCTCCACCCAAGCTCGTCGACGGTGTAGAGCGTGACTGAGGTAGGAGGCAAGTAGTCATAGGCAGCAGCATATCTCGATTGTACTATTTTGGCCAAGAGTTCTATTAAAGAAATTTTTTGGGATCGGTATAGGCCTAAATCATCGATGCATTTTTTTTGAAAATCCTCAGTTTAGAGGCATTCTTTCATATTAAAATTTTTAATTCACGCATAGCCTCTTAGGTATCAAACAGCTTGAAATCAAATAATGAGTAAAGTTATAATGTACCAAGCACACATAATGTTTTTTAGCTTAAAACTTGAAGGAGTTAACATGACTACCGATGTTTTTCAGGATACAGAATTGGATTTAGTACTAGAAGCCATTCCTGTCACTGGTTATAAAAAAGTCATTAAGGTTACCGACCGCAGTTCCAATTTAACAGCAATTATTTCCATGCATTCTACAGACCTCGGTCCAGCACTTGGAGGAACACGCATTTTCCCTTATCACTCTTTTGACCAAGCTCTAACAGATGTTTTGCGGCTTTCAATGGGAATGAGCTACAAATCGGCTATTGCTGGTACGGGTTTCGGTGGAGGTAAAGCGGTGATTATCGCGGACCCTCGCTTTGATAAAACCGAAAAACTACTTCTATCTTACGCTGCTGCTATAAATGCTTTAAAAGGTGAATTTATTACTGCTGAAGACTCAGGCACTGATGAAAATGATTTAACAATTATGAGCCAGAAAACGAAATACATCGCCGGTCTTTCCCATGAAAAAAGTGGCGGCAATCCTTCTCGTTTTACAGCTTGGGGCGTATATCGAGGTATACAGGCTACTTTGCAAGCGTTGTTTGGAAACGACTCTGTTCAGGGTAGAAAAATTGCCATTCAAGGCCTTGGGTGTGTAGGTAGTTTATTGGCTGATTTTCTTTTTTGGAATGGAGCCGATCTGATTGTCACAGACACTAATAGTAATGCTTTAAAAATGGCTGAAAGAAAATATGGAGCTAAAGTCGTGTCACCTGAAGAAATATACAGTCAAGAGTGTGATATTTTTGCTCCCTGTGCATTCGGCGGTGTCATCAATGACGACACAATACCCCTTCTTCGCTGTAAAGCTGTTGCTGGTGGGGCTAATAATCAACTCTTGCATGATCAACATGCTGATGAGTTAAAATTAAAAAATATACTTTATGCTCCTGATTTTGTTATCAACGCCGGTGGTCTAATTAATATTGCTCAAGAGCTCGAGTTAGAAGGGTATCATCATGCTCTTCCCCTGAAAAAAACAAACGAGATCTATACCAGCCTTCTTTCGATATATGATTCTGCAAAGCAGCAATCTATTTCAACCAATCAATCGGCAAAACAATTGGCAGAAGAGCGGATGAGGACCGGCACTGGTATGCGCCAAGGCAGCCCTTATTTTCATTGCGTTGAATAGCACTGCATTTGTAGATTGTATCGTCTAAATTCGCAGTGGGATCATTAAAGAAATTTTGCGGGATCGGTATAGGCCTTTCCTAAGGCCTGTGCCACAGGCTCATTGGTAATGTGGCCTTGGCAAGTATTTAAGCCACACCTTAATAGTGGATCGTCCTTCAGTGCTTTTTTCCAACCTTTATCGGCAATGGATAGAGCGTAGGAGAACGTCACGTTGGTAAGAGCCATGGTAGCCGTGCGAGCACACGCTCCAGGCATATTAGTAACGCAGTAATGCACAACTCCTTCCTCAATATAAGTCGGATCGGAGTGAGTGGTTGGTTTAGAGGTTTCAAAGCAGCCGCCTTGGTCAATTGCCACGTCTACGATTACCGAGCCTGGCTCCATCCCTTTTAGCATCGCCCTTGTCACAAGTTTAGGAGCTTTGGCACCAGGAACAAGAACTGCACCAACAACTAAGTCAGCCGAACGCACCGCTTGCTCAACTGCATGCGGCGTAGAAAAGAGAGTGCGTATGCCAAAACGGTAGGTCTCATCGATTTCACGCAAACGACTCATATTCCGATCCATAAGGGTGACATCAGCCCCCAGACCAAAGGCCATCCTAGCAGCTTGGGTGCCCACCACGCCACCCCCAATGACGATGACTTTAGCAGGATGTACACCTGGCACACCTCCCAAAAGAACACCCTTTCCTCCGTGGATCATTTGAAGTGCTGTTGCCCCAGCTTGTATCGAGATGCGACCTGCGATTTCACTCATGGGAGTAAGCAGGGGCAAGCGTCCATGGCTGTCGAGAACAGTTTCGTAGGCTATGCCAATGATTTTTTGTTTTAAAAGAGCTTCGGTTTGTTGGGGATCAGGAGCTAGGTGTAGGTAGCAGAAAAGAATTTGATCCGGGTTAAGGAGATCGTATTCACTTTCTTGCGGCTCTTTCACTTTTATGATCATTTCGGCAGAATAAACCGTCTTTGCGTCTGGGACTATTTTAGCTCCAGCTTTTTCATATGCTGCGTCATGGAAGCCAATTGCGGCCCCGGCATTGGTCTCAACTAGAACTTGATGACCAGCCTGCGTTAACATCTGAACGTACGGCGCTGTAGCTCCCACTCGATATTCGTGATCTTTGATCTCTTTCGGTATCCCAATTAGCATTTATTTCCCCCCGGAATGTTTGCTTAGCATCACCAACTAGCCACGCTTCTTTTTCTTGAAAAAAGACAAATAACGTATCACCCGAAATGTACTCAAGCGTGAAGGGACCTGGATCTTGCAAATGTTCTCTGGCATACGCACACACGGCAACTGCACCTGTACCACAGGAATAGGTCTCATCTTCAACTCCTCTCTCATACGTCCTAATCGCGATCCTACCAGGTGCGATCATTTTCGCAAAATTGACGTTGGCATTGTGTTCAAGACGCAAAGATTTTGCGTCTTGAAAGTGACCGTCGAAGACAACGTGATGTGGAACACCAGTATCTAGGGTTTGTGAAGTGATGAATTTTGGAACTCCCATAGAAACGGCCAATCCTTTTTTATGGTGCTTTATATGGTGTTTATTGTTGATACAGGAGAGATTTCGAGCGGCGGCAAGACACCGCAAAGCGTTACCACAACAGGCAGCTTCTGTGCCATCGGCATTAAAGATACGCATGTCAGCCGGGGGCAAGAACCAAATGACCCCATCGGCCCCTATCCCGTAACGTCTATGACAAAGTTGCTGGGTCCAACTGGGATTAAAGGCAGGGTGGTCGATAAGAATGAAGTCGTTACCGGCACCTTGCCATTTTTCAAAGTTGAAGGTCTTTGTAGGATTCTGCAATGGCATCTATATGACCAAATGCTAAAGCTTCTTTTGCAGTCATCCATGTGTCTCGATCCATCATTTTGGCAAGAGTATCAAAATCTTTACCTGTAGCATCAGCGTAGAGTTGAACTAGGTAGTTACGTGTTTTGATGATTTCTTTGGCATGGATGTCAAGATCTGATGCTTGTCCCCTAATAACACCGTGGATAGACGGTTGGTGAATCATAAATCTGGCGTTGGGTGTGGCAAAACGACGCCCTTTTCCGCCACAAAGGCTGAGAACAGACCCCATTGACGCAGCAAGTCCTGTCACAAGAGTTGTAACCGGTGAGGTGATCATTTTAATCTGATCCCACACGGCAAATCCCGCATCAACTGACCCACCAGGAGAATTGATGACAAATAGAATCGGCTTACCCGGATCTTTTAACTCTAAGTACCAAAGTTTGCGGATGGCATCGGTTATACTTACTTCATCTACGGCTGCGGAGAAGAATAAACGCCGGTGCTCTAGTAGTAAGTCATCGATTTTATCATCGAGTCTCGATGGCTGCTTCTTCTCT
Source organism: Chlamydiales bacterium (assembly GCA_024233455.1). GTDB lineage: Bacteria > Chlamydiota > Chlamydiia > Chlamydiales > JACKPQ01 > JACKPP01. The sequence goes on from JACKPP010000001.1 coordinate 510,622, forward strand.
TCTGACATCGTCTGTCTCCTCTATTTCTATTTCTGGGTATAAGGGATATTGTTTTAAAAGTTCTCCCACATCTGCTTGTACTTTAGCCAGGGTACTTTCTTCAAGTGCTACTTTTGCCCGGCTCGGTTTTCCCGCTTTGTCTAAGCCGCTAGATTTGGCGCTTTTTAGCAGCTCGCAGATGTTGTCGGCTATTTGTCGCATGGCATCTTCTTTCATACCGCGTGTTGTCAGCGCTGGTGTTCCGATGCGCACTCCAGAGGTGTACCAAGCGCCATTCACATCAAAGGGAATGGAGTTACGGTTAACGGTAATTCCCCCCTCACGCAAGGCTTTTTCTGCTTGTAGTCCAGTGATGCCAAAACTTTTGGCTACATCGATCACTAAAAGATGATTATCGGTACCGCCTGTTGTGAGCGTTGCACCATTGGACATTAAGCGCTCAGCAAGTGTCTTGGAATTGGCTAGAATTTGCGCCGCATAAGTCTTGAATGCAGGACGATTGGCTTCTTGCAGTGCTATGGCTTTGGCTCCAATGATGTGAGGCAACGGACCTCCCAAAACGGTGGGACATCCCTTGTCGATAATTTCACGGTATTCTTCTTTGCAAAGCACCATCCCTCCTCGGGGTCCTCGTAAAGTTTTGTGTGTTGTCGTAGTCACAACATCGGCAAAAGGTATAGGATCGTGATCACCAGTAATGGCTTTGCCAGCGACAAGACCGGCAAAGTGGGCCATGTCGACCATAAGAACAGCTCCGACTTCATCGGCAATTTCGCGCATTTTGGCAAAATCAATAAGCCTAGGATAAGCCGAATAGCCTGCAAGCAGAATGCGAGGTTTAATTTCTCTGGCCTGGTTGCGTATGGCTGAGTAATCCAGTAAGTGGGTATCTGGATCTACATCGTAACAGAAGCTGCGCATCATTTTGGAGGAGACGTTATGGCGAAATCCATGCGTGAGATGTCCTCCACTATTCAGCGACATCCCAAGAAGAACTTGTTTGCTCATCATCTGCCGGATACGCTCGTATTCGTCATCAGAAAGCTCAAAAACACTCTTTTTTTGCAGCGCCTCGATTTCGGGATTTTGCACCGTGTGAATGAGAATAGACCAAAAAGCGACGAGATTGGCATCGATACCAGAGTGAGGCTGTACGTAGGCGTGATCGCAACCAAAAAGTTTTTTTGCTTCGGCAATCGCCAGATCTTCGACTGTGTCGACATTTTCACAGCCCGCGTAAAATCGGTGATGGACGTAGCCTTCAGCGTATTTGTCGGTCAAAAGGTTCCCCATCGCCAGTTGAACTGGCAGTGAGGAGTAGTTTTCCGACGCGATCATTTTTAGAAAGTTTCTTTGATTCTTCAGCTCAGATTTGATAGCTCTGGCTACTTGGGGACAGGTTTTACCCAAACAGTCCAACGTTGCAAGATATGCAATCGTTTCCAATTTTCGTTGCCCATCTGGGCATTTTGCCAAGTAGTTTTCTAGATTTCCCATATGACACAGTAAACCTGCTTACCCCCTTTATTTTCAATCCCCTTGGTAATGTAAAGCTGTTTTACATGATTCAATAAAATAATTTAATTTATTGATTATTAATGACTTATCATTATTTTTAGCCTTACAAAAAAGTCACATCCCCTCTAAAGGGGAAATTTAACTTGAAATGATGCCTTTGTTTGCGATACACTTAGGCCCATCTATAATTATTACCTCAGGATTTAGCATGCTCGCTGCCCTAAAAACCATTTTGGAAATTCAAGAGCTCGATATTAAGATGATTCAGTTGATGCGCGTCAAACGCGAACGACAAAGAGAGCTTCGCCAAATTGAAATTTTACGCCAAGAGCTCCAACACCAGCTTTCCAAGAAAACCGAAGATATTAAAAATTTCAGTGATGAAATTAAGACTTTGGAAAACGCTCTAGCCGAACTTTGCGCGCGTATTAAAACCTTGGAAGCTAGACAATCAAATGTGAAAAAAATTGATGAGTTTAATGCCCTAACCCAAGAGATGACTGCTGCCGAACGAGAAAAAGCATCAATGGAACAGCAAATTTCTGATTTAACAGATAAGCGCTTTGCTGAAGAAGAAGTTGAAATTAAGCTCAAAGAAAGTTTAGTTACCACCGCAGAGAGCAGCAAGGAAGTTGAAGATGATATTCGTTCGACGATTGCCAAGATCAATGCTGAAGGCCAAGTGCTAAAAGCTGAGCGTGATAAGATCGCTGAAGGCGCTGATCAAACGTCTTTGAAAATTTATGAACGTCTTATCAATAACAAGAAAGACCGCGTCGTTGTCCCCCTTGAGAATCGCACGTGCGCTGGCTGCCATATCGCTCTAACACCTCAACACGAAAATTTAGTTCGTCGAGGTGAAAATTTGGTGTTTTGTGAACACTGCTCTCGTATTCATTTTTGGCAGCAAGAAAGCGATTCAGAGGATGGCGCCGCACCGCGTCGCCGCCGTCGCAGAGCTACAGTTTAGTGGGAAAGGAGGCAATCGCCACAGCTTTTTGCCGTGGAGGAAAGTCTGGACTTCACAGAACAGGATACCAGTGAAATACTGGGGGCCGTAAGGCTACGGAAAGTGCCACAGAAAACATTTCGCTACTCTTTGGGAGTAGACAGACTGAAAATGCTAGCTTTAGGAGCTAGCGCAGGATCCTAGTAATAGATCTTGCTGGTAAACCCTATCCGAAGCAAGAGGACCAATCGATGGTTGTTCGCCATTTGGTCTAAGTCGCTTGAGATGTGGTAGCAATACCCGTCCTAGAGGAATGATTGCCCAATGACAGAATCCGGCTTATCCCTCTCCCACATTTTTTCCACTAGTAAATTTTGATATGTCCATAGCACCAGTTGTGTTATATCTCAGAAGATGCGGCTTATACTTTTTTTGATTTGGACATCTTTGTCGGCAGCTTCTTTTTCCACGAAAAAAGGAGATCTAGCTCCCCTGGCTCCATCACAGTCGTTTTCTCTTTTTTCCTTAAATACTCTTTTTCTTCCATTTCCCGTTTCGTATTTTACTGATGGTATGCCTCCTTGGCCCGACCGCATCGATGGTGTGATTGCCAAAATCCAAGAAGTCGATCCTGATATCATTTGCTTACAAGAGGTTTATTCTAACCTTGCTGCGCGCTATCTCATTAAGAAGTTACGCAGCTCTTATGCGGTATTTTTTTATGATGTGAACCCCAAATGGATCGGTTTGAATAGCGGTCTATTTGTTGCTAGCAAATACCCAGTAGAAAACCCCACCTACCGCCCTTTTAAATCAGCACAGCGGGGTATTGCTCACGGCGCGTTTTTTTTTGATACCCCATTTGCCAGTTTTGTGAATACACATCTGGAGGCTTTGCCATCGCGCAATGGAGCTCTGCAAAATACGCAGCTCTCTCAGCTCGTTCAGTGGATGAAAACCGCTACGTTTGTGGCCGGAGATTTGAATATTGCCTGGGGAACACCATCTTATAATTTATCTATTCTGAAAACCGATTTTTATGACCCCTATAACGAAAATCGAGCCTTTTGCTCTCCCCATGACGCCACGTGTTCTGAGTTGTTTAATAAGTGGAGTAAGCCGAAAGGCCCCGGATATGTGATTTATGATTATATCGTTTTTTATGGAAACCATCCCCCCTCGATGCAAACTACGCTGGTCCCATTTTTTGACTTTCAAGGAAAAATTTCTCCCTTATCCGACCATCAAGGTCTTTTGACCCATGCTATTCTCAATCAAACTCAACAACAATAATATAAGAGGTGTTGATTGATGAGATTTTTGCATGTGATTCTTAAGAATTAGGATGCGCGCGGATGTGTTTTGTCGTAGATTTCTTTTTTGAGACGTGTGGAGACTTTGGTGTAGATGGTAGTGGTCGCAAGACTACTATGCCCAAGCAGCGTTTGGATGGTTTTGAGGTCCATGCCGTTTTCTAGCCAGTGAGTGGCAATGGTATGCCGGATGGTGTGAGGAGTGATCCTTCCGGCCAAACCACTTTGCAGCAGATATTTCTTGAATAGCCGATCGATGGAACGCACGGTGAGGCGGTCTCCAAACTTGTTTAGGAAAATTGCCTCGCTTGCTTTTTGGCCCGGAAAGCTCACATAGTCAGCTATCCAATTAGCCGCACTTTTGGTGATGGGTAGAATGCGTTCTTTTTTTCCTTTGCCTCGCACGCGCAGCCTGAGATTTTGATAGTCAAGGTCGCTGTGGTTGATACCCGCAAGCTCGCTGACGCGCAAGCCCGAGCTATAGAAAAGCTCTAGCATAGCTCTATCACGGAGCCCTAAGAGCGTTGTGGTATCGGGTTGGTTGAAGAGGTTTTCAATTTGCTGGTAGCTAAGCGCTTTGGGCAGCGGCTTGTCTAGTTTGGGACTATCGATGGCCTCTAGTGGACTTGTTTCCACCCATTTTTGGCGCAGAGCGTATTTATAAAAAGATCTTAACGTTGACAGACGCCTGAGTATGGTGCGCTTTTTGGCCCCTTTGAGATTGAGATCTGCTAGATAGGCTCGAATGGTTTGTTTAGTGATTTGGTCCAATGTACAGTCTTTTTTGGCAAAAGCTAGAAATGCTTGTAAATCAAGTCGATAGTTGCGAATGGTATGCGGTGATGCCCCAACAGCGGCTTCTAGGTGGTGTAGAAATTTGGAGACAGCATCTAACATTTGTGTTACAATTCACCCTATGGCAGTTGTTCTTAAAGACATAAGCAAAAAAATGGGAGCTCGTCTTCTATTTGAAAATGTATCAGCTTCGTTTGAAGCTGGCAAGCGCTATGGTTTGACTGGCCCTAATGGCGCCGGCAAGTCCACTCTTTTGAAAATTATGATGGGGCAAATCGATGCGAATTCAGGGGAGATTGTACTCCCAAAACGCGTCGGTTATTTGCGTCAAAATATTGAAGATTTTCAACATTTGACTTTGATTGATGTCGTCATCATGGGTAATGCCAGGCTGTGGGAGGCCCTTTCTGAGCGCGAGCTTCTCTATGAAAAAGAGATGACCGATGCCATCGGCATGCGTCTGGGAGACTTGGAAGAAATTGTCGCTATTGAAAACGGCTATACGGCAGATTCCGATGCCGAAATGCTCTTAATCGGTATGGGCGTTCCAGCAGAGTTTCATACCCAAAAAATGAAAGAGGTCCCCAGCGATTTTCAGTTTAGAGCGATGCTTTGCCAAGCCCTTTTTGGTGAGCCCGAAGCTTTGCTTTTAGATGAGCCCACCAACCACCTCGACTTAGAGTCCATTTCGTGGCTGGAGAAGTTTTTGATGGGATATAACGGCACCCTAATTGTGGTGTCCCACGACCGCCACTTTTTGAATAGCGTCACCACCGATATCGCTGATATCGATTACGATACGATTATTACTTATACCGGCAATTACGACCAGATGGTGATGGCAAAGTCTGCTGCTGCCGAACGCATGGGCGCAGAGGCTAAGTCAAAAGAGAAAAAGGTAGCCCAACTGCAAGAGTTTGTCCAAAAATTTGGTGCTGGAACGCGCGCTTCTCAGGTAAAGTCTCGCATGCGTGAAATTGAGCGCTTGCAACCTCAAGAGCAGAAACAGTCTAATATTCAACGCCCCTATATCCGCTTTAAGATCCCCGAAAGGGCCTCGGGCAAAATCGCCCTAAAGTGCAAAAAAATAGGCAAGTCTTACGATAAGGAAGTCTTTAAAGATTTTTCATTTGAACTGGAGCGCGGCGATAAGGTCGGCATCATCGGTAATAATGGCCGCGGAAAAACCACGCTGATAAAGATGCTTGCCGGTGTTTTAGAACCCGATATGGGTATTGTAGAGCGCGGACATCAGGCCGATATCGGTTATTTTCCTCAAAATCATAATGATGCTATCGATAAGAGTTCTTCAGAGACTGCGTTTGATTGGCTCAAGTCTCAGAAGCAAGGGCTTTATGATCAGGAGGTGCGTGGCGCCCTAGGACGTATGTTGTTTTCAGGTGATGATGCCTTTAAGCCCATCAAGGCTCTGTCAGGCGGAGAAACCGCTCGCCTTTTGCTGGCTAAGCTGATGCTTTTTGATCATAATGTTCTGGTTCTCGATGAGCCCAATAACCATTTGGATCTCGAATCTGTCTCAGCACTCGCCTGGGGTATCGAGGATTTCACTGGTGCGGCCCTTGTGGTCTCCCACGACCGCGACCTGATCGACAAGGTTGCCAATAAGATCATCGCCTTTGAAAAAGACGGTATTCATTTCTTCCAAGGTCCCCTCGAAGAATACTTAGCCAAGTAGTTAACTCATCCTCTTGAAAATTATTTGTGGTATTAGATATACACCTGGTCATGAGCAAAGAACTATATTTAGCACTGGCGGCGGCACTCGATGATTTTATCGATAGTGTGAATGCTACACTGAAGGACCATGCGCTGACTCAAAAACGTGAACATTTGGAAAAAATTGCCAAAGGCGTGACGAGGTTAAATGACCGTTCGTTAGAGGTACTTAAGTCCCACGATAAAGATGTCGAAGACGTGGGAGCCATCATCCAAGACATTCTTAACCAGCCCATCACGAATGGATCTCCCAAGCAAACTACCAGCATGCTTAAGTCATCAAAGCATCCTGAGTCGGATCTTGCCCATGTGATGGCCAACTACATTAAATACACGCACGCCACACTGCGCCTCATTCAAGAACTTGAGTTGCTGTCCGAAGAACTCAAAGAAAACGCCGCATAAAAATCTTTTTTGTGTTATTTTCGTTAATCATCGGAGGTAAAAATGAAAAGATTGTGGATGTTTTCCCTGCTGCTTTGTTTGGGTTGCTATCAAAAAGGGCAGGAGGTGACGTTTTTAACGCCATTAATTAAGCATACCGATGCTCAGGGAAATACAAAAGTTTATATTGCACGCCCCAAGGGCGAGTATGCATCCATCGACATAAAAGATTCCCATGAAGCGTTTGTTACCCTGGTCTCTAATAGTGTCCAGCCAATTTTCCAATTCAACATGGCTAACCGTATCGGAGCTAATCCGGGCATCTATAATCCCAGCGCGCTACTAGCTCTTGGTATTTTGCGCCTGCGCCATAAAGACTACGAGCAAGGGGCTTTTTTTGTCCGGGCAGCCCTTTTGCGCACCTATATCGATGTCCAGCTAAGCCAGGACCCCTCGTTGCAAGGCCTGGGCCAAATCATGACCCAACAGGTCCATCAATTTGTTCCGAACTTAAACGAAGAGGCTTTTTTTAAAGCTTGGGATGCTGTCGCTGAAGAGGTGATTACTTGGGACAAGGAAGTTCCCCGCCTTTATGATCGAAGATGGGCTAGCCTGCACAGCATAGGTTTTTATACTCAAAAACCTCTCAACTACCTACCCTTATCTGAGGAGCCCAGGATCATTGAAGAAGCTCATGACTTGTTTTTGAATCAGAGCTGATCCCTGTTGAACCTCTCTTTCCTGAAGGAAAGAGATTCTTGTTTCATCGCTCCCTAACGGGCCGCTCTACAAGCTTTTAAGACCGTCATTCCCGCGGCCTTGATTGCTATACTGCTATTGTAGTCTCGATCTATGTCTAGCCCACAATTTTTGCAGTTATATCTTCTCATTTGCAAGCTCATTTCACGCCGGTTTCCACACGATGAGCAGATTTGAGTACTTGGAAAGTATTTTCCTGCTTCCACAAAGTGCTTTCCTAGCTCCTGAGCTTTGTATTTTAGATAGGTCAAAAACTGCCTCCACCCCGCATCGCTGATGGACCTAGCTAGTTTATGTTGTTTTGCTTGCAATAGGGTTTTGATCTTCAGTGTTTCGACACAAATGACGTCGTGATTTTTAACGATCCATGTCGATAACTGATGTGCAAAGTTTTCCCTTGCATGTTTGATTTTTGCATGCAGTTTTGCAAGCTGTTGTTTCGCTTTTCTCCAATTGTTGCTGCCCTTTTGTTTTTTAGACAATCGCTTTTGTAGTACCTGCAGCCGCGGCAAAAGCTTATGGTAGAATTTTGGTGACTCGATAGAGACTAGCTCATGCTCTTTCCCAATAGCGCATGTGGCGTAGGTTTTGATCCCAACGTCGATCCCGATCGCATTGTCTTCTTTGATAGGGACTGGTATAGGATCGGGAATTTCGATCAAACAAGAAAAGCTGATATACCAGTGCTCCCCTTCTCTTGCTATCGTGGTTTGTTTGAGATCTCCTGCGATTTCTCGGGATTTGATGAATGTAACCCAACCGATCTTTGGCAAAAAGGCTTTATTATCATCGATTTTAACGCCTTGTGGATACCTAAAGCTATCTCTTATTCCTTTGCACTTAAATCTAGGATAGCCACCGTCTTTTTCCTTAAAAAACCGTTTAAACCCCTTGTCTAGATCTTGGAGTGATTGCTGCAAAATTTGCGAGTGAATATCTTTTAGCCAAGAGGTGTCTTCTTGTTTTTTGAGCTGGGTAAGTTCGACGTTTTGCTCATAGTAGCTAATAGATTTTTTCGCCTTTTCGTAAAGCTCTTTTCGATTTGCAAGCCCTCGGTTATAAACAAAGCGGCATGCTCCTGCAAAGCTTACGAGTTTCTCCTTTTGCTCTTTTGTCGGTTTTATCCTGTAGCGAAATGCCTTGCGTATGATCATGATAATATTTTAAATTTGGCCTATGAAGATGTCAACAAAGAATTTAAGAAGAGGAAGATCTTGTGTGTTTCTCTTTCATGTTCATTTGGTCTTTGTGACCAAATTCAGTAACAAGAGCTCTTTGGTGTAAAAGCTTTTGGTCCCCTAGTGATTTTGCCGGGACTTGTGGCGGAGCCAGTATGGATGCCATTAGACAATCTAGTGAAAAACAACAATTGCCGCCTAACTAATTTGCCAGCGCCGTTTATCCCGGCCATAAATGGCCGGGTTTTCGGCGCTATAGTGATAAATCGATGTTTATTTTTTTATCGTTTCAAAAGCGCGTAAAGCCCGTTTGCGCCCCTCCTGTAAATCAACAATGGCCGTATTTAATGGGTGATGGATACATTTAGTCTCTACTCTTGCCAGCTCAGGCACCCATTTACGCACGTAATCACCACTTGGATCAAATTTTTGCCCCTGCAATACTGGGTTAAAAACGCGAAAGTATGGAGCTGCATCCGCTCCACACCCAGCAACCCACTGCCAACTAGCTGAATTATTGGCCAGATCTGCATCAACCAAGGTATCTAAAAACCAAGCCGCTCCTTTTTGCCACGGAATAAGCAAATGTTTCGTTAAAAAAGAGGCTGTGATCATGCGCGCGCGATTATGCATAAACCCTGTTGTCCAGAGCTCCCGCATAGCAGCATCCACAATCGGAATACCCGTCTTCCCCTTTTTCCAAGCGCTCAAGGCCTTTGGATCATCACGCCAAGGAAAGTTCTCAAATTCTGGCCTTAAAGAATGCTCCGGCAAGGTAGGAAAATGATAGAGCAGATGATAGGAAAATTCACGCCAGCCCATCTCAGATAGAAATTTCTCCTTATCATTTGCTGGTGCTTGAGCCTCTTGAACCCTATGCCAAACCTGACGTGGACTTATTTCTCCAAAATGTAAGTGAGCCGATAAGCAAGAAGTATGATTAGGCCACAAAAAGTCTCTTTTTGTGGAATACAAAGTCAGGTTATTTTGAATAAAGTCATCTAGTCGATTAAGAGCGCCTTTTTCCCCAGGCGTCCATGATGCTTTAAGACCTTTTGACCAGTCAAAACCTTGAGGCAGCAACTCGCTTATATCGTCATCAATTATGCTATGTGCTAAAACCTCTATTTTTCCAATGCACAAGGGTGTAGTGGGATCTTTAGTTGCTAAACAAGCTTTCCAAAACGGTGTAAAAACTTTAAAAGGTTTGCCTTCCCTGTTTTCTATTTCCCAAGGCTCATATAGCAAGGAGCTATTAAACGTTTTCACGCTCTGTACTGGCAGCTCAGCTTTTAGCTTGATATCACAGGCAATGCCAGCTGGGGTGTATCTTCTATTCCACACAACGAAATCGATTTGATGCTGCTTAATCAAATCATTCAGAACTGCTTTTGGAGCTCCTTTTTTGATAACCAGGCCTGGCAGGTCATTTTTAAGCGCTTGCAAGCTATGGTAGAGCCACCATTTTGATGCGCCTCCCAAGTCGGAACCACTCTCCCAAATGAAAACGGGCAAGACCGACCCTGACTTGGCTGCCCAAGCCAAGGCGGGGTTATCTTGTACCCTTAAATCATCTCGCAGCCAAACAAGCGTCTTTGTCATCTGCCATTAGTGTGTCGATTTTTTCTTTTTCTGACAACCTCAGCCCTGGGTGTAGATCTATTCATAGACGAGTGCTTGTGCTGGACCATTGCTCACCATTCAATAATGCCTTCTTAGCAGGATCATCTGTCATACCGGCCGCTCTTTGACGCGCAGCCAATGTCCATAACCCATGTGTTTGATAGTACTTCGCTGCACATTCTAAATGCTCCAAGAAGCCATCCCTAGCTGCACAACAGAGAATGGAGTGTTGCGGGTCTTGCGGGTCTTCTAAATGATGATGGTATATACTTGGAAAGTGGCTAAGAATACTTTCAAGCATTCTAACCGAACATCTGCATAAGTTAGACCAGCTCCAACGATGAGTACGACTTTCTAGATAGCCTTTGCAAAGCGCCTCGACACATCCAGTTTCACACAAAAGGGTGGTGACTGATTCGATATCTACACCCTTCATTTGTACAGGCTGAATATAGCAAATCTCAATGAACTCAAACAACTCATGACCCCATGGCCTCTCACCGTATTTATATAGTAGCTTGTAGATATGGGTATCACAGGACATATTAACGATGGCGTAAGCAAGTGGTGACAAATGTCGGTGGAAAACCCAGCCATAAGAGCAGTTCTCCCCATTCGGTTCAAGGGTCTCTTCGCTCGATTCCTCATCGTTATCTGGCTCTGGTCTATTGCGTAGCTCTAGGATTTCTTCTGGGGACCGACCAATCATTCTCTGCATATAAAAATCGGTTATAGGCCTTTGGCGATAACGCTTACAGGCACCTAGCTCGTACACCACATCGGCCCACAGGCTAGCCCAGACCAACGCCTCTTTTAAATAATCACTATAAATAAATGGATCTAAGTTCCATTTTACGAAAAATTCAATTACTAATCTCCATTGAAAAATATCGCTGTCCGATAAAGGCTGGTCCAAAGTATAGCAATAGGTAACACTGTAATCCTGTTTACCAATTAATAAGCGCAGCTCTTCTATGCTGGACGCTCCAGAAATATCAATTTCCAACACTTGGCTTGCTGGCTGTTCTATGGTCTTTTTTAACTGCTCCCACTCAAAGCGAAAAAAGGCTACTTTCCAAGGGTCATGACCCCTATTCTCTCTTAAACATTGCAAGGCTATAGGATCAGTAAAATATGGCACCGCCAAAGGGTCAAAGGTAGATCTGATTAACCTCATGGGGTCATCACAACTCCATGTACTAAAGCTTAAGACAGCCAAAGCACGTTGGGCTAAAGCCGACAACGATGCTACTTTTTGCTCAGGTATGTCTTGGGAGCTTCTTAATGAGTGCGTAGCGAATGTGACCATAAAATCCTCAATGACTAGTTAATGCTGTTCTCTTAATAGATATAGAACTATTATCAACTCTAAAGTCACAAATCATACCGAATCACAAAAATGCTTACAATCTTATAAACTTGAGATCTAGGTTGATGCTATCTCGTAGCGTGTATCACTAATAACCTGAGTTGATGAATGATATAAACCCGAAACTCAGGTTAATAACCTGAGTTATGGGTTTTGATTGTTTAGATTCAGAGTAGATTAGGTGACAGATTGTGACATTTTTTGCGATTCCATAGCCAAAAAGCTATAGATGAGCATAAAAAGGGTGCAAGATGGCGCCTAAGATGCCTGAAGATGAATGATATAAACCCATAACTCAGGTTAATAGTTAGCGAGGGAAATCAAAGCGTTTGAGATCGCTTGCAGCAAAGCTGTTAGGGAAGATTTTGCGCGCTTCTTCAGCAAAGGCTTCTTCTTTGAGGTAACGGGCTGAAAAGTGGGTGAGGATAAGCTGCTGGGCATTGGCATCACAAGCAATTTGTGCAGCTTCAGTGGCAGTGAGGTGTCGGTATTTGCTCGCCAGTTCAGCGTGCTCGGAAAGGTAGGTGCTCTCACACAGAAGCATCTTAGCATTTCGAGCCAGTTTAATGGCATTTTTGCAAGGGCGCGTATCGATCACATAGGCAAAGCTATCGCCGTGGCGCACCCAGCTTACATCTTTAAGCTGAATTGTCTTGCCACCAAGGGTGATGTGTCCGTTTTCTTGCAATTGTTTAACAAGCGGGCCACGGATGCCATGGGCTTTAAGTTTGTCTGCATCGAACTTGATTTGGTCATCTTCAGTGATGCGGTAGCCCAGGTTGTCCACACCGTGCTCTAAAAAGTCGGCCTCGATGGTAAAACCTTCCGCTTGATAGATAGTCCCCCCGTGTTCGATGGGATGCTCGATCACGTGAATATTTTCATGGTACATGGTACCGTAGCGCAGGCGCTGAAAGTATTTTTTTCCAGAAGCTGGGTAGAAGCAGTGGATGGGATGGGTTACTTTATCCAGATTGAGACGCATCAGCATGGAGCCAGCACCCAGACAGTGGTCACCATGGAAATGGGAGATAAGCATGTGAGTGACGGTAGGAGGCGCTATGTCCGCGTAAATGAATTGGCGCTGCGTTCCCTCTCCTGGATCAAAGAGAAACCCTTTGTCATTCCAACGAAGCAGATAGGCGCCGTGATTGCGCCTACGCGTTGGCTGCTGAGAAGATGTTCCAAGGGTAATCAAATCGCGCACGCTCATGCTTTTCGCCTTTGGCTAAAATAAGGAATAAAAGCACACGCTGCGCCAACAAAAAGTCCCACGATGTGGGCCGTGTTGGCAAGTTGCATCGGAAAAAAATGGACGTTATTTTTTTGTAAAATGAAGTCAACAACGCCCAGCAGGGCCATGCCAAAAATAAAGATGAATAAAAAAAGCAGCGTTGATTTTGGCAAGGGATAACCTTCCCAAGGCGCTTTTTTCTGTCTAACAAAGATGTAGCCTGCAAGGCCCGTGATGATGCCAGAATAGCCGATGAAAAATGGCCCACTCATTAGGTACTGCGCTGTATTGGAGATAACTCCGATGATAAACATCAGAAGCAAAAAACGAAGAGGTCGCATGCGCATCTCACACATCTTTCCAAGTAGCCATAACCACAGCATATTGAACAAAATATGGAGGATATTGCCGTGCAACACCACTGGAGAAATCAGACGCCAATACTGTCCCTGGCGAATTTTTTCAAACATGACAGCTTTGGTTTCATTACCAGTTAATAACCATTCGTAGATACCTTTCCAGTAAGGTGTTTCCTCCGCTTTTTTAAAAAGCGCCTTGCCCGCGGGAGGAAGATTTTGCAAATCTTCTTTTTTGGTGACCGGGTATTGATTGATAAATGCCTGCATGAGGGCATAGGTCTCAGGGTAATCGTAGAGCATGTACTGAGCAATAGGTGTGAGCTTGAAAACATTGAGAATATTGGTGTCTTTTTTTTCTATATCTACTTCTTGTAGCCAGCTCCAAAAGAAGAAAAAAACACAGATCCCCATGATGATTTTCGTCAAAATCGGATTGAAGATAACGCGTGGCATGTCAGGATCGGCAATCGTAGGCTTGGCCTTAGCTTTGATAAAGCGTTTCTGGGTCGGAGCCTTTTTATAAGCCTCTAAATACTCTGAGGCCCGTTCCAGGTCATCTTCGCTCTCTACCCAAATCTGAACGCCCCCATCGATATGATCAAAACCCGCAGCAATCCCTTCTTGTTGCAAAGAGGTGACAAAGACCGTGGCGTCTAACTCATTTTCGACTGTTCCTACTAGACGCATTGCTTGATTTTTTCCAAAATGTTGGTAGTAGATAAGCCCGGAATAAGATCCACGATATGGATACGTCCACCGGCAGATTTGACCACGGGTGCCTCTATGCAGTTGTGCCCGTATTCAGAGCCATTGACGTGGACATCAGGTCGAATTTGCTCCAACAGCGCTCGAGGATCTGTTTCATCAAACGATGTAACATAGGTGACAAAGCCAAGGGCGGCCATCATTGACATACGGTCTTTTAAAGGAATAATAGGTCGGTCAGGACTCTTGTATTGCTTAATCGAAGCATCGCTATTTAGCGCTACTATCAAGACATCGGCTTGCTTAGAGGCTTCAAAAATCATGTGCAAATGGCCAGCATGTAACAGATCAAACGAGCCGTTTAAGGTCGCAATGGTCTTGCTTGCAGCTCTTAGCTCATGGACTTTTTTTGCGAGTGCTTCTCTTGGAAGCATTTTTTTTGCTAGGTACTCTTGTACGTTCATTGGTTTTTCCAAAAGCGATTTCAAAAACATCGTCATAGTGATGGACAAAGTGGACGGTTAGGCCCTTTTTTAAATAATCGGGCAACTCATCGTAATCACGTTGGTTTTCATAGGGGAAAATAAGGGTCTTGACCTTAGAGCGACGCGCCGCAATCAGCTTTTCTTTTACCCCACCAATTGGCAAAACCTTGCCTGTGAGCGTCAGCTCGCCTGTCATTGCTAGATCACGCTTGACTGGTTTTTTCAAAAGTAGCGACAGCAACGCTGTGACCATGGTAATTCCAGCCGAAGGACCATCTTTAGGTGTTGCACCTTCCGGAATGTGAATGTGCACTTCTTTTTTAGGGAAAAATTCCGCGTTAGGAGCGTAGCTTGCTAGCCGCTCTCCAATAAAACTCCAGGCAATTTGCGCCGACTCCTTCATCACATCGCCAGCTTGACCTGTCAGGCGCATCGCTGTTTTTTCGGCAGGCGTCTCTATAGTTTCAATATACAGCGTAGCACCACCCATAGCAGTCCATGCCAGCCCCATGGTGACACCAATAGGTGTTGTGGGATAGAAACGATCAGATGTAAAAATCGGCTTACCGAGGTAATCCTTGAGATTTTTTTCGTTGATCTGGGTTTTAGGATGCTTTTTTTTATCCGCTTCAACAATTTTGCGAGCCACTTTTCTTAAAACTTTTTTCACATTATTTTCCAAGCTGCGCACGCCAGCTTCTCTGGCATAGCCTTCAATAATGGCCACTAAAGCCGAGTCGGTGAATGTCACATCGCTTGCTTTAAGCCCCATATCTTTACGGTGACGGGGAATTAAATATTTTTTGGCGATTTGAACTTTTTCATCGGTGATATAGCCAGATAGACGCAAAATATCCATGCGATCTTTGAGCGGCTCAGGGATAGTATCGAGAACATTGGCCGTGACCACAAATAAAACATTGGACAAATCGCAACGCACATCCAAGTAGTGATCGAGAAAGTCTTTGTTTTGTTCAGGATCGAGGACTTCTAATAGCGCCGAAGCTGGATCACCATGGTAGCTTGCGCCCATTTTATCCACCTCGTCAAGCATGATCACTGGGTTCATCGTCCCACACGCTTTAAAGGCCTGAATAAGCTTCCCGGGCATCGCCCCAATATAGGTACGCCGGTGTCCCTTGATTTCCGCCTCATCGCGCATGCCACCCACTGAAAAACGGTAGAATTTACGACCTAGGGCTCTGGCAATGCTCTTGCCGATACTCGTTTTACCAGCACCTGGTGGTCCTACAAGACCAATGATGCTTCCCTTGACCCCACCAGACAGCTTACCAACACTGATAAACTCTAAAATACGCTCTTTGATATCTGATAGGCCATAGTGATCTTCGTCTAGGATTTTATGTGCTTCTTTGAGATCGTGATGCTCCTCGCTAAACTTACCCCAAGGCACAATGGTAAGCCAGTCGAGATAATTGCGGCAAACAGAGTACTCAGCGGACTGAATATCCAAAACATTGAGTTTGTCTAGCTCTTCCTGAATGACTTTGAACACATCACCTGGAACTTCACGGTCTTTTAAGCGCTTGTTGAATTTTTCGGCATCGCAGGTCTTGTCATCTTTCTCTAAACCCAGCTCTTTTTTGATCGTTTTAAGCTGCTCGCGCAAGAAAAATTCGCGCTGGGTTTTATTGATGCTTCCCTCAATTTTTGAGGTGATACTACTTTGGAGCTTGCTCAAATCGAGTTCTTTTTTTAAGAGAGCAAGTGCTTTATCGATGCGGTGTTGGAGTTTAAACGCCGACAGAACTTCTTGGAGCTCTTCTCTCGATGCGGTGGTCAGGGCTACTGCAAAATCAGCAAGCTTTCCAGGCTCGGTAAAATCCGAATGACTGAGAAAAATTTGAAGCTCTTCTTTAAACAGCGGATTAAGCTTTAAAAGCTCCTTAATTGTCGAAATAATGCTAATGGAGTAAGCCTTTAAAACTTTATTGACTTTACTTGGCGGCTGATCTTCGTGATAACGGACTGTGGCCTTTAAATACTTAGCTTTCTTTTTGGGAGGTCCGATAATTTCGACGCGTTTTTCCATATTCAGGATCACCTGAGCGCCGCCTTGTTCGATGGGCATAATGCGCAAAATACGCGCTACTACTCCTACCGGATACATGTCTTGCAGCTTAAGCTTAAAGATATCGGCATCCTCTTTCTTGGTCAAAAACAGTCCCAGCTGTTTATGTTCAGACGCGGCAACAGATTTCAAAACCTCGTAGTAAGGGCCGGGTTCAATCAACACAGGAGCTGCCATCCCTGGGAAAAAGGGGCGGCGGGTTAAAGGAATGACAAAAAGCTCATCTGGCAAGCTATCGGTCATGGGAAATGGCAGGTTAAAATCCTCGCCGTCTTCAAAATGCTCTTCGTCCAAAAATACTCCTTAATCTTACAGAACTTATCACGAAAGAAGCGTAAAATGCAAGGTCCTCTCTACTTTTTATCCTGTCTATGGTAGACTTTTTATAAAAGAAAAAAACGCATATGCACACATTAATTCTCGATACGAGCAGTGATTATTCCCTGCTGGCCCTTGTAAAAAATGGAGAGCTCTTGGCCGAATACCCCCTTCCGGTCGGGCAGCAATCTCTTGTTTTGCTCCCCTCAATTGATGGTTTTCTAAAATGTCATGGACTGAAAACCAGCAACTTAAACTCTATTGCCATCGGCGTGGGCCCGGGAGCCTTCACCGGCACCCGAATCGGCGTGACCATCGCCAAAACCTTGGGTTTTGCCCATAACATCCCCCTCCTGCCCTTTTGCAGCTTGATGGCACTTCCTCCTAAATTAGGAGCTTTCGTCAGCCTATTGGACGCTAAAAGTGGCCATATTTACGCCCTTTCTGGCCATCATACCCCAAACGGGACAATCTACGATGAGCCTAAGCTCTGTACCTTAGAGCAGCTTCCCCCTACAACACACCTGCTCTCCCCGCACGCACCTGACCTGCAAGCAGCATTGAATATAAGCACCTTACAGTGGCATACGGTCCAGCCCAATGCCGCCCATATCGCCACCCTGCTCCCAAGTTTAACCCCCACCCCTCATAGTGAAGTTCAAGTCCTATACCTACGGACACCTTGACCAATAATCACTGTGCGTGTTACGATAAATTCTGTTTTTAACGATAAAGGTGGTGATCTCAAACATGACAAGCGTAAAAGTTCGCAGCGGTGAATCAGTCGAAAAAGCACTGCGCGCTCTCAAGAAAAAACTTGATAAAGAGGGCGTAATGAAGACCGTCAAAGCAAAGCGATTCCACGATAAGCCATCAGTTAGAATGCGTCTAAAATCCAAAAATGCCCTTAAATACAAACTCAAAAAGTTTAGATAGAGGCATGCAGTGACAGATTACTATCAAGTACTGGGTGTTGAAAAGAACGCATCTGCCGATGAAATCAAAAAAGCTTACCGTAAGCTTGCTCTTAAGTATCACCCTGATCGCAATCAGGGTGATGCAGCAGCTGAAAAAAAATTCAAAAAAGTATCTGAAGCCTACGAAGTCTTAAGCGATGAACAAAAGCGTCGTACCTATGACCAATTTGGCGCCGATGCCCTAAAAGGTGGAGGCGGATTTGGCGGTGGACCGCAAGGATTCTCCTCTATGGAAGAAGCTCTGCGCACCTTCATGGGGGCTTTCGGCGGGCAGGCCCAGGGAGGCGGCGACTTTTTCGAATCCCTATTTGGCGGAGGTGGCGCTCGGCAATCTTATGCGCAACAAGGGGCCAGCAAAAAAACCACCATTAGCGTTTCATTTGACGAAGCGGCCAAGGGCATCGAAAAAGAGATCTCTATTACAAACTTTGTCGAATGCACTAAATGCCATGGTAGCGGCGCCAAATCTCCTGATGCTGTTAAAACGTGTACAGGGTGCAATGGCGCTGGCCAAGTCCATCAAAGCCGCGGTTTTTTCAGCATGACTACGACCTGTCCTCAGTGTCATGGCGCAGGACAAACCATCACCGACGTCTGCCCTGAGTGCCACGGCAATGGTCGCACCAAAGAAAAACGTAAAGTCAAAATCCCCATCCCTGCTGGTGTTGATGATGGCATGAGCCTGAAAATGGGCGGATATGGCGATGCCGGCTCTGCTGGTGGTCCACCTGGAGACCTCTTTGTCCACATCAGGGTAGATCAGCATGAAGTTTTTAAACGCGATGGAGATGATGTCATTCTCGAACTTCCCATCAGCTTCACTGATGCTACGCTCGGCGCCAAAAAAGAAATCCCTACTCCCCTCTCAGGTACAGTCCGCATCACCATCCCTGAAGGCACCCAATCGGGTAAAATTCTACGCGTGCGAGGTGAGGGCATTCCCAACGTGCATGGCCATGGCAAGGGAGATCTGCTCGTACATCTTCAAGTAGAAACTCCGGTGAACCTCACTGCAAAACAAAAGCAAGCCTTACAAGCCTACGCCGACCTCGAAACTGAGCATAACTCCCCACGCAAAAGTGGCTTCTTCGACAAGCTAAAATCGTTCTTTATTTTTTAAGAACAGATCTTACTCCGTAAATTGAACACGCTCAAATTCCCAGCCACGCCTGTCAACGCAACTGCCATCTGAAAGAAGCACATGATGCTCTGCGTCTACGTTAATCAAACAACCCATACCTTGATTATCAATATTTACTAAGACCGCATCTGAGGGCTTCCAGCATTTAGCAAACATGTTACTAGAAGTTTTCCAAACTGAATCATCAGATAAGTAAACATGATAGACGTATTCTGGCCCAAAAAACCATCCACCTTGTTTGACTGTTACCTCGTTGATCTGCATAATTGTAGGCAATAACGCTTTAGTTTCCTTTGTCATTCCTACAACAATTCTCTGACCGTTCAATTTGTGCAGATGGAAAAATTTCGAGTGCCTTTTTTCGGTCACAACAACTTTTTCACCTACTCGCCAATGTTTTTCGATATCATAAAGGTAGTGCTCATTATCCACTAACACCAGCTTTTTCCAAGTGGAGTGATCGGACAAGGTAAAAGTTACAACCGATCCGAGATCAAATGGATAAATATCAACCGACTCTAGAGTGCAAGGGGCTCCTTGGACCCAACTCATCAATAAAAACAGACAACCTGCAATAAATAGCTTTTTCACTAACACCTCCCAAAAAATGCTGGCGCAACCATACCAAAGTCACTTGCTATTGACAAGTTTTTTTTGTTTCACCCTTTCTATTTGTTTAAAAATATAATTATTATGTTATAAAAAAAGAATGACTGATATTCCGTCGATACCTCCATTGGGGCAGCCTAATTTTGATGTCCCCATGGGACAAACACTTCCCTTCAACATGCAACAAGCCTTATCAACGCTCGCTTCTACCCTCAATGATGACTCCTATGCATACACCGATGGTCACACTGATATTGAACAATTAGGCGGTATGGTAGACGTCATGCTATATTTCGACACCAAACTTTCACTGCCTGATTTCCATGATAGCGTAACCAAACTCTGCCAGGAATTTGAGGCCTACAAGGAACATCCAAGTTCTAGCGGAATCAAAAGCATGCAAGAAACGCTTAAGTCGCTAGGAGCTAAACAAGCCCACATTCCAAACAATCAGTACATAGAAATCATCGCTAGCCAGCTTTCTCATATCCAGGAGACTATTCATGCTGACTGAAAGAGCTCCCCTGTTAGGACAACTCACTACCCTTGTCACGTTCATCGTTTCTAATCCCCATATCAATCAACAGACCAAACTTGTAGCGCATACGCTGGCTGCAAACGCTAAACTCTGGTCGCAAAATAACCTACCTAAAGAAGTTCTCGTTAGAAACATTGAGCACCTCAACCAAGACATTCGATTGCTTATATCATGAAAAATCACGACAAACATCCCTTTATGCTCAACGATAAGTTTCCGCTACACATCGAACCAGCCAAAAAACCACTTTTACACTGCCTCGAAAAAAATAAAATCCAATTTGAGGACCCAGCACAACTCATGATCCTCTCGCGCATCATCGACCAATCCATTACCAATCCTTCCTCTGCATTTTCACCTGAGCAGGTACACAAACTAGAGCAATTTTTCACTGCTGCCCAAGCACTTGGTAACGACATCACAGAACTATCCCTTTTTTTTAAGGAACATATGCCGGTAGAATTCCCCATCATCAATACAAAAGGCGCTTTAATTGGGGTCATCAATGACACTGCAAGAGCAGTAAAATCTGAGCCATCCGTTCCAGAAATAAGTGCCATCGCTCAGCTCTTTCGAGCACTAGCTGCCATCTGCTTAACCTGTGGCTTTACACGCGCTATTGAATCTGTGGCCAAAGAACTCGATGTTGCCTCCACTCTTTGGGAAGAAGGAGCTATCCAATCGGACAACATCCTACAGGTTATCAACCATCTCAAAAAGCTTCTGGAGCTATAACGACATTGTCGTAGCAACATTCACTGTTTTAAAAGAGCTTGTAGCTCCTCGTACGATCGTAATTGCGGATTTGGAAACGCCGTAGTAGTCTGCTAGCAAAGCGATAACAGCAGCATTGGCCTTGCCTTTCTCAGCAATAGCCGTGCATTTAACTTTTAAAACTTCATTGTCAAAACCCACAACGCGATTTTCACGCGCGCTAGCGATGACTTTAACTTGAATAATCACGATAGTGCTTCTGAAACTGGGGTACTTCTGACCAAAAATTTTCTTTGATGCGGCTTGTTGCCTTAGCATCACCAATACATAGTGCTAAAACAATGTGCATTTTTTCTTAGGAGTGGCAGGAGGTAAACAATAACTTGATCGGTACAGAGGTGAAGCAATAGGAGGACGAGGAGCTTTAGGAGGCTTGGCAAAAATATTCTTCACAGTCCCTCTTCGGCATAATGGACAGCTGAGTCTAGTCAACAACCACGGGTTGATGCAATCGGTATGAAACACATGTTTGCAAATTAATGTTGTCACCTCTGTTTTTTCAGCAGGTTGTCCAATGGGCTCAAAACAAATAGCACACGTACTTTCATCAGGGGATGAAGCACAACTCATTGCCATAGTGTGACTCCTGAATTAAAACAATGCTCGGGGCGGGACTCGAACCCGCACGGGGATTACTCCCCAAAAGATTTTAAGTCTTTTGTGTCTACCATTCCACCACCCGAGCAGACATCCTAGGATACGATTTTAGGGCTTTTACGACCTTGAATTCAAGCATTTTCGAATAAGTTGGCATATTGAATAATAAATTTGACCAAACCGCGCCCTAAATTTTCGGCAAAAACGGGTAGCTCCTAGTCATAGAGCTGACTCAAAGTAAAGAAAAGAATTCACGTAGTCAAAAATTTGTTTTTTCATTCGCCATGCTAGCTCAAGTTATCAGCTTCTCTAAATGCAATTTGCAAAACGCGCAGTGAGCTCCTGACAAGACTGAATGAGATCTTGCATGGGTGTGTCCTTGGAATACTGCGCTTGCCGGTAATGGTACATTGCTTCCTGGACTGAGGAGAGGTCCTTTACTTGACTAATTTCATCGTTTACGTACGCTTTAACCCACTCGATAGCATCATCTAGAGTCTCAAAAACTAGATCGGTCAGTGAATAGACAAATGGGTGGGTATAGTCAGCAATAGGCTGCCCTAGTAGTGATGAGTTTTTTTTGTGGTAATGGGTATCCGTTGGAGCCCAAGTTAAGAGAGGTTTGTGGTGGAGCTTAGCCCATAGCATTTCGGTTCCAACACCAAGACCGCGTCTATGTCGGGCATCGACGAGGACAATATCGGAAAGAAACACTTGCGTCATATCGCGACCAAACACCGATAGTGCATCACTTAAGTCATCTTTTCGCTCTGCAGGATTCAGGAAATAGACCTCATGAGGAGACAGCCCTGTTTTAAGGTGCTCCATATGAGCATTTGTCCACTCTGACTCATTTTGCTCGTGTCCTTTTTGAATACTACCTGCCAAGTAAAACGCAACCATCACTCCTCCAAATTCAACTGAATCTTCATCCTATTCTAAGGTGTCTTTTGATACGAGAAGAATATAGGGGAATCGAAATTCCCCTATTTATTGACTTTAGGACTGGTCGTGAGGATTAGATGTGGGAAGCTGAACATCAGGCGTAGATTCGACTTCCGTAGTAGTTTCAAAAACTTCAGCATCGGGCAAGACCTCGTCGGAAGAAAAGTCTTCTAACGGGGTGTGATCGATGGGCGCCTCCTCTTGATGACCCGGCGCAGAAGATTCTTTAATCACTTCTTTAGGAAGATCCGCTTGAGTAGTCCTATAGCTTTTGTATTTTTCTCCGATTTGTTCAGAGATAAGAGCGGTGGGGGGGGCAAACAGTGAACTTTGCCTGGGCGATGAGGCAGGTTTTGCTTCATCGGTTGTATCACCTCCTTTGACCTTTTCAGGCATCGCTGCTCTTTCTTCACTTACACGACGACGACGAGAGCGGCGCTTTTTCTTATCTATCTGCTCTTCTGATTTAACCTCATCGGTATTCGCTGGCGGTTTGCCGCCGCTGATTTTAACAGTTTTTTCAATTTGGGCTGATTTAATAGCCACACGCGTTTCTTTTGATTCAACAACCTCAAAGTCGCTGACTGGCAAAAGGAACGATTTAGGACGCTCTAGTGAGCGAAAAAACAATGCTGTACCGAAGTTAACAACTTCAATAGCATCGACGGTGTATTCACTATTACCACCCTTGGTATTGCGAACAACAAGTTTGTTGCCTTCCTTGGGGGTTATAATAGTTTCAGTAATGGGTTCTCGGGTAAAATTCACGAGGATCTTCCTATTTTATTTTATTTGTTACTCTTTTCCGGCCATGAACTCTATGAGATCGAGCAAACGGTGTGAATAGCCGATCTCGTTATCATACCATGAGACCAGTTTATAAAATTTCTCGTTTAACGCAATTCCGGCACCTTTATCGAAGATTGATGACAGCGGACATCCAATGAAGTCGCTTGAAACAACAGGATCTTCCGTATAGCCAAGTATGCCTTTCATCGGCCCTTCAGAGGCAGCTTTCATAGCCTCGCATATTGTATCATAATCAGTTGATTTAGTCAGCCTTACTGTAAGATCAATCACTGAGGCATCAGCCACAGGAACGCGAAATGCCATCCCGGTGAGCTTTCCTTCGATCTCGGGTATACAGCGCGCCACCGCTTTTGCCGCCCCCGTCGAGGCCGGTATGATATTGAGCATGGCAGAGCGACCCCCTCGTAAATCTTTTTTTGAAGGAGCGTCAAGTGTCGGCTGGGTGGCTGTAGTGGCATGAATAGTCGTCATCAGCCCTTCCTCAATGCCAAAGTTATCAAGTAATACTTTTACAACTGGTGCTAGGCAATTTGTGGTGCAAGAAGCGTTAGAAACGATCCTATCCTTCTTAGGATCATAATGTTGCTGATTTACACCCATCACAAAGAAAGGCACATCCCCTTTGGCAGGAGCTGAAATAACAACCCTTTTAGCTCCAGCATCTAAGTGCTTTTTAGCATCTTCCGGCTTAGTGAACCGCCCTGTGGATTCTATAACGTAATCCACGTCTAAATCAGCCCATGGAAGTTTTGCTGGATCGGTCTCTGCAAAAAGTTTGGTATGAAAGTCTCCTACAATTAGCTCATTACCCTGAATTAAAGTTTTTTCTTTCATTGTCCCATGGGTAGAATCGTATTTTAGTAGATAGGCTAAGGACTCTGGGGGCACCAGATCATTCACCGCCACAACATCAATATGAGGGTGATGAAGAGCAATACGATAAACTGATCTCCCAATACGTCCAAATCCATTAATTGCCAGTCTTATCGCCATTGCCTTGACCCTCCTAATTTTTTTTCACTATAGGATATCAGTAGCCTGTTGTAAAGTGGCACAGTTATTTTTAAAATAATTATTAGTACTAGTAATCATATATTAATATTGACAATTAATTTATTATTTATTAACATAATTAACAAGATAAATCAAAAATGTGAGTTTAATATGACAACAACTAATCCGGCAGCAGGTAATATTAGTTTAAACGGGGCCCCTTATGAGGCTCCTGGTTATGGTACAACCCCAACTTATGGCACAACCCCAACACCTCCAACTGTACCTGCTCCAAAAAACTTTATTGAGGAAACTAGGAACTTAACCTGGACATCTCATCTAAGTTTAGAAACGCTGACTTTAGGAGCTTCCAGTGTCTGTTTTGAACTTACTTCCGCACAAATTTTATTATTGCTTATGGTGCTAAAAGTGTCAGCGATTGCCATTCCAGTCTTACTTTCCATGCTTCCCCCAACCACATTTTTAATTTGTGCTGGAGTAATCGCCGGAGCACTTATTTTGCTATTAGTTGCAACGATTGCGTATCAAGGCATCTCATCTGTAATAAAGCAGGCTCATCAGAAGTCTGCTGAATCAAAGCAGAAAGAATCGGCAGAGCATGAAAATGCGCCCTCCAAAGATGTAATTCTAGAACCTAAGCCAACGCCTGATTCGTCAGAATGTCAAAGCGCTACCATAAATCAAGAAGCCGCGGTCGTTGAGATCAAAGAAGACCATATGGAACTAGAGCACCCTGAAACTCCAATGAATACCTCTAAAAACGAAGAGAGCCCCGACGTTGAGACAAGCGAGGCCAATGTGGAACTAGAGCAGCCTGAAACTCCAATGAATACCTCTGATAATGAAGAAAGCTCCAACAGCTGGGGCTTTTGGAGCTTTCTCGGTCGAACAGCTTCAGCTTTAACTGAAACAGTTTATTAACCTGAGTTATGGGTTTATATCATTCATCTTCAGGCATCTTAGGCGTCATCTTGCACCCTTTTTGTGCTCATCTATAGCTTTTTGGCTATGGAATCGCAAAAAATGTCACAATCCGTCACCTAATCTACTCTGAATCTAAACAATCAAAACCCATAACTCAGGTTATTAGATGTTATTCAGGCAAGTATTCTAAAATGCAACGCTCACTTCCGTCACCGGTACGCGTATAGTCAAGTTTAAGAATGCGCGTATAACCACCTGGACGCTCTTTAAAGCGTACGGCATACTCTCCATAGAGCTTAGAAAGAAGTAAGCGGTCAGCATTGTAGGCTTTGGTATCACCTTGCTTTGCTGCTCTTTTTTCTTTCGAAGTTAACGGATTGTGAGTAATGCGTAGTTTGCTAATAGCATTTCTTTTGCTGGCTAAAGTGTCTTTCTTAGCGATAGTGATTAGACGATCTGCATGTTTGCGCAATTCTTTTGCTTTGGTCGGCGAGGTCTCAATTCGGCCATGCTCAACCAACGATTTCAACATGTTCGAAAGCATCGCCTTACGATGTGAGCTATTACGCCCTAGTTTGAATGTAGATTTTTGATGTCTCATTGTTTAGAATCCTGCCTTTTCTTGATGGTATTGTGTCATCACATCTTTTACATTAGACTGATTGATGTTGTAGCGAGATAAATCCATTCCAAGCGATAGTCCCATTTCGTCAAGTTTTTCTTTGATTTCAGTTAGGGACTTCTTCCCAAAGTTGCGGAACTTAAGCAAGTCGGGCTCTGGCATTACAACAAGCTCGGCAATTGTTTCGATGTTAGCTTGAGTCAAACAGTTTGCCGAACGTACAGAGAGCTCGATTTCTTCAATCCGACGAGATAGCTTAGATAGCATCGCGTCACGATCAGAATCTTCTTCACTGGCTTCATTTTCAAAAATAATGTCTTGAAATTTTAGTTCTTCGAAAACTTTTAAGTGCTCCATGCCGATTTGTGTAGCAAACGAAAGCGCCTCTTTTGGAGTGACCCTTCCATCTGTTGTGACTTCTAGCACTAGTCGGTCGAAGTCTGTATCTCTACCAACTCGCGTATTTTCAACAAAGTAGTTGACCAGCCTTACCGGAGAAAAGCATGAGTCAATTGCAATCTCATCAGCAATTTTGTCTTTAATCGTGTGACGCTCAGAAGGAACGTAGCCTCGACCAATGCACACTTTTAAAGCAATTTTTTTGGTTAATGGCTTGGATACTGTAAAAATTTTGTGGTTAGGATTCACAATTTCAAAACCAGCATCAGAAGCTATATCAGAAAGGGTTACAATATGGCTTCCACCACCTTCTTCAAGCATTTGCGGCGTAACTTCAATCGTTTTCATGATAGTGCGCATACCGCGCGGATTTTGTTCATCATCAGTAGGAATTTTTCGCAAAAGCGCATTTTTTAGATTAAGCACGATGTGGGTCATGTCTTCGGTAACGCCTTCTATGGCCATGAATTCGTGCGGTACCCCTTCAATTTTAATAGAAACAATTGAGGGCGCTTCCATTGAGGTGAGCATAATGCGTCTTAAAAGGTTTCCGACAGTGTGGCCAAATCCTCTTTCAAATGCTTCTGCTATGAACCGAGCATAGGTGCTGCCTTGGGTTTCTTCGACTTTGATTTCTTGAGGTAATTCAAATTTACCGTATTTGACGGGCATAACGTATGCTCTCCTGAATTAATTGTTTAAATTTATACGCGACGGCGCTTGCGAGGGCGACATCCGTTGTGGGGTAGTGGTGTTCTGTCACTAATATAGGTTATCATAAGTCCTGCACTCTGCAAACCGCGTACTGCTGATTCACGGCCGGCTCCCGCACCTTTCAAAATAACTTCTAATTCTTTCATTCCAGCACTGCTTGCAAGTTTACCAGCATCTTGTGCTGCTACTGTTGCGGCAAAAGCCGATGATTTACGCGATCCTTTAAAGTTGCATTTTCCAGCAGATGCCCATGCAATCACATTACCCGATGGGTCTGTAATCGTCACAATCGTGTTGTTAAATGTCGATTTTACGTGTGCAATGCCACTTGGTACGCTACGAGTGCTTTTCTTTTTTGCCCGCACGCCACCTTTTTGAGCTGTCAATTTCGATTTGTATTGCTTTGCCAAGATCTACCTCTTCTTACTTAGTTGCCATTTTTTTACCGGCGACGGTTTTCTTTTTGCCTTTGCGCGTTCTTGCATTACATCTAGTACGCTGTCCACGAACCGGTAATCCTTTTTTGTGCCGCGAGCCCCGATGGCTATTTATGCTGATCAAGCGCTTAATATTGCCTTGGACTTCACGTCGCTTATCTCCTTCTACTGTGTACTCACTTTGGAGAAGGGCATTAATTTTTGAAATCTCTTCTTCTGTTAGTTTTTCCGCATGCATATTAGGGTCTAAATTTAATTTTTTAGCTACCTCTGCGGCAAGAGCATTGCCTAGCCCATAAATATATGTCAGGCTTATGACAAGTCTTTTTTTATTCGGGATGTCTACTCCAATTACTCTGGGCATGTCTTTTCCTTTTTTAAGTGGTAACATCATACCACTATTATCAGTTTAGTCGCAAGGGGCTGGCTCTACTTACGAGCCAACTTTCTTCCACGTTTCATATATCCGTCGTATCGCTTCATAAGTAAGTGAGACTCAACTTGTTTCAGTGTGTCTAACACCACTCCAACTAAAATAAGCAGTGAAGTACCGCCAAAAAAGTTGCTTATGCGCGGATCAACACCCAATATTTTACTCACAAGCATTGGCAAAATAGCTATAAAAGCTAAAAATAGTGCCCCTGCAAGCGTTAAACGGTTCATAGTAAATTCTAAAAAATTCTGTGTGGGCCTTCCCTGGCGAACACCCGGGATAAAAGCTCCACTTTTTTTCATATCCGAGGCTATTTGCTCTGGATGAAATTGCGTAGCTGTCCAAAAATATGTAAAAAATAAGATCAGACCTACGTAAAATAATGTATAAACCCAGCTACCAGGAGACAACCATCCGACTAGGCTCTTTAGAAAGCCACTTTGCCCAGCAAGCTGTGCAAGAGTTGCGGGAAACATTAGAATCGCTGAGGCAAAAATAACGGGCATCACACCGGCATAGTTGAGTTTGAGGGGGATAAATGCACTGCCTCCGCCCTGTACTTCACGTCTTCCAACAACGCGACGAGCGTATTGCAAGGGGATTTTTCGCTGAGCTTGAGTTACAAGAATGGTGCCGACAATGATAAATATGAATATAGCTGCTAATACCACAAGCGTAGCAAAGGTGAGCTGTCCTGCATCTTGTGACTCTAGGTTCAAACCACGTACAATAGCCCCAATAGTTGAGGGCAGTGATGACAAGATACCTATTGTGATGATAAGGCTAATCCCGTTCCCTATCCCCTTTTCAGAAATTTGCTCTCCAATCCACATAAGAAAAACGGTTCCAGTGGTCATCGTAGCAATAACGATCAGATAGAATAGCCAAGGAAAGCCCATTAGAGTGGTGTCACTAATCTCTGCGGCAATGATACCGGGATTGGCATAATTAAAGCCCATGACCGCTTTGGCTACTAGAGCCGATTGGAACATGGCCAAACCGACGGTCAGAAGACGCGTCCACTTCGTCATTTTCTTTCTGCCAGCATCGGGATTTTCACGTATTTCACGTTGAAAGCCGGGTGCAAGCGCCATAAATAGCTGCATCACTATCGATGCAGAGATGTATGGCATAACAGATAGTGCAAAAATGGTCATTTGAGCGAAAGCACCGCCAGAAAATACATCCATAAGTTGAAAGAGGTTTTGGCCTCCTCCAGTCGCCGATTGAAAGACTTTTAGAGCTTCTTCTGCATTGATGCCAGGAACCGGTATAAAACGGCCCAAACGGCACAGGGCCAACATCATCAATGTGAACAATATTTTTTGTTTCAAGTCGGGAATCGAAAATATTTTCCGCAGGGTTCCGATCATGGAGACTATCCTTTAGCTGGAGTCTTAATTTCCGCAGGGCTCTTTTCGAGCTTAGCAAGGGCACCTTTTGAGAAGGCGTGGGCCTCTATGAGGACTTTTTTGGTAAGCTCACCCTGGCCTAGAATTTTAATTCCGCCTGGCGCCTGTCTAGGTGCTAGACCTTTGACAATGAGCGTTGCATGGTTTACAGTCTCTCCATCTTGATAGAGTTCTTCAATCCTTGATAGATTAATTGAGACCACTTCTTTCTGAAAACGTGCTCTTGCAAATCCACGGGTAGGAAGTTTACGGTATAGAGGTAATTGACCACCTTCTTTTCCTAAACGACGTTTGTAACCCGATCTAGATTTGTCCCCTTTGTGACCACGGCAAGATGTTTTTCCATGACCAGAACCTATTCCGCGTCCAACGCGCTTACGTCTGGTGGTAAATTTCGAGCTGTTTTTTAGCGTATGTAGATTAAACATCTGCTCCTCTAAGTTCTAGTGTCTCTTTTCGATTTCGTAATGCTTGCAATGCCCTAACTGTGGCATTGACTTGGTTTTTTGGGTTGTTACATCCGATACTTTTTGCAACAACATCTCTAACGCCACCCGCTTCTAAAACTGCACGCACTTGTGAACCAGCAATTACACCAGTACCAGCAGGCGCAGGTTTTAACATGATGCAGGCGCCGTCCCACTTGACCGTAACTTCATGAGGAATTGATTCGCCTTCCATCACAAATGAAAACAGGTTTTTTCTAGCGCTCTCAGAACCTTTACGGATTGCATCGGCTACTTCATTGGCTTTGGCAAAACCAACGCCAATTTTTCCTTTGCCATCTCCTACCAGGATCAGCGCTGAAAAACTGAATTTGCGCCCACCTTTAACCACTTTAGAACAGCGATTAATGTATAGAACCTTTTCCTCTAAATCAGATTTAGGCTCTTCGCGTTTTTCTTTTCTTTCTCTTTTTTTAGGTTCAGTCATCTTTCTCTTCTTTAGTTTAGAACTTGATTCCAGCTTCTCTTACAGCGTCAGCCAGTGCTGCAATTACGCCGTGATATTTATTTGGTCCGCGATCAAATACGATCTGGCCAATATTGTGCTCTTTAATCTTAGCACCAATCATATGGCCGATATTGGCCGCGAGCTCTTTTTTAGGTTTGCCTTGATTGGCACTACGTATTTCTTTGGTATAGCTACCAAGTCCAACTAAGGTGATGCCTTTATCGTCATCAATAAGTTGCACTGAAATATGCGCATTGCTTTTAAAGACACAAAGGCGCGGTTTTTCTGCAGTTCCACGTAGATGTTTTCTTACGCGCAATGTCCGTTTTTGTTTTTTTATTACGCGTTGTTTTACTTCGCTATGCATATAAATTATGCTCCTTTTGCTGATTTACCGGCTTTCTTACGTACATATTCATCTATGTATCGGATACCTTTGCCTTTATAGGGCTCAGGTGGACGCTTTGCCCGCACGTCCGCTGCGAATTGTCCCACCAATCTTTTGTCGGCTCCATCTATGATAATGAGTGTGCTTTTATCAATTTTGACGTTGACTCCTTCAGGAATTTTGATCTCTGTAGGATGCGAAAAACCAATCTGCAAGTCTACTGCCTGGCCTTTTACCGCCGCTCTGTAACCTACACCAATTAGTTGCAATCGCTTTTCAAACCCTTGACTTACACCAATAACCATGTTGCCTATCAGTGATCTGTAAAGACCCAAAAACGGTTTGGCAACTTTGCACTTTTCATTGAGTGACACCCACAAGTGATTATCTTCTTGCTTAAGGATAATTCCTATAGGAAACTGCTGAACGAGTTGTCCTCGCGGTCCTTTTACAGTAACTTTGTCTTTTTCAATTACAACTTCAGTTCCCTGAGGTATTAGAATCGGTTTTTTTGCTAATCGTGACATTTTTTATTTTTCTCCTATTACCAAATACTGCACAGTACTTCGCCGCCAAATCCTTGTTTGCGTGCTGTTTCTCCATCGAGAATTCCGGAGGAGGTAGAAACAATAGCAAAACCTAATCCATCTAAAACGTATGGAATAGCATCTTTTCCAACATAAACGCGTCTGCCAGGTTTGGAAATACGCTTGAGACCGTGAATAATTGGATTTCTCAGGTTGTACTTTAAAAAGATCCTTAATGTACGACCGCTTTCATCAGCAAGAAAATTGATGATCATGCCTTTCTCTTTAAGAACATGCGCAATTTGTTTTTTCATTTTGCTAAATGGGATATCGACATAACGGTGCTCGGCCATTAGAGCGTTGCGTATTCTGGTTAACATGTCGGCAATTGTGTCGGTCATGGTGTTATTCTCCCTCTTTTTTAAATGGCATGCCTAACTCTTTTAAAAGAGCAAACCCTTCAGTGTCATTTTGAGCTGTTGTTACAAATGCAATATTCATCCCTTGAGAACGTTTGACAGTGTCTAAATTAATTTCTGGAAACATCTGCTGATCTTCTAGACCTAGGGAATAGGATCCACGTCCATCTAGTCCAGTTTTAAAACCCCTAAAGTCACGAATGCGTGGTGCTATGATGTTGACAAAACGATCAACAAAATCGTACATACGCTTTCCCCTCAGTGTTACCTTCAGTCCAATATTTTGGTCTTCACGCAACTTAAAGTTGGAGACAGCTTTTTTTGATTTTCTGAATACAGGTTTTTGTCCAGATATCAACATGAGTTCATTAAAGCAGTCTTGCATAGAATTTTTATCTTTTGATGCTTCTGCAAGTCCCATACTAATTACAACTTTATTTAGTTGAGGCACTAGCATCACATTTTTATAATTAAACTTTTCCATCAAAGTCTTTTTAACTTCGTCGTTATATTTCTTCTTAAGTCTTGACATGACTACTTCCTCAATGTTCGGTAGACGGTTTCTTTCCCGTCTTTTACGTAGACGAGTTCTTTTTTTGTTCCATCAATTTTTGTCTTAAGCTTGATTCGATTACCATCGGTATCACAAAGAGTCACATTCGAGATGTGTATAGGTCTTTCGATACTAATAATTTCTCCACCAGATTGTTGGTTTTGCTTCTTTACGTGTTTTTTTCTAACGTTGACGCCCTGAACGACGATGTTCGTTTTAGACTTAGCAAGTACTTTTCCAATTTGGCCGTTATCGTTACCGGTGATAACTTTAACGTTGTCACCTTCTTTAATCCATTTCTGAGCCATGATTAAACAACCTCCGGCGCTAGTGAGCTAATTTTAATGAATCCATGATCACGCACTTCTCTGGCTACAGGGCCAAAAATGCGTGTGCCTTTAGGATTTTGTTTGTCATCAATGATGACACAACTGTTGTCGTAAAAACGCAAATGCGTCCCATCGGCACGTTTGATATAGTATTTTTGTCTGACGATAACCGCTTTAACAACATCACCTTTTTTTACGCCACCTTTGGGCTCTGCATCTTTAACCGAGCATACAATCACATCGCCCACTCTGGCATATCGACGTTTTGAACCGCGCAGCACTTTGATACATTTAACGCGCTTTGCGCCGCTATTGTCTGCAACTTGTAATTGGCTTTCTTGTTGTAACATTGTGTGTTTCCTTTACGCTACTTCCACAACTCGCCAGCGCTTGAGCTTGGAAAGTGGTCTTGTTTCTTGTATTTTTACGCGCTTTCCAACTTCAATTTTTTCTTCGGTATGAGCGTAGTATTTCTTGCTAAGTGTAATGACTTTTCCAAGACGTGGGTGCGGCATGCGTCTTTCTACGCGCACAGTGACCGTCTTGTCCATTTTGTTACTTTGGACGACACCTTCTCGGATTTTTCGTGTATTTTTTCTGTCCATTTACTTAGCCTGCCTTTTTTTCTTGAAGTACTGTTAGGATGCGCGCCTTTGTCCTTTTATTCATCTTAATAAGATGCGGCTTATCGAGTTTCTTCTCTAAAGCGAGTTTAGATCTAAGCTCAAATAGTTCTTTGTTGATTTCTTCAGCTCTTACTTGAAGCTCTTCTATGCTTTGATTTCGCAGTTCTTTTATATCCATTAATTTACGCGCTCCATTCTATCTACAAATCGTGTGCGTATCGGCAGTTTAGCCGCCGCACGCCTTAATGCACTTTGTGCATCTTCGCGGGATACATTACCTACTTCAAAGAGAACTCGACCGGGTTTTACCGATGCTACCCATTGATCAGGAGATCCTTTACCTTTACCCATTCTGGTTTCAGCTGGCTTTTTACTAATCGGCTTGTCAGGGAAAATGCAAATCCATGTTTTACCACGTCTTTGAAAGTAACGATTAATCGCTACACGACAAGCTTCTATTTGTCTGCCAGTAATCCATCCACGATCTAATGCTTGCATTCCGTAATCGCCAAATTCGACGAAATTTCCTGCTTTACTTTTGCCTTTAAGGTTTCCTTTTTGGCATTTTCGGTATTTAGTTTTCGAGGGCAATAGTGCCATTTTTCATACTCCTTATCGTCCAGCCGTTTTTTCGCCGCGATTGATCCATACTTTAACTCCTAAAGAGCCGTAAGTTGTCTCAGCGCGAGCCGTGGCGTAATCAATATCAGCTCGCATTGTGTGAAGTGGGACACTTCCTTCTTTATACCATTCAGTCCGCGCTATCTCAGCACCGCCAATACGACCTGAGACTTGCACTTTAATTCCAGCAGCTCCAGCATCCATGGTGGATTGAAGTGCTTTTTTCATCGCTCGTCGGAATGAAATTCGTCTTTCTAGTTGTTTAGCGATGCCTTCTCCCACTAATAGTGCATCTAGATCCGGACGTTTGATTTCAGCAACTTCTACCCAAACTTCTTTGCCAGTCAGGGCTTTTAGCTCATTTTTTAATACGTCGATTTCCGAACCTTTCTTGCCAATGACCAAACCTGGTCTAGACGTGTGTATGGTCACCTCAATTTTATCGCTCATCCGCTTGATGATGATGTTTGATGCACCTGAACAACACGGCTTTTTCATTAAGTAAGCACGTAGTTTTTCGTCTTCAGCGATTAGTTTTCCATATTGCTGTTTGCTGGCAAACCAAACAGAAAACCAATCTTTACGAATCCTGAGCCTAAATCCTTTTGGCGATGTCTTTTGTCCCATAATTAACTATTCTCCTTCGGTGCCACAGCTACGACAAGATGGCTCATGCGTTTCATAATCGGTACTCGACTGCCGCGCGATCTGGTTTTAGCTCGTTTTAAAGTCGGCCCTTCATCGACCCTAACTTCAGTAACAACGAGCTTCTCTCTTGCTACGCCATGCTTAGTCTCGGCGTTAGCAATGGCGCTCATCAGTGTTTTTTTCATGTGATGACCAGCTTTCAGATTGCAAAATGTGAGCTCAGTCATTGCCTGCAGAGCATTTTTTCCACGTATTAGTCCAGCAGCTAAGCGGGCTTTTCTCGGGGCAATGCGCACGTATTTAGTAATCGCTTTTCCTTGATTCATGAACTTGTTTCCTATTTCTTAACCGGATGGCCCTTGAATTGACGGGTAGGAGAAAATTCTCCAAGTCTGTGTCCCACCATATTCTCAGAGACGAATACCGTAATAAATTTTTTGCCATTATGCACGTCAAATGAATGCCCTATCATTTCAGGAATTATCATCGACCGTCTCGACCATGTTTTAACAACTTCTTTTCTTCCCTCATCATTCATCTTTTTAAGTTTTTTGATGAGGCAGTTATCAACAAATGGACCTTTTCTTAGTGATCTACTCATAAATTATTTCTTCTTGCTGCGTTTTACAATCCACTTATTCGTGGTTTTGTTTTTAGCGCGTGTGCGCTTACCTTTAGTTTGTAATCCCCATGGTGTTTGGGGGATGTAACCGTTGTGCTTTCCTTCTCCACCACCATGAGGGTGATCGACAGGGTTCATGGCTGTACCACGGACTGTAGGGCGAAAACCTTTCCAACGTGTTCTACCAGCTTTACCCTCTACGCGTAGCGAGTGTTCTGCATTAGACACCGTTCCAAATGTTGCTCTGCACTGATCGTTGATCAAACGCACTTCACCGGACGGCATCTTAACCGTAGCATATCCACCAGCACGCGCCATAAGTTGAGCAGAAAGCCCAGCGGAGCGAATCAATTTTGCACCTCTACCCGGATAGAGTTCGATATTATGGATAGTAGAACCTAGCGGCATGTCTTTAAGTCTCATGCTGTTGCCATCTTCGAATTCCGCATTTGATCCCGATTGGATGTACGTGCCAACTTTTAGTCCCTCTGGAGCAATAATGTAACGTTTCTCACCGTCAATGTAGTGCAAAAGAGCGATGAAGGCCGTGCGGTTAGGATCGTACTCGATCGAAGCCACTTTAGCTTTGACTCCCTCTTTGTCACGCGCAAAATCGATGATACGATAAAAACGTTTGTGCCCCCCACCTCTGTGTCGGCAAGTGATATGCCCGTGGTGGTTGCGACCGTTGGTGCGTTTTTTCGATTCTAAAAGTTGTTTGCAAGGCTCAACGGTTTGCCTTAAGCCTTCTTTGCGCGTAAGTGCTTCGTTTTTTGAAAGCACTAAATTGCGTTGACCAGGAGTTACGGGTCGAAATCTTTTCATTGCCATTTTTTCTTATTCTCCATTAATCGAGGCTATCGCCAGGCTTCAGTGTAATAATCGCTTTTTTGAATGCAGATTTATATCCAATACGGCCTCGCATTCTACGTTTTTTCGCTGGTATTGTGACTGTGTTAACAGCTTTGACCGAAACTTTCTTTTGGGCGTAAATCTCTTCAATTGCGTTTTTAATTTCAGCTTTATTTGCGTTACTATCAACGATGAATACGTATTTGGGCTTGTCACACTTAGCCAAACTTTTATTGCTTTCTGATGTGTGTAGACTTTGTAGCATTTGTGCTTTTTCAGTCACATAACGCTCTTTAATCACGGTGTAAGGGCTTTTACTCAGCTTCATTTTGCATTTCTCCTAAAACTTTTATCAAATCATCGATTGCTGATTCCATGACAACGATATGGCCGCTGTTGACAATGTCATAGCCGTTTGTGCTCGCTGCTTTCCCAAAATAGGCTTTAGGGATGTTACTTACGCTTTTGATGATGACTTGCTCAGCTTCGCCCATTTGACCTAAAAAGAGGATACGCCCTTTTACAAGCTCACGCATCTCTAGAAATTTAGCGATTGTTTTGGTCTTTGGACTTTCCAGTCCTTTAGGATCGAGAATGCTTAAATGGCCTGCCTTGATTTTTTCGGCTAGCAGAAAGCGTATAGCTGCACGTTTTTCTTTGATGTTGATACGCGTCCTAACAGACAGTGACTTCGGCTTTGGTCCAAATACCACGCCACCACCACGATACTGGGGAGCGGCAAGACATCCTTGACGCGCACGCCCTGTTCCTTTTTGAGGGTGCGGCTTTTTCGAGGTTGCATTTACTTCTGAACGCCCTTTGGTATTGGCTGACCATTGGCGCTGATTATTCATAAGAGCGACTAAGTAATCTTTGATCATTTGACGATGAGGATTGCCGCTCAGTAAATTGTCACTAATCTCTAGTTGGCCAATCTCATTTCCAGATAGGTCGTATTTTTTTAAGTTTGCCACGTTTATTTCACCTTCTTTATTGCTTCGCATACATAGACAGCAGAGCCTTTGGCTCCAGGAACGGCGCCTTTTACAAGAAGCACACCCTTTTCCGCATCGCATTTAATGACTTTCAAACTTTGGACCGTAACTTGCTCGTTACCCATATGTCCCGGTTTTTTGGTCCCTGGTAAGCAGCGACCTGGCGTCGAACGACAGCCTGTCGATCCTCCAGATCTATGGAATTTAGATCCGTGAGCTGCCGGCCCCCCTTTGAAGCCGTAACGCTTGATGACGCCTTGAAAGCCTTTGCCTTTTGATTTGCCTATCACGTCTACATGGGTTAAGCCTTCGAAAAGCTCTAGTCCCACTTCATCTCCCACTTGATGAGGCGCATCACCTTTAAAGCGAACTTCAAATAATTTTTTACGAGGTTCTACTCCAGCCTTTTTAAAATGGCCAGCTAGTGGTTTGGTCGTGTGCTTAGGTTTTTGTGTCCTAGCTCCGTATTGAATAGCGCTGTAACCATCTTTACCATCTTCTGTCTTCACTTGGACAGCAATGTGTTTATCGACAGTGATCAGAGTGCACACAACAAGGTTACCCTTCTCATCAAAGAAGGTGGTCATTCCCTGTTTTGTACCAAATAGCTGTTTAGTCATGATCTTTCTCTAATTTTTCTTAAACGTTTTTGTTCTGGCACTCGCAAATGTCATGCAAAGCTACTACCAGCTAAGCGAACAGCCTACCAAAGGATCTATTTTTCGCACAACCTCTTTATTTCTTTTTCTCGTGGAGCACAAAGCTCCTAATATCTTAAATCCATCATAATCAATCGATTAACGATAAATATAGTCGCTATCGATCCAATCACCAGCGTGATGATTAGCCATTCTCTATGCCGCAGGCGAGATGTTCCTAGCTGCGTATTCTTCTTCCGCATGGTCTGCTTGTGCCGTGGTAATATGCGTTGCAACAAACGTAGCGCTGGTCATTAATCCTAAACCTATAATGATGTAAGGAGTAATTTGAACGCGTTTACTTACAAGTAGCGCCCCAAATAGCATTCCCAAGGATCCATTTGAGAGATAGCTACACCTTCTTGCCGTGATCCTTGCTTGATGCATTTCTTTTGAATCAGGGCTGCTTGCAGACTGCGCATTTTTGTTCCACGCCGAATAGATTTTTATAGCGCACGCTAATAAGCCCGTGCTGTACTTGACGATTTCGACACCGACCACTAGGCGAGTCATATTGACCGCTTCGATCTGATGAAAAAACTTTACCGCTCCACAAAAATTCGATACTTCTCCAAGCAAAGAGGCGACAGCATCAATCCTTTCGTTTCCAGAGCCATACCAGAGGTCGTGCACCCCTGATAGAACCTCTTTTGGCGTCGAAATGACAGCATAGATCAGCTCACCGCCCAGACTGACTGTTTCTAAGCCTTTAGTGAGCTTACTTGGATTGCATACGCCTTGAAGACCGGAGCTATAATTGAGCGATTCGCTTACCTTGCAAATGGCATCGACAACCGTTGAAAAGGTCTCAGAAACAACCCAACCCGGTATATCGGAATAAATGCCGAGAGGCTTCGATAAACACCCCAATTTGTCATCCCGGTTGGGAACATAGTGCCCCTGAGCTGCGTCATAGTTGACATTGATTTTGACCATAAAATAAACCCCTTGCCTTGAAAGCTTAAGACAAGAGGTTAGTATTTAACAGGATTTCTTTGCAAGCTCTTTATGCAGCAGAAGCTGCCATGCAGTCATTCCGCAAAGCTCCAAACGAGGTGAGCGCGATACCAACGCCTACGTATCGTTTTATTAACGAATTGCATAAATATTTTTCTACCCAAGCAAAGTATCTTACAATAGATTCTGGATCAATCGGCTCAACTGGATCTGAGTAGAAGAATAAACGGCTGAAACCGCCTTTCCAATTTTCACTGTATTCATCTTTTTCTGTTTTAAAATTCGTGTCTTTTTGTCGGTAGAAATCAAAAAAAGCAGTTACGGCACATTGGGTCAACATGATGACAATCAGAATATCACGCGCACGCTTGACTGGATCCATGGCCGTATTGCGCTTACCAAAAGCTACATACCCCTTAAATATTGCCGAGGTAAACATTTTGGCAAAAGTCCATGCCATGTATTGTTCTTTACTAACCGAGAAAACTCCCCAGCCCTCTGCGCCCTCTTTTTTAACAATCCCCCTGATAGCACTGACAGAGGTAACTCCCAAGTCTATTCCATCAAAGATCAATGCAGTAACGCTCTCTTCTCCCGAAATGATGAGTATGATATGCCCTGCCACTTTTTGTATGCGATTTAATACCTCAGTACTGTCCATAATCGTTTCAAAGAAGCGACTTCCAAAATCTATTCCACTTAGGGTTTTGTCGAGCGAGCCAACATTTTTACCGTTTTTTCCTTCATAGGTGCGCCAGTTGATGATGCCGCATTGGAGGGTTTTCATGCCCGATTTTGTAGGCAGAAAGCGGCCAACGACTCCGAGTTCACTGGTGAATGCTCGCATCGTAGATACAGCTGCTGATGTGACATATGACATGGCGGGGTAACTCCAAAAGTTAAATTTTAAATTGCTAAGGGGTTATTATACTGTATGCTGCATTTAGAAGCTACTTTTATTTAGGTGTATTTTTCGAATTTGCGTCGCATGCATCAAGTATTTTTTTGGATAAATAAACCACTGAGACCAAAAGTAATAGCAAGGTGCTGGTAGGCAAAATACAACGCTTCAGTTTGGAATGGTTAAATAAGCGCAGTAGTCCAAGAGATAAAAAGGCTATGGATTTGACAAGATCTAAGGTTGAAATTATTTTTCCGTATTTTTCCTGTTCTTCGGTAGGATTGTACAAAGCGTAGAGTTTTTCACCAACGGTGATGGCTCCCGAAAGGGACCAAGTGGTATATTTAATCTTCCCAGCAATGCATCCTCCTTTAGGCGATACAATAACCGCTGAATCACATAGGAATGCCGCAACTGAAGAAGTGCTGCGAATGAATCCGAGGAGCGCCTGGGTCATCTCTAGGCCGTTTTCGGCTTTAAAAACGTTAAGGACGCGACCTGGAATGGCCAATACATGCGTAAGATTGCTGCCGTGGCCTAGTATCTCTTTTGCTTTGGTCAAATCACAGGTGGCCGAAACGATGCTAAATCGGACAGGATCGAGCTTTTCAAACCAACTGCAAGCCACAATGCCAGTATCAAATACAACGTCTGCCATATCAGTGGCACAATGCTTGGGAATTTCCAACCATTTTTGCATATTTCCAGAAGCTATAGGTAACAGTTCATCCATATGCAATTAGTATATACTAAAATTAAATTATTGTAAAGAGCCGTTAGTTTATAAATTTTATTTGGCTAACACCGGAAATAAATTCTTTAGTTGACATGGCGCGTTTTCCTTCAAGCTGCACTTCAAGAAGTTTTAGAGTTCCATGTCCACATGCTTTAAACCACCCTTCTTTAGAGTATTGGTTTAGATTGGCCAGATGGATTTCAGAGCGTAAAATCTTGAGGCGCTTAATTTGTCCACCTACCTCAACTTCACACCAGGCTCCTGGATGGGGATTGAGCGCTCTAATCTTGTTGTGAATGTCGGCAGCATTTTGATCCCAATCAATACGGGCACTTTCAGGAGTGATTTTAGGCGCCATGGTAATGAATCGAGGGTCTTGCTGAACAGGATGCGTTTTGTTGTCTTTCAACTCTTTGATAACTTGGACTAGCAAGGGACCGGCAATTTGACAGAGCTTTTGAGCAAGCTCCCCACAAGTCATGCTTTCTGGAATCGCTATTTTTTCTTGACCGAGAATGTCACCTGCATCCATTGCTAGCACCATCCTGATGATGGAGACCCCGGTTTCTTTATCGCCTGCTAGCAAAGCGTGTTGCATAGGCGCTGCCCCACGCCATCTAGGCAATAAACTAAAGTGCACGTTGATACATCCCAGCGGCGGAATGTCCAGCAAGAATTGCTTGATGATTTCACCATAGGCTACTACTACGAAGAGATCTGCTTTTATTTCTTGCAGCGTTTGGGTAAATTCAGGCGTGGATGCCTTTGAGGGCTGAAAAATGGGAACGTTCGGCAAGAGTTTTTGAGCAAGTAGTTTGACCGGTGGAGATTGCATTTTCCGCGCTCTACCTTTAGGTTTATCGGGACGGGTAACAATGGCAACGATTTCGATTTTGCTGTCGATCAGATAGCTCAGAATGTGCTCGGCGTATGTGGGAGTCCCAAAAAAGACAACGCGCATTATATTTGAATGAGGTCTTGTGGCTTTTCAAGCTCATCTAGTGAAGATTCGTCTAAACCTAAGCCAGACAGCCCCCTCTTGGAGCTTCTAGCAAATTGAAGCCAGTGGATGATACACGGGTTAGGTTCGATTTCTTTCTCAATTTTCTCCAAGGCTTCGTTCAACGAAAGTCCTGACCTATAGGTGATCTTATAGGCTTCATTCAAAGAAGCAATATCCTCACGAGAAAATTTACGTCTTCTTAAACCAATCAGGTTAAGTCCTCCGATGCGGTAAAGCCGACTTCCGAAACCTACCGTGTAGGGAGGAATGTCACGCACAATTCCACTTTGCCCGCCAATCATAGAGTGGGCCCCTAGCCGGCAGAATTGATGTACTGCAGTCATACCCCCTACTGTAACCGAATCTTCAATGACAACATGACCAGCTAACATGCTGGCATTAGCCATGGTGACATGGTTGCCAATTTCACAGTGGTGCGCAACGTGGCAGTATGCCATGAAGAGACAATCATCACCTATGATGACAGATGATTCTTCTCCACAAGAGGAGTTGATGGTGACGTATTCCCGGATTTCACAGTTTTGTCCAATTTTGACGTAGGTTTTTTCACCTTTGAATTTGCGGTCTTGCGTTTTA
The DNA here is from genome assembly GCA_024233455.1 of Chlamydiales bacterium. Classification (GTDB taxonomy): domain Bacteria; phylum Chlamydiota; class Chlamydiia; order Chlamydiales; family JACKPQ01; genus JACKPP01. Next base: position 552,212 of record JACKPP010000001.1, read on the forward strand.
GAGCCGACACTTGCAAATGGGTAGATAACGGTGCCTTTGCCAACAGTCGTGTGGCCATCAACATAGGCATGTGATTTTACGGTGACTAGGTCTTCTAGGATGACATTTTTCTTGATAATTGCATAAGGTTCAATGGTGACACCTCGGCCAATCTGAGCGCCTTCTTCAACAACTGCTGTGACATGGATGTCGGTTTGTTTCATCAACTTAATTGCTCCTTGTCTACAAATGCAAATCCAATTTCAGCTTCGGCAGCCAGTCTGTCTCCAACCATTGCTTTGCCTTGAACTCTCCCGCCTTTTGAACTTACATGCTGACACCAAACGTGGAGATGGAGAATATCACCCGGGGTCACAGTTTTTCGAAATTTTGAATTTTTGATACTCAATAGCACTGAAATACTTGTACTGAACCCTTTTTTATGTGTTAATATCCCCCCCGTTTGAGCCAGAGCTTCTAAAATCAAGACACCAGGCATAATAGGCGTCCCAGGAAAGTGCCCTTGGAAAAACTGCTCGTTCCAGGTGAGGTTTTTTTGTCCAACAATATAGTTTTCATCTAAGTCTAAATGGACAATGCGGTCAACAAGTAAGAATGGGTAGCGGTGAGGCAGAATATGCGTAATCTCTTCGTGATTAATAACGATGTTTTGAGAATTGACATCATTTTTCACGCACATACTCCCACTTTAAAATAATTCACAATTTCTTTGGCAAAAGCCGCATTCGATGCGTGGCCCGAACGCAGCGCAATCACATGGGCGTTAATTAACATGCCAGTTAAAGATAAGTCACCGATAAGATCAAGCACCTTGTGTCTGGCCATTTCATCGTAAAAATAGGCACCTTCGGGGTTTAATATCGCATCATCTTTGATGACGAGAGCATTTTCTAGTGAACCGCCTTTTATTTGACTCTTTTCAATCAACGGAACGATCTCTTCGTATAGAGAAAACGTCCGGCACTTGGCGATTTCTTTTTTGAAAGCTTCTTCGCTTTGGATAAAAGTATAAAATTGTGAGCGCAAGAGTTTTGAATTGGGGTAATTTAAGGTATAGCTGACTCTAAAACCATCGTAGGGCAGCGCCACTAGATGCACATCCCCTTGGGTCCAGTAGATGGGAGAAGTGATGCGGTGCCACTTCTTCTTGCTGCTCAAGAATGCAATTCCAGCATCTTCTATCATCTGAATAAATGGGACAGCACTACCATCACCAATGGGGATCTCTGGACCATGCAACTCGATAATTAGATTGTCAATCCCGTAGCCAGCAATTGCAGCTAAAACGTGTTCTACTGACTGGATAGTGCATGCACCGTTACCAAGTATCGTGCATCTGGGCGTATCGATCACGTGGTCTACAAAAGCAGGACACGTTGGAGCGCCACTTAGGTCCGTTCGCTTAAAAACGATGCCCGTATTTTCTGGGGCCGGACAAAAGCGCATGTGCACTTTGGAACCTGTAAAAAGCCCCGTTCCAGACATGGAACTTTCTTTTTTTAACGTTCGCTGCTTGTCGCGCGACGAAGACATTTCGCGAAAAAACGACACCCAGACCTCCAATATTTGTTTACACTGATGAACCGATAGACATTTATCTGCTTGCTAAAGTCCTATTCTTGGCACTGGCGCATCTAAATACACCGTTGCTTGTAAAATCAGTTATCAGCCCCGACTGTAGCTTAACTGCTTTTTTTTGATCAATGCTAAAGAAAGTTTAGCCACTGACAACGCGTCTTTTTATGCTTTGTAAATAGGGTTTTTGCCTTAAAACAACTCCTAACCCAACGCTTAAAAAGCATAAAATAATCAGAGGAAGGTGACCATAGCGTGCAAACGGCGTTGAATAGCTGTAAAGCGGAATATCAATGCAAAGGCTACCAAATTCTTCTGAGTCTAGTTTAGAAATGGTACGCCCTAAACTATCGATTCCCGCGGTAATCCCCGTATTGCAGGCACGCAAAAGACAAATGCCATTTTCTATTGCGCGTAAACGTCCATGTTCAAAGTGAATGCGGCTCAGCTTTGTGCCTGGATACCATCCATCATTGGTGACATTGACGTGCATTTTTGCACCGGGACATCTTACGCTGTGACTGAAGCATTCATCATAACAAACCGACGCACTTAGAGGAACTTTATTTCCAGTAATGGGAGTGTCTTTCCCAGATGTAAAAAAATCTTGGATTCCATAACGAGCAGCAAAAGGTTTGAGCCAAGCAAATGGGAGACATTCGGCAATCGGAAGTAGCTTTTTTTTATCCCACTTGGTGATTGATCCATTTGGCGATATGTGAAATGCACTGTTATAATTACCTTGTTCATCATAATCATCTAAACCAATCACCACTTCTGCACCTGTCATATGCGCAATATTTTTGGCAATGTCTAGATGGCTCCATTTTGATTGCTTTTTTGGTGGATCAATGAATAGCGTTTCAATTTGCTTTTGAGTGAAAAGCGGAGTCCTGGCACCAAAAGGAAATGCTGCTTCTGGCAGCACAATCCAATCGGCATCGGCAATATGATGGATGACGCGCTTCCACTGATGCAACGGGTGGATAAATGCTCCCATTTTTCCCGGCATGGGCGCTTTTTGCTCTGGTAAAAGACCAGTTTGAATTAGCACCGCCCGCCCAATCGGGGCATTTTGCATCCTTTCTTCGTGATAACGAAGATGCATAAGGCCGAAAAGGTAAGGGACCACAGCTAGAACAGCCCAAATGCGTTTGTGTTTTAAAAATAAAATATTTGTTAGAATCACGATAAATGTAAGTCCTAGGACCCCCGAAATCGAAGCAATTTGTCTTCCCCAGAGGGTGCTCCCAAGATGTATTCCAGCATGATTCCAAGCATAACCGCAAAACAAGTGAAGGCGGCTCCACTCAATCAATGTCCAAAGAGAGGCAAGAGCGATGGGAGAGAAGGACTCTTTTTGTACAAGTAGGGAGAATGCTGCCCACATCAACCCCATAATCAAGCAGATAAGAAGGTATGCCACAATGATGAAAAGCCCATGGTATTCTGGGCTGGCCAGCCAAAAAAGTTGAACTGCTTGGATCAGGACCCCGAATACAAGTGCTTTCCAAAAGGTGTATCTTGGGCAGCGCTTAAGCCCTAGCCAAAAGAGAGCATAGCCAACTGCTGCGGCAATAGGCTCGCAAAACAAGATGCACCCCCCTCCTGCAAGCATGAGGAGATAAGCTATCATAGAGTCTTCAGCTTCCTTTGAAGCGAAGTTGCGGCCCAAAGGATCATTAAACCACCCAAAATAGAGCAATTTTTCATGAAATTAATCATTTCAGTTTGTCTTGGCTCCCCTTCCAAGAACCAAAAGTGGTGAAAAAGGATGGTCGTGGGAATTAAAAAAAGTATTAAGCAAATGGCTCCTGCCTTGGGACGAAATCCAATCAGGACTGAAATGCCTCCGATGAGCTCTAAGGCGATTGCTACTACCAAAAGAAATGTTGAGATGGGCTCTAGCATGCCAAAAAGTGTTTCTAATGATCCAATTCCAGTTGAATAGGCTTTCCAATCTGCAAAAACTGCTGATACTTGTTCAGTCATCATCGACCAATTAATGATTTTATCTAATGCGCCTATAATAAAAATATATGCCAATAATACTCGCCCTAATACGATCAAAATTCTTTGCCACATAGAAAATTCTCCTTCAGTTATACTATAGCAATGTATAGCTTTCGTCACCACCATTTATTAAAAATTTTAACGTCCTTTGAGACCAGTCGCATGCCTCTTGATGCGTATTTAGCCCGCTATTTTAGAGAAACGAAAGCCGTTGGATCTAAGGATCGTAAGGTGATTTGCGAGACACTTTATACCATGATGCGCTGGAAAGGTTTGATTGATGCCCAAATTGAAAAGCCGGCAAGCTGGGAAAAGCGCTTAGCGGCCTATCCCACTTTTCGAGAAAATATTGCACATTTTCCCTTGCATGTGCAGGTGAGTTTTCCAAAATTTCTTTACTCACTTTTTGCCAATGCCTACCCAGAACAGGTTCAAGCTCTTTGCCAGGCACTAAATACAGCCGCTCCCACTACCATCCGCGTAAATTTGCTTAAAACCCAGCGACAAACGCTTATTGATACCTTTCCCCAAGCGGTGCCAACAACGCATGCCGATACAGGTCTTACTTTTCCCAAAAAGATTAATTTTTTTGCATCTCCGGAATTTAAAAAAGGGTTTTTCGAAATCCAAGATGAAGCAAGCCAGCTCGTTGCAACCCATGTACGAGCCAAGCCAGGTGACCACGTTTTGGATTATTGTGCCGGGGCCGGAGGGAAAACCCTGGCTATCGCGCCCGGATTGGAAGGAGCCGGGCAGTTATACCTATATGATATCCGACCACATGCTCTTGCAGAAGCTAAAAAAAGGTTAAAACGCGCTGGGGTGCAAAATGCCCAAATCTTAGATGGTGACAAGCTAAAAAAATACCACAATAAAATGGATTGGGTGCTGGTAGATGCTCCCTGTTCTGGCACGGGAACGCTGCGGCGTAATCCCGATATGAAGTGGAAAATAACCCCTGACATGATTGACCAGCTTATTCACACCCAGAGGGAAATTTTTGACAAAGCGCTGCAATTTTTAAAACCTGGTGGAACGATTGTCTACGCCACATGTAGTATTTTACCCTGTGAAAATCAAGATCAAGTCGCATACTTTCAAAAAATCTATGATCTCAAAGCTCAAGCACCTGCCTTTCAGTCTTTACCAGCCCTGGGAGAAATGGATGGCTTCTTTTCGCAGAATTTGATACACTGAAGGGCATGAAAAAAGCTTTACTAACCCTGTTAATTATTCCTTTGTTGTTATGTGCTGATGAGCCGAGCATGGCCATTCATAATCGTCCTCTGATCAAAGTAAACGGTCGCACTATTTCGGTTATCGACGTCATGAAGAAGATGAATGCTTTCATTTATCAAAATTATCCACATGCCATCAACAACAAAGCCATGCTCTACCAATTTTATTCAGGCAATTGGCGTTCTACTCTCGATGAAATGATTAACAGCGAGCTTATGCTCCTAGAAGCTGAAGCTAAAGAAATCAAGGTGAGCGATGCCGATGTGCGCGAAAAGGTTGAAGAGCGCTATGGACCTAATGTTATGGAGAAGCTTCACTCTATCGATTTATCCCTGGAAGAAGCACGCACCTTGGTCCATACCGAGATTGTAGTTGAACGGGTCATGTGGATGAATGTGCACCAAAAAGCTCTTCAAGAAGTCACTCCCCAGAAGGTAAAAGACGCCTATGCTGCATTCGTACAAGCCAATCCTCCAACTGAAAAATGGACCTACCAAGTTCTATCGGTCCGAGGACAAAATGAGGAGCTATGTAAAAGAATTTCATCCGAGGCCGCTAAAATTACTGGATTGAAAATTGGAGATCTCAATCAGGCAGCCGTAGATATCAGCGAGAGTTTTAAAGAAGAACCCGAGCTACCAAAAATTACCGTTTCTGAGGAGTTCGACCTGGAGAGCCCTCAACTATCCGAGCAGCATCGCGCGGTTTTAGAATGCATGCAACCAAACTCTTACAGCGATCCCATTCCACAGAAAAGCCGTGTGGATGGCAGTACTGTGTGGCGCATTTTTCACCTCAAAGATAAAGAAAAAGTGGTTCCGCCTGAATTTGAAGCTATCTCCGAGCGCATAAAAAACCAACTTTTGCAAGAGCGCTTTGTGTATCACACAGAGAATTACTACAAAAAATTGCGTGAGCAGTACAACATGACTAAACAGCAAGTCGACACCCTCATTCCACAAGACATCACGCCTTTCCAATTCAATCAGTGATTGAGCTTCTAAGTTTTCACTATTTTTACAGACAGAAATGAAACCAAAAAAAGCTCTTTCACAAAACTTTTTGGTCGATGATGCGGTGGTAAATGCATTTGTAGATGCTGCATGCGTTGCAGCTGGCGAAACCATCGTCGAAATTGGGCCCGGTTATGGCGCCATCACCAAAGCATTACTCAAAAAAGGTGCCCATGTTCTAGGTATTGAAATTGACCCTCATTTAGCTAAAAAACTGAAAGCACCTAATTTAGAAATCGTTGAAGGAGACGCGCTCACTTTTGACTACACCCGCCATCCTACGAACAAAGTTGTGGCCAACCTGCCCTTTCAAATAGCCACCCCTCTGATTATAAAATTGATACAACTCCCCTTCAATAGCATCACTATTATGATACAAAAAGAGGTAGGCGAAAGTCTCATTGCTCAGCCTAGTACTTCTGCCTACAGTCCTATTACCCTGCAAACTCAAAATCTTTGCGCTGCTAGATACTTATTTACAGTCCCCTCATCAGCATTTCATCCCCAGCCCAAGATAGAGGCAGCAGCCATTCAACTCATTCCTCACCCGCCCCTATACTCTTTAGATATGCAATTTGTCGCCTGCGCTTTTCGGCAAAGGCGTAAAATGCTCAAGAGCGCATTAAAAGACACCTATCCCGAAATCAAAAATGTCATGCAAGATCTCAATCTTGACCTTACAGCTAGAGCTGAAAATCTGACCCTGGAAGAATTCGCCAAACTATATAATAAACTCTTTGCCTAAAAAAGTTCTTTACGATAACTTTGCAAGCTACAAATCTCAACTCGGGGTTTTAGAGAAGTTCTGGTGAAGAACAGACTCTAAATTACCTCCAGCTGAGTGACATACACTTGGAGTTGCAATGATGAAACGTTTTATTCTGTTTTTGACCATTCTTTTTAGTAGTTTGGTGGGGGAGGAATTTCTCACATTTGAGCAGGCCTGTGGCGCACGCGCGAGGCATTACAACTTTAGAGATTCTGATGACTTCGCCCAAGCCTATAATCTCAATCATTTTGCTAAGGTTACACCGAGCGAGTCACCAAGGATTCCCAAGCTGATCCATATCATTTGGTTTGGCTCGTCTTTACCCAGCAAATATGATCCATTTATCGAGTCCTGGAAGGAACACCACCCAGACTGGACTGTCAAGTTATGGGCGGATGACGATATTGGCTCGTTTCCCTTAGTAACCGGGGAAAAGATCTTTGAAGCCACAAATTTGGGCCAACGGTCTGATATTTTTCGCTACGAGCTACTCAATTATTATGGTGGCCTTTATGTGGACGCAGATTTTTTCTGTTTAAAGCCGCATGATATTCTCCACCACACCTGCGATTTTTACTCAGCAATGGATGGAAGAACAGTCTATAATGGCATCATCGCTTCTGCTCCCAATCACCCAATTATCCAGCACTGCCTGCAGGAAATTAAGAAAATCACAAAGTTTACTGATGGCGTCAGCGCAATTGTAGGACAAACAGGTCCACGCTTGATGACGCGTACCATCACCGATTTCTTGCGTAAATCCAAAGAAGGCGTCATCGTTTATCCCACCGTTTATTTCTACTCATTCCCCAGTTCGCTCAGGTCCAAATTTTGGCGGAATAATCAAGCCAATTTTGACGTGGCCAAGCCTTATATGAAACCCCATGCTTTTGGTTTGCACATGTGGGCACACTCATGGATGAAATCTAGTAGGCCTCCTGTTGCAAGACCTCCTAGAGCCAGACCACCTAATACAAGACAAACTCGATCGGAAGCCTAATGCATGGTTTTTTTGGTGTGAATTTTAGTAATCGCTAAGATAACACATATAAGTGTCAGCAGGGCAGACAGAATAAATCTAAGAGGCTTGTTATTCCAAAGCGCCCAAAGTGGACGCAGTGCAACTTCTGAGCTGGCATGCAGAGCTGCCTTAATTAGTGGCTTGCCGCTCTCATCACTTACAATAAGCTCCCCAACAACTGCGTCTTTATGAATGGGCAATGCTGGCAGGTCCCAATGCAAACAGCTTTTTAACTCTGGTTCTTCCGATGGGTAGTACTCAAAGTAAATATCATCTTCAAGTTTTGCCATGAGCGATTTGTGCGCTCCAGAAACCGTATGGCGAAAAACATTTTCAGAAGCGCGAAACAAAATACGCTTTTGTTTTTTTTCAGCAAAAGCTGCATCGAAAAGTCCGATGGCATCACGATAGCGTTGGACAGGATTTGGACTACCCAGAATCACTGCAATGAGCACCCTACCTTGATGTTCAGCAGCAGCAACTAAAGTGTAGCCAGCGCGTTTATGGTACCCGGTTTTAATTCCAAAAGCTTTCGAATAGTAGAATTTGGTCATCTTTTTCAACAACCGATTCGCTTGGGTGATGGTTTTGCTTTTTTGTTTGTTCGTATTGGGTCTTTGGTGGGTAAGAGTACTGACAATTTTTCGAAAACGGGGATCTTTAAGGGCCTCTTGAGTGATCAGGGCCATGTCATGTGCTGTGGTGTAGTGTTCGGGGTGATGCAGCCCATGAGGATTACGGAATTCAGTTGATTTGCAGCCCAACTCTTTACAGAAAGCTGTCATTTGTTGGGAAAAAGATTGAACATTGCCGGCGATGTGATGCGCTATCACATTAGAGGCATCATTCCCCGATATGAGCATCATGCCGTGAAATAGAGCATCTAAAGGCAGTATTTCCCCTTTACGCACCCCATAGCTCGTTCCATCCCATTCCAGCCAGTGGGGTGGATGGGTAAAATGGTGATCTTCCTTGACCTTAGGTGAAATGCGCACCAGGCATTCGGAAGGACATAAAACGACTTTATCTAAATCATCTAGGTGCTTTAAGGCATAAAGCGCAGTTGCAATCTTGGTAATACTAGCCGGATAGGCCCTTTGATCTTTATTTTTCTCATAGAGCACAGCCCCGGTATCGGCATTCATCAAAATGGCAGCTTTTGACTCTACGCGTACCGGCAGTTTGGCATAAACTACCGCACTAAGAAGAAGCATACTACTCAATATTTGCATGATCATGTTCATCATCATATCACCCTCTGAAAAAAACTAAAAGTTTCAGAAATTCTATCTCCCTTAAAATCAGGAACGTAAAAGAATTTATAAAATTGTTTATATTTTTTTTAATCCAAACACTTCCCAAAAAAATACGTTTAGCTTTATTAAAAAAAAGTATTACTGTTGGTAAGTTGCGAAGATGAACCCAATTTTCGACTTAAACCAGCAAAAACACCATTTACAAGGAAAGAGGATGTTAAATCCCATTGAATTGGACCAGGCATATGAGAGTTTTATCACTAATCTGCATAGGTTCGTTCCAGATGGCATCATTGATGTAGACTTAACCCTTCTGAGCGACCTTGGCGTATTGGAGTATGATCAGTTTGAAAATGACAAAGACAGCGAAGAATTTCCCCATTATTTCCACGTGATAGAAACATCGGACAAGGTCACGCTTTTTAATCACCAGTTTGCAGTCTGGATTGTGCCGAAAATGATCAACGGAAGCCCTACAACCCTGACTTTAATCTCTTTAATCGCAGATGATAAACCTAATCTTGAAATTGTGTTTTCCACAACAGGGATCTACAACACACCCAAATATGTGCTCAAGGTTCTGAAGTCGTATTTATCTGATGTCTTGGATACAGAAGCAGTCATCTCCAGCATGGGCCATAATTAGCCAGTTGCTATACCCCGATGAATTCGAAAGTTGGATACTTTTCAGGCCGATGTTCTCCAAGTAGCTCAATTTCATAAAATTGAGCGATGCTGGCGAGTGGAAAATCCAACTTTTAAGCTCATTTGTGTATGCATTCCGCCACGCTTCTAATATGGCTGTTTTGAAGGCGTACCACTTTCATTTCTACTGCGAACTAATCCTCTATTGATGTAAACTGATGCCAGTTTATCTTGTTGGAGGTTTTGTTGCGCTATTTATTGATCTTCTTATTTACTTGTAATTTGTATGCTTCAAATAACTCATGGATTCCAGTTATTAGCGATAGAGAAAATTTTCAGTTTTCCGATGCTATTAGTGAGCATACTCAAATAAAACTTGTCGATCTAAATCGCGTTGGACCCACACAACGTATAACCGTAAGAGATCTATTAAGCAGTGTTAGAGGAAAAAACCTCTTATTGATCACCCACGGCTTTAATATGACCTACACCTATTCTTTGGATCAATTTACAATTTATCACAAACACTTCCATAAGAAATACGATCAAATTATCGGATACCTTTGGCCGGGAGGTAACCAATGGTGGGAATATCGCCATGCAAGGCGACGTACTTTAGATGAATTACCTTATCGTTTACTGGCAACAATTAGCCAGCTCAAAGCTGTATCAAAAAATGTCGATATTTTGGCCCATAGCATGGGCTGTAGACTAACTTTGGAAATGCTCAACTTGTCAGCTATACCCCTTGTCCGTAATCTATTTTTAACTGCACCAGCAGTCAGCAGTACTGCCCTGCAGCTGGACCAAACCTACCATGAGGCCACCCATAACAGCAAACATGTGTATGTTTTTCACTCCAAAAATGACGAAGTTGCCTCTTATGCGTTTCCTATTGTTGAAGGAGATCGGTCTTTAGGTCTAGAAGGAGCAAAACATCCCGATTTGCTTCCCTTTAACGTGACTATGATTGACTGCAGCCATTGCGTTGACAGTCACAGTGGCTACGACAACGCCCTATTTTTTAAATCTTATGTAAAGAAAATATTAAGCCCAAAGTCTTAAAGCACGACATTTTTTCTAAGCGTCAATACGTTATAGCTGCCTTCACGCTTGTAAGACAGCGTATCCATGAATTGTTTGGTCAATGCCAGACCTAGACCTCCAACTACCCGCTCCTCAATGGGAATAGCAGGGTCAATAATTGCTTCATGTAACAGCGGATTAAACGGCGTGCCACGATCCTTTAAAATGAATTTCAAATGGCTTTTAGGCTCCCAACTCGCGAGCACTTCAATTGTTCCCGATTGATCAATGTAGGCATAGGAAATCACATTCACTAAAATTTCTTCGAGCGCAATTTCTATTTTTTTAACATCCCCAGATTTAAAGCCAGCCTCAGATGCACAACCGCGTACCCAATCCAACATTTTAGGTAGTTCTGATATTTCTGCTATAAAGACTTGGCTTTCCATCTGCATACTTCTACTTCATACCTGCCACTGGCCTCTAAAGTCTACGATATTTTTTCTTGAAAAACCGCAGCTATAAATTTGCCGCTTCTAAGCCGTCAGCAATAAGTACGGCTAGTTTTTGGTAGAGAGGCTTATAGGCAGCTCTTTGTGCCCCTTCAATGGAGTCCAACTGACCAAGCGAAAAAGCCAGTACTGGAACTAGTGGCGCTCCGGGCGCCGGAGTAAATGCCAAATCTGAGATAGTGTCAAAATTAACGTAATCATAATCGATATCTGCTTTCACTTTTTGGGGTCCAAAAACAATTTCACCAGTATTTTCATTACGTAAAACCACTTCTACAGTTACAGTGCATTTGCTTTCTGTTGGTCTAAGCCGGCTTATGCGGTTGTCACTTGTCCCCTTTCGATCGTAGCGAAAGCCAATAGGTTCTCTATCTTCACGCACAATTTTAGCATCTAAGGTATAGGCCGCGGCGCCGGAATAGTCCATCCATCCCCGCATCTCAAGCTCCCGCACCAGAAAATCAGTTAATAGACCGGATGTATCCCCTTTGACATAAGGAACTGCAATACTATGAGATGCTGAAGGAAAATGGTACCCACAGCTGCAGAGTAAAAAAGAAAGGCTAAGAAGCAGCTTGTTCATCGATTCGCGGCAAGGTATAGCTGAGTTTTTGAAGGCGTTTTTCAGCTTTTGCCGCAGCATTTGTCTCTGGATAGCGCGTTGTAATGCTGTGGTAATAGAGTGCTGCAGCCTGCGCTTTTTTGGTTCTCTCGAAAAATTGTCCTGTTTCAAAGAGTTCACCGGCGTACTTTTCTTTCATACTAAGCAACATGTTTTTAGCCTCAATTAGACGCTCTTCGGTAGGAAAATCAGCTTCGAATTTACGCATATTAATTTCTGCTAAATCCAAAAAATCGGGATCCTTGAATTCCGTTTCACATTGTTTAAGATAGACCTTGGCAATGCCGATGTAACTCTCTGGTGCACGGTGATGTTTTGGGAACCTGCGAATAAGAGCTTGATAAGCTTCAATCGATGGTTTGAAGTCTTCTAGCTCAAATAGGAGAGAAGCTTTGCGGTAAAGCGCCTCTGATGCCAGTTCATGACGAGGCAGTGTTGCAATGACTTCGTCGTAGATCTCGATGGCAAAGTCTTTTGCTGAGATCAGCTTTGGAAGGTATTGCCAACCCATAAGATGCATTTTAGCGCCATCTTCAAAATTACGGGCAATTTCAAATTTATAACGGATCGCTTGTTCAAAAGCATCTTTAGTCGTTTGTTTTTTTAAATACTCAGTGAAGCACTTGTTGGCCTGTTCATACTCTTGCGTCTCAAAGTAGGCCACAGCAAGGAGAAATAGTGCCTCTGGAGCAAATGGCGAGTCGCTATAATGCGTCACGACCACCTTTCCGTTTTTGATCACCTCACTCCAATTGGAGTCTTGGGAGGCTTCTTGAGCTGCGCTATAAAATTCATGAACCGATGCATCCTTTTTGGCGCTAAAACTAGGAGCTGCACTAAAAAGGCATAGGCAAATTAGAAGGGTTTTTAAAATTTTCATATCACTCTATTTTATCATATTTAGGTTAAACTTTCCACTCCGCAGTCAATAAACCCTGGCATTTGACGCAAGCCTCTGTCTAATTGGGAGTTAAAAGTAACACCCCAATTTGCATCTATGGCGATATGCCCTACACCTTTGAAATCTATCTGCACCGAATGAGGGCCAGCACAAACGTTAAATAAATTTTTTATTTGAACAATGTGCGAAAGACGGGTTTTTTGGGGATCAAGCACGATACGCAGCCTTTGCTTGGGCGGATCTGAAGGCTTGGGAAGCTCTTCTGTGGCACGTCTTGCTGCAGCGCGAACAGAGGACTTGGCCTTCTTAAAAGCCTCTTCGGCCTCAGCAAGAATGGATTCGTTAAGCCCCACAAGTTGATCCAACCAATGCAGACGAAAGTGCACGTCGCCATTATTATTTTCAATCGAAAGCACCGCAATCATAAGCGCATTTTCGACTAGCATATGCCCTTTTTCATCGTATTGATTAGCCCAGACGGGTAATTCAAAAAGCTCCATGCCTACGCTAATGGTAAGAATAGCAAATTTTTTCTGCGCTTTAGAAATTTTTGTGACAACTTTTTCCAAAATAAAAGCTGTTTTAATGACTGTACCTGTTTTAAGTTGTGATGCATCTTCAAGTGGGGTGCATTCAATGTTAGAAAGCGCTTCTCGATAGTCATCCATAGGATGTCCACTTAAGTAAATACCCAAAAGCTCTTTTTCATGGCGCAATATTTCTTGCTTTGGCAGCTCTTCTTCTATGTCGCATGGTACAGTAAACTCTTCATCTGGCCCCTCGATAAGAGAAAACAGCTCCATGACTCCTTTGGCCTTTTCTTTTTGCTCCCGCATTGCCGATTCAAACATCGGCTCATAGTTACCCACAAGAGCCTTACGCGACCAACCTGTCCAGTCAAAACAGCCTGCGATGATCAGGTTTTCAACGACCTTCTTGCCAACCTTACTCGTATCAATGCGCTTTAAAAAATCGTAGAGGCTTTTGTAGAGACCATTTTTTTCCCTTTCACTAATGATGGCTTCAACCACACCACGTCCAACTCCCTTAATTCCGGCCAGGGCAAAACGGATACCCTGTTCTGTAGGAAAGAATTCCAAACTAGATTCATTGACATCGGGGGCCAGGATCGGAATGCCGAAATCAGCAGCTTCTCCAATGTGCTTGGTTACCTTGGTCAAATCATCGATATCACAAGTCATGAGCGCTGCTTGCCACTCTTTGGTGTAGTTAGCCTTTAGAAAAGCTGTCACATAGCTTAGATAACCATACGCTGTGGCATGAGACTTGTTAAAACCATAAGAAGCAAATTTTTGGACTTTATCAAAGATTTGCGTCGCTAAATTTTCATCGATGCCGTTTTCCAATGCACCCGATTTAAATTTTTCACGCTGCTTCTCCATCTCCACATGGTCTTTTTTTCCCATGGCTTTGCGTAAAACATCACCCTCCCCCAGACTATAACCAGCAAGTTTTTGCGCAATTTGCATGACTTGCTCTTGGTAAATCATAATACCGTAGGTCTCAGCTAAGATATCTTTCATCCACGGATGATCGTAATCGATAGGTTCCTGGCCGTGTTTCCTAGCAATAAACGAAGGAATCATTTCCATCGGGCCTGGTCGATAGAGCGCGCCTACAGCGATGATTTCCTCAAATTTATCTACATGCAGTTGACGGACAAGGTCCTGCATCCCACTCGATTCCAGCTGAAAAATGCCGGTGGTTTTACCATGATTCAAGAGTTCAAATGTGGGACTATCATCAAGGGGAAGGTTCACCCAGTCGATTGCAACACCACAGCTTTTTTTGATGGTATCCACCGCTTTTTGGATGGAAGTGAGTGTCTTGAGTCCAAGAAAGTCGATTTTCAACATTCCGACAGCTTCAACCGGCTTCATGGAGTACTGGGTAGATAGAATATCGGAGTCTTTGGCGCTGCAGACAGGAATATGATCGGTAAGTGGATCTCCAGAAATAATGAGCCCTGCCGCGTGAATTCCAGTACTACGGATACAGCCTTCGAGTTTTTTTCCGTACTCGATGATTTGATGAGCCTCTTCATCGGAGGCGTAAACTGCCCTTAACTCTGGATCTACTTCTAAGGCCTTTTCCAGGGTCATGCCTATGTCGTCGGGAACAAGCTTGGCAATTTGATTCACTTTGCTCAGAGGAACGCTAAGCACCCTGCCCACATCGCGAAGGACCATCTTAGCTTTCATTGTGCCAAAAGTGATGATTTGAGCCACGTTTTCGTGGCCGTATTTTTTCAGCGTGTAGTCTATTACTTCACCGCGCCTTTCCATGCAGATATCCACGTCGATATCGGGGTAGGAAAGCCGCTCTGGATTGATAAATCTTTCGAAGAACAGACTAAAGCGAAGGGGTTCAATATCGGTCACTCCTGTGAGGTACAGGATGATAGAGCCAGCGCCAGACCCCCTGCCGGGACCAACGGGGATGCCCTGGTTTTTGGCCCAAGCGATGAAGTCGCGGACAATCAGCAAGTAGTCACACATGCCTTTAGAAATAATAATATCCAGCTCGTAAGCTAGGCGATCCTTTACTACATCCAATGGATCTTTATCTGGATAGCGCTCTCGGACTTTATCAAGTTTTTCAGGCGTGTATTTTTCTAAAACTGCTTTTTCACATTGCGCCTGCAAGTAATTTTCAGCAGACCGCTTTCGCTCTTCAACTGTGTAATCTTTTCCTTCCAGCTCAGGAGAAATAAATACCGGATAGAATTGCTGCGAAAAATCGATCTCTAGTGCACATTTTTCGGCAATGGCTAAACTTGTTTCCAATGCTTTTTGATCAAACCGTTTAGCCATCTCTTCGGGCGATTTAAAATCATGTTCATGCGCCGAGGTTACTTGCCTTTTAGGATTAGCAATTTTAGCTTTAGGATTACCAAAAGAGTCCCTCTCCCAAATTTCACAGGGCTCTCCCGATTGAATATTAATTAAAACCTCATGGGCTTTCCAATCATCTCTTTCTAGGTAGTGCACATCGCCAGTTGCCACATAGGGAACGCCGTAGACAGTGGATAGCTCCATCAGCTTTTCACGCACTCGCGTTTGTCCTGCAACGTAATCTTGATACTGGGCCAAAAGCCAGCTTTCTTTAGATAAACTGCTGGTATCTTCCATGTTGTGGTTTTGAATTTCGAAGTAAAAATCCTCACCAAAAATACGGCAAAACCATTCGATTTCGTCTCTGAGGGCCTCGTCGTTTCCCTCTAGAATCAAACGTGCAATACGACTAGATAACGGCCCCGACAGGCAAATCAAACCACCTGCATGTTGGCTCAAAACCTCTTTATCTATACGTGGAAAATAATAAAAACCTTCGACATGCGCAATCGAGGTCAACTTGCATAAATTGTGATATCCCTGCTCATTTTTGGCCAGTAGCACAATAGGTGTACCCACAGGAGTGCCCGGTGTTTTCTTTTTCACAGCGAGCGCATCTGGAGCTAGCATGATCTCACAGCCAATGATCGGTTTTATTCCTTCAGAGATGCAGGCCTTGTAAAAATCAATAGCGCCATACATATTGCCAAAATCGGTCAGCGCTAAAGCTGGCATCCCATACCCTTTGGCGCAGGATACAAGCCCTGAAATTGAAGCTGTCGAATCTAATATCGAATATTGAGAGTGGGTGTGAAGAGAGACCCACATAAGGCTATCCTTTTAAGCTGTTTTAACAGGAGCATACTTGGGATGCACCTTTTTCGACCAGAGCGGAATCAGTAAAAGGACTGCAATGCCACTGCAAAGTGCTAAAGTTCCAAAAAACCCGTTCCAACCGATGTCTTGAGCAATCTTACTTAAGGGGTAGCCCGCTGATGCTGCACCAAAGTAGGCAAACCAACCGGCAAAACCGGTGGCGGTGCCGGCTGCTTTTTTATGAGAAATTTCAGCCGCTGCCATTCCAATAAGCATTTGAGGACCAAAAATAGTAAAGCCAGTCAAAAACATACAAGTAGAAGCCAAAAGCACATTACCAGATGGGACCATCCATAAAAGCCCGATTACAATGGCAACTCCAAGAGTAAAAAGCACATTAACGGGACCCCGTTTACCGGAAAAAATTTTATCAGAGAGCCAGCCGGCGCCCAAGCTACCTAAAAACCCTCCAATCTCAAACCAAATCAAACAAAAACTGGCCATACCGATCGTAAAGCCTTTGGCCTCAACAAAATACAACAAAGTCCAATCATTCAGAGCCACGCGCACAATATATACAAAGAAGTAGGCAATAGCCAGCAGCCAAATAAAGGAGTTTTTGAGCACGTATTTGACCAAAATCTCACGTGAAGACAACTCTTTCTCTTGATCAACATGCTCATCAGGATAATCATTCCTAAACTTTTCAATCGGCGGAAGTCCAAGTGACTGAGGTGTGTCGCGAAGCAAATAAATCAGCAAACAGCCCACCCCGATACACAGTAAGCCAGGAGTGTACATAGCAACGCGCCAGTCAAAATACTTGACGCAAAAAGCAACAACTAAAGGGATTAAAGCCCCGCCAATATTATGCGATGTATTCCAAAAGCCCCACCACGTCCCCCGCTCTTTTTGCGAGTACCAGTGGGTTAATAGACGCGCACAAGGAGGCCACCCCCATCCTTGAAACCAACCATTCAGTCCCCAAAAAATGGCAAATAAAAAAATTGAAGACGACAGTCCGAAAAAGATATTAAAAAACCCCGTCAAAATAAGACCCACGCCCATAAAATAGCGTGGATTAGACCTATCAGCCACTACGCCGCTCACAAACTTACTCAGACCGTAAGACATGTAAAGGACACTGCCCAAAATCCCTAAATCTGTTTTAGTAAAACCCAAAGCCGTCATCATGACCGGCATGGCAAACGTAAAGCTCTTTCGCGTGAAATAAAAAAATGCATAGCCAATGTGCATTCCCAAAAAAATGCGTAAACGCCAGTATTTATAGCGCTTTTTGACTTCATCGACATCTTTAATCTCGGGAAGGTGAGGGGCAGGATTTAAAAAATTGAATAATCTTTTCATCAAATAAAAATTGTATTGACCTCTGGTGTTTACATCGGGCATGGTTCCGGTAAAGTACAACACTAGCACAAACCCCACTTTTTTGGAAAATGCCAGACGATTTCTTTACACCTATACGTCCAACTGATCCATCTGATCAAAGCCGCATACCCATCCCTCCCATTGAGGCGGATAAACAGGGAAAAGGCCCTACCTTTGACCTGGATCAAGATGACCCAAGACGTCAAAACCTCCTTTACGGAAGTCTGGTTCTTTTTTTCAAAAAAATGTTTACAACCGCGCTCTTTTCTCGTACCAACCGAGGATCAAAATCTGAAATCGAAGTGGCCCAAGCCATCCGCACCATCAAAGACCTGCTTACAGCGCTTAAAACCTGCGACCAGACTGATAACCCCCACTACGCCCAACATCTTTCAGATGCATGGCATACCCTTTTAGGTGCGCCACCAAAAACTCCGGTCGAGCCCTTCATCCAACTAGCCAATACCTATCCATCCGGAGAAGCCCACTCCCTTGGATTCTACCTCACCCACTACGCTGGCGACCACTGGCTTCCCTTTCCGTTCTTAGAAATTCTAAAAAAGCTGCATCAAGGGTACGTTCTACGGAAAAGCCACAGCGAGCTATCACATATGCTAGCCCTCATCGACGAGGCCTGTTCTTATTTTTCTCTTTAAATAAATTCCTGATCGTTCCAGAATGGCCATTTTTGGAGGTTATCATGAAAAAGTATCTTATGTTTCTTTTGATCCCTATCGGATTGTTCGCCAACAGCATCATGTCAAATGAGAGTGACTACTTAGACATTTGCAAAAGAGCTGCCGCAAATCCTGCTGTCTTCAGTTCATTCAGACGGCATAAAGCTATTATTAGAGGGATTGAGGGTCTATCGCCTGCACGGGGGCTTGCCTGTATCAAGAAAATACCGCAAGACTATCTAAGCCGGCTAAAGGAACTAGATGTTTATGATGCTCTTGGAAACAGCAAAAGACACTTTTACCAAGGAATTGGCAATTACTCACCTTGTACTTTACGTTACGTAATGGTTTTGGCTAATCTCAAAAAACGCTTTGGTCCTTTAGACAATCTGCGTGTGGTCGAAATTGGAGGTGGATTTGGAGGCCTTTGCGCGGTCATGTCAACTTTAGAATCAAAAGCACATTATACATTAATTGACTTACCATGTGTTTTGGATCTGGCCAAAGTATTTTTAGACAAACTCAATATTCAAAACGTTTCGTATATACGTCATGATCAGCTTCAGCAAGTTGGACAATACGATCTACTAATTAGCAACTACGCCTTTTCAGAAATCGAAGCCAAGTACCAGCTGGAATACTTGGAAAAAGTCATCAAGCACGTCCCTAGAGGCTTTATGACAATAAACTTTACAGGGAAACTTTTTGGAATCAAATCGCTAACCAGACACGAAATCAAAAATTTTCTTGAAAAAGCAGGTCATAAAGTCGTCATCGAAAACGAATTGACGCAGACTACTCCGCGGAATACTAATATTTTAATGACCTGGGGCAACGATTTACAAAAATAACTCATAAGGCTTATACTGCTCTTCATGCGCTACTCCATCCCCAAAGGATTGTTTGATATCGTTCCTGAAGAGCCAAAAGCTGAAAATGCTTGGAGATGTTCTCATCGATGGCAATACCTTGAAGACCAAATTCACAAATTAGCGCAAGATTTTGGCTTCTCCGAAATCCGCACGCCGATTTTTGAGCGCACCGAGCTATTTGTGCGAGGCGTGGGGGAATCATCTGATATCGTATCGAAAGAAATGTACACTTTTGATGACAAAGCGGATCGAAGCATGAGTTTGCGCCCTGAGGGGACAGCGCCGGTCATCCGCAGCTTTATTGAAAATGGATTGCACCAGCTGGGGTCCCTTCAAAAGTTCTACTACGTTGGTCCCTTTTTTCGCTACGATAGGCCCCAGGCGGGGCGCTATCGCCAATTTCACCAGTTTGGTGTAGAGGCCATTGGCAACGGAACGCCTGATCAGGACGTGGAAATCATAGCCATGCTCCACGAACTATTCACGCGCCTTGGGCTTAAAGAATGGACCCTTCTGCTCAACTCAGTTGGTGATAGCACCTGCCGAGAGAGTTACCGCGCGGCCCTAAAAGACTTTTTAAAACCCCACTTCCACGCTCTTTCTGATGACAGTAAAATGCGCTTTGAAAAAAACCCCTTACGCATTCTCGACACCAAAGACAAAAATGAACGCCACCTGCTGCAAAACGCTCCTTCCATTCACGACTTCTTAAGTCCAAAATCTAAACACCATTTCGACACTGTATGCCAGCGCTTAAAAGCACTGGCCATTCCCTACACCCTGCAGCCAAGCCTTGTACGCGGTTTAGATTACTACAACGAAACCGTCTTCGAATTCACCTCTTCTAGCCTAGGCGCCCAAAATTCAACTAGCGGCGGTGGACGTTACGATGGACTTATTAGCGAACTTGGAGGCCCGGACCTGCCTTCAACGGGCTTTTCAGTAGGCATGGAACGTTTGCTTATTACTATGGAAGCGCAAAATTGTCCCTTTCCAAAACCGCCGACTCCTTTCATCTACTTCGTTCCTCTCGGTGAAAACGCCTATTCAAAGTGCTTTGAACTGACGCATTTACTCAGACAAAACCGCATTCCAACCGATTTAGCGCCAGCCGCACGTAAGGTGCAAAAAGGGATCCAGCAAGCTGAAAAACGCCTTGCCTCCTACGTCATCGTTCTTGGAGATGACGAGCTTCAAAACGATCGAATTCAACTAAAACACCTTGAGACCCGCAAGGAAACAGCTATTGCAACTTGCGATCTCCTTCAACTAGCTAGGCAACTCTATGCAAACTCTTGACTACCTACGCAGCCATAATTGCGGCGAGCTAAACATCCACCATATCGAAAAAGAGATCACCTTATCTGGGTGGGTGCAAAAAAGAAGAGACCTCGGACACCTCATTTTCATTGACCTGCGCGACCGGTACGGCATCACCCAGCTGGTATTCAATGCTGATCAAAATCCTGTGCTGCATAAAAAAGCAGCAGCTTTGCGCTCTGAGTTCGTAGTTTCCATTTCAGGAACGGTTATCGAAAGAGAAGTCAAAAATCCCAAAATGGCCACTGGAGAAATTGAAATCCAAGTCAAAGACATGCAAATTTTATCAGAGGCTCAAACACCTCCTTTTGCTATCAACGACGAAAATTTAGATGTGCAGGAGACGCATCGTCTCAAATACCGCTTTTTAGACATCCGCAGCCACAAACTACAGCGCAACCTTATCTTACGCCATAAGGCTATGCTCCACGTGCGCAATTTTATGGACCGGCAACATTTTATTGAAGTCACTACACCCATCCTTGGCAAATCCACCCCCGAAGGTGCCCGAGACTATCTCGTCCCCTCGAGAATCTATCCCGGCAGCTTTTACGCGCTTCCTCAGTCACCTCAAATCTTCAAACAGCTGTTAATGGTTGGAGGCATGGATCGATACTTTCAGTTTGCAACCTGCTTTCGAGATGAAGATCTTAGGTCTGATCGTCAGCCGGAATTCATGCAAATTGACATCGAGATGAGTTTTGGAAAAAGACAAAATATCATGCAAATAGCCGAGGGCATTTGCAGAACCATCTTCTCGTCATGCCGCGAAATAGAACTCCCTGACACCTTCCCCGTGATGACGCATTTAGACGCTATGGAATACTACGGGACAGACCGTCCTGACACCCGCTTTGAAATGCGGCTGATCCGTTTAGACAAAATAGCCATGCGCTCAGAATTTGAAGTCTTTAAAACCCAGCTAAAGCAAGGTGGCTGTATCAAAGCCCTATGCGTTAAAGGAGGAGCGGACCTCTCTAGAAAAGAGATCGATCGGTACACAGCTTTCGTCTCCGACTTTGGCCTAAAAGGGCTAGGCTGGATGAAATGTACAGAAGAAGGACTCACCTCTAACATCGCCAAATTCTTCTCTTCAGAGCTCCTAGCTGAGATCCAAGCTGCGGTTTTTGCCAAAGATGGGGATCTCCTGTTCTTTGCAGCGGAAAACGAACGGGTGGTCAACCAATCCCTCGACCACTTAAGACGTCAAATCGCCAAAGATCGCCATCTAATTCATCCAGAAGCCCTTAGCTTTACCTGGGTGCTTGATTTTCCTCTTTTTGCCTGGGACGAAAACGAGCAGCGTATAGCATCTGAACATCACCCTTTTACCGCGCCTCACCCTGAAGATCTGGCATACTTACAATCTGATCCACTCAAGGTGCGCTCTTTGGCATATGACTTAGTTCTAAATGGTTATGAAATTGCTGGAGGATCGCAGCGGATTCACGACTCCCAACTTCAGCATCAAATCTTTAGCTTGCTCCAACTATCACAGCTCGACATCGAAGAAAAATTTGGCTTCTTTGTGGAGGCCTTGCAATACGGCACTCCCCCACATCTGGGTATTGCCTTTGGTTTTGATCGAATCATGATGATGATTTGCCAAACCGACAACATTCGCGACGTCATCGCCTTTCCCAAAACGATTAAAGCCGCTGATCTTATGTCTCAGGCTCCCTCCAAAGTCGCTCAAAACCAGCTCAACGACCTAATGATCAAGGTCATTGAATAACTATTTGCAAAAATAATTGAAACCGGGTAGTCTTGGTTCAAGATATTATATAACGGAGCCACTTATTATGAAAAAAATGCTTATCGGTCTCTTCAGTCTAGCTGCTTCCATGAGTCTTCTAGCTGATGAAGCCAAAGAAGAAAAACCTGACCTGGCAAAGCTATCTGAGGCTTTCGGACATATGATTGGGCAGAACCTGGACTCCTTGGGTTTCGATTTTGATATGGATCAGGTGCTAAAAGGCCTAAAAGACTCCATCGCCGGGATAGAATCCCCGCTCTCCGAAGCTGAAACAGTTCAAGCTATTACCGCAATTCAAGAAGAAGAATTCAAAAACCAATCAGATAAAAACCTTGTCGCTGCTGAAGACTTCTTAGCGAGCAATGCTCAAAACAAGGATGTTATTGAAATTGAAGAACAAAAGCTCCAGTACAAAATTCTAGAAGAAGGCACCGGCGCAGAAGTCCAACCCCACTTTAGTCCTCTTATCCGATACACTGGTCGTTTTATCGATGGCAAAGAATTTGGAGCATCTCAGGAAGATGAGCCTATTGCTCTCGATGAAACCATTCCCGGTTTTTCCAAAGGATTAATTGGAATGAAGGAAGGGGAAAAACGCACCCTTTATATCCATCCCGATCTTGGTTACGGCATGCAGGGTTTTCTGCCGCCTAACTCTTTGCTTGTCTTTGACATCGAGCTTGTTAAAGCAAACGCTCCACAAACAGAAGAGACTCTCTCAACTAACCCATCCGAATCAGGAAGTGATGAAATCGCCCTTCCAGATTTTGATGAGCACCAACTGCCTGCAGTAAGATAATACTGCAGTTTTTCCCCCTGGCCTCCATAGCCAGGGGTCGCTTTTGTAGACAAAAACAAGTATGAGGGCATTTTAGCTCTTCAATACAAACATTCTTACAGCCTCTACCAAAGCAGTAACCCCTTTAAAGTCCTTCAGCGACCTTTGACTCTATGAACGCAAAATAGTATAATGGCCGCATGATTATGAGTGCGGGTTTAATATGAGAATTATTCTATTTGAGCCAAAAATACCACCAAACACTGGCAATATTGTCAGAACTTGCAAGGTGACTGGATGCAATTTAGTGCTGATTAATCCGGGGTTTGAAACGGATAACCGCATGCTAAAACGAGCCGGTTTAGACTACTGGGACGGTGTCGATGTACTAGTTGCCAACGAGCTTGAGCCCTTCTTACACGATAACTTCTATTTCTTTTCTAGCAAAACAACTCGCCTTTACACTGAAGTCAACTATTGCGCAGATGCCTGCCTTATTTTCGGATCAGAAGTAGAGGGCCTACCCGAAAAGTACCACCAGGAATACCCCGAAAAATTCGTGAAAATCCCCATGATTGACGGTGTTAGATGCTTAAATCTAGCAACTTCTGTCGGAATTGCTGTTTATGAAGCCTGGCGACAAATCGGATTTACGCCGACGCATCAGTCTTTAACTGCTTCTATCTAAATAGATTAAATCTGATAAACTCATCATAACGTACATATTATTGATATAATTGTACATTTGCATGACAGAAATAGTGATTTTTTGCGCAGCTTCTGTACAAATTATGCTTACTTTTATAGGATCTAACACAAGAAGGCAGCCATGTATCAACGCTTAATTTCCAAATCTATTCCTGAGAAAAAGAGTTTTTTTCTTTTTGGCCCTCGCGGGACAGGAAAAACGCATTGGGTCAAAAGTGCATTTCCCAACGCCATTTATATCGACTTACTCGAAGAATCGACTTTTCAGTCATTCCTCAAATCTTCTTCGCTCTTAGATAAGATGATACCCGATGGCTTTGATGACTGGATCATTATTGATGAGGTGCAAAAAGTTCCTCAAATATTAAATGAAGTGCATCGCTTGATTGAATTCAAAGATTATTGCTTCATCCTTACCGGTTCAAGTACACGCACTTTACGAAAAAAGGGAGTGAATTTACTGGCTGGACGAGCACTTCTAAGAACGATGCATCCTCTATGCGCTCAAGAACTTGGAAGCGATTTTACTTTGGACAGAAGCCTAAAATACGGCCACTTGCCTTCAGTATTTTCAGAAAGCGACCCTAGCGATTACCTCAAGGCGTATATTGGGGTGTATTTAAAAGAAGAGGTCATGCAAGAAGGATTAACGCGCAAACTCGATGCTTTTGCCAAAGCATTGGAAATCCTAAGTTTTTCTCAAGGATCAATGATCAATCATTCCGAAATAGCTCGAGAAATAGGCGTTGATCGACGATTAGTCACGGGCTATATCGATGTAATGGTAGACTTACTTTTAGCTGTGCGCCTGCCTATCTTTTCGAGACGAGCTAAACGGAAACTCATTACAAATTTTAAATTTTATTTTTTCGATGTAGGCGTCTACCGTTCTTTAAGACCAACAGGACCCTTCGATCAAGTTGCAGATCTTGAAGGAGCTGCATTGGAAACGTTATTTTTTCAAGAGTTACGAGCTGTAAATGATTATTATGGGCTAAATTACTCTCTTTATTTTTGGCGCACACAAAGTAAGCTAGAGGTAGATTTTATCCTTTACGGCGAAAGAGGTTTTTTTGCGTTTGAAATAAAACGATCAAAAAATATCTGCTCTAAAGACTTAAAAGCTCTAAACGAGTTCATTAAGGATTATCCCGAAGTCAAAGCCTTCATTGTATATGGGGGTGATCGCAAACTCTATTTCGGAAAGATTACCGCACTTCCATTTGTTGAGGCCATCCAAACTCTCCCAATTTTGCTCGAAAGCTATCAAAAATAGAAGAAACCTAGAGAGCGCCGCCTACAAAGTGCTTGATCGCTTCGGCATCACGCAAACCGACTAAACGATTCACCTCTTTTCCATCTTTAAAGAGAATCAATGTCGGCACAGAAGTCACTTGGTACTGTCCAGCAACTTTCTGGTTTTGGTCAATGTCAAGTTTACCAAAGGAAGCCTTCCCTTGCAGTTCTGCAGCTACGCCTTCGATAACTGGTGTTAACATGCGGCAAGGGCCACACCAATCAGCAAAGAAGTCAACTAGAACTACACCCTGCTTAGTTTTTTCCTCGAAATTGTCGTCAGTCAGTTGATCCATTTAATGCCTCCATTGATGAACCTGAGATTAGCATATTCATCATCTTTCGGCAATACCTCAAAGAAAAAATAAGTATTGAAAAATCTTTTTTTTTGTTACTTTCGAGCTCAAGGACACTACCTAACAATGAGGTCAATATGAAATGTCTCTTTGCAATAGTCTGTATTTCTTTGTGCTTAGTTGGATGCCAGCAAAATCAAAGCTCGAGTTCAGAGCAAACCGTCACGAGCTATTCAGCCGATTTATCCAAAAAGATGGCTATTTCACAAACGCAAGAAAACTTAATTAGCAAATATAGAAAATTTGTGGAAACAACTGAAAATATTGATGAATACGACCAGAAGGGACACACATATCTTATTTCTGCTATTGAGGAAAACAACATTCCTGCAGTCAAAATCATTTTGGCCAAGAAGCCCGATGTCAACAAACCCTCAAAGGATGGGATTACCCCTCTAATGGCGGTTATTCAGAATGGCAACAAAAGCATTCCCAAAGTATTGCGCAATGGAGCGATTACTTTCATTGAACCCAAAGGCACAGTGAATGAATTGCTTTTGCAGCAGTTGATTGAATCTGGAGCCGATGTCAATATGAGCAACCATGAGGGATTAACAGCTCTAATGGTGGCAGCAAGTTTTGGAAACAAAGACGCGGTTAGCTTCTTACTTGATCACAACGCAGATTTTAACAAAAAAGACATGAATGGCATATCTGCACTTGGCTATGCTGTTGCCAATGATCATTCGGAAATTGTAAATGCGTTGGCAAAAGCGGGCGCCGATGTAGACGTCATAGACAATCAAGGACAATCTCCCCTAATGTATGCTGCGGAAAATGGCTTTTTAGAAACTGCTAAGCTTTTAATCCAAAAGGGTGCCAACGTAAATATCCGCGACCAGTACGATGTCACACCACTACAACTGGCCAAGCTGCAAGAGCATTTAGATGTGGCCAAATTAATCTCACGTAACGGTGGGAAGGACTAACGCTTCTTTGCGGGGGTGTATTGCTGGCTAAGCTTATTGATTGCTGTGGTAAATGCTGCAGCAATCGCTTTTTGGGCTTCGCGCCGCTCTAAATGTGAAAATGCTTCAGGATCGATCGGCTTACCAAAAATTACAGCCGTTTTACCCCAAAGCTTGGGAAATTTTCTGGATCTGGGCCATACGGCATCAGCTCCCAGGATATAGGCTGGGATAATGGGACAACCACTTTTATAAGCCAGCAACCCTAAGCCTTCACGGATCTCTCCAAGCTCACCTTCTCGACGTGTTCCTTCAGGAAACAACAAGACTTTGTTCCCTTGCTTAAGTAGCTTGAGAATCGTGCGCAGAACTGAAGCATCGCCAGCGCCACCTGAAACGGGATGGGAGTTCAGTTTTTGAATAAAGGCCCCGAATATTTTGTGATCAAAAAGGGTTTTGCGAGCCAAAAAATGGATTTCTTCGGGAGCGGAGACAGCAATCAGTGGCGGATCATAAAATGATACATGGTTTGCAGCAATAATACCGCAACCAGAAACAAAATTTTCTAGTCCATACACCTTATGTCGGTAAACTAATTTGAAAAAGATTTTTACAACTAAAATAACGATTTTATACAAAACAGGTGTCGATTTACTTTTGTTCTTTGGCATCAAGAAGTAACCTTGTTTACAATGGAAGCGACCACCTCATCAATATCCATGTAGGACGTATCAATCACAAAAGCATCTTCAGGCTGCTTTAAAGGCGCAATCGTCCGGTTGACATCGGCCGAATCGCGCAGAATAATAGTATTTTTTATCTCTTCTAAATCGAAATGTTCGTCAGGAAATTTACGTTTCATTTCCTCATAACGCCTCTTGGCGCGTATGTCAGGAGTTGCGGTTAAAAATATTTTAAGCTCAGCATCGGGAAAAATAACCGTACCTATATCGCGTCCCTCACAAACTAAATGACTGGTTTCACCTTGGCGGCGTTGCAATGCAGCCATAGCCTTTCGCACGAAAGGGTAGGCAGCGATTTGTGATGAAAGAGCTGTCACATCAGCTTTGCGAATTTCATCTGTAACTTCAGTCTGACCTAAGTAATAGCGCCATACGCCATCTTCTGATCGACTATGAAAAGAAAACCTCTCACATAGGGCTTCAATCGCTTCAAGATCGGTAAATTTTATGCCTTGAGAAAGCATCTGAAAGGCCAAAGCACGGTACATAGCGCCGCTGTCTAGGTAGTTAAACTTCAACCTTTCAGCAAGTTTGCGCGCCACTGTAGACTTCCCTGTCCCTGATGGTCCGTCGATCGTAATGATCATTTAGAAACCTTGAATGATAAAATATGTAAACGGTGCGGTAAAAAGGAGTGAATCTAACACATCTAAAACACCTCCAATTCCAGGAATTTTGTTACTATCCTTCACCTTGGCATCACGCTTAAGTAGCGATTCTGCCAAGTCACCAACTTGAGCCAAAATACCAATGAGCAATCCAAGCCATACCGAGCGAGACAGAGTTAAGGCAAAAGCATCAAAATGCACATGTTGAGCTAAATAATACAACCCTATGCTCGTTCCCGTTGCAGTGACCAGACCCATAATAGCTCCTTCCAATGTTTTGTTAGGAGACAGCTCTGAGGGCAACTTATTTTTTCCAAAAAATTTCCCTACAAAATACGCGCCCACATCAGTCATTTTGGTCACAGCAACCAGATAAATTAGCCAGCCTATCCCATCTTGCGAGGGTAAATACAAAATACGCAGCATAAGAGCTAAAGGAATAGCCACGTAACATACACCAAAAAAACCTGTGGCAATGTTGACAAGCGCGTTATCGATTTTATTAAAATAATAAACGCAAAGAGCTACGACCGAAAATAACAAAATGATCACTGAAATTTGATTCCAAAGCCCCAGGGCTGGAGGTGCATAAATAGCAAAAACCTCCAAAATACCCACAAAAATCAGCAAATTCGATGGTGGATGTAGTGCTTTTGCCTTCATCAATCTGGCATACTCCCATACACCTACACCAGCAATCAATGCCACAAAAAGGACATTAACAATTTGGATGATGGGGTTTAACCGATAAACGAGCAGAAGAACCACCACAGGTATGATGATTGAATAGCAGATCACGCGACGGGAGAGGTCCGATATATTACTTGATTGGTTTTTCATTTTCCAAACCGCCTTTTACGGTTTTGATATTCTAAAATGGCATACTCCAGATGACTGCTTGCGAAATCTGGCCAAAGTGTTTCTGTAATGTATACCTCAGAATAGGAAATCTGCCAAAGGAGAAAATTACTAAGACGCATTTCACCGCCTGTGCGGATAAGCAAATCCGGGTCTGGCCAGAGCTTAGTGTCGAGGTAATTGGAGAAGAGCTCTTCAGTTAGGCCGTCAATATTTATGGGATTGGCCAAACAATCTTTAGCAAAGTGTTTGGCCGCCCTACAAATTTCATCCCGTCCCCCATAGCCCAAAGCTAAAATAAGTTCGAACTGTTTGCATTCGGCGGTAATTTTTTTTGTTTCAGCAAGCGTCTTTTGAATTTTTACCGGCAATTTAGAAAGATCTCCTATCGTATGCAAACGCACTCCTTCATCAATCATATGAGCGCGTTTTCGGGTGAGATAGGTTTCAAGAAGGTGCATAAGTGTTGCCACTTCCATTTTGCCGCGCGATGCGTTTTCGGTAGAAAAAGCATACAACGTCAAGATTTCAGTTCCAGCATTTTTAGCTGCACTGATGATATCTTGCACTTGCTCTGCTCCTTTGGTATACCCACAACTGGATTGTAACTTTTTGTGCTTAGCCCACCTCCTGTTACCATCCATGATGATAGCAATGTGTTTAGGCAAGTGCGTTGATGATGGCATCGCGCTCAGGTCCTGTTGAAATATAATCTATGTCCATTCCTAAAAGTTCTTCTAGTGTTTGTACGTAGCGCTGGGCGGCAAAAGGCAAAGCTTCACGTGTGACAGTGCCAGCAGTCGTTTGCTTCCATCCTTTCATAGTGATGTAGCGTGGCTTTACATCCTGCAGATCTTGGGCACTTGCTGGTAAAAAATCAATTTTTTGACCGTGCAATTCATAATCGGTTGCAATGTAAATCGTATCTAATTCATCGAGAATATCCAATTTTGTAAGCGCCAAACGGTTTACACCACTAATTGCTATAGCAAAACGCGTTAAAACCGCATCAAACCAACCAATACGCCTTTTACGCCCAGTCGTTGTCCCAATCTCACGCGCGCTCTCAAAAGGAAAAGGATCATCTGCACCCAACTCCGTGGGAAAAGGGCCACTACCAACCCGTGTTGCATAGGCCTTGATAATACCAACGATATTTCCCGAAGCCGTAAGCGGCATGCCGACGGCAGCTAACATCCCTGCTGGTGTTGTCGAAGAAGAGGTCACAAAAGGGTATGTTCCAAACGTGCGATCTAGCAAAACACCTTGAGCACCTTCAAACAAAATACGGTCCCCTTTTTGGTATGCCTTCATTAAATCTTGTTCGACGTGACTGATAAAATCTTGAATAAACTCTAAATCCTCAAAAAGCTGATTGGTTGCTGAAGGTATATCGATGCCTTTAACGTTGTGCATCGTCTCAAGCAATCGATTATGACTCGTAATGATTTCTTTGACTTTTTCGTTGGCAGATGATGAAAGCAGATCGGCTATACGCACTCCTTTTCTAAGAACAGCATCAGCATAGCATGGTCCAATCCCCTTTCCAGTTGTTCCAATGCCGTTTAACATCTCAGATGCGTGGTCCAGCAGGCGATGTGTAGGTAAAATGACATGGGCATATGGAGAAATAAAAAGACGCCCTTTAACATCAATCCCACGCTTATCAAGTGCGGCAATTTCTTCTTTTAGCGTATGCAAATCAATCACAACGCCAGCCCCAAGAAAGCAACGAACGTGTGGATGCAAAATACCCGAGGGTATCAAGTGTAATTTAAATTCATCATTCCCTACCACAATTGTATGACCGGCATTATTACCGCCCTGGCAGCGGACAACACAAGTCATATCTTGGGCCAGATAATCGACAATTTTCCCCTTGCCTTCATCACCCCATCCAAGACCTACAATGGTCACATTATTCATAGCCATTCACTCCAAATATCTCCATTATAGCAAGTTGATTATTATCCTACCATGAGATAGGATGGTGGAAAGTAAAAAATCAGGACATAACTCATGAAGCAAGCACAACGTTGGCAAATTTTTTTGATTATCGGAGTCGTCATTCTGACGGTAGTGAACATTATGCCTACCGTCTTTTATTACACCAAGCCCCTGCATAAACCGGTGAATGCCAAAACTGCAGAAAAGATTGCTGTTAATATTGCAGAACGGGTCAACAGCCTTGAAGATGAGTCTCTTAAGTGGATTCGCTCTTACGCCAAACTTCTACATTTAAAGACCGATAAAGTCCTTTTTGACAAGCAAACGCCTGATCAAATCAAAGTAAAATTTTCTTCAGACAAAGATGCGGAAATCTTCCGCTCTCGTGTAGAGAATGCAGGTCGTTTGATTCCTTTTCTGCCAGCCCAACTCCATCTAAGTCCTCAAAATGATACCGAAGATGGAAAAAGCGTAACCCTAAAGCGGCAGATCCCTATTCACTTTCAGCCAAAAGATGTAAATACGGTTTTTAAATTTAGCAAAAAGCGCTCCGACGATGGGGGCATCACTGCAAACTACAAAGAATTAATTATTGATAGGTTAAGCCAGATTCTACTAGCTTGTGCTGGTACAAGTGAAAATGCCCGCTATCTTGAGGCTGTGGTTAACCACCCAGACAGTTCTCATACCGATGAATTGACCCTTCACTTAGCCCAGGTAATCCAGAATTACAGTGAAGCCTTTGGACCAGACTCACCCATAGCTCACCGACTCTTTAGCACCTTCACACAAGGACAATTCACATCGGCATCGGCAGCTGTCAACCAACTTGCAAAAAGCTTTGATCAGCTCCAAGACAAAATCAAACTACAACGCATTGCCCTAGAAGCTGAAGTAGAACAGACCCATCTGGCTTCAGCACAGCTAGAGGCGCTAAAAAAACAAGAAAACCTCTTGACCTCTGCTAAGAAAATTTTAAAAACTAACAGCAGCCATTTTGCTGCTGGTAAAACTCCACTCGATGAAAAAGCTATCCGGGCCAAATTGTCCTCCCTATCTGACAAGCAGAGCATCCTCCTAGATAAAAACAACCCCTTTATTGAAAGCATCGATGTGGACTGGGCAAAAGACAAACTGCATCTTCATATATATCCCGATGTCATTGAAAATCAGCAACTGCTCTACAGCGAAATAGCGCGCATTTCAAGAGAGACCAAAGAAGACCTAAAACCCTGCGGTCCGGGATTTGAAATTGCACTTAGTCAAATGGATAACAGTGAAAGCTTTCTATTATTAGACCTTGGCCAGCTGGCGCTTAAGCGTTGCCAGTCTATCATAAACGCGCTTCAAACCGAATGGAAACCAGAACATATTGATTTCCAAAAAGAGCACTTTCCGGTTTGGGATCACGCAGTATTTAAACAACTTTCCTCAGAGCAACGCGCATTTGGCTTGCACGTTTACGCTCCTGCTGCAGAAGATGAAGAACTAATGCCCGGATTTAACCGTAGCTCTATCTACGTAATTGCCAAGGGTGCCGATCAGATTCTTAAGAAACACACCTCAAATCCCAATTCCCCAGAAGCCCAAGCATTCATTCAAGATTTCCAAGCACTGCAAAAGATTTTGATGAGTCAAGGCTTCCAAGGTTATCCAGGAACTTCTCATCCATTTAGCAATAACTTCTCAAAGGATTATATTTTTGAGGCTCAAGACTATTACGCTCCTCTTTTACAAGCTAGCCGTGAAGACTTCCGCGTTTTAGGCACTAACCGCTTTGCCATGTTAGAATTCACCGATCATGAACAGCGCATTTTGACTGAAAACCGCATCGATACTGAAAGGCATGAAAATCTTCTGAAATGGAATGACGATTATCAAACTGCGAGATACTCCCGAGATACCTCCAAACGTTATGATATTGCAGAACCAACGCAAAGCGGATTAATGAGCAACGTCGCCTTAAGTATTAAAAAATACTTCCGGGGTGATGATCGTAAAATTTTACATTGGGGTCTGGATCTCTCCGGTGGAAAGACTGTTCGCATTGAACTGCGCGACCAAAACAACCAAATTGTGACCGACGAGATGCAGGTCGATCAAGGCTTAAACGAGCTGTATGCCAGAGTCAATAAAATGGGTGTTTCCGAAGTCTCTATCCGTCGGGAGGGTCATCATATCCTTCTAGACTTTCCAGGATCGCAAAATTACTCGGCAAGCGATTTAGTCAAAGCTTCATCGATGTATTTCCACGTCATTAACGAACAATTCTCACCCTACAGTCCAACCCTAGGTGAAGCTACATCCCTATTTCTGCAAGGGGTGTGGAACGAGGCTCAAGTCACCGGCAAACAAGACGTCGATAGTATCAACGCAATTGCCTATGAGCATCTCTACGGTGGTTCTGCTCATCACCCTATGCCTAAGACACAAGCTGCCAAAACGCTCTATGAAAGCGGACTGAGTCTTTCTAATCCTCTGACATATGCTGCCAACTCGTCGTTTAACGACAGCGTATCTAAAATTGCTCTATGGCGAGGAGAATCCCAATCTGACTGGCAGGGACAACCAAACCCATTGATGATTGTCTTTAGCAACTACGCTTTAGAAGGCTCTAGCCTAACCGATGTGCGAGCCGGTTACGACCCGGCCAAGGGCAACTACCTCTCCTTCAGTGTTGGCGATGCAAAATCAAGAGACGATTTGGGTGCGTGGACAGGCAACTTTTGCAAAGAAAAAGTCGTTGGCACTCCTTTGGCTGCGCATACAAATGGTCGAGGTTATCGCATGGCCGTTATCCTCAATGGCTCTGTAGTCAACGCTCCAGCATTAGAAAGTGGTTTCTCTGACAGTGCCATGATCACCGGTTCTTTTACTCAACGCGAAATCAACAAACTTGAAGCAGATTTAAAAGCTGGTAGCCTGAGCTTTGCTCCCAAAATTCTATCTGAACAAAACGTGAGTCCCGAGCTTGGTCAAAAAGATCGCGCAAAAGGGATCATCGCCACGGTTATTGCTCTTGTAGCCGTCATTGCTATGATGATTGGTTACTACCGTTTTGCAGGTGTCGTAGCCTCTTGCGCGGTCATCTTTAATTTGCTCATGATGTGGGCCACTCTTCAAAACATTCAAGCCGCTCTTACCTTGGCTGGGATAGCCGGGATTATTCTAACCCTTGGCATGGCCGTAGACGCCAACGTCCTCGTGTTTGAAAGAGTACGAGAAGAATTCGATACTAGTGGTGATATTAAAACAGCTTTGCAAACAGGCTACAAAAAAGCCTTCACCGCCATTTTTGACTCCAATATTACCACGCTTATAGCAGCCTTGGTCTTGCTCAACTTCGATTCTGGACCGATCAAGGCATTTGCCATCATGCTCATTATTGGTATCGTGTCCTCAATGTTCTCGGCGCTATTTTTGACCCGCACCTACTTTAACCGATGGGCACAAAATCCCAAAAATACCGCTCTAAAAATGTCGACGTGGATCAAAACGCAAAAAATCAATTTTTTGGGTTTTGCCAAATACGCCATTAGCGCATCTATCTTGCTTGCGCTGGTAGGGGGATTTTTCCTTTTCAAAGACCGTAATTCAATCCTTGGTATGGACTTTACTGGGGGCTACTCTTTAAACCTTGAAGTCAAGGCCGGCTCTGCTCCAAATTACCGAGAAGTGGTCCAAAATGCACTTTTGAAAAGTGGTTTAAACTCTCAAGATTTCAGCGTGCGTACCTTGTCTCCCTCTAACCACTTGCGCATCGATTTGAGTAGCGGTATGGAAAATGAGGGCAGGCCCTACCACGGAATGCCGTTTGTCACTGAAGCGCAAAAAAACCCAAGGCTTAATTGGATCGTAGACGCGCTCCAAAAAGAAGGTGTTGAATTAGCTCCGGAGGTAATAAATAGGTTAGACCAAAACTGGAATGCGATGAGTGGTCAAATCTCAGGTAACATGCGTAAAAGTGCGGCCATTGGCGGCCTCTTAGCTTTCCTTTGCATTTTGATCTACATTACAATCCGCTTTGAATTTAAGTATGCCATAAGCGCTACCCTTAGCTTGGCTCACGATGTGGCACTTAGCATTGCCTGTATTGGAATTTTCCATGCACTTGGCATGCCCATCCAAATTGATTTAACGACTGTAGCTGCGTTGATGACAATCGTCGGATACTCCCTCAACGATACCATCATTGTGTTTGACAGAATCCGTGAAGATATCCGTTTGCACCACAAAACAATGCGCTTTAAAGACATTGTCAATCACGCTTTGAATGTCACACTTAGTCGAACTCTGATGACCTCGGCCACAACGCTTGTTGTACTTGTGGCTTTGGTATTATTTGGAGGCCAATCCATATTAGGCTTTGCCCTGATCATGACCATGGGCGTTATCATCGGGACAATTTCGTCAATTTTCATCGCCACAACCCTTATCATCCTCTTTCATCAGCGCGAACAAGGAAATTCTAAGCATGTGGCTTTGAACGCGCGTGAGGTGCATGGAAAATCCTGACTCTAGCCCCATTTGGGTTCCGCCTAGGGAAGACCCCAAAATGCTTCACTCTGTGATGAAGGAATTTGGAGTACATCATATTACGGCGCAAATTTTACTCTCGCGTGGCATTACAGCTCCAGAGCTACTGCATAATTTCCTCTACGCCAAATTGCCTCAGCTGAACGACCCTGAACTCTTCAGCGAAATGGGATCAGCGGTAAAAAGAATTCAACAAGCACTCGATAAGCATGAAAAAATCATGGTTTATGGCGATAACGATGTCGATGGAATGTCTGGAACAACGCTGCTCGTCGATTTTTTTAGTCGTCTTGGTGCCGATACACTCTACTACCTTCCAGACCGTTCTTCACAATTCCAAGGCATGCTATTAGATAGCTTAGATTATGCTAAAAAAAACAACTGCAAACTTATTATCACCGTTGATTGCGGTATCACTGCCACTGACGAAATCCGAGAGCTAACCCGTCAAGGGATCGATGTCATCATTACTGACCATCATGAACCTACCAAGACCCTTCCTAAATGCGTGGCGATTCTCAATCCTAAAGTTGAGGGTAATGAGTATCCCAATAGAGAGATCACCGGCGTAGGAGTTGCCTTTAAACTTGCTCACGCCTTCTTAAACTCACTCATTAATCGGGGTGAAGTAAGCTCACAACGGATCAACCTTAAAAGCTATCTGGACTTAGTTGCACTTGGCACCATTGCCGACATGGGATCATTGCTTGGAGAAAACAGAATACTTGTACGCTACGGCTTAAGACAAATCGGGATGACCAAACGGGTGGGCCTTACAAAGCTCATTTCCATTGCTGAAGTGAGTAGTCGCGACATCACACCTATTGATATTGCCTCTAAAATAGCACCCAGACTAAACAGCTTAGGGCGTATTGCAGACCCTAAACAAGGTGTTGAGCTGCTTCTAATGCGTGACCCATTTCAAGCTGAAAAATTAGCCAAAAAACTCGATCTAAACAACTTGGAGAGGCAGAAAATTGAAAAAGGCGACTCAGAAGATATCGTTAAAACCCTAAAGAAAAATCCTGGCCTACTTGAGAAAAAAGCGATTATTTTGGCTTCCAAAAAATGGCACCCAGGCATTATTCCCATCATTACCGCCCGCATTTCCAAGCAATACAATCGCCCCACAATCATCATCTCCATTGACAATGGCGTTGGGAAAGGCTCTATCCGTACCATACCAGAATTCCCTCTTCTTCAGCACTTGCGCGACCAAAAAGATTTGCTTATTAATTTTGGAGGTCACGACTTTGCAGCTGGACTCACTATTAAAGAAGAAAACATCCCCGCCTTCACCCAAAATTTTATTCAAGCAGCTGAAGACAACCTTAAAGAAAAAGACATTTCTCCCAAACTCTACATCGATGCCAAAGCCTCTTTTAAAGAAGTCACCTTCGACTTAATGGACTCTTTCACCCTCTTGGAGCCTTTTGGAACCGACAATCCGCCACCAATCCTCTACGCTAAGGCCAAGCAAGCCTGGCCGCCTAAAATTGTGGGCAAAACCCACTTAAAGCTCTACCTGGAGCAAGATGGGAGAGCTCTAGAAGGAATTGGCTTTAATATGGCGAGCATGCGCAAAGATCTTTGTAAGAAAAATATTACACTAGAAATTGCGTACACCCCCCACGTTAATAACTTTCTCAACAAGTCGAGCATTCAACTTATTATCAAAGATTTCAAAATCTGCCCATACTAAAGTAATGAGGTGATGAAATCTCGTTAATGCCTTCCATTTTGAATGTTTTTAAGAGAATTTGCAATCTCCCGATGAGCCATTTCGGTTTTCAAAGGCTGCAACGCTTTGGTCATCTCTTCTAAAAAATTCGGAAGCTTTGGATATAGCTCGAGGCGAATTTTAACCTTTGCTTCAATCAAAGGTCTACTCGTGACGATCCTCGTTTCTTTTTTGGCTTGAAACGCACCATCTTGGCATAAAACAACCTGTTCTTCTGCTTCATACAGCAATCTATACTGTCCGTCCTTTGACTTTCCCCAGCATAAATAATCGAGGCACCGAATTTGTTTAGAGGAATGATTAAAGTGATCCTCTTCGATCCCTTTTAAATGCTCTGAGCAACAATACCGAAAAGGGAAATGTATGCTACATGCACGTAAGAAGCGCTCAACTTCCTTAATATCGGCCGACACTTGGTCTAATTGGACCTTGTGCTGGGTGAGTATCGGCTCAATTTGCTTGAAAATTTTTTGTAAATCAGGCGAATTAAACTGTGATTTGGAGTCCATCCTGGTTTCCTCTTGGGTTACTTTTTTAAGTAAACAACAAAAGGACTGAAAAGCCCTTTGAAGGAAGGACTCAACCTTCGCAAACGCTTAAATCAATTGCAGACCCTTGTCAAAGGGTACGCGACTCTGATTTTCAACCTTTGTCCCACATCAAGGGAAAAACGGGTTCTAAATTAGTGCGTTGGTGTTGGCGAACTTGCCAACGGTTTTTTGGCCCCAGATCAAGGGATGAGCTAACAATAGCTTAACTTCCCTGACATTCTCACTCAGATACAGGAAGTTCTCAAAAGCGCGGTTAGGTGCATTTGAGTAATACCTAGCAGATATAGACACTGCTGCCTTACGCTAAAATTATAACATTATTTAAATTATCAAACAAGAAATTTAATAAAAAAGTGAAGGTTTTCCTTACAAAAACCTTCACAAAAGACGGACTCTACAGAAAAAATCTAACCGACGTTTGCTTCTAGAGAAGACTGCTTGTTAAGATAGTTTTCCTGATAGCCTTTGATTTCATTTACGTGGATGACCCAGGCAGCTCCCTTTCTTGAAGCTTTCAAAAGACCGATGCGTGTGGCGTAGTAAATCTTTTGAACAGGGACACCCAAAATGTCAGCGGCTTGACGTACAGAGTAATACCCTTTGTCATTATCAAAGAGTAATTCTCCGTCAAACATTGACTTAGTGCGTGAATATTTTTGGCGACGATAATCTTCTAGATCATCAATATGGATTTTCCAACGCGTAGCATCTTTAGTTGCTTTAAGCTTTTTCTGCTTAATAGCCACATAGATAGCCTGTCTGGTTACACCATTAATACGTGCAGCCTCTGTAATAGAGACGATCTTCTTATCTTCTCTACTTCCCTCTTGTCCGTCTAGTTTTAGGCGGGACTTGAGATAATTTTCAAGTTGACGCATGATCTCTTCTTTTTTGATCTCGTCTTCTTGTTGGTTATTTTGATCAACCATGGCTAAATTTCCTTTTACTTTAAACGATTTATACAGCTCTTACACATCGCGATATTAGCTTATTATTCTGCTTTTGTGTGTTTGGTAAGCCAATTATTACATAATAATGTATTGAATGCAAGCTTTTGTGAATATTTTTCAAAAAAATATAAATTCTTGCTTTTCAATTGTTAAGAATTTTCTTTATTTAATCTTAACAATAAACTAATTAACTGTAATTAAAGGTATTACGCAAATAGCATGTAAAAACTTTTTGGTGGCGACAAATCGGCTACACCTGCTATAGCTATGGACTTATGAAGCCATTCCTATTTTCCATCCTCCTAGCAATATCTACTTTAACTGCTAAGCCCCCAGAAATGAGCCCTCATGACGCTAAACTCAAGATAGAACAAATATTCAAATCTCACGTTTCACATAAGCGCTTTACACCGGAGGTCATGCAGAGAACTCTACAAAACTTTCTAAGCGTGCTCGACCCCAGCAAAACCTATCTTACTCAAAGTGAGGTAGAAAGATGGGATCCCGCATCGCCTGACCTTCTCCTTCAACTTATACAAGATTTTGAAAATCAAGATTTTAGTGAATTTGAAAACATTCATGAAAAAATGGCTCAGTCGATAAAGCGTCGAAACGAGCTGGAGCTAGAAACAGAGACTGCAGCATTACCAGCTGATGTCTCAGCTGATGAATTTAAAGAACTCACCTGGGCCACTCATCGTCAAGAACTTAAGCAAAGACTATTAAAAATCAAGGCCTTACAACTTGATGCCGCTAAAAATCTCGAAGAAGACACCCATGAACAATTCTTTGCTCGGCTTCAAAAAAGGCGCCTCCACCGAGAACAAGAAATCCTGGCCCAGAACGCTAAGGAAAGAAGCCAGCAAACCCTAGTTTACTTTCTAAAAGCTGCCAGCTCAGCGCTAGATAGCCATACCGCCTATTTCACCCCGTCTGAAGCCTCTCAATTCATGATTGAGATCGACCAGCGTCTTTTTGGCATTGGTGCACAGCTGCGCGATGACCTCAATGGCCTGACTGTCGTGCGTCTTCTCGATGGAGGCCCTGCCAAACTCTCTAAAAGTCTCAAAATTGGAGACAGAATCATTGCTGTAAACAATGAGCCTATCGTTGGCTGGGAAATCAGCGACGCAGTAGAGCTCATTCGCGGCAAAGAAGGAACCCCAGTTACCCTTACGCTCCTACGTGAACACACGGAAACCAAAGAAAAACTCGACGTCCAAATCGTAAGGCGTGAAATCGTGCTCAAAGAAACCCGTTATGACGTTGCTATTGAACCCTTTGGTGACGGGGTCATCGCCCACATCAACCTTTACTCCTTTTATCAGGACCCCAAAAGCTCCTCAACCTATGATCTGAAAAAAATTATCACCGAGCTTAAGGCAGAGCATGGGCCTCACCTGCAGGGCATCCTACTAGATCTCAGAAATAATCCCGGTGGTCATTTGCCGCAAGCGATTGGAGTCACTGGCCTTTTCATCAATAAAGGTGTTGTAGTCTCCATCAAAGACAACGAAGGCACAGTCCAAACCCTGCGCAACCTTGATTCCAATAAAGTCTGGGATGGCCCCCTTCTTGTCCTAACTAATCGCGCCAGCGCTTCTGCTGCCGAAATAGTTGCGCAAACCCTGCAGGACTACGGCAGAGCCCTTATCATTGGCGATGACCGCACCTTTGGCAAAGGCACCTACCAGACCTTTACACTCGATCCTAGCCATCATAAAGTCAATCCCAAGGGCGAATTTAAAGTCACTCGTGGGATGTACTTTACCGTCTCTGGCAAAAGTCCCCAGCTAACAGGAGCTCTTGCCGACATTGAAATTCCTGGTGCATTCACCGCCTTAGATATAGGTGAAAGTTTTGCCAAATTCCCTCTTGAAGGAGACCACATCGCGGCCAAATTCAACGACGACCTCTCCGATATCTCTCCTTTCCAACGTCGCAAAATCAAAATGTTCTACGAAAAAGACCTCCAAACGCGGCTTACCACCTACGAACCCTACCTCGATATTCTAAAAAAGAACTCCTCCATCCGCATACAAAACAACACCAACTACCAAAACTTCCTCAAAGCAATTGAAAAAGACAAGGCATCACCTGACGATATCGAGCTTTTTGGCCAAAACGACCTTCAGCTGGAAGAGAGCTACAATGTCATGAAAGACCTTATCATGCTTATGCGCCTTAAAGTCCACCACACAGCCTCTGTCACACACCCGGCACAAGCCGGCGCTTAAAATAATTTATTGGCAATAAGATCGAATTGAATCATATTCACTTGTTACGTTAGAATGGATATTCTATGGAACAAGTACGCGTACGCATTGGCCCCTCGCCCACCGGTGATCCCCACGTGGGAACGGCCTACATTGCCCTCTTTAACTACGTCTTTGCCAAACACCATAAAGGCAAATTCATCCTCAGAATTGAAGATACCGACCAGAGCCGCAGCAAGCCCGAATATGAAGAAAATATTTATAAGGCTCTTAGATGGGCAGGGCTAGACTGGGATGAAGGACCTGATGTAGGGGGTGAATACGGCCCCTACCGCCAATCTGATAGGACTAAAATCTACCAAGAGCATGTCCAGATGCTTATCGATAAAGGTGCAGCCTATAAGTGCTTTGCAACTAAAGAAGAATTGATGGAAATGCGCGAGATGAGCGCCAAGCTTGGTAAACGCTCGGCCTACGATCGGCGCTATCGCAATATGACTGCAGAAGAAATCGCTGAAAAAGAGCAATCAGGTCTTCCTTATACCGTGAGGCTAAAAGTGCCGCTCACCGGTGATTGCATCTTTGATGACGGTATTAAGGGGCGCATTACTACGCCATGGGCAGATATCGACGACCAAATTCTACAAAAGTCAGATGGTTTTCCAACTTACCACTTAGCCAACGTTGTCGATGACCATTTGATGGGTATTTCTCATGTGATTAGAGGCGATGAATGGATCAGTTCCACCCCTAAACATATCTTGCTCTACGAGCTATTTGGCTGGAAACCTCCTGAATTTTTGCATATGCCTTTGCTCCTTGGCAGAGACGGTAAAAAACTCTCCAAACGCAAAAACCCTACTTCGATTTTTTACTACCGAGACTCGGGATATCTCAAGGAAGCCTTCCTCAATTTCTTATCCCTTATGGGATACAGTATGGTAGGTGATAAAGAGATCTACCCTTTAAGTGAGCTGATAAAAGAATTTGAAGTCAGCCGCATCGGGATTTCAGGAGCATTTTTCGATATCCAAAAGCTGGATTGGATTAACCAGCAATACTTGATCAATAACATTCCGGAAGAAAAACTGTGGGAGCGAATGAAAGAGTGGAGCTTCAACGATGCTTTTATGCAACGGCTCATGCCACTTGTGCATACGCGTATTAAAACCTTTGGTGAGTTCATGGAACTCTGCCAATTTTTCTTCATCAATCATATTCCCTACACTGATGAAGCTCTCACTCCGGGACAGATCACTAAAGACACCGCTGCTTGCATTTTGCAAACGATGATCTGGAGAATGGAAGAGCTAGAGGACTGGGGGCGCAAAGGCCTAGAGCAAACATCAAGGGAAATTGCCGAACTTTTTGGAGTGAATCACAAAAAAATCGTGATGCGTCTTTTATTTGCCACCATTATTGGAAGCCCAACTGGACCTCCGCTTTTTGATTCCGTGGAAATATTAGGCAAAGACCGTACACGCGCCAGATTCTTGCAAGCAATGGAATTTTTAGGCGGTATTTCCAACAAAAAAATGCATACTTTGACCAAAGCGTGGAGTGCAAAAGAGTTAAAAGACTTGGTTGAAAAGACTAGCGCGTAAGCGGCTCTGGAGCTTCTTCAATCGGATTTGAAATAATGTAATGCCTGTTGTAACCCGTGCTAGCACAAGCTGCACAAATAATAGATAAAAAAATGCACCAAACTATAAATTTCATGACAATCCTCGTATGACAACAGTCTATACCAAAGATCATCTTTTTCTAGCACGCCTTAAAGACCGCTATGTGCTCAATAAACCGGGGTCCAGCAAACAGACCTACCATGTGACTCTAGATATCGAAGGTTCAGATATCCACCACAAGCCTGGTGATACGCTTGCGGTTATGCCTTCCAATCACCCCGAGCAAGTCAATCAGCTACTGGAATTTTTTGATTATAAACCCAGCAGCCCCATCATCGATCCTAGGTCAAAAAAGCTCCTCACTTTAGACGCATTTTTATCCACCAAAGTGAATCTCAACCGCGTTCCTAAAAAGCTATTGGAACATCTCAACATCGAAGGAGATTTCCCAGACCTTACTAGCTGCTTAAAAGCTGCAGGTCCATACCAAGGATCGCTGGAGAAGTTTTGCACATTATGCGCTCCCATGCTGCCAAGATTTTACTCCATAGCCTCCTCCATAACGCATCACCCTAGCTATATCGATCTGGTGATTTCTACCTTTAAGCACGTTATCGGCGATCGTGAAATTCCAGGTGTTGGAAGTGATTTTCTTTGTCACCAAGTTGATACAGCCACACCTATTCCTGTCTACCACCAAGCCACAAAACATTTTCTACTCCCTGAAAATCCCCATACTCCCATTATCATGATCGGAC
Organism: Chlamydiales bacterium; assembly: GCA_024233455.1. Classification (GTDB taxonomy): domain Bacteria; phylum Chlamydiota; class Chlamydiia; order Chlamydiales; family JACKPQ01; genus JACKPP01. The sequence continues at coordinate 595,068 of JACKPP010000001.1, forward strand.
CGGGTACGGGCGTTGCTCCATACAGAGCTTTTTTACAAGAGCGCCAAGATGGTCCAGGAAAAAATTGGCTTATTTTCGGCGAGCGCAACCGAGCATTTGATTTTTACTACGAAGAGTTTTTCCAAGAACTCCAAGACCAAGGGAAACTGCACCTTGATACCGCATTTTCCAGAGACCAAGAAGATAAATGTTACGTTCAACACAAACTACAGCTGCAAAAAACCAAGCTCTGGGAATGGTTAGAAGATGGTGCGGTGATCTATATTTGCGGTGATGCTAAGCACATGGCCAAAGATGTGTTAAAAACCCTAGAATCTGTCATTATTGAAAACTGCGATACGCCAGGCGATTACATCAAAACGCTAAGGAAAGAAAAGCGGCTGCTCTTAGACGTTTATTAAAAGCATCAGTGAACAGTTAAAACGCAGAAGCACTGCAATCCCAACCCTTTGCCAAAATCAGACAGTCCATCGCCCGATGTAAATGTCAGACCCACCTGAGAAATATCCAAATTCATTAAGCTTGCTACTGATTGCCTTATTTCATCGCAACGTTTTTGCATTCTTGGCTGCTTGGCCTCTACAGATAACGCAATATGGACCAATTTATGCGAAAGGGTCTTCATGGCAGCCAAAACGTACTCTCTGCTATCAGTGATTCCCTGCTGGCACATTTCTATGGCTACCCCCCCTAAAATGGGCACGCCAGAAATAGAAGTAATGGCATTGCAAATTGCATGTAAAATCACATCGCCATCAGAATCCGCATCAAGTCCTGGGGCATCATCAAATACCACACCACCAATCACAAACTTTTTATCGCCCTCTAAAAAACGATGACTATCTTGTCCTAATCCCACAATCATGTATCCTAAGATATCATAACTCAAACAACGTAAGCAAGCCCTGTGCCAGCACTGCATATTGCCAATACTCAATTTGAATGGGAGCTAAAAAATCGCTCTGATCTCAAAAACTCCTTCAGCGCGCATCCTCTCCATACGCAACTGCAATTTTTACCTTTCCTGTACGCACCACCCGAAGATAGTGTTCTGCTTTTTCATCAACCGGTTGGAGATTATTTTGACCATCTCCATCAAATCAGACCCCACTTGCCTAAAGCCGTATATTACGATGCTTTAAATTTAGAAAATATTGACACCATCGAGAGTTGGGGAGCATCCGCTGCTATTGAGAACTGGGCAAAAAAAAATCAGCTTATCTACTCTACCCCTGCTATCTCGATTGTCAAAATGGTAACTGCAAAATCTTTTGCTTTTGAAAACACGCCAAAATTAAAAAAAGGAGCTGCTTTACACAATAAAAGTGCACTCTTTACCTGGCTAGAAGAAGATTTTTGGCCAAAGGTAATCAAAACCAATTACGATACCGCTGGCCGAGGCAATCGCATTCTCCCATGTAAAACAGCTTTACATGACGAGGAAATTCTGACGTTTTGTCAGCGAGAATGGACAAGAGGCCAACCTGTTATTGGAGAGCCTTGGGTAAAACGCGCAATCGACTTTAGTACCCAGTGGCAGATAGATAACTCCATCAGATTCATAGGCTCAACACTCATGGAATGCAGCGAAAGAGGAAGCTACCTGAAATCTACCATCACCAAAGAAGTCCCTTTTGATTTAGCTGCTCATAAACAGATGGCTATGCCTTTACTGGAAAAAATCTTAAAGCTGGGCTACTTTGGGCCAATAGGCATTGATGGATTTACATTTAGTGGTGGACAACACATCACCGAAGTCAATGCCCGCAAAACAATGGGATGGGTGGCACTTCAGCTAAGCCAAATTCTGCATTGTGACCTATCAATTGAGATGACCTCACCAAATGACGCGCAGTGTCCTCTACTTCCATTTCAAGTCCAAGGCTTAAAACCGTTTAAATTGCAGCTTGACTTAATGAAGTCGGCTCTGCTTAATTAGGTCTATGGATGTCCTGAAAATTAATGGTCAAAAACCGCTTGAAGGTAGAGTAAAAGTTGCTGGCGCCAAAAATGCCATCACTAAAATGCTCGTTGCCTCTCTGCTTTCCGATAAACGGTGTATTTTTTTTAATGTTCCCGACATCACTGAAGTAGAAGTCACCATTGATTTGCTCAGTGAAATTGGCTCAGAGATCACCTGGGACAGAGAAAATGGCGTTATTGAAATTGTCACCAAGCAGCTAAAATCCACCTATATCCCTCAACGTTTTTCCGGTTCAAATCGCATTCCTATTTTGATGATTGGCGCCCTGCTAGGTCGCACAGATGAAGATATTATTGTTCCCACGGTTGGTGGGTGTAAAATTGGCAAACGTCCTGTCGATTTCCACATTAAAGCCTTAGAAGCCCTTGGAGCTACGATTGAATTCCGAGAAATGAAGAAAGAAGGAGCTTACTTTTCCAGGGCACATGACGGACTAAAAGGGACCGTCATCAACCTACCCTACCCGTCGGTTGGTGCAACTGAAAACACCATTTTAGCCGCCTGTAGAGCAAAAGGAACTACCGTCATTAAAAATGCGGCAATTGAACCCGAAATCATCGACCTTATCCTCTTTTTGCAAAACTTAGGTGTTATTATTCATGTCGATGCCGACCGCACCATCCACGTCCAGGAAACCAAAACCTTTTACGACGTCGAACACACCGTGATTGCTGACCGAATAGAAGCCGCTTCTTTTGGGATGGCCGCAATCGGTACCAAAGGCCACATCTTTGTGGAAGGTGCCGACCAGGCGCACCTGATGATTTTTCTAAATAAACTCCGAGAAATCGGAGGAGGTTTTGAAGTTAAGAAAGAGGGCATTGAATTTTTCTACAAAGGGCCGCTTAAGGGAGGGCTACATTTAGAAACAGATGTACACCCGGGATTTTTAACAGATTGGCAGCAACCTTTTGTCCTTTTGCTTACTCAGGCCAAGGGTACTTCGGTCATTCACGAAACAGTCTATGAAAATCGATTTGGCTACACTGAACTGCTCAAAAAAATGGGAGCCGACCTTTCGTTATTTTCGCAATGTCTCGGTGGACGTGCTTGCCGTTTTGCCGAGCTTAATTACCAGCACAGTCTCATTATTCGCGGACCTACACCTCTTACACCTTGTGATATTGCCATACCCGATCTAAGAGCGGGTTTTGCCTACGTCATGGCAGCACTTACAGCTCCTGGCATCAGCCACATCTCCAATCTCCACTTTCTTGACCGCGGGTACGAAAACATCGAGCAAAAGTTAGCCTCTCTCGGAGCAGACATCCAACGCATTCCCCACGAAGAACCCCTCCTTGCCAAAGTGACTTAAGTTCCTCATTTTTGTGCCATTATTTTCCTGGATCAGGAAAATTGATAGCCCCATGACTCATCAGAAATCGGTATGCGGTGTCGAATTTTTCAAATGAGAAGTCATGAGAAGATTCTAGCTTTTCAAACAAAAGATTTTCTCCTTCTTTCCACCCATTGCGTTTAAGATGTTGGTCTAGCGCATCTACTGTGGCATAGTGCCATTTATCACTAGTTCCAATCTGCAAGACAACCGGTTTTCTAGGGATCTGACTGGCGATAGTCTCGCTGACACCTCCACCCTGCAACCAAAACTGATGAATTGGGAGATTGGTTTTTTGCTGCAGAAGCGTTGCTGTAAAGTAAGCCCCATTGGAATAGCCAAAAAGAATGATATGATCCACATCAATCACGTAGTGATTTTTAATATGTTCAATCATTTGGGTGACAAATGCCAGGTTCTCTTCGGCAAATTTTGGTCCCCAACCCCAAGCTTGAGGATCATTTTCGAAAACCCCCGGTATTCCTTTAGGGAGAGCTAATACAAAATTGTGCATCTGTATTTTTTCTTTCCACGATTGAATGAATTCAACAGGAAAAACTACATCTTCATTTTGTAATCCGTGAAGAAACACAATAAGAGGGCTTTTGCCTGGATGCGTTTGGGATGTAAACACTTCATAATGACGCTTGGTACCATCAATAGTTAAGGAATAGGCGTCACCAAACACAAAACCGATAAAACACCAGCAGGTGAAAATAATTTTAAGCATCTACATCTTTTCGAGAGTTTTGAGGCCTAGGATATTTAGGCCACAAGCAAGAATTTGGCCAGTACATTCACAGAGAGCTAAGCGCTCAGATTCTTGGGGAGACCCTTCTACGTGACAATCCCTAAAGAAGGCGTGAAATTTTTCGGCCAGCTCATAGAGGTAATCAGTGAGCCGGTTGGGCAGAAGCTCTCGGCTCATCGATTCTAGAGTTTCGCCAAAACGTCTGAGATGTAAACCCAGAAAAATTTCGGAAGGATGTTCCAGTTGAATCATGGGCCGAATGGGCTTATTGATGCGGCGTTTAATGCCTTGAATACGGACATAGGCATAAAGCAAAAAAGCAGCCGTATTGCCTTCAAATTTAAGCATGCGGTCATAGCTAAAGGTGTAGTCTTTAGTACGCAAGCAAGATAGATCAGCGTATTTAACAGCGTCAATACCCAGGATTGTGGCCATTTGATGGCGCTCTTGTGGCTCCAGATCTGGCAGCCTTTCTTGGAAAATTTCTTCGGCACGTTCGATTGCTGTATTTAGAAGATCGATGAGCTTTTCGGTACTCCCTTCACGGGTTTTGAATTTCTTACCGGTTGAAGAGAGGACAACACCGAAGGTGACATGTTCAAATTGTTGGTTTAGATACCCTGCTTTTTTAGCCGCCGCCTCTACCATTTGAAAGTGCTGTTTTTGTCCATTGTCGGTAACTACGATGATTCGGTCTGCTTTCTCATCTTGTACGCGTTGACGCATGGTTGCCATATCAGTTGTGGAATAGTTAAATCCCCCGTCTGATTTTTGAATGATCATAGGGAAAGGCTTCCCATCTGATCCTTTAAATCCATCTAAAAAAATGCATTTAGCACCATCCGAAACTGTCACCATGCCCTTGGCTTCAAGATCAGCAACAACATTGGAAAGATGAGGATTATAAAACGATTCACCCCTCTCGATAAGCTTGACATCCAAAAGAGTATAAATCTCTTCAAAAGCCTGACGCGATATGGCGCAGATAGTCCTCCAAGCTTTCAGCGAATTGGGATCGCCACCTTGCAAGGCCACAACCTCTTCTTGCGCCCGCTTTTTAAAGTCAGGATTTTCATCAAAGCATTTTTTAGCTGCTCTGTACCATTCCATGAGCTGGGGCAGCTGCGCCTCAGCAGTACCGGTTAGGGCATCCGTAGCATATTCTTTCATGTAGCTGATGAGCATGCCAAATTGTGTGCCCCAATCCCCTACGTGATTTAGTCTTAAAACATCATGTCCCAAAAATTCAAACAGACGCGCTAGAGCATCTCCGATAATAGTAGAGCGAAGATGCCCCACATGCAGCTCTTTGGCAATATTGGGGGAAGAAAATTCGACAATGATCCGCATCGGATGATCGGCTTTTGGAGCTCCTAAAAGGGGATCTTTCATCTGCTGGGTCAACTGAGATGAAAGAAAACTGCTACTCAAAGTGATATTGATGAATCCAGGACCAGCAATTTCAATTTTTGCGATGTTCTCGGTGTCGAAATGCTCGATGATTTTTTGAGCAAGTTCTCGAGGATTACATTTAAGCGTTTTAGCAAGCTTTAGTGCATCGTTGCACTGATAGTGAGCATGGGTACTGACTGTGATTTCAGGATTGATGTGTTCCCCACAAGCGGCCCAAATAGCTTGTGTGGCAAGATCTAAGAGATATTTTTGCAGTGTTTGCATGCTATACTTTAATCGTGATGGAAAATAAGAGGCGTGGTGCGTTTACCAACACCGTAGCGCAAACGGTAACTTGCAAGCTCTACAGCCGCTTGATGTGTCGAACATTTATTTTCCTTAGAAATATCGAAAATAGTTAATAATTGCTCATAAATAGTATCTATTTTATCGCGGGCAAGCACAGGGTTATAGCCTTCGTAGTCCACCTCGAACGATACGTTGATAAGACCACCAGAATTGATGAGAAAATCGGGCGCGTAAATGATGCCGCATTGCATAAGATCAATGGCATGGTTATCACTTTGGAGTTGATTATTTGCAGCGCCGGCAACAGCTCGACAATTAAGTTTGGCAATGGAGGAACTATTTAAAATTCCGCCCAGAGCGCAGGGAGCAAGAATATCACACTTGACCGAAAGAATTTCATCAGGTGAGACAAATTTTGCAGCGTATTTTTGGGCTAAATACTCAGCTTTTGCTTGGTTTTGATCACAAAGGATAAGTCTTGCACCAGCCCAATAGAGACGGTCTGCTAAGGCTTCTCCAACAGCGCCAAGACCTTGAATGGCAATCGTTTTTCCTAGGAGAGAATCAGATCCATAAGCATGCTGGGCAACGGCCTGGATACCGCGAAAAACACCATAGGCAGTAAATGGCGAGGGATTGCCGCTTGATTTTGGGTGGGCCAGACCTACAACGTAATCAGTAGTTTCACGCACGTATTTTAGATGATCCTCAGTACATCCGACGTCTTCTGCACAAATGTAAGCACCTTCTAGCTGATTGACCGCTATTCCAAAGGCTCTAAGCTGGTCAGGGGTGATATGATGCTTTGGATCAGCAAAGATCACGCTTTTACCACCACCTAGCCCTAAGCCAGACACAGCTGCTTTGTAGGTCATTCCTTTTGAAAGGCGCAATACGTCATACAAGGCATCATCCCAGTTAGCATAAGGAAAAATACGAGTACCTCCTAGCGCGGGACCAAGTGTCAAATCGTGAATTGCAATTAAGGCTTTTAAGCCAGAGTTTTTATCATCGATTTTTACGATTCTTTCATATCCAGGGATCTCAATTTCTTCTAATGCAATCTGTCCTTGTATAGCAGTCTTCATAAGCAATCCTACGTTGTATGTAGTTTGAAATTAAAAATGTACTTCATAGACGGTAACATATGAGCCTTTGAAATTCAACCGGCCCTTCTTTCTAACTTTTTTTGATCATCATACGGTAAACAAAGGAAAGATGGAAAAAATTTAGATATCAAAACGTAAAGAGCAAAAAAGGCTTGCCTTTTCTCTCCCACATTTGGTAAAAGTTTTTTTAACTTTCGGAGGAACGATGATTAGAGTACTAGTTCTTTGTGCATTATTGCTTAGCGCTGCCCATGTCGAAGCCAGGAATGCGCAGCCTCGATATAGCTTTCCAGATTATGATTTTCGTTTGGGAACTTCAATATTAGAATTTTTCTGCGGACAACTAAAAGCTGCCTATGAGAACAAACCCTTACCTGTATACACCAGAAAATATCCCAAACAAACGCCACTAGATACTAAGTTTCTAAATTTGCTCAACCGGAAATTTTCCATTTCAGAACACCAAGTCAAACGACTACGCACCATTTCTAATAAATCCCAGTGGTTAGGCTGGGATTGGAACCCTTGGTTTTGGCCTAATAAGGTGGAGTATTGCACATATATCGATATCATCCGTGAAATTTCACAAAAAATCATTCCAGAAACTTTAGAAGAGCTAAATCTGAAGCCTAAAATAGATGTTCCCGTCATTCACTACCGTTTGAGCGACGTTCCATTCTGCCGCAGCTTGTCGCATCACCTTCAATATTACGCCTACTATGAAATGGCCTTAGATAAACTCAAAGCTGAAGGCATTGACGTCAGTGAAATTGTTGTTCTATACACTTTTAAAAATGGCTATCATAAGAATTTAAATATTTCACGTGATCAATTCATTGAAATTAATAAAGAATATCTCAATGATTTTATTGGACACTTAAATAGCAAGGGCTATAAAGTCACCGTTCAATCAAAATCAGTGCTTGAAGATTTTGCAACCATGGTTTTTGCCCCAGCAGTAATTGGCAGTGAAAGCATGTTTTGTTTATTCTCCGGCTTAGCAAATAAACACCCCATCATTTTTCCATTGCTTGGTAAAGAACATCAAAATCATTATGGCCCAACTCATAATATCCCTGCTTTTATTTCACCTATTCAGCCGCTTTTGCATTGCAATGTCAAAAACTATTATGACTATAAAGATGTATTTGCAAAATTGAGACAACAGCCTCCAGCATAATATCAGGGAATGATTCTTTGATCAAAAATTGGCTTCCCATTCACGGTTTGGTGAGGTTTTCTTCAAAAACAAAAGAAATAACTTGATGTTTCTTTCAGCATTTAGATACCCTCTCTTATTTTAACAAGTGAGGAAAGGATGTTGAGACTGTTAGCTATGTGCTTATTTTTGTGTAGTGTGGGCCATGCCCAGATCGAACCCAATTTTGACTTTCGTTTGGGATCTTCAATACTGGATTTTTACAAGTGCAAGCTAACTGCTGCTTATGATCACAAACCCTCCCCTACCTATAATCGAAAATTCGCCAAGCAAACTGAGCTTGATACACAATTTATGCGCTTACTGAATGAACGATTTTCTATTTCAAAGGATCAGATCAAACGCCTCCATTCAGTTCCTCGCAATTATCTATTTCAACTCGGGGCTTGGAACCCTTGTAAATGGAACAATCAAACGGCATATTCCACCTATATAGATATTCTCCGAGAAACAGGACAAGCAATGATTCCTCAAGCCTTAGAAGAGCTGAATTTAAAGCCCAAAATAGATATGCCAGTTATTCATTATCGACTAAGTGATGTTCCCTTTTGCCGTCAAATGTCGCATCATCTGCAATATTACGCTTTTTATGACAGAGCTTTAGATAATCTCAAAAAGCAAGGAATGGACGTAAGCAAAGTTCTAATAATTTATACATTTAAAAATGGTTATTATAAAGAATTAAAAATTTCACATGATAAATTCATAGATATCAATAAAAAATATCTTAATGACTTTATTGAATATTTGAACGGCAAAGGCCATCAGGTCACCGTTCAGTCAAAATCAGTGCTTGAAGATTTTGCAACCATGGTGTTTGCACCAGCCCTAATCGGGAGCGAAAGTGTATTTAGCCTTTTTGCGGGCTTGGCTAATAAGGAAATTTTCATTTCCCCTCTAATAGGAGAGGAACATCGAAATCGTTTTGGTCCATCTCATAATTGCCCTGCCTTTATGTTACCCATACAGCCACTTTTGCATTCCAAAGTAATAAATTATTATGATTGTGAAGATGTGTTTGCAAAATTAAGAGAAACGCCTCCTAAATAGGGGCACTAGCTAATAATCTCTTAGGTGTAAAGCAGTTTTACATCTATGGATGGTGGTTGCCAGCCCTTCACTGGAGAAAAGCACTTGATCTTTACAGGGATTCTCAGGTAAAATTGAGCATTGGCAAATAAATTTTTAAAGGCTACCTATGGCAAAAATCGAAATTTCAGATAAATTAAAGCAGGATCTAAAGATTTTTTTAGATGATCATGGACAGGCAGATTTGGTAAGCACCTATCTTTTCTTTCTAGAAAAAAAACATCGATTGCATCCCGTTATCTTTATCCGTGAAAAAACAATCTATAGCACCCCTGGTGAAATCACTGATCGATTAGGTGCTGAAGGCAAACTATGGCGAGAAACCGAAATCAAAATTCAATTCAACCAACCGAGCGTCAATGAAGAAACCAAACGGATTTATATTTGCCCCTTCACTGGCAAGGTATTTGGCAATAACACACATCCTAACCCTCAAGATGCTATCTATGATTGGGTTTCAAAGTGCCCCGAAAATACCGAACGGCATGATGGTCTTAAGGTGAAACGCTTTTTTATCTCAGAAGATCCAGAGGTTATTAAAAACTACATCCAAAAAGGGAAAGATCCGATCACCAAAAAAGTCTTCTCTTCTGCGGTGAGTGGGAAGCTGTTTAATAGCAAGCAAGGAGTGATTGATGACTTTGTTCAAAATCAACTAAAAGCTCTGCCTCTGAGTGAAGTACCAAGCCAAAATCGCTTCAATATAGACGAGAAATTGCTAGCCTTTTTGCAGGAAAACCTTGAAGAAACCAAAATCAATGCTTTTGTCGAATCCCTTGGCAATTTCGCTGAATTTAAAGAGCATGTTGAACTTTGGCTGGAAGAAGCATAATCACCACCTGCCTAGAAGAAACGCAAGCTTTTGCCCAACAATTTGCAGGGCTGCTAACTGCAGGAGATGTCGTTTGTTTTTATGGTGATTTGGGTGCAGGAAAAACAACGTTCATAAAAGTTTTAGTTAGCCAGATGACGGATACGCCGACAAGCGCTGTAACCAGTCCTACATTTAACTATTGCCACTCTTATGAAAACATTCACCATTTTGACCTATATCGTTTGGAGTCGAGCCAAGACTTTCTTCACCTGGGTTTTGATGAACTAATGAACCCCAATAGTTTTTGCTTTATTGAATGGGCAGAAAGAATAGAAGATATACTTCCTACATCGGTTTGGAAAGTGCACATGGAAGTATTAGGAACTAAAAAAAGAAAGATCACTTATGAAAAACATTCCTTTTCAAAAAGGGACATTCCATCTATCGGCAGCTGAAAAAAATCAGTTTCCAAAATTTAATCTTCCTGAAATTGCACTGATTGGTCGCTCAAACGTCGGTAAATCTTCTCTTATTAATCACCTGTTAAAAGTAAAAAAATTAGCAAAAGTTTCTAGTACCCCAGGAAAAACCCAGCTGGTGAATTTTTTTACCGTTGACGATGTCCTAACACTGGTCGATTTACCAGGTTACGGTTTTGCAAAGGTGGCCAAATCTTTGAGAAAAGAATGGGGCATTCTTATAGAGGACTACTTGCACGGCAGAAAAGAGTTAAAACTCCTTTTAGTTCTATTGGATTTGAATCGCACTCCCAATGAGGATGATTTGACATTCTTTGACTGGGCCAGACACTATAACAAATCACTGCTCATTGTCTTTACTAAATGCGATAAGTTGAACCAAAAAGAAAGACATCTGCAGATTCAAAAAAATTTAGAGGCGCTGGGCCCCTCCAATGTGTTACCCTACGTTCTTTATTCAATTAAAGATGGAAAGGCTAGAAGTGCTTTAATCCAAAAAATCCAAGTAGAGCTAGATGACCTTACTTAAAAAAGCCCGTTTTGTCTGTGTCGATTGTGAAGCCACAGGACTCGATCCTAAAAATGACCGCATTATTGAAGTGGCCGGAATAGACTTTACTCTTGATGGTACAATCGCTACTTATGAATCTCTTATAGATCCCGAAATTCCAATTCCAGCTGCCTCTACCGACATCCACAACATCACCGACAACATGATTACTGGAAAACCTAAAATCGCTGATGAATTGGAAGGAATCCTTAATTTTATTGGCCAGGGCCCCCTGATTGGCCATAGCATTGGTTATGATATAGAGCTTCTTGCCAATGCGGCAAGCCGCGCTAATATTCCTCACCATTTACACACAATCCCAGTGATTGACACCTTGCGCTTGGCCAGACTCTATGGTGAAAGTCCGTCCAACTCTCTTGAAGCGTTGCGTAAGCATTTTAATATTACCGCTGAAGGAGCCCATCGGGCAATGAGTGATGTGATTGTGAATATACAAGTCTTCAAGCACCTGGTTGCAAAATTTACGACTTTAGAGCAGATTTTAGAGCGGTTAAAACGTCCAATTCTTCTCTCAAAAATGCCTCTTGGTAAACACAAGGGTCGTCCATTTAATGAAATTCCTATTGAATATCTACAATGGGCTCGTCACCAAAATTTTGATCTAGACCTTTCTTCTTCAATTCAGAACGAACTTAAAAAGCGGAAAAAGGGACATGGCTTTAACCAAGCTATTAACCCCTTTGGAGACCTGTGAAAGTTTGGTTTTTTGCACTTTTTCCCCTTTTTTTGTTTGCACTTCATTACGAAAACCGCGGATTTGTGCACCTTTTGACTGTAGAACCAGAAAATTATATATTTAAAATTGGCCTTGCTCAGGACAATGGCTTAGGTGTAGAAACCACATCGTCTATGGCTAAACGGTTGGGCGCTATTGCTGCTATCAATGGCGGTTTTTTTGAAGATGAATCAGGCGCCTACATCGGTGCATCTGCTGGTTCATTGAAAATTGCCGGCACTTATTTCTCAACATGCCGCAAAGAAAGAGGCGTGATTGGGTGGAATGATGGTAGAGAGCCTATCATAGACCGATTAAGTCTGAAACCATCGATCGATGGACACTTAGTTGATAAATTCAACGGTCAGCGCAACCCATCTGATGTAGTATTATTTAGTTGGCCATTTCATAGACACACACTAACTCAAGCGGGTGGAGTCGAATACGCTTTATCCCCCGACGGGACAATTATTGGTATATCCTCATCGGGCAATATGAAGATTCCTGAAAACGGCTACGTTTTATCTGTAGGTCCCACAGCGCATTTCCCAAAATTTCAACTACATTCATCTGTAGAAATAGCATTTAAAGCTTCGGACGCAAAATGGAATTTTCTTGATAACATTATGGATGGAACACCTGTACTCATTCAAAATGGACGGCCGGTGGAAAACTATGACACCGAAAAAGTGATCGAAACATTTATTACTAAGCCCCATCCTCGCAGTGCTGTCGGTATTAAAAAAAATGGAGACTGGGTATTTGTCGTTGCCGAGGGGCGTCGCGAAAAGTTTCCTGGATTAACTCTCAAAGATCTAACAGATCTGATGTTAAATCTTGGTTGCACCGATGCTCTTAATCTGGATGGTGGTGGATCTACCACTTTATTTTACGATGGATTGGTTAGAAACACACCTGCAGATATGAACTATCAAGGTATTCCCAAAGAACGCCCAGTTGCTAATTGCATCTTAGTTTTCCCTAAAAAATAATTCTTTTGGTTATACTGCAATAAAAGGAATTTTGATGCCAATGATGTCTCTTCAAAGTTTAGATCTTAAGGAAAAACGCGTTCTATTGCGGGTGGACTTCAATGTTCCACTAGATAAAAATGGACAAATCACCGATGACACCAGGATTAGGCAGGCATTACCAAGTATTGAATACCTAATTAAACAGCGCTCAAAAGTGATTTTAATGAGCCATCTAGGCCGGCCTAAAGGAAAGCCCGACCCAAGCCTATCGCTCAAACCTTGTGCTTTAGCCCTAAGTGATCTCTTGAAGCTCGATGTTAAAATGGCCCCTGATTGTGTAGGACAAGCTGTGAAAACCCTGGTGATGTCAATGCAACCTGGCGATGTCACACTGCTTGAAAACTTGCGCTTCCATGACGAAGAAGAACATCCAACTGAAGCTTTTGCCCAAGCGCTTGCTGAGCTCGGTGAGATTTATATCGATGATGCTTTTGCTACAGCTCACCGCAAACATACTTCTACCTATTTGTTGCCTTCTCTTTTTCCCGGCAAAGCGGCCGGGGGCTTTTTAATGGAGAAAGAAGTCAACCATTTGTCTCCTCTGATCCTACAACCAAAACGTCCATTTTATGCCATCCTTGGGGGAGCTAAAATCGAATCAAAGCTTGGCGTACTTGATGCTTTATTGCCCAAAATTGACGGGCTGTTTATTGGGGGTGGGATGGCTTTTACCTTTATGAAGGCATCGGGTATTCCTATTGGCAACTCGCTTTGCGATGACCATCTTCTGGATGAAGCGCGCCGTATTATGCTCAATTGCCAAGAAAAGGCGATTAAATTCTGGCTGCCCAAAGATGTGCTGATCGGACGCGGTTTTACCGATGATGCCGAGTTTAAAACCGTGCCTGCCAAAGACGGCTTGCCCGACGGCTGGCAAGGCATGGATATTGGAGAGGAAACGGTCAAAGAGTGGACCGAAGCATTAAAATCTGCAGCAACGGTTTTTTGGAATGGCCCCATGGGAATTTTTGAATTCGAAGAATTTGCCCACGGAACCAAAGGGATTGCTCAAGCACTCGGCGCTTTAGACGCTGATACGATTGTGGGCGGTGGCGATTCGGTTGCCGCAGTGAATCAATTGGGGTTAAGTAAAAATTTTACTCATATCTCTACCGGGGGTGGCGCATCTCTAGAATTTATTGAACATGGCCATCTACCAGGAATCGATATTCTATCTTGAAAACAATCTTTTGATCCGTATAATTAGTGGCATATCAGTTACTGGGGATATTCTTCGTTTTGACACCTTTTATAAAGGATAAATAATGGAATTTGGTAGGCTCCGACGTTGGATCTGGCCAATACATCGCTCTGAATTAAAAAAATTCTTGCCTTTGTTTTTGATTTACGGGCTTATTTGTTTCAATTACAGTCTGTTACGCGCTGCTAAAGACGCTTTAGTCATTACTGCTCCATCATCTGGGGCTGAAGCCATCCCTTTTATCAAGGTTTGGGCTATCTTACCGATGGCCTTTCTAGTCACCTATCTTTTCACTCGCATCTCTAATCGATTAGGCCGAGACCGTACTTTCTACGTCATGATCGGTATTTTCCTTACTTTTTTTGCTTTGTTCTCATTTGTCATCTACCCTTTTAAGGACGCTCTCCACCCACACGCTTTTGCAGACCACATGCAATCCATTCTACCTAAAGGCTTTAACGGAATGATTGCCATGGTGCGTAATTGGACTTATACCGCCTTCTACGTGATGTCAGAGCTTTGGGGCACGATGATTATGACTGTCCTTTTTTGGGGCTTTACAAATCAAGTCACCAAGGTCAATGATGCAAAGCGCTTTTACGCGATTTTTGGCTTGGGAGCTAATCTCTTTGCAACGATTGGCGGTCTGGCTTCGGCCTCTCTCTCAAGTGGTTGGATTGCCGATCAATTGAGTGGATTTGACGATCCCTGGGGCTACTCCTTAATGATGATTACCACTGTGCTCATTGTCGTCGGACTGACAATCGCTGCTATTTACCGTTGGTATTGCAAGTCGGTGATCGACCCATCACAAGCCAGAGAAGGCCGAGCCAAGCCCAAAATTAAGATGGGCATGCGAAAAAACTTTTCTTACCTTGCAAAATCCAAGTATTTGATATGTGTTGCAGTCATCGTCCTAGCTTATAACATAGCCTTAAATATGATCGAGGTGGTTTGGAAGGACCAGGTCAAGCTTGTTTGCCCCAATGCTGCTGATTTTAACGCCTATATGGGACGCGTTGTGGCCATGATGGGTGTTTTGTCTACCATTATGGCCCTCTTTATCACAGGAAGTAGTATCCGTAAATTTGGATGGACGTTTAGCGCAATGATTACACCTGTGATGATGCTAGTAACTGGCGTTGCCTTCTTTTCATTCCTTCTTTTCAAAGATTTTGGCATGGGCGCTATAGCTGGCCTTGTCGGCCTCACCCCACTTGCTTTTGGAGTCCTACTCGGCACTATCCAAAATTGCTTAGCTAGGTCTTGTAAATACACGCTTTTTGATGCCACCAAAGAGATGTCCTTTATTCCCCTAAGTGAGGAGTGCAAACTCAAAGGCAAAACCGCAATCGATGGCGTTGGCTCTCGAATTGGAAAATCTGGTGGTTCCTTGTTCCACTCTGGCTTATTGCTCGCGTTTGGCTCTGTTTCAATGAGTACACCTTACATCGGGGTGATTTTACTCCTGGTCGTTGGCGGCTGGATATTTGCGGTAAAGGCTTTGGGACGCCAGTTCAAAGATTTGACTGAAACCCAAAGAGAAGTTCCCGATCCGGATACACAGATTGCAGAGTCGCCAGTAGCAGTAACTTAAGTAAGGAAAAGCGCATGGAAGCATTGGCAAATTTTATCTCAGCTCACCAATCTTACGCCCACTGGCTCATCTTTGGATCGATTCTTCTAGCCGGCTTTGGAATCCCTATCAGCATCGATGTGGTGATGATTTGCAGCGCACTACTTGCAGCTAACATCATACCCGAAAATGTGGGTATTCTTTTTTCCTTCACCTTGGTTGGCTGCCTGTTATCGGCGTGGATCGCCTATTGGTTGGGTCGCACTGCTGGACCCAAACTGATTAAATTGCCTGTCCTTCGCACCGCTCTTAGCGAAAAGCGCCTCGAAAAAACGAAAGCCTTTTATCAAAAGTATGGTTTTTGGACGTTCATCGTAGGCCGTTTTATTCCTTTCGGGGTACGCAATTGCATCTTTATGAGCTCTGGATTATCACGTATGGCCTTTTGGAAGTTTGCTCTTTTTGATTTTATTGCCTGTGCGCTTTGGGCCTCTATTGCTTTTTACGCTTTTTACTCGGCCTGTTCTAATTACAGCACCCTCGTGGGGCATGTCAAAATAGTCAATATTACCATTTTTTCCACTTTCGCAGTAGCCGTTATTGGACTCGTCTGTTATAAGAAGAAGAAAACTTCGAAATAAAATGTTTACGATTTCAAATTGTTTGAGCGCTCTAAGAGCTCCATTGGCTTTGCTCTTTGCGTTTGGCTCGCCAATAGCACGCCTTTGGGCGGTTGTTTTAGCTATGTTTACCGATTCGATCGATGGCTTTGTGGCTCGCAGATCCCATACGGCAACTCGTTTTGGAGCGATTTTAGATCCCCTTATGGATAAATTTTTTGTCTATGTCTGCTTAGGTGTTTTACTAAGTCAAGATCAACTGCTTCCTTGGCAAGCAGCCGCCATGTTATCGAGAGATGGCGCTTTGATTCTTTTTGCCATTTACCTGACAGCTTTGCGCAAATGGCGCAACTATCCTTTTCGATCTATTCTGTGGGGAAAAATTTCAACAGCAGTCCAATTCCTGGTTTTAGTTGCTTTAACTTTAAAACTAACAATTCCTCCGACGTTTTACTTTGTCTTTGTGCTACTGGGCCTACTAGCCCTCTATGAACTTTTTACCGCAGAACGCGTACTCAAATAAATTCAAAAAAAGTAGTTGACGTTTGTATGGGCTTTAGCATAAGCTTGTAGCCATGCGTAAAGTAGCACTCATCACAATGACCTTTTTAATCGGGCTTTTCTCGCTTGTTGCTAGCCAGTCCCCCTTTCCCCGCATCGAGGTGTCAACAATTGTGATCCGCGACGGTAAAATTTTAGTAGACAAAACCAGCGGCCACCTTCCTGGACGCCAATTGCATTTTGGAGAAAGCCCTAGCGCTTGTGCACTTAAGGAGCTTGCGTCTGAAACAGGTCTTGTTGCCCATAAAGCAAAAAAAGTTTCTTGGACAAGCGAGCTGTTTGACCCCCTCGATAAACATTACATCACACTTTTTGTACTCGTTGGAGATGTTGAAGGTAAAGAAAATTTAGAATCTTATAAATGGGTCGAGCTCAACTCATTGCCTGGACCAGTCTACACCCATATAAAAGAAATTTCTCTCGATAAAATTGATTCAATTTCATAAAATCATTAAATGAAATCCAACTTATTCATTTTATTAGCCGCTATCTTGGGAATTATTGGGGGGTCGCTTGCCGTTCCCGGTCTCTATCCAGCAGTACAGCTGGTAGCTGAGCTGTTTCTTAATTTTCTAAAGTTGATTAGCTTGCCTGTCATTTTTCTCTCGATTGTGGCCACCATCACCAATATGAGTACTCTCAGTGAAGCTAAAACGATTTTACGTAAAATTTTGACCTACACCGTACTGACCACCCTGGTAGCTGCCGCCATTGGTCTCTTGTTATTTGTTTTGGTCAAACCAGCCGCAACCGGCTACATTCCATCCACACCCATTCCCAACCTCAAACTTCCCAGCTACGCAACCTTTGTCAAAACCCTTGTTCCAAGCAACGTTGTGACTGCTTTTGCCAGCAACAACGTTGTGGGCGTTGCTTTTATTTCAGCTATTTTAAGTTTTGCCATTTTGAAGCTTCCCAAAAACCACAAAGATCCTTTGCAAAATGTTTTTCAGGCCCTTTTTCAAGCGCTGCTTAAAATCTCTGCTGGAGTGACCCGTGTACTTCCTATTGGAGTCTTTTGCTTTACTACGCTTTTTGCCTTTCAATTTAGGGAAGGTGATAAAGACTTTGGCCCACTTTTGCTCTACACGTTGACTGTGATAGGCGCAAATCTCATTCAAGGCTTTATTGCCCTGCCTCTTTTGCTAAAATTCAAAGGCATCTCTCCCATTAAGCTTTTTAAAGTCATGCTACCAGCGCTAGTGACGGCCTTTTTTTCCAAGTCGTCAAATGCCTCTCTGCCCCTGGCGCTTTCCAGTGCCGAAAAAGCCAAGATAAACCCAAGGGTTAGCTCCTTTAGTTTTCCGCTCTGTTCGGTGATCAACATGAATGGCTGCGCCGCTTTCATCCTCATTACCGTTCTCTTTGTCTTAACAAGCTCGGGTTATCAGCTCACCCTTTTAGAGATGTTGCCTTGGGTTGTCATCGCATCTATTGCCGCCATCGGAAATGCCGGCGTCCCCATGGGTTGCTACTTTTTGACCAGCGCATTTTTAGTGGGTTTTGACGTACGTCTAGAATTAATGGGGCTCATCCTGCCTCTTTATTCCCTCTTTGATATGGTGGAAACCGCTCTAAATGTTTGGTCTGATAGCTGCGTTACCGCTATCACTGACAAAGAGTTAAAAGCAACAGCTCCGATTTTAGATTGTGCAGAGCCATCAAAGTCTGGCTAACGGCTCTAGTTCATTCAAAAATCTAGATTTAACTGGATCCTCAAACCTTGCATGTAGAGATCGCCGTTCGGGTTTAGATTTGAAAGATAGACATTACCGTTTGTATCTGTATTTACAGATTGGTTGACTATGTTGACTTGGTGAAACCAGTAAACGAGCTGGTAAAACGCACCAAGCGAAAGTCTGAACTTGTCGTTATTAAAAAACATTTGCCAAGTAGCGCCAAGCTCGGTTTCTAAACAAGGTCTGACGGCATTGAAATCCTTTTTCAGGTAAATCTCTTCCGGCTGCAAATCGACGCCTTGAACAAAAGCACCATCAAAAAATTGGCGCACTTCAAATTCTCCGTAAAGTAGCGATACAAAACCGTTTCCTTGAATGATTAAGTTTTTAGTCAGATACCATTTCGCATCGGAACCAAAACGCACTCCCCCAGCTGAATAATCATTGGAAGCTTCAAGCTTAGTGTCTCTTTGTAAAAATACCGCACCGCCATTGGCAAAATATCCACCGTGATACTTAACTAGATAGTCTTGGTTAATCCACACACCTCTAACACCTGCTTGAGGATAGAGTGATAGATACTTTCCAACAAAGAAATCCCGACCAATACACGCATCGATAACGTTATAGTTAAGCGACCAGTTAGCGCTTGCTTTATCCGCAATCGATCCCATAATAAATGGCACCCACATAGGTCTTAGATTTGTTAATGCTATATCGGCTGGATTGGTGTGGGCAGAAGCCTCTGTATGGGAGTGAAAGTAGGTCCAGTACACCTTGGGCTGCCACTGCTGGCGACTTTCAAAAATATAGCCTAAGCCGAGCTTAAAGCCCGGATCCCAATCAGACCCTATGTCATTGACCGAGTCTTGGACATCAATCGTTCCGAGCAGTTGGGGAGAAATGGTCACATCAATTTCTTGAGCATACGCCAAACCCTCTGCTCTGGCTTTCCAATAAAGAAAGCTCACTTCACTAGCAAGACCGCTTTTAACCGATGCACTTTGATTTTTTCCTTGCCAATCACAATAAAGATTTTGTTCTGATACTCGATCAATCTTTTCTTCTAACGGCGGTTGACCTATTCCCTCATTATTTGCAAATAGATTTAAACTGAGGGCAACCAATGCACCTTTGGCCAAAACGTATCGTAAAGACATATCCTCATCCCTTTTTGGATTTTCAATATTTTCTATATGACATAGGCTGTATTCTATTGCAATTTTTTTCCAATTGCATCTTCTGGTTTTTCCACACGGTAAGAAAAGCCTTTTGCTTCAGGTGTTTTTGGTTTAGACTGAGATTTTAC
The DNA here is from genome assembly GCA_024233455.1 of Chlamydiales bacterium. Taxonomy (GTDB): domain Bacteria; phylum Chlamydiota; class Chlamydiia; order Chlamydiales; family JACKPQ01; genus JACKPP01. The sequence continues at coordinate 614,816 of JACKPP010000001.1, forward strand.
AAAACAGGCAGGTTTTATGGAGATCCAACGGGAATCAGTGATGTTGTCGGCAGTACGCGCTTTTTGCAAGGCACTTTTTGGTGCTGCAGGTTTTTTGATCGGATTGATTGTAGTGGGCATAATCGCACTGGTTTTTCTGGGCGGAGGATCGCCAACAGATAAAACCGACTTGCTTATAGCACCTGACGCTGAAGGTAATCGGGAGCTTCTTTCTCACGCCACGCCGGTGATTCTACGCATCAATATTCACGGCGTGATCGGCATGGATAAACTCACTGGCAAAACAGTCGAATTACAGCTGCAAGATTCACAAGGTCCTATGCTAAAAAAAGGACGCGTTAAGGCTGTTCTGCTGCATATCAACAGCCCTGGTGGCACCGTGAATGATTCGGATCAAATTTACCGCGCGCTCGAAGTTTATCAAAAGCGATTTGATGTACCAGTCTACGCCTACATCGATGGCATGTGCGCATCTGATGCTCTGTACATCGCATCAAGCGCAGAAAAATCTTTTGCTACCCCGGTTAGTGTTATTGGTTCTGTCGGCGTAAAACTAGGCCCCAATTTTAACATCTACGGTTTAATGGAAAAATACGGCGTGAAGCAGCTGACGCTCACCGAAGGTAAAGATAAAGATATGCTCAGCCCTTTCCGCCCATGGCAACCCGGCGAGGATACTTCCCTAAAAGATATCATTGCCTACGAATACGACCGCTTTGTCGATATCGTGATCAAAGGACATCCGCGCATGGATCGCACCAAGCTTGTAAATGACTATGGCGCGCATGTGTTTGATGCACCTAAAGCCATGGCCTTGGGATACGTCGATGAAGGAAATAGCAGCTATAGCGAAACTTTAACCGCTCTTTGCCAAAAGGCCGGGATTAAAGAGGATCAAAAATATCAAGTTGTCGAGCTTGTTCCACAAAAATTCTTTTTAACCGATCTGATGGAAGGAAAAGCCCTGGGGTTAGACAAACTCAAATGGATGCTCGATTCCAATTTGAGCAATAAATTGCTCTACTTATATGACCATGGATAAACTTTACGTTATTGACGCAGCAGCCTACCTTTTTCGCTCCTACTTTGCTATTAGGCATATGACCAATAAAAAAGGGGCTTCTACCAATGCCCTCTTCGGTTTTATCCGTTCTGTGCAAAAAATCATTAAGGATTTTGAACCAAAAAATCTCGTGGCCATATTTGACGGTCCTGATAACAAGAAATCTCGTACTGATGTTTATGAAAAGTATAAAGCCCACCGCACAGGCATGCCCGAAGACTTATTTCCTCAGCTCGATCTGGCAATAGATTTTTGCAAGCTCTCGGGCATTCCACAATTAGAATTTCCAGGAGTTGAAGCTGACGATACCATCGGGGCTGTGGCACTTTGGGCGGCAAAAAAAGGCACCAAAGTGTTTCTGTGCTCCAATGACAAGGATTTAGCCCAACTTGTATGTGATAAAATCGTGATGGTCAATACCTACAAAGACAATTTGATCATGGACCGCAAAGGCGTTAAAGAACACTACGGCGTTTATCCGGAGCAAATAGCTGACTATTTGGCGCTCATGGGCGATGCATCGGATAACATCCCTGGAGTTCCCGGCATCGGTAAAAAAACAGCAGCCGAGCTATTAACCAAATACGACAGCATTGAAAAAATGCTAAAAAATCCCGACATCATTGAAAATCCCAAGCAACGCGCTCGCATCCTTGAAAATGAAGAAACACTCCTTCTGTGCCAAAAGCTCTCCTACCTGTACACCGACATGGAAATACCCACAAAATCCTCTTTCTACCAACTCGGCGTTGCCGACCATAGCCAACTCTCTGAGATGTATCGTGAAATGGGTTTCTTCACACTCTTGCGCGAAATTGGTGGAGATCAAGAAGAGCCTATCATAGAGGACGAGGAAGAAAAGCCAAAACCAGAGCCCGTACCGCAAGGTGTTAAACGCGCACCCAAGGGCAAATATCACTTGGTAGATACCGAAATTGAACTTTCAGCGCTTGTCTCAAAACTTTCAGAAAAATCTGAGCTTTGCGTCGATGTTGAAACCACCCATTGGAAGCCGATGGAAGCCGAAATTGTCGGCATAGGTCTTGGATACAAAAGCGGTGAGGCCTGGTACATCCCGTTTAATGGAGATTTAGGTGCAGAACTTGCCCAAGAAATGCTTCGCCCATTACTTGAAAACAAAAAAATCAACTTTTTTGGACATAACATCAAATACGACTTGCATGTGCTAATGAACGCGGGCATTGAAATTGAAAGCATCTCTTTTGATACCATTTTAGCATCCTACCTTCTAAACCCACAAAGCAATCGCCACAGCCTTGATCAAATCGTCTTAGAAAGATTCAATGTGGTCAAAACACCTATTAAAGAGCTTCTTCCGACCAAGAAAAAAACGATGGATACCGTCAAAATTCAAACCGTCTCCGATTACTGCTGTGAAGATGTCGATTACACCTGTCAACTGAAAGACATTTTTGAAAAAGAACTTCCCAAAAAAGGGTTAGACAAGGTGTTTTACGACATTGAGTTGCCGTTAATTTGGGTGCTACTGCGCATGGAACATGCAGGTCTTTACATCGATGTGGATAAACTCAAAGACAAATCAAAACTCCTGGCAAAGAGGCTTACTGAGTTAAAAAGAGCCATTTATAAGCACGCGGGAGAAGAATTTAACCTCAATTCTCCCAAACAATTATCCGATGTCTTGTTCAATAAGCTGCAATTGCGCACTGTGGGGCGCAAAAAGGCAACGGGTTACTCCACCGGAATCGCCGTTTTGGAAAGTCTAAAAGGCGAGCACCCTATCATCAATGAAATCATCGACTACCGCATCATTGAAAAGCTGCGGTCAACCTATGTCGATGCATTGCCGGAACAAATTTGTCCCAAAACGGGTCGCATTCACTGCACATTTAATCAATCGGTGACGGCCACCGGTCGCTTGTCTTGTCAAGATCCTAATCTACAAAATATTCCGATTCGCACACCGGAGGGGAAAAAAGTAAGAGAAGCCTTTGTGCCTGAAAAGCGCGGCTCCCGCTTCCTTTCAGCTGACTACTCGCAAGTTGAGTTGCGCATCTTAGCGCATCTCACCGGTGACCCATCGCTTATTCACGCCTTTAAAGCAGGACATGATATTCATGCCGCCACCGCCAGTGCCATTTTTAATATTCCTCTCAGCCAGGTAACACCCGACCAGCGCCGGCGTGCTAAAGCGGTCAATTTTGGCATCATCTACGGACAGCAAGCTTACGGACTGTCACAATCCCTGGGGATTGATTTTCACGAGGCCAAAGATTTTATCTCGATCTATTTTGAAAGCCATCCCAAAGTCCAAGCATTTATCGAAAAATGCAAAAGCGATGCCCACAAAAGCGGAGTTGCCAAATCCATGACTGGCCGGATCAGACCGCTACCTGAAATAAACAGCAAAAATCCCCATTTTAAAGCTGCAGCTGAGCGGTTTGCGGTGAATACCCCTATACAAGGGACGCAGTCCGATATCATCAAACTAGCCATGATCCAAATTGACCAAGAGCTCAAAAATAGACCAGAACTTGGGCAAATGGTTTTGCAAATCCATGACGAACTTTTATTTGAAGTTCCTGAAGACCAAGTGAATAAGCTCAAAGTCCTTGTAAAATCTATTATGGAAAAAGCCTATCCCTTAAAGGTTCCTCTAGAAGTTGACATCTCAATTGGCAGAAATTGGGGAGAATGCTATAATTGAAGAAGATGGCCGTTACTGGAGCTCTCGGGGCGGGAAAAAGCACTGTGTGCCAGATCTTTGCCGACTGTGGAGCACATGTCATTGATACTGATAAAATTGCCCACCAGCTTATCGAAGGCGCTTGTCGCCTGGAAATCATTCAGCTACTTGGTCCTGAGATAGAATCAGGCGGAAAAATTGATCGGAAGAAAGTAGCGGAAATAGTTTTTAAAAACCCAAAGCAGCTTAAAGCCTTAGAAGAAATCCTTCACCCTCAGATACTGAAACAGATTGAAAACACCTTTGAAACAACAAACAAACTTATCGTCGCCGAAGTCCCATTACTCTTCGAGCTTGGTTGGCAACGATACTTTGATGCGAGCATTTGTGTTACCAAAAAAGACATACCTAAAACCAGCCAGTGGACAAGCCGCATGGCACACCAATTTTCTGAAGAAGAAAAAGCCTCAAAAGCAGATTACCTCATTGCCAACGATGGCACAGTTGAAGATCTCAAAAAACAAATCCATAATATTATCGCAAAGATAGGAGCATAAACTTTCATGGCAGACGAGACGAAAAAAAAGGGCGCAAACAATAAAATTCTCACGCCCCCAGTACCAGTTCCTCCTCCAATTATTCCTCCTCCAATAAAAGAAGAGCAGCAAAACCAACCGCAACAACCTATGAACACCACAAAAATTTCCGAGTTGCAGAGGATGAATATCGATGAACTCAGTCACTTTGCCAAAGATTTAGGTCTTACCAATCTAGCTTCTCTTACAAAATCGCAAATGGTTTTTGAAATTGTAAAAACTCTTTCGGCAAGACCGAATGAAGAGCTTGTTGGCGAAGGCGTACTAGAAATTCTGCCCGACAATTTTGGCTTTCTACGCTCTCCGAACTACAACTACCTGCCATCAGCCGAAGATATTTACGTATCTCCGGCCCAAACACGTCGATTTGATCTAAAGACTGGCGACACTGTCTATGGTCCTTTACGCCAGCCCAAAGAAAAAGAAAAATATTTTGCGCTTCAAAAAGTCGACCTCATCAATGGACAATCACCGGATAGAGCTAAAGAGCGTATCCACTTTGCCAACTTAACGCCTCTTTACCCAGAAGAGCGCATTATTATGGAGACCACTAAAGACAAACTGACTACCCGTGTCATCGATATTGCAGCTCCGATCGGCAAAGGGCAGCGAGGTCTAATTGTGGCGCCTCCAAAATCTGGTAAAACGGTTCTGTTGCAAGATATTGCCAATGCTATTGCGACCAATCACCCTGAAATCACTCTCATTGTCCTGCCTATTGGTGAGCGTCCAGAAGAAGTCACCGACATGCAACGCAATGTGAAAGGCGAAGTTGTCGCCTCCACATTTGACGAGCCCCCAGAACGTCACGTACAAGTTGCCGAAATGGCGCTGGAAAAAGCCAAACGCCTAGTTGAGCATGGACACGACGTCGTGATTCTTCTAGACTCGATTACAAGGCTTGCCAGGGCCTACAATACCGTCCAACCCCACTCTGGAAAAATTCTTTCTGGTGGTGTCGATGCTAACTCTCTGCATAAACCAAAACGTTTCTTTGGAGCGGCGCGTAATGTTGAGCAGGGTGGATCGCTGACCATCATCGCTACTGCCCTGATTGAAACAGGATCGCGCATGGACGAAGTCATTTTTGAAGAATTCAAAGGTACAGGTAACAATGAACTAGTTTTAGATCGCAGACTGGCCGAAAGACGCACCTTTCCAGCCATTGACATCAACAAAAGCGGCACGCGTAAAGAAGAACTTCTCTTTCACCCAGATGAGCTTGAGAAAATCTACATTTTACGACGCGGCGTAGCTGACCTTTCACCTGTCGATGCCATGAAACTGCTTCTGGCCAAACTCAAAAAAACAAACAGCAATGCGGAATTTCTCCTATCCATAAAGGAATAATTTGAGACCAAAAAAATGTCTGCTAATCACTTCTTCAGGAGGTGGTGGCCATCTTGAGGCAGCCAAAGCTAAAGCACATGAGCTGCGTGAAAAAGATACTAACCTCATTATCGTTCAACGCGACATCCTGCTAGACTGGCTGGGAAAACCTCTAGGCGGGCTGCTAGCGGGGTGTTGGAATTTTGCTCAAAAACGGGGCGATGTGGCCTTTCAAAAAGTGATGATCCACAACATGTATTTGGTGGGGTTATTCATCTGGCTTCCTATTTTTTTACATGCCTTTTTTTTGATTTATCGCCAAGACGTAGACCTCATCATCGACACACAACCCAACGGCACATCAGCCATCGTCACCGCGATCATTTTGGCCGAAAAATGCAAAAAACTAAGCCGCCGTTACGAAAAAATCTTAGTTGATCTGCCAACCGATAAAGCGGGCCATTATTTTAAAGCTGTCAAAAAACTGCGTCCCAAAAAACGCGCTATCATCCACTTTATTACCACCAAACCTCTACTACAGAAAGGGCAAACTGAAGAAGAATTCTGGGAAAAACACACCGGGCTCCCCTTAGAAAATATCATCTATAGCCACTTTCCCTTAAGACCCAAATTCAAAAACTTAGACCCTCTACCAAAACATGAGAGCTGCACCATCGCCCCAAAAATTCCATCCGATGAAGAATGGACACTCATTCAAGCCGTTTTGGACAAAGGTCATCTCGACTACGACTACTGCGCGCCCTATCTCGATATTACCATTCCTCCCAACGCACACGTATCAACGCTTATGCTAGGCTCCCAACCGGCTAAAAAAGCCACCCAAGCCTACGTAAAATCCTTTATCCAGCTCAAGACGACCTTGGCAATGCACCGAGAAGACCTACTATTTGTGTTTTGTAGATCGCACCGCACCAAAAAAAGTCTGCTCAACCAAGTGTGTGATCTCATCACCAACCTAAAAAAATTTCCAAACTCTCTGACCATCATTCCTCTTACCTTCCAGGATGATACGGTTATAGCCCCTCTATTTGCCAGAAGTGATGCCACGCTCACACGATCTGGGGGAATAACATCTATGGAACTGCTTTCCATCATGCAAGGGCAAATTTGGATTCACTCTGAGTCTAAAAAACCCCATGATCTCCTACATGGCATCCCCTTCTGGGAAAAAGGCAATGCCAAATACTTGGAAGCCGAAAAAAATGCAGTGATCATCACACCCGAACTATTTCCGACCAAAGCCCAAAACTACTTTACGGCTAGCGGACTTGCAGATAAGTTAGCATAGGTAAGACTAATGTAGCCAGAAAGCTGATGCCCTAGGTAGGTCTATCAAAGAGCCCCTTTATAAAACAAAGAGCGCATTGCAGGACTCTGGGCCAATTCCTTGGCAGTTTTGCCATTTCTATCTGGCAAATTGGGATTAGCACCTTGCTCTAGCAAATACTCAACCGATGCTTCCGAATCGTCTTTGACAGCATAATGGAGCAAACTATTTCCCGCATAGTCTACTGCATTAATATCATCTAATAGTTCTGCGTAGAGCTTAGTAGTTAACAAAGGATCCGCTAGCGTAGGACATCTCAGTGAGGCTTTTCGCTTCAACAACAATTGAATGAGCTCTTTTTCACCTAATTGAACAGCATGCCCTATCAGATAGCTCTCTGGTGCCAAAGAAACCGATGATCTAAGAACATCTTTGAGAAAATCAACTCCCTCTACAAACATTAAACTCTCTCCAAAGACATGCTCATCTAATAGCATCTGTGGCCCTAACAGCGATCTTGCAAGATCATAGCTCCCTCGCAAAATAATTCTATCTATCGGAATTCTGTCGCTTGCATCCATAAGTCGATCTATCATTTCCCGACGATCTAGCCATACTGCCAGATCTATAGGGGTCATTCCATTGGCGTCCGCATGATCCAGATCGGTCTTTCCTAAATACCTTTGAAAACGAGCTATATCACCGCCATAAATTGCTAAGTGCAGGGGTGTAAACTTCATTGCTGATACTCCCTTTTCGGCATCAGCATACAACTCTTCGGGCAATTTTACGACCTTAGAAAAAGAAAGTTCATCCATAAAATAGGCTTGCAGCACCAAATCTTTCACTTCGCTGTGTTTACCCAGTGATCTATATTTTTTATCCATCATCACCTGAACAAAATCAGCAGCATCATTTAACCTGCGCATTTGATACAACCCATTGGGATCATAAAAGCTAAAACGATGGTCATCGAAAATTCTGCAACTTGTCGCGTGCTGATCTCCGCCAATCTCGATAATGGCATTAGGAAATGATGACCAAATCTTAAAAAATTCAATTAGCTGTTTTTGATTTAATAGAGCAGTTTCTGCTGGATAAAAAAGCTGTACATTCAGATTTGTATGAGCTTTTACAACTTCAAATTGATGCCGGCGACTCGATTGCAACCAACCAGTGACAGATGAACTTTGCTGCATAGTGCTGGTGACAATTTCTGGTTGTGGTACCGTAGGATGCACATTTTTAAATTTGTGCATAAACCAAATGATATCATTAGACCACTGCTCCATGACTTCTTCCAGATTCTGATAATGACCAAAAACATCAGATACATCGACCTCTTTCAAACCTTCTTTTGATCCATCCCAAGACGCAATCAGCTCTAAAGTTTTAAAAAAATCTTTTTCGTGATTGATCGTTAAGTAATATTGATAGAGAAATGCAAACCCATTACAGTGCCCTTGCCACAAGAGCATCGGATCTCGGTTTTTCATTTCTAAGTAGGTTTTTAGCTTATCCAAAATATGTTCTTGATCAATCGAAATAAGCGGCACTCCATATCGACTATCACTTTTAGGACTTCCTCCTAACAATTCAATGCTAGCATCCTTTGCCCCTCGCAGAGCAAGCTCTAAAGCGGTCATTCCGTAATAATCTGGCACTTGGAGATCCATTCCAGGCTCTTGCAACAACCGGCTCAGGACTGCAACATGCCCCTTTTCTGCTGCTAAATGCAATGCAGTTCTCCCGTCGTAATTACCGGTTAACAAATTGATCTGATCCTGCTTTAGGCAAAATGACAACGCCAGCTCATTGTTAACTAAAACTGCAAAGTGTAAAGGACAAATTCCATCAGCATCCCGCTGGTTAACATCAGCACCTGCATCAAGCAGCAATTGGGCAACCTCATAATGCCCTAATCCCAGGGCTATCATAAGAGGAGGCGCTCCCACTTTATTATAGGCGCTGACATCTGCAGCAAATCGATCACCTGCCTGCCAAATCGCTTCTTTAGCAACCTCCACATTGCCGCTACGGGCTGCCAGGTGTAAATAATTCCCCCGATCTAAAATAATTGGCTCGTTGGCAGCACATGATTTTAGCATCACCTGCGCTAACTGAGCCGCATATTTTGAGACCGGCTGGCCTTCACATTTAATTAACTCCTCGAGCACCTGGGCTTGAACTTCTCTGATCTTCTTTAAATCAACACTTGAACGAACAAAAAAGACCTTTAACTCATCTAATAATGGTTGATGCACATCAAATGCCTTTAACTCGTCAGTTAACTGACGTAAAAAAGCCAATTCTGCAGCAATTTCTTTGAAGTCATTGTGGTAAGACTGCAAGCTTTGCGCTAATTGCTTCCAAATCGGATTCTGTGTTTTCACCTTTTCTTGATCGACTACATTTGTAATTTTAGTAAAAAATTGATCAAACGCATTTGAATTGGAATATTGATGGTGTGCAAGCTCAGAAAACAATTGACTGACTTCGGAAACGGTAAGTTGTGTCCCTTCAAAATCCACCAAGTGACCATTAATGACAGACACCTGATAAGAACCTAATTGACCATCTTTTTCTGCTTGTTCAATTTTTTCTACAATACTTTCTATTTTATAATTATATAAAAAAATCATTTCATGAATCGTTTATTTTTACTAATAACACGAATTGAATTTTATATTAAAAATAAATTTTATAATTAATAATACAGTTACTTAAAAACAACGAGAGCGCTCTCTGCTCGCATTTTAAAGCTCTTGAAGTCCATGAAGAACTCCTATGGTCAAAAATGCTCCCATGGATTAGCTTGGATGTGGTCAAAATGCTTGACTTACTTATACCATACGTTAGACAGAAACGCTTCCCAATCGCCCTTTTCTGCCATTTCCAGTAGCACTTGATAGTCCAAGTGAACGTCTTTGGCAAAGCTCTTCAAATAAGGGCGAATTTCGCCCGCAGCATCAGACTTTTCCAGCCCCTTGACAAATCCTGCCTGGAACGGTTTCCATATTTTGGATCGCGAGCGAATTTTCACTACAAATTTCAAAAGCTCCGGATTGGTTTTCACATAAGCCAAATAACGCAATATAGGTATCCCTTTGGTGGCGTGCCCACGCGCTTCAATCTCTTTGCGGTTAAATCCAAGCGAAATCAATGACCAGTTGGCCAGCGGCTCAAGCAATTGATAAATATTTGTCTTATCCTCTTCCGAAAGGGGCAGATTGAGATAGGTCGATTCTTTTTGCTTTGGAGGCTTTTCGGTTTGCTTGGCCACATACTTAAGCTCCTTGTCTAGATTTTCTTCAAAATTCAGTAGCATACAAAGTGCTGCGATCACCAAAAGACCAACGATCCAAAGATATGTTTTACGTTTCATCAGCAAGTCCTGTGAGAAGTAGGCCAGAGGTAACGTTTTTGCGCTCCTCTGCTCTTATGACACCAGTGTTTATCAAATTAGACGATAGTTTGAAAAGGATCATTAAAAAAGTGCGTTTAAAAACCCATCCCAATTTTGATTTTCAATGTAATGCATCAGTAATTGTTTATCAACATCAACTAACTTGGCAAATCCCGCCAAATAAGGATAAATTCCATTGGTTTCATATTCTTTTTGTAAATTAGGAAAGAGTCCCCCTTTAAAGCGAGACCATTTAATCGAGCTTTTCTTCACCATATGCATGTAATGTTTGCGTTGAGGATCACCAAAAATAAATCCTAAAAAACGCAATGGATGAACATGTCGCACAGCATCGCCACAACGCTCCATCTCAAACTTTTTCTTAAGCAGAGTAAACCAACCATTTTTGGCCATTGATTTGATGATGTAGTGAATATTAAGACCATCTGCTTCGGTCAATGTCAGAGAATAAAAGGCCTCATAGCCTTGATCGTGATTGCGCGCCAAATAAAAATCACCATTAGAGGCCATAGGAGACAACTTAAGCAATGCGCTAGTAACAGCTAAAGTCTCTCTTGAGTCACCCCAAGTAAAAGCCTTAATGTCCACAAAATCAGCCATTGGATGAAGACTGATACTCCACATAAAAGCCAGGATAAGTCTTTTCATACATTCCCCAAACAAAATCAGATCCATTTCTGAATCCGACATTACCGCAAAATATCTAGCAATAGTCAAGATTTTTTATCGATTTTCAAATTTCAACGAAACATACATGTTGATTTTAAATTCAATAAATATTAATTGAAAGTAATGACCAGTAATCAAAAATAGGGATTATTGATGAAAAAATTAAATATTTGGGGCTTTTGTTTAGCAATAGCCATCGTGTGGTCAGCAGGAACAATCCTAGCTGGCTGGTTTGCAGGCCTTGGCTGGGGAGACCTTTATGTCCGCGTCATGTCTTCAATTTACATTGGATATGAACCAGGTTTCTGGGGCGGTATCATAGGAGGCATCTGGGCTTTCTTTGATGGTGGTATCTTTGGTTTAGCAATCAGTTTTCTCTACAATGTATTTAGTGAAGACAAAAAAAAACCAAAAGCAGCGAAAAAAAAGCGCTAAAATAGTGTAGATGCTTTTTTCAAGAGATAGACGCATGTGCGTTTAACCGTAGATAATTTAGAGAATGTCTCTTATGATACGGGAATATGACAAAAGAGCATCTAGAAGCTGGCCGATCCGTCGTCAAAACTTTGGTAAAAGCTGGGCATACTGCCTACTTTAACGGCGGATGGGTGCGCGATTTTCTACTTAAAATCCCCTCAGACGATATCGACATCGCTACAACTGCATCCCCAGATGAAGTTCAAAGGCTATTTGACAAGACAATTCCGGTTGGTGTTGCCTTTGGCGTAGTGATAGTGGTCATTCACAATCACCATTTTGAAGTCGCCACCTTCCGTAAAGATCGGGCCTATATTGACGGCAGACGTCCTATTGGCATCGATCCTGCTACGCCGATAGAAGATGCTAAGCGACGTGATTTCACTATCAACGGCATGTATTACGATCCCCTAGAAGAGCAACTGCACGATTACGTCGACGGAAGAATAGATCTGGAAAAAGGCATCATTCGCGCCATCGGTGATCCCGATGAGCGCTTTGCCGAAGATCGACTTCGCATGATGCGCGCTGTGCGGTATGCAGCTAGATTTCACTTTATCATAGAAGATGAGACCCTAAAAGCAATTGCTAACCACGCCAGCGAACTTCTAAATGCGGTGGCAATTGAGCGTATTTGGCAAGAATTTGAAAAAATGACCCGCTACCCTCATTTTGATACTGCCCTGATTTCCATGCACCGCTTAGGCCTTTTACAAGCGATATTCCCTATTCTTTCGAATCTACCTCTTGAAGATTTAGAAAAACGCGTTATGCACCTATCCCGTTTTTCCACAGAGGCTCCCACAATTGCATCTTTATTCGAGCTCTTTCCAAGCAGTTCCATAGAACAAAAAATAGCCCTTTGCCAGCGTTTTAAAGTCTCCAATCGAGTCAAAGACTTTGCTGCATTTCATCACAACTTAGAAAAATTGAATGTACAGCCAGGCCAAATGGGTAAATATTTAGATGACTTTTCCTGGGCTAAACTTTATGCCCATCCCGATTTTGATATTTCATTTAAAGTCTTAGCATCCCGCCTCAAAAATGAAGATTGCCAAATCCTCATGCAAGAAACTAACCAGCGAAAAGCGCGTCTGGCACACAGCATTAGCCGGATGCGTTCTAATACCCCTATTTTGCGCGCCGCTCATCTCATTGCCGCCGGCATTAAGCCAGGAGAAGTGATGGGGAAACTTTTAGAGCTGGGAGAAAAACTCGCAGTGAATGACAACCTAAATAGCCCCGATCAAATTTTGGAAAAGCTAAAATCAACTGATATCTGGCCCATGTAAAACCGCTTTACATGACAAACAACCTCAACTCAGATTAATACGACCTTCTTCCTTCAAGATCTACCACCTTTAAAGCACCTTGACAACCAGAATGGTGACATCGTCAAATTGTGCAGCACCCGTTGTGAACCGCCCCACATCGGTTAAAAGATCGTTCACAACTTTTTGTGCATCATCACATGCGTGGGCTTCAAAAAATTGGATCAGACGCTGCTCTCCGTAGAGCTCTTTTGAGGTACTATGTGCTTCGATAATTCCATCGGAATAGAGCATGAGAACATCGCCAGAATTTAGCTGCACTTCACTTGTCGAAACGTGATCGAGATGATTCACGCCCAAGGCAATTCCAGGAGTCGTAAGCTTTTCAATAGGCCCGTCTTTTCGCTTTAGTAGCGAGGGAGGGTGCCCACAAGATGAATAAACCATCTTTTTATTTTTCTCATCGATGAATGCCACCCACGCTGTGACGAACACACCGGAATCGCCAGTGTCATGACAAAAAGCGTTATTGGACTGAGTGAGTAATTTACCCAAATCATTGGTCACTGCAGCATAGCTGCGTAAAATGCTACGCAAGCCTAGAGAATAAAAACAGGCCGAAATTCCTTTACCAGCCGTGTCGGCAACAGCGCACATCAGGTGATCATCGTCTTGGCGTTGGACTGTGAATAAATCATAAAAATCGCCACCTACTTCCTTGGCCGATAAAAAGCCTGAGGCAATTTCAAGATTAGAAAAAGCTGGTACCTGTTTTGGTAAAATGGATTTTTGCACCTCTTGCCCAATTAAAAGCTCTCGCGAAAGTGTCTCTTTGGCCACGCGCTCATTTTCAGATTGGCGCATATGAGACAAAAGCGATCCGATCATTTCGTTGAAGATCTTCCCAATCACATTGATCTCAAACCCCATCTTTTGCTCACTAAACCGAGCTTCTAGATCACCTTGCTCCACTTTAATCATAGTCTTACAAAGGGTATTAAACGGTTTGGCCATTCGACGCGTTAGCCAAAATGTGCCAATTCCGCCTACAAAAATGACAATCCCCATAAAAATAGCTAAATCGTAAAGGTGGCTTTCAAAGTGTTGAAATACGGTATATTCGGGAACAGCAACAAGGAGCTCTAAATTCGATCCCTCAATGGGCACTAAGGCGCCGTATTCTTCACGATTACCAAATTCGAAAGTGTAATCGTTGTCTGCATCACTGGCCTTTGATATGTAAGGCTTGAGGGTGACAACGCTTTTGGGCGGACCTCCTCTTAAAACTTGTTTAGGCTTGCCTTCTATAATGACTTGGTTGAACACCATGTTTTTTTCTGTGCTCAAAAACACCATCCCACTTGGATCTAAAATAGATACTTGAGTAGGATCTCTAGACTTTCGAATGATTTCGATGCGCTGCATCATCAACTCATTGGTAAGGGCAATATTCAGCATGCCGGTAATCATGGCTGTATCGGGGGAATAAATGCGCTTGCTGACTAAATAATAGCCATTTTGTTTCTCAGGGTCCCACCGGATGGTCGCTCGATGCTCCTCACTTAAGGAGTATCCATCGACGTAACTGGAAAAATCTTTTCCCAGAAGCTGGGGATTAGACGAAATGGTACAGACCCAATGGTCACCGGGTCGTCTTTCTAAATAAAAAATTGACGAAACATCTTGCTCATCGCGAATCTGATTTAAAAACGCATTCAGTTGCCCGGGTGCTGTTCCTGGTTCTTTGGCTTTCAGCTCCAATAATTGCTGGGTCATATCCAAAAAGCGATATTCTAAATGGTTGAATTGATCTAGAATTTTGGCTCGACTATCCCCCAAAATACGGATAGAAAGAAAGAGATCTTCAAATTCTTCCCTATAATCGCGAGTGAAGCTTACAACAGAATAAATAAAAAGGGGGATAACAAGCATTGTCAGAGCAACTGTTAACACTCGAGAGGCCAAAGAGCCTCGAATGCCACGTGGTTCAGGTTGTTTTTGAGTATAATCTGTCATAAGAGTAAAATGATGATAACCAACCCCCCTAATTTTCATGGTAGCACTTTCAATTAAGAGTTTACAACACCCAATCATCAAAGAATTAGTTGAAATGCGAAAATTGAGCTCTGAACACGATCATGTTTTGGTCATGGGAAAAAAAATTGTCCTTGAACTTGCCCAAACACACCCCATTCAAACGCTTATTTTACAGGATCACCTCGATATAGCAGAATTTCCTGAAGCTGAGCATACCTATCAGGTATCGGAAGCAATTATAAAAAAAATTACTGGCCTGCCAGCTCCAGAGGGGATTTGTGCGGTTATAAAGAAGCCAAAATTTGTTGATTTATCTCAAAAAACACGCATTTTAGCTCTCGATCATGTCAGCGATCCAGGAAACTTAGGGAATTTATTGCGCACTGCGCTAGCTCTTGGCTACGAGGGCGCATACCTAATCGGTGGGGTAAATCCTTTTAACGATAAAGCCTTGCGCGCTGCAAAAGGGGCGACTTTTTACCTCCCCCTGCAAGTAGGAGAGCCAATAGATTTTTTAACTTTTCTTGAAAAATCTTCTATTACCGGCATCACCGGCTCTTTACGCGGAGCGCCTCTGGCATCCTTTAGGGCCACCACACCATTTGCAGTCATACTGGGTAATGAAGGGTGTGGCCTTACCCCAGAAATTGCCAACCGGTGCCAAGGGGTGACAATTCCGATGTCAGGACAATCTGAATCGCTAAATGTAGCAGTTGCAGGAGGGATCATTCTTTATGCCTTGGTCCAATGAAGATTACGCCGAACAGTTTGACCCTAAAGGCAAACGGGAAACGCGCAAAATACGCAAAATTCTACAAGCTAAAGACCGTTCTAAATACAAAAAAACGGATAGCGAAAAAGAAACCCCTGACCCAGAGATCAACCAAGCCCACAAACGGGGCCGAGTTCTATCGATAAAGTCGGATGGGATTATCGTTGATTTAGACGGCCAGCCCTATATTTGTGCCCTGCGCGGCAGTCTGAAGCAAGAGAAAAGGAAAGTTAAAAATCTGGTCACTGTCGGCGACTTTGTGCGCGTGATCCCCACTGATGAAAATACTGGGAGCATCGTCTTTGTTGAAAAACGCTACTCCCACCTTTCCAGAGCTGAAACACTTACCCAAAAAAGAGAACAGCTCATAGCTGCTAATATCGACCAGGTTCTCATCACCTCTTCAGTGCTACTTCCCACTCTCAAACCCACACTCGTAGATCGCTACATCATTGCAGCCAAAAAAGGAAATATGGAACCCGTCATTCTCGTAAACAAAATCGATCTACTCGATAATCCCCCGGCACATATCGATGCCCGTTCAATCGAAGAGGAAAAGTTTATCTACGATGAATTTTGTAGGGCCTATAGTACTCTGGGCTTTCCCTTCATCAAAATAAGCACTGTCACCGGAGAAGGCATTGATGAGCTCCGAGCGCTCATGCAAGACAAAACGTCCGTTTTCTCAGGTCAATCCGGAGTTGGCAAGTCCACCTTGATTAACACCACTCTGGGAACAGATTTGAAAACTGGCGATATGGTCGAAAAAACGCGTAAAGGTACTCACACTACAACCTCAGCCCAACTGATTCGCCTACAGCAAGGCGGCTTCTGCGTGGATACCCCTGGAATCAAAAGCTTTGGCATCTGGGATATCGAACCGGAAAATGTGCGGCTTTACTTTCCCGATATTCACGCTATTGGTCACCAATGCGCTTACCCCAACTGCTCCCATATGCACGAGCCGGGCTGCGCTGTGCATCAAGCACTTGAAGAAGGTCGTCTTTCAGTCTTGCGTTTTGATTCTTACTCAGCTTTAATGACGAGTATGGAAGAAAAACACAAACCCAGGTAGGTAGCGTGCCATACATCGAAAAACTCTATGGTTTAGAAATCCTCGACTCCAGAGGTAACCCCACAATCGAAGTGCATCTTCACACTTCAGATGGCAAGCGGGTAAAAGCGGCTGTTCCCTCTGGAGCTTCTACCGGTGAACACGAAGCCCTCGAGCTGCGCGACAACGACCCTAACCGCTATGGTGGTAAGGGTGTTTTAAAAGCTGTGGCGGGTGTCAATGGACCTCTCTTTTCTCTTCTCAAAGGTGCCAAGCTCAAAGACCAAGCGCTTCTAGATCATCGCATGATAGAGAGCGATGGATCATTAAATAAGTCAAAATACGGAGCCAATGCTATTTTAGGCGTTTCGCTAGCTATCAGCCGAGCCATTGCTCTTACCTCTGATACTCCGCTTTACATGTCCATATCGAATGGTCCATATAAACTGCCCGTACCGATGATGAACATCATCAACGGGGGTGTTCACGCCGATAACGGACTTGACTTCCAAGAATTCATGATTCATCCAATCGGCGCGCCAAGTATTACAGAAGCTATACGCTATGGTGCTGAAACATTCCACCACCTAAAAAGCCTGCTAAAAAAAGCTGGTCATGTCGTCTCGGTAGGTGATGAAGGTGGATTTGCGCCGAGATTGAGCTCTAATGAAGAAGCGCTTGATTTTATCATTCAAGCCATCGAAGCTGCAGGCTATAAACCGGGCCAAGACATTTCCATTGCCATAGACTGTGCTGCCTCAGAATTCTATGACAAAAAGAAAAACATCTACTATGAGCGTAAGAAAAAAGAGGCCGGTCAACCTTTTTTAGAAAAAACAGCCGATGAGCAAACCGCTTACATCGACACCCTCATTCAAAACTATCCCATCGATACGATTGAAGATGGGCTTGATGAAAATGACTGGGAGGGTTGGAAAACCCTAACCAAAGTCATTGGATCGAAAGTCCAGCTGATCGGTGATGATCTATTCGTCACAAATAGCCAATTCTTGCAAAAAGGGATCGACAACCACATTGCTAACTCAATTCTTATCAAACTCAACCAAATTGGCACTGTTACCGAAACGCTAGACACCATGGCCTTAGCCAAAGAGCACAACTACAAAACCGTTATATCCCACAGATCAGGTGAGACTGAAGATGCCTACATTGCCGACTTTGCCGTTGCCACGGGTGCAGGCCAAATCAAAACCGGTTCGCTTTCTAGATCAGATCGTATTGCTAAATACAACCGCCTACTAGAAATCGAGTATGAACTGAAGCAATCGTGACTATCGCGATGAATGGTTGCGCTGTATTTTTAATCCCGGCCAGTCCATCCCTTTGCAGGCTTCTCTGCTTAACAAACAGGCTGCAAACTGCTTACTTTGTAGAGTCTCTTTTGAAATTGCGACATAAACGCCATTGAGTTGCTGAAACATGATCGATGAACCCAAATCGCTTTCAGGAATCAAACAGCCATGTTTTTTCGTGAATAAAATCCTATTACTAATTAAGCACGCGGCGCACCAATCAGAGCGGCTTTCCCACCTTCTCGGTAACTTTTCAACAACCACCTTCCCATAGTTATATTCCTTTTTTCTTACCGAAACCTCTTGCTCGAACTCACTTCTAATGGTTAATTTCGGAATACATTTTATCAAGATGCCGCTATAGGATATATTTTTCGTGGTGATTCGAAGTAAATCGCCCAATCGTAAGCCTTCCTTTAAACCTTCAAATGGATCTGAAATATCGATACCTACAGATCCACTAGAGACGCTTCTTTCACAGAGGCAAAACTCTTCACCTTCCGGAGTTGCGCACTGAATTTGCTGCTCCGAAATTTTTGTCATGGATTCCACTAACGCCCGGCGCGCTCCTCTATCGACTCTAACAGCACAGCCATCTTGCAAAGCACGAGATAAATCATTCAAGCTAAGTCTTCTTTGTTGGCAAATCAATGCCATAATATAGTTACCTCCTAATGTTTAGATCCAAATGAACTCAAAAAATCCATTTGGTATGAAGGCAAAATATTTAAAAACGCTGTTTCATCTCAAGAAAAATTTAGTTAAAGTATGCTACGAGGCCTTCTTGGGTCGGCTTCATCGATTCTGCACCTTCGGTCCAATTTGCAGGGCAAACTTCTCCGTGTTCTTCGACAAAAATCCAAGCTTGCAAAAGACGCAAGGCTTCATCAATAGAGCGGCCCAGAGGAAGATCATTGACGAGCTGATGGCGCACAATGCCCTGCTTGTCGAGTAGGAAAAGGCCGCGAAATGCAATACCCTCTTCCTGATTTAAGACATGGTAATCTTTGGCAATCGTTTTGTTAATATCAGAAACGATAGGGTAGTTGACACCCTGAATACCACCTTTAGATTTTGGTGTGTTTAACCACGCTAAATGGCTGAAATGACTATCGACAGAACAACCTACAATAACAGCGCCCAATTTTTCAAAATCGGCCAGCTTTTCTTGAAAAGCATGCAATTCTGTAGGACAGACAAAGGTAAAATCGAGGGGATAAAAGAAAAAGATCACATATTTCTTTCCCTCAAATTGTTCTAGAGAAAAATTTTCAATGATTTGATCCCCCACAACCGCTTTTGCTGCAAACCTAGGAGCTTTTTTTCCAATGAGTAGACTATTCATATCCATCCTTTAACTAAAGTGTTCTTGTGCCGATCCGAGCCAGCTTTCAGCGCCAATAGAGGTTGCTGCTCCATGACCTGGGTAGACCCGGGTGTTTTTGGGCAGTTTAGCCAATTTTGCCAATGATTGCCACATAGCATCGGAATTGGAGGTGGGAAAAGAAAGATTACCAATCGTGCCTTTGAAAAGCGTATCACCTGAAAATAGCACTCCCTCTTCTGGAAAATAAAAGCATACTCCACCTGGGCTATGACCTGGCGTATGGATGACCTCAATGAGGTTATGATTAAAATATATTTTTTGCCCATCGCTTAAAAAACCATCGGGAATAAGACCTTGAATTGGAAACATCAAAGGCAACCCATCACTCCCAGGACGCTCTAAATTAGCGCTATCCAAGGCATGTACAAAGACCGGAATGTTAAATTTTTCTTTTAATTGGAAGGCATCGGCGATATGGTCCCAGTGAGAATGGGTAAGGTAGATTCCAAGAACTTCCACATCAGATAAAGCCTCAATGATCGCTAGTGCACTACCAGGCGCAGGGTCAAAAATAAGCCCTTTTGAACCGTCGATAAGCACGTAAGCATTAGTTGAAAAAGGGCCTGCAGGAAACGTTTTGATAAACATCGCACCGGAGAGGACTCGAACCTCTGACCTCCTGGTTCGTAGCCAGGTACTCTATCCAATTGAGCTACCGGTGCATAAGCATTAGTAATTATGACCGATGGCGCTTTTTTCTGCAAGGTTCAAAATAATGGCGAATCTGTGTAATCTGCAGGTTATGAGTATCGTAATCGTTGGCGCCGGCACTATCGGCACGCATCTAGCCTCGGTATTGGCCAAAGAAGGCAAAAGCATTATCCTCATTGATGAAGATGGATCAAAACTTGAACGCTTCGCCCGATCCGCGGATGTAGCAACGATTTGCGCTTGTGGCACCAACTGGCAAATTTTAGAGGAAATCGTCGAACAAAATCCTCTCCTTTTTTGCGCCCTGACCAGCCGCGATGAAACCAACCTATCGGCTTGTGCCATAGCCAAACACTTGGGCTTTCCAACAACGCTGGCAAGAATTTCAAAACCTTTTTTTCTTGACCATTCAAAAGTTGATTTCGGTCGGTTATTTTATGTCGACCATTTCATTGCTCCCGACTTGATGGTGGCCAGAGATTTGTATAAAAACATCACTACACCCGGATCAATTGCTGCCGAAAATTTTGCCCAAGGTGCAGCCCAAATGTATACGCTAAGGATTCCCGAAAAATGGAGTGGTAAAGATAAGTCCATTTCATCGTTCGATTTTGGAGAGCACTTATTAATCGGTCTGATCAGGCGCAATGAAGGCGACCAAGTCATTTTCCCTCATGGAAACGACACCCTAATGCCCGGTGATGAAGTGACATTTATCGGTGAAGCCCAAGCAACCGAAAAACTGCCGGGCATTTTTGGCATTGAAACCAGGACTGTTAAATCAGTAGTGATCGCTGGCAGCTCAATGACAACGGTACATTTAAGCACTATTTTGCACGAGCATGGCATCGACGTGACCATCATCGATCCCGATGAAGAAGCCTGCAAGCGTTTGGCAGAAGAGCTCTCGTACGCCACAATTTTGCATCACACTCCTACCGATGTAGATTTTCTCATTGCTGAAAAAATTAATCAGATTGACGTATTTGTTGCTGCCTCTCATTCAACCGACCGCAATATTTTAGCGGCAACCATCGCCCAAGAGGCCAAATGCCCTGAAGTAGTCACTGTGGTCTCAGATACCAGCTACTCTCATCTCCTAAGAAGGCTAGGCATCCACTACAGCGTCTCTGATAAACTTTGCGTCTCGAATCGCATTGTGCCAATCGTGCACACTGAAGCTATGACATCAATGACTTCTCTTTATGATAATCGCGCAAAAATTGTCGAACTCAAAGTCTCGCAAGAAACCAAAGTCTCTGGCATGCCTATAAGCGAGCTAGCTCCTCTTCTGCCGCATAACTGTTTGATTGCCTTGATTGAAAATCGAGGAGAAATTTCTATTGCCAAGGGAAATAGCGTTATTGCGCCTGGTAATACGGTCATCGTGATTACCGCACCTGAGCATGTAACCGAGCTGCAAAAGCTCTTTTAAGGGGTCAAATGTACCATCGCGCCATTTGCCGAATTCTAGGATTTTACCTCGGTCTCTTTGCTCTTATCTTGTTAATCCCTATGGGTGTTTCTGCCTACTACCAATTTTTCGCCAATCCCCTGACCCACCTGCAACCTCATTCGACAATGGCTTTTGTCTATACTTTCCTTATTACCATCGCCCTCTCTCTTGTTTTCCATATTATTGGCCGCAATACAAAGCACCAAATTTACAAACGCGAAAGCATTTTGCTCGTGATCATGATTTGGATGATGACAACCGTATTGGGATCATTACCTTTCATG
This sequence comes from Chlamydiales bacterium, assembly GCA_024233455.1. Lineage (GTDB taxonomy): Bacteria > Chlamydiota > Chlamydiia > Chlamydiales > JACKPQ01 > JACKPP01. Next base: position 636,558 of record JACKPP010000001.1, read on the forward strand.
TTTTCAAAAACACTAGAAAATCCCATTGATGCGCTTTTTGAAACCATGTCAGGTCTTACCACCACAGGATCATCAATCATCTATCCCAAAAAATACAACCCCGAAACTAAACAAGAAATACCCATTACTCTATCCATCCCCAAACTCACACCGCGCACGTACGAGTTCTACGGCACCGTGAGTCCCGTACGCAATCCTGTTACGGGTAAAATTATTTTAGAAGGATTTGATGCTGTCGGTCGCGGTATTTTGTTTTGGCGTAGTTTTCTTCAGTGGATTGGAGGTTTAGGAATTATCTTTCTTTTCATTGCGATCTTTCCCCTCCTATTGATTGGTGGAAAATTTATGGCTGAAGCCGAAATGCCAGGTCCATATCAAGGCTCTTACAGCTCGACACTTGTGCCAAGGCTTCGAGAAACCATGGGACTTCTTTGGAAAATTTATGTTGGCTTTACCGTGTTGCAAGTCTTGCTGCTTCTTGGCACTAACCCGAAATTACCCCTTTTCGACGCTATCACCTTGTCCCTTTCTTCTATTTCAACCGGCGGTTTTTCCATCCATAGCTCAAGCATTGCTTTCTACAACAATCCCTGGACCGAATCCATTGTGATGATTTTCATGATCCTGGGAGCGATTAACTTCACTCTTTATTTTTACCTCTTACGAGGCAAGATCTACAAATTTTATGAACCTGAGTTTTTCTTTTTTATAGGGACTGTCATTGCCGGGATTGCTCTTGTCTCATGGGACATTTGGGATATCCATTTGCCATTTGCCAGCTACTTCCCGAATTATAATTTTACCGAAGCAATCCGTTATGGCTCCTTCCAGGCTATTTCAGCTTTAACTTGCACCGGATTTAGCTCTGTCAACTACGACTACTGGCCATTTGGAGCCCAAGCTGTGCTTTTGATACTTATGTACATAGGCGGGATGTCAGGATCCACTACAGGAGGTCTAAAATCTGCCCGGCACCTTATTTTATTCCGCACAGCCAGACATAAAATTGAATCTCTTTTTAGACCTGATGCCGTCCGCTGTTTAAAGATTGGGGACCGTGAAGTCTTGCAAAAAACTAGCCTAACAGCGCTGATTATGTTTTGGCTGGTTATCTGCTTTTCAGTGCTCGGCATTGTGCTACTTTTACTCAATGGTATTGGCTTTGAGACAGCTATTGGCTTAATTGGTTGTAGCATTAATAACGTGGGACTTTCTTTTCGCTTTGCCGGCCCCTCAGGCACCTGTGCCTTTCTCCCGGTGTTCTCTAAAATTATCCTCATCTTTTGGATGCTCATGGGCCGTGTAGAGTACTTTGCTTTCTTGATCATCTTAACTCCAGCTTTTTGGCGGGCGCGCTGATGCATTATCAATTTCTTCTAAAAAATGCAGAGCTTCTCGATCAGGCCATGCATGAGCTACAATCGCTAGCTTTACATAGCCTCTACACCATCGAAGACGACCGTATCATCATTGGAGGCCTAGGAAACCTTGCCGGTCTACCTAAACTCTCCTCCCTGATCAATGAAGGCCCTGAAACCATTGATTGGCATGCCCAATGGGCTGCTTTTGCCCCCAACTTCGATGGGCAACACGCTCATTTTCCAGTTGGTGACCAAACCATTAAGCTCATTCCTGGTCCCGGTTTTGGGGACCTATCCCATCCCACAACTCAGCTCATGGCCAAAGCCATGCAGGCAACTGATTTAGGCCAATGTATATTGGATATTGGGTGTGGCAGCGGCGCGTTAGACTGCATTGCCGTTCATTGTAATGTAAAGCGGTTTTACATCGTCGATATTGATCCTGAGGCTCTTGATCACGCCAAGCGCAACATGCAGCTCAATGCACCCCACATCCAGCCCATTTACTCCACGACAATCGATCCCTCTTGGAGGGATATCGAGACCATTTTGATCAACATGATCTTGCCAGAGCAGCAAGTGGTATTTGAATCCTATCCCTTTCTAAAAAGCTTCACAGGCACCTGGCTTACCTCTGGCCTGTTAGCAAACCAGCTTGATGACTACTTGCGTCTCACACAGGCCCAACCCATCCAAATATGGGATCAAGACGGCTGGATAGCCCTGCATTGGCAAAAAACCATCTAGCATTCTTTGTATCAGCAAACAAAAATTCAATAGGTACTACAGAGATATTTTTTGCGCGTATCGAGAAAAGTTTGTCGTCGTTGGTGATCAAATGTAATGCACTGCCAGGCTGGATACCGTTCTTTTTCTAAAAAGTTAAGGATTTCAGTATTGCCGTTCACTTTACAAAACATCTCTTTGCGCGTTGCGGGAAGTTCGGCTAATTTTTTTTCGAAAATTTTGGGGTACAGCGTTTTGATCATTCCAATGAGCATGTACTGGGTTTTGAGTGGCTGAAATTTATCGACATCTACAATATCAATCAGCACGCCTTGACAACTTTCACCTTTGTAGAGTCCATAAAAGGGTCTGAAATGAAACGGCGAAAAGCGCACACCTTCCATTTTTTGATTATTTAGGGAACTGGCAAATTGCTGCGCATCCATCCAAGGTGCTCCTACAATTTTAAAAGGCATAGTGAAACCAATACCAATATTAACCATACCTAACTCCCCCAATATGCCGGTGGTAGCACAGTAAAGGGGGGTATCAGATTCAGGGATGTTGGGGCTGGTGGGAATCCAGCTTAAATGCGTATCTTTAAAACGCATATGTCTTTTCCACCCTTCCATAGCGACGACTTTTAACTCGCATTTGATAGCGTATTCATGATTGAATAGCCGAGCAAGCTCACCAATAGTCATACCATGACAGTAAGGAACGTTTAGATAACCAACAAAAGAGCGCATTTTCGGACACATCATCGGTCCGTCTACCATGACTCCACCAAGCGGATTAGGCCGATCCAGTACAATAATTGGAACTTTATTTTGGCTAGCAGCTTCCATAACGTAGTACAGCGTAGTTGCAAAAGTGTACGAGCGTACACCGATGTCTTGGATGTCGTAGATAATGACGTCGATGCCGCTAAAAAGTTCTTTTTTAGGCCTTCTGCAATCCCCATGTAGAGAATAAACCGGGATTTTGTTATGAAAATGCGAGTCTGGAACATTTTCGCCAGCATATGCGCTGCCGTATAAACCGTGCTCGGGTGTCCAAATGGCAGCTAGGGTAAAGGGTGCATTTAAAAAACGTTGCGCTGTTAATTGCATTTGCGAGTCAATAGCGGTATGATTGGTTACAAGCGCTATTTTTTTTCCTTTGAGAAGATGGGCGTGTCCATCGCGAAAAAAACAATCGATGCCCAATGTGACGCTACCAAAGAGCAAAAAAGGAAAGACCATAGCGGCTAATTTTAACAACATATGAGTAGTTATCGCTAAAGAACGAGAAAAAAACAAGCATGCCAGAAAAAGATTCTCAGCACCTGGAAGAAGCTAAAGAGCTACTTCGTTCCGTTGAACTAACTGATTTACCCCTAAAGCGCCGAGCAAAAGAAGCGCTCAACTTATCTCTATTCATGCTTCGAGAGGCGCTACGCATTCAAACGCGCTCAGAGACCAAAAGGCAAGCAGAGCTCTATCGCATGATGCACGATCAACGGGGCAAGGCATTTATCTCAGCGTTTACCGATCGCTGTTTTCGCTCAAGTAACCCGATCAAAGTCGCTGAACAAATTTGCTACTTGATTGACACCTTCGGTATTCCACGCTACTTATCCCACTACAAGAAGTTCAAGTTATTTATTTTTCGCCTTATCGGACTTTCTTTTCCCCGCCTTTTTGTTGCTATGGCCAGGTATACTTTGCGTAAAGAAAGCGCTCATGTGATTGTCTGTGGAGATCACGATCATCTGAATCGTCATCTGGCAAAGCGCAAAGCCCAAAATATCCGCGTCAATATCAACCACCTAGGAGAGGCCATTTTAGGTGAGCAAGAAGCTCAAAGAAGACTCAATCTTTATCTGCATGATTTAAGCGAACCTGCAATCGAATACATCTCAATCAAGATCACTACCCTCTACTCCCAAATTAACTATTTGGCATGGGAAGATACGCTTGAAAAGCTTGCCATCCGTCTGCGTCAGCTTTACTACACCGCAATGCAAAACCAGTTCACTCAAGCCAACGGATCCACTTCCTCTAAATTCATCAATTTAGACATGGAGGAATATAAAGACCTACACCTAACCATCGAGCTTTTTAAAAAAGTGCTTGAGGAACCAGAATTCTTAACCTATTCAGCAGGTATTGTTCTGCAAGCCTATTTACCTGATTCGTATGATGCTTTAAAAGAGCTTACCGAATGGTCTAAAAAACGTATGGCCAGAGGGGGCGCCCCAATCAAGGTACGCATCGTCAAAGGTGCCAACATCGCCATGGAAGACGTAGAAAGCTCTATCATGGGTTGGCCAAGAGCCCCCTTTCACACGAAAGTTGAAACTGACGCCAACTATAAAAAAATGCTCGATTGGGCTTGCCTACCGGAAAATGCCCAAGCGGTGCATATTGGCGTTGCCAGCCACAATCTTTTTGATATTGCTTATGCCCTAATTCTACGTGCCGAACGAGGAGTCCAATCCTTTGTCACATTCGAAATGCTAGAGGGCATGTGTGACCACATTCGCGATGTGGTGCACAAATTATCTGGTTCGATGCTGGTTTACTGCCCCACGGCCACAGTGAATGATTTTCAAAATGCCATTGCCTATTTATACCGCAGGCTGGATGAAAACACAGGGCCAGACAATTTTTTGCGCTATAGCTTTGGACTCAGGCCAAGCTCTGATGCATGGGAAATCCAATCCACGATGTTCACTGAAGCTTGCAAAGAAATCGGCACCATATCCGCAGCCCCCAGACGCACACAAAATCGTTTCGATCCTCCGACAGCTCTTGATCCAGGCTCAACGTTTGAAAATGAACCTGATACAGATTTTAGCTTGCCTCACAATCGCAAATGGTCCGAAAAAATCATTGCTACTTGGCAAGGCAAACAACTAGATCCCTTGCCGCTGGTCATCGGGGGTAGTGTGATTCATCATTCACCACCTGAAGGAAAAGGCTATGATAAATCTAACCCATCTTCTCCAGCCTACGCATATTCGTTGGCAACGGCTGCAGAAATTGATCGAGCCCTTATTGTAGCCAAAGGGCATGAATCTTACTGGGGCACGGTGTCTGTATCTGAACGGTGCAGACTGATTACACATTTAAGCCAAATATTGCGAGAGCGCAGGCATGACCTCATTGGCGCCATGATTTTGGATGGTGGCAAATCCATCCTGGAAGCAGATAGTGAAGTCTCAGAAGCCATTGATTTTGCCGAATACTACACGCGCTCTATGCAAAAAATGAGTTTTAGATATGATTTAGAATGGTCTCCCAAAGGGACCTACCTGGTCTCTTCTCCCTGGAATTTCCCCATTGCAATTCCAGCTGGTGGGATTATAGCAGGTCTTGTAACTGGCAACTGCGTCCTCTTCAAACCCTCTACCAGCACAGCTCTCTGTGGCTACCAACTAGCGCAATGCTTTTGGGACGCTGGTATTCCCAAAACTGTTTTACAATTTTTACTCCTCCAGAATGAGCCTGAAGGCGATCAACTCATTCAAGACAAACGCTTGACTGGTGTTATCTTGACTGGAGCAACACAAACAGCTCAACATTTTTTATCCCTGCGCCCCGATCTAGACTTATGTGCCGAGACGGGCGGTAAAAATGCCACAATCATCACCGCCATGGCCGACAAAGACCAAGCCATAGCCGATCTTGTCCATTCAGCCTTCAGTCACAGTGGACAAAAATGCAGCGCTACCAGCCTGGCCATCTGTGAAAGAGAAATCTACTTCGATCCATCGTTTAGGAAGCAATTGCGAGATGCAACAGCGTCTCTTCCAGTGGGGCCTGCATGGAACACAACCAGTCGCATTACACCCTTAATTCGTCCGCCTAATAAAGCCCTTATGCGTGCTCTGACAACCCTTGAACCGGGCGAAGAGTGGTTGCTGGAGCCTAAGCAAGACTCTCAAAACCCCAACCTTTGGTCCCCAGGTATCAAACTAGGGGTTAAAAAGGGCAGCTTTACCCACCAAACTGAACTCTTTGGCCCAGTGCTTTCAGTTATGTGCGCCAATGATCTCGACCACGCCATCAAACTTTCAAATGGAACACGTTTTGGCCTCACAGCCGGCATCCAAAGCTTGGATGAACGGGAACAACATAAATGGCAAAAATCCATCATTGCTGGCAACCTCTATATCAACCGCACCACAACGGGGGCTATCGTACGCCGCCAACCTTTTGGAGGAACTAAACAAAGCTCCTTTGGCTTTGGTTCCAAGGCGGGAGGCCCCAACTACCTTACCCAATTCATGCACATCAAACAAATTGGTCTACCCAAAGAAACAGCCTCAGTAAGCGACTTAATTAACAATCTACCGCCACTAATCACAAAATTTGATCTTGAAAAAGATGATCCTGGCCTGTGGTATGTCAGCCTAGGCAACTACGCCTTTTGGTGGCAGCGAATAGGGCGTGACAAAGACAGCATTAAACTCATCGGCCAAGACAATTTTTTTCGTTATCTGCCGCGTAAAAAAGTTGCTATTCGTCTACAACCAGGAGATAAAGCTATTAATTACTTGCGCGTTTTTGCCGCTGTTCTCACCTGCGGCGTTTCCTTGCAGATCAGTTGGGACAAACAACACGTAAACTTTCCGATTCAAGCTAACTGGGATACCCTCCTCCCCTCTTGTCACCTCATCGAAGAAACCGAAGAACAGTTTATCACACGCATCAAAAATAATGATATCCGCCGGCTACGCCTACTCTCCGCTCCATCCGAAGCGCTACAACTAGCCTGTGCCTCTTCGGGTTGTACTATCTGCTCTTCACCCGTTCTGGTCAACGGTAGGTATGAATTTCTCAACTACTTGCGCGAGGTTTCCATCTCTTCCAATTACCACCGCTACGGCAATCTCGGAATCCGAGAAGGCGAGCTGCGCAAACCCAGCCTGTGAGCTAGCTGGCATCTATCAAGTGACGGCTCCACTCAAAATCACATTGAGTCACTACGACTAATCCTTAAATAGGTCAAAAACAAGCGACATTGCTCTATAAGGGTTACTAACCCGTTTGTCATGATCAGGGGTGCGCTTGACGAATCCCTTGGAATAGTCGATTGACTTAGTCACAGATTGACCCTTTTCATCATAATAGTGGTAAAAGACAATGCGACCTTTCTTGGCAAACTCTGTCATATTCACCAAATTTTTGACATTTCCAATCATTGGAAACCAAACATGCCCGCCTTTTATCACGCGCCCATCTTGGTAAGCCCCACCACCTCCCGGATCAAAAACGATATCTCCGAAACTGTTTTTTTTACACCTTGTGTACAAAACATCACATTGGTAGTCGGGAATGGAAATTCTTGCATATCCCCCCGGCTTTAAAATGCGATAGATCTCGTTAATCACACTTGGCAAAACTTGATATTCGATATGCTCAAACACATCTTCTGCCTGAAACATATCAACGCAGTTATCCCTCAAAGGAAAGGGCTTGGTAATATCATGCTTGATGTGTTTTGCGTTCGATCGACTTAGAGACAAACCAATAAATTTTTTATAAAAATTCTGACGCGAAACAATATCTCCGGCATAAAAAAATATATGCTTGGAATCAGCAACGTCCTTAAAAGTTAATGCAAATAACGACCCCATGCTTAAAAGCACTATAAGCAATTTCTTCATATGACCTCTTACCTCCTGGCTTGAGCGAGCTCCTGATTCTCAACGATCAGAAATTGTTGGGAGTGCTCACTATGTTCGGTATCGGAGGAGGCTATCAGAGTATTTATTAGTTTACAATACCAAGAGCCGGTGCATTCTGAGTTGACGCATTAAAATTTAATCGAAATTGGTCAATGCTCTTTTGTGAAAAGAGCTCCTTAAAGCAAAAGCTTTTCGTCTCCAAATATTTTGCTGGGAGTTGTGGCGCAGCAAGTGAGGAGATGGCTATCTAGCTAAAATTTTTTTGCCTCCATTCCGGATCTCCTTGCATCAATATCGCATGATTACCTATATTGGCCCCATGTACCTATCTTCATAACTTATTGAAGGCACAGACTATGACTAACGTGGAAACCAAAAATTGCTGATTTACCCAATCTGGAGTAGATCCCGGTCAATTGTTCAATACAACCATCGGATTTGAAGACAATCATGCGCTATATTTTATTGGTCATTTTTTCAATTTTGCAGATCTTTGTCGTAGAGGCAAAGCCCATTAAGTATAGAAAACATCGCAGCCCATACTACGCCGAACGTGGGCAGGACAAATTTGTACACACCCATTTTTTTATGAATAAGAAAAACGGAATATTTGTAGATATCGGAGCACATGCAGGAATTCATTATAGCAATACTTATTTTTTTGAAAAGAAGCTTGGTTGGCATGGAATTTGCATTGAACCATCGCCTCAAAGGTTTTCCCGATTGCAATGCAACCGTCAATGCATTTGTATTCCAGGAGCTATTACTAACAACGAAGAGAAGACCATGAAATTTATCGACGTCGGTGCTGGATGGGTTAGTGGCCTGGTAGAAAAATATGATCCCCAACATTTTATAAAACACCATATTGCAGACCGTATCAAACGAGGTGATGCTAAAATTTTTGATGTCCAGTGTTTCAAACTGAATGATCTTTTAAACCAGTATGGGATCCATAAAGTTGATTTTCTCAGTATTGATACTGAGGGAGGTGAGTTAGAAATTCTTCAATCTATTGATTTTGATACCAACACAATAGATGTTATCTGTGTTGAAAACATCTATCGGGATCCCCAGTTTGAAAGATTTATGAAAAGTAAGGGCTATCAATATATCACCAGGCTAAAGCGCGACCAAATCTATAAACGCATAGGTATGATCAAAGCGGATTAGCGCGAAATTATCATCAATTACACGAGTAACCATGGAGGTTGCAACGAGTGTCTTACTATTAACCGATTGCACGAATAATGGATCATTGCTCATAATGACCCCATGACTGAGAAAACTACTGAATTGAATAAAGAACAACATGCAGCTGTTGCCCACATTGAAGGTCCGCTCCTAATTTTGGCGGGGGCCGGCTCCGGAAAAACCAGTATTGTCACTAGGCGCATTGCCCACTTAATCGATATGGGGGTCCCCTCAGCCGAAATTTTGGGACTCACCTTCACCAATAAAGCGGCAGGTGAAATGAAAAGGCGCGTTATGTCCATGACCCAACGCGATGTTCTAACTTGCACTTTTCACTCTCTTGCAGCGCGTATTTTGCGCGAATCCATTTTTCACCTTGGATATAAAAACGACTACACGATCTATGATGCCGATGATAGCTTTCAGCTCATAAAAAACTGTCTGAAAACTTTGGAAATCAAAGAAGAAAAAGGATTGGCAAAGTCGATGCAAGGCGCTATTTCCAATGCCAAGAATGAACTTTTAGAACCAAAAGACATGCCTGAAGGGAATGATAAGTTGGGTAAAACATTAAAGGAAGTCTATGTCCTCTATCAACAAAAACTCCAAGAATACAACGCTCTTGATTTTGATGACTTGCTTTTTTTAACCGTGAAATTATTTGAAAACTTTCCAGCGGTTTTAGACCACTACCAAAAGAGGTGGTCCTTCATTCTCGTAGATGAGTACCAAGACACCAATCAAGCTCAATACCGCATGATTCAAGCTTTGGCTGCAGGCCATCAAAATCTCTGCGTTGTCGGAGACCCTGATCAATCTATCTACTCCTGGCGAGGTGCTAACATAAACAACATCCTCAATTTTAAATCGGACTACCCTTCAGCCAAAGTGATTACCCTGGAACAAAATTATCGCAGTACCAATACAATTTTAAATGCTTCCAACGCACTCATTGCCCATAATGAAAGCCGCATGGAAAAAAACCTCTGGAGCGCTCTTGGAGAGGGCGACAAAATTGGCCTTTTTCTGGCAGAAACAGATGGACAAGAAGCAGAATTTGTACACGAAAAATTGGTTTACCATAGGCGAGAAAGCGACGTTGCTTTACGTGAAATAGTCATTTTTTACCGCACCAATGCCCAATCGCGTATTTTCGAAGACATGCTTTTAAAGTATAATATCCCCTACGTCATCGTCGGAGGCATATCCTTTTATCAAAGACGTGAAGTAAAAGATGTACTTGCTTACTTGCGCATGTTAGTTTCCGATTCAGATTTTCTGTCTTTTGCCCGATCTATTAATCTTCCCAAAAGAGGAATTGGTCCTACAACACTTTCCAAACTTGCTCAAATTGCAGAGGTGACCACAACTCCAATCCTCAGCCTTTGCCGCAATCTTCCACCACACTTAAAGCTTTCAAAGCGCCAGCAGGATGGCCTATCAGACTATCTAGCCACGATAACGGCTTTAAGAGCAAAATTAAACACCTCGATTGAAGAGCTCATTATTGCAGCCATTGAAGACACCGGCTATCTTCAAGTATTAAAAGATGATCCTGAAAGCATGCAAGATCGCAAGGCCAACTTAGACGAGCTCATTGCCAAAGGGGCTGAATGGAGTAGCCAATGCCCAAACCCAACTTTGTTGGCATTTCTAGAAGAACTAAGCTTAGCCAGTAGCGCTGATACCAATCATAACGGAGATGCCATTCAGCTTATGACTCTCCATAATGGGAAAGGCCTGGAATTTCCCATCTGCTTCATAGTCGGTTTAGATGAAGGTCTACTGCCGCATATAAATAGTCTAGATTCTCCGGAAGCCCTAGAGGAAGAGCGCCGCCTGTGTTATGTAGGTATGACCAGAGCTAAAAAAAACCTCTACTTATCCGCTGCGCGTTACAGGTATATGTGGGGCACACCGCGCTACACCCAACCCAGCCGCTTCCTAGCTGAAATTCCGCGTGAATTGATCGTCGATTTTAGTGAAACTTCAACCTTTGAAGACCCATCCTTTGTAGATGAAGAAGAGCACCATGGTTATCCTCCTGGTACCCAGGTCAGTCACCGTGATTTCGGGATTGGTAACGTACAGCGCTCTTACATCACATCACACGGCCTGACTTATGATGTGCTCTTCTCCGACAGTAACACCACTCGTTCTCTAGTTGCAAAATACGCCAAACTAAAAAAATGCAACTCTTCAGTCAATCAATTTTAAATAACTAAAATTGTTTGTAATAACTTGTAATTTATGATAATAAATAAATTACTAATATGAACAAAAAACAAACTTTAAATTTTAAACAAAACCAAAAATTAGTAATGACGCTGGCTATGCGTCAAGCTATAGAAGTTTTACAGATGCCTGTCATTGAACTCGCTAACTGGCTTGAAGATCAAATAAATCACAATCCCCTACTTGCCCCAATTGAGACCACCTTTAAAATACCCGCGCAAGAGATCTTTCAAGCAGAAGAAACACTTATAGAGTTTCTCACCCGAGAATGTGTCATCATGTTTGACTCCGATGAAGACAAACGCATAGGCACAACCTTGTGTGGATTTTTAGACCATCGAGGATTTTTAACCTCCTCTTTTGAAGAAATTGCCGCCTTTTGTCGTTGCAGCACATCTCAGGTCGCATCCATTGCTCATCAAATCAGCCAGCTCGATCCTCCTGGGCTAGCAGCTTGCAACATTTCTCACAGCCTACTGCTACAATTACAGCACCAAAAAAAACAGGATAGCTTAGCCTACCAAATCATTGAACAAGACTGGGAATTACTTCTACAGAAAAAGCACAGCCAAATTTGCAAAAAATTCAATATTACTCAAAATCAATTAAACGAATTAATAAATAAAGATATTCGCGCATTAAACCCATACCCAGCCTCAATCTTTCAGTCCGCAACATCTCCCAAAGTCTTTCCTGATTTAAAAATTATAGAAGTCAATGGTGAACTACAATTTAGCTATCTGGGCGATCATTTACCAAAATTGGCTATCCAGGATAGCTACATTGCAATGCTAGATGATGATAGCTTTGTTAGGCCCTGGCTAGCTTCGGCTAAATGGCTTGGGCACATTGTAAACAAACGCAAGCAGCTGCTCACGAAGCTTGGAATGTTTCTCATTGAAAATCAACGATTGTTTTTGCTGGGAATCAATAGCACCCCTGCATTTCTTTCTCCTGCCGTGATTGCTGAACAACTCGAAATCAGCTATACAACTGCAACGCGAATATTAAATAATAAATACATCGACACCCCGAGAGGACAATTTCCGCTCACTTTTTTTACATCAACTGCAAAACTTGATAAAAATCACCACATAGAAAAAGTTTATCAAATTCTTACATCTTGCATAAATGCAGAGGATAAAAAAAGCCCTCTATCCGACGTACAAATTGCCCAAAAAATGCATGAGAAAGGTATTCAAATTTCCAGGCGCACTGTTGCCAAATACCGTGACAAATTAAAAATCCCCTCCGTTATTTCTAGAAAAATAAAATAGACTTATGATAGCCTCCGCTGAGGCAGTTTCCCTATTGGTGATATAACCTCAGCCAAGGTTGTGTAATCTGCCCTTAAAAGAGCTTATCGAACTGGAATAACGGCCGAGTCCTGAGTGGAAGATAAAAAAACTGGAGTTGTGGGGAGTGCCAGATGGTGCTTGTTTGAAGAATTATGCTAAAATTTATCTCGGTCTGCCTTTTCTCGATTTCTAGTCTTTTCGCCGCATTTACCCCATTTCTAGATTGTGTGTCAAAGGACTGGACAAGTGAACACACCTTAGAAGTTGCTGATTTTATCAAAGCATATAACCGCAACCATTTTTCTAAAGTCATACCAAGTGAAAAACCGCGCATTCCCAAAGTCATCCATCACATATGGCTAGGAGGAAAAGTTCCAGACGTATTCCTGAGGTATATTCATTCTTGGAAGAGACATCATCCCAAATGGGAACATAAGCTTTGGACAGATAAAGATATCGGGTCTTTCCCTTTGATTACCGGTAATAAAATATATGAAACCACTAATCTTGGACAACGTTCTGATATTTTTAGGTTAGAAATACTATTTCGCTATGGTGGCTTGTATGTAGATACCGACTTTTTATGCTTAAAACCTCATGACATCCTTCATCATACCTGTGATTTCTACGTCGGAGCATTGCAGACCATAGCCTTAAACAGTTTTATTGCTTCTAAGGCTGGGCACCCATTAATAAAAAACTACCTTTTGGAAATCAATAAAATTAATTGCTTTTCCAAAGAGTATAAACAAATTCTACACGATACAGGTCCTTACCTTTTAAACAAAATGTTGCACGAGTTTCTAAAAGATACCGATGAAGGGATTATGGTATTTCCTGAATTATACCAATATGCATTTCCTTCTTTATACAGATTCCAGTTTTGGGAGTCGCAAAACTTGAATTTAGTGAGACGCTATTTGACTCCTTTAGCTTTTTCAGTGCATTTATGGGCAACATCATGGAGAAAATAATTTTTTGCAAAAAGGGAGGGCTTTGATTTGATTGGTCTGCAAAAACAGTTAGTAATAAGCGCTTTGATGAAGAGAAAATTTTTGATTTTTTGCTTCTTAATTTTATCCAGTGTTGTATACTCAAAGCCTGCCGTTTCATATCCATATCGCAATATTAATAAGCCCATTATTCGTGATGCAAATATTAAGAAAATCATCGTCTATTCACCGCCTCGAACGGGAAGCACTTTGGTCTACATGGTTCTCCAGTACTTATTCGAAACTACACTAGGCAAGTGGATTTCCCCAAAAAGGCTTGTTCTGAAAGCACATGAGTTAAAACACTGCCTAGGACGGCTACGTACGTTTCCCCAAAGCCATGTTGTCATTACTATTCGAGATCCCCTGGAGGCTTATTTATCCCGTTTATTAATTGAAGAACGTATGGATACAAAAAAAGCTCTAAATTTATCCAAGGAATTGGCTAGACATTATAATGAGGTTCACTACTTTATTCAGAATAGGAATAATGAAAAATTACATGTCTTAAGGTACGAAGATTTTGAAAATGATCTTGATAAATTATTGAGCGATATTGAAGACGGATTCAGTGTTTCAATTCCGCCTGAAAAAAAAATCGCAATTAAGACATTTTTTTCCAAAGAAACAATTCAGGAAAAAATTAAAAAATATAAAAATTTCCGTCAATACGATTCTTGCACTGGACTGCATGGTAATCATATTGCAACACATAAACCAACTTTATCTGAACTGTTTCCCCCGTTAGTTTGTAAAGAGATTTTGCGCAACCTCTCACAGGCATGCACACAATTTAACTACGCAGAACAAAAGGATGTTGTTTCAGATAAGCCAAAATAATTACAAAAACAAGGGCCCTTTTAAGCGAATATGAAAACCGTTTTTTTAACTATTTTTTGTTTATTTTTTCTAGTAACTAGTGGTTTTTCAAATCAGTCGGATAGTGATCTTCTGCTTCTAAAAAGAACGCAGCTAGCCATTAATAAATCCAGATACAGATACCCCAAGGGTCAGATCAAGATTTTCGATGCATCAATTACCGAAGTTCCTAAATTGCAAATTATTCCGTTTAATACGAGCATTGACGACAAGGAAAACTGCATTGTTACGTTCGCCAGTTTAAACAAACCATATGACAAGTTATTTGTCATGTTGTTAAAGTCTTTAAAATCAAAATTTACTGGTCATGTGTTACTGAGAGAAGGCGGTTGGCCTAATTTCCATAAGGGCTGCTGCCAACATGCAACTAGTGCTTATGGATTTAAAGCCTGTGCTATCCAAGAGGCTTATGATTTGGGTTACAAAAAAGTATTATGGATCGATTCTACGATGGTGGCCTTGCGCGACCTTGGGCCTATTTTCAAGTGCCTAGACCAACAACCATGTTTGTACAGATACAGCGGCTACTCTTTTAGAAGTCAGATCAATCAATGTTTGCTTCGTGAATTCCAATTTAAAAATCTTAATTGCCGCCACATAGCTTCAGGAATACTGGGTTTCAATTTTGAGATCCCTGAATGCAAGGAAGCTCTCCACATTTGGCATGAGAAAACAAAAAAAAACCTAATCTGGCCTAGTAC
This sequence comes from Chlamydiales bacterium, assembly GCA_024233455.1. Classification (GTDB taxonomy): domain Bacteria; phylum Chlamydiota; class Chlamydiia; order Chlamydiales; family JACKPQ01; genus JACKPP01. The sequence continues at coordinate 651,621 of JACKPP010000001.1, forward strand.
TTTTCCGGAACAACTGTTGATTTCCATCATTTTTAATCAATTAAAGTTGGATTGTTACCCTTTTAAAGGCCCCCTAGCGAGCTTTGGTTTAAAACCGAAGCAAAATGGATTTTTTAGGGTGATACGCGTGCATGAACGTGAACTAATTCGCAAACAGTTAGTTGCCAGTGTTAAAAAAAAATAAAAAATTGAAAACGAAATAATTTTATATATTAATGTATGTGAGCAACTTTAGACATGTCGTAGAAAAGCCCCAAGCGACAATTTTTTGATTGGGTTCCCCAAATTTTTAATAAACTGTTTGAACTGTTAAATTCCATATCGCTTAAGTCTTGCACTAAATCTGGTTTGCTATATAAGACCATATTAAAAGGAGCGGGCATTTGAGACTGCTCCATTTCTATGATGTGAATGCGGTCGGTATTGGCTACGCTAGATGAAACCGTTAGGGAATCAACATCAAGAAAAAAAGCAAATGCTTTGGTTTGAGATAAGGCGTTAGTGCAGTCTTGAAAATAAATAGGATCTTTCACCAGTAAACCATCACTCACAAGAGCCACATAGGGACTTTGCATTAGGCTTTTGTTAAGAAGGCTGAGAAGTAATGGTTTGAACTCATTGGATCGCTCAGACAGATCGAAAAAATTGACATTAGGAAAACGCCTTTGCAAGTCAGCATAGGCTTGTTGATAAGATGATTGTGCCTCATAAAGAACGTAGATGCAGTCGATACCTCTTACGTAACGGTAAATCGACTCAAGGGAAATTCCTAATTGAAAGGGTTGATTAGTAGAAAATATAATCATATCCGCTTTTTTACTCTCCGTTGATTGAACATGATGAGCTTTTGCCAGAGTGGACTGCGAATAGATACTCCGGGTTAATGCATCAAGCCGAAGACCTATCTGAAAACGATCCTGATCAGATTCCAATTGAAGACGATTATGAATGTAGAGTGTATCTGGAATATAGCGAATATGCCATTTTGCAAGATTAATCATAGGAATAAAAAGCTCTTTGGCCTCTTGCGTGCCCTCAATATCCATATCCTTCATAAGATGGGCATAAAATGTTTTCATTCCTGACTCCACCCAGGGCGTACGGTACGGTTTGCGGGCATGTACTTTCATTCCTGACACATGAAGAGCTGTTTTACGATATGATGGGTACTCTAAGCTTCCAGGGTATGTTAGCCAAACTTCTGGGTCGGCGTAAGCCTCATTCAATGACGTAAGCACGTTTTGGTGGGCCAGCCAATCAGACGGATCCAGTAATATAACTATTTCGTCATCTTTGCATTCTTTTAAGACCTCTTTGATGACCTTGGCATAAGGCAACCGATGTAGGTGCTGACACAATGTAATGTTTTTCCTATAGGAGTGCTTTTTGTAAAGATACGATTGCAATGCACCAAAAGACCCATCAGTTGAGCCATTATCCACAATCACTACCCGATAGTGATCGTAGTTTTGTGTGAATATAGAATTACAAGTTTTAGCAAAAAAATCCGTATTTCCTTCAACTATCATGACAAATACAAAGGCATGTTTGATATCCAGGCGTTTCTCTACCGGAGCAGGTTTTGAAACATAACTTTCACGCGCTGATTTCAGGACATGGTACTCTTTGAATATAAATGCTGGCAGCACAAGGATTAAGAAAAAAAGTAAAACTTTGCGTAAATCGTAATGCATCTTAACTGTTTTTATGACATAAGTTGCATCAATTTGCAAATACGCAAATCAAAATCCCTATTTTTTTTTAAATATGCAAATATTTCATTTTTTGACATTTTAGAAAATGCGATAATCTCATTATCCGTTAGATATAGAGCTCTCTCAAAAGAGCCAAGCTTTTCTATTACATTTAGCAAATGTCTACGGTCAATAAATAAACGGATCATTTGCCAACCTAAAAATCCTAGGGGAAAAATGATGAAGTGAATTGACCAAAGGGGACAAAATGACAAAATTAAAAACCCCCAAAGTGATAGCTCAGTACGGAAAAGAGCGCCCCACTTTTTCCTCCACACTTTTGAGGATGTTAGGTAGGCAAAAATCTCCTCAAACCGTTTTTCATCAAAAGCTATACGCTTACAATGAACTTTTTCGTGGTTTAAGGTTTCCTCAGAATATTTTTTGAGCTGAATAAGCGGCAACCGAATTTGGTGATCATCCTCGTATACCCAAAGAGCTCCAGCTTCCCATATCTTAAGTCCTGTTTTACCAATAAATACTGGATACCCCGCAATGGTCTGGATTTTTCGGTTGGGATATTTTGCCTGAAAGTCATGAGTTGCAGTTTCCATGCGTTTTAAACGCATTTGATAGTGCTTTTCTGATTCATTTGGTCCAGGAATCATTTTTCAAGGTTCACAATTTTAAAATGCTGTCTGGTGTGCTCTCTAAACTCATTAAAATTGGTCATTTTGATTCCTTTTAAGCACAAAGACAAGCCCTCCTTAGACCAGGCTTTGGGCTCTTGAAATCGTTCTACGGGATAAATTTTAGTCCCTTGCACAAATATATTCCAAGGCAAGCAAGCAGATTGCAATTTCCAGGGGATTGCCTGGATGGCATCGCCAATCTGATCGATGCTGGGGTGGTAACCGTTTAGCATTTTAAAACCATAGAGAGAAAGACCAAGGGGTAAAGAGATGGAATGCTTTGAGGTTTTCAGCAAAGCGTAGTGGAAAGATGTCATGACTACTGCAGCACTACTTTCCAATTGGATTTCTTCTAGTTGGAGCGTTTTGGGCTGAGTACGCGTAAGTTGTAACAGTACATGCCCATCCTGTTGGGCTAAAATTTTAGTGCCAAGATTTAAAAAAAAATCCTCCAATAGGTGATAAAGATCCTCTGGAAAATGCAATATGACCTGGTCGGCAAGCGTGGTCAGCTTTTGCACCATAGATGGTTTATAGGAGCAAGATCCTAAATAGTATGCCATATCAAAGTGTTCACATTTGCTCAATAGTTGCAATTTTTCTTCAGTCAGATCATCCAAAAATAATAGGTTGTTAGCATGTTTTACCGCCTCGAGGTGTGATAATTGGGCAATAAAAACGGACGCCGGGTATTTTTGGCAAAGACGCGTAAGATTGTCTACATGAGGATCTGACAAGCAAAGTGCGGTGATAGGTCTTGAATAAGAGGAGATGAGCCTATCGATGTGCTCTGCATGGTATGCTCCGGCTGCCTTTGCCCAAATAATTAAGGATAGTGCCAAACAAATAACTTTCATTTTTTTTCTCGTTGTCTAAATAAAAAATACCAATTTAGTAACATGACACATTGAACAAATATAAAAAATGAAATACCAAAAATGAAAATCAAATTAAAATTGGAAATAGACGACATAATTTTTTTAATTTTATGGTCTAATTGATGTTGGATAGATGGCATATTACTTTCTACAGTATGCATTTGTTGGTGATTGCAAAACAATCCCCGTTTATTTCCAACTGTTTTGAAAAAAAGAGGGGGCAAAACCGTTGATTTCTTCGTCATAATCGACTCTTTCAAAATGGCATCCGTTAAGGGCATTAGAACACGGTATTTTAAGCGATACAGTTTGGCATCTCGATCATTCCCAAGATAGGCGTTGGTATATTTAGCCCAATTGGTTTTAATGCACTTGATGTATGACTGGAGCACAGGATGACCAGCTGTTGACCCCACGACATACTTTCCAGCATAGAGGCAAGAAGATAAACAAGAGTCTTCCGAAAACTCTATCGGACAGAAAAAATCAAAGTTTCGGGCAAGTGGGTCGATAGATTGAAAGCATTCAACATCACAATCGACGTAAACTCCACCTTGCATTTGCAAAATGGTTGCCGCGGCAATAGCAGCTCTTTCAGAGTAATTCATTGTCTCTGTGTACATTTCCTCTAAAGTGCCGCATAACTTGCTCTCAAATCGATGATGTATAATGCGCTCAGCAATGGGCTCAACGGGGCGATCGGTCCACAATATGACTTCCCAGTCGGGATGGTGGTCCAACCACGATAGAAGGTTTTTCTCATATTGAGGCTGTGGCTGAAAAGGTCCAAGCCAAATAAAATGCAATTTTTTGGGAATTTCTCTTACTGACTCGTTTAGATCACCGGGAGAATACTTATAGTGCTTAGCAAACTCATGGTAATGTCGTAAATCTTCCTGAGTTAAATCACCCTTCATCAAAGGGGATACATCTCCAAATCCTTTTTCAAAGTCTTGTGCCAATACAAATGAAGCAAAAAAAAGCATCATAATCTGCAATAGTTTCATCTGCTTTGTTTCCTGAATTTTTGTGCACAAACTAGTTGAATTATAGCCAACACACCATTAATAGACAGAAGGTAAATCAATCTAATTTTATAATTAATATTTTTTTTAAATATGTTTTTGCTTCGAACATATGTTTGCTGTGTTAATTGTTCTGTCTGCGATAAAGCCCAAGTAGTTGCATAAATATGTTTAGAATAGACAGTCGGAACCGGCTCTTTACTATAAAAATACGCCGCGGGAAAGACGATATTAGCTCCTTTAGCTGTGGCTATGGTGGATAGGATAGCGTGTGTAAGTGGCATGTAGCTTCGATTCATGACAAGATCAAATTCACTACAGCGGCTTTCACAGAATTTTGTGGGTGCCAAGCTCCAAGCTTGTTCCACACATTGCAATACCGCATTTAAGATTTCATGATTAGGCGTTGTACCTAACAAAGCATTACAAGGAGTAATAGCGCGTCCTTGAACTAAGTGATGAGGAAGTTCTAAACCACAGAAAAAGTCAAAATTTTGGATGAGTTTATCGATTGAGTGACAGCAGTAAAAGTCATGATCTACATATACACCGCCCTCTTGAGCCAATATTTCATACCGTAAATAATCAGACTTTTCACCCCAATTTAAAGATCCGTCGTAATAGTGCTTTAACTTTGACCATGAAAAGTTGGCAATATTCCTTACCTCCATTGCAGAGCAGGGTGGTTGCCTATCACGATCAGTCCAGAATACCACCTTCCAGCCTGGATGATGAGCCAGCCAGCTGCGTACATATTTTACTGATTGAGGAGGAAAATTTTTCGGTCCAAGCCAAATAAAATGTAGAACATTAGGAATCTTACTTATTGCTTGTGGCTGATACTGAAGGTGCTGCAATTTTTCGTATATTGGAGCTAAAAGATCTAGTAACTCGCTATCTCTAGGATTCATCTGGCCGGGCCAAAATTTAGTGTCTCGGCCCTCTAATCGGTCAAAGGAGTCTCGAAGTGCATAGGGGGGGTCTCTTTTCGTTGGATTATCAGAGCGACACCCAGCTAAAAAAATACCCCCAAGCAGTATAAGTTTACTTGTGATCCTTAATAAATTTTGGATGCACGTTAACATGCGGCGAATGATTGACCATTTGATATACTGCATCGATGTCTATTTTATCCCCTTCCAAAAATTTTGTTAAGAGCTCTTTTGCCGAATAGAAATTCAAATTCTTATTGCGAAACGAAGAGACAATATTCATAGGGATATTAATGATTTTTGATACACCATAACAAAGCCCAAATTTAGATTTATCGGCTTGTTTTGCCCAACGTCCTTCCAAATAGTTTGGATTAGAGTAAGCACCCTTTTCAAAGTAGGACCGAATATCACACTTACGATAGACAGTCATATCTACACTATGCGGGTATCCCCATTCAGCACCACCAGTAGAAAACCTCCAGGTGTAAGTATTGCTATCCACCTCTAGCAGCGTAGGGGGCGCATCAGCCTTACCTGCCATGTAACTACGATTGATATTTTTTCCCATCCTTAAATAGAATCCGTAAGCACCTGTTTTATTCAGCAAAGCTGCAGTTTCATAAAAATCGATCTTATCCTTAATGATAATATCATCTACTGCAAAAACCACAAATTTTGAAACCGAGTTAGGATTATAAACTGCTTGCAAAGTGAGTTTTTTAAAATCTTTAGGTGGATTTGTTTGCCTATAACATTTTACCTCGGGAAATTGCTCTTTAACTATCTTGTATCCTTTCTCATACTCTTCATTATCGGCTCGATAAATCACGGTTACCAGGTTAAAATTCTGCGTATGGCGATACAATGACTGAAGGTATGCATACAACTGCATCGGGCGATTATATGAAAAAGTTACAACATCTACTTGCGTATCTTCAGGTTTATGCAAGGTGATAGCCGGATGGACAGATAGGGGCTGATAAGGTGGCAATTTTTTAATGAAGTCACGAATTTTTTCTTGCAGTCCTCCATGAGAACGACAGTCGCTAAGCGGATTTGCGCTATTGTAAATATACAATTTCTCTTTCATAAAACAAATGTGACCTGCAGCCATTTCAAGCATCGGGGAAAGCATAGCGATGTCATGAGTAGTCGACACAAACCCGCCGTTAAAGACTAAATCTTGTAGTCGTATCCGCTTAAATAGCCCCGCATAAAATGAGCGTAAATGAGACGTGACAAATGGCTGTTGGCGCACTCCCTTATCTTTTGAAAAATTTATTGGACGAGAGATGCCGGGTTTTCCTTCGGGATGCGTTATAGAATTGCTGTAGGCAAGCCAAACATTTGGATCATTATAATAAGACGCCACAATGCTCAAAACCTTGTTATGCGGTAGCCAGTCATCACCGTCTACTGTGACCACGATTTCTTCATCTCGGCAAGAATGAATAGCATGCCATAGATTACTCATAGCTTTCTTTCTCGATTTATTACGAATCAATTGTACCTTATTGCCATGAGGATGCTCTTTGATAAAATTGGCCACAGCCTCTCCAGTTCCATCTGGGGAGCAATCATCGACATATATGACCCGAAAATGTGCATATTCCTGATCTAAGACTGTCTGTAGGTTTTTGCGATAGTACTCCTGGTTGTTATAGGAACAAATGACAACCACGATCGATTTTTTAGCTACCTCTGAGTCATCAGCAAAGCAAGTAAAGGCAGAGAAAAAAGCCAGCAAATAACATAACATTCTCATATGAACACCTCCAAAAATTGTGGCCCAGATTCCCTTATAAGGAATTATTTTGCAAGTTTTTTGTAGGCTACGATCGTACAGGTTGTGAGTGGAAACTGAATTAACTGCACAGAGCCGTCCCTTCAATCGTGAGCAGAAATAAATGTTGGACAGAGGTCGACATGCGGCGAGTTATTGACCATTTGGTATACGGCATTTATGTCTATCCTATTCCCTTGCAAAAAACTTGTTAAGAGATCTTCTGTCGAATAATAGTTAAGATTCTTATTGGGGTATGTCGTAACAATATTTATTGGAATATTAATTGATTTAGACAATTCGTAACACAATCCAATTTTCGATTTGTCAGCCAACTTTGCCCACATAGCTTCAAGGTAATTGGGGTTATCAAAATGCATAAGCTTAAAAGCGGGAGCAATATCAGCTTTGCGATAGACCGTCATGTCCAAAGTGTGAGGGCTGCCCCATTCTGATCCACCAAAGGCAAATCCCCATGCATAAACGTTTGGTTCTATAGGAACTAGAACCGGTGCCGGATTACTTGTTCCAGCCATGTAACTAAAATTAATATTATTACCCATCCTCAAATAAAAACCATGTGCCCCAGTTTTTTTCATGAGACGGGCAATTTCTAAAAAATCTATGGTATCTTTCACAATCATGTCATCGACAGCAAATACGACAAATTCTGCCTGACTTTGTGTATCGCATAGCGCATCCACAGTGAGCTGTTTAAAGTCACTAGGTGGGTTGAACTGTTGTACCCATTTAACCGCTGGAAAATTCCTTTTTACAATTTCATAACCCTCTTCGTATTCTTGATTGTCAGATCGATAAATAGCTGTTACTTGATTATAGTGAGAAGTCAACTTTTGCAATGATTCAAGATAAGCCTGGAGTTGCATGGGCCTGTTATATGAAAAAACGATAATGTCTACCGCATTTTTCATCGATGGAATTTCCTCAATAGTCGGGTTGTGAGTTAGCCGCGGGTATGGCTTCAGTTTTCTTAGATATTTGTCAATATCAGCTTGCAGCTTCCGATGCACACGCAAATCACTTATTGGATTTATGCAGTTGTAAACATAGAGTATTTCCTTCATAAATTGGATATGTCCGGCTGCCATTTCCAACATAGGAAAAAACATAGCTAAATCATATGTTGCTGGCGCAAATTGCCCATGGTACATTAAATCTTGCAGTTTTATCTTCTTGAACAATCCGGCATAAAATGAGCGAAGATGAGACACAACATAAGGGTGTCCCCGTACACCATTTCGTTTAATGATTTTGTTATTTAAAGGACGTGAAATGCCCGGTTTTCCACCTGGAAATCTCATATGATTGCTGTAGGCAATCCACGTATTGGGATCACTGTAATAAGAAGAGACAATGTCCAATACATCGTCATGGGGAAGCCAATCATCACCGTCTAAAGTGACAATAATTTCATTATCGGCACAGGAATGGATGGCGCTCCACAAATTAGCCATCGCTTTTCGCCGCTCTTGATTCAATAGAACTTGTACTTTATGGCCATTTGGATGGTTTTTAACAAAGTTGTATACCGCATCTCCGGTCCCGTCAGGAGAACAATCATCAGTGTATATCACGCGAAAATTTGGATATTTTTGAGAAAGTACCGATTCTAGGTTTTTCTGGTAATAATTCTTGTTGTTATAAGAGCAAATTACAACTGTGATAGGCTTTTTCACCTCATTTTGTGTATTTGCAAAGCACAGCACAAAAGAATTAATAAGGACTAACCAACCAAAAATCTTCATAAATGAACCTCCAAAAATTGGTAGTCAGGGTGCTATAGAAGAACTTTTTTTGCAAGTGTTTATGCATCGAAGCCCCTATTTTATGTCGCTCATCTTTAAGTTGTTTAGGGAAACCTGATGCATGTTTATTGCTTTAAACTATAGGAATTCCACCCCGCAGCTCGGCTGATTTTGAGGTGTTACAAAGATCTACTTTTTCTTATCCAATAGCATTGTATCTTTCTTAATACGCCTCAAAAAGATTTGGGAGCGGGTGGCAGGACTGATCAAAACAATCAAGCCACCTATAAAAAATAGGGATGACAATAGGCACAGTAAATACATCATACGATCACTTCTTTGTCTTCGCTTTGCAAGCATACGGCATTGTGAGTAAGCCATTTTTTCAAAAGACACAGCATTTTTGTTCCAGGATTGCAGCTCCAGATGTCTGCCTAAAATGGCTTTTTTTCCAAAATAGTCAGCAGGCAGTATGAAGTCTTTTTCTTTGGCAAAATCTAGGATGGCATCAGTGAATGGCACATACGTATGGTATGCCGCTCGATAGGTTAAAGACTCTTGATCATCACTTGTAAAACACCTCTCGATCGTGTTCCACTCTTTGACTACGGAAGATAATGCGTTTTCTATAATTGGATGATGCGGTTTTGATGCAATAAAAAATGTTGCTGCGCAGACAGAGCTACTTAAAAATGGTTTTTTGGGGTAAAGCGCTGTTGAAACAAATTGCACTTTTGAAGTGATTTCATCAACAGCTGAGGTGCATGCTACATCACAATCTAACACTACTCCTCCAAATTTTTCTAAAATCAATAGGCGTAAGATATGACTTTGAACTCCTGTGTTGTCTATATTCGGAAAAAATGAACACAAACTTTTGGCCAATAGGTCAATCGATTTTCTCTGAACGCTAGGATGAGGTGAAGGATGAGGGTGATCTGTCCATAGGTAAACATTCCATGTAGGGTGATATTGAACCCATGAATCCATGCATTCCCATAGCTTGCTTGGTAAACCATCTGGGCCAAGCCAAACAAAATGTATAGTTTTAGGAATGACATTGATAGCGTCCATTGATCGTAATGCGCCTATATTGTCTTCATACAATTTTTTGAAGGCAGAATAGTGCCTAACGTCTTCTGGAGTCTCAACAAAGGATAATTTCCCCATGAGCTGATCGAAGGACAAATCAGAAAGGACATGAGAAAAACAAGCCGTATTGAGGACTAGTAGAAAGAATAAATATTTAATATTTAGCATTTTTTTTCTTTTTTATTAAGATAAATCCTAATCCTAGAATTAGCTGCAGCAAGATGGATATTTGGAGGATTTTCTGTTGGATTTTTACGCTTTTTTTTTCTTTTGCAATACTGTCTAATATTTTATGGCGGAGCTTATTCACATCTTGTTTGGCCCAAGCAGTCGCATAAAAGTGGTGTGAATAAAAAGAGGGCAAGTATTTGGAGGCAAAGAAATAACTAGCTGGAAAAACGATATCACTATTACCTTCTTGATCCAAATACTTCATAATGGAACGCGTCAAGGCGATATAACTTCTTTGCATCACAAGTGTTGGCTCATGTAAAATGGTATTGCCACGCCCCGACTGTTCAATTTCTTGCCAGTTTTTTTCTACGTATTCTATACATCCTTTTAAAATAGGATGTCTGGGCTTTGTGCCTACAAGCCCATTGCCTACGGTAATCGCCATATCGAGAATAGGAGAGTGAGGGGCTTCAGCACAGCCGTAGAAATCATAAGCACAATTGAGCTGATCAAATTTTTGTAGCGCATTGGCATCGTGATCGATGTAAACTCCGCCCTCTCGATATAGAATTTCGTAGCGTAAATAGTCAGCCTTTTCACCCCAGTTGTCCGCTTGATCGTAATAGGGTTTTAGACGTGAAAAATCGCTGTCTTTGATATAGCAAATTTCAAATCCGCTACAGGGAGGCAAACGCTGCCTATCCGTCCAAAATTTAAATTGCCAGTCTGGATGTTTAGCTACCCATGTTCGCATATTTTCCACAGATGCTTGTGGAAAAGGTTTGGGCCCAATCCAAATGCAGTGGATGACTTTAGGAATTTTGTAATTTTCTGCTTTTTCGTATTGCTTAGCTTGTTGCCTATCGTAAACCGCTTTTAAAATAGTCAAAATTTCTGCGTCCTTTTCACTTTTCACATGTCGAGAGGCCGGGGTATTTAATCCGAATCCTAGAATTAGCTGCAGCAAGATGGATATTTGGAGGATTTTCTGTTGGATTTTTACGCTTTTTTTTTCTTTTGCAATACTGTCTAATATTTTATGGCGGAGCTTATTCACATCTTGTTTGGCCCAAGCAGTCGCATAAAAGTGGTGTGAATAAAAAGAGGGCAAGTATTTGGAGGCAAAGAAATAACTAGCTGGAAAAACGATATCACTATTACCTTCTTGATCCAAATACTTCATAATGGAACGCGTCAAGGCGATATAACTTCTTTGCATCACAAGTGTTGGCTCATGTAAAATGGTATTGCCACGCCCCGACTGTTCAATTTCTTGCCAGTTTTTTTCTACGTATTCTATACATCCTTTTAAAATAGGATGTCTGGGCTTTGTGCCTACAAGCCCATTGCCTACGGTAATCGCCATATCGAGAATAGGAGAGTGAGGGGCTTCAGCACAGCCGTAGAAATCATAAGCACAATTGAGCTGATCAAATTTTTGTAGCGCATTGGCATCGTGATCGATGTAAACTCCGCCCTCTCGATATAGAATTTCGTAGCGTAAATAGTCAGCCTTTTCACCCCAGTTGTCCGCTTGATCGTAATAGGGTTTTAGACGTGAAAAATCGCTGTCTTTGATATAGCAAATTTCAAATCCGCTACAGGGAGGCAAACGCTGCCTATCCGTCCAAAATTTAAATTGCCAGTCTGGATGTTTAGCTACCCATGTTCGCATATTTTCCACAGATGCTTGTGGAAAAGGTTTGGGCCCAATCCAAATGCAGTGGATGACTTTAGGAATTTTGTAATTTTCTGCTTTTTCGTATTGCTTAGCTTGTTGCCTATCGTAAACCGCTTTTAAAATAGTCAAAATTTCTGCGTCCTTTTCACTTTTCACATGTCGAGAGGCCGGGGTATTTAATCCGATCAGGTGACCAAATTCAGATTTTTGAGTAAGCTTTTGTTTGGAAGATTGACTATTTTTGCAGCCGGGCAGCCCAAAACCCACCAAAAGCAGAATCAGAAATAAGCTGAATGATCTAAATTTTCGCTGAGTCATACTATGCTGAACACTTTGGGGTTACTTCTGACCGAATATACAGCATTTGACAATTTTTGGAATTGTATCTCCTAAACAAACCGAGAAACGTCTCTATTAAACTCCCAATTTTCTATTTCACTGGAGTTATAGAGTCAAAAAAATAACAACCTGCTAAAAATAAACAGTTTAATAACAAATTTGGTAGGTAAAATTTTTTCATTTCTTGTTTTTAATTTGGGCAGTTAACTATGATTGACAGATCGGTATAGTCTTTTTTTGGAGTTTCGAATAGAAGGAAGGTATGAAGAAAAAATCATTGATCATTGTTGAGTCCCCTACAAAGATCAAAACGCTTAAAAAATTTTTGGACAATAGCTTTCACTTTGAATCTTCCGTTGGGCATATCCGTGATTTGCCGCAAAAAGGATTTGGCATCGACGTTGAAAATGATTTCAATCCCGTTTACCAAACTCTTCCCGAAAAAAAAGATGTCATAGCCAAGCTAAAAAAAGAAGCTAAGGCAGCTGATGTGGTCTACCTTGCTCCCGATCCGGATCGTGAAGGTGAAGCGATTGCCTGGCATATTGCAGCGATTTTACCTAAAGATACTGAAATAAAACGTATTACGTTTAATGAAATTACGAAAGATGCGGTGCAAGATGCAATTGCACACCCTAGAGATATCGACCAACATCTTGTTGATGCCCAGCAAGCAAGACGCCTTTTAGACCGTATCGTAGGCTATAAGATCTCCCCACTACTACAAAGACGTGTACAAAGGGGCAAAGACGGCTTTTTATCAGCTGGACGCGTTCAATCAGTTGCCCTGAAACTCGTCGTCGACAGAGAAAAAGAAATCGAAGCTTTCATCCCGGTTGAATACTGGAATTTAGGGACCATTTTACAAGATAGCAATAGCCCGTTCTACGCGGCTCTCCACTCCGTAGACGGAAAACGGGTGGAAAAAGAGCCTAAAAAGGGCTGTATTACGATTCCCAATGAGAAATTGGCAAGTGAGATTGCAAGTAAACTCAAAGGGGCGATCTATACAACAGGCTCAGTTGAAAAAAAAGAAAAAAAACGGCAGCCTGTTCCCCCATTTATTACATCGACCTTGCAACAAGAGGCTAGCCGTCATTACGGTTTTCCAGGATCTCGCACCATGTCAATTGCCCAGAGCCTTTACGAGGGTGTCGATCTTGGCACTGATGGGACCGAAGGTTTAATTACCTACATGCGTACCGATTCGGTCCGTCTTTCAGCTGAAGCCATTGCCCATGGACGCCGCTTCATTGAAAAAACATATGGGAAAGACTATTTACCGGAAAAACCTAAACAGTACTCAACGAAAAAAGGCGCGCAAGATGCCCACGAAGCTATCCGCCCCACCAATCTTAACCACCCTCCTGAGCAGATCAAAAAGTTTTTAAATGCCGATCAATTTAAGATCTATAGCCTGATTTGGAAACGCTTTATTGCCTCCCAAATGAATCCGGCTATCTATGACACTGTTGCAGCTATGATTGAAACAAATGCTAATTTAAACTTGAAGGTGACCGGCTCCACTCTTAAATTCAAAGGTTTTTTAGCGGCCTACCAGGAAAAAAGCGATACTGAAGATGCCGATGAGAAAGAAAACCTCTTACCACCCCTTGTAGAAGGACAACGCTTAAAGCTGATTGAAGTTAAATCCGAACAAGCCTTTACCCGCCCCCCTCCACGTTTTAGTGAGGCCTCCCTCATCAAAGAATTAGAAAAATCGGGAATCGGGCGTCCTTCAACATTTACATCCATTACCAACAAAATTCAAAGCCGCTCATATACGACCAAAGAAAAGCTCTACTTAAAACCCACAGAACTTGGACGCGTCATCGTTGAACTTCTAGATACAAGCTTTGCGATGATCATGGATGTTGGGTTCACCGCAGCTATGGAGCACGAACTCGACGAAATCGCTGAAGGGCACCGGGAATGGAAAGCATTTGTCAGAGAGTTTTGGGATAAGTTTAATCCCCTTATGGAAACAGCTGAAAAAGAAGCGCACGTTCCTAAGCAAGACACCGATATTGATTGTCCCGAATGTGGATCTAAATTGCAAAAAATCTGGGCCAAGAACAAGTATTTTTATGGATGCTCTCGTTATCCTGATTGTGGATTTACATCTGCACTTGAAGGTCTCAGCTTTAACAAAGAAGACTATGCCAAAGACTTCGATTGGGACCAACCTTGTCCCAAATGTGGAGGAAAAATGCAGGTGAGGCATGGTCGTTATGGGCCATTTCTAGGTTGCACCAAATACCCCGAATGCAAAGGCATTGTGAATATTCAGCAAGAAGGGGATGCCGCCCCTGAAGACCTACCAAACTGCCCAGCGATTGGTTGCACGGGCAAACTAACCCAACGCCGATCACGGTATGGCAAAGTGTTTTATTCATGCACAGAGTATCCAGATTGTGACGTCATTGGTAATGAAGTGGACCAAGTACTTGAAAAGTACAAGGATCACCCCAAAACCCCTTATGTTAAAAAAGCAGGTAAAGCCGGGGGGAAAAGAGGTAGCGGCGGGCCAAAATATAAACTATCGAAAGATCTAGCGGCAATTACCGGCGAAAAAGAAATGACTCGAGGTGAAGTTACAAAAGCTCTCTGGGTTTACATCAAAGAACATAACTTGCAAGATCCAAAAAACAAACGGCGTATCATACCAGACGACAAGCTGAAAAAAATCTTTTCAGAGCCCATTGATATGATGCAGCTTGCAGGCACGCTCAAAGGCCATTTATCAAAATAGCCTCTAAATTTTTCCATTAACACCTGCCTATTTTTGGGTTTGCCATCAGCGCAAAATTTTCTTAACTGATTGCAAAAAAATCTTTTGCATGGCAAACTGCGATCTCGAATGAACCCTTGACGATGGGCAGGTTTTATGAAACTGGTAGTTTTTTTGCTATTTTTTGCCGCTTCTGCGTGGTGCCAAAAAATGGAATGTATTGGATCAGATTATGGGGGCTGGACAATTCCCCTTGATAGCATCCACCAAAATTCTATTGTTTATTTAGCTGGGGTTGGAGAAGATATCACCTTTGATGTCGGCTTAATCCATCGCTTTGGCTGCCACGTTCATTCTTTTGACCCTACACCAAGAGCCATCAACCACATCAAATCTGTCTTCAGTGCCATGAAAGCTGCACGCAGCGTTCAGCCAGAGCCGCCGTCAAAGCCATATCCCGTGATAACCAATATTGATGAAAAATTACATTTTTTTCCTTTTGGTTTATGGGATGAGAACACCACTTTAAAGTTTTACGCACCGCGCAATCCACGGCATGTTTCTCATAGCGCTTTAAACCTGCAAAAAACCAAACAATATTTCATGGCTCCATGTCGAAGATTAAAAGATATCATGGCAGAACTTGGGCATGACCATATTGATTTGCTTAAACTCGATATAGAGGGTGCTGAGTACCGGGTCTTGGACAGTATTCTTAAAGATAATCTAGACATTCGGATGATCTGTGTTGAGTTTGATGAATTTGC
Organism: Chlamydiales bacterium; assembly: GCA_024233455.1. Classification (GTDB taxonomy): domain Bacteria; phylum Chlamydiota; class Chlamydiia; order Chlamydiales; family JACKPQ01; genus JACKPP01. Next base: position 667,178 of record JACKPP010000001.1, read on the forward strand.
CGGGATGAATAAACTCATGAATAATGATATACAAGACTCCACCGAACGCACGATTGCTATCGTGGATCGACTTGAAAAGCGTGGGTATTCAATTGCCTATCAATACAACTGGACAGAGGTGCTTTTTATTAAATCCGCCCCTTAAAATCCCTATTGGGCTGTCCTATCAAATGTAAAACGGTTTTACAGTTGCTAAGAACTCCTTCTATCATCAGTCGCAAATTGAAATACTCGATATCTTAGAAGTTGAATTGGATTTTACCAACAAAACCCTGCATGCCAAGAGTTGAGGTGTTAATGACTGTTTTGCGCGGCGTGATCTGCGATACAGTGTCAGTTGGGTTGCTGTAGCGCACCTCTTCCACGTTGAACCAAGCATTTAATTCGTAGCCGACAAAGATCAATAAACCCATGTCTTCCCACATTTTGCCCCACTGAGGACCCATTTGCATTTGCAGATGAGTTGCAATGCGCTGATCATCGTATCTGGCATTTTCTATGGTAGCTGGGGCAAGTCCCCCTACATTATTGGTATCGGCATTGAAGGTATTTTTGTAGTAGCCAATGAGTGCTGCTAGGGATGATTTGCCAAAAAGACTAAAGCCTGACCCTAGGTACCAATCGAAATCGGCACCAGCACGCATCCCGCCACCATGGAATTCCCATTTGTCACGGCTGTGCGTCTCATTGGATGGGCTACCGACACCATGGTATTTAACGTCTAGTTCACGGTCCATCCAAGTGCCAGTCAGCCCCATAGATGGGCGGACGATCAGCTGCTTGGTGGGTAAGAAGCTTCTTGCTAGCATGAGATCAAAGACGTTATAAAAAAGCTCAACATTGCTTCTAGCTGATGCCAAGACTTGATTGACGTTGTCTTTTGTAGCCATAAGAATACGCGTGGGATCTGATGGGGTGCTGAAGCTGTCATTGCCATCGATATTCATATAGGTATATTGTAAAGCTAATTCCCAGAAGTCTGGACGGAATCTATGGCCTACTTCTACTCTGAATCCTGGATTCCAGCCAAATTTAGCTTCTTCAACAGTTCCTGTTTGACCAAGGTTGGTCGAGGATACAGGGAAGTTGGGAATGACAAAGTCTAGATTACCCGCTTCTGCAGTCCAAACTAGGATTTCGCCTTTTACCCAACTGGTAGGCTCTTCAACATTAGGGCGCCAGCAGACAATCGGTGGAAGCGGCTCTGGGCAGCAGCAAGGATACACAGGATTTTCCTGATCTTGTTGCCCATTTTCCATGTCTTCTCTCATCTGCTCATGCTGCACTTGCAAAATGACCAGTTGCTCTTGCATAGTCAGTAGCTGGTCCTGGTAGTTTTCTTTGGCTTTGGCCAGCTCTAACTTTAAATCCATTTTTTCTTGATTGGCAGCGGCTAGACTGGAATGAAGTGCAGAAAGTTGCTCTTCGTATTTAATTTGTTCGGTTCCAATTTGACGCTTTAGCTCGTCAGCTTCGTTTTTAGCGTTGTAAAGCCAGGCGGTAAAATTTTTCAGTTGCTTAGCGTTTAATGATTTAGCTTCTGATAAATCGTTTTGCATGAGCTGTATTTTTCGATATGCTGCATTAAGATCAGCTTCTAAGCTTTCAATTTGGGTGGTATTGCCATTGCGGGCAGCAAGCAGATCATTTTTGATTTTTTGTGCTTCTAATTGGGAGGATGCTAGCTGAGCGGTCAATTCAGCAGTTTGCTTTTGATTGTTTTGACGCACTTGGTTGAGCTCTTGTTGCAAGTTGGCCGATTTGTGTTGAACCTGCTCTAGTTCTTGCTTAAGAGACTGAATGCGAGTGAGATTTTCTTGCTGAATGGCCAGAATATCCTGCTGTAATTGCGCGGTTTTAGAGGAGGCATTGCTAAGTTCCTGCGAAAGCTTTTCAACTTGTTCTCGGTTTGATTTTTGGGCCCGGAGAAGCGCAGATTTAAAGCGCTGTGCATCTAGTTTGGCAGTTTCAATGTTGTCATTGGTATGCAGCGAAGGCTCTTCAGTTGCAAAGAGCGAGCTGGCAACTAATGAAGCACACACGATAAAAAAATTACATCCAAATTTACTCATAGTTCACCCGAATTATTTATAATTTACAATTAACAAATAAGATTTATTTATTCAATCAGTATTATATTATTTTATATCTTCTAACAATTCGAGCTCTTTGAAGTACTCCAATTCATCGCGAAAACGCGCGGCATCTTCAAAACGCAACTCTTTGGCGGCAAGACGCATGTATTTTTCGTATTCTTTTATTTTAAGAGAAACTTGCTTGGCCGTCAGCCTCTCTGTCTCGGGTCTTGGCTTGTCAGATGAGACGCCAGTAAATGTTTCCATGAGATCTTCAGTCACTTCACGTTTGATCGTTTGGGGGGTAATGCCGTGTTTTTGATTGTAATTTTGCTGAATTGTACGCCTGCTTGATGTGATCTGCATTGCCCTTTCAATTGATCCGGTCATTTTATCAGCGTACATGATGACCCGGCCATAAACATTGCGCGCCGCTCTGCCGCAGGTCTGCACCAGCGCAGTTTCACTTCGAAGAAAGCCTTCTTTGTCAGCATCTAATATCGCCACAAGAGCCACTTCAGGGATATCTAATCCTTCTCGAAGCAGGTTAATCCCGACTAGAACATCAAATTGCCCTTTTCGCAATTCTTTGATGATTTGCACCCGCTCCAAAGTGTCGATATCGGAGTGCAGGTATTTAGCTTTAACGCCTATTTCTTCAAGATAACGACTGAGATCTTCCGCCAGTTTTTTGGTAAGGGTAGTGACAAGGACTCGATATCCCTGCTTGGTGACACGTCTTATTTCTTCTAGGGAATCATCGACTTGGTTAGTTGCTGGCCGGATTTCTATGACTGGATCGACAAGTCCGGTCGGTCGGATGATTTGCTGCACAATTTCACCACCCGTCTGTTCCATCTCAAAGGGACCTGGTGTTGCTGAAACGTAAATGACCTGCCCAATCCGCTCGTAGAATTCCTCAAATTTAAGCGGACGATTATCGTAAGCTGACGGAAGACGAAATCCAAATTCTACTAGGGCTTCTTTTCGGGCTCTGTCTCCGTTGTACATAGCCCGCACCTGAGGTAGAGTTTGGTGTGACTCGTCAATAAAGATGATAAAATCTTCCGGAAAGTAGTCGAGCAAGCAAGGGGGCGGATCGCCAGGCCCGCGCATGCTAAAGTGACGCGAATAGTTTTCTATGCCTTTGCAAAATCCGATTTCTTTGATCATCTCTAGATCGTATTTAGTCCTCTGCAAAATGCGCTGATGTTCTACAAATTTGTTCTCAGCCTCAAAACTAGCTGCTCTATCGGCAAGCTCTGCGCGTATGGTTTGGATAGCTCTTACCTGCACATCTTCGGGCGTAACGTGGTGCGATCCTGGAAAAATGGTGAGTTTGTTTTGAGTCTCTTGCACTTTTCCCGTTAGAGGGTCAATACGACTGATCCGCTCTAATTCATCACCAAAAAATTCAATACGGAAGGCAATATCGACTTCGTAGGCCGGCATGATTTCAATGATATCGCCTCGTACGCGAAAGGATTTACGTTCCAAGTCAAAATTTTTTCGATCGTATTGCATTTTAACCAGGTGCACTAATACCTCATCGCGCCGGTAGGTTTTCCCCACTTCTAGGTCAAGTTTCATCTGCACGTAGTATTCGGGCAGACCTAGACCGTAAATGCAGGAAACAGAGGCCACGATGATCACATCGCGTCGCTCGATAAGTGAGCGTGTTGCTGAAAGGCGCATTTTGTCGATGGTATCGTTTATCGCCATATCTTTTTCAATATAGGTATCGGTGCGCGCAATGTAGGCCTCAGGCTGGTAGTAATCGTAGTAGGATACAAAGTATTCCACTGCGTTGTCTGGAAAAAATGTTTTGAATTCTTGGTAGAGCTGCGCTGCCAGGGTCTTATTATGAGCCAGTATGAGCGTTGGCCGTTGCGTCCTAGCAATGATACTAGCCATGGTAAAGGTTTTTCCAGAACCGGTTACACCTAGTAAAACTTGGGCTTTTTTATTCTCACTCAGTCCCGAGCAGAGTTGCTTTATTGCCTCGGGCTGGTCACCACAGGGTTGGAAATCCGACTTAAGAATGAACATGGTAACCCAGCTGAGCGACAACATCGATAATGACGATTCCGGCTGCTACTATGATAATAAAAATGATCAAGGCTTTAGCTTTCATTGTCTGATAAAATTTGGGTTTTTTAAGCTTCCAAGCCATAACCGCTGGTAAAAATAAAAGCAGCACAGCCACAAAAGCCCCCGCATACTCTAGAGCCACAATAAATCCGCGTCTGTAAGTAAAGACAAACACTAATGGAGGTGTAAACGTCAGCCCAATTGCTAAGAGTTTTCCTTCCCAGCTTTTTTTGATTTTTAAACCGTCGACTAAGAAATCTGATAGGGAAATCGCAAGTCCCAAAAATGAGGTGGTGATGGCAAAGAAGGAGAAAAATTGCGCGGTCTTAGCCAACAAGGGATTTTGAATCACGTAGGATAGAGGCACTGTTGAGGCCTCACCATGCTTTAATGCTGCCAGGAGTCCATGCGGACCTTCAAGAGGAACGACACCAAGAACAAGGACTTGCCAAACCACGTAGAAGAGTAGTGGCAGAGTGCTGCCAATGATGATAACTCTTTTTAAGCGCTTGCGATTGTGATCCATGTAGGTGCTAAGTGTTGGGATAATCACATGATAACCAAAGGAGGTGATCGCCAGCGGAACTCCGAAAGCTACAAGCTTCCAATCGGTATGAAGGAGTAAATGCTGGTCTATACGCGAGGGTATAAAGCCTGCTAGCACAATATAAGAAATAATCAACCCAAACATCAGTATGCGGTTGATGACATCGACGCCTTCTGTTCCAAAATAAATAAATCCACCAAAAACAAGGGGCAGCATAAAAGAACCTACCCAATTTGGAGGCATATAGCCGGTGAGAGATTGAATAGCGTTTAAAAAGAGGGGGCCGCTTCCTGCAATATAGGCTGCAATGAGCGAGTAGAGCAAAAGCAAATAGAAGATCCAGCTCACGACTTTACCCCACGTACCTAATGTGCGATGAGCCATAGAAATAAGATTTGGCTCGCCTCTAACGCTTAAATTGACATCGAGAAAGAAAAAGGCGGTTATGAGCATGCATATCCAACACACCAGAAATAATACCATTGAAGGGATAAATCCCATGACCGATGTCATGACCGGCAAAGCCAGCATGCCAGCACCTATTGCTGTACCGCTAACGAGGAAAATCCCTCCCAGATAATGATTGATTTTTAGCATAGACACCTAAGGTGAGGGGAAAAAATTGAGTCCTACCATTTGGCTAAGTTGATAAAACAAGATAAAACACGAAAAGAGCGCAATGAAAATGAGCAGCGGCCTGCCACCCCACACTTTGTAGGTCGCATTAGCCCTCGCGCGTCCTTTCCACACCATGAGAGCTGGGAAAAGTCCAAAGAGGATTACCGCACAGATGCCTCCAGCAAAATTAATCGCTGCGAAAAAGATGTTTGAGTACAAAATTGCAAATCCCAATGGTGGAAGCAGGGTTAAACCGCAATACCAAAAATTTTCAAGTTTTGCATTGGGTGATTTTTTTAGTTTGCTTAGACCATCTCTCCAAAAGTGTGATAAGCCCAGTGATTGCGCTAAAAATGAGGTTAAAATGGCAAAAAATGCCAGAGCACTAGAAAACGACCCCACCACAGGGCGGTGTAAAAAGTCTTGAATAGCCCCGGCAGCATCTATGTCTTGGCGGAAAGCTGAAAAAATCATCTTTGTGGGTAAAATTCCAATAGCTACAACTTCCCAAACAAGGTAGATGGCTAAAGTTAATAGTGAACCGCCGATGATCGCTTTTTTGATGCGTTTGACATCTCCATCTAGATAAGCGCTCAATGTTGGAATCATGTTGTGAAAACCAAATGAAATAATCAATATGGGCAAGGCAATGAATACCATTGATGGCTCAGAGTAGACCAAGTTGCTGGTCAGGACGTATTGAAAACCTAAAAAAACGAGTCCCAAAAATGCCGCGATTTTGCCAAACATTAACAGGCGGTTGACCAAATCTACCGGGCGGGTCCCAAGGTAGATGAGCCAGCCAAATCCAGCCACAAAAAAGAATGTACCGACCCAACTGGGAATACTATTTTGAAAAAGAGAGGCGAAGTGGTTACCGCTAAGCACCATGTAGGCAACGAGAAGGGCATAAAATAAAAACAAATAGAGGGCCCAGGCTATTGCCCGTCCATACTTACCCAAACTATGCTCAACCATTGAGAGCAAATTGACCGGCCGTTTAAACCAGCAGTTGACTTCGACCAGAAGTAGCGCCGTTGTAGTCATAAAAAACCAGGCTAAAAAAAACATCACCAAAGTAGGAAAAAAGCCAGCCATTCCGGTTAAAATAGGAAGGCCCAGCATCCCAGCACCCACACAGCTGCCAGTTAATAGCAATATGCCCCCAAAAATTTTACCTTTCATGTTCTTAATTTTTCCTTTTTTTCCACAGTGCGTATTTCCTGACCCATACGACCTAACTCGTAGCCTTCATAATCGACGAATTTGAAAAATCGCTCTAGTTGTGGTACTGCTTTTGATACTTGTTTGGCCATCTCTTGAGCAACAACGCGGTACATAGGGTGGCCAGCAGGCGATGAGCGCAGCTCGCAAAGCCACTGTAGCGCGCGCAAATTCACATGGAAATACCAATGAATGTTGTAGCCCATAGGAACGATGTATTGAGCCTCTTCGGGAAGCTCCACTGCGATTTGTTCGTACACTTCCTTGGCTTTATCCATAGCACTGCGATAGTCTTGCTCCATTTCTGTGTCGACAATCTCGTCTGGCACGTAATAGCCCAAATCACAAGAGAGCACTTGTCTTTCCTGCGTGAGCATTCGGTGACGTTGCAGGTCGCGGTAGATGCCAAAATCAGCGACAATTTCAAATGTGAAAAAAGCGTGTTCCAACGCTCTTGGTGATTTATGTCTGCGGTTTTGCCTGCATGTGCATGTTGCTTCCAAAATGCGCTCTATTTCTTCATTCGAGGCTTTATTCATGCTGCGATTGAGCTCTTCCAATCCACACTTTGCATAGGGGAAAAGCAGCGCTGCCGCAATTTTTAAAGGGCTTTGGGGATCATAGTTCACAAGGCGCACTGCAGGCCCCTGCATAGGCTCTAAATTTTTGGCCGATTCGCTTGTTATATTAGTGAGCTCGGTGGTCATTTGTTCGTGAAACTCATCATAGGTCTTTTGATATTTATGTCCTATTTCTGCTCTACGGACGAATGAAGGAATGACTTTTGAAAGTTCGGCATAGGATTTTTTTCCAATGTCTTGTAGCTCTACCAAATTGTGGGTATTCAGTTTTTGTATCAGCGTTTCAAAAAATCTTCCATTGCCATACATGCCTAAATTGGTCAAAGTACTCGTTGGAAGAAGTCCTCTCAGACAATCCAATACTTTAGCTCTTAAAGCTGCGGTATAAGCAACATTGGATACATCGTGTTCTCTTGGAAACTTTTTTTCCATGTATTCAGTGAGCGGCGGAATAAGCTTGCTGTACGTTTCAAACAATTGATTGCACATCTCCACATAGTCATCACGAAAAGCTGAGGTCATGATGACCGGTTCTCTGTAAAATAGGTACTCACCATTCACTTTTTGATCAAAATAGATGTAGCGTGTGGATTTTTCCAGAGGAGAGCCACCTATGCGGGCATCTTCGATAATTTTTGCAGCGATCATCGAAACATTTTCTACAGCTAAATGAGCTCCTCCGAGCTCTCCAATCGAGTCATCGCCATAACCATCTAAAATACGATCGTAGAAATTTTGCGCTTTTTTTATCGCCACAAACTGCTGCTCATGACCATGTTCGGTTTGCTCACCAACAATCGAGGAAAAAGCGGTTTCTTCGTTAAGCACAAAGTCTTTTAGGAGAAGCGAACGCAAACCCAAACTCGAACGAGAATAACGAGAAAAAAGAGCGCCTTTGATCACTTCAGGCAAATTGCGTAAACAAAAAATATTGCTCGATGTGTTTGAGACATAACGTTCTAAAATCTTTATTTGCTGTTCAGTAAAATCTTCATAATTTTCTAGCATGAATACCGCCCTTTTACCCTAAGAGTCGCATAAATTCACTTGATGGTTCAAGTAAAAAAATGGTACAAGGAACGCCATGTTAAGACGACCACGCCGTAATCGCAAAAGCCCTGCCATCCGCAGTCTTCTAACTGAGGCTAGGTTATCCCCAGAAAATTTTGTCGCACCCTTCATCCTTACCGAAGGTGAAAAAATCAACACACCTACCTTAGGCTTGGAGGATCTGGCAAGAAAAAGCATTGACGTCCTGTTAAGAGAAGCCGAATACTTACACTCAGAAGGGGTCCAGGCTATTGCCTTATTTCCTTGTATTCACCCCGAAAAAAAAGACGATCAAGGCAGCTATGCCCTAGATGAAGATGGGCTTATTCCCAGGGCAATTCAAACCATCAAAGCCGAAATCCCGTCCTTGTGCATCTTTGCCGATGTTGCACTCGATCCTTACACCACTCATGGACATGACGGGCTAATCAACGAAAACGGATACGTAATCAATGATGCCAGCGTCCAAGTGTTAGCTCAGCAGGCGCTTGTTTTGGCCCAGGCAGGCGTTGACGTAGTAGCCCCTAGCGACATGATGGATGGCAGGGTGGGTGCCATTCGCCAAACGCTTGATCAAAACGGATTTATCGACACAAACATTTGTGCCTACAGCGCAAAATACACCTCGGCTTTCTATGGACCCTATCGGACAGCATTAGGCTCTGCGCCTCAAATTGGCGATAAAAAGTCCTATCAGATGAACCCGGCAAACCGACGTGAGGCGATGATTGAAGCCCAGCTAGATTCCGGTGAAGGAGCTGACATGCTCCTTGTAAAGCCAGCACTTAGCTACCTCGACGTCATCTCCGCTATGAGAGGATCTTCACCTATTCCGATCTGTGCCTTTCATGTGTCGGGTGAATACGCGATGATCATGGCTGCAGGAAATGCTGGTTATTTGGATGCTGATGCGGCCCTTTACGAGGTAACCCTGTCGATTAAACGCGCTGGTGCCGATGTCATCTTCACCTACGGCGCCAAAAAACTCATAGAACTTCTTAAGCGAGATATTGCTCAGCATAGAACTGCTGCGCTCGTTTAACAATCTCGGGCATTGCTATCTTGGATGGGCAGATAAATGCTGGGAGCGCAAAATCTTCGGCATCCACTTCCAGCAAGCCCAGTGAAAGGGCTTTTTCAAAATCCTCAGCAAGCAGTGCCTTAATAAGCGGCATCGTTGGAATGCGCATGGGCATCACTCGGTCATAATAGCTACCATCTACAAATGCGCGCTGCTCTCCATGCTGGCTCGTAGAAAAAGATCTCTCCTTGTGATTCAAAAACGCTGATAGGTAGGCGCGCGTTGCGGTATAACGACTACATCCAAATCCCAAAAAATGCAAAAAAGAGCGCTTTACAAGCTCTGGAATAGCACATAATGCAAAGGCATCTTGAGTTAAAAATCGATCAAAATCAGTTAGATGTCCCATCAAAGGATCGCCTGAAATCAATCGCATAGAACCCTCTACCAATCGATGTTCTAAAAGCTCTCTTACACTCGAGCCCTCTTGGACGCGGTACAGCGCGCGCTCTGACTCTTTTACACCCTCGCCGGCAAATGCAATGATTTTGGATTGATAAAACTCTCCGCGCAGAGCACATCCAATAGCAATTACTGTATGAGCAGATAAAGTCCAAACAACTTGATCGGGTCTCTTAACGGGATGGATATGGTAAATATGCAAAGATGGATTGCTGCAGGGATGAGGTCCAGTGGCGGTGTGATTTTCGACCCCTTCAGGACATTGTAGTTTGGCCGCAGATACCACATGTACCTTGGCAAATTTTTTAAGTGCCTCCAATCCATTAGCAAAATCTGTCTTTCGCTCTTGAATTTCGATTTCGGGGGAGGGGAGGAAAGGGGCGGATTCCAGCGCTTTTACAAAAATGGCTTCTGGCTTTACATGTGGACTTGCAAGTCTTTTGCAGGGACGTTGATAAATAGAGGCAAAAAGACCACATTCTAATAATCTTTGGGCAATTTGCTCTTGATCAAGACTCTGCATGGGGGCAATGGGCCTCATGCTTTGTTCTGAATCTGCCTCTATGCTGACAAATAAAATCCGTCTTTTTTCCCCTCGAACAATTTCCTTAATCGTCCCAGAAACAGGGGCCACAAAATACCTCCCAGGTGTAGACTTGTCCTCCAAGACAGGCGCGCCGCAGGCTATCTTGTCTCCTGGCTTTATGAGGCATTGAAATCGGAGCGTCTCATGGGTCGATACATCTAAAGCCGCTAATCTGGGAAAAGAGAACTGATTAAGCTCCATTTTAGGAGCGCCGGCTAAAGGGATTTTTAGGCCTCTTTTTATTTGAATGTCCATACCATTGAAGATTAATGCCCAGCAGACTATACTTCAATCACGCAGTTTCAAATTAAAGGCAAACATGGATTATCTTAAGCAATTCTTAGGTCATATCAACAATAACAACTACCCTTCCTTTCTCAATTTATGGGAAGAATACTGTCTAGGAGATGAGGTTGATCCCGAAGAATTCAGGCGCATTTTGGAAGCTTCCAAAGAATCGCTATTTGCCCAATCTTTTGGCAAGCATGTCGAGCAAGGCCTCCAACTGTGGGAAAAAATTGAAGATCCGGCCCTTGCTCATAGCATCATCAAACTTGTTTACGACATTCAAACTTCCGACTCTAAAGCTCTCATCAAACTTGCCGTCGATTACTTAGAAAAACTTTACGAACAAGATCCTCGTTTTGTAGAAAATATGCGCCTCATCGGATTGCGCGACCAAACAGAGTGTCGCGGCGTTATCAGCAAGTATGAGCTCATAAGGCATATGGTTCCAGGCAACTTTGTTTTCCACACAGCCGGCTGGGGTGTTGGAGAAATCATGGATGTTTCATTTTTACGCGAGCAGCTCAGTCTTGAATTTGACTACGTCTCTGGTTTAAAAGATTTTAGTTTTGAAAACGCTTTTAATACCCTTTTACCGATTTCCTCTGATCATTTTCTGGCCCTGCGTTTTGGACGCCCGGATTACTTAGAAAAACAAGCCAAAGAGAATCCTCTCGAAGTCCTTCGTACGCTTCTGCGCGATCTGGGCCCCCAAACGGCCTCTGACATCAAAGACGAGATGTGTGACCTCGTCATTCCAGCAGATGAATGGGTTAAATGGTGGCAAACAGCGCGTATTAAACTTAAAAAAGACACCATCATTGCTGAACCTCTTGATTCCAAAGGCACTTTCTCTCTACGTGAAAGCGAACTTCCACATGAAGAAAGATTTCAAAAAATTTTAGAAAATAAACTCTCTCCGAGCAACCTCATTCAGCTCGTCTTTTCACACTTGCGGGACTTCCCTCAAACTCTCAAAAACGAAAGCTTTAAACAAAGCTTAAAAGAACACTTAAATGAGAGTCTCGACTTTCCCGAAGTCACTACGGCAGAAAAACTGCAAATTCATTACTTCCTACAAGATCTATCCGACGAAAAAAACTCTCCTCAAATTCAAGAGATTCTCACTTCCGTCTCTGTCGAAGAACTTATAGAAGCCATAGACCTTACGGCTTTCAAAAAACGCACTCTTACCATGGCTCAGACCCATAGACCGAACTGGGTACAGATTTTCCAAGATTTTTTTCTTACTGCTAACCCCTCTACACTTCGAGAATTGATTTTGACAGATTTATTAAGCGAAGGAAAACTGAAAGAAGTAGAGCAAAAACTAGAAGAACTCCTCCATAATCCTGAAAAATACCCCAATACCTTTCTGTGGTATTTCCAAAAAATCACTGGCAAAAACACGCTACCATTTAACACTCCAGAAGGCCGTTCCAGATTTTTTGAATCCTTTTTCATACTTATGAATCAACTAGAAAGAGTCGGCGACAGAGATACAGTCAAAAAAATGGTCGGCATCATAACCAAAGCGCGTTTTTCTATCGTGCGAAAAATCATGCACGATGCCTCAAAAGAATCTGTTCAAGAAATGTTACTTCTGGCATCGAAATGTCACTCAATTGACGACCACGATTTAAAAACGCTTCATTCACTGGCCGAGGTTGTTCATCCATCACTAAGATCTCTACGTAAACACCAGCCTAAAGCAGAAGAAGACCTAACAATTTGGACAACGCAAGCAGGTCTTGATAAAATAAAAGCGCGAGTGAGCGAAATTGGCTCCCATGAAATGATTGAAAACGCCAAAGAAATCGAAGAAGCAAGATCACACGGTGACTTGCGAGAAAACGCTGAATTTAAAGCTGCTTGTGAAAGACGCGATAGGCTGCAAAACGAGCTAAAACTCCTCTCTGACCAAATATCAAAAGCCAGGGTCCTTTCCAAACTGGATGTCGACGAAACACGCGCTGGCGTTGGCACCATTGTAGAATGTGAAGATTCCAACCACAACAAAATAACCTACACCATTCTAGGTCCTTGGGATGCTGCCCCTGAAAAAGATATTCTCTCTTTTCAATCCAAATTTGCACGTCTTATTAGCAATAAAAAACCGGGCGAAACTTTTGAGCATCAAAACGTCACGTACACGATTTTATCTATTCGAAATTACTTTGCTTAAGCTATAGTGAAATTCATGGAACTTGTACTCGCCACCAGAAACGTCCACAAAATTCTAGAACTGCGCCAGATGCTAAAAGGACTTGGTCCATTCGATATCTACACCCTACGCGACTTCCCAGACTACATACCTCCTGAGGAAGTTGGTCTTACATTTGAAGAAAACGCCTGTTTGAAAGCTCTCCACGCGGCTAAAGCTCTGAATAAATATGTTCTAGCTGATGATTCAGGGCTTATCGTCCCAGCATTAAACGGTGACCCTGGCGTATTTAGCGCAAGGTATGCTGGAGAAAACGCCACAGATAAAGACAATCGAGCCAAACTCAAAACCGCCCTCTCCAATCTAAATAACGACGAACGTTCGGGATACTTTGAGTGTGCCCTTGCCTTAGCAGACCCTAGCGGCATCCAAAAGTGTGTACGCGGCACTTGTGAGGGCTACCTCATTCTTGAAGAGCGGGGATCGCAGGGTTTTGGTTACGATCCGCTCTTTGTCAAATGGGATTACGGAAAAACCTTGGCAGAGTTAGAGCCTGATGTCAAAAACCGGATTTCTCATAGACGTAAAGCCCTAGATAAACTTTTGCCCGCACTTGAAACGCTTCTGTGCACTACCTAATTGACGCCTATAACCTTCTATTTTTTCTTACCAAAAAAGTTAATCCCATCGAAAAATCGCGTCAAGATCTCATAGACGCTCTCACTTCAGACCTTGAACACCTCAAAATCAAAGCCACGTTGGTCTTCGATAGTGGCAACACACACCAAGCACACTTTCCACATAGACATACCAAGGCCACCGTGGATATCGTTTTTTCTCCAGAAGGCATATGTGCTGACAAATACATTCTAGAGATTCTTGAAAATACCAAAAATCCCCATGATGTCACTGTGGTTACATCTGATCGGCAGCTCAGCAATCAATGTAAAGAGCTGCAAGCCAAAATACAATCCGTTGAAAAATTTCTCGGCTACCTCAAAAAGCGACACCATAAAAAAACCGCCCTTCCAGAAAAGCCTCAAAACTCAAATGCAGCCTACAACGCGCATCTCCAAAAAATCTTTGAAGAGCGCCTCGACGAGATGTAAATCCGCTTTACATTGTGGAAGTCCAGATCGGACCAGAGCCCAGAGCTGAGGTTAATAACCCCTTGTAATTTTCAAGTTCTTACCCAATAATGAATCCTTTGGAGGGACTTGTGTTCAAGGCATATCTTTTAGCGATTATATTTCTAATAGCCGGGTGTCAAAAAGCCCCTGAACCAAAAAATCAACACATCGTTCACTTCAATATTGGCAGTGAACCTCAAACTCTAGATCCTAGAAAAGCGCGCAGTTTAAATGACATTAATGTTGTAAAACTTTTTTTCCAGGGACTAACCCGCATAAATTCTAATGACCAGCCCGAACTTGCTGCAGCTGAAACCTATACTGTTTCTGAAGATGGAACGCTTTATACCTTTAAGTTACGCCCTCAACGATGGTCAAATGGCGATTGGGTCAAAGCTCACGACTTTGTAAACACGTGGCAAACAACGCTAGCACCTGATTTTCCTACAGACAATGTATTTCAACTCTACATCATTAAAAATGCCAAAGCAGTAAAAGAAGGCAGGCTACCTTTATCTGAGCTGGGCATAAAAGCACTCGATACGCAAACGCTGACGATTGAACTTGAGCACCCTGTTCCGTACTTATTTGAATTGCTATCTAGGCCAATCTTTTTCCCTCTCCACCCCTCTGAGGACACCTCTATCTCAAATGGACCTTTCTATTTGAGCGCTTGGCAGCATCAAGACCATCTTTGCGCCGAAAAAAATGCTTATTATTGGGATAGGGATTCGATGCATCTGTCTGGTCTAAAAATGGTCATCGTTTCAGAAGATACAGCCTTAAAAATGTTTGAAAATAAGGAATTAGATTGGATCGGATCACCCTTTTCGATTATCCCAACTGATGCTATTCCTTATTTAAAAGAAAAAAAACAGCTCAATATTTCTCCTTTTTCAGGAACTGCCTGGATCAGAATCAACACGCATCATAAGCCGTTTGACAACCCAAATATCCGCAAAGCTTTTGCCTATGCTCTTGACCGCCAAGCTTTAGTCACACACGTAACCCAAGGAAGTCAAATTCCATCTACTGGCATTGTTCCGCAAAATTTCTGGATGACTCAACCCCATCATTTTGCAGATGCTAACCTAGAATCTGCAAGACAACTTATTTCAGCAATCGCCCCGATCACCAACACTATTACCTTATTATATGCTGCAGGGGATCGGAATCATAAAATGGCGCAAGCACTTCAAAGTCAATGGAAAGAAGTTTTGGGCATCACGGTTGAATTGGAAGCTGTAGAAACAAAAGTCTATTTTAGTCGCATTTCTAATCAAGACTATCAACTGTCAATTGGCTCTTGGATTGCCGATTTTGCCGATCCCATCAACTTTCTAGATGTCTTTAAAACAAAATCTGTAGGCACGAATAATACACATTGGGAAAATGTAGTTTACGAGCAGCTTTTAGATCAATCAAATCAAACTCTAGACGTAAACCAACGTCAAGCGCTTTTATGTAAAGCCGAGGAAATTTTAATCAGCGAGATGCCGGTTATCCCCCTTTTCACCTACAGCCTGCTTTACGTTAAAAACGAAAAATTAAAAAATGTGACTATTTCTTCTATGGGCAGCTTAGATTTTACGCACGCCTATCTTGAAGAATAGGGCTTAAATAGAGTATTGATTAGAGATAATGAAAAAATATTTATTTTTGCTCTTACTCAACTGCTCTCTCTTTGCCGGATCTCTAACGCTATTTAATGATAGTCCTTTTAAGCTTAAAGGGGTTATCTTATCGGCTACGGGTGCAAACTTAGGAGAGATCGTCTTAAGCCCTCAACACCGAGTTGTCTGGTCAGATAATCAGACAAGCAGCAACGTTGGCTACTCCGAAACACCCTATTCCGTCATCTGGTACTGTCTGGAGGGTCAAGAGTATGGAATTTGGACCAATGTATCCGTCGGTTCCTTCGTTACAGCTAGCGGATCGGAAGGGCCTCGCATTTGTCCTACGCCAAAAAGTCAGAATCAAGGCACTTTTCAACCACAAAATTAACTAAACCGTTATAATGGATATCTAATTAGATTTAGGTAACCTCAAATGTCAAATATTGGCCTTCATATTGACGGTTCAGCAATGCATCTTGCTCTTTTAAAAAAGCGTAAAGGCAAAGTTGAGATCCAGTCCTTAAAGCACACAGATACGCTTATATCTGAACCTTTCTTAGAAAAACGTATTGAAATGACCACTGGTTTGTCGTGCCGAGATACATTAGTTAGGACAATTGACATTCCTTTGACCAAGCGTAAAGGGGTATTAGAAGCGCTTCCTTTTCAAATTGAGCATCAAGTCCCGTACCCCCTAAACGATCTGATTATCAACACAAGCTTGCACCCCATCGATAAGACTTCCACTAAAGCCCAAATTATAGCCAGCCCCAAGTCGAAGATTGCAGCCCATCTAAAACTGCTTCAAGATCGAGGCCTTAGCGCTAATTGGATTTCATCACATGCTCAAGCTCTTTACCGCTACTGCAGTCACTTCTACCCTAATATCTCGAATTGTATCGCGCTTTTTTTTGGGAGCAAAGAAACATCTCTTATTTCCATTATCGACCATAAATTGCACACTTCCACATCGATAGCTATCGGATATAGCCATTTTATCGACCTATGGAATAGCGAGAATCCCGGTAAAAAATTTCCCGCATTGCACGCAGAAATTTTCACCGATGCAAAATCAGAAGTTCACAAGCTTAAAAAACGGTATTTTAGCGAATTAGATCGCTGTATTCATTTTGTAAAAGGTCGATGTAAAACTGCTTTACATATGAATGCGCTTCCTCTTGGCTACTTCATCGATTTTTTTGGTGCCGACCCTATCATCGAAAATCCCATTCAAGAGCGCTGTGAAATTGATAAAGCACCGTTTGCTATTGGTATCGGACTGGCTTTAGATACACTCTGCCAAGATCAGCAAACCATTCAGTTTCGCCAAAATAACTTTACGCCGTCGGCACATCTTGCCAAACTTGGCAAAAAGCTCTGCTATTGCTTTTTTTTGGCCTCTCTTCTGGCTTTTTTTTCTCTCTTTCTAACCAATGGGCTTCTTCATAGGCGAGAAATTAACCTAGAGCGAAAAATGAATGCTTTTATTGATGGTTGGGAACAAGTTGGAAAGTTAAGCCGATCAAAATTTGCATTGAGTCACGAAAAAAAGCCACTCCGCCGAATCGAGTATAAGTTAGATCGCTTGAAAAATATCCTGCGTACCCAAAAAGGATTTTTTCCGGTTTACTCACAGGTGCCATTGGTGAGTGAGACACTGGCCACGTTAACTCAAGTGCCCCTGTTTGAAAGAGTAAACATACAATCCTTTAACTATCAGCTGCTCCAATATCCACTTTTAAGTAAACCCTTTTCATCTTATGATGGCATCGTTCAGCTTTACATGAAAATTCCAGAACCAAGTTTAGCACGTCAAATTCAGGATTATTTACAAAACGATTGCGCGCTTGTCGATAAATCTAAAGATTTGCGTTGGGAGCGATCTTCTGACGGTTACACTGCAGAATTCCATTTAAGGAGCAGGCCGAAATGAAAAATCTCCTCTCCTTTGACATTCCATGGAAAAACCTTCTACTTAAACCTTTCTTTCTCATCCCTTTGATCTGCGCGGCATTTTTACCCACGCTATATTGTTTATCGACCTACTTTAAAAAAGCTGATCGCATAGAAGAGCTTGAGGTTGAATACAATGCTCTGATACCAAAAATTGGCAAAGTTTTAACGAATAAAAACAATGAACATACATTTAAGAAACTCTATGCCAATGTAGACCATTTTTATTGCGAAAAGCACCTGGAAGCGCTCAAGTTTTTAAAACCACAAATCAATCAACTTAAATTTCTGTCAAATTACGGATCTTTTGCTAAATGCTCTAGCTTAAAAAATCAGCTACAAAAATTGTCAGGTAGCGGAAATGCCCTTTTACTATCCCAAACCCAGAAGCACATAGCTCACCTCATCCAAGAAACCGAAGAAAAATTGATGCACCCCATCGAAATTGATAGAGACGACTTGCTGAAACTTTTAGCTTATATCGAAGGAGTTCCTCTCAAATCCAACCAAGCTCCAGTAGGACGTCCCAACTTGCTCTTAACGCGTTTTTCTCTTTCTAAACGTGTTGGAACTCTAGGAGCAGAAGCCTTTTTTGTCGACTTTGATTTAGTCAAAAGAGAACCTGCTATTCAAAAGGAGGGACGGTGAAATTTTTTATTCTATCTATAGTATTTTTGATGGGCTGCTCTCATCATTCAAATAGTGAAAATACAATTTCTAGCATTCATATTATCGATCGTAACGGCTTTACAGAGACCATTAGCTCTGAAGAGCGTATTTTGCGCCTCCAAAAGAACGACTACTTAACTCCCCAGCCCTACAAAAAAGTAACCCGCACGTTGAAAAAAAATGCACTTGGAAAAATTCCAAGTCTTTTAACAACCTACCATCCGAATGGTCAACTTTGGCAATACTTAGAAGTATTAGACGGAAGGGCATTGGGAATCTACCATGAATTTTTCCCCACAGGACAAAAGCGTCTAGAAGCCTATGTGATAGAAGGGGAAGGCGATCTATCTCCAAGTGCCCAAGACGATTGGATTTTTGATGGGAAAAATTTAGCCTGGAATGAACAGGGAAATCTTATTGCGGAAATCTCTTATAGGAAAGGTTTTTTAGACGGGTTATCGACTTACTACCATGCCAATGGTCAAATTAAGCGTACGGTACCTTACAGTTCAGGAAAAATAGAAGGCACCATTTCGCACTACGACGACAAGGGAAATTCTGTCGGCATTGAGAGTTTTGAAAAAGGACAGCTCCATGGCATCACCCAATTTCAAGGCAATGGTCTCTGCCCTCCCTATCGCGAAAAATATCTACAGGGGAAGCTCATTGAGGGAACCTATTTTGATCTCAGTGGACAATGTATCGCAGAAATCCGCGGGGGAAACGGAGAAAAAACTATTTTCGAAAATGGGACGCTTGCCAAGAAAATTGAGTACAAAAATGGAGATCCGAACGGGCGTATACAGCTTTTCTCACCTGAAAAAATCCTCTTATCCGAACATCACATCATCGATGGAAAAAAACATGGAGAGGAGTGGATTTATCAAGCAGACCATCAGCCTAAAATGCTGATTTCCTGGTATAACGATGAAATCCATGGCACGGTTAAAACGTGGTTTGCAAATGGACTTATGGAAAGTCAGCGGGAAATTTGCCATAACCTGCGCCATGGACATAGCTTTGCCTGGTATGCAGATGGAAGTATGATGCTGCATGAAAACTATGAAAACGGGCTGCTCTCAAAAGGTTCTTACATGAAAAAGGGGGGTACTGATCCCGTTTCCACAGTAAAAAACGGGCAGGGGGTTGCCACTTTACATGACGCAGATGGGTTTTTTCTGAAAAAAATTGAATACAAAGACGGGAGACCTGTTGAATAAGCCTTATCTTCGAAAGATCTACAAACTTCGTCGGATGGAAATTTCTAAGGACCGCCGCCTTGAGGCCAAAAAATCTCTCTTAGAAACACTCGTTCCTCTTCTTTCTCCTTTTAAAAAAATCCTTTCATTTGCCAGCACCCAGTACGAAATTGATCTTTGGCCCTTAAATGCGCTATTGGCTAAGGACCAGCGTCTGTGTTTGCCACGTTTGGAAAATCATCAAATTAATCCCTATTACGTACCAGAAATAGATGGCCATCTCCTCCAATCGCCTTACCATGTTCTAGAGCCGGATCCAAAGCTCTGCAGCCCTATTGCCAAATCAAATTTGGATTGTATTCTCGTTCCTGGCCTTTGTTTTGATCAAAACAATCACCGCTTAGGCTATGGACTGGGACATTTTGATCGCTTCTTAAAAGATGTTTTAACAACACCGATATTTGGCATCGGCTTTAAAGAGCAATTTATCCCGAAACTCCCCTCAGAACCACACGATATGACCCTAACAAATCTCTATCTTTTTTAATATATTTTGGTTAGACTGAGCGTATGGTTGCATACATTATACACTGGGTCTTTAAAATTTACTTTATCCTGCTTGTAGCTCGCATCATTGGCTCGTGGGTTCCTCAATTTCAGCATACAAAATTGATGCGCTTTGTCGGGTTTTACACTGATCCTTACCTGAACCTATTTAGACGTATTATTCCTCCTATTGGAGGAATGGATTTCAGCCCTATTATCGCTTTTATTGTTTTGCAAGGTGTGCAAACACTGATCCTCGGCCTTCTGTCCACGTTATGATCCATCCCCTCGAGCTTGGCTCTTTAACTTTACCTACCAACGTGATCTGCGCCCCTCTTGCAGGCTGTACTAATCTTACTTGGCGGCGGATGCTAAAGCGCTTTTCTCCAGGTCTTATGTTTTGTGAAATGGTTAAAATGGAAGCACTGGTGCGAGCAGATGCCAATACTTCCCGCATTCTTGATTACGATGCGGACATGCACCCCATAGGAGCACAAATCTGCGGTAGCAATATTCAAATGGCCGCCACCGCTGCAAAGATGATCGAAGAACTGGGATTCGATGTGATCGACCTAAATTGCGGTTGCCCTGTCGACAAAGTGACCAAAGATGGCAGTGGATCCGGCCTTTTAAAATATCCCGAGCGCATAGGAGAAATCCTGTACCAAATGGTCCAAGCAGTCTCTATTCCAGTAACCGTCAAAATTCGAGCTGGTTGGGATGACGAGATCATTAACGCACCTGAAATTGTCGAAATTGCCGAGCAAGCAGGCGCCAAAGCCATTGCAATCCATGGACGCACGCGAGCGCAGGGCTACAAGGGATCTGCCAATCGCGCTTGGATCAAAGACTGTAAAGCCAGAGCCAATACCATCAAGATTTACGGCAATGGGGATGTTTTCGACCCCGAAAGTGCCGCTGCAATGTTTGAAGAAACGGGCTGTGATGGGATATTACTAGCCCGAGGCACGCTCGGCAGGCCTTGGATCATCGAAGACATTACACGGGCCTTATCGGGCCTTCCTGCCATTTTACGCACATCTGATCATTACCGATCCATTCTACTAGAACACCTAAATGACATTGAAAGCTACCACAACGAGCGCAAAGCGCTTATTGAAATGAGAAAAATTGGGTGCTGGTATCTTAAAAAAAGCGTTGGAACTAAAGCTCTACGAGATGCCTTAAACAAAGCCCAATGCATCCAAGAGGCTAGAGCTGTTATAGAGTCCTACGACTGGGACCAAACGTCTTTTGCCGCGCAAGAAGAGCTGACCTTCTGTTAACCTCAACTTATTGCTAGGGCATAGAAAATAAAAAAACCGGCTGGTTTCCCAGCCGGTGAAAACTCGTTTAAGTTAGATGAGATCTTATTAGAAATCCCAACGAAACTCAAAAGTAGCGCCATGCATTGAAAAATCTTCTGACCATCTCTCATATTTTAGAGGAGCTGCATCGTCGATTTTTAGCATTTGGTTAGCACGCCACCAATACTGGCCATCGTAACCTATTCTAAATCCAATGTGCTCTTTATCATCATTAAAGAAGATATCGTACGAGACACCGCTAAAAATTTGCATGGTAGGAATCATTTTATGAGTATTAGCGCTCAATCTAATTTTTCTATCACTGATTAGGCTATAACTTTCTTTATGATCTACATCAAAGAAACCGTAAAGTAAAGCACCTAAACCATCAGCAAAGAAGCTAAAGCCTTTTGCTAAAAACCATTTAGAATTAAATCCAATTTCTGGTCCCACACCTTTAAAGTTAGAATCTTCAGAAATTTTAATGGTGTTTGGTCCTAAAGCAACCACATTTACTCCACAAAATGGACCAGGTGTAACCCCAGTTGATCCGCAATAACGTGTCACCTGATCTAGATCGATCCAAGCAATTTTTGCACCCCAAAAAGGACGCATCGAGAGCATTTTGCTTAAGAAATAGTTACGACCTAGTTGTACGTCAACCGAATCAAATTCGATCTGGTACTGAGACTTGGCTTTGGTTGCAATAAACGTAGATTGTACTCCAGCATTAGCATCAGGATCTGGGCAAATGCCTCCGCGTAGAGGCACTACAATGCTATTATTGCATCCACCACTACTTGTAGAATTGCTGTCTCCAGAACCAAAATGCGTGTAATTGGCATAGAGATCCCAACCATCGAAATTGAAGTCGTATCCTAGACCAACTCTAGCGCCCCAATTAAAATCGAAATCCATTTCTTTGGTACGACCTTTAATTGGATATTCCAATTGAGGATTATTATCCGTGTATGCAAACTCTGTTCCGCCAACAAAAGGCTTCCAGTAGAGAACATCAAAAGTAAAAAACCAGTTACAGTCTTCTTTCGATGGTTTTGCATTGGCCGTATGAGCACCGTAGCCACCATAAGAATTTTCAGTACCGACTTGCATCATCTGCTTTTCGAGCATGTCGACACGCGATTCCATATCTGAGGCTGCTACCCCTGTTGCCGACGCCACTAGGGCTGCAACCGCAACGGGTAACTTCTTCAGTATATTTTTATCCATGTTTCCCTCACCATTGAAGTTATTGAGTATCTGCAATATCGCTAAAGCTGAAATAATTAAAAGCATTAACGCCGCCTTCTTGCCATACTCTGATTTGTTGTTTTCGCCTTCCACAAATAAAACTGCTATCCACTGCTAAATCTTTATAAGTGCGAAGGGCAGAAGTCGGTTCTGCCCTTCAATTCTACTATCTTGTAAGTGAGCTTAGAAATCCCAACGGAAATCTACAGTTACACCGTGCATGCTGACATCTTCAGACCATCTCTCATATTTCAGAGGAGCTGCGTCGTCAATTTTCAACATTTGGTTAGCTCTCCACCAGTACTGGCAATCGTAACCAACTCTGACTCCAAAGTGTTGCTTATCGCAATCAAAGAAGACATCGTATCCTACGCCAGCAAAAAGTTGAGCTGTTGGAACCATTTTATGCACATTTCCACTCAATTTGATGCGTGGGTATGGTGTGCCAGTGAATTTTTCTCTGTGATCTACATCGAAGTAACCGTATAGAAGAGCACCAAGAGCGTCAGCAAAGAAGCTGAAACCTTTAGCTAAGTGCCACTTTCCATTCATACCAACCTCAGGTCCAATACCCCAGAAGTCAGAATCTTCGTTGATTTTCACGCTGTTTGGTCCGAGACCTGCAACATCCAATCCACAGAATGTTGTTGAGCCAGAACCACCGCAGAAGCGTGTTTCTTGATCAAGATCGATCCAAGCTGTCTTTACGCCAAAAAATGGACGGAAAGAAAGATACTTACTAACAAAGTAGTTGCGGCCCAAATTTAAATCGATGCTATCGAAGTCAAAATCAAACTGTGATTTTGCGCTTTGAGCAAAAAAAGCTTGAGCTGTTTGGTTATCTGCACCTGTGCAAATTCCACCACGAAGTGGCATTACTGCGCTATTGCAACCACCCGATACAGAGCTGCTGCTACCGTTGCTGAAATAAGTGTACATAGCATACAAATCCCAACCATCATGGCAGAAATTATATCCAAGACCTACACGAGCACCCCAATCCCAGCTAAAGTCGATCTCTTTAGTACGACCTTTTACTGGATATTGAATTGCTGGGTTATTATCTGAGTATGCAAACTCAGTGCCGCCTACGCCGGGCTTCCAGTAGAGAACATCAACAGTAATAAACCAGTTGTTGTTATCTTTGATTGGACGAGCAGATGCTGTATTAGCACCAAAACCGCCAAATGCGTTCTCGGTTCCCACTTCCGACATTTGCTTTTCTAGCTGCTCCACTCTCGAGTGAAGATCTGACGCTGAAAAAGCGACAGACGTTACAGCAAGAGAAGCTAAGGCTAGGGCAACCTTATTTAATATACTTACTTTCATCTCTTACCTCATGGGTGTTAATATCAATTCTTAAACTCTATATAATCCCCATATAAACAATAATAATTATTTTTAAAACAAATTTATTATTTATTTTGGATTTTAATTTTCATCTTAAGCGAGCAGTTGCTGATTTGCCTCTTAAGAACTCCAATAGGGTCCTATGTCTATTCTCTTTTCATATATAATATAAACTATATTTTAAACATTATTTTAATAAATTACTTAAACAACTGATAAATAATATTTTGCGCCAAGAAGAGCTGTTTGTTCCTCTAAAACAATCTTTACAGGAATTGTCATTAACAGTTCAGAAAACCGACCCTTATCTTGATAAGCGTTCATAAAATCGCCTTTTTTGAGCAGGGGTAATATTTTTGGAGCAATCCCACCACCAACAAAAATACCACCCAGTGAAAGCGTCTTGAGAGCTAAATTTCCAGTTTCGGCTCCATAAAGAGAAATAAAAATCTCCAAAGCTCGTTTGCAAACTAAGCATTCACCAGACAGTCCTTTGTCTGATATATGGCGCGGCAGAAGTGCTTCATCGATCTTTTGATCTAGGTGATTTTCCATCTTTTTCGTGTCGACTAAAAAATGATAAATATTAGCCAAACCTGGACCGGAAAGCACCCTTTCATATGAGACGTGGCCAAATTTTTTTCGCAAATAAACGAAAAGCTCTACCTCCAAGTCAGATCTGGGTGCAAAATCGGCATGGCCACCCTCTGTAGCAAAGGGCGCATGGTTTTTTCCATCAAAATAAATACCAGCTTCGCCTAGTCCTGTCCCGGCAGATATCAAAGCTTGATTGCCCCTGGTCGAGGGATTTCCAGGATTTAATACATATAATTTATCTGCGGTGAGGGCTTTGAGCCCCCAGGCATTTGCCTCCAAGTCGTTGATTAAATAAACATGGGGAATCGTTAATTTATCGGATAACTCCTTACTATCAACAATCCAAGGCAGATTAGTTGCTTGACACCTACCATCTCTGACTGGACCTGCAATTCCAAAGCACGCTTTAGCAATTTGACGATTCCCTCCCCTTAAAAACTCCTCAATAATCAAAGCTAAGTTTGGGTAATCGGAGCTCGGAAACTTTTGATCTTTTACAATATTTTCCCCTTCAACTAAAGCCAAGTGGGTCTTTGTGCCTCCAATATCGCCAATTAAGTGCATACATCCTCCTCCTCTTTTTCTTTTACCCCCCTTCTTGTTTCTTTTCCATACCAACAAGGCAATTCCAGATGCCAGATAGTTATGTAGCTCCACTTTCACCTCAAAAACACCTAGCTTTACAAAATGAAAAAACTCTTTGTTTTTAATCTAATCCGTTTAACATCAATTCCATTCTACAGATGTAAAGCAGTTTTACATGTTCGGATCTTGACTAGAACAAGCAGAAACGTCAATCTTAGGAAAAAATGATAGCCTGAGTTATGGTTTTTCATTGTCTTTACTCAGAGATTATTGGGGCTATTTTACAGAGACCAAGCATCCTGAAGACAAGCGGTATAAACCCGTAACCCAGGTTAATAACCAGGAGCCCTTATGTCTAATCCACAAGACCAAGCGAAGAAAAAAGCACTAGAACTAGCACTTTCCCACATTGAAAAACAATTTGGAGAGGGCGCTGTCATGACACTTGGGAAACACGCCATCTCTCATTCCATTGAGGTCATTAAAACTGGAGCTCTCTCTCTAGATATGGCGCTGGGTATCGGAGGGGTTCCAAGAGGTCGTATTATTGAGTTGTACGGTCCAGAATCTTCCGGTAAATCTACCTTGGCTCTTCATGTGGTGGCCAGCTGCCAAAAAGCAGGTGGCAATGCCGCCTATATAGATGCTGAACATGCGCTAGATCCAGCCTACGCCAAAAAAATTGGTGTCGATATCGATAACCTAATGATTTCTCAGCCTGATTGTGGGGAAGACGCATTAAATATTGCTGAAATGCTAGCCAGATCTAATGCAATTGATGTCATTATCATCGACTCTGTTGCCGCCCTGGTCCCTAAATCAGAGCTAGAAGGGGAGATTGGTGATTCATCGATCGGCCTACAAGCACGTATGATGTCTCAAGCCTTGCGCAAACTCACCGCATCTCTTGCCAAAAGCAACACATGCGCTATCTTCATCAACCAAATCCGAGAAAAAATTGGCGTGATGTTCGGAAATCCTGAAACGACATCAGGCGGAAGAGCTCTCAAATTCTACTCCTCTATCCGCATTGATATCCGCCGTATTGGAGCACTTAAAGGTGCAGAAAACATGGATATCGGCAACCGCGTGAAAACCAAAGTTGTTAAAAACAAAATGGCCCCTCCATTTCAAACTGCTGAATTCGACATTCTGTTCAATGAGGGAATATCCCGACTTGGAAACATTCTTGACTTGGGAGTGGAGTATAAGCTTATAGATAAAAAGGGCGCCTGGTTCAGCTATCAGGGTAAACAGCTAGGACAGGGGCGTGAAGCTGCCAGGGACGAACTAAAAAAAGATCCCAAAATGGCCGAGGAGATCGAAAAAGGTGTCATTCAAAAATACCGCGAAAAGGTAGGCCTGGCAACACCTCAACCAGAGCTTGCTGGAGCCAAGTAACTCACCAATAAATGGCGCAGGGCTGCAAGTCCTGCGCTCTCCAATCCCAAACACTCATCAAAGCCCTATTCATCAAAAGACTTCCAAAGCTCTGAAGAAGCCCACCAGCAATGGGGTGTGAAAATATTCCACGCAAAATCTTGAGTTTGTTTAAGACTTGGTCACCCAATCAATAAAGCTGTTTATAAAGTGTTCTTCTGTGTAGAGGTAGCCTTTTTCAGATGCCAAATACTCTCTAATGTTTTTTAGATATTCCTCATAGGTCTTTTCATCCATCGCTTTCATGAACTGATAAACAGCCTCATCATCCTCAAATTTTCGACGATCGATAAA
Source organism: Chlamydiales bacterium (assembly GCA_024233455.1). Lineage (GTDB taxonomy): Bacteria > Chlamydiota > Chlamydiia > Chlamydiales > JACKPQ01 > JACKPP01. The sequence continues at coordinate 693,819 of JACKPP010000001.1, forward strand.
GCAATTTTCCGGGATCGTTTCAGTTACATTCTCTGCTCCCAAATAAACAGGCACTACCCCAGCTTGAAAGCAATCAAAAATCTTTTCAGTTACAAATCCTGGGGTGTTTGTATTCTCATAACAGATACAAAATTTATAATTTTTTATCGTCTCGATCTTATTAGGGACTCCACCTTTTGCGCTTGGCCGTCTTTTCCATCCTCTTCCATAAAGATGCAGTTCTCCTGGCTTACACCGTTCATAAAAACGGATTACGCGTAACCGTTCAGCGTAGTAGTTTTTCCACTTGATTTTAGCTGCCTTGGATTTCTTTTTTGCATTCATTAGACATACAAACCGCCTTTCTTTAAAAGGCGTAACTGTCTCGATCATACCAACATTATGAGGGTAGTAAAATTTAATATAGTTGTTATTATTAACCAGAGTGTCATCAAAAGTAAAAACCGCCCCAAACCGGTTGTGCAACATTGTTGAATGAGCATGAGGAAAAGTAATTGACGGCTCCCAAATCCAAAGAACAGTTTTTTCTTTGGGAAACATGTGTAATTTTTTTAGTCTCTTACTGAATGAATTATGAAAAAAAAACCACTTTACAGAAGGATCATTCACAGCAAAGTCACGCCTATTTATTTCCGTTATGATCAAATCAATCTCCATAGCAGCTAATCTGCTCTTTATCTTAGACCATATATGTACACTGGGATTAGGATGATCACCGCAGGAATACTTCCTGTACTCATTTACGTTAGGTGGAAACATCACTATTTTATCTCTGCAGAATAGTGCTGAACAACAAAATGCTAGCACAACAAGAAAACGAAGCATTAGGACCTCCAGATAAAAATAGTAAACTTATCCCTTCGCTGAATAATAAACAAGCACAGGATGCAATCCTAAAGAATGGAAGTATAGGTAATCGTTTTAGTATTTAGAGTGTGTGAAGGTGTCTAAAATCACACGAAGACAGAAACCAAATCTTAAGTTTGCCAACGATAGGTTCTGCAATGCCTCAAACGGAGGTTGCTGGGGCCAAATAACTCACCAATAAATTGCGCAGGGCTGCAAGTCCTGAGCTCTCTAGTCCCAAGCACTTTAAGCATTCATCAAAGCCCTGCATCTGCTCATCAAACAACCTCGAGGCTTTTTCCGCGCCAAGCTCTATGGCAATATTGGCGCCACCTGGCCTATCCTGACGCAAATCTATTAAATCATCCCCGATCTGAAAGGCCATTCCAAAATGTGCAGCAGCCCTGCGCAGCACTGGAAGCGCTTCCACATCTTTTCCCCCAAAAATCCACCCCAAAACAAAAGCTGTTTCAAAAAGCGTGACTGTCTTTAATCTTAAAATCTCCAACAAGGTGTCTAAATCACTGCTGGGTGGGAAAAGATCAAGAAACTGACCGCCTGTTGCCCCCTCGATTCCCGCAGCCTTAGAAGCTTGATCAAGCGCAAGCATTCCCGCCTTTGCTGCCAGCTCAGCCCCAGAACTACGAGCCAATATCTCGGTATTAGTGTGAATTTTCTCAAAACCTGCACAAATCAAGGCGTAGCTTGCAAGTAGCGCAGTTGTCTCGTTAAACGCCCGATGTAGCGATGGTTTACCGCGGCGCAAGTCGTCATCGTCCATACAAGGAAGATCATCGGCAATTAAAGATGCGGTGTGAAAATACTCCACACAAAGAGCAGCGGGCATGGCATCCAAGCTTTCGGCGACACTCAGGACGATCAAGGGACGGAATCGTTTTCCTCCCGATTGCAAAGCATATTCCACGGCTCCATGAAGCTTGGTTTGCATTTTGTGCTTTTTCCAATCTTCGGCTAACGCTTGTTCAAAGGCTTTTTTCATCTCATTCACGCAAAGATAACTCCTCTAATGGATGAGCAAGGCATTGTTGTACACCCAGGCATAATCAAAGTTCCAGGATTCAAAACACAGTTGCAACCAATTTGACATCCATCTCCTAAAACACCTCCAAACTTTTTCAATCCGGTCTGATAGCGCACGCCCTTGTAATCAACGGCAACCTGGTTACCATCTAGTCTCAAGTTGGCAAACTTAGACCCAGCTCCCATATTCACGTTTCGCCCCAAAATAGCATCGCCAATATAGTTAAAATGGGGAGCCTTTGCTCCTGCTAGTAAAATAGAGCGCTTAACCTCAGTTGCATGTCCAATGGTCACACCTTCTCTAAGCACGGTCATTTTTCGCACCGCAGCACCGTGTCTAATAACACATCTCGGACCTATCCAACAAGGCCCTTCAATCAAAACTCCCGGTTCAATCAGGCACTCAGGACCAATGATGACCTCTTGGCGATTAAGCAAAGTAACACCATCAGGAATCGGGCTATCTATTTTTCCAAATGTAAACCCGGTCACATACGCCTCGATTCGAGCAAGCGCATCCCACACATACTCAACCCCATCAAAAAGAGCATCGGATTCGGAAAAAAACGCCTCAGGGTTCATGACTTAGTTACCCAATCAACAAAGCTGTTTATAAAGTGTTCTTCTGTGTAGAGGTAGCCTTTTTCAGATGCCAAATACTCTCTAATGTTTTTTAGATATTCCTCATAGGTCTTTTCATCCATCGCTTTCATGAACTGATAAACAGCCTCATCATCCTCAAATTTTCGACGATCGATAAAGCAATTTTCCGGGATCGTTTCAGTTACATTCTCTGCTCCCAAATAAACAGGCACTACCCCAGCTTGAAAGCAATCAAAAATCTTTTCAGACACATACCCTGGGGTGTTTGTGTTCTCATAACAGATACAAAATTTATAATTTTTTATCGTCTTGATCTTATTAGGGACACAACCTCTTGCGCTGGGCCGTCTTTTCCATCCTCTTCCATAAAGATGTAGTTCTCCTGGCTTACACCGTTCATAAAAACGGATTACGCGTAATCGTTCAGCGTAGTAGTTTTTCCACTTGATTTTAGCTGCCTTGGATTTCTTTTTTGCATTCATTAGACACAAAAACCGCCTTTCTTTAAAAGGCGTAACTGTCTTGATCATACCAATATTATGAGGGTGGTAAAATTTAACGTAATTTTGACGGTTCAATAAGGTGTCATCAAAGGTAAATACATAGCTAAATTCCTTTAGCAACCATGGAGCGTATGACTGTGGCATCGCTACGGCTGGCTCCCAAATCCAAAGAACTCTTTTTTCTTTGGGAATCTTTGGTATCAAGGATAATCTAAATTTAAACGGGTTATGAAAAAAATAATACTTCACACTAGGATCTTGGAGAGTTTCTGGTTTTATTTTATTTGTTTCTGTCACAATCAAATCAAATCCCTTAGCATCCAAGCATTTTTTTATTTTGCCCCAAACGCGGACAGATGGGTTAGGAGCATTTTCAGAAAGAAAGGCCTGATGGTTTGTTGGCTTGCTTGGAAACATGATTATTTTTTCTCTAGAGAGAAGTAATGAGTACGCTAGCGTAAATACAACAAGAAAACGAAGCATTGTATCCTCCAAGTAAAGATCTCAAATCTATCCTTTCCATGAATAATAGACAAGTGCAAGATACCTTCCTAAAGAAAAGATATATCTATAACTGTTTTAGTATTTAGTCGGTGTGGAAGTGTTCAAAACTACACATATTACATGGAGAGTTATAGGGGTTGATAAGTTTGTAATGAGAGAATGAAAAGTACTAAGTTACCAACAAAGAAAACGCAATTTCTATCTTTTGACAGCTTTTCAACAGCCCATGAACACGAAGATGTGGAAAATCTGGATGAGAGGATTCGAACCTCCGACCCCTAGCACCCCATGCTAGTGCGCTAGCCAAGCTGCGCTACATCCAGTTATGAACGCCACAATGATAAACCATTGCTGTTAAACAATCAACATCATAAAACAGCTTTTTAAGCCGACTTAAACTTTACGGGAGCCCGTTCTTTGGGAATTTGCCTGGCTACACTTGAATCAAAACAGCTGCATTCGTTACAATAATTTTTTAAAAAGAGGGACTTGAATGACGGAAATGACTTTAGAAAAATCTTGGGCTGAGATCCTAAAAGATGAGCTGAAGAAGCCATATATCGCGAGTTTAAAAAAATATTTAAACGAAGAGGCGTCTAAAGGATATGCGGTGTACCCACCTAAGCACTTAGTTTTTAATGCTTTTCGCTATACTCCTTATGATAAGGTCAAAGTAGTGATTATGGGACAAGACCCGTATCATGGACCTAGCCAAGCAGAAGGACTATCATTCAGTGTTTCAAGCGGAGTTCGGGTTCCTCCGTCCCTCCAGAACATCTACAAGGAATTAAATAATGATTTGTCACTTTCGCCTCCTGATCACGGTTCTCTCGTGAAGTGGGCCAGTCAAGGGGTGTTGCTTTTAAATGCCACCCTAACTGTGCGGGCAAGGCAGCCCAAGTCACACTATGGGAAAGGGTGGGAGCAATTTACCGACGCTGTGATAGAAAAGCTGTGTGATCGTCCGGATCCATTGATTTTTGTATTGTGGGGCCGCTCTGCGAAGGAAAAGTGCGAAAGAATTTTAGAAACTAAGTCCCACCCCCATGCAGTGCTGACTGCGGCCCACCCCTCTCCTTATTCCGTAGAAGGGTTTTATGGGTGTCGTCATTTTTCAAAAATTAATGATTATCTAAAGAGTTGGGGCAAAGACCCCATTGACTGGTCATTAAACTCTTCAACCAATGAATAGAATTTATTGAGAAGGGATTTAAATTCTATATACGTAGGAATGTTTTGAACTTCATAGGATAGAAGGAGACTTTGATTATTCTGTTCAAAATAAGGTTCCGTATTGCTCCATTTTAGTTTTCTGTTACCCGTTTTATTGTTAAAAATAATTTCACTTGAGCCGTCTATAAGGGTGGAAAATTTAATAATGGCTTTTTCGCTATTCCATGAAAAAAATATTTGCATATTTTTGAAATTAACAACGCCAGATGATGAAGCTGTAATTTGAGCCAAAAAATGTAAATATTGTTTGTATTCCATATTTCCAATCGATTCTATACTCATGTAGATTAAAAATCAATAAGTAAAATTTTATTGATTTGGGGTTTTTATTTTAAATTGAATAGGATGTGTTAAAAAGCCTATAGTCTAAGTCGGAGGCATTCATGCAAAAGTGTTGTTTCACAGCTCTTATAACCCCCTTTACCGAAAAAAATCAACTCGACCTCCAGTCATTAATAAAACAAATTCGTGCTCAATCTCCATTGAATGGATTGGTTGTTTTAGGGACAACAGGAGAGCGAATGGCGTTATCCTTTGAAGAAGAAAAATTGATTATAGAAACAGCTGTAAAAGAAACGCGTCACGTTGTTGTCGGCTCTGGCTGTAACTGTACTTGGAAATCTGTTGAACGTTCAAAAATGGCAAAAGATCTTGGTGCAGGTGGAATTTTGGCGATTGTGCCCTATTATAATCGGCCGCCTTATAGAGGCATTTTAAAGCATTTCGAGTCTATTGCTAAGGTTGGCCTGCCTGTCATTGTTTATCATCATCCCAAGCGAACGGGTACCGCTTTGAGCATTGAAGAACTTGTGGGGATTAGCCAAATTGATGGAGTGGTAGGCATCAAAGAAGCGTCAAGCGATATAGCATTTGCCAGAAAATTGATTGGGGCTATTGATATTCCTGTTTACTGTGGTGATGATGCCTTGACTTTGGAGATGATTCAACTGGGGGCTAAAGGAACGATATCTGTTGTGTCCAATATTATTCCGAACGAGTGGGAAGAGATGGTGAGACTGGCTCTGAGTGGTAATTGGGAAAAAGCTTCTGAAATTGACAATCGCTATCGGCCACTTGTAGATGCACTAGGCTTGGAGGTAAATCCGATTGGTGTGAAGTATGCGCTTTCCGCTTTGGGTCTATGCGCACCGCACATGCGCCTGCCGCTTTGCGAGCCGCTTGAGGAAACAAAGCGAGCAATTAATGAGGTCTTATTTCATAGATAGGATCGTTGACTTTTTAGCAATTTGATTAAGTTCTTACAATTTTTTGTGTGGTTATAAACTCAATTATTTTATAGGCTTAGACTAGATTTTAACTGGAGGATGCATGAGAAAATCTTCGTGTGTATTAATACTAAGTTTGATATGCGTTTTTTTTTATCCTTTGGAGGCAGTTCCTTTCCGACCAGTTCCTTGGTTAACGGATGGGGCGGTGCGTTTTTTAGAAGAATTTTTTCAAAAGCATGATGAACCATCCGTATTAGAATTCGGATCGGGATCTTCATCTGTTTGGTTTGCTAAAAGAACAAAAAACTTAACTTCAATTGAGCATGATAAGGATTGTCATGATCTTGTTAAGTCGAAAATCAGAGCAATGAGCAATACAGAAAATGTTAAATTGATCCTTAAAGCTCGACCCTATTTTGATGTGTGCAAACAGTTTTCCACTGAATCTTTTGACCTTATTCTTGTCGATGGAAGGGAAAGAGTGGGCTGTATCAAAGCTGCAATTTCACTTCTAAAACCTGGGGGGATCATGATGTTAGATAACTCTGAACGTCCTAGATATCGACCCGCATTTAAGGCATTATCCGCTTGGCCGTATTTTGAGGCTAAACAAAAAGGCCGGGACCAGTGTAATTTTTATTGTAAAGGTTGGAAAACAAGCTGGTGGATTAAACCAAATGATTAAAAGCCTCGGTCCCTTTAAGGACCGCTCAACTTTGCTAAATTCTCAAATTTTAAATGGGTGGCTTGGGTGATTTGGGTATGGATGGAATAGGTAGGGGCTCGATGTGATCCTTGATGTAGGCTAGGGTTTGCTGAGGAGCAAGACCTGCATGTGTGGATTCTTCGGCGATTTGGGTGATTTCTTCAGGAGTCAGTTTTAGCACAGTATCTGTTTTAAGTTTTTCAATTAGGTGTTTTTTGTCCGTAGTGTGGGCGTATTGGCGTAGGTGCTCGTGGATGGCCTGACGGCTTTGTCCCTTTTTGACCGCTTTCATCAGGATGGATTCTAGAATGAGATGGGGATGTTCTTTTTCCAGGTTTGTTTGGATGACGTGGGTATCAACTTGTAGATTAGAAAAGAGATGGATTGCAATGTTGAGCATGCTATCTGCCGTCAGAAAAGCATCGGGAATGGTGATGCGTCGATTGGCAGAGTCATCTAAGGAGCGCTCTAACCATTGTAGAGAGGCGGTGTAGGCTGTATTTTGTGGAAGGCTGAGTAGATAGCGAGAAAGAGAGCAGAGGCGCTCTGAGAGGATAGGATTGCGTTTGTGGGGCATGGCCGATGAACCAACTTGTGAGGTACCAAAGCTTTCTGAAACTTCATTTAGATGAGCGAGGAGGCGTATGTCGGTTGCGCACTTATGGAGAGAGGTTGCTAGGTAGGATAGTGTAGAGAGAATGTGATGGTCAATTTTACGGGGATAGGTTTGTGATGCGATGGGGAGAAGATCTGTAAAGCCAAACTTTTTGGCGAGGATTTGGTCGAGCTTTTGAGGTGCTCCAGGGTCGTTATCAAAAAGAGTTAGGAAAGAACTTTGAGTTCCGGTAGCCCCTTTGGCACCGAGGAATGGAAGGCTGATAGCATCTAGATGGTGGTAGTCAAAAACTAGATCTTGAAGCCATAGACAGGCACGCTTGCCAACTGTAGTGGGTTGTGCTGGTTGAAAGTGAGTGTAGCCGACACAGGTTATGTTGGCATGGATTTTGGCAAAAGCAGCCAGCTTGGAGATGGTAAGGAGCAGCTTTTGTTTGATGAGATGAAGCGCTGCCTTCATGGCGATGAGGTCCCCATTATCGGTGACGTAGCAGGATGTGGCCCCTAGATGGATGATTCCCCTGGCTAGAGGGCATTGATCGGCATAGGCGCGAATATGTGCTACGACATCGTGGTGGGTTTCTTTTTCGTACTTATGGGCAAGTTCAAAATCGACTGTGTCCTGATGAGATCGAAGCTGAGCTATTTGTGCATCGGTTATGGGGTGTCCAAGCTCTTGCTGCGCCTCAGCAAGCCCTACCCAGAGTTTTTTCCACGTGGTGTACTTGAAGTTTGGGCTAAAAAGATCTCGCATCTCTTGGCTGGCGTAGCGCTCTCTTAGTACATCAGACATCTACGAGGGTGCGCAATTGGGCAATCAAAGCTTTGATTTTGTCTTTTTCGCGCGGTGTTGTGTCAAAGTTGTTTTGAATCTCGGCAATCGAACGTTTAAGTGAGGAGATGAGTTTTTTTGCAGGTCTTGATTGGCGTTTGTCAGTCACGGTAAGAGGAAATTTTTCACGGATGAGCGATAGAAGTGTTTCTTTGGATTCTCCCTTAAAGTTTTCTATGACTTTAATTTTATCGACAAATTCTCCGGTGCGGCTGGCCAGTGCGTAGATAACCTGACGAGGAAGATCTTCGGCCTTTTTTTTGACCATATCAGAGAGCTCAGTGTAAAATTCATAGTATTGTAAGAAGTTGTAGGGGGTTTGGCGATTGCCATAGGAAGATATTAACCACTCGGTAAAGGCTCCGTCGCGATAGTTTTTAAGAAGTTTTTGCGCTTTTTGAATACGCTCTCCATGAAGGACTACCGCTTGGTTGTTGATGGCTTTAACCTCAGAAGTCAATTTGCACAAGTTTTGCAGATCGTCACCGATATCTTGGTCTTCAGCATCTTTGTATGTTTCAAGCAATTGCTGTAGGTGCTCATGTTCGTGTGCACTTAAGTCCGTTACTCGAAAAACACCACCAAAACTGGACAATTCGCCAGCTCCCGTGCGATTAGCAAGGGCATCCATCTTTTCTGATGATTTAGTGCGTTTTTTGAATCTTTCTGCAAGCAACATGTTCAGCTTGGCCATCTTAACTCCTATGTAAAGCGGTTTTACTTTTGTTTAATCCGCTTGAGAATTTCTTTCGTTAACTTGATATAGTCTTCTGATGCGCGACTATTGGGTGCGATATCGAAAATCGGCCTTCCGTGAATGGAAGCTTCAGAAACTTGAATATCGCGCCGTACTTTTTGTTTAAGTGTTTTTCCAGGGAACGTGGATTCAATGAGGTCTAAAAATGCATCGTTGCTTTTTCCTCGCTTATTCCAAAATGACAGAGCTACCCCGAGGATGTTCAGTGAATGTCGTTTGGAAATATTATCTATGAAATGAGAAAGACGTTGCAATCCCTTTACACTGTAGAATTCGGGAGTGGCACAAACGAGGCTGTGCTTGGATGCGATAAGAGCTGATTCTGTGAGCCAACAGAGCGATGGAGGGGTGTCAATAATGATGAAATCGTAGGCATCTGTCTTTAATGTTTGCTTTAGACGCTCATGAGAGTAGCGATCTGAAGCCAGATTGCCAGAGAGTTCTAGACGCTCAAGCCATGAATCAGCCGGTATAAGGTCTAAATTGCGCATCTGGGTACGAAGGATGACTTCTTCCAGCTGTTTTTCTCCCTGTAATACTGGGGCTAGACTATCCTGGCTGTCGGGATCAAAACCAAGTCCAGTCGTAAGGTTGGCTTGGGCATCAAAGTCGATCAGAAGGACACGTTTTTTGTGAAATTTTGTTAGTGCAGAGGCTAGGTGCAAAGCTGTCGATGTTTTAGCTGTGCCACCTTTAAAACTGCTAACAGTAATAATTTCTGGAGTTTTAGTTATTGTAGCTGGGTGTGAGGGCATAACTCTTGACTTCCTTGCATATTTTTTCGACAAATGCATCCGGCTTTACTTCACCATGCACGATGTTATCACGGGTACGTACCGTGATGGTACCATTTTCTAATTCTTGGTCACCGACGGTTAACATATAATTGGTTTGCGTTGTTTGTGCAAGGCGAACTTTTTTGCTGACCGATTCGTTGGTGTCGTCAACATCGACTGTAAAGCCTTTCTGTCTAAAATTTTTGGCCAGCCGATAGGCGTAATCATTGTGTCTGTCGGCAACAGGGATGATGGCGATTTGTCTTGGACTCATCCATAGCGGAAATTTTCCAGCAAAGTGTTCCACTAATATCCCATAAAACCTTTCCAGTGAGCCAAAAATGGCCCTGTGGATCATGACAGGGCGCTTATGTTGACCATCGCAATCGGTGTATTCTAAATCAAATCTTTCTGGAAGCGCCATGTCTAGTTGGATGGTTCCACACTGCCAAGATCGACCAAGTGCATCTTGAATATGCAGGTCAATCTTGGGACCGTAAAATGCGCCGTCGCCCTCATTAATTTTATAAGGATGACCCGAGGCATCAAGCGCATCTCTAAGGCCATTTGTAGCAATTTCCCAATCTTTATCCGAACCTATGGTACTCTTTTTTTCTGGCCTGGTTGAAAGTTCAAAGGTGTATTTCAAGCCAAATGCCCCGTATGTTTTTTCAACCAGTTTTAGCACGTTTAAAATTTCGTCTTTGATCTGGCTTCCGGTCATAAAAATATGCGCATCATCTTGATGGAAACTGCGAACGCGAAACATGCCGCTTACGGCACCGGATGGTTCAAATCGATGTACATGGCCAAGTTCCGCAATTTTGAGAGGAAAATCACGGTAGCTGTGGTTTTTAGACGCGTAATACAGCATGCAACCGGGACAATTCATCGGCTTAATAGCAAAGCTCTTTTCCTCTACTTCGGTGGTGTACATGTTTTCTCGATAGTGTTCCCAATGTCCCGATTTTTCCCATAACTCGCGGGTTAAAATTTGGGGGGTTTTGATCTCTTCGTAGTTAGCTTCCAGGTGTAAAACCCTCCAAAAATCTAAGAGGCGATTCCAAATCACCATGCCTTTTGGATGGATAAACGGCATTGCCGGTGCTTCTTCTTTGAATGAAAAGAGATCGAGTTTAGCTCCTAAAATTCTGTGGTCCCGTTTTTTGGCTTCCTCTACCAGATGTAGATAGTCTTTGAGTTGCTTACGGTCGGGAAAAGAAACGCCATAAATACGGGTGAGCATGGTATTTTTGCTATCGCCGCGCCAGTAGGCTCCAGAAGTTTTAGTGAGTTTAAAAGCTTTGATTTTTCCTAAATTGGGAAGATGAGGGCCTCGGCAAAGATCGAAAAATTCTCCTTGGCGGTAAGCAGTAATAGGGCTATTGTCTTCAAAACTTTCTATCAGCTCGTTTTTGTAGGGATTTTTAGAAAAGGCTTCTAATGCTGCCTTTTTATCACGAAAAAGCTCTCTTTGGGGTTGATGGTTTTCTTTCAAAATGACTTGGATTTCTTTTTCGATTTTGGGAAAATCCTCTTCAGAGATAGGCAAGTTATCGAAGTCGTAGTAAAACCCCTGTTTGATAGGTGGTCCAATAGTTGGAATGGCCTCAGGCCAAAGGCGTAAAATTGCTTGGGCCAGTACGTGGGCTGAGCTGTGCCAGAATATCTCCTTACCCAAAGCCTCGTCAAATGAGATAAAATGGACTTGATCACCAGCTTGTAATGGGCAAGAGAGGTCTTTTGCTTCACCATTTACCAAAACGGCAAGGGCTTGGTGGGGATCTCTTAAATTTAGCATTTCGGCAAGTTCTTTTGCCTTGCTGCCCTCTGCTATTTGAATTTCTGAGCCGTTGTGATAAATCAACATAAAGGTCCTGATCTGAGTTTTATTATTATTCATTGTATAGTCTAATAGAGAGGGACTGAAAACTCAAGAGATACCGGTGTCGATAGAAAATATTTTAAATTTAAACCAGCGGGAAGTGCTGGCAAAAGGTGCTTCGAACAAAGAAGGTTTTAGGGCTTTATGGAATGCGCGTGAACTTGCCAGGTATCTGGTTAAAAGCCCAGATCAGCTCTCTACAATAAAAGTGGCATTGGAGGGTTATTACCGCCTTCACTCAGACCAAGCGCTTTACCAAGAGCATCAAGTTGCTATTTTAAACTTGTTGCATAAACAACCAGCACTTTGGAAGAAGATCCTCGGTGCGTACACATCTATCGATTTCCCCCCCGAATACGTTCGGTATGCATTACAACTCAAAAGGCCTGAAAAAATTGACGATATGCATGCTGCTGCGATGCTTTTATCGGCGGCGTTGACACCTCTTAGGCAAAGTATTGGCTCTTGCTTTGCAACGGCTCCGGCTATGACGGTGCAGCGTTACCACTTAGAGATGTTTATTGACGATTGCTTAGAGCTGATGCAAACCGGTCGGTTAAAGCGCGTTTTTGAAGGAGCAGAGCATGCCGTTCCTTTAAGTCCATCTTGGGGTGAAGGTGAACTAGACCGCCCCTTGCTTAGGCTGGACGATCCGCTTCTTTTGCTTGCCCTGGAAGGTGATAATCCTAAACATGGTGCCAAAACGATAAGAGAGGCCCTAGGTTCAGAAGAGGCTTGCGCCTACTATAAATCATTTACCGAACATCCCCTCTTGAAGTTGTGGGAATACACCCTAGCTAGTTTTTGCGACTATAAAGTTGAGCTCTATAAATGGAATTTACAAGCTGCCCTGGGTTTTGATCCCAATGATTTGGGCGGCATAGGCCAAATCATGCACGCTTTTGTATCTGAGCGTTTGGAAAAGGCTAACCAAACAATGATGGAGCGCCAACAAGATGTCGAAGAAACGTATGGTCAAATGAAATTGGCTGAGAATTTTTTTAAAGATGCGACATCTTACAACCAAGCCAGAAGGCACAAGGCAATGCATACCGCGCATAGTTTTCAATTCGAGCAAAGCCTCCAAAGCCGTGATGATGCCAAGTCACAAGCTGAAAACTACGCCAAGTTTTTTAACTATCTCACGAGTCAATATCGAAGTTATTTTGAGGTGTATTTTCAAGAAGTATTTGATCCCCAAATCTTAGATGTAAACCCAGAACTTTTTGCCGATAGTCCAGCAGGATTTCGTTTAATCTACAAGCATGGCAGAAAAAAACCAAGCCAGTGGACTTTGATTCAGAGTAAGGACGATTACCTCTTTGCATTGATGGATTTTTTTCGCATGACCGAAAATCAGCTGATAGCGGCATGTGACTGGGAAGAGGGAAAAAAGGCCATAGTAGATCTAACTACAGACATAATATTGCATTTGCAGACTGAAGACTTTATCGCATCGGCCCAAAAGCGTGTTGTCCACATGCACCAAACATCCCAAACAGGCGCGATCCATTTGACACCTTGGAGTTATCTATCAGGGGGCTCTATGGAGCATTTGCTAAAGTGCTACTTTTGCGTAGAAAATCCAATAGCTAAAGAGGAGAAAATCGTAGAAAGCCCCACCGATTTACTCATTTTTTATATCGAAGTTATGAAAAGCGCCAAACCGTTTGTAGTTGAGGGTGGAATTCCCCTATTTGCCTATTCGCCAACACACGCTTTTAGACTCCTGCCCCAGTTGGAATCTTTTAAAAATGCTTGGATGGATAAAGGGTTTACCTACACCTGGGTGCGTGACAATTACGTAGACCCAGGTTACCAATTTTATGCCAAACAAACCCTCTCGTCTAGCCAGCAAAGAGATCTGTTAAAAAAAATGGGGATAGAGCATAGCTTTAGCCGAAACTCTCTATCATTGAGAGAATTTCGCATGCAGGTCATTGATCAATTTCCAGGGGCCATCTCTCTAATTGATGGGCTATTAATTGAATGTAAACCCGGTGTAAAACCGCTTTACTTTGCTGATACCAATTGGCCAGGGCTATTCTTTGCTTTCGCTGTCAATCCAGGAACTCTAGAGCTGGACTTATGGCGTAGCGATCCTCAATTTAACCATCCCCGCTCCATGCATATGTGGCAAAATGATTTAAATGGAACATCGCAAAAACCTTGGGGTGTTTTTATGCATAAATTTTTCTAGGTCTCTATTAACCCTCACCCCACGAAAAAAACAAATTCTCATACACAAATCTCCCAAGTTATTAGCCATAAAGTCGGAAAAGCCCTAAGCTAAAGAGCATGTTTTATCGAACTATCTTGATTTTGTTTGTGACTTCGCTGGTTGGCTTGAGCGCATTGGAATTTGGTAATCCGTATCTACCTCAAATTCCAGAACAGGGTATTTGGACGCCTGAAAATGCTTGGGCAGGACTAAAAATTGGATACGTGGGTGAATGGATTTATGACCGGAAGTTGGAGGTTAAACGCCCCCATGCTGGATTTTACCAGCGCGTTGACCAATTTGAAACTTGGAGTCACTTGGCCCAGATGGCTGTAAATCTCGGGCAGAGGTTTCAATTTTATGGGCAAGTGGGAACTATGAAAGCGATTGTGGATCAGCAGCCTCTAAAAGGTTTCTGTTTTAAATACGAGACTAAGTCACAGTTTGCCGGTGGTTTTGGTGCCCGGATCTTGCTGATTGAGTGGTCACATTTTGCTATCGGAGCCAATGCCAACGGGATCGTTTCTTGGATGGATATTGATCAGATGAGTCAAAATGGTGAGGCTATCCAGCCGAAAAATGCCTTTATTCAATTTAAGGATTGGCAGATTGGAGGGAATTTAGGTGCCAATCTAGACCCGTTTATTCCCTATATTGGCCTTTGCTATCAAAGCGCAACTGCGAAGTTGAAAGATTTGCCAAAACTTGCAGCTTATCGGTTTGATTCTGACCCCAGAAAGCTAAAGGCCAGGACGCATGTGGTATTATTTGGGGGAATAGGCCTCACTTTGCAACGAGGATTTGACTTAAATCTGGAGGTGAGGATGATAGGAGAGATAGGAGGATCGATGGCAATCGATCTAAAGTTCTAAATTTATGCGTAAAACATTATTTTCGGCCATAGCACCGTTACTGAGCATTGCTATTTTGATGCTAGGTGGAGGTTTTTTCACAACGTTTGTTTCTTTGCGACTTTACATGGATCATCACGATGCAACGGTGATTGGTGTGGTGCAAGCGGCGTATTATGCGGGTTTTATGCTTGGAGCGCTCAAGATTGAAAGTTTAATCAAGCGTATCCGCCATATCCGAGCTTACGCCTTTTTTGCCTGTTTATGCACTGCTGTGGTTCTTTTTCAAGGCGTGTATATTCATCCTGTTGCTTGGACAATTGAACGATTTATAAATGGGCTCTGTATTGCCTCGCTTTATGTGGTTATCGAAAGTTGGCTTTTGATCATTGCCCCAGAAGGAGCAAAAGGCAAGTTACTAGCTCTTTATATGATTGCTCTTTATGCAGCACAGGCCGTGAGCCAATTTTTTGTCGATTTTCTGGATATTAAGACGTTAACCCCCTTTTTAGTGACCGGGATTTTAGGGTCGCTGTCGATGATGCCTGTAACATTTACGCGCACACAAGTGCCTGACTTACCAGAGACGCAAGTGAAAGGATTTTTTCATGTTTTTAGGCGCTCTCCATTTGGTTGCTTAGGATGTACCATTTCAGGTCTAATATTAAGCGCAATTTATAGTTTTTTACCCACCTACGCCGAGCAAATGCACATATCGGTTTCAATTGCGATGAGCTTGACCATTGCTGGGGGATTTTTTCTTCAATGGCCACTAGGTTATCTTTCGGATGTATTTGATCGCAGAAAGGTATTGCTTTTAGTCAGCGTCTTAACAATAGCTCCATGTATCGGAGTTGTCTTTTTTAAATCGATGGCAGCAGTGGTTTACGCGATGGTTTTTTTACTAGGCGGTCTCACATTTACCCTCTATCCTCTGAGTATTACTCACGTATCAGATAGATTCCAATCTAACGATATGACATCGATTACGGCCGTTTTGCTATTTGCCTATAGCATCGGCTCTGTGGCAGGTCCGCTAATCGCTCCATTTGTGATTGATGCAGCGCCCCATGGGCTATTCATCTATATCGGAATGATGGCAGTTGCCCTAACGGCCATGGGCTGCTTTTCAATCATCCGGTTTAAGCCTGTTCCCAAGACCGAGCAGGGGGATTTCGTGCCTATGTCTGGACAGTCTCCATTGGGCCCTGAACTAGATCCCCGTGGGCCAGACGGTGAACGAAAAAAAGATTAATTCAGCTCCAAAACCTGGCCATTTATGGCTGGGATTAGAGGCTCTGGCATATCAGTCTTCTGAATTAGAGCTAATTCTAAGCGCCATCCGATTTTTTCGGTGGTAGAGTTCAGCTGTAGGCAACGCCATTAATGCTTTTTTCTTGGGTCTCCAATAAATGGCCAGGATCCCCGGTGCCAACGTTTTGTTAGGCTTATCCATATACTCAATCGATTCTACGAGTTTAAATAGCCAACCCCAAAATGGACGCTTGGGCTTTACCATGTAAAGCCGAGAAAAGGGCGTTGATGCCCATAAAAATACCAGTGCGCGCAGTTGAAAAACCTGGATAGCGGGCGCTTTAATCGGCATAGGAATACGTCCTTTCCAAATGGGCAGTAGGATATGGCGTGCGATAAAATTCAGCAGTAAACTGCTTGCTCGCAGCAATAAAAAAAGGTTAAAAAGGATGATCAAACTGGCAATAACTAGAAAGCCCATAGCTGCTGTTTGCTGGAAAAACCCGCTGACCAAATAAATAGTGACAGGTGCTAAGAGAACCCCGCAAAAACTGATGAAGTTGTTGGCTGCAATGACCTGCCCTCTATGATGTCCATGGCTATAGGTTTGAACAAAGGAGTCGAAAGGGATAATGAAGAACCCACTCATAAAGCCTATGGCAAATAGCAAGATGATCACGCCGACCAGGTTGTATTGAAAAAGGTAGAGGGGGATAATAGTGATGGCCATACCAATCCCTGCTAAACAGGAAAGTCCAATTTCGACCTGTTTGTGTGAAACCTTGCCGGCTAGATGTGCACCAACTGCAATTCCAATGGCGCAGACTAAAAATAAGTAACCACCGCCCACTTTATCCATTCCCAGTGAATTGATGGCAAAAGGAATAATATTCAACTGAAAAAAAGCTCCGACAAATAGAAAAAATGCTGCGCCCGTAATAGAAGTAAGCAGATAAGGCACCTCTTGGCAACTAGCTAAAGTTGTAAAAATAGAGCGAATAAAAAACGGAGTCATTTTTTTCTTGGTGTGCTTTGGGGGAACGTACGGTACAAAAAATGAAGTGGAAAATCCAGCGATAGCAATAAGCAGGCAGACGGTGCTAGATAAGACAAAATTTTCATGAGAAATTTGCGTAATGAAAGAGGCTAAAAATGTGCCGACAATGATGGCCAAATAGGTTGCAGATGTGATGGCCCCATTTGCTTTCGATATGCTTTTTCGATCGACGAGTTCTGGAATAATGCTGTATTTTGGAGGACTAAATAGCGCACTTTGTAGCGAGAGCAAGAAAAGTAAGGTATAGAGGCCTATGCTGTTTTTAAAAGCAAACGCCACGATTCCGCATAGCATGATGATGACTTCAAGTAACTTTAGGATGACAATGAGGCGTTGTTTGCTAAAACGATCAGCTAAAATGCCCGCATTTGAAGAGAACAATAAAAACGGCAAAACATAAATTACCCCAACCCAAAAAAGAATATCGGTTGAAGCTCCCACTCCTAAAATATTGATAAGTAGGAAGACAATCAAGTACTTAAAGACATTATCATTTAAGGCGCCTAAGAATTGAGTGATGTTAAGAAAAGCTATGGGGTGCTTTGAAATTCGGGCTTTGAGCATAATGCGGGATTATGACACAGCAAAGCTTTGCCAGCAACAAGATGGAAAAGCTCTTAACTGAGCTGAAAAATCAACTGTTATTGTCTAAACCGCTAACGCCAAAAGTGATTGTGGTCCCAAGTAATCGCGTTAAGGAGTGGATTCAGCAGAAGATTGCCGATGATCCAACCTTCGGGGTGGCTATGGGTTTGCGTTTCTTGGGCCTGATGCCGGCAATGGAATATCTTGCAGGCGTGCAATTATTCACTAAACAAAGCTCTTTGGCGTTGGATATTGAAGGACAGATGAGCAAAATAATGCGCTCACCAGAGCGCGAATCTGACTTATTTTCCCCCCTTTTTAATTATGTAAAGCCAGATGAAGCTGGTTCAGAGCGGCGTCTTAGACACCTTTCAGATCATTTAGCGGGGGCATTTTTAAAAATGGCGCGCTACGGAGGTACATTTTTGCCCGAATGGCTCAAAACACCTGGTTGGAAACAGACTCTGTGGAATCGGACGATGAAAATCGACCTTTATGAGCAACTAAGAACTCTTCATCCCACTAATAAACTTTGTGAGATGCATTTTTTTGCACTTTCCGCTATCCCTGATGTGTTTTTGCAGTTCATAGCCAGAAGCCATAATAAGATGATACATTACGTTTTATCCCCCTGTAAAATGTTTTGGGGAGATATTGTCTCTGATATGGGTCGACTGGCGATCTTAAAAAAGGAAAACACTCCAGAGATAGACCTATTCATGCGAGATCGCAATCCACTGCTTGCTAATTGGGGGTCTAAACTCAATTTTAAGCAATTGGATGAGAATACGACGGTCGAATTTTATGAAGATCCTGAAGAAACAACGCTCTTATCAAGCGTGCAGCGGTCTATTCTCTATAATGAAGCCCGTCTGACTGTTGCTGCCGATGAAACGATCCAGCTGCATGCTGTATCTAATAAATTACGAGAAATCGAAGTATTAAAAAATGCGCTGATTCAATTGTTTACCCAAAAAAATCTACAGCCGCAAGATGTGCTTATTTTGGCTCCCAATATCGCCGATTATATTCCCTATATTCAAAAAGTGTTTGCAGATCATTGTCCTTTTAATTTTGTAATTGATGATGTTCCTAAGGTACGGGCTAGCCAGTTTTTGAAAGGGGTTAAAGGGTTAATAGATCTAGCTAGAAGTAGATTTTTGCCGGCAGATATTTTGGACTTTTTTTCCAATCCCTGTGTGAGAAAAGGTTGTCAAATCCACAATGATGATCTGATGTTGATTGAACGATGGGCCAAAAATTGTGGTGTCCGTTTTGGAATGGATGCAGAGCATAGACACTCGCTTATGGCTTTGCCTGGAATCAACGATAAAATGCTAGAAGATTCCAACAGAGGGACGTGGGAATTTGCCTTTGATGGGTTATTAGCAGGGCTTGCGGTGATTCAACATGAAGATCAACCGTGTGATCTCTGGCCATTGGATTTTGTTGAAAATGCGGCCAGCGAATCCCTTGGAAAATGGATCCGGTTAATAAAAAATCTGAAAAAAAATTTCAAACCCATGACCATCAAAGAATGGAGACATTGGCTCAGCTCTTTTGTGGAGGAATTTGTAGACCCCTATCTTGATGAGCGGGGTTATGAATTATTTTTGGGCGCGCTCAGTGGGCTAGATTGCCACGATCAGTACAGGCTATCTTTTGAATCTCTTTGGGAAAAGACGCAAGCTGCAATAGATGCCGCAGTTGGGACTTTCCATGGTGGAGATTTGAATGCTGTTGTGTTTTGCTCAATGAGAACAGGGCGGGCTTATCCGGCCTCAGTAGTTTGGTGTTTAGGGATGCAAGATGGAGCCTATCCAAGGCTTCCCTCTTTTAATCCCCTGGACGATATGGGGCAGAAAGGGGATCCTTATCCCTCGCATGCCGATGAGGATCGTCATCTGTTTTTAGAGCTTTTGATAAGTGCACGCCAAGCATTTTGTATGAGTTATCTCTCCCACTCCGAAAAAGATGGGAAGCCTCAAGGACCATCGATCTTGATAGAAGAGTTATGTAGCTACCTCAATTTGGATCTGGTATTTCAGCACCCCAAGCAGGGATTTGATCCCCGTTATTTTTCCAAAAGTTTCCCCTATCCCTCATACGATGCGCACCTTTTTTCTATTGCCCAAGATAGCTTTCAAAAAGGCACTTTGCCCCACTTAATTCCTCAATTTTTTGGAGAAGCCCTTCCCCCTCAACAGTTACTGCACGATCTAGAGATCGATATCAATGATTTGATTCGATTTGCCAAAAATCCACTGGCGCATTTCCTCAAGCAACGTCTCGGGGTTTATCTTGAGTATGAGGATGAAGATGAAGAATTCCATTTATCTGGTCTCAATCGGTATCTTATGCGTAGAAATTTTCTCAAAAACCCACACGGGGATGAAATTGATATCTTTGAAAAATCGGGACATTTGCCGCTTGGGAGATTTGGTGAAATAGCAAATAGAAGCTTAAATGCATCTTCCAAAAAAATGCATGAGCGCTTATCCGATCTTGGCCTCAAATTGACCGATCTATTTGATGCGCATTTGGGCATATCTGATGTAAAGCGGTTTTACATGAGTGCAAATACGCTGGATTTACGTGCTATTGAGTTAACGCTTAGTGACGGAAAGCATTTGAAAATTCATGGAAAAATAGAGAATTTATCGCCTGAGGGGTTGCTGGTTCAGAGCAAATCAACACTTTCAGAGAAGGTTAAGGTATGGCCCCTCATGCTCATCGTAAGTTTGTTGGAGGTTTGCAAATCTCAAACGGTATTTTTAGAGGATGGAAAGAGTGTTGCTTACGAGCGGGATGAGGCAAAAAGCGCCTTGATAAGATATGTTGAGTACTATTTGAGAGCAGCTAGCGATCCATCCCCACTTGTGCCGGGATGGGCCACTGCGCTTTTGCAAAAAAGCCCCAACGATTTAAAAAAAGCACAGGCAGCTTATGGATTTACCGATCCCTATGTAAGATGGGCGACAAGCGATGATAACATCGATGTGGAGGCTATTTTTAGAAATTGGGCTAAGGATTTGCGTCAGATAGGATGCTTGTGATGGAAGTATACGATTGTTTAGATGAGAACCTTGATGTCTGGGGCCACCATTTTTTAGAGGCTTCAGCTGGGACGGGTAAGACATTTACCATTGAACACGTCACAGTCCGTTTATTATTGGATCCCAAGGCAATCGACATCGATCAGATTTTGATTGTGACGTTTACCAGAGCAGCAACTAGAGAGTTAAAAATTAGGCTGCAGAAACGCCTCCGAGAGTGTTTGCAAGCGCTAGTCGAAGGAGAGGTTAAATATCCCTACTTAGACTATAGCCCTCAAGATAGAGCATTTGCCATTCAGCGTCTTGAGCTTGCTCTTAGTTGTTTTGATAAGGCGCAAATTTACACCATTCACGCTTTTTGCCATCGGATGCTTGTCGAAGGCGGTTTTGAATCTGGCAGCTCTTTGAGTCAATCTGGACCGGATGATCAGAATTATCAAGGTTTTTTGCAGATGCAAACCAAAGACTTTATGCGCACGGGATTAAAGCACGAGCTGTTTTCTCCTAGTCAAATTGAACGTGCTCTTAAAGCCTGTGGCGGCAATTGTGACAAGTTAGCGTCCTGTGTTGGGCGCTTGATTGATGAGAACTCAAACGTGGCTTTAACAGCCGCTGAAATGCTGGGTCGATTTAATCAGGCACTTACAGATCTGCCTGTGAATAGTTCACAGACTATTAGGGAAGATCTTGCGGCGATTGCTTCTCATTTCAAAGGCCTTGGCGATAAAGCAGGTTGTTTTTGTCCTTCCATCGTAGAACAGATCGAGCTACTTTCTAGAGTTATCCTTTCTAAAAAAATAACGATGGACGAGTTCGATGCGCTTTTAGGAGAGGATCCTTGCCTGGTTTTACAGCTCAAAGAAGAAAACCGAAAGGTCCGGGGGAAAGATCAACCCTTGCCAGCTCTCCATCGGTGGATTGAGAAGAAGCTAATCCCCCTATTTGAAGAAGCTACCGATCCCAAACGTATCTTGCAGCATATGGCAGCTCTTTGCTCAACGCGCGTTGGTATTGCCAAAACAGTGCACGATATAAGACCTCCTGATGACATCTTGTTGGAGTTGAATGAGGCGCTTGATAGACCAGCTTTTGCCCAAATAGCCAGGAAACAATTTCAAGCAGCTATCGTCGATGAATTTCAAGATACCGATCCCGTTCAATGGTCGATTTTTCAGAAACTTTTTATGGCTCCTGGCAAGGAGGTTCCAGCATTTTATCTAGTGGGTGATCCCAAACAATCCATCTATGCGTTCCGAAAAGCTGATCTTTATACCTATTTAAACGCATCTAGGGAAATGGGGAGAGAGAATCGTAAAATGCTTTGTACCAATTACCGCAGCTCCAAACAACTCATCGAGGCATTAAATACTCTATTTGGTCATCAAAAAGCTGGAAAATGGTTGCAACTGCCCTCCAGTACGGTGTCAATTGACTATCAGCCCTTGCTTGCCCACCTAGAGACTGAGCCGCTTGGCGATGAAAAAAAAGCCATCCATATTTTGAAGATCGAAGATCCCAATGCAAGAAGCGTGCCATCAAAAGAGCTCGAAGAGCAGGTGCTTTTTCCCTATATCGCCTCACAAATTAAAGCTTTAGATTTGGACTTTTCTTCATTTGCAGTGTTGATCAAAGATCGCTACCAAGCTATGCGTCTTGCTGCATTTTTCAAGCGCCATGGAGTCCCCTGTGTAAGCAAGAGTGGAGCTTCTGTCTGTGCTTCAAAAGCCTACCTTTTGCTTGATGCTCTTTTGCCAGCAATGATTAGGCCCAATGCCCTAGGTGCTGTCAAACGACTTTTGTCAGCGCCCATCATTGCGTGGGAATACCCACAGCTTTTGAAGGGTAGCTTTGATGATAAGATGCAGGCAATTTCGACCAAGCTTCATCTCTTTAAAGCGATTTGGGAAAAGGATGGATTTGCAGCGCTTATTGAAGAGGTTTTAGCTTATGGATTTGGCCATGAGAAGAGCTTAAGGGAACTATTGGCCATAGAGAAAGAGAATTACGTTGATTATACCCATCTTTGTGAGCTTCTCTTAGAAGAAGAGGGAAAAAGACCCCATTCATGTCGTGATTTATACCAAGTATTTAGACAATTTAACCAAATGAATCCCGACCATCATCCACAGCTAAAGCAACGAGAGGTGCATGAGTCTTCTGCGGTCACGATTATGACTACACATATGAGTAAGGGGTTGGAATTTGATGTTGTGTTTGCTCTTGGCATGGCTTGCCGTCACAGCGAATCGGATAACCAGGAACTCGAAGCTGAAAAACTCAGGCTGTTTTATGTCGCAATGACTAGAGCCAAAAGGCGCGTATATCTTCCCGTTATTCGTACACCAGGAAAAGTCTCCAATGCAGCATCACCTGCGGAAAAGTTCTTTGCCAATTGGGAGGATTTAGAAGAGTTGAATTCCTCTGCGATTAGTGTTGAGGTATTAGATTGCCCAATCAAATGCCCCGGCTTTACACCAAAGATGGAAGTGGACATTGTACCACCTCTAACTTATGATTTAGGCTTCAAGCGCCGTTCAATCTCTTCCTATTCAGGTCTTGTTACTACTACATTTGATACGTTGACTCCTCGGCAGTCAAAGAGTTTCACCGAATTCAATCTTCATACTTTACCAGCTGGCTCTGCAACGGGAACATTGTTGCACCATCTTTTAGAAAAGGTTATTGAAAATGGCCTTTACCAAACGCCTACCATTCAGGGCCTGTCAGCGTTTATGCAAGGTAAATTGTCAGATCTTCATCCGTGGAGTACAGTGATTGCAGAGCTGCTTTTTCAAGTCATGCATCTTTCCATAGACGGCGTGTGCTTAAAAGATATTCCACCAGATGCCATAGCCCAAGAAATGGAGTTTTTACTCCCACTTCAACCAGATTTAATGATTAAAGGCTTTGCCGATTTGATTTTTCAGTTCGGCGGAAAAACCTATATCGTTGATTGGAAATCCAATTGGCTGGGACCCACCTCAGATGACTACTCTCAACAAAATTTGGAGAAAGCCATGGAGCACCATGACTATTTTTTACAAGCGCGTATTTACGGTGCTGCCCTTGTTCAGTGGTTAAGAAAATATGAGACTAAACCCCCTAAGGAGTTTTACGGCGGCGCTTTTTATGTGTTTTTGAGGGGACTTAACAATGAGGAAACACGTGGAATCTACCACTTTAGAAATTACTGATGTCGATTGGGCATTTGCTGATATGGTCGCTAGGCATTACGTCTTAAAAGATGACTGGATCCGTGCATTTTTGGCTGAAATGATGGCTAGTACCCGAAGTGGAAATGTATGTATTGAGGTAAGCGATGACCAGTTAAGACGTATCCCAGAGTGTTTAATAGCAAAAGGGGCAAACGCCGATCGTTTGTTAAAACACCATGGATCCAAACTCTATTTCCATCGGTATTGGCATTTAGAGTCTAAGCTTATTGAACCGATCTTAAAACGCATAATCGCAACCCCTGAGATCAAGCCTCAACCTATCGATGGTCTCAATGCTAAGCAACACATAGCTGTTTCTCAGGCTATGGCCTGCCAGTTCTTTATTTTATCAGGAGGTCCTGGGACGGGAAAAACCCATACGATAGCTCGTATTGTAGAGCAATTTTCAGGCCAGTCTATCGCTTTGGCTGCACCAACTGGAAAGGCGGTCAGCAAGCTCAGAGAAAGCATTGTAAACCCGGGGATTTTTTTTGGAACGCTCCATGCATTGCTGGACATCAAGCAGGCCAAAGATGTGCTTAAAATTCCGGCCAAACTCCCTTATAACATTGTAATTGTCGATGAGTGCTCAATGATCGATATAGGGATGTGGGGTGCTTTGCTAGAAGCGTGCTCTGAGGACACCAGATTGATTTTGGTGGGCGATGCCAATCAGTTGCCATCGGTTGAAGGCGGCAGTGTTTTTGAGCAGCTCTGCCATTTTTTCCAGACCACTCAATCTGTTGGACTTGTCCAATTAACTGAATGTATGCGTACCGATCAAAAAGAGCTCCAACAAATAGCCGTTCAGGTCCTTCAAGGAAGGTCTCAAGACATTCCTCTGGTTGATCTTCCCTCTGCCCCAGACTTGATTCAGCATCTCAGCCCACTCTTTACCCAAAAGCTTCCAGATGGGATTGATAATACAACATTGCTAGCGGAAGGAAAAAAATTTCAGCTTCTTTGCGCTCTTAGAAAAGGACCAAATGGATGCGATGCTTTAAACCAAATGTTGCACAGTCTGATTTCAAAAGAATTAAAAAAGGACGATCGATTAGCCGTTCCCATTATCATTACTCGCAATGCGTTTGATTTGGGGCTAAGCAATGGAGATACAGGTGTTTGGATTCACGGCCAAAAAGAGGATGTGGTCATTTTTGAAGATCGCGTAATGCCACGTGCTATGGTGCCATCCTTTGATTTGGCGTATGTTCTATCTGTCCATAAAAGCCAAGGTAGCGAATACGAAAATATCTACCTGTTATTACCTCCTGGCAGTGAGTATTTTGGGCGTAAAGTTTTGTATACGGCCATTACACGCGCGCGATCGAAATTGACAATTGCCGGTAGCTGTGACACTGTGCAAATGTGCATTGAAAATGCTACGACTCGCCTTTCGGGGTTGTCTGATCGATTGAGGGGGATAAAGTGAAAAAATGGATTTGGGTCCTGGCATGTTTGTGTCTGCCACTATTTAGTAGTGGAAGGGATAATCTTGCTGTATTAAAAAATGATATTGAGCGGATCATCCACCATGCTGATCCTCAAGCCTCTGTCGGCATAGACGTCATTTCCATGCATAATCATCAGAGGCTTTATAGCAAAAATCATAAGCAACGATTTATTCCAGCTAGTATTACCAAACTCTTAACCCTTGGTGCAGCTTTTGACCTACTTGGAGCCAACTACACCTATAAAACAGGCATTTTTACCGATGGAAAAGTAGAAAATGGAATCCTCTATGGAAATTTGTACGTAAAAGGCAGTGGTGATCCTACACTTGGAACAGGTGATTTAGAGCATTTGGTCAAGAATCTGCATTTAAAGGGGATTTCAGAGGTGAAAGGCTCTGTCGTTGTCGATTCATCGGCGTTTGATTCTACGCCTTTTGCAGCTGGTTGGATGGTGGAGGATACCGCATTCATATCTAGCGCGCTTCCCAGTGCTTTATCGATTAACCAAAGCTGTTTTGATATATGGATTCGACCTGGAGCTCAAGAGGCTTCTCCTGCAATTGTTCTAAGCGACTTACTAAATATTGAGTTGCCATTTTTAATCGATAATCAAACCCATACAATTTCTAATACTCCAGAAAACCATTTGGTCGAAGTCACAACAGATTGTATGAGCAAAGAATCAGTGGTGCGCATTGCAGGCAACATGAGTTTGCAAGGAGCCCCTCAACACAAACGGGTGCCGATAAAAGAGCCTGCTTTGATGGCTGGGGTTATTGTAAAAGATATGATGAAGCGCTATGGAATTGTGTTTAAAGGAGCTGTTCATGAAGGGATTACTCCAGTTGATGCTACTGTTTTAGCTGAACACACATCGGACTCTTTGCTATCGATTGGGCAAAAAATGTGCAAGAAATCAGATAATTTTTTTGCTCACTGTCTTTTTAAGACCTTGGGGAAAGAAGTGCAGGGGCCTCCTGGATCATGGCAGTCAGGGAGTAAAGCCCTGCGGGAATTTTTAACTGGTAAGGTCCATATCGATGCTTCCGAAATCGTTTTGCTAGATGGGAGTGGGCTATCGCGCTATAACCTCATTTCGCCCCTGCAAATGGTGGATTTCTTATCATGGGCAGGTAGCAATGTTGTGTTTGGTTCGGAATTTAAAGCGGCACTTTCTATCGCTGGCATTGACGGAACATTAAAAAATCGATGCCTTAATTTACGGGGCAAATTACGTGGCAAAACCGGTACAATGACCGGTGTTAGCAGTTTATGCGGTTATCTATTTACCAAAGATGGTGAAGAGCTCGCTTTTACGATCATAGTGAATGGGACAACCAAGCCACAGCAAGACATACGCGAAAAACTCATCGATCCGATTTGTGTCACTTTAGGTAACTTTTCTAGGCGTTAGCCCTTAGATTGCAGGAGCATTTGTTCTAAAATGCGCATTTTGCCACAAAGCTGGACATAATGAATAATGGTCATAGATGGGTCATGGGCATCGCGTAATCTAGCATTAAATTGCTTAGGCATACGGTGAATGGGAAGGCGATGGCGGTGTATGATCCGCGATAAGGCATCTTGATCCCCTAAATAATTGGCATGGTTAGAAAGTAATTCCCGAGTCCATAAGTCGATGACCCGTGATTTATGCCGGAAACCAATCACCCCACTATTATAGATAACTTCTCCGGGCAAGAGCTCGTTTCTTGACTCAAGTACGCTTTGGTAGTAAGCAGTGTCTGGCGCCACCGTAAATCCGCTAGGGCTATTGATAAAGGAAAAAATGGGATCTAGTGGTCCTCGAATTTCACAATCTAAATCAATCCATATTGTTTTTTCAAATGGAGACTTCATAAGGGAAAACGGCTTAAGCATCCAAATGGGATGGATATTTTGCAGCGGCCCCGTGTAGAGTTCTTGCCATGTCGCTTGTTTTTTTGGACAGAGCGGCAGGTCGAAAATTTTGAGCAAATCATCCTTATTGAAATCTAGCACAGTACCCAGTTGACGTGCTTTTTTTAGCCCCTGTTCTGAAAGCCCAAAATCGCAGATGGCAATGGGAAGATCGTGATATTTTCGGTAGTGGGAGTACCACCAGCCAAGCATCCATTCTTGGCTTTTTTCAGCTCCAATTAAAATACCCTTGGGAGCGCAAATAGTTTTTTCCCAAGTCACTGGCATTTGCACTTCTCTTTGAATTGATCTAACAGAATTTGATCTAAAATATGCAGTTTCCCAAAGGGATGGGCCCAGTGGATAATTTCCATAGAAGGGTCTTGACTTAAGCTGCTATGAGCATTAAAGCGAGCAGGTAGGAGTTGAATGGGGAGTTTGTGCTTGTAAATCACTCTGGACAGAGCGTCTTGATCACTGGGGTAGTCATGGTGATGATTATACAATTCTTCAGCCCATAGATCGATAACTTGGGAGGCGTACTTGTAGCCAATGACCCCGCTATTATAGGCCTTTTCATCAGGGTGCATGATGCTATTAGATTTCAGGGATGCTTCAAATTGTGACGTATCAAATGCACATGTAAAGCCAGGTGCATTTTTTATATAGGTAAAGATAGAATCGAGGTTACATCGCACTTGGCAATCGATATCCAACCACAGGGTTTGTTCGAAAGGAGTGCACCCCATGGCAAAAGGTTTGAGCATCCAGATGCTGTGCACTTGTTCAAAGTCCTGCCTGGCATAGGCAGCTTCCCATTTGGGCTTATAAACCGGATAGATGGGCTGGTTAAATTTTTTTAGAAGTGTATCCTTTTCGAAATCTAAAACCAGGCCGATTTGATGGGCCCTTTTTAGACCTTCTCTGCTCAGACCAAAATCACAAATTGCAACCGGCAACGTATTTTTTTGGTTATAGCGGTTATACCACCAATCGAGCATCCACTCTTGATTTTTGTCGGCGCCAATGATGACGCCTCTAGGAGCTATAAGATTAGATTTCCATAATTGCATTATCTTTTCTAATACTAAAAAAAATAATTATATGGAAATCGAGGTTACTTTGCAGCGAGACGCTGGGTAAAACGGGCCTTGACGCGAGCAGCTTTATTTTTCTTATAAATACCTTTTTTCACACCTTTATCCATCATGCTGTAGATAGAACTCAATGCTTTTGCCGCCTCGTCCGAGCCTGCTTTTAGTGCACTTTCAAAGCCATTGATCGTTGTGCGTACATTGGATTTGAACGTGCGGTTCTGTCCACGCTTACGAACGTTTTGAATGTCCCTTTTAAGTGCGGTTGCGCGCTTAGGAGTTTTTTTGCTTTTGCTGTCTTTTTCGTTTGCCATTATTCAATAGCCCTTGTTTAATCAGTTTGTGGACGTAAGTGTAACAGCAAAATGAAATAATGTCGAGAGCAAAGATAAAAATTGAAAAAGGCAAGCTTGTTTGGGCTTTGCTTTTGGGCTTAAGTTTTGGAATGGTTTGCTGGTATAGTGGACAATTTGCAAAACAATTTTATACCTACAAAAAGTTATCTTCGGAGGGACAAGCTCAAGTCAATGTCTGGGGCATTGAGAAGCTTAAGGAAGGTAAGTTCGTTATATATGCAAAATATTCCTACCAGGTTCGGGGAACTCTTTTTTCAGGAAATACCACCTTTGATAAAATTATCTTTTCCAACCAGGTTGCTGCGCACGAGCATTTAACCGATTGGAAAGCTGACAGCTGGACGGTTTACTACGATCCCCAAAAGCCATCCCATTCAACTCTTCAAAGACCGTTCCCTTTAAAAATTCTTCTGCATATTCTGATTGGTGTTGGAATTTCAATTTATTTCTTATACTTAAGGCGATATTTATCAGCGTTTGGCGTTGCGTAAAAGCAGTTTTTTAAGCAGCTGATTGTGGTAGGCCCCTAATTTTTGCAGCATTTTTTTCCACTGCCTTAGCATTTTCAGGCGGTTTCCCTTTTTTTCAAGACCGATTAGGATCTCTGCAAATTCGGGATTTAGCCAAACTCGATGCAGTAGATCACCTTTGAAAAAAACCGGCCAGTTTTGAGTGCGATTATTTAGAAATGCGGGGATATTTGAGAACATATTGTCTTTAAAATAATAGTGTTGGGCTAAGTGCACAGGACATTTTTTTCCAATGTAAAACCGTTTTACATCATTAAGAAGTTCGAGTTGATCGTAGATCCATCCATGTCCCCTGGCATCTATGTTGGTGTAGTAGCTGGGGAATTGGCGCAGGTATTTTTCAGCGTCTGAGAGATAGCGCTTGTTAAAGCTCTTTTCGTGCAATATCCATACGAGTAGAAATCCCGTCTGGGCATACGCTTTTTGCCGCGCTCTAACCTCAAATAACGAAATCGGAGAACATTGAACTTCAAAAATAAGTTTATGGGAAGGGGTGACGACATCGGCAAAACGGTTAATTTCGGGAAAGTAGTGCTCCATTTTTCCATCGGAAAAAATTTTTAATAGACGCAGCTGTACTTGGAGATGAGCATGACTTTTGCGATGATTTGTGCAGTTGGGCTGGGGATTGGGATGAAAGAAATGAGGGTGCCGTTGCCTCCCTCCGCGTAAACGGACAATTTCCCCACACTGGAAACAGATGTAATCTTTCCCTTTCTGAGCTTGAAGAGCGGTAATGGAGCGCTTGCCATCTAGAGCACAAAGTTGCATAAACAAAGATATTGAATGAAAACATTGTTTTTTTGAACAGAATTTAGTATGAATTTGGAGGTTGACAAATAGCAACTTAATGCGAGACAATTACCTTCCCAGGTAAAGTCAATTTCATCTTAGGAGCCCATGAACCAACCCAGTTTTGGAACTTTTGATCCCCAGCATCAACAAAAAATTGAAGAATTAGTCGCTATAGCTAAGGACCAAGGATTTGTGACATACGAGGAGATCAACGAAGTTCTCCCTATGACCTTTGACTCGCCAGAGCAAATTGATCACGTATTGATTTTTCTAAGTGGAATGGATATTCAAATCCTCAATCAGGCTGAGGTTGAGCGCCAAAAAGAGCGCAAGAAAGAAGCCAAGGAGATGGAAGGCCTTCCGAAAAGAAGTGAAGGAACATCAGATGATCCAGTCCGAATGTATCTCAAGGAAATGGGGTCAGTTCCTTTGCTTACACGTGAGGAAGAAGTCGAAATTTCCAAGCGCATTGAAAAAGCTCAGCTTCAAATCGAAAAAATCATCATGCGTTTTCGCTACTCAGCCAGAGAAAACATCTCCATATGCCACTACCTCGTTTCAGGGAAAGATCGTTTTGATAAAATCATCGCCGAAAAAGAAATTGAAGATAAGACATCATTTCTAAAACTTCTTCCACGCTTGCGCGAACTGCTCATTGAAGAAGATCAAATGCTTGAGTCGCAATTAATTCAACTGCGAGATACCAAACTCAAAAAAGTCGATCGGGTAAAAATTACCGAAGAAATCGAAAAGAGCCGAATCCGCACCCAAGCCTATCTGCGTCGCATGCACTTTCGCCATAACGTGATTGATGATTTTGGTGAAGTGATCATGGCTGCCTACGAGCGCTTCACAGCGTTGGAAAAAGAGGTTCAGGAGTTGGTGCCAAGGGCTGAAAAAAACCGATTTGCGGCCGCCAAATTAAAGGCAGCTCAACGCCGGCTTTACAAGCGCGAGCTGGCTGCTGGACGGACTCTTGATGAATTCAAAAAAGACGTGCGCATGTTGCAACGTTGGATGGACAAGAGCCAAGAGGCCAAGCGTGAAATGGTCGAATCGAATCTTCGCTTGGTCATCTCAATTGCTAAGAAATACACCAACCGTGGCTTGTCTTTTCTCGACCTTATCCAAGAAGGCAACATGGGCCTTATGAAGGCCGTTGAAAAATTCGAATACCGTAGAGGGTATAAGTTTTCAACCTATGCTACTTGGTGGATTCGTCAAGCTGTTACTAGAGCCATTGCCGACCAAGCACGCACCATCCGCATACCTGTTCACATGATTGAAACCATCAATAAAGTCTTGCGTGGCGCTAAAAAATTGATGATGGAAACCGGCCGAGAGCCCACTCCCGAAGAGCTCGCTGACGAACTCGGCTTAACTCCTGAGCGTGTCCGTGAAATCTACAAAATTGCTCAGCATCCTATTTCGCTTCAAGCTGAAGTTGGTGATAATGGAGAAAGCACTTTCGGGGACTTTTTAGAAGATAAAAACACAGAGTCTCCGTCTGAGGCAACAGGATATGCCATCTTAAAAGACAAAATGGGTGAAGTCCTCTCCACGCTGACTGACCGAGAACGCACAGTCCTCATTGAGCGCTTTGGCCTTCTAGACGGTAAGCCAAAAACATTGGAAGAAGTCGGTCTTCGATTCAGCGTAACAAGGGAGCGGGTGCGTCAAATTGAGGCCAAAGCTTTGCGTAAAATGCGCCATCCGACACGCGCTAAGCACTTGGAAGCGTTTTTAGAAATGATTGAGCATGAGTGATTGGAGCGTAACGGAGTCGAACCGTTGACCTCAACAATGCCATTGTTGCGCTCTACCAACTGAGCTAACGCCCCATTTTAGGGAAGCTTTCAGTCTAGCAGATAACAGCTTAGAAGACAAGGATCAGATCGATGAAAAACCCTTTTGATGCTTATGACCACCTCCCTCCTGACCCCATTTTTTTCATCAGTGCCCAGGCAGCCAAAGATCAAAGATCTGAAAAAGTTGATTTAACAATTGGCATTTACAAAACGGCCGAGCTTGAGTCGGTCATTTTTAAAAGTGTCAAGAAGGCTGAAAAAAAATTATTCGATAGCCAAACGAATAAGGATTACCTTTCAATTGGGGGGCATTCTGCCCTCATTGATGCTTCGATGCGACTTGTTTTTGGGGATGATCTCTGCCAAAGAGACATCTGCGGCATTCAGTCGCTGGGAGGAACCGGTGCTCTGCGCTTAGGTGCAGATCTCTTAGCTGAAACGATTAAAGCTCCCGTTTATATCTCTAGTCCAACTTGGGTTAACCATCACAATATTTTTTCTAGGGCTGGCTTTACAATCCAACAGTACCCCTATTACGATTTGCACCATCAATCCCTCAATTTTGACGGTTTTTGTCATAGCTTAAACACAGCTCCCAGGGGAAGCATTATTGTGTTACATGGATGCTGTCATAATCCCAGTGGTGCAGATCCCTCGATAGAAGAGTGGCGTGAAATTTCGGAAATATGCCACGCCAGAAACTTAATCCCCTTTTTTGATTTGGCCTACCAGGGCTTTGGAAATGGTCTTGATGAAGACGTTCAAGCGATCCGACTTTTTGCTAAAGAACACCATCCAATGCTTGTGGCCACATCTTTTTCCAAAAATTTAGGACTTTATGGTGAGCGCGTGGGGACTTTACTTGTGCTATCCCCAAAAGCTTGTGGTGTTGAAAGCCACTTGAAAGCAATCGCTAGAGCCTCTTACTCCAATCCTCCCCTTCATGGAGCTTTAGTTGCCGCTCATACGCTGTTAGATGCTGATTTGCGGTCAAGTTGGCAGCAAGAGCTAAAAGAAATGCGCGAGCGGATTACTTCGATGCGCAATGCTCTTGCAAGCGCGCTTTCTGCGGAATGTAAATCTGGTGATTTTAGCTATCTGACCAAGCGTAACGGAATGTTTTGTTATCTGAATTTGACCCCAGAACAAATTGAAGATTTAAAGCTAAATCAAGCCATCTATTTGACTCAATCAGGAAGGGTAAACGTGACCGGCTTAAATACTCAAAATATCCCCTATGTTGCACAGTCCATTGCCAGAGTGGTCGGATGAAACGTCTTGCTCTGCGCCCCTATGTGCTCTTGGGAATTGGTCTTTTTTTAGCTCTGAGTTTTCCTCAAAAAGGATCTAATTACCTGCGTTCTGGATTTGTTTCTATATCCGTTCCTTTTTTTAAATTTGCCAATTGGATGCTCTATTCCGGAGCATTGATTGGCTCATCCATTCAACCCGAGCAAATGCAAAAGCAGCTTGAAAGTCTTCAGCTCGAAAATTTGGCACTGCACTCTCAAATTGAACGCATCTACACTTGGCTGGCACAAGAAGAGCATTTGGAGGGGTTAACCGAAACAGAAAGGCTAACTACCGAGCGTTTGGGTGCTATTAAATCCAATCTTTTAGAACAAAGTCAATTCTTGCCTGCCAAAGTTGTTTTTAGAGAGCCCGCGGCTTGGAGTAGTTTTATTTGGATCGACATTGGTCAAGCAGAGAATGAGAGGATTGGATTTGAGCTTATTGCCGCAAACAGCCCAGTTATTTCCGGCTCATCTCTTATCGGAGTGGTCGAATATGTGGGGAAAAACCGCTCAAAAGTCAGGCTGATCACTGATAGTTCCCTCACCCCTTCCGTATGTGGGGCTAGCGGTAAACTACAGCAGCGTTTTTTAGTTGAACACATCGATCCATTACTGAAAACGCTTCCCCTGCAAAAGGATCTGGATCCATCAGACTGTGAAACTTTGGTGTGTTTACTCGATTCCATCAAAGGGAAATTCGCGCATAGCCACGCCTCATTGACGTCTACCAGAGGCTTTGTTCAAGGGCTTAGCGAGCCCCTGTGGCGCGCTGGCAATCAAACCCTAAAGGGCATGGGATATTGTCAGAAAAACGCAGCGACATTTCAGGTTGGTGATTTATTGGTTACTTCTGGAATGGATGGCGTATTTCCTCAAGGGCTAAACATTGGAGTCGTCTCAAAAGTCTTTCCACCCAATCTGGCAGATCCAACATATGTGTTTGAGACCCAGATTGCTGCTACTCATTTAGATGATTTAACGCATGTTCAGGTTATTCCTCCTTGTCGCTAAGCTATCTCTTTTGGTATTCTCTGCGGTATGATTTTTCTTAAAAACGTTACCACATACTTTCAGCCCTTGGCAGTTAGTCGAAAAAGAAGAAACGGTTGTCATCCCGAGCAGTTGCAGAACAACGACATAGGTAGACTGCCCGTTTTGCAATCAAAACTGGTTTTACAGGGACAATGCCAGCTGAGTTTTTTGATTGAGCACTCGGATAAATTGTAAAATGAATGATTCCCTTGTCCTTGTACATTCATTTCTACGAGGCGTTCACTGCGGCTCTGCACACGGTCTTTACCACCCTACAGAGAAGCTTCCCCTTATCTTCCATCTTGCAACTAACTACTATGCATTGGGCATGGTCAACACTGCTCTTAGCAAAAATGCACTCAGTAAAACCCTATCTTTAGAAATGCGTCTTATATTAAGTGGTAGTATGACCCTAATTTCTTATGGGATCTGTTACCTTGCTGACGATGAAAAAGTCACAACTTTTATGCTGCACATTCCATGCATCATTACCTGTTTTTGCGCAACTTACATCGGTGGTTCTTTTGGTGCATTTACTTTGCTCATGATCGAATGCAACTCTCTTATAGAGTATTGGCCTGATACGCCCTATCTGAAGGTAGGTCGGGTGGCTATCGTGCATTTTGCTACCCTGGTTTGCGGTTCTCCAGTCGAGAGAACTATTCTGATTGGTCGTTATCTGCTTTTCCCAATTGCTGGGTACGAAAAAGGCACCAAAATCATTATGGGCACTCCATTGGAAGTGGCACAGACGCTATACTCACTCAGACCTTCAGCGTGGCAATGCTCTTTGTGAGCTCCAGTGCTTGGCGGGGTCGTCCTAGTTCGTCATTAAGTTGAAGTAAAAACCGACTATTTGTGTCCTCTGCCAGTTGAAGTAATCTAGGCAAGTCATCAGGAGATGCGCATGCGCTCAAAGCATTTGCTGCACAGTCAAAAAGTCCGGGTTGCATGTACATATGGGCCATTTCCAAAAGCTCAAAGACAGAGTCTTTTGGAATTACATCAAGAGATAATAGGTGATGTGCTACGTGCTGATGGCCGAAGTAGATATTTCTGACAAATAGCTCCACGGCCTCCTCTGACCATGCATCCATATTATAAGTGTTTTGTTCGGCTTCTGCCATAGATGCTTGTAGCATGCCTTGTAAAACCTCAGGTCCCTGGACATCCAAAACACATTTATGGAGTTTTATCACTATAGCGCCGAAAACCCGGCCATTTATGGCCGGGATAAACGGCGCTGGCAAATTAGTTAGGCGGCAATTGTTGTTTTTCACTAGATTGTCTAATGGCATCCATACTGGCTCCGCCACAAGTCCCGGCAAAATCACTAGGGGACCAAAAGCTTTTACACCAAAGAGCTCTTGTTACTGAATTTGGTCACAAAGACCAAATGAACATGAAAGAGAAACACACAAGATCTTCCTCTTCTTAAATTCTTTGTTGACATCTTCATAGGCCAAATTTAAAATATTATCATGATCATACGCAAGGCATTTCGCTACAGGATAAAACCGACAAAAGAGCAAAAGGAGAAACTCGTAAGCTTTGCAGGAGCATGCCGCTTTGTTTATAACCGAGGGCTTGCAAATCGAAAAGAGCTTTACGAAAAGGCGAAAAAATCTATTAGCTACTATGAGCAAAACGTCGAACTTACCCAGCTCAAAAAACAAGAAGACACCTCTTGGCTAAAAGATATTCACTCGCAAATTTTGCAGCAATCACTCCAAGATCTAGACAAGGGGTTTAAACGGTTTTTTAAGGAAAAAGACGGTGGCTATCCTAGATTTAAGTGCAAAGGAATAAGAGATAGCTTTAGGTATCCACAAGGCGTTAAAATCGATGATAATAAAGCCTTTTTGCCAAAGATCGGTTGGGTTACATTCATCAAATCCCGAGAAATCGCAGGAGATCTCAAACAAACCACGATAGCAAGAGAAGGGGAGCACTGGTATATCAGCTTTTCTTGTTTGATCGAAATTCCCGATCCTATACCAGTCCCTATCAAAGAAGACAATGCGATCGGGATCGACGTTGGGATCAAAACCTACGCCACATGCGCTATTGGGAAAGAGCATGAGCTAGTCTCTGTCGAGTCACCAAAATTCTACCATAAGCTTTTGCCGCGGCTGCAGGTACTACAAAAGCGATTGTCTAAAAAACAAAAGGGCAGCAACAATTGGAGAAAAGCGAAACAACAGCTTGCAAAACTGCATGCAAAAATCAAACATGCAAGGGAAAACTTTGCACATCAGTTATCGACATGGATCGTTAAAAATCACGACGTCATTTGTGTCGAAACACTGAAGATCAAAACCCTATTGCAAGCAAAACAACATAAACTAGCTAGGTCCATCAGCGATGCGGGGTGGAGGCAGTTTTTGACCTATCTAAAATACAAAGCTCAGGAGCTAGGAAAGCACTTTGTGGAAGCAGGAGAATACTTTCCAAGTACTCAAATCTGCTCATCGTGTGGAAACCGGCGTGAAATGAGCTTGCAAATGAGAAGATATAACTGCAAAAATTGTGGGCTAGACATAGATCGAGACTACAATAGCAGTATAGCAATCAAGACCGCGGGAATGACGGTCTTAAAAGCTTGTAGAGCGGCCCGTTAGGGAGCGATGAAACAAGAATCTCTTTCCTTCAGGAAAGAGAGGTTCAAAGATCCAGTAGCAGCTGTCGTAAAGGTGAAATCCCCAGTTTCATTGCGTCTCTCAAACAATAGAGAATTGAGTCGGCCTGGGGGTTCCTCTCGAGGTAATCCTACTGGGGGCACTAGAAATGTATGCCCGAGTGATTGTTGCCAATGGATGGTGTATTTTGTAACTGGTATTAAAAGTGGAGAGCCTGGTAGCTGTTTTAAAAATTGTACCTCATGAAAGGAAAGGTCTAAGCTTTTTAAAATATTTGGTAACTCAAGCGAGAGATACAAGTTGAATCTTGTTGTGCCTTTTTTTGCGCCTTCATGTTCAAAAATGGATGCAATTTGGTCTTCTTGTTCACATATGTAACAAGCTGGTTTAATAAGAAATAATTCACTACTTCCAGATTCTAATCCTTTTAACAACAATATCCTAAGCTTTTTGATAGATTCTTTAATCTCTCTATAAACATGTTTATTCGTAATTAACTTATCTGATTCGCGTGTTATTATCATGTCTTTTTGATTCATGAGTTGTAAGTAACACGTTGCCAAAAAGTGTTCCGGTGATGAAAGAATTTGAAACCAATCCTTACAGGCAAGCAATCTTTCAACTTGACCGAGTGGTATCTCAGTTATAAGGGGCATTTGATGAGGATTGGTTGGATTTAGAAATGGGATATATGATCCTTCGTTAGAAAATCCTCTTATTGACATGGTGTACCTCATCTATTTTGGAATAAGATACCATAAAAAGTTATATAATGTCAAAGTATCTTTATAATATACTGTCTTGTATTTGATTAAAGTAATTATTATATAGCTTTTGAATTTCTTTTTTTAGCTTATGATCATCAGTGATGGACTCGAAGGTGTACTCGTAGAGCTCCCTTCTAGCTTGTTCAAAGACGCTTTGATCTTCTTCCAGATGGTCCTCTAAAATAGAGTAAATCTCGTGGAGAGAATCGAGAGGAATGGAGAGCCCGCAGCGCTGCAAAGGGTTTGCTCTTTCAGGACCGATGAAAAGCATGGGCCGGTTATAGGTTAGAAAGTCGTACCCGATAGAGGAGCGATCCCCCATGTAAATTTTGACGTTTTCTAAAATGGGATAAATGAGCGGAAATTCACTCACAAATTGGACCGAGGGATGGTGCTCGTATCTGGCTAGGACCCGTTCAACTTCCATTAGGTTTTGAATATTTAGGTTAGGATGGATTTTGACGATTAAGTTGTAGGTATCTGGAAGCTCATCGATCAGGGTGGGGCAGGCATCGAAAAAGGTTGTCGGCTCGATCCCATCAGACCAGGTGGGTGCATAGAGAATGAGGTCTTTTTGCTCTGCAAATTGCGATCCAATTTCAGTTTGAAATAGGTTCATGTAAAACGGCTTTACATGACTAAAGAGCCGATGGCGATAGTTTCCGATGGCCACAGTTCCCTTTAGCTCTTCAAAGACATTGTAGTCACGGAAGAAGTCGCGCATTTTCTGGCCGTAGACGAGGGCGTACTGTTCATCTTTGAGGCTTTGGTGGTGGAGGGCAGCGGTGCCTTTGTCTGAGCTGCCGTGAGGGCACCAGATCGATAGGACGTGTTTGCCGTAGAGATGCTTGACGCTAAAGAAGAGTTTAGAGAGCATAACTGCTGGTAGACAGGAAAAGACGACGCTATAGTGATCGGCAATGTGTTTGGCTAGTCCCAATTCGTCAATGTAAAAGACCACGAGGGAGGGATAGTATTTTTTAGCAAGATTGGACAAACTTTCCTCGGTTACGATAAGCGGTATATCAAGTAGTAGACAAAGAGGGGCAATGTGATCGAGATGATGAGGGGCTAGGCCGTAAATAAAACCTGTTGCTGCCCTCATGCAATCACCAAAGGATGGGTTTCTTTAAGCGCTGCTAAAATGTCAGAGTGAATCGCTTTTGGTGACTGCTCCGGTCCAAAAGCTTCGTTGTAAAGCCGAATTTGTGCATTTTTGTGCTCGCTGGATAAGGGCGTTTCAATCACTTCAAACGGATTCCCTTCTACCGTGGTTCCACAGGTAGAAAGCGGTGTTTCGTATCCAGGTTTGTGGAGGAAAAACATGGGCTTGTTGAATGTTAAGGCGTCGTAGCCCACTGAGGAGTAGTCTCCCAGGTAGATGGCGCAGCGGTTTAGGATGGGATAGATCACCGGATAGTTCAGTAGGACTTGGATGTTGGGATATTTTTTGCAGTGTTCAATGATGTAGTAAGTATGAGCCGGTTGGTGCCTTTCTAAGAGTGGATGGAGCTTCACTAGCAGATTAAGATGAGGCGGCAAGGTGCCAATCATGGTTTGGCAGTGGTCGAGAAACGAGGTGCTATCCTCTAAATCCTTCCACGTTGGAGCATAGAGAATGGTGGGTTGATCTTTTTCAAATTGCGAAAAGATGTTTTGCTCCGCTAAGAGGTCAAAATGGGTTTGAAACTGTTTGTAGAAGCTATAGCGGTAATTACCAACGAGAACTGTTTTTTGGATCTTTTCTAGAAGGTGATGCTCTTTTAAATAGCCAAGCATCTGAGGGCCATAGACGAGATGGATGTCGTGCAAGAGATGAGGATCAATATGCTTAAACCCAAAGGTCTTATCGGAATTGCCATGCGGACAGTAGATAAAGCGCATCGCACCGCGTAATAAATGGGCCAGCTCTGTTGTCCATCGCTTTCCCGAGATGAACAATGTGTCGAAGTTGTTTTTTAGAAACGATGGGCCAAAGTCACGGTGATCACAGTATACCATCTCGATTTGGGGATAGTGTTTAGCAGATAGTTCAAATAAGGCAGGATCAGTGATAACTAGGGGCATTCCCAGGATGTGGCATAAGGGAGCTAGGTGATCGGGATGGGTGAAACTATTGGTGATGGCCGCAGCTTTCATGCCCACACTATAGCATAATGCTATTTCTTTTGGGGGGAGTCTTCTTGAAAATCAACGGCTAAAAGGATGGGTTGTTTTTTCTTTTTAGAGTAAACCGCCTGAATTCTCATCGGATCATCGGGAGGACTTTGAGGCAGCTCCATACGAGTATCGACTGCTTGCTTTAACAGATCATTACGCCTTATCTGGTCTTCAATTTTTGCATCTAATAGCTCCAGTTGCTCAAAAAGGGCGGCGCTTTCGCAATCGTCTTCATCCATCGAGGTTAAAATAGTGGGAAGATCGATTGATGTACTGGAGGCCAGATGTAAGATTTTAGTGGTGATTTCTTGGCGTTTTTGGCGAATATTGATCAGCTGTACTTCGGTTTCATGAAAGAAGGTGGCAAGCTGGGCACTCATTTCTTGATCCCCCGATAAAATAGCGTATTCCATCTGGTGGGCAAAGCTTAGCGCATCACGCATTGAATTGACTTCTAAGCACATCTGCTCTTTTAGAGCCGTGTGTAAAGGGCATGCATCACTCATAATTCCTCCTAGTTAATGATATACATGCAAAAACCGTGCCAACTTTGCATGTATCGTTAACTTTTTAGAAAAAGGAACTTGCGTTATGCTCCTAGCCTAGATGAATAGATTAGGGGCAAAAATGACCCGGGAAAAAAGAGACATAACGGCGTTAAGGGAGTGGTTTTTGCGGGCCAGACGCTCGTTGCCTTGGCGAGAAAACCATACCCCCTACCGGGTGTGGGTGTCTGAAGTGATGCTTCAACAGACCCAAGTGAGCGTTGTAATACCCTATTTTGAGCGTTGGATGGAGCTGTTTCCCACAATTGAGGCGCTGGCAGCAGCGGATATTGATCAGGTGATTAAAGCTTGGGAGGGTTTGGGTTATTATTCAAGAGCTAGAAATTTACATGCTGGCGCCAAGGAAATCGTCTGTAAATACGGCGGGGCATTTCCTAGCACTAAGGAGGATCTTTTAAAAATAAAGGGTCTGGGTTCCTATACCGCGGGGGCCATCTTGGCTTTTGCATTTCAGAAAAGAGCAGCTGCAGTTGATGGCAATGTGCGACGGGTTCTTGCCAGGTATGATGCCATCCAGCTGAGCATCGATTTGCCTTCGGTGCAAAAAGAGATGGAAGAGCGTACCCTAGCCCTCCTTCCAACTACAGACCCCCATCAGGTGATGGAAGGTTTGATTGAGCTAGGAGCTCTTATTTGCCAGAAGAATCCTCAATGTTTTAAATGTCCATTATCAAACGGGTGTAGGGCGTATATCAATGGCTTAGAAAAAGAGCTGCCTATCAGAAGAAAACGTCCAAAAATTCTGGCTTTACATCGGTTGGTGTGGATTGCTATCCAAGGCAACCACGTTCTGGTGTCCAAGGGAAAAAAAGGTAAAGTCATGGCTGATCTCTGGCATTTTCCCTTCTTTGAGTTGGATACTATGATCGATATTGAGGTCGTTGAAAAAGAGCTTGAATCTTTTCTAGGCCAGGTAACTTATGCTAAGGAATTGGATACAA
Organism: Chlamydiales bacterium; assembly: GCA_024233455.1. GTDB lineage: Bacteria > Chlamydiota > Chlamydiia > Chlamydiales > JACKPQ01 > JACKPP01. The sequence continues at coordinate 734,924 of JACKPP010000001.1, forward strand.
TCAAGCATGGTTTTACCCGCTATCAGGCAACTCTTTACCCGCATGTGTGGGTAAGTGCTACTCAAGTAGAGCTTTTAAATCATACGTGGGTCCATATCGACCAATTGACAAGTTTACCATTTTGCTCTGGACATCGAGAACTCGCTCGAGAATTAAAATCGGTCGTGTTATCTCTTGGAGTATGAAAAAGGTCTCCTCGAACGAAGTGTTATTTGTAATTGCAGCCTTGATAGCATTGCCTTTTTTAGTCCAGATGGTTGGAGTGTGGGAACTTTCTCATGCTGTCCAATGGATTTTAGCATCCATTACGCAGTTTATCTGTGGATTTCCTTTTTATTACGGTTCGTTTTCTTCGCTAAAAAAGGGCTCTATGGGCATGGATGTGCTTGTTGCCCTCGGCACGACTGCCGCTTATGGTTACAGCGTTTATGGCATCATGAGTGGTGGTCATCTGTATTTTGAAACAAGCGCGGTGTTAATTGCGTTGATTCTTCTCGGAAGAGTGCTTGAGGCCCGCTCAAAAATGCGAGCTCGGGCCGGCATGCAAGCGCTTTTAAGGATGCAAGAGATGACGGCTATGGTTAAACGCGACGACCAATTTGTAGAAGTGCCGATTGACCAGCTGAAGATCGATGATCTGGTGCATGTAAAGCCGGGAAAAAGGATGCCTGTAGATGGGGTTGTGGTTTCCGGGAATTCTGCTGTAGACGAGGCCTTTCTAACAGGTGAAAGCGCACCTGTAGTCAAAGAGGTAGGCGCTCAAATTTTTGCTGGGAGTATTAACGGTAATGGAATTCTAGAAGTAAAGGCCCAGCGCCTGGGGAGTGAGACGGCTCTTGGTCGGATCATTAAGCTAGTGGAAGAAGCCCAAAAATCAAAGGCCCCCATACAACGCCTTGCTGATCGGATTAGCAATATTTTTGTCCCTGGTGTTTTGGGCGTTGCCCTTTTGACGTTTTTGGTTTGGTGGATTATGGGTCTACCTGGACAAGGACTCATGTGTGCTGTTGCTGCTTTAGTCATCGCCTGCCCTTGTGCTTTGGGTCTGGCAACGCCCATGGTGGTGATAGTGGCAACAGCCAAAGGTGCTGAAATGGGCATTTTGATCAAGGACGCGGCAAGTCTAGAGCAAGCAAGTAAACTCAAAGCACTGGTTGTTGATAAAACAGGCACTGTGACGATGGGTAAACTCAGTATCACCCAAGTGAGCGATGAAACTTTTTTGCCCCAAGCCAAAGCCTTAGCACAGCTAAGCGACCATCCCGCATCGATGGCTTTAACCGAGTATACCAGAGAACTTCCTCTGCTAGAGGTTACTCATTTTGTGCAAACTCCAGGCAAAGGGGTGGAAGGTGAAATTAACGGCGTACGTTACATACTAGGATCGGCGGCATTTTCCATCGAACATGGAGTGAATTTAGATGCTACTACTCTTGGAGATGAGATGAGCGTTCTCTTATCTTCTAACGGACATATTTTATCGATCATTGCCTTTGAAGATCACCTCCGAGAAGGGAGTGGTCAAGCGGTTGCCGAGATGAAGGATCAAGGCATTGAAACGTATTTAATCAGTGGAGATAGAGAAGCAGTCGTTGCCAAGGTCGCCCGTGAGCTGAAGATTGAACATTATTTTGCAGCGGTCTTGCCTGAAGACAAGTCGAGCTACGTGGAGAAATTAAAAAGCCAGGGGATGGTAACTGGCATGGTGGGGGACGGTGTTAACGATGCGCCTGCCCTGGCATCTGCGGACGTAGGATTTGCCATGGCTGCAGGGACAGATGTGGCGATGGAAAACGCGACTATTGGGCTTATGCGCAGTCACCTTGGAAGTGTTGTCGATGCTGTTAAACTCTCTAGACTTGCTATGCTTAAAATTAAACAGAATTTAGCCTTTGCCTTTGGCTACAACGCTCTTGCCATACCGCTGGCAGCAGTTGGAATTTTGCATCCGATTATGGCGGGGGTTGCCATGGCACTAAGTTCGATATCTGTGGTGCTAAATGCAGCATTATTAAGGCGTAAAGCTCTTAAATAGAGCGTATTAATAGTCCTTTACTATTAAGAATTTACTTGTTACAATAGGAACCTAAAAGAAAAAAGGTTCAACCCTATGAAATTCAAGATTACTCGCAAAGATAAAGATATCATCGCATCGGTCATGGTATTTAAGGAAAAGTGGTGGCTTTGGGTCATCAGCGTTCGTAATTTAGTCCTTTATGGCATTCCTGTGGTGCTTGGACTGACACTGCTGATTTCTTATGCCGCATTTAATCGACCCGAGCATCAGGTGGACTTTTTAAATGCGCAGAAATCTTATGAACAGTGGGAAAATGGGAATGAGGATAAGCTTGCAAAGCTAGAGCAGATCTTGGGCCAACACCCGGAACTTCACGGTAAATACGACGTTAATATTGCCGCGCATTTGCTTGCAATCGAAAAAGGGATTGAGGCTAAGGGATATGCGATGCAAACTCTTAAACGCACTGATGGCACGGTCCCCTTCCACACACAGTATGCCAAAACGTCGGTAAAAATTGCTGAAGGCAGCTTGGAAGAAGCTCTAAATGAAGCTATGTCTCTTAAAGATGCTCTCAGTGGGAAGCAAGATGCTAAAGTGCTCTATGGGTTTAATCTCATGCGTATTGCCGCTCTTCAGAGAGAGCTAGAGCATTTGGATGCTGAAAAGGCTGCGTTGAAAGAACTTCAAGCTTATTTGGCTCAAAATAAAGAAGACCAAGAACTCTCACTCTTGGCCCAACATTTTCAAACTGGCATTGTAGGCTTAGACGACTATATCGCTTATCGCCAAGCAGCTCATTGACCTTGGCCAGGCGGCTTTTGACCACTACCTTGCATTGCGTGGCGAAAGAGGGTTTTACCACCCATCAATCCCAAAACAAAGAACACCAGAGGTGGTAGGAAGACGGCCACCACCAGCCCAACAACCGCTAAAACTATGAGTGTTGGCTTGGCTTGTCTTTTCACAAATTGAAATGCAGAACCACCAAATTTTTCCACTTTAGCTGGGAACCACACTCCAAGAACTCCACCTAAGCACGTTAAATACACGCTCCAGGCGACACCAAACATCACCATAGAAAAAAAACTTGCTAAGATAAATACCAGCGAAAAGAACACCTCATAGGTATACTTTCGGGCGAAATTTTCAATCTCTTGCACGCTTACTCCTTCTTTTTTATCCACGAAGGGACCCCCAAATCGTTGATTACTTAAGCTCATATTAACGATTATAAGAATTATTTGGCAATCAAAACCAGTAACTTAGATTTTTAACCTATATTGTGCAGATACAGTGTTAAACTGATCATCTGCAAAATACTATAAACCCATAACTCAGGTTATAACATTTGAGATAGCACAAGAGCGCGTTGATGCATCTCCACGTTGTGGACTCGTAAATAGTCAACTCCTTCAAAATGAGATGCTAAAATGCTACTGCTTATGTCAGCTTGGCTTTTGGGCTCAGATAGACAAATCCGCCAAAAGGGTTTTCGAGAATGACCAACAAGCGTGTTTACGCCAAGAGATTTAAGGGTCTTTAGAGCAGAGAGTATTTGAAAGGTTTCCAGCGGAGATTTAGAAAAACCAATGCCAGGGTCTAAAAGGATCTGGTTTTTTTTTAGTCCCGCTGCAAGACATTGATTGATGACTTCTTTGGCCCAGGATAAGACATTTTGAATCGACTTTTGGTTGGTCGCTGTTACGACAAGCTGTCTATGTTCAACAAGTTCAAGAAATTTAGGTTCGTAGAAAACGGTATTGATCCAATTTATAGAATAGCCTAGTGCTCTTTTCGCCACTTCAAAATGGCTGGTGTCAATGCTGATTTTGACTTGAGGTTGCTTGGATGTAAAGCCAGATAAAACAGGCTCAAGCCTTTCCCATTCTTCTTGCCATGATAGAGGCTTAGCAGAAGGCTTGGTAGATTGAGCTCCAAAGTCAATGGCATAGGCGCCATCAGCGTAGAGTTTTTCTGCCTGCTTAATCGCCTCTTCGGGTCTAAAAAATTTCCCACCGTCAGAAAATGAATCGGGTGTGACATTTACAATACCAAGCATTTTAGGGGTTAGGGTGAGAGTGCGAGTAAAACTATCTGAGGGGAAGCATTTGGCGGCATCTAACAAAGATTGCTTAAGTATGGGATGGATCCAGTGAGGATCTAGTTGCGCTGCTGGAATAGTAGTAAAAAAACGCTTGAAAAGTTCGGGATGCGGCACGGTTAATCGCTCACTTTTAATCACCCGATCCCCATAGTACAATAGGTCGCAATCGATGGACCTAGGACTCCATTTTTGTCTGTTCACGCTTCGCCCCAGTTTTTTTTCAATTGACTGGAGCTTGTCTAGCAGGTCTAAAGGTTCTAACGAAGTTTGACCGGTCACGACCATATTCAGGTAGGGTAAATTCCATGAACAGGGTGCACCATCGGGCAAAAGCGCTTCGGTTTCATAAACAATGGAGTATTTAGAATTGCTCAATAGTTGTGATAGCGCATGATAGGCCTGTGATAAGTTGTCTAATCGATGCCCCTGATTGGCCCCAAGTCCTATGGCGCATTGAGTTGACACGTAAATGAAACTCCTTCGTGGATGTGTTCTATCGGAGGATGGACTTTTGTCACTTTTACGATGAGCGTAAACGGATCTGTGGTGCGACATTTTGCCAATTTCATGCTGCGTTGGGCAATAAAATAGGCTAATTTTTCAATCAGTTTAAACTCTTGGTTTTCGCACTCACTATGGATAGCATAGACGATATCGCGGTAGCAAATCACATCGTTTAAATCGTCTGTATGGCAACCTTTCGGAAGGTTAGAAAGGTGAAACTCCATATCGATATCGATAGGTTGTGGAAAAGCGCGCTCTCTTGGATCGCATCCGATCCGTAAAAATAAACGCAGTTTATGAAAGGCTAAAATGTGCGTTGGCATGGGACCAATGATAAACGAAATGGAGATAATACCCAAGAAAACTTAAAATTTTGACTTTTTCATTCGCACGATCAGGCTATTTTATAAAAGAAGAAAAAAATAGCATAATTCCTACGATGGCTGCCAGTAGTAAGAGAATAAGCAAGCCGGCAAGTATAGAACTAAGAAAGGCATGCAGTTTAGAGAACTTGCAAGCCATGGATAGGGATTTTAGTTGTGTGTATAAGGCGAAAATTGCCGTTAAAGCAACTAGGGAGCAATTAGTAATCGATAAGTAGTCGTAATTGAACCATAGTTGCAGCCCCAAAATAGCCAATGATAGGGGGAAACAAATGGCGTATGCGCTAAGCAGGGCTACACGAATGCGAGCAACGCTTCCATCTCCCTTGAATAGTCCTTTGGATATTTTGTTGAATGCCAGAGCAAAGATGCTGGTTGCAGCGTATAAGACAACACAGCCAAAAAAATAGATACCTAAGATCCATCCAACTGCTTTTCCATTAAAAAGAGCAGAAGCAGGAACGGAGTCAGTAGCAAGAGATGACAAAAAACCTTGAATCAGATAGCCAAGCATTATGAAAGGAATTAAATACAGGTGGATTTTTTTATCAGATCTGACCAGGACGCCTTGAATAAAGGTGCTTGGCTTATACCACGGATTTGCAGTGCGTTCCATATGGTACCGATTGTAAAGCCATCTATATTTTCCGTCAATTTTTCTTAAAAAAATGTTCTTATCTTGGTGCAGATTTCTAGGTTCTGCGTTGGGCTTGAGTTCTTCACCTCTTATTTTGGAAGAGATGCCTGAGGCTGAGAATGGGGTTGTGGCTGTTGGAAAAGGCTGAGCCCAGCTGTATTAGATGATAAGTTCATCGGATTTCCATAGATTATTTCAATGTGTCGGTCAATTGAATAAGCAGCCTGCTCTGAGATGCCAATGCAATGAAGTTTTTGTGCCCCAGAAATTGAATTTAATGTTATCGGTTTTAAGTACTGCAGCATGACGGAGTTGTCTAATCCAATTGTAAATGTTTTTGTTATCATCGTATCTCCATCCGCATTTTTTATTAGATCGTTGGGCAAAATGATTACTTGCGATAGATCTTGAAGGATCATTACTGCCGCCAGCATTTTCGTATTATTCATAGGCCCTTCTAAGACGTTGTTCAATATCTGTGTTTGCATCTTGCAGGATGGCGGCTTGTCTAGCACAAAGCTTGCAACTCGTTTTATCACCAGTGTGGCAATTTCCTCATGGATGGCGGCCATCTCCTCTGGAGACGTACAGGTAGTATGTATTGCTGCCATAACTTTGCCCTTACTTTTGATCTTTATGTATAATGTTGAAAGAAAACATATCCTTAGTTGGCTTTTTTTGAACTAAAAATGATAACTTTACACTTTTAGTCAGTTGCTAATTGCCTGGGCCCCTCAAATTCAAATCAGCAAAAATGAGTGGCTGCTAGGCGCAGGAAAAATTCAACTTTTGAGTGCATTTGTGTTTAAATGTAAAGCTGTTTTACATTGCATTTTTTAGGCTGCAGCTGCTGCGAGCTTTGTGCGCTGGGAGTAGTCTCTGGCTTTTAATACGAAAAAGTCAAAAAAGTTTTTCCAACGTTCTAGGTCTTTTTTTTGAGGTGGCTGAAAGCTTTTAATAATAGCTTTTGTTTTGGCCATCATAGCTGAATTAAAGTTAAGTTTTTCGCAAATAGCGTCCCAGTAGATTGGCCACTTGCTGTCACATCCTAAGTCTTGCATATCTATGTAACATTCAGGATGAAACTGGCTAAGCAAAACAGAATCATCTTCATTAAACTGCCCCTGCTTCTACCATGTCTTGGTCGTAGTTGAGAAAGAAGGCAACACCAGTTTTTTGCGTCTGGAGCGAGCGATCATGGCCGGATGGCAAGGCGTGAGTGAAGACTAAACATTTGTTATTAAGCCGACGCAGTCAAATACGACTTTATTTTCTACAAATGGTATAAGGGTTGAAATTTGTTTTCGAACTTGATACGCTCATGCCGTTGCAATGGGTGTTAGTTTGAAGATTGAAAACTTTTCTTTTTCTAAAGTGTTTCGAATTCTCGATCGAGTCAATAGGCTACTCGTCGCGACCGTGGTACTGCTTGGAGTGTTCGTTTTTGCCCTTCCTCTTTTATCATCTAACGATGCCCAAGACTATGAGGTGTCTCCTCCAAGTTTGCCTAATGATGAAAGGCAGATGGATTGCTCGGTGATTGGAACAGGACCTTTTGCATTGCAAGAGGGTGAGAACGCTTTTCCATTGCCAGGTTTGAAAGATGAGCTGGTGTTTTTAGGGTTGAGCCAAAGACCTGATAGTGAGGGTGCTTTGATTTTGGGCTTGAATAGTTCTAAGACGCAAGTAGCGATTAGAGATGGACAAGAGCTGTTTTTGGATTACCTCGATGGAGGTGTGCATTTTTGTCAGAAAGAGGCGCCGTTAAAGATCGTGCCATTTTACGATGGCGTTTATCTGCGTTGTTCAGTGTTGTTAGATCTCCCAGAATTTTCTGCGGCTGTTGAATGGAAATTTAAAGAGACCAAGTGGCTGCATCCTCCCCAAAGCCCAGAGATAAAAGAGGCCATCGAAGCTTTAAAATTCACTCAAATTTTCGGACCAGATCAACTGCTTAATCTATATGGCGGAGAGTCTTTTGCTGAGAGGAAGGAGAAATTTCGTTTTTGTTTTGGGCACGACAAGTTGTTGATTGGAGTTGGCGACGATCTGGTTTGGCAAGATGAGAAGTGGAAGGAAGCGTCAGCTGTTGAGGATTCGTCATGCTGTTTTTTGGCTCGCGTTTTGTCTGTGAATGACGAGCGGGTTCAAGTAGAGCTTTGGAGTCCAGGTGGTTTGGATGCCCATGTGGTCACTTTGAATGTGACTAAAGAAGCTCCTCTACAATTAAAATTCGATGATATCTTTACCCGGATTCGTAAGCGTACTCGTACTTGTGTGTCTTGCTTGGTTGATCAAAAAAGCCGGCTCCTTCGAAAGGGTGATTGGCTTGAAAAACGCAAGACTGGATGGAAGACCTTGCGCAGTATCGATGAGTTGGAAAGTTGTATTCAAGGATTATCGGAGGGTGAGCTTTTCGTTTTTGATGGCGTAGAAAAAATCGGTGAACAGTGGATGTTTTTAGGCCATGCGTTTGATCAGCACCATACTCACGCAGTGCCGGTGCAATTGCCACTATCGGCAAAGGCCAAGTCTCCACCTAAGGAGCGCAGGTCAATGTATGATTTTGACGATGATGATGACTTTTTTGATGATGATGATGATTTTCTGAATACTTTGATTCCGGGAGGAGATGACGATGATTAAAAGACTGTTAATTTTAAGCGTTTTATCGCTAGCGTTACAGGCTCAAACCATTGAAGCAAAACGCGCAGAGTACGCTCTGCAGCAAGAAAAATCCTCCGATCAAGGAACGGCGTTTTTAAAGGATTTGAATACCGAATTGGCACTGCTCCGCAAGGATTTAGCTGCAGCTTATCGAGAAGCTGCCAGAGCCCATTCTTTGGGTGGTGATGTGAAAGACTGGCTTGATGAGGTGAACCATTTGCGCGCTGATATTGCCGCTTTGGAAGAGCATTTTCGTAGGCTGAATGTAGAGGAGGCTGAGAGAGGAGAGGAAGGTTATGGGCTGTGGGATCAAGAGGAGTCGACAATTGGTCAGTTAGTCATGGAGTATGGCGCGCCTGATTTTCTTTATGTAATTCCCCCGGAGATTATGAATCAGAAGATCAGCTTGCATTCAATGATACCGATTCCTCGACAGTCTTGGAATGAGCTTTTAGAGGTCATTTTGTCGCAAAATGGCGTGGGAGTCAAGCAGATGGGTCCAATGGTGCGCCAATTGTACCAGTATAAGCAAGATTTGATGGCGGTCCATGATGTCATCGCCAGCCGTAAAAGTTTGGATGTTTTCCCCGATCATAGCCGCATTTTATTTGTCTTTACGCCGAAGTCTGAAGATATTAAGAGCGTTTTTTATTTTTTTGAGCGCTTCCGCGATCCAAAACGCACATATGTCCATCAAGTGGGTAATAAGCTGGCAATTGCATCGACAGTAGATGAGGTGAAAAAACTCCTGCTTCTCTACGATGCCGTTTGGGAAGAGGGGCAGCAGCGCACGACAAAGGTGATTTCACTTTCTAAGTTATCTCCCCAAGAGATGGAAAAAGTTTTAAAGGCTTATTTTGGTGCTTCGACCGATATGGGGCGTATGACAGTGGCCAAAGGTGGCGCGCATTTAACGGTTTTACCTCTAAATCAAGAGGGATCACTGGCACTTGTGGGCATGAAAGATACGGTGGAACGCGCCGAAGCTCTGATCAAGGAACTGGAGGAGCAAATTCAGGATCCGATGGAGATGACAGTCTACTGGTATACTTGTCGACATAGCGACCCGGTGGATTTGGCCGATGTACTGGAAAGGGTGTATTCAACGCTGGTGCATTCATCGGTAGAAGGCGCTGTAGCAGAGGCGGAAAAGTGTGCGCTTAAAACGGATGTTGATGTGCGCGTCACCCCCCCTAATTTTGGTATTCCGACATCTCCATCAGCGATAAGTCCAGAGCCGGTTAAACCGGGCAGGTTAGCATCACAAGTACAGAAATCAAAGTCGTTGAATTTTATTCCCTACGCTAAAACTGGATCCATCATGATGGTGGTGCGTCGTGATACACTTCCAAAGCTTCAAGAACTGCTCAAGAAATTGGATGTACCCAAGAAAATGGTGCAGATCGATGTGTTGATTTTTGAGCGTAAATTGAATTCGAAGAATAATTTCGGATTAAATATTTTGAAGATGGGATCGGCCGCCAGCCAAAAACACAGAGGAGGCCTTAGTTATGAGGATTTCTCCGGAGCTAAGAATCCTGGAATTTTAGATTTTTTCTTGAGCCGTAAGGCTTCTAGTTGGTTTCCGGCATTTGATGTGGCTTATAGCTTTTTGCTATCGCAAGAAGATATCCGCGTCAACGCAGCGCCTACAATCACTACTATTAATCAAACTCCCGCTAAAATTGCGATCGTAGAGGAAATTTCGATCAATAATGGCGCAGCTCCTGTGGAAAGTAACGGGGTGACGGTGTTTGAAAAGTCTTTTACGCGTAATCAGTTTGGTATCACGCTTGTGATCACGCCGACAGTGCATGAACCAGAGCTTGGCGATGAAGATGACAAGCGCTACGTCACGCTCGAGACCAATATCACCTTCGATAATCCTCAGGAATCTTCGCGCGAAGATCAACCAAACGTTGACCGCTCCAATATTGAAAATCAGGTGCGCGTACTCGATGGAGAAACCTTGATTTTGGGTGGCATTCGCCGTAAAACCTCAGAAGATACCAACGAAAAACTGCCGTTTTTGGGCGAAATACCAGGGATTGCCAAGCTGTTTGGTACATCGCGCATGACAGATAAGATGCGCGAGTTGTTTGTCTTTATCACCCCTCACGTCATTGTACACCCAGGTGAAGATGCTAAAAAGCTGCGCGAAGAGGCTTTAAAAAAGCGCGCTGGCGATATCCCCGAGTTTTTGCAACGTTTAAAAGAGGCGCAGGATAAGCAAAAAAGTACAAAACTTGAAAATAGCTTTGATGTGATTTTTGGTCGCAAACATGAACGCTAAGTACGCTTCATTGGTTAGTGAGGAGGAGCTTGAAGCTCTGCAACTGGCTGAACGATTCGGTTTAGAAATCGCTTTTGATGTGATCGATCGACCCCTTGTCGTCGGACATTCTCGCAAAGTCTCTTATGCCTTTGCCAAGCACAAAAGCCTGCTGCCCATTGAAGAGCGAGAGGACGGATCACTTGTGGTGGCATTCTCAAAGCCTGCCGATCTGGAGGCTATAGAAGAGGTGCGTTGTCTGACAGGACAGGTAATTGAAGAGGTGTTTTGCCCCAAAAGTCAGCTAGAGCGGGCCATAGAGCGCTGCTACCATCGCCAAGGTAGTGAGATGCTGGCAGATCTGGAAGAGGGTGAAGAGACTGCTGGTGGGGCAGATGATGAAGAATACGACCTTTTAGAGCAGGCCTCTAACTCCCCTGTGATTCGCATGCTCAACGCTATTTTGGCAGAAGCCATTCAGCAAGGGGCATCCGATATCCATTTTGAGCCTTTAGAAAAGGGATTGATCGTGCGCTATCGGATAGATGGCGTTTTGCAACAGCGTCACACTCCCTCGCGCGATATTCAAAATCAGCTGCTCACCCGTATCAAGGTGCTCTCAAAACTCGATATTGCCGAACATAGGCTCCCGCAAGATGGACGCGTTAAGCTAAAATTGGGTGGACGCGATATCGATTTTCGTATTAGTACTGTGCCAGTGGCCTATGGCGAACGCATCGTGCTTCGTATTTTGGATAAAGGGAATGTAACTCTTGGTTTAGATAAGATTGGGATGCCCGATGTAAAAGCGTTTAAACGCTGCATTTCTCAATCTCAGGGCATTGTGCTGGTTACAGGTCCCACTGGAAGTGGGAAGACGACAACGCTATACAGCGCCCTATCTGAACTTCAAACTTCCGAAATTAATATCATGACTATCGAAGATCCAGTTGAGTATAAGCTGCCTGGTATGGCTCAAATCGGGGTGAATACCAAGATTGGATTGACGTTTGCCAAAGGGTTGCGTCATATCCTGCGTCAAGATCCAGATGTGGTGATGATCGGTGAGATTCGCGACAAAGAAACCGCCGAAATTGCCATCCAAGCCTCATTAACTGGTCACTTGGTTTTAACCACGCTCCATACCAACGACGCACCGTCGGCCATTACGCGCCTGGTCGATATGGGGATTGAGCCCTACCTTCTTTCTTCGTCGGTGATCGGGGCCTTGGCCCAGCGTCTCGTGCGACAGATTTGCGCCGATTGCAAAGAAAGCTATACTCCATCGGAAGAGGAATTACTTGAGCTTGGTATTAAACGTAAGGAACTCAAAAACGGTAAACTGATGCGTGGCATAGGCTGTCCCAAATGCTTTGGCTCGGGTTATCGAGGCAGGTGCGGGCTTTATGAGCTGATGCCGATTACCCCCGCCATAAAAAGGCAGCTTTTGGAATCAGCTGATGCTGGAGGACTACAACGTATTGCCTTGGAAGATGGGATGATTAGTTTGCGTGCAAGAGGCGCCAAGCTTGCCATTTCCGGAGTCACAAGTTCTGCCGAAGTGCTGCGAGTAACCCGCCAAATCGAGTTGTAGCCGTGCCTATTTTTGAATACACAGCAGTAAAATCTTCGGGGCATAAGCAAAAAGGCTACGTCGATGCCGACTCTATCGAGATGGCCAGAGAAAAACTTTCTGCTCAAGCTTTGTTAGTAACGATGTTGTCTGCTTATCGCCAAAAAGGCAAAAAGTACCATTTATCCCAAAGCTTGGTATTGAATTTAACACGCGATTTAGCCTTGCTACTCAATGCAGGCCTGCCACTTTACGATAGCTTAATAGCCATAGAGGAAAAATACCAAGGACATAAAGCGCACTTTATTTTGCTAGACCTCTGTGACCAAGTTAAGCACGGCACGCAACTGTCTCAGGCTTTAAAACGGTATCCGAAAAGTTTTGATAGCATCTATATTGCCATGGTAGCAGCAGGTGAGCGCAGCGCTCAGCTTGCTGATGTATTCGATGAGCTGGCAAGACTCATCCAGCGTAGTCAAAAGCTCAAAAAACAAGTGACATCCGCCCTAATTTATCCTGCATTCATTGGATCGTTTTGTTTGATCGTGATCAGTGTGCTGCTCTTTTTCTTGGTCCCATCGATGTCGGAGCTTTTTGAAGGAAGGCCGCTGCATCCAATGACCGCCGCAGTCCTTGGTTTGAGTCATTGGCTTAAAGAATACGGGATGGTTCTTCTTGCTATTCTGGCGGTTTTGGCACTAGGTATACTCGTGGTCTGGAAAAAGCCTGCGGTGCACCGATGGCGCGCTAAACTTTTACTGCATCTGCCTTTTATAAAAGAGATGACTACTCAAGCGGTCATGATACGTTTTTCTAGAACGCTCTCCCGCTTAATGGAAAGTGGCGTTCCGCTGATTGAAAGTTTGCAATTGGCGCGCAGTGTCATGCATCATCAACTTTTTGAAGAGGCCATAGCACGTTGTGAAAGTAAAGTTGTCGAAGGCAAGGGGTTTGCAAGTGAATTGAAGGGGCAATCCATTATTCCTAAAACGGCAGTTCGCATGCTTGCTATCGCTGAAGAGGCCGGATCAACTGGTAAAATGCTGGGATCGATTGCTGATATTTATTCAGATGAGTTGGAAAAAAATTTAACGCGCCTGACGGCGTATATGCAGCCCGTTATTTTACTAGTATTGGGTGTGATCGTTGGGGTAATTTTGCTATCGGTACTATTACCTTTAACAGATGTAAGTTCATTTTTAGAATAGGAGACAAACATGCTAAAGAAGAAAAAAAAGCGCAGCATGACGTTGCTTGAGATTATGGTAGTGATTTTCATTATCGGCATTATCGGTAGTGTGATCGGCTACAACATGAAAGGAAGCATGGCCAAAGGTAAGCAATTTAAAACTGATCACGCCGCAGCTAAAATTGCTGAAGTATTGACCATGGAAACGGAGCTAAATGGTCTCGACCCGCATGACGTTGCGAAAAAATATAAAAAATATCTAGCACAATCAGGCTTAGTGAAAGATGTGGAAAAATTGGTTGTGGATGGATGGGGTGAAAAATTTGAAGTCACATATGAAAACGATACGTTCAAAGTCATATCGAGTCATGTTACAAAAAAGAAAAAAGCATCCGCTCACACTGATTGAAGTTCTGCTTTGTGTGGGACTCATTGTATTAGCTGGCAGTCTGTTTGCGGTAAAAGGCAAACAACTTTGGCAGCGACATCAATATTTTTCTGCTGTTGATCGTCTTTGTGATGAGCTCATTTTAACGCGTCATTTTTCGCAAAGCTTGCGCGCTGATGTCGATCTATTTTTAATCAAAAAAGAGGATGGAGTGCGCCTGGTGCGCCAGTTTGATGAGCCAGGAATGTTGCGCATGAAGCATTCTTTTCCTCAAATAATCGACTTCAAAAATATTTATATCAATACAGATCAAAATTTATTTTTTTATGGCAGTGGTTGGCATGATTTCGACGAAGAACTACGAATTAATGGCGTAGAAAAAATGATTATCTCTCTTAAGCCAGAAAGTTTTTGTATAAAAAAATTTGTAAAATAATTTTTTATTATTATATATGTGGGTTTGAAAGAAAAATAAAAACTCACTAGGAGGAAAAGCTGATGGCTGCAGCAATACATCTGGCCAGGATTTTTGGCCCACTATTATTAATCATCGGAATTTGGTGCTTATTTTACCGCCATAAAGTCATGCAAGCGGCAAAAGGTTTCACAACCACGCCAACGACAATGTATCTATTTGGGATTGTCAACTTGCTTGTTGGTTTGACCATTGTCAGCATGTTTAACCACTGGGTTTGGGACCTAACACTTTTAGTTACACTTTTAGGATGGTTCTTGCTCGTACGCGGCGTTTGCGCCCTTTATTGGCCAGAAGCTGTGATCAAATCACAGTTGTGCTCAGATGGTTGCATCACCGTTTGGGGTATCATTTGGATCGTATGGGGATTCTTCCTCACTTGGCTAGGCTATTTCTGTGAAATGGGCCAACATGCCATGATGAATCGTTAAGACTGAAAGGCTCAAGGAAACTCTATTTTTCCTTAAGACGGGGTGATAAGCCCCGTTTTTTTTTGTCCATATTCTTCCAATGATATAAAATGAAAAAACATTCATTGTTGGAGAATACCATGAAAAAAATTGCATTTGCTTTGCTTGTGTCTACTGTGGTTCTTTTTGCCGAAACTAAAGCACCTGAACCTGCTAAACTTTCTAAACATCTGCAAGTACGCGCACCTGAGTGGCGCGCTGAAATGCTAGCATCCTATCCGAATGGAAATCCTCAAGAGATCGTATTTCACGGACCCGATATGGACGGTAAAGAGATGCCGCAAAAACGTATCCGTTTTTTTGATAATGGCAGGCCTTATGATGAAGTTGATTTATCCGTAGTGGAGGAGGGCTCCGAGGCCTACGAGCTTCACAAATCGACAATTGTGCCTCATGGATTATCGGTTCAATTCAATGAAAAAAATGAACTTGTAGCTCTGCGTGAATTCGACCATGGAATTTTGAATGGGTATGTGCAAACCTTTTATCCCGGTCGCAAACTTCAGCGCCAATTGCACTACCAAGATGGTAAGCTAGATGGCATTGCTACCTCTTATTACGAAAACGGGCAACTGGCTGAACAAGCCGGTTATCTAAACGGCAAACTTCATGGGCAGCTACAACGCTTCTATGAAAGTGGACAGAAAGCGTTGCAAGTAGAGAATCTAAATGGTGTTATGGAAGGGCAAGCCATTGAATGGCATGAAAACGGCAACACCAAATCCACGCAATTTTTTAAAAACGGTAAGCTCGACAAGGAAGGTCATAACCCATCGGTCATCGTCTACAATGACAAGCGTCGCATCATTGAAGTGCGCGACTACAAAGATGGAGAGCTCATTGGAGCCCATATTCGCTACCACGATAACGGACGTGAGGCTTATCGGGTGTCCTATGTCAATGGCAAAAAAGATGGCAAAGAAATTTTTTCTTCCGATGAGGGCAAACTTTTAGGTGAAGGGCGTTTTAAAAATGGGCTACCCCAGGGAAAACACTGGAGACACCATCCCAACGGTCGTAAAGCCTTCATTGCTAACTACGATAAAAAAGGCAACATGAAAGGGTTTGCGGAAAACTTTTATGAAAGTGGTCAATTGCAAAATCGCTACCATCTAGTCCAAGATAAACAACAAGGTCCATATCAAGAATGGTATGAAAACGGCACGCTAAAAGTGGACTTCAACTACAACGAAGGCGCATTTGAAGGTGAGCAGAGTGAATATTATGCAGATGGACAGACCAAGTCTATTGGCTTTTATAAAGACGGCAAGAAACACGGCCATTTCCAAAAATGGTTTGAAGATGGCAAATCGGCCTACGACATGCACTTTGTCAACGATAACCAAGAGGGCGAATCTTTTGAGTGGTACGAAAACGGCAAATCAAAACTACACCACAACTTCAAAGATGGTCTTTTAACAGGTGTTCAACGGCAGTGGTACGAAAGTGGAGTGCTCCAAGCTAAAATAAGCTATAAGGAAGGCAAAAAAGATGGTGAACATTTGGTTTATAATCCAGATGGAGAACTCATCTTTGAGGCAACGTACGTCAATGATAGCCCTCAAGGACTGGTACGTACGTTTTATCGCAAAGACGCGCTCAAAGAGGTTGCAGTCTATCAAAATGGAGTGCGCTGTGGATCCTATGATGAGTACTACGAAAATGGTCAGCACAAGCTCAAAGCATTTTACAAAAACAACCAGCCCGATGGAAAAATGCAAGGCTGGCACGATGACGGCAGTCTGGCCTTTGAGCGTCATTTTGCCGATGGTAAACTTTGCAAAGAGCTCTTTGAGTACTACAAACCAGCTGATACAGATAGTGAGACTCGCCTGTCGCGCCACTACCGCTACGATGATCAGGGTAGATTAGACGGCGAACAAATACAGTACTATCCTAACGGTCAAATTCGCACTCTGCTTTCCTACCGCGAAGGGAATCTGCATGGGCCCAAACGCATGTGGAACGATAAGGGAGAATTATTAGAAGACGCTAACTATACCTTTTCCAAGCTACAAGGCCGTTTCTTCTCCAAAGATCAGCAAGGGCGTGAAATTGTCTTTCATTACAAAGACAACAAAAAAGATGGCTTGCACGAAATCTACTATCCGGCTTTAGAAGATGGCACACAACATAAAGCTTTAGAGGCAAACTTTGTGGAAAATTTCTTTGAAGGTCCTGTTGTGGAATACACACCAGAGGGTAAAGTGCTCTCCGAAATGCAATTTGCAAAAGGGCTTAAAAACGGTCTTTGCAAATTCTACGATGCCAAAGGGCATCTGGCTATGGAGATTGAATACAAAAATGATCAGCGCCATGGCTTGGCAATGCAATTTTTTCCCAATGGGCAAATCCTCAAAAAAGCGCTCTTTGTGCAAGACCTGAAAGAAGGAGAAGAGGAAAACTTCTACCCTGATGGAGCACTTGCGTCTGTAAACTCCTACAAAGATGGCAAGCTCAATGGTCTATCTCGACACTATAGCCATGATGGCATTATCGTCTTTGAAGGTGAATACTTGAATGACTTGCGTCACGGAAAATTCAACAAATTCTACGAAGATGGAGCCCCCAAGCTACAGCAAACCTATGTAGAAGACAAATTAGACGGTGTTAAGCGCTTCTTTGATCGCGATGGCAATGTCCTTGAAACGCTCTACAAAATGGGTGAAAAAGTCGATTAATCACTTGATGATGGAAATGCCAAGTGCATCGATGCGTCCCTTGCGGCCAACGATAGTGGGTGTCAAAATAGTTTCAATGCTTGGATGAGCAGCTAAGATCTCATTAAAGGCAAACGTCTGTTTAGCTCCAGTATTAGTGGGATTGTGGGGGTCTAATGTTCCTTTCTTGGGGATCAGATTGTCGATAAGCAGCAAAGTACCTGGGCGGGAGAGGCGTAAAAGCTCAGGTAGATAATCGGTATAATCAGCCTTATCTGCATCTAAAAAGATCAAATCAAACGATGGCTTTAATACCGGTAATACCTGTGAGGCATAGCCTTCGACTACAGTGATCTTATCTCGGGTGGGACATCTTTTGATATTTTCTTTTGCCACTTTAGCAAATAGAGGATTGCACTCGATGGTAGTGATGTCAGCTTTGGGCGCACCTTTTGCTAGCCACAAAGTGCTATAGGCTGCAAGCGTCCCGATCTCTAAAATACGTTTCGGATTTTGCATACGCGTAAAAAAAGTCAGCAGCATGCCCAATTTTTTCGGGACGGCAATTTGAGGTAGACCAGAGGCTTTGGAATATTCTCTTGCCTCTTTTATCCAGAGATCTTCTTGAGCAAAGGTATTGCCAATATAATCTTGAACCTGCTTATTTCTATTTTTTAGATAAATTTCACCGCGCATGATTTAAATTCTTTGCCTAAGTTCAAATAGAACTGTATCGCCGTATTTACGCTCATCAACATAGACAAGATGATCTAAAGACATGGGTTTACATGACAAGCGTTCTTCTAAAAAAATACGTGTTTTGGGGTGAAATATAGAGCTATGATCTAGCAGCTTTAAAAACTTGAGGTCTCCGCCGTAAGGAGGATCGATATAGATGATATCAAAACAATGGTCGTTGAGCTTGTTTATGGCGCGCTCAACCGAGATTGGATAGACATCTGTACAATCAGATAGGTTTAGCTTTTTAAGGTTGCTGTGAATGCAGGAAACGGCCTCCTTGCCCTTTTCCACAAAGCAGGCGGATGCGCCGCCGCGGCTTAAGGCCTCGATCCCCATCTGTCCACTGCCGGCAAAAAGATCCAAAAAGTGGCAGCCCTCAAGCTCATGGAGACATATATCAAAGAGAGATTTTTTAACCTTGCCAATTGTGGGGCGCGTGGCCATGCCTTTGGGAGTTTTCAATACTTGGCCCTTGTATTTCCCTGCGATCACTTGCATCTAAAACCTTTATTTAATCGAGATCATAGCACATTATATAGATAAATGCAATTTTAGAAAAAGTGTAACACCTTGAGCCATGATTAGTTAATACTGGCTTTGTGTCAGGCAATGCCTAACGAAGGTCTTTAGCAATTAAAGTAATTTACGGCCGCCGTAGCGCATGATGAGGCTGTTGGTTTTGGCCAGCGGCTCGGTCTCTTTTGATTGGAGGAATTCGAGGAAATAGGTTGCCGCTTGAAATCTAGCTCCCTCCTTTCGAAAGGTTGCCGTCACTTGTGCATTTTGGGTAAATGCAATTTTTTTCGTGATATTAACGAATGAAGAACCAAAGCGGCCCTGGATCATAAGATTGAGATCGGAAAGGGTATCGGTTTCCCCATAGATGACCAGGGGTTTGCCCGAATAAAACGCAGGTAGGCGGGGTGATTCGGAAAACAGTTTACAATGAGCATTTGGGTCGGTGGGCATGACGATGGCGTGCAAGTCACGAGCGATCGGAGTTTGGAGTTTTTTGACAAAGCCGGCGAATTTGCGTGGGAAAGCAGCCATCGTGGCAGAATGCATGACCTCGCCCCGTTGCAGCGTAGAGAGCATTTGAATGAAAGATGTGTGGTTATCGTTTCCGACACAAACCGGGTAGAGATTGAAGGTTGTTTTATTGGCATCGATGAGGGCGTGGATATCAGTGAGCGTCTTGCTAAGATCAAGTAGACTGGAGCCATCGGTAAAGAAGAAAACAGTGTGCAGTCCGGGAGCTTGGGCTAGTGCTTTAGTGAAATTGAGTAGCTGGGCATAGACATTGGAGGTCTTATAGGGATGAAAAAACTTCTGTTTATCGAGGTATTCGTGGACCAGCGCTTTGGTGCCAGAGGCACTGGTAAGATTAGTGGCGCTCATAGCGTGGAGGGCATCATCAATCGTAAAGATATTGAAGGTATCAGCTTTGTGTACATAAGGTAGAGCTCGTAGGATGGCGCTTTTATAGGCAGCAGCTTTGGCCTTATTGATTGATTGCGTGTTATCGATGACAAAGTAAATGTTTTGCTCCAGCCTTTCAAAATGGGTATTTTCGATAGGTTTAACGGTGATCGCAAAGAGGTATTTCCCATCTTCGGTCTTTGGTGCCCAGCTCACGCTTGTAGAGAATTCTTGATTAAGGGAGGTAGTCTCTAGGTCAAAGAGCGTCGGAATGCGGGCCAGATTTGTAGCAGTGACACGGTGTTTACGGTTAAGTATATCTGAACGTCTTTGGTGTTTTTTTTCGGCAAAGTTGATGTGAGATGCAATGTCTTCACTTAAACTTGGATCTGTCCAAAGGTAAGGCTCTATGCTAGGCAGCGGATCGAGAAACATGGGCGAAGGGGTGGCTGTAGTTGCCACGGCCAAGACACTTGCTTCTGGCGTGGGAAAATAGCCGTATTTTCGAATATATTCATCAGATGTAAGGCGTTTTTTGCTCATTGTTTGCTGGTGATTGGCTTCTACAATCAGTGAGGCCTGTAATTGCGCAGCGATATCCCGCGAGCTAGCGGGATGTAAAATGGGATCTGTAGCTAAGATCAAGTGTGTAGCTAAGTCTAAATGATCAACTGGAAGTCTATATTGGGTTGTTAGGAGTGGGCAGCCCGGCAGCAAGTCTCCATAGGTCTCACACCGGATGGTGTTCTCAGTGAGGATTTCCTTGGAGGGTAAGAAAAAACTGCTTTTTGGTGTAGCAGCGATGATGGTAACCTCATAAGGAAGCTCTATGGTTTCGATGAGATCAGAGTGAAAGGCTAAGGAGGCCAATCGGACCTTAGGAAGCGTTTTGCTATAGCGGTAGAGAGCTCTTGGATCCGGAGCGTTATTTACAGCAAAAACGGGGATTATGGATGGAGAAGGTTCAAGCACGATTGTCGGTAAATGGACACTTTGGTGAATCCATTCGGGGCACGCATCTTCGATCAGATGGGGGCGCATACATGCAGGTGTTGAGGAACGTTTAATGTTTTTGACAAGATGAGATAGTGGCATGTCGGTCATTTCAATTAAGGCATGACGATTCACTGTGGAGGGGCAGTATTTCGGAAAATGGTCAGGGCTTAGGCTTGTTACTACGGGTAAAAGGTGCTCTTTTTTGAATATAAAACCGAGATCGTTAAGTGTTGGAAACGCTATCGAAAGGGGTAAGGAGTCTAGGGTAAACGGCTGTTTATTTTCAGCTTCGAGCAGGGTAAGGTATTGAGAAGACTCAGCATTTGGACTGTAGCTGTAATCCAGTTCTGCATCGGTAGCAACGTGTTTAATTTTGCTTTGTAGGGAAGGCGCTTTTGCGGTGATTTGAGGATTTTTAAAGGCGTGCAAAATAACGCGATGAGCTGTTGGGTGCCGCAGCATCGATTGAGCAGCCTGATGTGCTAAACAAGTGTCAACAGGCAGGGATGGAATCGTGATAGAGTTATAAAAAATGGGAATAGTGTGATCTGTTTCGGATAAAGAGAATGAGTAGGTTTTTTCAGGCTGCATATGGGGATTTAACGTGTGTAGGGATGCATCTTTCAATGGATGCGTGCTGAAGCCATGGTCTACGGCAACGGGTAGGTGTCTTGGTTTTAGGGTGATTTTTGGATGTGTAATAGCTTGGGTATTAAAGGCGATGGCATGGAAAGGGATATCATAAGCGGTTAGTTGTAATTGCGGTGGAGGAATCCTCACGATAATGGGGAGGCCATTGCAAATATGTTCTGATAGCGCAACATGGCTCTCTTGGAGATCGGGATAAATGGGGTCAAAAGCATCTGGGACGTAATGCGAATATTTGGGAATTGTGGCAGCAGAGGTTAGGTCAATGGATGATCCACGAAAGGAAAATGCTTTTTTGGGTTTTTTGTACGTGGGATAGGTGAAAGTGTATAAGACGCTTTGGTCAATTTGAAAGCCCTTTAAAGGAGATGTCATCGATTGGACTTTATCCAATTCAAAGTAGGCTCTTTGAAGACACTTTTGGTGCGAGATGTTGTTTTCTTTGTAAACTTGAGTTGATGTAGGCGTGTCTTTTTCTAAGACCATGGTAGGGGTGAATGGAGGAGACCAATCTAACGGGATTGAAAACTGTTTAGAAAATTGGATTTTAGGAACTGAGACTGAGGTTAAATCTGCTATTTCCAAATGCACGCTGGGCACAAGCAAGCGTGGAGGTGGACAAGAGTGGACTTGTGTGACGATAAAGCCTGATGGGAGGTCCTGTCGAGAATAAACTAGGCTAGACTCTGGCACAGCCTTCGTAATGGAATTATGTAACCGAGAATCATTTTGCAGAGAAAAGATTGAAGTAAGGGTGCCGGGAATTGCATCGATTGAGCTGCGATGGGTGCGCTCTGTCTTCGGTGCTGCCGGTCTTGCCAGTAGCACCGATGTCAAAAACAGAGCACTGAGGAAAATTCCCGTGCGTTTATCCATATTGATCGTTTTATATTCCCATTGCGTCTAAAGAGTTTTTTAACTCTTCAGCTTGCGTTTTCAAAAAGGGCGTAGTCATTCTATCAGAAAACAGTTCCTCAAGTAGACGATTTGCTTTGAAAACTTGCTCTTGGGCCTTTTCCACATCGTTGTTTGTTACCGAGAATTGGCTTTCAAGTTGCAGTATTTCGGCATCCACAAGACGCATGTAAAGCTGGAAAATATGGTTTTGTTCCGGATTTTGCTGCAGCTCGGTGTAGTACTCTTGTGAGATGGGATCATCACTTGGACTAAAGTCTTCCTTAAAGCGTTTTAGGAAGAACAACCGTCGCTCTTGGCGTTTATCTTTGGCGATAAGCTCCGATCGGATCCTAGCGTAGTCATAAGCTGCCTCTAGATGTAGAGGCTCTGTTGCCACGTGCTTTTTAATTTGCAGCTCTTTGAGGTTATTAAGCACAAGAATCATTTCAGGATTGTCTTCGGTTTTCTGTTTTTCGGCCATCGTTGTAAAACGGAGGCGGGCTTCTTGTAAAAGCGCTTGGTAAGACAATGGCGATGGGCTGTATTTAGCCGTTTCAGTAATGAAACTATAAGTGCTAAGGGCGGACGGAAGGTTGCCAGTACGCTCATATGTTTTGGCAAGCTCTAAGAGCGCATGCCTTTGGAATTTCCATTCCCACTCGGGATGGGCATTTTGGCGCGCAGCTAAACTTTTTAAAAGTGTGATTTTTGGTTGATATTCACCTCGTTTGGCCAGTAGTTCAGAAAGTTTGAGGATTTCTGCTTCTAAAAAGACTGTATCCTCATTGATCGCGTTGACTTCCCAGGTGTTTTCATCGACCAGGGCTCCTTTAAAAAGATAGAAGGAGCGTTGCTCGGCAAGCTCTTGACCTTCGGGAGAGGTAGTATTTTTAGCCTGTTGATAAAAGTGATTAGCTAGCCATAAGCGGTTTTCAACTTTAATAGGTTGCGTATCTTTTACGATAGCATCATACAAATGTAAAGCAGCTTTACATAGGAATGCATCGCTATTCTTGCTCAATGTTGATAATGTTAGATAAGCATTGTAGAGCTCCAGATGGACACTGGCGGTGTCATAAAAGTCTGATCCTAGTTCCATAGCGCTTTCTAAATGTTTACAAACAGGCTGCAAATCGTGGTTAATTTCTTTTGAAGCAAGACCTGCAACAAAATGCGCTTCGGCACAGGAAGGGTCGTTAGGGTAATCCTCCAAGTAATGCTCTAATTTGCGATAGGCCACATCGAAAAGATCGAGTTCGTAAGCTGTTTTGGCTTGTAGCAGACGGTATTCGCGCATTTCATCTACTCCTAGCACAGACTCCTGGTCTAATACTTGTGATAGATCATCGTAGAAAGCGCCTTTAGAGTAGTGAATTTCATCGTTTGTTTGGGCTTCCTTGTACAAATTTAGGGCAGATGAAAAGAAGTAGCGCCAAGCGATATTAGCGCGTTCAGAGTCAGCAAAATGCGTCAAAAAATTGCTGAAAGACTGATAGCTTTTACCCCAATCTTGATGGTCGTACGTAAGAGAGGCATACTCAAAGAGCAGACCTTCTTGATCTTCGTAGTCAGGATAATTCTCCAGCAACATTTCTAAGTCATTTTGCACAGTCATCCGATCACCCCGGGCCTTGGCCAACATAGCGTGGGTAAAGATTGCTTTGGGCATTTCTTGATCATCGGAAAATTGAGAACAAAACCGATCAAACGTTGCATTAAAAAGCGCTGGATCACCCTGGTGATACGAAGCAGTCATTAACATAAGCAGTGCATTTTTTAATGATGGATTAGCGTCTTTTTCGGCAGCAGAGTAATGTTTTAGATGGGTGATTGCGCTAGCGTAATCTTCAACGCTGAAATAGCTCTTACCTACAATCAGGCTGAAGAGGGCTTGCTTGTCATCTGGAATAAACGCATCAACTGTTTCATATGCGTTGATCACTTCGTTGTAGTGTCCAAGTTGGTAGTAAATCAGCAGGCGGTTAAAGGTGGCTTCGCCGGCTCTATCCCCATTCATCGCAATGATTTCAGAAAATGTGCCAATTGCTTGTTCAGGTTTGAATTGCGCTTGTAAATTCGCGGCATGAAACAGAAGTTCTTCTTTTTGATCGGTGTATTTTTGAGCAAGCTCTAAATAGGTTTTAGCCGCTTCAGGATAGTCTCCTAAAGTGTTTTGGATTTCTGCCAAGGCAAAACTTGCTATGTCCAGGTACGCTGTATTGTTTAATGATTCATAAAGGGGTTTAGCAGTAGCAGATAGCGCTTTTTTTTGCTCAATATCAGAGGTAGTCAAGGATCTACGGAAGTAGGACTCTGCCATGAGAAACCGAAACTCATCGCTTCTCTCATCGACTGAGGGAGTGCTATGCTTGAGGTAGGGCGCGCCCTCGCTGGTAATGGCTTCAAACTTACCAAGCTCATAATAACACTGTAATTTGTTGATAAGAATTTTATCGTGCACCTCTTTATTGCCAATCTCAGAATAAATACTTAATGCATGTTCGTAATTGTTTTTTTGCAAATAAAGGTCGCCTAGGATTCCTTTTAAGTGATCTTTCAGTTGGCTGTCGGGATACTTTTCTAGAAAGGTCATGATTTGAGATTGCACAATCTGATAGTCGCCATCCTTCCAAAATTCAGCTATGCGTCGAATGAGAAAGGCTTCTTCATCACTTTGTGGTTGAAGCGAAAGGATTTTGACTTGATCCCTTGCTAGTGCAGGGGCAAGAGGGGTTAATAGCGCGGCAACAGCTACGACAAACCAAGTAACTTTCATGGATCCACCTATGGTAAGTTCAATTTAAAGTCACTATAACGATAATTTGGAAGAATTTGCAAGTAACTTCCGCAAGGAACTTTTATAAAATTTGAGTAAGTCTTCTGCTTTGGGGTAGGCTTTTCGTTTTAGAAGCTGAAAAATTTCAAGTGCTTTAGCATTCAATCCCTCCTGAAAATACAAAACTCCTAGGCGGTATGTGCTGTCTAAATCCTCGGGACAAAGATGGATGATTTTTTCATAAGCGGCAATTTCCTCTTTTGACATCTTTAAATGATGGTAGCATGCAGCGAGTTGAGAATGCACCCAAGGATCATTCGGTGCGTAGGTATCTAAAATCGTAAACTCTTCAACTGCACTTTTTGAGGCACTAGCAAATTTTTCGCTAAGCTCTTGAGCAAAGCTTCCCGATTCGCTGTAGTGGAGCTCCCCTTTTTTTAGTCTTAGGCGTGGTT
The DNA here is from genome assembly GCA_024233455.1 of Chlamydiales bacterium. Lineage (GTDB taxonomy): Bacteria > Chlamydiota > Chlamydiia > Chlamydiales > JACKPQ01 > JACKPP01. The sequence continues at coordinate 760,198 of JACKPP010000001.1, forward strand.
CAAAATACAGATGCGAAAGCAAGACAAAGGCATTGGCTAGGTGGGTGTGGAGCTCGATGTCGGTGGGCCGGCTCGGAACAAGTTGAATGTAATGGTCAATGGCGCTTAAAAGCAGCACTTCTTTCATGCCAAGGACATCGCGCCAGTGTAAAAAACAGCTTAATTTGGGCGTGAGAGGAGTTTTTAAAAGTGGATAAAAGCGGTATTCTTGATGCTGCAGTAATGCAACCAACCGCTCAGCTGCACTTGCTTGAGAAAAGTGATGCTCTGCTTGTCCCAAATGGCGCGAAGTTTTGCCGCAGGCATCAAGAAAAGACTTTTTTAACCTCCAAAACTGCTCAGTTTTTTTGGCCTGGAAAGTGGAGACCAAGACAATGTAGACAAACAGCGTCAAAATAAATGCAGCAAGTGGGAAGGCGAGTAAAAAAGAGCGCGTCCAAAATGAAAAAAACAGGCCAAAAGTTAGGCATTCGATCGCGATAATAAGAGCGAAAAAACAATGAAATGCTACATGTGCCTTACAAAGACGAACAAACCGGCCCAATGCCCGCTGAGAATACTCATCGATTAAGCGATCGCGTTCATTGATTTTGAGCCTGTCAAAAGACGGGGCATCTGCTGTGATCATACCCCGTACTTTACCTTCAAATTGCTTAATTCTTCAAGTGCGCATCATATAATTAATCACGCTATTGGAAACACCAGCCCGTTGCAACTTATCGACATCGCTCATCTTTAAATAATAGTGGCTATTCGTTTTTTTCATGAGCTCAATAATTTTATCATCGGAGATGCCAGCATCGTGAAGTGCGATGATATCTGCGACGGTCAATTGCTGCCCCTTATCAATGCGTTGTGCTGTTTTAGGGCTTTGATTTTGCAAATTTTTCTGATCTTGAGAATCTAACACAGCACCGATGATGCCGCCTGCTAGTGCCCCGGCCCCAGCTCCAATTGCTGCGCCTGCTCCACCTCCGACAACTCCACCTACAACAGCGCCAGTTGCGCCTCCGGCTAAGGCACCTGTACCGGCTTTACTTTCACATCCAGAAACACAAAGCGCGCAAACCCCAATGGCCAATACGCTGCACATTACACGTGTTTTCATAATTCCCCCTTTATATTCTAAATACCATAAATAATTTTTAATTAAATAATTATTTGCGTCACATTTTACCAAGCAAATTAGTAATAAAAAGAATGGAAAATCCTTGATTCACTAAAGAGTTCTCTGTTAAAACTATACCCAAGCGCATTCAAAATAAGCTGGAGGAAATCAATGGAAATATTCCCTGATGAAGACTGTTTTCACCTAGGTGTCAAAGCTTTGATTCGCAATCGAGAGGGAAAGATACTGTTATTACAAGGACAAAGCGCCTCTTCACGCACTTTTTGGGACATCCCCGGAGGGCGCTTAAAACGAGGTGAAACGATGCTTGATGCTCTGCAACGAGAACTTGAAGAAGAAGTTGGTTTAAAGGGCATTTCCGTATTGATACCCCTGAATATGCATCTTACGAATGTACGTATCCCGAGCCATGGTAACGATGTCGGCTTAATTCTATCCATCTATAGATGCGATCTTGATTATGATTTTACTCCGAAGCTTAGTTATGAACACATACATTTTGATTGGTTTAATGTAGTAGATGCTGTTCAACTACTAAAGCCTCGATACCCAGCAAGTATCATTTCAGATGTTATTGCTCTTGAGCCTGGTGAGCACTGTGTTATTTAAGCTTCAATACGCTGAGTGATCGTTATTAACTCTTATCGGGTGGTGCGTGTTTTTGCGTATAGAAAATTGCAAAAGCAATGGCCAAATAGATTGCGTTGCAAAGAAAAATAATGTGTAGGTTATGCATACCTATGTAGCTGCTGATTAGAGGTGCTATCGCCATAGCGAGCGCTCCAACAGATTGATTGAGGCCAAGAATTTTACCTTGGAGAGTCGGGTCGCCCCCCATTGAGATAAGGCTTAATGTATTAGTCCAGGCTAGCGCAGATGCCCCAGCTGCTAGGCAAATAAGCGGTACAAAAATAATCAGGCTAATCGGAAATACTGTTCCAAGAAGGCAAAGACTAAAAGTAGGTAGCGCACAAAAGAGGATTTGGCGCGGTGTGAACCTATTCACAAAGGCATGATTGCCCAAGCTGGCGCTAAGGGCCCACACCAAGCCCATGATGGTAAAAACGCCGGTAATGAGAAGAGGTGTCGCCTGGTAATCCAAGAGTAAGAGCGGGGAGAGGAACTGCATGGTAGGCATCCAGGCGAGCATGAGAAAAAAATACAGGATGTAAAGCTGGCGGGTCGGACGGTATTCAGGGTTGGTAGCAATTTTATAAAGGTTATAGAACGGGCGGCGTTTTGATTGGGGGCCAGTTTCTTTGAATATGAAGGTGACGATTGTTAAGTTAATAATGGTGAGGAATGCGGTAAACCAGAATGGATTGGAGGGGTTGAAGTGAGGGTTAATCTGGGCGTTGGATAAAAGGCCCCCGACTAAAATAGCAAAAATAAAACTTGTTCCGCCGGCCATCATTAGGAGGCCAAAACCTTTGGAGCGTTTTTTTTGCAAGCCGTATAGATCGGCAAAAACAGCTAGACAGATGGTGAGGTTGCCAGCAAAAAAGCCGGTCCAAAGGCGGCTAAAAAACAATAGACCGTAATTGGCCTGAGAAATGGCATAGGCCGATAAGGAAAACCCGACTACTTCGGCAACAAGGGTGAGAAAAAATGCTTTTTTCCTCCCCTTTCGATCAGCAAAGCTACCAATGACGGGAGCCCCAAAAAACTGAGCTAGGGGAAATGCTGCGATAAGCAGGCCAAGGTAAAGAAGACGGTGATGGCTAATCCCTGATAGGAAAATTGTATCTTTGCCATATAGCAGCGGTGTGAAAATCGGATAGACGATGGCCAGAGCAAAATTATCGAGAAAATAGACCGAAAGAGCAGCAAATGCTGAACGGTTTTTCACAAGACTTGGGCGGCTATTGAGCGGTTTGCTTGGCTTCGGTAAAGCGATATCCTACGCCCCTCACGGTTTCAATACACTTAAAGCCAGGGCCCAATTTTTTTCGTAGCGCTGCAACATGTACATCGATATTGCGATCGACGATGAAGGCATCATCGTTATTAACATCGTTTAGCAATTGGTTACGGGTTAAGACTTTGCCTTGATTGGTGACAAGCCGGCGCAATATCCCGAATTCTGAGAGAGTGAGGTTGATAACTTTATCCTTTTTCCTAAGCAAATAACGGTCTGTTTCCATGGAAAATTCACCAAAATTAAGCGTTTTTAGCGTTTTTTCATTATCGCTTCCCCGACGTAAAATGGCCTTGATTTTTGAAAATAGGATTTTGGGAGAAAATGGCTTTGGCACGTAATCGTCGGCTCCGAGCTCGAGTCCAAGCACGACATTGAGCTCTTCTGCTTTGGCCGAGAGAATAACCACAGGGATGTTTTTAGTTTCAGGGTGATTTTTAATTTTTCGGCATACATCAAACCCATTTTGGCCAGGGAGCATCACATCTAAAACGACTAAATCAGGTTTTTCCCGCAAAACTGCGTTGAGGCCATTGATACCATCGACTTCAACGTGCAATTGGTAGCCGTAGACTTCCGCTTGGAGTTTAAGAAGTGCTGCAATATCCTCTTCGTCTTCGATAAGTAAGATGCGTTTTTTTTGGCTCATGATTTCCCCCCCTTTTGCTCTTGAGAAAACTGAAAGGCTAAGCTTGCAAGCTCTTCAACTGTCTGTTTGAGCTTCACAATTTCTTCTATTTTTTTGTTTTGCACAGCAATTTTGTGTTCAACTTCAGTGATTTTTTCTTTGTATTGAGAAAGTGCAGCTTTTGTATCGCTGTCATTTGTGGATAACCCTTCGAGTAAACTAAGCGCTTCTGACTGCTGTTTATTGATCTGCTTGCATTGCTTTTCAAGAAGTGCAAGTGCCGTATTTAGTTCATCGATTTTGGCTTGCTGTACGCCTATTACGTCTTGCTTAAGACTGCTAAAGGCTAAATCTTGATTGCCAAGTTTATTCTCCAAAATAAGCAGTTGTGCCTGAGTTGAATTTAAATCACAGCGCAATTCCTCCACATCCGTTCTGGCCTTATGCAAGGCCATTTCAGTCTGATGCTGATTATTTTTCGAGCTGCCCATCATGGTTGCAGCGCACCCAGTTAAAATAAGAGGAAGAAGAAAGGCAATGCGTTTCATTAACGAGCCTCATGAAGTTTGAATTCAGCTCGGCGATTTTGTTTCCAGGCTGAACGGGTGTGGCCAAGATCAACAGGACGTTCTTTGCCATAGGAGGTGGTGAAAATCTGATTGGGATTGACGCCAGCTTTTACCAGTTGTTCCCGGACATAATTAGATCGGCGCGTTCCAAGTGCCAGATTATAGGCCTCAGAAGCCCTTTCATCGCAATGTCCTTCGATGAAAATATAAATGTTCGGATGCTTTTTTAAATGTTGAGCTAGGCGTTTGATGGCTAGCAGATCTTTTTCTTCTCTTAAGATGTGCTCATCGGTATTAAAGTGCATCGTTTGAAAAAGAGCTGCGAGTTCCCCGGCAGGTTTAATAAACATTTCGATGCCCGGAACCTTACCTTCGCCTGGGCTGGTTTTGGCTTGGGGTACAGCTAGGTGTGCTTTAAGGTCTTCATCGCGCAAAGGGATAAATTCTTCTTCGATGGGTCCAAAGAAGTCGTCTCCTTCGGAAACCATGCGGGATTCGGATGATTTGCCGAGCAGAGCTTTTCCTTTTCTTTGAATGTATCTCGATGCAGTTTTAGTGTCTTCCCAAACCGCTCCTGATGAATTTTGACAGCTATTCATGATAAGGCAGAGCATTGCTGCTAGGACTATAAAGCGCATTTTTTTCATGGTATTCCTCTGTGTATGTGACCTTCCACTCGCTCATGCATTTTTAACTGGTTTTTATTTTTTTAGCAAGGCGTAACAAAATTTGTCATGTAAAACTGTTTTATAGTGCTTTCACATGACTATTTCACGTCGATATAGAACAGATATCATGTAAAGTTTTGAGTGAGTTTGTGTGTATAAATCTGTCAGATGTAAAACTGCTTTACATGACCCATGCGCTCAAAAACTCTTTAATGCTGCCAGCTAGGGTAGTGCTTTAACCCATAACCTTTGGAAATTTTGACCGGTGCTGGATTGTTGATATGCGCCATATAAAGGTCATAGATGTCTCCATCGGTGGTGTTGTAGATCAAATGCATACTATTTTCGGCCCAAGTGGGATTTTCTTTATTGCCAGGGCCGGTAGTGAGCTGAGCTGTCTTTTGGTCTGAAACAGAGTAAATCCATATCTGACGTACGCCATCGATTTTCGCCGTATAGGCAATTTTTTGCCCATCTGGAGACCAAGCTGGGCAGACGCAGCTATTATGCTGGTTGGTGAGAAGCTTGGCCTCTGGTCGTTTGTGGGAACCTGTTGTGACATCGATCAGGTAGATTTTAGGATTTCCTGACTGATCTGACACAAAAGCGATTTTTTGGCCATCGGGGCTAAAAGTTGGCGATGCAGTCACCGATTTGGGATAGGCGTAAATTTGCTGAGGTTTTCCTGCGGGCAAGGAGTTGATCAAGTGTTGGGTGAACAGGTCATTGCGTCCTTGGTTGTCGGAGGTAAAAGCCAGCATGGATCTGTCTTTATTTAGGGCGGGATGGAACTGATTTCCGCCTAAATGGATATAGGATTGGCCAAGGAGCTGCCCTTTATGGCCAATGAAAATTTTGGTCTGTCCTGACTTATAGCAAGCGTAGAGAAAATGGTCGTCTGAAATGGAAATAGGAGTCAGGCTTTGCACGCCTTCTTTGGTTAGAGGATGGGCGTTTCCCCCATCGTAATCGCACTCCCAAATTTCTGAATCTTTAGCATTTTTAGACGTTTGATAGGTGTATAGAATTTTAGAAGCTGCAATGCCGGGCTGTTTAAATAACTCCTCAAATATGCCATCGGCCAAACGATGGATGAGGCGGCGATCATCACACAGATGTCCAGATAGATCTAAAGCTTTGAAGTGTTTAACTGTTGAGGAAGATGAAACGTAAACTGCAGTATGGAGTTGCTTATTTTCAATCCTGGCTTTAATGACATAGGGTGTAGATAAGTCTTGCCATATCTTGGGATAAAAAGCTTTTTGGTAATTTTCATCAGCCAGCACCATTTCGTATTTGACTTGTCTGGGGATAAGGTGTGTTCTACCATTATGTTCAAAGTCGAATAGCAAAACCTCTTCAAGCTGTTTGCAATAAGTGTGATCAAATGGGCTGTTTTTGGTATGAATTTCGGCAATGTAAATAGGCTGCAGGCTTTTCTGCGTGGGCAGTTGTACCACGATTTCTTCAGCTGTTAGGCTAAAAATTCCGCAAAAAAATAAAAAATATCTAATCATCATGACGAAACGTTAGGGTAAATGTGTGTTCTTTTTTTCCTGTCAAATCTGCCGTAAATACTGGAAAACGCATTTTAGTTATTTCATTTTCCAAATACAGCGCATTATCAGGGCTCAGTGAAGATAGCACATTGACCTTGATCACTTCACCTGAATTTTTCAGTATCAATTCCAGCTTCACATCACCCTCTTCTGGTAAATGTAGTGCACTCTTTAGTTTTTGAACAAGTAGAAGTGGGTATTGAGGAGTAACTGTTGGCGCGGCCGCCTTCTTTGCAACTTGTGGAGATTCCTGTTTGGCTGGGCTTTTGGCTTTACTTACAGGTTTTGGCTTTGATTGTTGCTTGCTATCTCGTTTCGTCTCAATTTTGGCCATGTTTTTTTGCAAGTCACTCATGACATCTCTGGCTTTTTTACGCGCTGGTGCTTTTGGCGCTGCTTTGGGCTTTGCTTGAGCAACGACCTGCTGATTTTTTGGTGCAGGTTGAGAAGGCATCGGTTTAGGCGCAACAAATGTCCTTACGGCAATGGGCATGGTCTGTTTGGCTGGTTTTTTCTTTAAGCTTATAGCAACTGATAACACGAGCGCCAGATGGACGGCCACAACTATGTAGATAATTTTTTTCTTCATTGGGGTTTTAAAATTAAGTCAAGCTCATCAAACCCTGCAGCTTGGGCTGCATTTTTAATCGCTTGAAAAGTGCCAAAATGCGCCTCAGTATCGTGAAAAAGTTGAGGCCTATCATTAGGGTATTCTGACTTTAAGCTTTTCAAATAAGCCGATAGATTTTCGAGCTTGACGGGCATTCCATCTAGTAAAATTGTATTATCTTTGCGCACTACAATCGATATCGGACTTTTTTCTTTTAGCTGAAGGACTTGTTCGTCTTTAATGGGTTTGGCCTCTGCCAGAGCCACCCTTTCCACATCCAATAATGGAGCTATCAAAATAAAAACGATCAGGACGACAAACACAACATCGATCAAAGGGGTTAGATTTACATCAGGCTCATCATTCATTTTAAATCTACTTGGCGGTATTGGAGTTCAACTTGCGCCGTCAAATAGCCCCCAAAATCCTCCATTTCTTTTTCGTATGAGCGTATGGCATTTTTCAAATAGTTATAGCCAATAAGTGCTGGAATGGCAATCAATAGCCCTAAGACAGTGGTGGTGAGGGCTGTTGACAAACCGCCCAAAAGAGCGGTGCTAGATCCCAGCGATGCACCACCTTGGAGTTCATTAAATGCCACTAAAATACCCCATACAGTTCCCAGCAAACCCAAGAAGGGGGCCAGAGTAACAATGGTGGATAACATGAACAAATTTTTCTCCAACATCTTGCCTTCCCTGGAGATCGATGCATTGACGTCAGTTTGGACTGCCTCGACATCCGTTTTAGATAAATAGACCGGATCTTTGTCAGAAGACGTTTTAAAATACTGATTTTTCGCTAAAAAATCCTGGGTCTTTTGTTTAAGCGAAAAATAAATGGTAGTGAAAGGATGCTGCACGTCGGTTTTAGGCATATGGTGCTCTTTCAGGCGAAAAAGATGCTCTTTTTGTTGCTTGATAAAACTTGCAAATTCCGTCGATCCTGCCTCGATTTTACGCAGCAGCAAAAATTTATGAACCAAAATCACCCATGAAATAATCGACAGGACAAAAAGGCCTAAAAAAATTAACTTACCGAAGCCATCTGCTGTGGCAAATGCGGTTAAAAATGGACTCATCATTGCGTAAACTACAGGTTAAATGTTAGATTCAAACTACCATGAAGCATCCATCCATCGCAAGTGTCATCAGTTTTTGTTCTCTAGATGAGCGGTTTTTGCCTCACGCTATAGAAGCAGTGCGTCCTTTTTCCGATCAAATCATCATAGCCCTTTGTGATCATCGCTTTGACGGCACGCCCGAAAATAACCAGAGGTATTTTGATGTAGTTACAGGGTGTACGTTGGTTCAGTATGCCTACACTCCGAACCGCCTTTATGGCACGGATAGCTTTATTCATCCCAATACTCTGCATTACCGGCATCATTGGCATAATACATCGCGTTTGGTGGGGCATTATTTTGTCGATCCCCAAGTCGAATGGGTGCTTTTTTTAGACGCAGATGAAATCATCGATACTGAGCGCTTTACAGAAATGGCGTGGGAAAAAGACGCTTATCGTTTGGCCTCATACTGGTACTTTAGGGAGCCTTCACTCCAAGCACTTACTTGGCACGATAGTGCGCTGCTTGTCCGCCAAAAATATGTAAAGCCGGATATATTGCTGCATCCTAAAGAGCGCTCAGGGATGGCAAAAATGCTAAATGCTCACACAATGGCGTTAGGCAGTGATCAAAAACCTCTTGTCCATCACTACAGTTGGGTTAGAACCAAGGCGGAAATGCTTAAAAAAGCAAGCTGCTGGGGACATGGGCCCGAAGATAATTGGGAAACCCTTATTGAGGCTGAAATGGCCCAGTCCTTTTCTGGTACTGACTTTATTTATGGTTATGATTACCAAACCGTCACTCCCTTCATTAATCCGTTTGAAGACAAACTTTGGCCTGCGGGTCAAGCTTCAATTGTGCATCATGTCACTCCGGAATACATATACAACTTAGAGGTTCAAAGATGTTTTTTGACTCCCACGCTCACTTAACTGCAGATAGCGTTTATCCGCACATTGACTCCATTTTAAACCGCGCAAAAGAAGCTGGAATTTCACATATCGCTAACATTTGCACCGACCCCCAAACACTTGAGCGCGGCCTCATTTTGGCTGAACGATATCCCTGGGTTTACAACGTCGGGGCAACTACGCCCCATGATGTCGAAAAAGAGGGTTCGGAAGCCTTTCCCATTTTTGAAAAAGCGGCCCGTTGCGGAAAGCTCGCTGCCATAGGCGAGACCGGTCTCGACTATCATTACGAACATTCCCCAAAAGAAATTCAACAAGAGTATCTCAAGCGCTACTTTGCTTTGGCTCAAGAAGTAGATTTAGGCGTTGTAATTCACTGTCGCGAAGCATTCGATGACCTCTTTGCTCTGGCTGACCGCCACTATGAAAAGACCAAACCATTGGTTTTACATTGCTTTACCGGGACCCTTGATGAGGCCAAAGAAGTGATCAAACGGGGCTGGTATCTATCCCTTAGTGGCATCGTGACATTCAAGCGTTCTGAAGTTTTACGAGAAGTGGCAAAGCTAGTTCCCCTACCGCAGCTATTGATTGAAACAGATACACCCTACCTAGCTCCGATGCCCTATCGGGGCAAGCCCAATGAACCTGCCTACGTGACTGAAACAGCCCAGTGTATTGCTGCTGCAAAAAACCTCCCCATCGAAGCTCTAGCCCAAGCAACATTTAAAAATGCCGCCTCTTTTTTTAGATTGAAATAGATTAGACAATTTTTTAAGGTGGGGATAATTGCAATTTCTGGAGGGGAAATATGCTCACTGCGAGTAAAGCGCCACCGATACCACGTGCCTATATTTGGCGAAGAGTACATTCTCTATTTGGCCTTTGGCTAGCCATTTTTTTGGTTGAGCATCTACTCACTAACTCTCAAGCGGCACTTTTTTTCGGTGATAATGGCAAAGGATTTATCTACTTTGTCAACTTTCTCAAAAACCTACCTTACCTGCCGGTGGTAGAAGTTTCCCTTTTGGGCATACCTATTCTCGTGCATGGCATCTGGGGTATTCAATATATTCTACGAGGTAAAGCCAACTCTCATAAATCTGATGGTTCTAAGCCGTCACTTGGGAAATACGGCCGCAACCAAGCCTATACTTGGCAGCGCTACACTGCTTGGATTTTACTTATTGGGATCATTGCGCATGTGGGTTTTATGCGCTTTTATCTTTACCCTATTACGCTTAATCAAGGAGCAGAAACGTCCTATTTTGTGCGCTTGAACATGGATCCAGGACTTTATACTGTGGCCAGCCGCTTGGATGTGCAGCTCTACAATCAAGCAGCCATTGATCAAAAAGTAAAAGAACTTGGTAAACAAGCTGCAACCAAGAAAGCACCCATTTCTGAAGATGGAGATACATTTAGCGCATATGAAGATGAGGTGTTAACGAGAGCTCAACGTTTCACGTTCCAAAAAGAATTCGTCGAAGAATTGACTAAGCGCAAAATCTCTAAAACGCAAGTTATTGCCGTAGCAAATAACTTTGGGACGGCGACGCTACTGACTGTGCGCGATTCATTTCGCCAACCAGTGACCTGTATTTTATATACCATTTTTGTCTTGGCGGCGGTCTTTCACGCCTACAATGGACTGTGGACATTCATGATCACTTGGGGAATTGTGATGCGCATGCGCTCACAAAAAAGAGCGGTCAACGTTTGTGTTGGCATCATGATGGTCATGCTATTTTTGGGACTTGCTGCCATTTGGGGCACGTATTTTATTAATTTAAAAAGTTAAGGGCATTATGGCAAAAGTCACAAAAGAAGTTATTGTTGTTGGCGGGGGGCTTGCCGGGCTTGCAGCGGCAATGAAACTTGCCGAACAAGGGATCAAAGTCAAGTTGATTTCGGTCACCCATGTCAAGCGCTCTCACTCAGTCTGCGCCCAAGGTGGTATTAATGCGGCCATGAACCTCAAAGGCGAAGACGATTCACCTATCATCCACGCTTATGATACCATTAAAGGTGGGGATTTTTTAGCCCATCAACCTCCCATTTTAGAGATGTGTCTTTGCGCTCCCAAAATTATCATGATGATGGATCGCTTTGGCTGTACATTTAACCGGACTCCTGAGGGCAATCTCGACTTTCGCCGTTTTGGCGGAACCTTGTATAACCGCACCGCTTTTTGCGGGGCCTCTACAGGGCAGCAATTGCTCTACTCGCTGGATGAACAAGTGCGTCGCTATGAAGTGAAAGGTTTGGTTGAAAAATTTGAACATCACGAGTTCATGCGCTTGGTCCTCGATGAAAAAGGGGAAACATGTGGCATCGTGGTGCAAAATCTTCTTAATCTCAACCTCGAAGTCATGAAAGCCGACGCGGTGGTCTTAGGCACCGGGGGGCCAGGTATGATTTACAAAAAATCAACTAACTCCACCTTCTGTACGGGCGCTGCCAATGGCCGGCTTTACATGCAAGGTGTCAAGTACGCCAATGGTGAATTCATCCAAATTCACCCCACATCCATTCCCGGTATTGATAAACTACGGCTCATGTCTGAATCGATCCGCGGAGAAGGCGGGCGTGTCTGGGTATATGGTGATGCTGCCAAATCCATCGAAACCCCCGATGGAAAAATGATTCCCTGTGGTCAAACAGGTAAGCCTTGGTACTTCCTAGAAGAGCTCTACCCTGCGCTTGGTAATCTTGTTCCAAGAGACATTGCTGCCAGAGAAATTCTACGCGTTGCTGAACTTGGCCTTGGCATTGATGGTAAACCGCAAGTCTATCTCGATGTCACGGAAATGTCTCCTGAAAGGCAACAAAAACTCGATTCAGTTCTCGACATCTACTACAAATTCACAGGTGACAATCCACGTGAAAAACCCATGAAAATCTCACCGGGCATGCACTATTCCATGGGTGGGGTATGGGTAGACTGGCCGGCAGCAGACGATCCTGACCGTCATGATCGTTTTCGCCAAATGACCAATATTCCTGGTTGCTTTAACGTTGGTGAATCGGAATACCAGTACCACGGTGCTAACCGCCTTGGGGCCAACTCTCTCCTTTCCTGCATCTTTGGAGGTCTAGTGGCTGGCGTTGAAATTCCCAAATATCTCGACAGTAAAGAAAAAGGATTTCAGGACGTCTCTTCCAGCTACTTTAGCGATGCCTTAGCGCAAGAAGAAAACTTCAAAAAAGACCTTCTTTCCCGCAATGGCTGTGAAAACATCCATGGGTTGCACGATGAAATGGCTGAACTCATGGTGAATAACGTCACTGTCAAGCGCAACAACAAAGACCTGCGAATGACTCTGGATAAACTCAAAGAAATCAGGGAGCGTTACCAAAATATCACCTTGAGTGACAAAGGTAACATCATGAATCAAACCTACGTGCTGGCTAATCAATTCAAGCCGATGCTAGAGCTGGCGCTCGTGATGACCAAAGGAGCGCTTTTACGGGACGAATTCCGTGGTTCTCACTACAAACCTGAATTTAAAGAACGCGATGACCAAAATTGGCTCAAATCCACCATCGCCACCTATGACCCAAATAAAGACGAAGCCCAAATTCATTATGAACCTGTTGACATTCGTCATCTCGAACCTGTATTGAGAGATTATGTGCGGGCCAAAAAAGTAAAACCCACACTAAAGAACATACCTAATAACATTGAATTACCTATCTAATGGATAAATACATACTAAAAGTACGACGTGGCGTTCCAGAAAATCAATACTGGGAAGAATTCGAACTCGATCTTGTTCCCTTTGCTAACGTCATATCCTCGCTTATGGAAATCCAAAAAAATCCGATCAACAAACAAGGTCAAAAAACCACGCCTGTTGCCTGGGAGCAGGGATGCCTAGAAGAAGTATGCGGATCTTGTTCCCTCCTCATAAACGGCATTCCCCGTCAAGCGTGTACGGCGCTCATCCACAAAATCATTCAACAAACTGGCAGCAATACCATCACCCTTGCTCCCATGTCATCGTTTCCTCTCATCAAGGACCTCTATGTCGACCGGCAAGCCATGTTTCAAAATCTCAAAAAAACGCGAGCGTGGATTGATGCTGACGGTACGCATACCCAAGAATTTGGACCCAAAGTCAGTGCTGAAAAACAACAAACCATGTACGTCTTATCGACCTGCATGACCTGTGGATGCTGCTCTGAAGCTTGCCCTAACGTCAACGCCAAATCCAAATTCATGGGTCCGGCGCCCATCTCACAAGTCAGACTTTTCAACGCCCATCCTACGGGCAAAATGTCGGCTAACAAACGCAACCGCATTCTCATGGAAGAAGGAGGCATTGCAGACTGCAGCAATGCGCAAAACTGTGTACAAGTCTGTCCCAAAAACATTCCCCTCACCGAATCTATCGCTTTCATGGGTGGTCAAGTTTCTAAACAAGCAGCGCGCGATATTTTTAATATTACTGATAACGAGCCAGAATAATTCTATCTATTTTACAAAATATTTAATATATATAAATTATGTGCAAATTTTTATTATGCATAGCAATTCCTCTTGCCCTCATGGCGGCTCCGTCTGGCTTTCATTCCAGCAGTGCTACCCTCACTCAAAATGGCCACAAAATCACTATCACATCGGGCCATTCAGCCATCATTAACTGGGACCACTTCTCAATTAAGCAACATGAACATGTGCACTTCCAGCAAGCCAGCCACACTTCTAAAGTTCTAAACCGCGTCACTGGAAAAAAGCTCAGTAAAATTGACGGCTTACTTGAATCAAACGGTCAAGTCTATCTCATCAATCCTGCGGGCGTATACATCGGAAAATCAGGACGCATTTCCTGTGCCGCTTTTTACGCCTCTACCATGGAAATCACTGACGAAGATTTTAGAGCGGACAAATTCGACACGCAAGGATTCATCTCTGGGAGCATACATTGTGATGGAATCATCGAAGCCAATCACATAGAAGAAAAAGATGGTAAAATTCTCCTACTTGCTGAAAACACCCACATCAATGGAACGCTAAGCGCCAAAACCGTACACGTTTTAGGTGATGAAATACATCTGGCAAAAGACACGCGTATCAACGCGCCATCTGGCACAGTCCTCATTGGTGGTGACAAGCAGGGAGAAAACCCAGACATCCGCAACGCTATGAACCTCACTGTCGATCCGGGATCCATTGTCAATGCCGATGCCAGGCAAAGTGGGGATGGAGGTAAAGTCATTTACTGGTCGGATCAAATCACCAAGGTTGCGGGATACACCAGTGTGCGCGGTGGCGTCCAAAATGGCAACGGGGGATTTGTTGAAGCTTCGGGTAAAGAGCAACTTTTCTACACTGGCCGGAGCGATCGCCGAGCTCCTAGCGGCAAATGTGGACAGCTCCTGCTCGACCCATCTGATATCAACATAGTGTCTACTGGATCCACAGACGGCACCTTTATGGGAACAAACCCCATCACCTTTTATCCTTCACTTGCAGCATCAGACATACTATATACTGACTTAGAAGCCGAACTTGCCTTAGGAGACGTCCTTATTGACACATCGCTTGGAGCATATGGTGCCAATGGAGATGTACTTTTTGATGCAAACCTTTCTTGGGGAACCTACGACACAAGCTTAACCGTTCTGGCTGATGGTGATGTTGCAATCAGAGGCCCTTTCACCTACACTAATTCAGGGACTGGGACATTTACTATTGTTGCTCAGGGCGAAATCACATTTCCCAACAAGCCTAACCTA
>JACKPP010000001.1:780000-936722 GCA_024233455.1 Chlamydiales bacterium
GATAAAAGAAACAGGAATGGCGGATTGACGTGTGGTTAAAAATTTGTAAGCCTGAGCCCAGTCATTGGCTCGATTTTGAGGATTGATAAGGATTGTATCTTCATTCTGAGATTTTCCTGATGCAGCAGCAGCTTCATTGTGAGAAGGAGCTTTTCCTGCAGCTGCTATTACCGCCTCTGTGCCGACTCCGGCTTGGGCAACTAGTAAAAAAATAAAGCCAATGAGCATAAGATCCTCCTTAAAGTTAGGCTCAAAATATCACCTATCTTGCATTGAGCGCAATCATCAGAATGGAAATATCGGCAGAGGAAACGCCTTCGAGTCTCGACGCTTGCCCGAGATTACAGGGTTGAATTTTGACCAGGCGGGCGCGTGCTTCGTGGCTTAAACCCTCCACATTTTGGAACTTGAATTTTTCAGGAATGGGCACGGTATCAATTTTTTCAAGCCGCAGTGCTTCTTTTTCTTGCCGTTCGATATAACCGGCGTACTTGAGTTGAATTTCAATTTGAAAATTGATTTCTTCACCGTGATCTTGGACTTTTTCTGGATAGCGCTGGATGAGCTCTTGGTAGTTAATTTCTGGGCGACAAAGAATTTGAGCCAGGGATAGGGTTTTACCGTTAACATCATGAAAGCTTTTTTTCAGACGGGCAACAGAACTATTAATAAGCTCTTCTTTGTCGAGAAGGCGTTGGTGCTGGGCGTCGGAGATCAGTCCTAGTCTGTGACCGTGGTGGCGCAGACGTAGATCGGCGTTATCTTGACGAAGGAGCAACCTATATTCAGCACGACTTGTGAACATGCGGTAGGGTTCGGTGAGCTCTTTAGAGATCAGCTCATCTATCATTACTCCGATGTAGCTTTCTGAGCGTTTTAAAACGAAAGGCTCTTTATTTTGAATTTTCAATGCAGCGTTAATACCGGCTATGAGCCCCTGACCAGCAGCTTCTTCATAGCCGGTGGTACCATTGATTTGGCCAGCCATGTAAAGCCCAGAAACGGTTTTGGTTTCGAGAGAAGTTTTGATCTGACCACTGGTTAGATAGTCGTACTCAATGGCGTAGGCTGGACGAGTAATCTCAGCTTTTTCCAGACCTGGAATTGACTGCATCATTTGGAGTTGTACATCAAACGGGAGGGATGTAGAAATGCCATTAATGTACATTTCATGCGTATTTAATCCTTCCGGTTCTAAAAAGAGTTGATGTCGGTCTTTATCGGCAAAGCGGGTAATTTTATCTTCGATAGAAGGGCAATAGCGTGGGCCTAAACCTTGAATTTTACCGGAATAAAGCGGCGATCTGTGCATGTTATCTTGAATGATTTTCTTAGTAGCATCATTGGTGTAACCGATGAAGCAGGATACTTGAGTAAGGGGGTGATTTTTTTCATCATGAGAAAAGAAGACGTTATGTTCACCGGGCTGTTCTTCAAGCTTGGTAAAATCAATGCTTCGAGCATGCACGCGTGGTGGTGTGCCGGTCTTAAGTCGAGAAAGTGTAAAGCCGTTGTTTTCAAGGCATTTTGAAAGGCCCAAAGAGGGTTTGTCTCCGGCTCTACCCCCTTGGAAATTGATATCACCAATATGCATGAGTCCTCGCATAAAAGTTCCGGCCGATAAAATCACTGCTTGGGAGTGAAAGGTTAAGCCTTCTTGGGTAGTGAGGCCGGTAATAGCACCATTTTCGATGAGGAGCTCTTGTGAGGTCCCTTGCATGATATAGAGATTAGGCACTTCTTCGAGATAGCGCTTCATCTCAAATTGATAAGCGACTTTATCTGACTGGCATCTTGGAGACCAAACTGCTGGGCCTTTTGAGGCATTGAGCATACGAAATTGAATGCCGGTACGATCAGCAATGATTCCCATCGCTCCACCAAGAGCATCGATTTCGCGTACGATATGCCCTTTGGCAACCCCCCCGATTGCTGGGTTGCAGCTCATTTTAGCGATCGTATCGAGATTCATGGTAAGTAAAAGCGTATCAGCGCCCATGCGTGCTGCAGCATGAGCGGCTTCGCAGCCGGCATGCCCTGCACCTATGACAATGATATCAAATTTTTTAGGGTAAGCCCACATGGGACAAAGAATCTATTTCTTCTTATGACGATCGCGACGGCGACGCTTTTTGCGCTTATGCTTGGCGATTTTCAATCTGCGTTTCTTTTTAACGGACGACATGTTTCTCCTTCCAACTAGTAGAGGATCATGATTATGCCAAATAAAGCGTTAAAGAACAAGTCTTCAATGGGAATTATCAGCTTGGGCGTTGGCGATAATGGTAAATTTAATTTTTAATAACCGAAAGAAATGAAGAGAAAAATTATTTAAGCCTTTTGCATGAGAAGGTTATGATATCGATTATTCAGGCGAGAAGGCGGCAAAAATAGCAGAATTATCATCCTGCGAAGGAATCTCTGCACCGCTATAGTTAGTAAATTGCGCGTATTCCTTTCTAAAACTTAAATTGACAGACCCCACTCTACCATGGCGGTTTTTAGCAACGATGACCTCGGTTAAGCCGGGTTTATTTTGGGGATCGTAGTATTCGGGGCGAAACATAAGCATTACGATATCGGCATCTTGTTCAAGGGATCCTGACTCTCTCAGGTCGCTCATAATAGGTCGATGTCCGGTACGCTCTTCTACCTTGCGGGAGAGCTGAGACATGCAAAGAATCGGGATATCGAGTTCTCGGGCCAAATTTTTAAGATTACGCGAAATTTCAGAGATTTCATTTTGTCGGTTATCGGAGTTATAAAAGCCACCAGATCCAGACAACAGCTGCAAATAGTCGATGGCCAGAAACCCGATATTATAGGTCTCTTTCATCCGCCGAGCTCGAGCTCTGAGATCAGAAATTTTTAGGCCTGGTTGATCGTCGATGAGCATATGATGATTTTGCATACGGTCAATGCTTTCTACAATGCGCTGATATTCCATTCCGTCTAAGGAGCCATTCACAATTTTATCGGATTCAACTTCCGCCTGGGAACAAATCATGCGGTGTAGCAGTTGTTCAGCGCTCATCTCTAAAGAAAAGATGCCGACAGGGACATTGTTTTTAAAGCAGATGTTTTCGGCCATGTTGAGAGCAAATGCCGTTTTACCCATAGCGGGGCGAGCTGCTAGAATAATGAGATTTGAGGGGGCAAGACCGTTGATCATTTTGTCGATATCGAGAAAATGTGTAGGGATGCCGGTAATTCCTATTTCATCATCGCCTCTTGCGTGGTATTCCTCTTGTCGTTCTTGCAATTCCTTTAAAAACGGAAGCTGGGACTTAGATTTAAGTCCTGAAAGAAGGTCTTTGATGTGGAAATGTTGCTCGCGATGGGCAGACTGACCAATGGAGAAAAAAAGCGTTTGGGCGTGGTCTAGAGCGCCATGGACGTCGCTGGGTTCATTAAGCGCAGTATTTTCAATTTCTTCTGATGCCCGAATCATTTGCCTGAGCATAGATTTATTTTTGACTAGCTGAGCATACTCTTCGATATAGGCAGAGGTTCCGACGTACTGGGCAAGAGTTGTGAGGTAGGCCACGCCGCCCACGGCATCCAATTTATCTCTGAGTTTAAGCTCCTCTGCAACAAGATGGATATCGGCAGGCTTATCCTTCTTATAAATGTCTTTAAGCGTTTTAAAAATGGTTTGGTGCTCAACGTAGTAAAAATCACGATCATCGAGAGCATCACAGGCGATATTGAGCCCATTAACGCTAGTTAGCATACAACCAAGAACCATCATTTCTGATTCTTTGGAATTGGGGGCTACTTTGACTTTGGGCTTATCTCTGCTCATAACGTTTTTTACGTGTACATCAAATGGTAGTCGATTGTCCAGAGGAAACGGAAAGAGAGGGATTCGAACCCTCGGTACCCGTTAAGGGGTACACTTCCTTAGCAGGGAAGCGCCTTCGGCCACTCAGCCATCTTTCCAAGGAATGCTCCAGTGTAAGCTAGCTTTGATTTAAGAACAAGAACTTGAAATTTCTTTAGAGCCTTGAGCCCATGTAAAACTGCTTTACATCTAGGTAGGTTGTTTAGAAATAAAGACTTTACTTACCTAGTACGAGGTTGATAGATAAAGGAGTTCCGGTGACTGCATTCCAAAAAGTTGTCTGTAATGTGCCATCCGGATGCTCAACTGTGATAGAGTAAAAAGGGAGAAAAATTTCGGTAGCGGATTTAATGGCAAACTCTGATCCGAAAGCCGCTTGGGCATTTTTTTTGATCTGCGCGGCAGAGAAGCGTTTTGTGAGCCTTTCGCCAGCACTATGTGTTGTGGTAACAAGGGGGCTAGTGATGAGGGTTTCTGGTTCTTTGGTGAATTTGGCTCCTGCCATGTGCAAGCGGTAACGCTGCCCTATTTGTACGATGAGTTTTTTTCTTTTGCACGCGTCAATGGTCGTATCGAGGGGGTCATTTTCGATGTTTAGTGTTTGTAAAAGGGTGTTTTGGTCACAAACTCCCCCTTTTTTAACCAATTCATTGATAATGCCAAAGTCTTGCGATGAAGCGTGAGTTGTGATGCAGTCACCATAGCCATGGGTTTTTTCCCAATGTTTCGTGTTCATCACCATTTCGCCATCGGTCATGTCCCAAAGTATGACGCCTTCGCCGGTTTGAGCTGCGTTTTTTGAGTATTTCACTTCCATAAGGAGGTAGGGTGCAAATTTTAGATCGTGAGATTGGCATTTGTGTTTAGTCGACCTTAAAAGCTCACCTTTATTATGATCGATGATTTGTTTTGGTGTGTATTTGATCTCTAGAGAAAGGACTTGAGCAGTATTGATTTTTTCTAGTGCTATATACTTCAGGCTGGGATAATGCCCATCGACCCACCATAAACCTCCTCCGATGACCGCTAAACTCACTAGTGTAGATAGAATGCGCATTATTCTTCTGCTTTTTCTTGATTGAGTGCCTCAACTGCTTCCATTTGCATTTCGAGTTTTTTTGAAAGAGCATCGAGTCTGGAAATCACGGCTTCCATTTTTTCTGCCGCCAGTTCTTCAATTTCATCTTTGAGCTTTTCACCAAAACTAGGAATGCTAAATGCTAAAAGCGCAAAACCAACGATTGGAAATAATAAACGCATAGACCTCCGAGGTGTTTTGATCTTAATATTACTGTATCCTTGGGTTTGGCACCTGTCAAACTTTTTTCGAGAGGAGTAGGGCATAGGCTAGGAAAGAATCGCGGCAATAGGCTTTGATTGGTTTACCGTGGATGGACACGTCAATGTAGCCACGGATAAGACCGCTTACGAGTTCGTCACGAGTTAGGGTTAAAATTTTATGGATGGCTTCGGAATCTTCAGGCGTGGACAGTTTGGTTGTTGAAACTTTACCGGTGTAAACCGGGACAACACTTGCCGTCATTCCCGTATCTGGGGCAATTTCACCCAATAAGGTTAAGGTGTCGATTTCAAGCCCTGTTTCTTCTAGGCATTCGCGTCTAGCAGCTATCTCGGGATCTTCTTGTGGGTAACGAGCACCCCTGGGAACTTCGATTTCCCAGCTGCGGGTTGCATGTCTGTAGTTGAGATTGACGGCGAAACGATCGTTTTGAAATACGGGCAAGATAGCAACGCCCTGAGGACCATCTAAACTTGGCCGCCACAAGATGCGGTTGTAAGTGCCCATGTGTCCGCTTGGGAAAAGAACCGGGTCTCGGACCCAAATCCAGTACTGGTCTTCGGCTATGATTCCCACACGCGTCCAATTTTTTGCTTCGGCTGGCGAATAACCTTCTTTGATCAAACGTTCACTGGCGGTTTTTTGAATAGCATGGATCTGATCTTGATTGGTAGACAGTTCTATTTCGCCAGATTTATGAGAGCCAAAAGGCCCTAATGCTTGGACATGTTTTTGCATAAAATTGAGATAATTTTCTACATCACAACAATGGAGTGCCAATGAAAAAGCACAAATAATGAAGACCTTGCCCAGCATAATACCTCCTTATTTCGCTCAAGGAGCATGCCGCCAAAGTGCTTTTTTGTGCAACTTATTTTCCGAATTTGCTAAAAGGGTCTTAACACGATGCTAACATTGGGAGAAATGATGCTAGCAATAGAAGATATCGTTGGTACTTGGAAACTGACTTGCTGCGAAACGCGGTATTGCGATGGGCGAACAGGTGTACATCCGGTTGGTGAAAACGCCACTGGGTATATTTTATATAACCCAGATGGGTATGTATCTCTGGAATTAGTGGCTCAAAAACGCTTGAGTTTTACCCAGCAAGATCCCTTTGCAGAAACTGAAGAGGGTTATGCCGAACTAATGCGTAGCCATCTTTCTTATGTAGGGACCTTTGAAATTCGTGGTGATTACCTGATCCATCATGTTGAAATAAGCTCGTATCCCGATTTTATAGGACACAAAATTGAGCGCTTCACTCGATTGGAAGATGACAAACTTTATCAGACAACTGAGCCACTTTTTATGCATGGGGAGAGCCATGTAGTCCATCTGGAGCTGCAGCGCGTCACCTCTGCTGTGGCCGTATAGACCGATGGATTTGAGTATATTATCTATGTTGTCGTAAACTACGAAAATTATGACACGTATCCAAATTTTAGCAGATGAGACGATTAACAAAATCGCTGCTGGCGAAGTTGTTGAAAATCCGGCAGCCGCCTTAAAAGAGCTGATTGAAAATTCCATTGACTCTGGGGCTTGCCGCATCACTATAGAAGTTGAAGGTGGCGGTTTTACATCGATGCGCGTATCTGATAATGGGTGCGGGATGAGGAGGGATGATGCCTTATTAAGTTTAGAGCGTCACGCTACATCGAAGATCAGTAAAGCCGAAGATTTAGAAGTTGTTTCAACCATGGGATTTCGCGGTGAAGCGCTTGCCTCGATTGGGGCGATTTCGAAACTGCGCCTTATCACCTGTGCTGAGGGGGAAACTTTGGCAACTGAAGTCTTTATGGATGGGGGGCGTATCCGTTTTGCAGGTGATGCTGCCAGGGAAAAGGGAACAACGATTGAGGTAAAACAACTATTTTTTAACGTGCCGGCAAGGCGAAAGTTCCAAAAATCTTCCACATCATCAACCACCCAAATCATGAAAAGAGTGACCGATTTAAGTTTGGCGCACCCCGAATTGCAGTTTGAGCTTTTTTGCGATGGTAAAAAACGGATTCAATCAACTGGAAAGGGCTTTAAAAGTGTGTCACGAGAACTTTTAGGCGATAGTTTTTTGCAGCAGTCAGACTTTTTGGATACGCCCTACATAAAGGGCTTTTTGGGAAAGCCATTGGCCAGTCGGTCCACACGTTCGGGGCAATATTTATTTGTGAATGGACGAGCGGTGGAGTGTCCCCTCTTAACTTCAGCTATCACCGATGGCTTTGGTACGCGCCTTGGAGCCCATCAGCATCCGATTTTTGCGTTGCATTTTACATTTCCTGGCGATTGGATTGACGTCAATGTCCATCCACAAAAAAGGGAAATCCGTATTCGCGATGAACAGCAGGTAACAGCTTTGGTTACCGAAGCCATAGCCGCGAGCTTTGCATCATCTCCTCCAATTCCAGCAGTGCTGGAAAACTGGGAGCATGCTTATGAGGAGATGGACTTGATTGCTTATGAATCACCCCAAGTCGAAATGTCTTTTGCACGTGTGCCTATTGTTGGACTTCTTTCACCTTACCTCATTTTAGCAGCCGAGCATTCACCATTGAGGTTTGAAAAAAAGCAGCGTACAGGTTTTGTTCTAGTCAATTTAAAACGCGCCGAAGAGCGCATTTATTACGCGTCCACTTTAGAACCCGATAAGGTCGAAAAAGAAATGCAAGTCCTGATGCTGCCGATTACGCTTGAATACAACGCTGAGCAAGCATTTACCTTAGAAAAGCATATGGATGTACTACACCGGTGTGGTATTGGGGTGCGCCCTTTTGGAGAGCAGGCGTTTGTAGTCGATGCACTGCATACGCATATTGAACCTCATTCTGTGCCTGAGCTTATTGACCGCCTACTCCTGGCTGCCCAAAAAGAAGATCCCGAAGTGCTACTTTCAAAAGTACCCAAATTAATTTCCAGGCGTGCCCCCTATCAACAGGCTGAAGCTGAAATGATTATTAGAGAGCTTTTAAAGCAAAGTGATACACACACCGCGCCTAGCGGAGAACCTATTTTTACCCATATTGACGAGGAAGATGTCGAACGTTTATTCAAAACGGCTTAAGGCCTTGCAAAAAAGCCTCAAAGGCAAGGCTCTATGGATTGAAAACCCTGTCGATATTTTTTATCTAACCGGCGTGCCACTCTCAAGTGGCATTGTCTTGGTAGATAAGAATCAAGCATTCCTATTTGTAGATGGACGCTATACCGAAGCGGCTCAAAAAATAGCCAAGGTGCCTATCAGAGACCGAGAAGTGGAGGTAATCAAACCTTTGCTACCCAAAAATATATGCTTTGATCAGGATACAATCAGCTACGGTCGTTTTCTCGACTTAGAAAAATCCTACGGAAATAAATTTCAGCCGGTTTCCTCGCCCGTAAGCTCCTTGCGTTTGATCAAAGATCCCGTCGAAATTAAAGCGATGCAAAAAAGCGCTCGTCTTTTATGGAAAGGATTTCAGTATCTTGTGGGAGCTCTAAAAGCTGGGATGACCGAGTGGGAGGCAATGCTAACGCTAGAGCGCTATGTCAAATCCAAAGGAGCCACAGGATTTTCGTTTGAACCGATCATAGCCTTTGGTGCCAATACGGCCATGCCGCACTACCACACTGGGCATGCCAAGCTAAAATCTTCCGACATCGTTTTAATAGACATTGGAGTTGTGGTTGATGGGTATTGTAGTGACATGACGCGCACATTTTTCTTTAAAAAGTCTCATTCTGAATTAGTGCTCATTTTAGAGACCACCAGACAAGCGCACCAGGCAGCATTGAAAGTTTGCAAGCCGGGTGTAAAGCTGGCTGATTTAGACTTAGCAGCGCGCGCAGTGATGAAACAAGCTGGGCTGGAGGACTATTTCGTGCATAGTTTAGGGCATGGTATCGGTTTAGAGGTGCACGAAGCACCTAGGTTGTCTTCAAAAGGCGCAGACAAAAACCTAAAATTACAGCCGGGTATGGTCGTGACAATTGAGCCTGGATTGTACGTTCCAAATTTGGGGGGTGCTAGGTGGGAAGATACAATTGCAGTCACCGCCAAAGGCTGTCAAAATTTTTATCCTCAAAGTATGGACTTTTGCTCTAAGATCAGTATAAAATAGTGTAAATTTAGAGGAATATGAGTTTAAGAACAAGACTCTTTGTATGGGTAGGATCGCTTTTCTTAGCAGCGTTTGTCATATCCTATTTTTTCGAGGGGTATTTAACCAAAACAAGTCTGCTAAAAGCTGAACAAAACATCAAAGCGGAAATTCTAAAACTCAACGAAATTAAGCGGCAGCATTTTGAATCCTATTTACGGAATGACTTATCCCAGCAAGAAGCCAGGATTAACGTACTTCTCGACAAGGTTGCCGAGAATCAAGCCTTGATTAAGGGATTCCGTCCCTCAGAAAAAAATCTTCAGGACCAGACATGGTTGAGCAGCTCTCTTTTAGCTTTTTCCAACAAGTGGGTGGATTTCATTCAGAACGTCAATCAAGGGGAGTTGGCCTCGCTCATTACTTTTGATCCCGAAAAGGTACAGCTCTCGTTGCGTTTTCCTATTTCGCCTTATGTTGCTCTGATCGTTATCCAAAAAAAAGGAACGGTTGACCAATGGGAAGGCCCCTTTATTGGCGTGCGGATGCAATTTGATCGTTTCTTAATTCGTGAAACCGTTCAAAATGTCAAAGACGATGTGCAATCAAGAGCCAGGTATGCATTATTCCCAATAGATGAACTGCTCAAAATTGACCTATCTGATCAAAACATTGCATCGGTAGAAAGCAAGCTTTTAGGGACGATCGAATTCCCCATTCTAGCTGGCCAAGACCAAATTAAGGCCTACGTTGGAGAGTTTGCGAAAAATTTACGATTTGCTCAAACCTATCTACGAGGGCATATTTCTGAGTTGCCGCCTCCCAATAATCCCAAAGATCTTGATCTCTGGGTAAAAGCTCGCCTGCCGGTGGACCATTTAAGCACCATCCCAACAGAATGGACACTGGAAGTAAGTCGTGAAAAAAAATTCTACGGCAAAATCATGGATAAGGCGATTGTTGAAGAAACCATTACTTTATTAGACCGATACGATCAAATAGATATGGCCATGGGATTATCTACTCTTTTATCTACAGGAGTTTTAGGACATTCTCCATTTGGCTCTGAGGCCCCTATAGGGGTAGCGCGCTTTTTAGCTGGAGAAAGTGTGGGGAAATCGGTTTATTCACAAGACATATTTTCCCCGAAGGTTCTTTTTAATCTGCAGAAATGTAAGCAAAACATTCTACCTGAAAAAGAAGATCTTTGTATGGACTCCCAAATGGAAGTCATCGATGTACCAGAACTGCATCGCACTTTTTTCTCCAACTCTATGCAACTTGACAACAACACGCCAGCTGGTAATCGGGTAGGGTATTTAACCCTTGGAATTGATGTGAGCCGTATTTTACAGCAACTCTCCTTAGCGACGCACGAAGCAACCGTGCTCGTTTCGGGTGGTCGGGTGGTGAGCGTTTACGGCCCCGACGGCAAGCCTGTCAAAAGTGCTGAATGGAGCCGGCTTCCCATTGAAAATATGATGTCAGAGACGTCGGGCATAGTCACGATTGGCAACCAAGAACTGTTTTTTTTGCATATGATTCCGTTTCCCGGAACTGACTTTCACTTCTTTATCTTTAATTATAAAGACAAAGAATTTGCCCTTGTGGATACCTTGGATACCAATTCAACGATCCTAATCAACCATATTTCAATGGAGATGCGATTTGTTTCCTTTATCGCCTTAGTTGTAGTACTTGTCATTCTTAACAATCTTGCTAAACGGATGACTAAACCGATTTCAGTTTTAGCCAATGCCACTGAACTTGTGGCGCAAGGAAAGTTGGAGCATATAAAATTGCCTGCGTTGGAGACCGATCGAAAAGACGAAATTTGCCAACTTTATCACACGTTTTCCAAAATGGTTGAAGACTTGCGAGACAAAGAAAAAGTGCGAGGTGTCCTGAATAAAGTTGTCTCTCCAGAAATCGCCGAAGAGATTCTCAAAGGTAGTGTTCACTTGGGAGGTGAAGAGAAAGAGGTAACCGTTCTATTTGCTGACATAAGGCAATTCACACATCTGACCGAAAAAATGCCACCTGCGGAAGTCATTCAGCTTCTTAATACCTGCATGACGAAAATTTCACATGCCATTGACGCATTTGGAGGGGTCATAGATAAATATGTCGGTGATGAAGTCATGGCTCTCTTTGGCGCACCTGTTGCTAAAGAAGACAGCGCTCTTAAAGCTATTCAAAGCGCGTTAACCATGGTCCAAACGCTATCAGAATGGAACAAAGAGCGGCTAGGTCAGGGCAAACCTGTGATTGAAATGGGCTTTGGGGTACATACAGGCCTGGTTGTTGCTGGAAACATGGGCGCAGAAAATCGCTTAAACTACACCGTGCTTGGCGCCAATGTCAACCTATCATCGCGTCTTTGCGCGTTTGCTAAACCCATGCAAGTGCTCATCACAGATGCCACATTAAAGAGCCCGCAAGTGTCTGAAACATTTGAAGTGCTAGAAGTGCCGGGTGTTGAGCTCAAAGGTTTCTCAGGGGCATTAACCGTTTACGAAGTGAAAGGGTACCGCAAAAAACCATGAAAAAAATACCTTCCCTCACCTTCAAAGCTTTCTTTGGCCATCTGGTGCTGTTTGGAGTTCTTTTCGGAGCTTATTTTTTGTCGATTAATAAGTTCGTAGAAATATTTGTGCGACATAAAGTTAAAAAAGAAATAACTCAATGGATTCCTGATATTACCACCGCCGGCAACATAAGCGCGATGATCGAGCTTACCAGAATTAAAGCAGAGTCCTATTCGAGCATGCAAATAATAAGCCACCAGGATCAAGTGTTATTTGACTCGACGTGGAGGCAAAATCACCGACAGCAGCGACCTGTATGGGAAAAATCGCGCTCGATGCTAACCTCAGCACGGGTCCCATTTGAATATGCCGATGCCATCTTTGAAATTGTTGTTTTTTTTGACCACAAAGCCGTTCCACTAAGTATTAACGATATTCGTATAATTTATATTGGTGGTGGGGCATTTTTCTCGCTGCTATTTTTTGTGCTAAGCTTGATGATGCTGACATTTTTTTCCAGGCCAATCAATGTGCTATTTAAAGCAGTTAACGACTATCACAATGGAAAAATCAAAACGCTTCCTGAAGTAGATGCCACGGGAAGACACGAGGCTGCAGTTTTTGCCCGGGCATTGAATGACCTCAACCAAGAAATCACTGATCTTAAAGAAAAACTTACTAACGAAAAGCAAAGAGCGAGTTGTGTGATTGAGTCGCTCTCTGAAGGTGTAATCATTGTCGATTGTGAACTCAATGTGACCTACGCCAATATGAAAGGGGCAAAGCTACTGGGGACGCCAAAATTACAGCTAGTAGGCAAGGACTTTAGAGAAATTAAAACCAAACGTCCCTCAGAGGCACTGCCTAAATGCCAAGAACTGGCCAAGGCTGCTGTACAGAACCACGCTCTACTCACTGATTCCTTTACGGTGGGCGAAGAAAACAAAGTGCATTTGGACATTATTGCGGTTCCTATTGGCAACTTGCAGGGAGTGGCCCTTATCATACAAGACAACTCAACACATCACAAAATACTGACAATGGGGAAAGAATTCATTGCCAATGCCTCGCATGAGCTTAGAACACCCATTACCATCATCAAAGGCTTTGCCGAAATGCTACATGACTTACCAGAAATTTCTGAGTCGATGCTAGAAGACATCACCGATAAAATTGTACGCAACTGCCATCGCATGTCAGCTTTGGTAAAGAATTTGCTGGTATTAGCAGATCTTGACAATCTGCCACAAGCTTGCCTGGAAGAGCGAGATCTTCTGGTTATTTTAGAAAACTGTCAACACCAGCTACACACTCTGCATCCTGAGGTGCAAATCACCATCGATAGTCCCAAAGATGCATTCATCGTTAACGTTGACTCTGCGCTTATCGACCTGGCCATTATGAATCTTTTGGAAAACGCGGTGAAATACTCGTCAGCACCAGCCAATATTACGCTCAAGATTAGCGAAGCCGATGACGACTACATTGCCTATATTAGTGATAAAGGTATGGGTATTCCAGAGCAGGATCTCGACCACATCTTCGATAGGTTTTACACCGTTTCCAAGTCTCACTCGCGTAAACTCGGCGGGGCAGGTCTTGGTCTTTCGATCGTGCGCAACATTATAGAAAAACATGAAGGCTCGCTAGATGTACAATCATCCTTTGGTAAAGGCACCACTTTTATCATCACACTGCCTAAAGCAAGAGCAGTTGCCCTCCTCTAATAAATTTAATAACTCAGGTTAATACTCCAACAAACTCAAAATTTGGTTTCTATCTACATCAGATAGGCACCGACTTCTGGCCCCATCTGCATCGCCCAGCTCTAAGGAGCTGAGCTGCTTTTATATTAGTAGATGGCGCACTTGGGTTAAATCACTAGCACCTAAGATTTCCGTATCAGAGGAATTTCCTACAGCATCGCTGAGTAAATCTCTGGGAATAGTAGGATGGATCTTTAGAAGGTCCTCTAGCTCCTCTCTGGTCAACGTGCTTTGGCTTTTTGGGTTTTCAGCTTGATTTTCGGCCTCTAAAGAAAGGATGGCCCCAGCAAGATCCCCAAAATAAGCTCGTAATAAAGGCGGTCTAGCAAGACGCCAGGGCATCGGCTTATTGGATCCTAAGCGTTCAATACAAATAAAATCCTCCAATGGAGGATAGCCCAGACCCTGTTCTGTATCGTAACAATGACACCCTTTACAGATCTTGTAAAAAAGAAGAGACTCATCAGGATCATCAAATGCGATGTCAGCAAAGCTGTTAGCTTTTTTCCACTCATTGAAAAATGCACTCAAGCGTCCTTGTGCTTTTAGCTCCACGTAAATCGGGAGCCTAGCATATAACTCATCCATAAGGGAGAGGAATGTCTTCTGCAGGTGAGGTGGAGGATCTTCACTTTGGAGCAGGGCATAAATATTTAATCTAGCTTTGGCCCGTTTCCCACTTTGTTGACGCCAATTTTTGCATGGTTTTGCCGTGCGCTCTACAGCTGTTCTATGGGGATTTTTGGGGACTGGAATCTTAGAATAAGTCGTTTGAATAAAAGAGGCTTTTGCCGAGCGTTCTGCATCCATATAGCTTTTATAGGCCTTGTGTTCTAAAGCAACAGAGCGCCCTTTGGTAAGTAGAGTTGAGCTCAAAGTTGCAAAGAGTGCCAAAATAATCAAAACGAAAGGTAACACATTCATTGGGGCATCTCGAAGGTTGGCCTGTTGATAAAAAAGGCAAACGGAACGGTGGTAGCATCATCCAAATGGAGGGTGAGTCTGACAGCTATGGGAAGCGCTTTTTCAGTCTCTGACCAGGTAGATTTAACCATCATTTTGCCAAAATCATCGGGCTCTGGCTGAGGCAAAAACTCCCAGTCGATAGCGGATACATGTTTCATAAGGGTTTCCGTGCGTATTTTCTCATCTGCTTGCAAAGACTTAACGAGCAACTTAAACTTTCCCTGCTCTAGAAAAAGCACTGTTTTTACCAAACCAGAAAAATCGGGGTCAATATCGACGTCTTGATCAGCAGCAAATACTAAACGGTTCTCGGCGCAAATAAAATCAGGAGAATCCAAATGGATGGATGAAAAAATTTGCGTTAATTTTTCTTGCATGAATTTCCGCTCAAGGACAGCCGCTGTAATATGCTCAACCTGCTTTTTGACTTTGACAGAGTGTGTAAAAGAGGATAGCAGCAGAGCAACCATCACTGCTGCCAACAACAGAGCCAGGCCCACTTCGATCAAAGAAAAAGAAAGTTTTTTGACGATTTTCATTACTTACAAGTATACTCGCTGCGAGTTTGAAAAAAAAGGAGTAAACTTATGAAAAAGTTATTAATAGTTTTGATGGCCTTATTAGTCACAACTAACTGTTTTGCAAAATCTAAGCATTCAAAAAAGAAGTCAAAGCACCACCACGTGCAGGTCATACCAAATCCACCGGAGCCACCAGTCGCAGTGCCGCCGAAGGTTGAAGACAGTCAGAGTAATACCACAAATGACTCAATGCAATCTGATGATTTAGAAAAAATAAATCTGGCCATCGATCCCGATGCAGATGTGCGAGTTGTCTCAGTCGAATATGATAATGGGCATTTAAAGCACATGAAAGTCGATGCCTTCGTCATTAACAACGATGTACAGCTTAGTACGACATACACGCTTGAATTTAAACGCAACAACCTTGAAATTACGATTGAAGACTACTTAACTGGACTAAAAAATAAAATTCTTCCAGACAATGCACAAGAGCAAAGCTATCAAACCGCATCATATGCGGTGAAATGCTTTGAAAAAAATGGGGAATACCACTCAACATATCAGCGTAGCTGTCAATCAAGCTTTCAAAAACCTCTATTATCAGGTATGGCAGCTTGTCATGCTCCTTCAGACGATGAACTCCAACTCATTCAGAAAATGCAGATGGACAATGCCCCATTTGTTTATTCGGTCCGAAATGGCTTGCAGGCCAATCTTGAGGGAATACTGGCAGATTATAAGACGGCAGCACCCTTTGTAATGGCCAATGCTGAAACAACCCCGCAAAAGCTAATATGTGACTTCTTTACATCCACATTACGCCTTTATCTCTACGATAATATGCTATCTACTTTGCAGTACCACGACGTGCCAGATAACTCAAACCCACAGCCAGAAGAGCATAAAGCCCAAGGCTAAAGAAATCGTTTAACATCCCAGTCTTTGAGGCTGGGATGACTCCCAAAACAGCGAGCAGCGCAATAATTACCCCCATGCAAGCATCACCGGCAACAAGTCCCGATGCTGCTAAAACCCCTTGTTGTATTTTTTCAGGAGTACTTGTGCGCTGAATTAGCGCATGCACTAGCCCCCCTGCCATAATACCTGTGGAAAGAGAAAGAGGAAGATAAAGACCAATGGCAAACGGCAAGACAGAGACATGCATCATATGTGCTGCAAAGCCTAATAGAAGGCCCGCCACAACCAGCGTAAAAGGTAATTGACCAGTGATGACTCCTTTGGCAATCATCGCCATTAAAGAGGCTTGAGGTGCAGGCATCTGGGCAGATCCAAGACCATAGGCTTTATTGAGTAAATACAGCGTGCCGCCAATGGCAGCTGCTGGCAAAAGCAATCCCAAAAGTTCAGCAATCTGCTGGGATCTGGGTGTTGCACCAAGAATATAACCCGTTTTCAAATCTTGAGAGGTTGTTCCTGCAAGGCAAACTGCAACGCTTGCTACACATCCCATGGTAATTGCGGCAATCAAATAAATACGTTCTGTCCATCCAAGGCTTACAAAAATAATACAGGTAATCAGTAGAATTGTAATAATCATGCCGGAGGTTGGATTTGAGGTACTACCTACAAGTCCCACCGTGATCGAGGTGACAGCAACAAAAAAGAATCCCAGAATAACTAGCAATAATATCGTCAAGATATTCATCGGAAATCCTGGAAACAGCCATAAAAACAAAATAACGAGCGAAGATCCAATAATCAAAAAAGGCATGGGAATATCACGATCGGTACGCGCTAGGTGGCTTGTAGTAAATACACCCTTAAAAAGCTCTCCAAAACCCACTTTAACAGTTTTAATAATCAGCGGAAAAATGCGGCATAAGCTGGTAATACCGCCATAGGCAACAGCTCCGGCGCCGATATAACGGATATAATCCTCCCAAACCATCTCAGCGCTCATAGCACTCACCGGAATGGTGCCTGGATTAATCACACCCGTGCCAGTTCCAAAGAGCTTAATTAACGGAATCAAAACCCACCAGGCAATGGCGCCGCCGGCAAATAACGTAGCGCTAATGCGTTGGCCAATAATATAGCCAACTCCGAGTAATGCTGGGGTGCAATCCATACTAAAAGCTGTGCTCTGAAATGGTTTAATCACAAAATTCACCACTTCATTCCAAAAATAAAAGCAGCTGGAGCAGAGCTTGTATGCTGCGCCGATCACCAGACCCCATCCCGCTACGATCGCTCCGCTTAAACTTTTCTCTCCCGTTTTCAAAATTTCAGCGCAAGCCGTGCCTTCAGGAAACGGCAAAATGCCATGCTCTTTAACAATGATATAGCGGCGCATGGGAATCATAAACAGGACGCCTAAAATACCACCCAAAATAGACAATAAAAAAATATAGCTCATCGAGGGGAGGTCGCCCAAAAAGAAAAGGGCGGGCACCGTAAAAATCACGCCTGCGGCTAGACCCTCGCCAACTGCGGCTATCGTTTGGACGATATTATTCTCTAAAATAGAGACATTGCGATAAAACGCGCGCAAAATCGCCATGGACATCACCGCAGCAGGAATCGAAGCTGAAATTGTAGAGCCGATCTTCAGCCCTAAATAGGCATTACCAACGCCAAATAAAAGACCTAGCAGCATGCCAAGGATAGTAGCGCGCAGTGAAAACTCGCGAGGCGCCTTTTTAGAACTAATAAAAGGCTTAAATGAATGGGCATGACTCATATAGCTCAACATGCAACTTATTCAAATTTTTTGTCTATGTGTTTTATCTGTTTTGTAGTAAAAATTTGACAACTTATTAGCGGAGTAAAAATTGCTTATTAATTACAAACTTTTGGGTTCACTTTGGTGTAGTAATAGATAATATTTAGCAGAGGTTTTTAGCTGGGGGTAAGTTACTTGAAAAGTGAGTTTTTTCCACTGTTCATGTTGAGTGGAAGTTTTGGAAGATGTTTTACCTAGCGTGACTAAGCGTTCAAAAGTAATAGGCTCGTTTGAAAAAACTGATTTTTGAAAAGATGGCAACTCAATTTTGCAATTATCAAAACGCCCTTTTTGAATCCAAGTATCCAAAATATCAAAATAGCTCAGCTCTAATAAGCGTTGGGCTTCGATTTGCTTCAAAGTTATCAGCTGCTTATGCATATGTTGGGAAGTTGCTCTAAATAACAATCCAAAGCTCATCATACACACGCTAATTGCAATGACTACCTCTAATAAAGAAAAACTATGCTTTTTTTTAACATTATTCCGATTCGAGGTAAAGCTCGAGGAAGTTAAAGACTGCTTTTTAAATTTACTTGGGTTTAACCATTTGTACAAAAATGTCTGTATCATATAATGGAAATACTATAGCATAGATAGATATTATGGAACTACGCGGAAAAGCCTTTTATAACTTTCTTAAGTCTAAGTGGCTCGATGACCATGGGATTGCGATAGAGCCATGGCAAATTGAGGACAAGCGTAAGCTTTCCAACGAGCAGCTTTTTGCTAAGCTCGAGGCGCTTGATATTCAAATAGACCAAGAAGCTTTCAAGCTATATGCGGCAAAGTGTGACGCTCCTGAGGAATTAACCGATTGCTTAACCGATGAAACGCACGATGAATTGCGCTACGGCCAGGTTTATCTTATCGTATTTGAACTCTGGCGCAGATTTTGCGCTAAAAAACAGACGCTATCTATTTTTTGTGATGAGTTGGACCATCTGATCGATCTTTACGACTCAAACGACATAGCTAACCTAGAATCGATTGTAGATCAACTTCTTGAGCTTGGAAAAATTTTGGATGCGCAGATAGACGAGGGAGTGCCTGCAGAAGAAGTCTACGACTATGTCACTTCTTTTATCGCGCATGATTTAGAAAGTTTCCTCTACGATTTTATTTTAGATCAAATTAACCGTGATCAAGCCATGTCGGCTTCGGAAATTCTTGATGCCTTTTATCCCTATGTGGAAGACAAGCGGTGGTTGGACTTGCTACTTGCGCGCATTCTCTTCGAAACGGATGTGGAAGAATCAAAGATCATGATCGATAGGCTATTTGAGGCATTGCAAGAAGAGCCCGACGTGGATCTGGGTCTTGAAATGCTGCGCATGCTGATCATATTCGATGATAAATCGGCTTTTCAAAGCCTGCTCGATAAGGTCAGTTCATGGATACAATCAGAAGAAGACTTTCAGCATCTTCTAGCCATTGTTCGCGACTACTTCTGCGCTCTTGACTTAGAAAAAGAAGAGAAAGTACTCAGTGATATGTTAGAGAAAAGAGAAGGGCAGCCTTTGGATGCCAAATTCTTTCCCACCGATATTGCACTGCAAAATCTCAAGAGTCTAGTCAGCACGCAACTCCAGCCCTAAAGTTCAACATACAAGCTCATGTAAAGCAGTTTTACATCAACTAGCGAGGCGCGATTTTGATCGGCTGAAAATCGATGTAATCACCAGCTACGCAGATATATTCAACCCCATTTAAATTGCCAAAAACGGGGATATTTTTTTTCAGATTGTGCAGGTGCCCAAAGACGCAAACATCAACGCCATACTCTTCTAGAATAGCGGACACAGGTGAGGGTTCAAGAGTAGGGCTCACCGGCGGGTAATGAGTCATGACGATTTTGAGATGGGCATCTTTATGTAGCTGATCTAAGCTCAGGCGCAGGCGGTGGAGCTCCCTCTCGTAGATTTTGCGCATGGCGTGGATATCAGTTTCGGGAGGCGAGATGGCTCCGGTGGCCGGATTGACTTTGAAGTCGATGAAATCGCTACAAGAAAAATGCTCGCAATCCCACAATCTGGTGCCGCCGATCGAAACATCCATCCACTGAAAGGCGCTATTTTGAATAAAGTGCATGGATTGTGGCAGAGCGTTTTTAAGTTTGGTAGGTGTAGGCCACCAATAGTCGTGGTTGCCACGGATGAGAAGTTTGGTTCCGGGTAGGCGGTCTATCCAATCCAGATCTTTATGAGCAGTTTCTAAATCATGGGCCCAGGAAAGATCGCCCGGCAAAAGAACTAAATCTTCTGGCTTTATACATGCTAGCCAATGGGCATGAATCTTTTCGGTATAGTTTTCCCATGCAGGCCCAAAAATCTCCATCGATTTTTCAGGATTACCAAAAGGAAGGTGAAGGTCGGCCAGTGCCCAAATTGCAGTCATAATGGTAGTATACTAAAGTACGAAGTTATCTGGAATAATACTTCCCGGTGGTACGACAATAATCCCATCGCGGATGTAGACGATAGCGCTATCGTAGGTTTCTAGATGGTCTTTATTGATCAGCTTTACATTATCGCCAATTTGGGTGTGCTCATCGATGATAGCACGTTCGATTTGACAATTTTTACCAATACAGAATTTGGGTGGTAGATCCTCTTGCCGCTGATCGGGAGAGGCGTAGAACTGATTGCCGATAATGATCGAGTCATGGATAGTAGTGCCAGAGCCGATGACAGCTCTAAGGCCAATCAGGCTGTGTGTGATTTCGGAGGCCTCAATGACCGACCCTTGCCCAATGATAGAATCTTTGATACGGGTGTTTTCAATCACCGGCGATGGTAAATGTTGAGGATGGGCGTAGATAGGGTTGGTCTCATCATATAGATCCAGTGCTAAGGTCTGGGTGGTCAGGGCCAAATTGGCATCATAGTAGGAGGCGATGGTGCCGATGTCTTCCCAATAGCCGCGATAAAAATAAGCAAAGGTATTGCCTTTCTTAATTTGTGCTGGAATGAGGTGTTTGCCAAAATCAATGCCGTCATGTTCAGTCAAAAGATCGACCAAAGCTTGGCGTTTGAAGACGTAAATACCCATCGAACCTAAGTAGCAGGGCTCATTTCCTTCCAAAAGTTTTTTGTCTAGCTCAAATGTGTCTAATAGGGAGTCTTTTTGTGGCTTTTCGTAAAAGTCGGTAATACGGTGTTTAGAGTCGATTTGCATAAGGCCCATCCGTTTAGCATCGGTTTTACATACAGGAAGCGTTGCAACGGTAAGGTCGGCGCCGGTCTCTTTGGCAAAACCTACCAGGTCAAGTAAATCCATGTTGTAGAGCTGATCACCAGATAAGATGACAAAATAATCGATATCGAATTCTAGCAAATAAGCGAGGTTTTTGCGTACGGCGTCAGCAGTGCCTTCGTACCAAATTTTCTTTCCGGCACGATCTTCAGGGCTCAGCATTTCAATGATGGCCCCTTGAAAGGGGTCTAACCGGTAGGTTTCTGAAATATGCTGGTTTAAGCTGTTGGCTAAGTATTGGCTTAAGATAAAAATATGTCCCAATCTGGCGTTAAGCGCATTGGAGATGGGAATGTCGATGAGACGGTAGGTCCCTCCAAATGAAACAGCTGGTTTGCAGCGAGATAGGGTGAGTGGGTATAGCCTTGTGCCCTCACCTCCGGCCAGGATAATGGCCGCGACTTTGTCGGTCAAAGATTTATTTTTCGATTTTATTGGATTTTTACGCATATAATTATACTTATTTGTATTCATTACAAATAAAGCATAATTATCTCAAAATCAAGTTTAGTTTGATTTATTCCAATTAGAGCAGACGCTTTTCATTTCAAGATAAAGCTCTGATTTTTCATTTAAGCCGTCCATAATTTTTTTAAATTCTTGACGGTCAAAGTCCTGCTCTAAACCAGCACATCCAAAAACGAGATATGTCGCCAGAGATTCTCGTTTGATAACTGCTGGATCTTTTAATAGTTCCAAACAGGTTTGGGCAATCTCCGGATCCTCAGAAAATTCCATTAGGCAGATGGCCGCGTGCTCGTTATTTTTAGAGTAGGGCTGATGTTTTAAGGCTTTGATTAAAAAAACTTTAGATTTATCACCGATAGCCCGAATCGCTTGGATAATGGCCTCATCAGTGAAGAAATTGTCTTGCCCAAGAGCTTGAAACAGAGCTGGTATGGCTGTTTCGTCTTTGATCTGGCCTAGAATTTTGGCCGCAAAGATGGGAGATCTGCCATAGCCAGGGTAAAGGGGATCATAGAAAGATTCACTGGAAATAAGATCGATCAATAGGGGGACGATTTCTTGCCCGCAGTGGATTAATGCTTCCATTTCTTCTTGGGGATCTTCTTCTTCGCTCAGAATGAGATTGCTAATCAAGACAGCATGGGGGTTTGGGGGCTCTTGTTCATAGACTTCGCGCAGATCTTGGTAGAGCTGTTTTGACATTTCTACCCGCAGGTGAGCCAGCTCAGGTAAGATCACATCAGCCAGATTTTGCCTTAACTCTTTTTCGATGTGGGCCAGCTCGCGAATCCGTTTTTCTTCAAAATCGGGCATCACACCTACGCCTTCTTGGTCGTAGTAATCTATCATGACTCCAAAATTGCCCCCAAAGTGCGCTTCTCGATGCATAAGAATCTCCATGTCGATGGCGTCGAGTAGAGGAATAGATTCATTTTCCATGATCAACCCTTTCTTTTGAGCATCGCACTATCTTTCAATAGGTCAGCATTGTAGCTGGAGCGGACAAAGGGGCCGCTGTAAACATTACCGATGCCGATTGCCTCCCCATAGATACGGTAGGCGTTAAATTGTTCCGGTGTGACAAACGACTTGACGACCAGCTTATTTTTTGAAGCTTGGAGATATTGTCCGATGGTGACGATATCGCAGCCGACGGTGTGTAAATCTTGCAGGGTCTGTTGCACTTGTTCTTCGCTCTCGCCTAAGCCCACCATCAGTCCCGATTTTACAAAAGAGGATTTGTTGGAGCGTTTGGCGTGATCTAAAACTTGCAGCGTACGTTCATAAGTGGCTTTGTGTCGCACGCGTGGCGTTAGCTCGCGCACGGTTTCGATGTTGTGGTTAAATACCTCGGGTTTCTCACTTAAAACAATGTTTAAAGCGTCCCAATTGCCACAATAATCCGATGTCAGCACCTCAATTGTAGATAGCGGGCTATCGCTACGGATAGCGCGGATAATCTTGGCAATATGTTCTGCACCTTGATCAGGAAGATCATCTCTTGCCACCATGGTAATTACGACGTGCTTTAATCCGAGCGCTCTTGCAGATTGGGCGATGCG
Organism: Chlamydiales bacterium; assembly: GCA_024233455.1. Lineage (GTDB taxonomy): Bacteria > Chlamydiota > Chlamydiia > Chlamydiales > JACKPQ01 > JACKPP01. The sequence continues at coordinate 803,036 of JACKPP010000001.1, forward strand.
CTGAGGCTCGTCAACTTCTGGAGGTAGCGGATTTTTGGTAAAGTCAATGTCACAAAATCCGCATGCCCTGGTGCAGGCGCTACCTAAAGCTAAGAACGTGGCCGTTTTTTTAGAATAGCACTCGAGCCGGTTAGGGCATTTAGCTTCTTCGCAAACGGTACTGAGCCTTGAAGTTTTAACAATGTCGTTTGTTTCAGAAAGTGTGCCTCCACGCGGTAATTTGCGGTGGAGCCATTTGGGAAAACGCCCTTTGGCACTCTGATCGGGATTGCTTGGCAGGCGATTGAGTTTGGGTTTGGCATCAAAAAGTTCTTGGCTCATCGTCTCCTCGGTGGAAAATGGATGGGGGTATCACCGGCGATCAAAGCGGCTTCTAGCCAACTTTCGGCAACAGTTGGGTGAGCATGGATGGTTTCGGTGATACATTCAAGCGTTAGCTCATTGTTGATAGCGATGGCCATTTCGGCAATGAGTGCTGACGCTTCATGACCGACAACCTGGGCACCTAAAATAGCTTGCGTGGGCTTATCTATGATGATTTGAGCAAATCCTTCAGTTTCCATAGCCGCTTGCGCTTTTCCAAGGGCCTGAAAAGGGAAGGATCCCACTTTTGCATCGTAGCCTTTTTCTTTAGCCTCTTCCAGTGTCATGCCTACAGTGGCAATTTCGGGATGGGTAAAAATCACCGCTGGAACTGCGTGGTAGTGCATAGCACTAGTATTGCCGATTGCATTATCAGCAGCAACAATCCCTTGATGGCTGGCAACATGTGCTAACATGGCAATGCCTGTGACATCTCCGATAGCGTAAATGCCTGGCACATTGGTCTCCATTTTTTCATTTACTTCAATGGCCCCGCGCGGGCTTGTTTTAACTCCGGCTTTTTTTAGCCCAAGTCCTGCAGATGTGATTTTACGCCCTACGGCAATCAGTGCTAAATCAAAGGTAGCTTCCGTGCCGCCTTCTAGATGCACTTTTACTCCGTCACTTTTCGAGTCAATGCTGGATACTTTGACGCCTAGTTGCAGGACGATCCCTTTTTTCTGAAAGGCTTTGGTCAAGGCATCAGAAATCGTTTTTCCTTGCAGTGCCACAATACTTGGCATCGCCTCAAAGATAGTGACTTTGACATCCAGTTCTGCAAAAAGCGAGGCAAATTCGCAACCGATATAGCCTCCACCGATGATGGCAATGGATTTGGGTAATTGGGTCAGTTCCAGTACAGATGTAGAATTTAAAATGCGTTTATGATCACAAGGAAAAGCAGGAATATCTAATGGTTCTGAACCTGTGGCAATAATTATTTTATCCGCCTGAATAATGCGCTTTTCTTGGCCGGTAATTTTTAATTCTTTGGGAGAGATAAATTCTGCAGCACCGTTTATCACTTCGATTTTATTGGCTTTGATTAATCCGCCCAAGCTGGTTCGGATGCTTTCTACCACCTTGTCTTTGCGCGCCTTCATTTGGCTATAGTCAAAAGACACTGCTCCGGTGACAATTCCAAAATCTTTAGCAGTGCGCACTTTATGCAAAACGGTGGTATTTGCAAGTAATGTTTTGGTCGGAATGCAACCAACATTCAAGCAGGTTCCGCCCAGATAATTTTTCTCTACCAATGCCACTGATTTTCCAGCTTGCGCTGCCCTAATTGCTGCCACATAACCTCCAGGGCCGGCACCAATCACTGCGACATCAAATTTCATTTTTTCTTGTGTCATTTTAACTCCCGCGCTAATTTCGCATTTTAACGTACTTGCGAGATTAAGGCCACTTCCGCTATTGTTACAATTGTAGGAAGGTTACGCAATGGAATTTGATTTTGAGAATGAAAATAATTTTGAATCACCCACTGCAACGCAGCAAGAATTTGACGATCCCCTTTTTAGAGAACAATCTCTAGAGGATAGTCTAGCCTCTCTTTACAAACCACCCTATAGTCGACAATCGGTAAAAAGAGAGCCTAAACTTTCCGAATTTACTTTTGACGCCTCGCCGCCTCTGGCTGAGCCCACGCTGGAACAAACTGCTCCGATTTTTCCTGAAAACAAAAGCTCACTTTTATCCGCTTACGAAGATTCCACGCCTCGCTCAGCCCCGCCGCAAGAGGAAACTGTTTCTAAAAATAAAGACATTTGGCCTCTGCTGCTTTTAGCCGTTGGTGCTCAACTGCTCACATTAGGATTACTGCTATTTTTCTTTTCCGATGATGGAGTGCTCACACTCCAGTGGAACGCCAAAAAATGGTTCATTTATGCGCTCACATCGCTTCCTTTGGTCTACTTTGGTCTGCGTGGCCTTAAGCCACAAGAAGACGCCTAACACCATTTGCAGCAAATAAATACTGTAGCTGTGATCATGTTTACATTGGCTTTGCGCTCAACGGAGTATCAGTATGTGTGGGTTCAAAGTCAGCATCAATTAGCTGTACTTCCGGGATGCCTAGCTTTTCTCGTATTTCAGGGTCGGTCCTTGAATCGAGGCCCAGCCATTCTAGTATTTCAGAGTCGGTCATTAAATCGCAGCATAGCTCTTCTGGTATTTCAGAGACGGTCCTTGAATCGCAGCCTAGCTCTTCTGGTATTTGAGAGTCGGTTATTGAATCGAGGCCTAGCCATTCTAGTAGTTCAGAGTCGGTCCTTGAATCGCGGCTGGTAAAAACTGTAGCTATTGCATGTGGTAGGCCTTTGGATTGTGACTTGGTAACGTCTGGATCATTTACTTTAGGAGACACATTTGTTGAAAGTGTTGTCCTGCGATGCAAGCATATAGATATGATCGCGAACACAGCCAAGGCAATAGCCACCACAGCAACGTAGCGAAGCGGTTTGTTGTCGATAATATTTCGAACCGATGTAACACGCATAAAATTCCATTTTGTTTGATAACTTTGACGGAGAGTCTAGCAAATAGGATAATTACTCGCTATGATTTGCAGAATGCAGCTCTTGCAGCAGCTCGCAAGAAGGGCTTAGGACTTTGCACTTCCAATCAGAAATATTGCGCTCACTGGTATTGAAATTGAGGCCAATTAACACAAGCTGCTTCTTTTGATGTGAATATTTTTCGCAGTATTTCTTTAGCTCTTCTTGATTCAGTGTTTGTGAGTCATAGAATTTAGCTGCCGGCGATGCTGAAGTAGGTTTTTTGCTGGGCTTGCAGTTTTAAAATGGCATCGTGTACTTGTGGGTTTTGAGGAGGAGCCATCTCAAACTTAAACAGCGCGTGGGCTATCTCAGTGCGCACTTGCTCGCTAAAATCGGCAAAGAGGGCAAAGGCTTCGTGTTTGAACTCAAGAAGAGGGTCGCGTTGGGCTACAGCGCGCATTCCAACTTCATCGCGTAAGTGATCGATGTGTAGCAAGTGCTCTTGCCAGTGCTTGTCGATGTGATGAAGCATAAGACCACATATGATATCGTTTAAGACGGGAATGGGATCAATATCTTTTTGGGAAAGAGCCTGGACAGATGCAATCAGCCTTGCTTGGTAGTCGAGCTTGTGTTTGAAAGCATTGATAGCGGTTTCAACGTAGTTAGTGGAGTTTTCAAAGGAGATGGGGAAATGCGTGATCAGCCATTCGGTAAGAGCATCTCCCTGAAGGTGTTCTTGGTTTGATTCGATGAGAATTTCCAATGTTTCAAACGCCAACTCTATCGGGTTATCGCTGTGGAGTACATCATTTCTAAAGCCGTAAGCTTCTTGGCGCTGCCTATTCATTACATCGTCGTATTCAAGTGTGTGCTTGCGGATAGAGTAGTTGCGCTGCTCGATCCGTTTTTGAGCGGTTTCGATGGATCGGTTCAGCACTTTGGCGGAGATGGGCTCACCTTCTGGAGGACGGAAGCGTTGGAGGAACTGAGTGAGGCGTGGAGATGTAAATAAGCGCATGAGTTCATCTTCAAATGAGACGTAGAACTGAGAAGAGCCCGGGTCACCGAGTCTGCCGCTACGTCCGCGCAGTTGACGGTCGATACGACGTGAATGGTGGCGGGTGGTGCCAATAACGTGGAGTCCACCGACAGCTTTCACCTCTTCGGTGAGTTTGATGTCTGTACCTCTACCGGCCATGTTCGTGGCAACTGTGATGGCGCCTTTTTTTCCGGCATCGGCGATAATTTCAGCTTCTTTGGCGTGATTTTTAGCGTTGAGAATAGTGTGAGGGAGCTTATTTTGGCGTAAAATACGAGCAAGTTTTTCTGACACTTCAACCGACTCTGTCCCGATAAGGATGGGGCGACCTTCCTCATGTTTGGCTTTAATGTCAGTGACCAAGGCATTGTATTTTTCCCGTTCAGTCATGTAAACTAAGTCATCGCCATCGATGCGCTTACAAGGCTTATAGGTGGGGATTTCGAGAACATCTAAGCCGTAGATTTGCTTAAATTCGCCAGCTTCTGTAAGTGCAGTTCCAGTCATACCAGCTAAATGGTCGTACATGCGGAAGTAGTTTTGAAGGGTAATTGTAGCGTAAGTTTGCGTCTCTTGCTGGATGGCTACACCTTCTTTTGCTTCGATGGCTTGGTGCAGCCCATCAGAAAAACGACGACCGGGTTGAGGGCGGCCGGTATTTTCGTCGATGATGACGATTTTGCTGTCTTGAATGATGTAGTCGACGTCTTTTTCCATCAGCAAATGCGCACGCATGAGCTGTCGCAAATTATGAGCGCGTTCCTTACGGTTGGCATCTTCTTCACGCACCGCGACTTTTTTCTTGAGTTTATCTTCTTCTGAAAGTGCGCTGTCTTGCTCAATGAGGGCGTATTCATGCCCGAGATCGAGCATCACAAAATTATCTCCCAGCATTTCAGATTGATTCATGTCAGCTGATGCCTGAATGCCTCGATCAGTCAGTTCGTACTCGTTGCTGCGCTCATCGATGATAATATACAATTCAGCCAAAGTATCATGACGCTCCTCCTTATTAGAATCGGCGTGGAAATAAGTTTCAATTTTTTCAAGCTCGGCGCGAATTGAAGGATTTTCCTTTAGGCGTTTCAAAACTTTATTCCGTGGGGTACCTTTGCTAACTAGCCACAGTTTTTTAAACGCCTGATCAGCTTTGGTTTTTTCCTCTTTAGGTAATTTGGGAGCTTCCTGGTCAGTAATAAGCCCAAGCTCTTCAAATGTATTACGCGCTTCTGTGGCCAGACGATTGCAGTGATCCCGTTGCATACGTACGATGCGATCAACTGGGCTTTTAAGCTGGTCGTACATTTGGCGTGATCCTGAAGTTGGACCAGAGATGATTAAAGGTGTGCGCGCCTCATCGATCAGAATGGAGTCGACCTCATCGATAATGGCAAAGTAGTAGCCGCGTTGCACTTGTTCATCTTTACTATGGGCCATAGAATTGTCGCGCAAGTAGTCAAAGCCAAATTCGGAGGCTGTACCATAGACAATATCAGCTTGATAAACGTCATGACGTTCTTCTGGTGGTGTGGCGTTAATGAGCGCTTTTACCTCTAAACCGTGCCAACGAAAAATGGAACCCACCCAATCGCAGTCACGTTGCGCTAGATAATCATTCACTGTGACCAAGTGTACTGGTTTGCCTGTTAGAGCGTGTAGATAAAGAGGCATAGAAGCGGTTAGAGTTTTACCCTCACCAGTATGCATCTCGGAGATCGCGCCGTTGTGCATGGCAATGGCTCCTACCAACTGGACGTCGTAGGGAACCATGTCCCATTTTTGGTTGTAGCCGCTTACATGGATGTCTGTGCCGCAAAGACGCCGGCAAGTATTTTTCACGACAGCATAGGCCTCAGGCATTAAACTATCGATGCTGGCCCCGTCAGATAATCTTTTCTTAAACTCTTGCGTTTTGGCTTTTAGCTCATCATCTGAAAGTTTTTGGAGTTGTTCTTCTATTCTATTGATGTCTTTAATTACTTTAGCGTAACGCTTTACAGTTCTAGATTGATCGGTTCCAAAAATTTTCTTCATTAAGCCAAACATACGATGATTCCCTGGTTTTACAATACCACCTATGATACCATAGATCTAGTTTCTAGGTGCATAGCCAAGTCTAACACATCTAGGAGTACATTTAAATCTTTAACCTTTAAAATATATATTTGTCATGACAACAGCCACAGCCTCTCCCGCTCATAATGCGTGGAATCAAGTGATTGAATCCATAGGACGATCACAATTTGACCGGTTACGAGTCAAAAATATTGCTCAATTTGCTCATTGCCTTACCTATCAGCATACCGATCAAGGACCCACCCGCGGTGTGGATGGGTTAAATCGCCCCTATTTCACTGTTCAAGCAGTTTACAATCCGGAAGAAGGTTTGCCTCGGTCTTTTGCGCTTGTCATGTACCGTCATAATGAGGAATGGAAAGGGTATGTAATGGAAGATCAGGGCTTAGAAGATGATATCTTTGATCATCAAGAAAAATTACCTATCCCAGACTCTCCTCAAGAGTTTTACCAAAAACTCTTTGCTGGAAAGTATAAGGAATATCAACTAAAAATATGAAACGATGATGCACATTCGCTATTTTGATCGATTGACGCAAATAATGCAGACGGAAGCTGTCTATGGCGGTTTCTTTTTGCGCTTTCTCTATCAAAATGCACTAGGCCGAATACTTTTACCGCTGGTGGCAAAAAACGCTCTTTTTTCCAGATTTTATGGTTGGTTGCAAAAGCGTCCTCAATCGAAAATAAAGATTCGGCCATTTATCGAAAAATTTCAGGTAGACAGCAGCGAATTTGCTCAAAATATTTCCGATTATACATCATTTAATGACTTTTTCACGCGCAAGTTAAAAGCTGGTGCAAGACCTCTTAGTGAAGGGGCGGTATTGCCAGCTGATGGCCGGTACTTAGTCTTTCCTGATTTAAGTCTGGCAGATGGCATTTGGGTGAAGGGAAAGTTTTTTAATTTAAGAGAGCTTTTGCAGAATCAAGCTCTGGCCGAGAAATATTCCGATGGTTGTTTGGTGATCGCCAGGCTATGCCCGGTGGATTATCACCGGTTCCACTTTCCTTTTGCATGCAAGGCTGGAACCCCCCATTTGATCAACGGCCCGCTCTACTCGGTTAGTCCGATTGCCTTAAAGCGCAATATCAACATACTGCATGAAAATAAACGGGTGATCACCGAGCTTAAAAGCGATGAGTTTGGTGCCGTGCAATGCATCGAAGTGGGCGCCACCAATGTGGGGAGCATTGTGCAAACCTACACTGAAAATTCAATGGTCGAAAAGGGTGCAGAGAAAGGTTACTTTGAGTTTGGGGGATCGTGTATGCTCTTGCTCTTTGAAAAAGGGCGCATTCAGTTTGCAGATGATCTGCTTAAGTACTCCGCAGAAAAGATCGAAGTACGAGGGTTTATGGGACAAAAGATGGGATGTAAAACTGCTTTACATCCGATCTAATTCATGGCAAATGGGGCAATTTTCAACAATGTGCCCCCTGGCAGGGCAATATTTGCGAGCGTAGTAGATCATCTGCAGATGAATCAGTCTCCAAATATTTTTCGGATAGAGTTTTTTTAAATCTTCTTCGACATCAGATGGATCGGTGTGTTGAGTCAAGCCCCACCTTTTGGCACAGCGCAGTATGTGTGTGTCTACTCCGATTGCCGGTTTTCCAAAAGCTTGTGCTAGTACCACGGAAGCTGTTTTTTGACCTACCCCCGGCAACTTTTTCATTTCGGCAATTGATGGTGGAACTTGACCATCGAAATTATCGATCAAAATTTGTGCCATGGCTTTTAAATTTTTGGCTTTGGTATTGCTTAATCCGCAGGTTTGAATTAGTGTTTGCAATGTATCTACAGGAAGCTTTGCCATTTTTTGAGGAGTATCGGCAACTTCAAACAATTGGGGAGTCACCAAGTTGACTCGCGCATCTGTGCATTGCGCCGAGAGGATGACGGCCACTAAGAGAGTGAAGGGGTCTTTGTGGTTAAGGGGGATAGGGGGATCAGGAAAAAGCGCTTCTAAGTGGTGACGCACAATCTGAGCCCGCTTTTGTTTTTTCATTTACCCACACAGAATTTTGAAAAAATCGCACTCAAAATGTCCTCGGTGATGTCGGTTCCCCGGATTTGAGAGAGGGCCAGTAAACAGGCGCGCATATCAGAGGAGAGAAATTCAGGAGAGATCTGCGATTTTAAGCCATTGACAAGTGCGGATAGGGCCAAAAGAGCATCTCCAAGTGCCGTTGCGTGACGCTGCTGGGTGAGAATAATTTCTTCTTTCGATGGCGCTCCATTTTTCCAGACAGCAGCTTCAATAAGGGCTTTTAGATCTTCTAAACCCTGTCCGGTTTTTGCTGACAGCTGAGTAGTAAAGGGAAAGTTGCTTTTTGCAACATTTATTGGCTTTACATCGATTTTATTCCAGATAAGTAGCGTTTTTTTCGGATCTAGCGTTTGGAAAAGTTCTTTTTCCTCGCTTTGGAGCGGACGCGTGGTATCTAGCACGAATAAAATAAGATCGGCTTGCTCAAGGGCTTTTTGAGAGCGTTTAATCCCTTCTTTTTCGATCAGCTCATCTGTCACGCGCATACCGGCTGTATCAATCAGACGAAAATGCAATCCACCGATTTTGAGGTCATCTTCGAGGGTGTCACGAGTAGTACCCGGTAAATGCGTGACAATAGCGCGGTCTTTTCCCAGCAGCAAATTCATGAGAGAAGATTTCCCCACATTGGGAGAGCCGACCAGACACAAACTTAAACCCTGCGATATGATCTTGCCGTCATGAAAACTTGCATTCAGTGCGTGCATAGAAGTCTGGATGGTCTCTAAATTGGCAATCGTCTCTTCAAGAGAGGCAAATTCGAGACCTTCTTCCGGAAAGTCGACCCATGCTTCTAAAATAGCTGCGGTATCCGCTAGCTGTTTTTGAAAATTTTCGATTTTTTGGGATAGGGCACCTTCCAACTGAGCATTGGCAGCTTTGAGCGCCAGTTCATTTTTAGCACCGATGAGGGCTTGAACTGCCTCAGCTTGGGCCAGATCCATTTTTCCATTGATGTAGGCGCGGTAGGTGAATTCTCCAGGACCTGCGGGAGAAGCTCCGGCATCTAAAATTGTTTTTAAAACTTTGGTCGCCATCAAACCGCCATGGCAATGAATTTCGACTACATCCTCTCCTGTATACGACCTAGGAGCTAGCATAGGAAGCACTAAAACATGGTCAATGAGTTCACCCTGAGCATTTTGGATATGGCCGTAATGAGCAGTATGGCTTTTAAATAAATAGATATTTTTTGAAAACACCGCATTGGCAATTTTCAGGCTTTCGGGTCCTGAAATTCGGATAACAGCGATGCCTCCTTCTCCGGGAGGCGTAGCAATAGCAGCAATGGTATTACACATAAGGAAAAACCATTATACCATAACAAGAGGAGATATAAAGGTGAAATTTTTTTTGATTATACGCCTCTTGGTGGTTTAATCTGCCAGTTGCTCTCAGTGATCCGCCCTGGCTTTGTATTTCTTGGGGCCTAGTGGGGTAGACTTCCGGGGAACCATCATCCCAGAAATCCACTACTTTCAAATTAAGAATTGGGTCAAGTTATGCAACCGTTAAAAAAAATGCGTTGTGTTCTTTGAATTAGCCCTTTAAGCTTCAATCCAAAATCTTCAGAGGGTATTAAAAATGCGCACACGGGTCTCAGGAGTTCATGATCAAAACCGTATCACGAGCGCAAATTTTTATAACTGGAACCTAAGAGCTTGTAACTTGCCCTTCGTGTTAACCAGCCTTAAGCAACCTGCTCTTGCATCACTCAATATTTTGGGAAACACATTTGGAGGTAGGGAGCTAAAGGCTATCTCAGAAGCCATTTTAAAATCTGACAGTTTACGCATTCTAGTCATCGGATTTGACGTGCTCAACGGAAACGGCCTAGCGGCTTTAAAGACTATTATGAAAAAAACGAATTGGGTTCACCTCAATCTCCATTTTGCGACACTGAATGAACGTGGTTCTTCTATTTTACAACAAGGACTTGGTGCAAATCCACATCTTAGGCATCTTAAAATTACAGTCCATAATCATAAAGAGGGTGCCTTAGTAAGCTTGGTTAGCCACCTATCTGAAATAAAATCCCTATGTCTGCGCGTTCGGCACCTCACAATGGATGATGCTATCGCAATTAGAAATCTCTTAAGAATCGGAAAATTAGAAGCATTTGGCCTTAGTGCATCCAACTGGACAGATTTACGAGTAGCTTGTTTATTTGATGGAATTCAACAAGCAAAGAGATTACGTATCCTAGATCTGCGCTCAAACGATTTTGGTACCTTAGAGGATATTGAGTCAAATCTTATTCAAGCGTTTGCTGGTTGCCACAACTTAACAGGGCTTGGTGTTGATAAAAGAAATGCAGCCTTCTTAGCAAGAGTGAAACAGTCGGTCAAAGATGTGCGTACGTATTCGCTGGAAAAAACTGCTATCTGGCAAGTCCCTCACGCAACAAATAAAATTATTTTAAAAGAGCGCGCTATAAGCATGTCTGAAGCTAGGCGATCAAAAGGGCAAGACAATTCTTACAGCTGTCTAAAGATGCCTAGAGCCGTTACTGTAGTGCATTCAACTCCAGATATCCTGAGCAACCCTAAAGCTCTACTTCTTGCTCAGAAAATCCTCAAGCAAAACGTGCTTTCTGCTCATGCCATCCAACGTATGCAAGAGCGATGCATCTCCTTGGCGCATGTTTGTGAAGCACTTTGTAATGGGGAGGTTTCGATTACCTGTAGAGGCAGACGTTTCTACAGTAAAGCTACTGGCCTGTCCGTCATCCTTTCCGAGAAAGGTAAACAGATAATAACAACTTATTTCAGAGGGAGTAGTGCATCTGTTTCCCATAAAACCAGGGAACCAATACATACTATGCCAGCTAGGAGAGGAAAAATAAAACAGCGGCAGTTTATTGCGGCTTCAGCAGGGGCTTTGCGTATGCTGGCAGCCGATCGCTTTAACGATCGCTCAAAGCTGGCTCTCCCATCCAAGCTTTCTAATACTGATATTTACCAATTAAAATCTGAAGGGTTTCAGATTGAACAATTTCAAACTCGTCGCATTACAACTATGCAACCCAATTGCAGTGATAAGATCCGGCTTCCAGTCGATATCCCCATAGAAAAGCCGGTCATCGGCTTGCCAAAAAAATCAATCAGGAGTCAGTTAGCTTATGAGTCTGGAGTGTTCTACATCAAGCAAACCAGGGTGAGCATAATATGTAAGCGCCGATGTAGGGAGGTCAAAGCGTTCCTCGCCTCGTTTATGTCGTACCGCAAGCTTGCAGCAAGCTTTTTGGACCACATAACAGATGCAAGTCAGGATGGTCAAGTAGCCCCAAGTATTATCAAAGAGTTAAGGAATGCGGGCATTAATATAAATCCATCCCATTTGCTAGATTGGGTCAATAGGCGAAAATCCAGTCAAGATTACCACTTGAATAAAAAGGAGTCTGTTCAAGCACGCAAAACTCCCCATAAGACGCCCAAAAAATCTGCCAAGAAAAATCCTCCCAAAAGAAGGGGAAAACCAAAAAAAATCGCAGATAGAGCCACGGCTTATAAAACGAGGCGGAAGCAGGCTAAGCGTCATTAGGTTATTTTATCAGGGCTGCCCTTTCCTTTTGAATTCAAAGATAAATAATTGTGAGATTTGTTTTTTTGACCTGGCCATTATTCTTTCTAAGACTGGGAGAAAACTTCTTTGGCAGCGGTAATAAATGGTTTGTCCCGATAGGCTTGTAAAATACGTTTTTTAGCGTCGCAATAATATTCCACCATGCGCTTGTCGGATTCTAAGTGCCTAAAATTGGGAATGGGTAGGTCAGACAAATCGACATTTTTTTTAATTAAAGCATGAATATGAGGGATACTGGCAGTCTGGTCATTAGATTTGGATTGCAGATAATAATTTGAGTTGCCCTGTCCATAACCAAATAAGAGACCTAAAAAGTAGTGGTCCTGCAAAACAACATTCCAAAACATTGAGTTTTCGGCTTCAAATTCGTCAGCGAGCTTGGCGGGAGAAGTAAATCCCTCCACTTTGCTAAATGCATCTTGATACATGCTCAAAACCTCAGCGATGGCTTTCCTGTTAATGAAAAAATGCGATGTGATCTGAGCGGGAAAAGCTGTTCGTTCAATGAAGGAAAAATTAGGATTTTTTGATCTACGTTTTTCAGCATCTTTCCAAAATTGCCACATTTTTTTCGAGCGGTTAAGATGATATGGAGCATTTCGAGATAAGTAAGGTAAGGAGTAATTAGTGCCTGTCAGTTCAAATTCAATCATGGGCTTAACCCCCTCAAGGACATAAACGCCTCCATTGCGAATGAGCACGTACTCAAGAAATGCATCGATCATGTGTGTTTGTTGCAAGTAGAAGCAACACCCCAGACTAATGAATACTAAGGGTAGCATCGTCCATTTTAAAGGGTTAAATCGCAGCATCTGTAGAAGAGTACTTCCTGGCAAATGAAATGGATCCACAGCCGCATTGGGTTGGTCTGCTTAAGAATATATTACTGCAACGATTGCATTCCCAATACTCGACTGTATACAATTCCGCAAAATTTTCACTTAGCGAGCATTGTAAAATTGCATGCGTAGATTTCGTGGCACAGTGTTTATTGATGTAACCCGAGAGAATTTGAATATTCTCTAGAGCAAAGGATTGGTTAGCTGCGGGTAGTCGAGAAACGAGGTTTTTTGCTGCATTTAAGTCATCCGTTGCTTGTGCTATTTCTCCATTTTCTAAGTAAGCTGCGCCTCTTACAAGTAAGGATATAACTAAGTTAGGGCCAATATTTGAGTGATCGATGATATTCGATTGATGAGATATTAACTCTTGCCTGTCAAGTGGCTTACCTAATAATATGCAACTTACCGATAAACCAATAACTAATAGAGCCGTTTTCATACAAAATCTCCTGTTTTTTTCATCACTGCTCCGACTGTAAATTAAAGTTTTGTTTTTTTAAAAGAAAAAATTTTATCTCAAGAGCGTTTGCCAACGCCCTTGCTCCTTAGTCTCTGATGCTGTGGAGTGATTTTAGTGTCTGGCAGCACGTCTGCTAACGCCTTGGCCCCTTTGGCTCCGATGCTATTGTTGCTAAGGTTGAGCTCAGTGATCTGGGTGTCTCCTAGCACCTTCGCTAGCTCACATGCTCCCTCATCGGTGATTTCGTTATGGGCAAGATCCAGATCAGTGATTTGGGAGTCAGCTAGCTCCTCCGCTAGCGTCCTTGCTCCTTCGTCTCCGATGTCGTTATGGCAAAGATTCAGCGCGGTGATTTTAGTGTCTTTCAGCACAGCTGCAAGCGCCCTCGCTCCTTGATCTCCGATGCTGTTTCCGTCAAGGTAAAGATGAGTGATTTGGGTGTCAGCCAGCACCTTCGCTAGCACCCTTGCTCCCTCGGTTCCGATGTCGTTATAGCAAAGATTCAGCGCGGTGATTTTGGTGTCTTTCAGCACAACTGCTACCGCCCATGCGCCTTCAGCGCCGAGACCGTTGCGGCTAAGGTCCAGCTCGGTACTATCTGAATTAGGCAAGAACGCCTTTAAAGCTATATCTTTCCAACCCTCCTTAAGCTTGATTTTCGCAAGCTTTGAGTGAGGTAGTGCTTGAGCCATGGCAACAAAACCATCGAGCCCAATGCTGTTACCAACAAGGTCTAGCTGAATGATTTTGGTTCTTGCCAGAACCTTGGCTAGCGCCCTCGCTCCCTCATCTCCGATGCTGTTTCCACCAAGGTAAAGATGAGTGATTTGGGTGTCAGCCAGCACCTTCACTAGAGCTCTTGCTCCTTCGTCGCCGATGTTGTTCCAGGTAAGGTCCAGTTGAATGATTTTGGCGTCTTTCATCACAGCTGCTAGCACCCTTGCCCCCTCGGTTCCGATGTCGTTATAGCAAAGATTCAGAGTGGTGATTTTGGTGTCTTTAAGCACAGCTGCTAGCGCCCTTGCTCCTTCATCTCCGATGCTGTTCCTGATAAGGCACAAATGAGTGACTTGGGTGTCAGTTAGCACCTTCGCTAGCGCCCTTGCTCCTTCGTCTCCGATGTTGTTCCAGGTAAGGTCCAGCTGAATGATTTTGGTGTCTTTCAGCACAACTGCCAGCGCACATGCACCTTCAGCGTCGATACCGTTGCAGCTAAGGTCCAGCTCTGTAATATCTGAACTAGGCAGGAACGCCTCTAAAGCTTTACCTATCCAACCCTCAAGGTTGATTTTCTTAAGCTTTGAGTAAGGTAGCACTTGAGCCATGGCAACAAAACCATCGAGGTCAACGTCGTGCCCGTTAAGGTCCAGCTCTGTAATATCTGAATTAGGCAAGAACGCCTCTAAAACTATATCTTTCCAACCCTCATCAAGCTTGATTTTCGCAAGCTTTGAGTAAGGCAGTGCTTTAGCCAGGGCAACAAAACCATCGATCCCAATGTTGTATTTGCTAAGGTCCAGCTCTGTAATATCTGAATTAGGCAAGAACGTCTCTAAAGTTTCACCTATCCAACCCTCGTGCACGATTTGTTGCATCTTTGATTGGGGTAGTGCTTTAGCCACGGCAATAAAACCATGGAGCCCAATGCTGTTCTCTCCAAGGTTTAGCGCAGTGATTTGAGTGCCTGCCAGCACAGCTGCTAGTGCCCTTGCTCCTTCTCCTCCAATGCTGTTTCCGTCAAGGTACAAATGAGTGATTTGGGTGTCTTTCAGCACAGCTGCTAGCGCCTTTGCTCCTTCTCCTCCAATGCTGTTTCTGTCAAGGTACAAATGAGTGATTTGGGTGTCTTTCAGCACAGCTGCTAGCGCCTTTGCTCCTTCTCCTCCAATGCTGTTTCTGTCAAGGTACAAATGAGTGATTTGGGTGTCTTTCAGCACAGCTGCTAGCGCCTTTGCTCCTTCTCCTCCAATGCTGTTTCTGTCAAGGTGCAAATGAGTGATTTGGGTGTCTTTCAGCACAGCTGCTAGCGCCTTTGCTCCTTCTTCTCCAATGCCGTTCCAGGTAAGGTCCAGCGCAGTGATTTGAGTGTCTGCCAGCACCCTTGCTAGCGCCCTTGCTCCCTCGACTCCAATGCTGTTCCAGCTAAGGTCCAGCTGAATGATTTTGGTGTCTTTCAGCACATCTGCTAGTGCCTTTGCTCCTTCGTCTCCGATGTTGAATCCTTTAAGGTTCATCTTCCTAAGCTTTGAATTAGGCAAGAACGTCTCTAAAGCTTTACCTATCCAACCCTCGTGCACGATTTGTTGCATCTTTGATTGGGATAGCACTTGAGCCATGGCAACAAAACCATCGATCCCAATGTTGTATTTGCTAAGATCCAGCTCGGTAATATCTGAATTAGGCAAGAACGTCTCTAAAGTTTTACCTATCCAACCCTCGTGCACGATTTGTTGCATCTTTGATTGGGGTAGTGCTTTAGCCACGGCAATAAAACCATGGAGCCCAATGCTGTTCTCGCTAAGGTCTAGCGCAGTGATTTGAGTGCCTGCCAGCACAGCTGCTAGCGCCCTTGCTCCTTCTTCTCCAATGCTGTTTCCGTCAAGGTACAAATGAGTGATTTGGGTGTCAGCCAGCACATTTGCTAGAGCTCTTGCTCCTTGATCTCCGATGCTGTTTCCGCCAAGGTGAAGATGAGTGATTTGGGTGTCAGCCAGCACTTTCGCTAGAGCTCTTGCTCCTTCGTCTCCGATGTTGTTCCAGGTAAGGTCCGGTTGAATGTTCGGCACAACTGCTAGCGCATATGCACCTTCAGCGCCGAGACCGTTGCGGCTAAGGTCCAGCTTGGTAAAATCTGAATTAGGCAAGAACGCCTCTAAAGCTATATCTTTCCAACCCTCCTCAAGCTTGATTTTCTCAAGCTTTGAGTGAGGTAGTGCCTTAGCCAGGGCAACAAAACCATCGAGGTCAATGTCGTGTCCGTTAAGGTCGAGCTCGGTAATATCTGAATTAGGCAAGAACGTCTGTATGGCTATATCTTTCCAACCCTCCTCAAGCTTGATTTTCTCAAGCTTTGAGTGAGGTAGTGCCTTAGCCAGGGCAACAAAACCATCGAGGTCAATGTCGTGTCCGTTAAGGTCGAGCTCGGTAATATCTGAATTAGGCAAGAACGTCTGTATGGCTATATCTTTCCAACCCTCCTCAAGCTTGATTTTCTCAAGCTTTGAGTGAGGTAGTGTCTTAGCCAGGGCAACAAAACCATCGAGGTCAATGTCGTGTCCGTAAAGGTCCAGCTCGGTAATATCTGAATTAGGCAAGAACGCCTGTATGGCTATATCTTTCCAACCCTCCTCAAGCTTGATTTTCGCAAGCTTTGAGTGAGGTAGTGCCTTAGCCAGGGCAACAAAACCATCGAGGTCAATGTCGTGTCCGTAAAGGTCGAGCTCGGTAAAACCTGAATTAGGCAAGAACGTCTCTAAAGCTTTACCTATCCAACCCTCGTGCACGATTTGTTGCATCTTTGATTGGGATAGCACTTGAGCCATGGCAACAAAACCATCGATCCCAATGTTGTATTTGCTAAGATCCAGCTCGGTAATATCTGAATTAGGCAAGAACGTCTCTAAAGTTTTACCTATCCAACCCTCGTGCACGATTTGTTGCATCTTTGATTGGGGTAGTGCTTTAGCCACGGCAATAAAACCATGGAGCCCAATGCTGTTCTCGCTAAGGTCCAGCGCAGTGATTTGAGTGTCTGCCAGCACCCTTGCTAGCGCCCTTGCTCCCTCGACTCCAATGCTGTTCCAGCTAAGGTCCAGCTGAATGATTTTGGTGTCTTTCAGCACAGCTGCTAGCGCCTTTGCTCCTTCTTCTCCAATGCCGTTCCAGGTAAGGTCCAGCTGAATGATTTTGGCGTCTTTCAGCACCCTTGCTAGCGCCCTTGCTCCCTTGACTCCGATGCGGTTATAGCGAAGATTCAAATGAGTAATTTGGGTTTTTGCCAGCACATCTGCTAGTA
Source organism: Chlamydiales bacterium (assembly GCA_024233455.1). Taxonomy (GTDB): domain Bacteria; phylum Chlamydiota; class Chlamydiia; order Chlamydiales; family JACKPQ01; genus JACKPP01. Next base: position 819,977 of record JACKPP010000001.1, read on the forward strand.
CTTTTACTCCATTGGCTTCGATCTGGTTCGCTTTAAGATTCAAGTGAATGATTTTAGTGTTAACCAGCACATCTGCTAGTGTCTTTGCTCCTTCGTCTCCGATGTTGAACCCTTTAAGGTTCACCTCCCTAAGCTTTGAATTAGGCAAGAACGCCCCTAGAGATTTACCTATCAAACCCTCGTACACGATTTGTTGAATCTTTGATTGGGGTAATGCTTTAGCCATGGCAATAAAACCATCAAGGTCAATGTCGTATCCGTTAAGGTCCAGCTCGGTAATATCTGAATTAGGCAAGAACGCCTGTAAAGCTTTATCATACCAACCCTCCTTAAGCTTGATTTTCTCAAGCTTTGAGTAAGGTAGTACTTTAGCCATGGCAACAAAACTCTTGCCCGAAATGCCGTTCTCGCTTAGGTCCAAATCAACGATTTCGGTGTCTTTCAGCACAGCTGCTAACACCCTTGCTCCTTCGTCTCCGATGCTGTTCCTGGTAAGGTCCAGTTGAAAGATTTTGGTACCTTTCAGCACTCTTGCTAGCGCCCTTGCTCCCTCGACTCCGATGCTGTTCCAGGTGAGGTCCAGCTGAATGATTTTGGCGTCTTTCAGCACCTTTGCTAGCGCCCTTGCTCCCGCGAATCCAATGTGGTTATACCTAAGATTCAGAGCGGTGATTTTGGTATCTTTCAGCGCAGCTGCTAGCGCGATTGTTCCTTGGGTTCCGATACTGTTCCAGGTAAGGTCCAGTTGAATAATTTTGGTGTCTTTCAGCACAGCTGCTAGCGCCCTTGCTCCCTCGACTCCAATGTTGTTCCCTGAAAGATCTAGTCGAATGATTTTGGTATCTTTCAGCACCTTTGCCAGCGCGATTGTTCCTTCGACCCCGATATCGTTGCAACTAAGGCCCAACTGATGAATTCCGGTGTCTTTCAGCACAGCTGCTAGCGCGATTGTTCCTTTGACTCCAATGTTGTTCCCTGAAAGATCTAGTCGAATGATTTTGGTGTCTTTCAGCACCGTTGCTAGCGTCCTCGCTCCGTCTGCTCCAATGTTGTTCCCTGAAAGATCTAGTCGAATGATTTTGGTATCTTTCAGCACCGTTGCTAGCGCCCACGCTCCGTCTGCTCCAATACTGTTCTTGGTAAGATCCAGTTGAATGATTTTGGTGTCTTTGAGCACAGCTGCTAGCGCCCACGCTCCGTCTGCTCCGATGCTGTTCTTGGTAAGATCCAGTTGAATGATTTTGGTGTCTTTCAGCACAGCTGCTAGCGCCTTTACTCCTTCGTCTCCGACGTTATTCGAGCTAAGGTATAACTGGGTCACCATGTAATTTGGATCTGTCAGAATTTTTATTAAAGATCGAATAGCTTCCGGTATCAGGTTGTCTCCTCGCACATGCAATCCGTACGGTTGATTTGATTCCATCTGATTATGCAAGTTTAGGACGGCTTGTTTAACAGCCTGCTGCTGGGAACTCAGTTGTAAAACTAAAATTTTGGGGTTTTGGTGTTGTTCAGGTTGATCTTGGAGTGCGAGTATTTCAGGGGTTGCTTCCGTTGGTTGGTCCAATCTTCTTCTTAAAATACGTTCGTCCAAAGGTTGGTTACTACCATCGCGCCTGCGCTTTAAAGTCAAATGAGGAGAAGGTCTACGCTGTGACTTTGCCTCGACAATGTCTAAACATTTCTGCTGGTCAGTTTGAGACAGCTCTTGAAGGAATACCTGCGCTTCCACCCGGTCAGTTTGCCACAAGCGACACGCAGCTTTTTGAAGGCAAAGGTTTGTTATTGCAGGGGAATTGATTAAAGAAAGAGCACGCTTAAAAGCTTCAGAAGTTGGGTTTATTTTTATCTGTTGCAAATACACTATATCTCGATCACTTTCGCAAAGATTTTCTATCACAGAAAAACACTGCCTATTCGATCTAGCACAATCGTATAAATAGCGATAAGTGGTGCCAACTAATTCTGATTTGTCGGGTTGGTGATTTTTAAGAAAATTAAGGTAGGTATTATACAAATCAATTTCTTTAGAGGCTTCAACGGCATTGACAAAACATCTTTGCGCTTTTTTTAGTAAACCTTTTGCTGTGTATTTTATTGCAAGGGAATGTTCCAAACTAGCGATGACAGGGTCAGGGTTTTTGCCCAGCTGCGGAGCTTGGTGTGATGCTTTATTTTTCCAGGTATCCTGAATGCATATGCGACCGATTTTGTGAAATGTAAGATGCTCACCTTTGAAACTAGGCTTATACTCGTGGGCCATTAGCCAGCTGATGGCGTCATGAATAGTATCGGCATTTTGCTGCGCTTCAGGAGGCAATTGGTTGATGTTGGTAATAGACGCTGTTTTTTCCTCCTTGCCAACTTTTTCTACTCGTGCTTGATCGTCGCTTAAGTGGATGATATACAAGGCGCGTGAAGTTTCATAACGGATCTTAGATGCGATCATCAGCTTTCCTTTGCTAAAGTATCGGGGGTATTATAGGTGACTTAGCAATTGTGCAGCAATTTTTTTTCTAGAGTTGATCGGGGGCTAACCCATTAAAATTTCAGCTAGTCAATCTTAAAAAAATTCACATCAGCATCTGATTTTATTGACGATTACGAGAATGACGATCCATCGGCATCTGGCATGTCGTGCTCTTCTTAGCAGATGAACGCTGTAGATTGAATTGCATGCGTAGATTTCGTGGCACAGCGTTTATTATTCTCTAGAGCAAAGGATTGGTTAGCTGCAGGTAGTCGAGAAACGAGGTTTTTTGCTGCATTTAAGTCATCCGTTGCTTGTGCTGCTCGTGCTAGGTCACAACTTGGGTTAGCTATAATATCGTATGAAGCTGATTTCAAAGTGGGGTGAGAACATGCGTGATTTCTACAGTCATCACTAAGATTGAAGATAATATGTGCGTAAAGATCACCGGTTTGCCAAATGGAAAAAGTTTAGGGCCGCTAGCTTGTTGGATATAGCGTATTTTCCATAACATCCAACAAGGCATGAGGCCAAAAAGACCTACAGCGGCAATGCCTCCGGCTATGTGAAGCGCTTTTAAAAAGATATCTGGATTCATGATTGCAAAAAGAGTAGGAATAAAAATGACATAAGCTGAACGTAACCATTTTTGTATTTTACGATCAGCAGCTTTTGAAACAAAGTCAATGAAACTTATAGCAACGGTAATGACTGAGGTGGTAATGGCTAAAAAAGCAAAGCCGTTGATGCAGATGGCTGCAGGATTTCCTGCGTTTGCAAATAAATGGTGGATTGAAGGAGGCTCATTCATAGGAGATAACATGCCTAAAATAATGTAGTTCCATACTAAGTAAACACATAAAGTGATCGTAGTTCCAAGAAAAAGGGTTTTTTTGACATTCCAATAATTGTGGTTGAGATACTGAGAAATGAGTGGAATCAAGTTTTGAAAACCAAATGACACCACAAAGATGGGAATAGTTAAGGCGATGGTTTTAGCGTCTAATGCAATATACGTTAGATTGCTTGTTTTGATTTGAGATGTTCCAAAAAAAACTAATAAGCCATAAAAAATGAGCATCGCAAATACACTAATACGATTGATTAATTCTATTTTTCGAGTTTTAGAATTAATTAACACTAATAAAAAAACGCTGACTATAACAAGTAAGGTGTTTTTTGGTATTTGTATATTTAAGAGAGAATCTAAGGAACTTTTTGTAATAGAAGAAAAGCCATTAAGATAAGCTGTGAGAAGTGAACAGAATAAAAAGAAAAATAAAAATAATCCCAAACCTTTGCCCGATTTGCCTAAGACAGTTTCGAGCAAATTGAGCAAGTTGGATTTATTATCGACGGTAGCGTAAACTTCAAGAACCATCAAGCCCGATAAATACATATAAATCCAGCTGAGTATTAATGGTATCAAAGAGCAAATAAAACCGGAGGACTGGCAAACTAAAGGTAACCCTAACATGCCAGCGCCTATGCAACATCCTGCGACGAGCAATGATGAGCCTAATAAAGGCATTTCTATACTTTTTTCCATTCAGTACATTCTAACTTAACATGTTGTTATTGACTAGACATAATGCAAAAAATCCAGTTGATACAGAATAAATATAAATTAATATGTTGTGTTGAATCTACAATTAATGGAGGATTTATGAAGTTTTTTTGTACAAGTTTAGCCACAATTTTGCTCGTTTCTGCATTTTGTGAAGACAAAAGTTATAGCTTTCTCAATAACCTTATTGCAAGTTCTGTTCGGATTGGTACTAATTTTCCTACTCCAGGGTACCCACCTAAATGCTCTATTTGCGGAGACTACCACCGTACTTCTGACCATCCCAAAGACAAAGAGGAAGATAAACAAGAAGAGAAAGATGCTGAATAGCTGATGTTTTACGCATAGGCTAGTACAGTTGGCTAGAGATTGAGGGGTAAGCGATAAGACTGGGAAGTGAATCAGCCAACGAGATGCCGAGGCTCGTATACCTATTGAAAAACAACCTTTGAAGTGATTTCTTTAGCAAGCGGTATGTGAACTAGCCATTTTAATGTTCAATATATATGGGTAATTATAGCCATCGTAGTGGCTAGAATCAGGGGGTGGTTGAGTGTGACGCCTTAATTAGAGAATTTTAAGCGCTTGTGAAATCAGCGCGGATAAGTCTGGAGTTTCAGCGGTGCTAGCCAGGGCTTTAGAGACAGCTTTTTGAGACTTATCTAAGTTATAACCGAGTTGCATCAGTGCACTGATCGCATCTTGAGAGATGGAAGTGGCGGCTGTATCTGGCAGGCTATCCAATGTTTTTTTCATTATTTTTCCTTGCAACTCTAGGATCATGCGCTGGGCGGTTTTGTTGCCTATGCCAGGGATTTTTGATAGGGCTGCCACATCTTGCTTGGCAATGGCCCATTCAAGCGCTTCGGGATGCATGTGGCCGATGATGGAGAGTGCTGTTTTAGGGCCAATACCGGAAACGTTTCCAATTTTTTCAAAAAGCTCGCGTTCATTTTTGGTATGAAATCCGTACAAATTCTCTGAATCTTCTCTCACAATGTGTGAGAGGTATAGCAGGATATCTTGGCCGAGCGAGCCGGTCAGCTCTGAATAGGTGTTCAATGGTATGCAGATAAGGTAGCCGATGCCACCTGCTTCGATGATGGCTTTTGTGGGTGTAAGCTCAGAGAGCTTTCCTTTGATGTAGGCAAACATGGCTAAAATTCCTTGTGGTTTTGGGCATGACAAATGGCCAGGGCTAAGGCATCAGCAGCATCTTCAGGCTCGGGTAATTCTGATAGGGCCAAGAGGATCTGGATCATTTTTTGAACTTGTAGTTTGCTGGCAGCTCCTTGTCCGACAACTGCTTTTTTGGCTTTTGATGGCGCGTATTCGTAAATGAGGATGCCTCTTCTGGCAGCGGCAATCAGGCAGGCCCCTCGGGCCATGCCAAGCTTGAGTGCTGATTGCACGTTTTTATAGACAAATTGGGTTTCAACTGCAATGGCATCAGGTCTATAGGTATTGATCAAGGCTTCTATGCCCTCAAAAATTGCGAGATATTTTTCTGCAGGGGAAGTTTTTTTTGGCGGTTTGATACAACCAAAGTCCACGGGAGTAAATTTACTACCAGCGACCTGGATGATTCCAAAGCCTGTAACAACGGTGCCAGGATCGATTCCTAAGATGACTGATTCTTTCAATTCGAAGAAAACCTTATAATTTGTTACACTGCTATTGAGCTCATTATGCGTAAGGGAGTGCTTTTGCCAAAGGAAAATCCTCAAAATATCATTGTTCGCATGCCCAATTGGATTGGGGATTTGGTCATGGCCACGCCGATTTTGGCTGATTTAAAGGCCGCTTATCCCCATGCCAAATTGACGGCGATGTGCCAAAAACCGCTTGGAGAGCTGTTAAAAAAAGACCCCCATCTCGATGAAATTTTTTCTTTTCATAAGCCAGGGAGCTTTCTTAGGAGAGCTGAGAAGCGAAGTATTGTGCAAAAGCTCAGGCAAGGAAAGTACGATCTGGGTGTCCTTTTGACCAATTCATTTTCGTCGGCATGGTGGTTTTGGCAAGGGCGGGTGAAGCAGCGTTTGGGCTTTGCCAGGGATGGCCGAAGCTTTTTGCTGACTAACCCTATTCACACTGATAAGAAAAAAGATCGACATCTGACTACTATTTATAAAGAATTACTGTTGCCGCTTGGTATCAAAAAGTCTGATACTCCCCCTCGCCTTTATGTCGATGATGCTGAAATTAAGCAGGCCAAAGAGACTCTAGGCCAATTGGGAATAACGGACGCATTTGTGGGGATCAACCCCGGCGCTGCGTTTGGCGAAGCTAAATGTTGGCTTCCAGAGCGCTTTGCCGAGGTGGCCAAAGACCTGGAAGAAAAGGGATATTCAGTGGTCTTTTTCGGAGATGCTAAGAGCAAAAATTTAATCGATACCATTTGTGCCAGCTTACCTTCTCGCGTCCTCAACCTGGCAGGTCAAACCAGTTTAAGAGAGCTAATGGCGTACCTTAAACTATGCCAAGTTCTGCTTACTAATGATAGCGGTCCAATGCATATGGCAGTTGCGCTTGGGACCGAAGTTGTAGCGCTTTTTGGTTCCACCAGCGCTACCTATACTGGGCCTTATGATTTGGGATCGGTGATCCAAAAACCGGTCAAATGCGCTCCTTGTTTCAAACGCGTTTGCCCAATTGATTTTCGCTGCATGAAGCAAATACAATCTGACGAAGTAATTGAAATACTAAAAAAAAGGCTATGAATGGGATTAATCAAAAGTGCAATTGAATTTTTTCGTCCAAATCCTTTTGACGCGATGCTAGAGCGCATGCAAAAAAAGGGGCAACAATCGATTTTGCTTATTTGGAATCGGGGGTTGGGAGATATCCCACTTGGACTTTATGCAATGGTAGAGCGCATTCGGGCTTACTTACCCGATGCCGAAATTACTTTTTTGACCAGGCATGATCTGAAAGATGGGTTTAAGTTGCTGGAAGATGTTGAAGTGATTGTAGGTCACGATTTCAAAAGAGGTCAGCCATTTGACATGGAAAAAGCTTTAGGGATTCATGGAATGAGTCGCGAAGATTTTGACTTGGTCATCGAAAATCCTGATCCAACGCGCTGGGTGAAGTGGCAGCTTGGCCATCTTGTGCCCAAGCTGAAATGGGACCCTTCTTGGGATGCTCTATCAAATGACTTTGGATTTGAAGAAGGAAAAAAATATATCGGCATCCATGTCGATACCGAAACGGGGCAACACTACGGCTATGAAAAAAATTGGCCTTTCAAATATTGGTATGAATTTATTAAGCGTGCAACTGAAGAGAAAGGTTGTCATGTGGTGTTGTTTGGTTTTGCGCCGGAGCCCGAATTTGACCTTAAGTCGGTCATCGACTTGCGGGGTAAAACACACTTGTTGTCTCTGCTTTCAATTGTGAAAAATAAGCTGGATTATTTGGTGGTTCCAGATTCTGGTTTGCTATCTTTGACTTACTACCTCGATGCAGTTTTTCCTCTTAAAATGGTTTCTCTTTGGTCCGATCCAAGGCAAGGTGTTTTAAAGCAAAATGTCGCCTCTCCCAATCCCGATCTTTTGCATATTCCTTTGATTGGTCAAGATGAATCAGTGGCAAATATTTCTGTTGAACACGTCATGCAATCCCTTTTTTCATAATGTTTTCCCAAGAGCTGCTTGAAAAACAACGCGTTGCGCTTGCTCTGCAGGGTGGAAAATTGACTGAGTTTGGAAAGCCAATAGAGGCTGTTGACCAGTCTGTGCCTTTGCAGTCCATAGATACAGCAAAAGTAGCCTGTGTGATTTTAGCAGGGGGCATGGGATCAAGGCTGGGCATTGATGGGCCCAAAGGATGTGTGCGCCTGCCCTCCTACCAAAACCAAATGCTTTTTGAAATTTTACGTGACAAAACGGATTCAGTGCCCGTTGCTGTTATGACTTCTAGCTTGAATCACGAAGAGACCAAGCAAGCCACAAGAGGGTATGGCTGGGAATATTTCCAGCAAAGCACGCTCCCTTTTTTAGACGACAAAGGAAATTGGATTGGGCACCCGCCTTATACTGGACCAGATGGAAATGGCAAAGTTTTTGCCTATTTAAAACAGTCGGGCATCTTAGAAAAATGGAAAAAATGCGGCATTGAATATCTATCCATTATCCCGATTGACAACCCCAAGGCGGATCCTTTAAATCCTAGGCTTTTGAGCCAGATTCAAAAAGGTTGTGATTTGGTAGTGACTGCAATCGAGAGGGGTGGCCCAAAAGATCGCACTGGTGTGCTGGTGGAAAAAAATGGTTTACTAGGTGTTGCTGAGTATAGCGAGGCAAGCGCTCCTGGACCCTATGCCTATTCAGGGCTTTTTGCTTTGACTGTGGATTTAGCAGAGTACTTTTCAAGTATTGAATTACCATGGCATGTGGCTAGAAAGGAGTTTCAGGGTCAGCCTATTTGGAAATTTGAATACTTTATTTTTGATTTGTTTCAATATGCAAAATCATATAAAATTATATATCAATCACGCAAAGAATGTTTTGCCCCAATTAAGGACAAAGAGGATCTATTATGAATAAGAAAAAAGTTGCTTATCTTGGAGCTGGAGCTTGGGGCTATACACTAGCCAATCTGCTTGCGTCCAATGGTTTTGCTGTTACCCAGTGGGATATTAACACAACGCTTACCGATACACTGCAAAAAACGCGCATCCACCCTAAGATGAGTGACTTTAAGGCGCAAGGCACCATGTTGTTTACCAGTGATTTTCACCAAGCGTTAGAAGGGGCTGATCTAATTGTAGAGTCAGTCACATCGCAAGGGATGCGTCCCGTATTTGAAAGACTCAAAAAAGAAAATGTAACCGTTCCTATTGTATTAACCTCAAAGGGTATTGAGCAAAACACCGGGTTGCTTTTATCTGAAGTAGCATTAGAAGTGTTGGGGGACGAGCACAAACAGCAAGTTGTCTGTTTAAGCGGTCCCAGCCTGGCCATCGAAGTTATGCGCAAAATGCCGACATCAGTTGTGTGCTCTTCCTACAACCCAGATGCGATGAAAGTGGTCATTGATGCATTTACAACCGATTATTTCCGGGTCTATCCCAATAGCGATATGCCGGGTGTTTCTTTTGGTGGAGCTGTAAAAAATATCATCGCGATTGCTTGTGGCATCGCTGATGGTTTAGGTTTTGGAGACAACACCAAAGCAGCACTTATGACCCGTGGCTTGCACGAAATACGCAAGCTAGCTGTGGTTAAAGGATGCAATGCTGAAACTATCAATGGATTATCTGGGATGGGAGATCTGTGTGTAACTTGTTTATCGACACATAGCCGCAACTACAAATTTGGCAACTTCATTGCTGAAGGGCTCACACCGGAGCAGGCCAAGGAAAAAGTAGGTATGGTTGTCGAAGGAGCCTATACCTGTGTGTCGGCCTTGCAGCTTGGTAAAAAACATGGCATCTCCTTGCCTATTACCGAAGCGGTATACCGCGTCCTAAACGAGGGATTAGATCCTAAAGAGGCAGTCAAGCAATTGTTAACCAGGACCGTCAAGCAAGAGCACCTATAATCGAGCTGGAAGATGGGTTGATCGAGCTGGAAGATGGGTGGCTGCACAGTCTTTCAATGCAGAGATTAGGATCTCTCGTAATCCAGGAGTGGCCTGCGGAGCAGTTTCAATGATATGTTGAACATTGGTCTCAATTCCAGTGGAGAAGAATTTTTTATTGGCAAAAGTCGTTGCTATGAGTAGCACCAATTGTTTTTCTTTCATGTCTTTAGTTGAGGGATGGCTTTCCAAAAATTTTCGGATAATCGTTTCATTGGGAAATGTTAAATAGTTTGATCTCATGCTCTAGCTCCGGTTGCATATTTAATATCGCGATTGTTAATAATGCCTAATTATTTGTCTAGATACTATCTGCATTCAACAAGAGATGGCAAAATAAATGCCTGCACTTGACGAGAAGGGAGGGGTAGGCGCATCCTGAAAAATATGGAAGGATTGAAGGTTGTCACCGCACGGGAGATGGCGCGCATTGAAAAAGCTTCGATAGAAGCTGGCGCATCAGATGGCCATTATATGGAATGTGCCGGTAAGGCCATAGCAGGTGCTGTAGATGCCTTTATCAATGAGCATCAACTGGAACGTAAAGTGACATTACTTGTGGGGAAAGGCAATAATGGCGGTGATGCCTTTGTAGCCGGCCGTTATTTACTTAAGCGCCAATATGAGGTGGCCGCAATCACTCTCTTTGAAAAGGCAGATGTGAGCTCTTTATCCTCGGAACACTGGGAGGCATTTTTAAAAGCTGGTGGAACTCCCACTGGGCATGTTCCTGATCAAGGTGTTTTACTGGATGGTCTGCTTGGAACCGGCTTTACAGGTGCTGTTAAAGAACCAATCGCTAGCCTTATCGAAAAAGCAAACCGTTCTAAGCTGCCCATTTTGGCAATTGATATTCCATCTGGACTAAATGGTAATGATGGCACTGTTTCAGGTCCGGTTATCCAAGCGGATTTAACACTTTATTTAGGGCTGCCCAAAGCCGGATTTTTTCTGGGGTCGGGAATGGACTATATCGGAAAGCTTCTTCGTTGTGATTTTGGATTAGAGGCTAAATGGGTAAAAGAAGCTAAGGGGATTGGGTGTCTTGTGAATGAGAGTGTATTGCCTGCACTTTTGCCCCCTATCAAACCCTCGCGTCATAAATACGAGGCCGGATACATTTTAGCAGTAGCAGGAAGCCCGGGCATGATGGGAGCTGCGCACATGGCCTGCATGGCAGCCTACCGAACAGGGGCTGGCATCATTCGGTTGTTTCAAGAAGAGAGTGCCGGCCCGGAAGAAATTGTGCATTCTAAGTGGGATGAAGAGCTGTTTGTCACCGAACAAAAACGTGCCAAAGCTCTCATTATTGGCCCAGGTATGGGGCGAGCAAAAAATGTACAGGAGCAGATGGTCTTTCTTTTAAAGCATCTTGAGCGACCGGCAGTGATCGACGCCGATGGGCTTTTTTTTCTGGCCCACGAAAAGGCTTTTGTTTTTAAAACACCGGTTATTTTAACACCTCATCGTCGTGAAATGATGGGTTTACTTGGGCATTCTTACTCTGATCCTTTGGCGCTGATTGATGCCTGCCAACAATATGCCGAAACCAAACAGGCTACCGTTGTTTTGAAGGGAGCTCCTACTTTCGTTTTCCATCCAGGCAAGCCAGCTCTCATTATGCCGCGGGGAGGCCCAGGTCTGGCAAAGGCCGGTACTGGTGATGTGTTAACCGGTATTATTGCCGCCTACTTAGCCCAAGGGTTAGCGCCAAGAGAAGCTGCGATATTGGGTTCTTGGATGCATGCCTTAGCTGGAGAACAAGTGGTGTCCAGTAAGACCGATTATGGGTTAATCGCTACAGATCTGATCGAAGTCATTCCAGAGGTTTTAGCTGGCTTGATTTAAATAGCGCTTATAGAAAGCAAACACCTCATGGCCTCCTGACATCAATGCCAAAGATTGGACTTCAGAGTCGGAAAACCACCCGTAATCTGAGTGCTCAGCATTAAGAATCACAGTGGGGCGCTTGTCTAATGTGCAGCGAAACATGTGAAAGATGTATTCAACCGTAGGTCTTTGAAAGTAAAGTCTGCCAATTGCGTCAGTTTGCCTTGGGAGCTGGATCTTAGTCTCTTCAAAGAATTCGCGTCTTAGAGCTTCGGCTGGGGTTTCGCTCTCCTCTAATTTCCCGCCAGGGAGTCCCCAAAAACCCTGTTCACTTCCAGTGCGTTTCAGTATGAGAACAGCACCCTCAACCTCCAAAAATGCGCAAGCCACTTCAAGAGCTGGCGAAAAATTTTCGGGTGGATTTTCAAAAATCGAAACTGGTGGGGAGGAATTCCTCGGCATGTTAACTCAGATGTAAAGCAGTTTTACATGACAAAAACCAATCGGCAAAATGGCCTATGCCTGTTTCTAGCGATGTGGTTGGATGGTAGCCTAATAGTTTTTGGCTTTTAGTGATATCGGCCCAAGTAGCTTTGACTTCTCCTTTTTGCATCGGAAGAAAATCAATGATGGCTTTGGTGCCCAGCGCTGTTTCCAGATGCTGGATCATGTCCATGAGGGGTTCAGGCTGGTTATTGCCAAGATTAAAGATCTCAAATGCAGCTCCGTAGTCTATTGCAGCTGCGATACCGCCTATAATATCATCGATATAGGTAAAATCGCGCTCCATTTTTCCGTTGTTAAAAACGGAAATAGGTGTTTTTTCAAGAATGGATTTGGCAAAGGAGAAGTAGGCCATATCGGGTCTACCCCAGGGACCATAGACAGTAAAAAAACGCAGCCCGGTCATTGGAATTTTATAGAGGTGGTGATAGGCATGGGCCAGGAGCTCCCCTGCTTTTTTGGTGGCGCCATAAAGATTGGCTGGTTGATCAGTTGGATCGCTTTCGCTAAAAGGACGCTTTTCATTGAGGCCGTAGACCGAAGATGAGGAGGCAAAGATCAGCTGAGTTGCGGGAAAGGATTTGCAGATTTCGAGAATATGGACGAATCCATCTAAATTTGAGTCCACATAAGGCTGGGGGTGAGTGAGGGAATAACGCACACCGGGTTGAGCTGCTAAATGGACAAGATGGGTAATGGGTTTTTTTTTAAATAGCTTCTCAAGAGTGGCGCGATCGCGGATGTCACAATCGATAACTTCGATATCTTTTAGATTTTTGGCACGTGTCCGTTTTAACTCGGGATCGTAGTAATCATTGAAATTATCACAGCCCAAGACTATATCCCCTCTGGCCACTAAGTGATGAGCTAAGTGGTATCCGATAAATCCAGCTATGCCAGTGATAAACACAGTTTTCATGATACTAAGTATAGCAGATCAAAACCCTTGCAGCCATTGCATTTTTCGTTATAGTGAAGTTTTGGGCCGAATGAGGGGAATATGCGGATATTAGTTGCCGGAGGGGCTGGTTTTTTAGGTTCACATCTTTGTGAAAAACTGCTTGAATTTGGTCATACGGTAATTGCATTTGACAACTTAATAACAGGCTCAATCGATAACGTCATGTCTATGACAGATCATCCTAATTTTGCATTTGTCGAAGGCGATATTTGCGTGGAATGCTCCCATGAGGTCGATGCTATCTACAATTTGGCTTGCCCAGCTTCTCCTATCCAGTATCAGCATGATCCCATTCGAACGATTAAGGTCAATACGGAAGGGATGATGCATCTTTTGGACTTAGCAAAGAAACGCCGTATTCCGTTGCTTCAGGCATCAACTAGTGAAGTCTATGGCGATCCCTTGGTGCACCCACAGCCTGAATCGTATTGGGGTCATGTAAACCCCAACGGTCCAAGAGCTTGTTATGATGAGGGCAAGCGCATTGCTGAAACCCTTTGCATGGAATACTATCGCCAGCATGGAGTTCCGGTAAAAATTGCCCGTATTTTCAATACTTACGGACCCCGGATGCAGCCTAACGATGGGCGAGTGGTATCCAATTTTGTTGTTCAAGCTTTAAATAATGAGCCCCTTACTATCTACGGTAGCGGAGAGCAAACACGCTCGTTTTGTTTTGTAGACGATTTGATTGAGGGGTTGATCAAATTGATGGGGTATTCGCAGTCCGTACCGGTTAATTTGGGCAATCCACAAGAATTTTCCATGCTTGAACTGGCTAACCTGGTGATCGAATTGACCGGGTCTAAATCAAATATTTGCTTTGAACCGCTGCCTATCGATGACCCTAAACAACGCCGGCCAGATATTACCCGAGCCAAGTGCGATTTAGATTGGACTCCCAAGGTAAGCCTCAGAGAGGGTTTGACCCGCACGGTTGCTTATTTTGAATCGCATATTTCTGGCAGAGCTCGCGCCATTTAGCAGCCATGAGAGCGGCAAGTGGGGCTGCTTCTTTTCCGTAATCGCCAAAGCGCAAATAGACGACAATCACAAGTTCGGGCTTATCCCATTTTTGGCCTGGTGCAAAAGAGATGCCGCCAAAAGATGCGTGTTTACAGGTGATAGGAGATCCTTCCCGATCAAGAGTGGGGTAATAGCGAAATTCAGCAGTGGAGGTCTTCCCAACAAGTGTGTTTTTAATAGATAGGTACTGACGCATCCACTGGGCGTTTTGTTGCAAAGCTTTAATGCGACCTGGGCGCGCAGAACCAAAAGCTCCGTTTACAACTCGGTGCAGCCCCTCTAACAAATAGTCGCGTAAATCTGTCGGCATAAAAAGGGAACGCACACATGTTTTTTCTACCGAAGTGGAATCTTTTTCTGCTTGCTTAGTCACAGACTCTGTGAAGAGTGGAAAATGAATGCCCACGTTTTCTAAATGGTGTTTAAAGGGGAAATGGGTAGACTCAAGGGGATTTTGCCCCTGCCTTTTGGAGCCTTCGGCATGCTTTAATATATGAGGCTTTAAGACTTCTCCTCCATTGGCCAAAGCGCTTAACATGACCGCGGTTTGAAGGGGTGTTCCATCAAAAGAGTGTTGTCCAATAGCAAATGAATAAAGACCTGTTTGATTGTCGCGTAAGTCAGATGGCAAAGCCCCCCCATATTCACCCGGCAAATCGATCCCTGTTTTACGGCCATAGCCTAAATCTGTAGCAGTATCTATTAGGTCAATGGGACTTTGCAATTTATCACCAGCTAAAAGCGCAAAATAGATGTTGCTAGAGCGCTCCATAGCCGTTAAAAGGTCCACCTTGCCGATGGGGCCAAAACTTCGGGGCAAGCGCCCCCCTTTGTAAAGCCGGGGAATAGGTGACCCATCCAAAAATCGACCTAAGATAGAGCCGCTTGATGTTTCATCAAATAGAGTGAGGGGATTGAGCATCGAGGGGGATTTATATCCCTTTGGCAGGCGGGCATAGTGTTGTTTAAGCGCGGCATAGGCAGTTGCAATTTTGAACACTGAACCTGGTGGCGCAGATTGTCGATAGGCGTGAGATTTGCCATATCCAAAAGAGGAGGGGGGGTAAAAAGCTGCAGCCAGGTGTTTAAGTTTTTGCACGCCCTGATCAGACTTGACCAGGCGGTATCGACCCCAAAGCGGCTCTTTTAAATCCCGATAAGTGCGCATTGTTTTTAGGTAGGCAAAAGCTAGATCGGGAGACAAAGTCGACAAACGCTTGCTAACTAGCGCAATGTCCTTTTCAAGGCTTGCTTTATCAAGTGCTACATAATAGGGAATTAAGTCATCGATCAGTCCGGCAGTTTTTCCGTTAATGACGCCATTCAGTAGGGCATAGCGGTGCTGCTCCCAAAAAGCAGCAAAAAGTGCGCGCTCTTCTTTGATCAAATAATCAAGGTAAGGTTTCGGTTTTTTGTTTTGTTTTTGTTCTTCTTGGCGCATTTTTTTCAGATAGTCTGCAAAGTGGTTGTGGCGCCAAGATGCAAATTGCAGTTTATGGAAAGTTGTCTGGCACTGTGCTTCCATTGCCGTTAATAGACGTGTTGCCGCTTGGTTATAGCTTCTGTATTGCTCCAAACTTTCCAGCCCAATTGCCGCTGTAAGATCTTCTTTGAATAATGTTTTGTCACAGATTAAGCGCATTAGATCCAAAATGAGTAGCTTGTCATCATTATTCGATATTGGTAGTAGATAGGCGTTTAACCGTTTCTTTAGCGCTAGAGTTTGCGGATGGGAAGATAAAGAATTTTGAGTCAATGCCAGCTCTTGCTGGGGTGGGCAATTGCGTGATGGTGTGCTATTAGGATAGAGGGCATTGATCAAACTGGCCATGCTGGTTTGACCAGAAAAATGCAGTAGCAATTCGGCAGCTTCCTGCAAATCAAAAGCACTTTTAAGTGTATTTATTTTGGATAATTGTCTCCGGGTTTGCCCATTTTTAGAAAGAATACGGTCTAAAAAACTGGACCATGTGAGTGGACATTCAGCGTGCTGCTCTGCGAACTCTTTTTTTAAAACATCTTTTCCATCCCAGATAGAGGCGACGTGATGTTCTGTTTCAAGCCAGCGGGAAATTTCGGTTGACCTTGATGTAAAATCATTAGGGTTTAGACTGGGGTAAGAGGCGCATGCCACGATTTCTCCAGTTGAAGGGACCATGGCCACGATGGCGCCTCCCTTGATCCAAGGGGGTGGCACGAGATTATTCTCTTTACCGGCATTGGCAAAATTCTCATCGCGGCTCTTTTCGCTAATTGCAAGGAGCTCTTCGGCGTAAGCTTGTAATTCGTGTGAAAGCGAGAGAGTAAGCGTCTGCCCGCTTAGCGCTTGTTGAGCTCCAGGTAGATGGCGAGTGATCTGACCACGTACGTCGACCTCAACTGGAATCTTGCCGCAAATACCGCGCAGCAATTCGTCATAGGTTTTTTCGATCCCGGTTTTGCCGACCAT
Source organism: Chlamydiales bacterium (assembly GCA_024233455.1). Taxonomy (GTDB): domain Bacteria; phylum Chlamydiota; class Chlamydiia; order Chlamydiales; family JACKPQ01; genus JACKPP01. The sequence continues at coordinate 836,367 of JACKPP010000001.1, forward strand.
ATCGTTAATTGTATACGCTTGACTTTTTAGCATTTCATATCGATTTCTAAGTTCTTCGACGCTGGAGTAACCAGGTGGCAGACAAATGGGCAACCCCTCTTGCCTTGTTTGCAAAAATGTCTCCAATTCTTCCAACTCTTCTGCTACAGAAAGATATTGGCTTTCAGCAATTGCACCCATGTAACCTACTACATCAGCGCAGGCGTTTCCACTAGGATAGCTTCGTTTTGTTGAGACCTGTGCTATTAAGCCTGGAAATAGGCGCTCTAGCATTTTTAATCTAGCATGGGAGGCCTCTGAAATACCTGCTTGGATGGTGTACGGCGTATTGGGAAAAAGTGCTGCTCTGCTGTGGATCAGATCTTCAACATCTTGAGGGTCTAGCCTCAATTCTTGGGCCAAAAGATGAGACAAAGCAGTAATATGCTCTTGTCTTGGAAAGGTTTTTTGGCGACGGCCATCTTCTTGAGTGATCCACTTTATGCGTGGGATATCGCGAATTTGTGCGTAACTAACTGCTGCGCTAAACTGCGTTTCATTGATGGCCAAAGGATGGCCGAAACAATCATAAATGGCCCCGCGCATTGGCTTCTGAATCACGGTGCGTTGCCTTGGAGCTCTAGCGCGCTTAACGTGAAAGTCTCGCACGCTTGTTTGCAAGTACCAAATACGTACAAAGATCAATAACAAAGCAAGTGTGACAAAATACAAGACCCGGTTGGCCTTACGTGGAATATCTTTGGTGTTCATTTATCCAAAAGCTAACAGTTCTCTATCCTTTCTAATGCATTCGGCCCTTTGTTTCATATACTCTTTTTGGATATCTACAAACTCCTGATCAATTTTTTCAGGCAATTTGAAACAATCTGCAGCTGCGTTTTGCAAAAAAGATTCCCACAGCAGCTGTTTTGCCAAATCGGGAAGAGCTGAGTTTAAATCAGCAATGACCTTGGCAAAAGGCTCGTCACCTGCAGCCAGACAAGCCATTTCCATTTGCCGCAGGCGCTCGAAATCCAAAACAAGACATTGGATTCCCACCTGATCGAGTTCAGTCCTGTTAGTGCGTAAAGATTTCAGATTAAGCAGATAAATCGATAGCCAAAATTCTCGGTCAATAGAGATAAGTTTCTTTTCTAAGGGGGAGGCTTGAGCAAGACTCGTCATAACCCTGTTGGCAAATATTTGAAACCTTTGAATTTGCTCTTCTGAAAGACCGGTATGGGACAAAAATTCCAGGACAAAGCTGAGGTAGGTGTCATGATTTAAGGTATATAGATTTTTAAACTGGTCTGCTCGATAAGCTTTAAGCGTCTCGAGTTTGGCTGGGGCTGCTAGAAACGTATCTATGGTAGACCGGGCTAGATGCATGCGTATTGGACGTTTTACATTGCGCGTAGCTAAAAGCCGCTGATGAATAATTTTTTTTACCGCTTTTTGATACTCTTGCCGCATTGTCTCCAAAAAATCTTGATACTCTCCATTTTCAAAACATTTATACACATGGTCAATTGCAGCGCACTTATCTATATAGCTTGGCAAAACTGTTTCAATTGTAGGTCGATTGGCCATCATAGCTGCCCGTCGTTTAACGCAGGCAGGACACACAGCCAAGCATTGAGATGTTATGGAGACAACCAGCAATATAACATATTTTTTCATATTAGATTCCTTAGGTTCTAAAAAAACTCGATGGTAGCGATTTTTCGGACATTTTGGCTACAGTTTATAAGCCCTAGCATCATTTTATTACTTGGAAAAAAAATAGTGGATGCGCTAACCTTACGAGACAGTGTGCGCCTGTAGTTCAACGGTAGAACAATAGCCTTCCAAGCTATGAGTGTCAGTTCGATTCTGATCAGGCGCTTTTCCCTTTCTCTAAAATAAATAGCCTGATATACTTCAGGGCTTAATGGAAAAGGACAGATAGCTCAAGGCATCTGCAAAGTAAAGAAATTTTTAGACCCGAGGTAGATTTGAATAAGCAACCACAGACAGACGTCACCATCAAAGATCTTATCGATTGTGGGGCGCACTTTGGACATCAGCGCCAACGTTGGAACCCCAAAATGAAACGCTATATTTTTGAAGAACGCGGCGGGATTTACATTATCGATCTGGCTAAAACCGTTAAACAAATACGTAAATGCATCGAAGTGGTTGAAGCGGCAGTTGAAAACCATCAAAGCATTTTGTTTATTGGCACCAAAAAGCAAGCAAAAAGTGTAGTCAAAGAGTGTGCTGAAAGCTGCGGCGAATTCTACGTTTGTGAACGTTGGCTGGGCGGGATGTTGACCAATCTTTCCACGATCAGAAAATCGGTGAAGACTCTAGAGCGGGTTGAAAAACGCGTTGCGTCGGGTGTTGCTGAAGGTCTGAAAAAGAAAGAAATTTCGGTACTGAGCAAACAACAGCAAAAACTAGACAGCAACTTAGCGGGGATTCGTTCCATGCGTAAAACGCCTGGGCTTGTTGTAATTGTAGACCCGAGTAAAGAGCACATTGCTGTTGCTGAAGCTAAAAAGCTAGGTATTCCTGTCATGGCAGTTGTCGATACGAACTGCGATCCTGAAGACATCGACTATGTCATACCGGCAAACGACGATGCTCTCAAAAGTATCAAATTAATTTTGCAATCTCTGGCAGCTGCCATCATGAGCAAAAAATCGGCGCTGAACATAGCGTTTAGACAAGAAGAAACGGAAGCTCCGCAAGCTGAAGAGAAAAATGAAGAAGGTGAAGCCAATGAGTAAAGTCACAGCTGAAATGGTCAAAACACTGCGCGAGCGCACAGGTGTTGGGATGAGCAAATGCAAACAGGCTTTGGATGAAGCTAACGGCGATATGGAAAAAGCTATCGAAAACCTGCGCAAGGCAGGCATGGCCACAGCGGTTAAAAAAGAAGGTCGTGAAGCTAACGAAGGCTTAATTGGTTATGCTGAAACAGACGACACGATTGCCCTTTTGGAGCTTAATGCTGAGACAGATTTTGTTGTGCAAAACGAAAAATTTCAAAACTTCTTAAAAAATCTTTGCGATGATTTAGTTAAAACCAAGCCCAGCAATCTAGAAGTTTTGGCCGGACAGGCCTACGGCGATAAACCGGGTATTTCTGTGGAAGAAGCGCGAGCTGAACTCGTTCTTAGCCTAGGCGAAAATATCAAAATCAAACGTTTTGAGCTCATTGCTAAAGAAAATGGCCATTCCTACGGTGTTTATTCCCATATGGGTGGACGTATTCTAACGCTTGTCGAAATTGGTGGTGATAGCGATCAGCAGCAATTAGCCAAAGATATTGCGATGCACATTGCAGCTGATGCTCCTGAATTCCTAAACCCCGATGCCATTCCTGCTGATGTCCTAAACCGTGAGATTGAGATTGCTAAGAGCCAAATTGGTGATAAACCAGATTACGTGCTAGACAAGATTTTAGATGGCAAAATGAACAGCTTTTACGAGCAGTCCTGCCTGACGAAACAAAAATTTGTGAAAGACCCCAGCATGACAATTGAAAAACTGGTTGAAGAAGTAGGCAAGAAGACCTCTCAACCCCTTCAAATCGTGCGTTTTTTGCGTTGGCAGATTGGTCAAGGCTAAAAATAAAGGGGACGTGTGACAAAGCTTAAGCGGGTTATTCTCAAACTCTCGGGAGAGGCGTTTGGTAAATCCCATGAAGCTGTCCATACCATTGCAGCAACTGTAAACACACTACGCTCATCTGATATTCAGGTGGGCATTGTTGTTGGTGGAGGCAATATATTCCGTGGGTATCAAGCTCAGAATTTCGGATTTGAACGTGCAGCAGCAGACTCTGTGGGAATGTTAGCTACCGTTATCAATGGGCTTGTTCTGGCTCAGGCGCTAAATTCCTTAGGTTGTAGCTGCCTCGTGATGTCTTCTTTTGCGATTCCCGGTATTACCGAAAGGTATCACTGGCAATCTGCTAAAAGGTACTTAGAGCAGGGAGAATTTATTGTTTTTGTAGGCGGCACTGGCAATCCTTTTTTTACAACAGACACAACCGGGGCACTGCGAGCTAGTGAGCTAGATGCAGATCTACTCCTCAAAGCTACCAAAGTCGATGGCATTTACAGCAAAGATCCCGAAACATATGCAGATGCTAAGAAATTTGGAGCTTTAACTTATGAAGAAGCGCTTAATCGCGATCTCAAAGTCATGGATGGTGCAGCAATTGCTCTTTGTCGGGATAATCACATCCCCATCTACGTTTTTAACATCTTTGCTGAAGATGGCCTAAAAAAGGCAGTATTTGAGCAGAGTGGCGGAACACTTGTCACTGGAGAAAAAAAATGACAGATCAAACAAAATCAAAAATGGAAGCGGCACTCAATCACCTAGCAAAAGAGCTAGGGAACCTGCGTACGGGAAGAGCTAATCCGTCGATTCTCGATGGAGTCAATGTCGAAGTCTACGGTGCCAACATGCGCATTCGCGATTTGGCCAATGTAACCACGCCAGAGCCGCGTCAAATCCTCATTACACCTTTTGACAGGACAACAGCAGGCCCTATCTCAAAAGGCATTGAAAAGGCCAATATTGGCTTGCAGCCTATCTTAGAAGAAGGCATTGTGCGGGTGAACGTCCCTCCTATGGATGAACAACAAAGGCGTGACACCGTCAAATTTGGTAAGAAAAAAGCTGAAGAAGCTAAAGTGGCCATTCGCGAAATTCGCCGCAAGAGCAACGAACAGCTAGATAATGATAAAAACATCACCGAAGATCAGGCGCGGGGCGGTAAGAAAAAAGTTCAAGAGTTGACAGACGACTACTGTAAACAGATCGATGAGATGTTTGCTAAGAAAGAAAAAGAGATCATGACGATTTAGGCTTGCCGAAAAACTTTCCAGCCTTTTATAATGAGAGGCTCAGGTTGCTTAATTAAGGCCCCATCGTCTAGCCCGGCCTAGGATACCAGGTTTTCATCCTGATGACAGGGGTTCGAATCCCCTTGGGGTCATACCTGACGAGGCATTAGCTCAGTTGGTAGAGCATCTCCCTTTTAAGGAGAGGGTCGTTGGTTCGAGCCCAACATGCCTCAATAAGGCTCATGTGTGTGGAGGTGATCCTCTCACACATTTTTTAGTCTTGCAATAAGTCCGGCTATCTTACGGTAGACCGGATTTTTGCTTTCTTAAGCTTACATTGCGTTCAAAATCTGGACATCACGAGTCTTTCCAAATTTGAGGCAAACCAAATGACCTTTCTAAGCATAGACCAGATTGAGACACCACTAGGTCCAATGATTGCCATTGGAAATAAGCAAGCGCTCTACCTGCTCGAGTTTTCTGCTCGCTGCAATATTAAACATGAAATAGAAAAGCTTCAAACAGTCTCCCAAGCGAGTATCATTTCGGGTAAAACAGATTCGATTGATTCAATTAGAAAAGAGCTCCAGCAATACTTCAAAGGAGAACTAAGCTACTTTCACACTCCGCTAAAAATGACCGGCACTTCATTTCAAATACAAGTATGGCTGCGCCTTAAGAAAATTCCCTTCGGCACAACGTGCTCTTACTCTGATATCGCTCAAGAAATACAAAAACCCACATCGATCAGAGCTGTTGGTGGAGCTAATGCCGCTAATCAACTAGCCATTGTCATACCTTGTCATCGTGTAATTAGTAGCCGTGGAGAACTTACGGGATATGCCGGCGGGTTATCGAAAAAGCAATGGCTGATCGACCATGAAAGGAAACATAGATATGGATAAAAAACGTTGTTTTGGGGAAGGTAAAACGCTCTACGAAAAGTACCATGATGAAGAATGGGGTAGACCCGTGCATGATGATAGACATCTTTTCGAGATGCTGGTGCTCGAAGGGGCACAAGCAGGCCTTAGCTGGGAAACAGTGCTGAATAGGCGCGATGGGTACCGCAAATGCTTTAAAAATTTTGAGCCGCATCTAGTTGCCAAAATGACTGATGCAGAACTGGAACAATTAAGAGACAATCCCGCCATCATCCGCAATCGTCTTAAGATCTATAGCGCGCGTCAAAACGCGGTTGTTTTCCTAAAAATACAAAGCGAATTTGGCTCATTCAATCAATATATTTGGCAATTTGTAAAAGGCCAACCCTTGATGAACCACTGGAAGAGCAAAGACGAAGTTCCCGTCTCTTCTGCCATTAGCGATACACTATCTAAAGATCTAAAAAAGCGGGGCATGTCCTTTGTGGGCTCGACTATCATATACGCCTATATGCAAGCTATAGGCATGGTCAATGATCACCTAACCGCCTGTCCTTGCTATCACCAGAGCACTGCGTCAGCATCCATCACATAGGCCTTGAAAAATACTAGTTAGTTTTATAAAATCGCTCCCAAACTCACGGGAGAAGACAGATGGCAATTGTGCTTAGAGCGGCAAATGTTATGGAAACGGCTTGGTTTCAAGCCCTGAGCGGATGTGTATGGATTGCCCTATGTTCCTTGATTTGGGTAGAGCACAGCCCGGTATCTTTTACGATGCAATCATTTGGATTGATGTTGGTGGCCTTTTACCAAAAACCTGAGGTGGCCTTTCTATCTGGCCTGTTTTACCTCATTGCGGCAAGCATTGGATTGCCGGTGTTGTGTGGCGAGTCAATTCCACTGTGGTTTTTTAGCCCCAGTGGGGGCTACTTGATGGGATTTCCTGTTGCGATGTATCTTATTTCAAGATTTGCATCGCATCAAATGGGTGCAGTGATATTAGGTCACATCGCTATCTATACGTTAGGATTTATTTGGCTGGCGCACTTTATCGGGATGAAAACGGCATTTGTCAATGGCGTGCTGCTTTTCATTCCAACAGGTATAGCCAAAGGGTTACTTGTGATCACTATCGTTAAAGCAGTGCCGCCGTGGGGAGTAAAAGAACTGGATTAATTCGCTTCCAGGTCTTTAAACCAATTGAAAAAATGAAAAGCTTTCGGGGACTGAAAAATCATTTTAGTCTCCACATAGGTCTTGAAAAATACGAATTAATCTTATAAATTTGCCCCCAAACTTACTGGAGAAGAAGAATGGCGATTGTTCTGAGAGCAGTAAATATTATGGAAACAGTGTGGTTTCAAGCCCTGAGCGGGTGTATGTGGATTGCACTATGTTCACTAATTTGGGTAGAGCACAGTCCTGTGTCTTTTACGATGCAGTCATTTGGACTGATGCTGGTGGCCTTTTACCAAAAACCTGATGTGGCTTTTTTATCTGGCCTGTTTTACCTCATTGCGGCAAGTATTGGATTGCCGGTGTTTGGTGGCGAATCATTTCCACTGTGGTTTTTTAGTCCTAGCGGTGGTTACTTGATGGGATTTCCTGTTGCCACCTATCTTATTTCGAGATTTGCATCGCATCAAATGGGTGGAGTGATTTTGGGTCACATCGCTATCTACACATTAGGATTTATTTGGCTGGCCCACTTTATCGGGATGAAAGCGGCATTTGTCAATGGAGTGGTGCTTTTTATTCCGACAGATATAGCCAAAGGGTTACTTGTGATAGCTATCGTTAAAGCAGTACCACCCTGGGGAGTAAAAGAACTGGAGTAAAAGCCTCCAGTTCTTCAGTGAACGGTTAGAATCCAAATCCGTAGGAAACTTTGATTGCTGGAACGAATAGAAAATTACTTTTCAAATGTAAGTCAGCATCACTTTTCGAGTGTGAGCCAGAACTACTATTCACGTACGAGACGGGCATTACACTCACCTGGATAAAACGTTGATCAGTTGCATTACGTTTAAATTCTTTTCCCAGTGTCAGTGCTGCTGTGGCAATACCATATGCTGGGCGTCTCTTTAAGCACGTATGTGTAGTATCAAAAAAACCACCATAGAGGCCAAGTCCAATATACGCTTGACCATCATTTGATGGAGATGGGTATATGAGGTAATTAGCATATCCGTGAACTCCGTATATACATATGAGGGGATTAATTCCGATACCTGCGTCAAAACCCTGATGGTTTCTTTGCGTTCTGATACCAACATTCATATCAATCAACTCGGGTATGCCAAAGCCGTAGTTAAAATAACCAAATGTCTGCGACACTTTTTGGGGTTGGGGGCAGGGTTCACACTCTTCAGCGTGCGCTGTAAACATGGAACAAATGCCAAGCACAAATAAATAAAATACTTTCTTCATATTAACCTTTTTGTTTAATTAATTTAAAGTTCTAGCAAGTTAGTATATGTTAATTGGGATAATTTATCAATTAAAGCGATTGATTTCTGAGGGGGCGTTTTATGCGCGCAGGGGGGTTGTAAAAAAGCTGCAGAAGTGCCATGTAAAACGGTTTTACATGATAAGCAAAAAGGTCGGAGTTACTTGCGCACTTCGAGGATAGAACCGGTTAGATGCGTGTTTTGTAGAAGATTTACAACAGCTTTGGCCACATCTAGCGGATCTAAAAGTGTTGATGGGGCATCATTGGGAAAGTTTTGAGCGCGCATCGGGCTGTTGACACGTGAGGGAACAAGTGCGTTAATCTTCATTTGGGGGCATTCTTCAGCAAGGCCTTGGGTGAAGTTGACCACTGCAGCTTTTGCAGATGAGTAAATCGCGTAATCCTTGCGACCTCGGGTATATGAGGACGAGGCGATATTGATGATGGAGGCAGTCTCTTTCAAGGGGGCTAACTTGCAGGCGTGGATCAAAGTGGTCAGATTACTATTAATTAGATCCGCTACTTCATCTTGGGCAAGAGACTGAACACTCTTGATCATGAGCTTGCCAACACTATTAATCAATCCATCTAGCTTGCCATATTTTTTAGCGATAGCCATAAACGCTTTTTCGGTTTGATCAAAAGAGCACAGATCCACCGGAAAAAGAGCAGAAGAGCGGCCTAAACTGATCACTGTAGCCCCGGCCTTTTCCAATTCCTGTTGAATTGCTTGGCCAATATGGCCGGTGCCACCTGTTATGGCATACACTTTGTCCTTCAAAGAAGTAATAAGGCTATTTCCAGTCTCGACTTTTCGAAGGCGTAAAAGCTGCTCTGCCATAAACAGATCTAGTTCAGAGGTGATTTTAATATTATTTTCCGACCCTGGAACGATGTGAACTGGGTGTCCCAAATTTTGAACTAACTGACAGTCATCAGTCGCCTCAGATTGATTCGCTGCTAGGTGCGCCCTTAAAATCAAATCGTAGGCAAAAGACTGGGGTGTTTGTCCCCGCAAGTACTCCGAGCGTTTGGGGATGGAGGCAATCTTGGCATTATCCGTACTATGCACAATGGTATCGGCACTGGAAATGCACGTATTTACAGCCTTATATTGGATGGCAGCCTCAATGTTAGCTTTTAGGATATCTGTGGTAATCAAAGGCCTGGCACCATCGTGAATCACCACAATATCAGAACCTGCTGCCGCCAAAATTCCAAGGTAGGAAGATTCTTGTCGCGTACGCCCCCCGGCAATCACCGTCACGTCATGAGTTTCCTGTTGGACCTGCTCGATAAAGTCGGGATGGCATACCAAAATGATGCGCTCGAAAAAGTCACTTTGGACAAAAGTCTCTAATGTATGGCTATAAACTTTTTTACCTGAAAGGTGATGAAACTGCTTGGGTAGGCTATGACCAAAACGCTGGCCGGATCCTCCGATCAAAATGATAGCGGCGGTTTTCATTTCCAATTCCACCACTTTAAAAGCTCGGGATCGTGATTTTTTTCAGAAGCATAATAGACAGCGCAGCGAAAAACGTAGAGCATACACCTATCGACCTGGCATCCTTGAAAAGTGCAAAGATTTTTATATAGCTCCTCAGGATCAGCATCTTTGAGATCGTTTAGCGAGCGCAAACCAATATTCCAAAAATCTTTTGCTATAGTCTTCCCGACACCGGGAATTTGCAGAAACTCTTTCATCCCCCAATTTTATATGGTTAGGGTTGTAGGAGCAAACGCTTTTTTCAAGAGGGTAGCACGCAAGGTATCTGTTGGGTCATCGGGATGAGGTTCAAACTGCAAATGACCGCGGCGCATTTTAAAAAACAAAATATTAAATTTAGCGTCAGTGATTCCTTCTAGCCAGCCCAGATCCGTTGCCAATTTGAGCGGGCTTAAAGCGGAAAGCGCTTCCTTATTTGAAAGCTTATAAGAATGACGCAGCAACCCATACGCCTTAGTGATGCGATCGATCCACTCTGGTATTGGGTGATTACGCAAGGTGGAGCGGAGAGTTTTTTCCTCTCTTTCTATGGCTTGAGCCAGCGATGTTACGCGGCTGGCTAAATCGCCTTCGGCCACGCCAAGCGATCTCGGGTTATAAAGGATCACCACATCGCCTACAAACTTTGCCGAATGATTAAGCGATCTAGCAGAGATGCCCTCTGGCAACAACTTGAGCAAAAGATCATCGAGCTTCTGGCTGTGGATCAAGAGGGGGAGATGGAGATAGATTTGTACTGTAAAGCCGGTGCCGCAAGTTGGAAATTTTGACGTCAGATAACCAAACTGCTGAGAAAAACCAAAATTCAAATTACGACTCAAAGCGGATTCTAAGTCATACAACAAGCGATAACAGTGGGTCCAATCAGCTTGGGAGGAACTACATTGCAAAGTCAGATGATCATTCCCATTAATCAGAGCCTGCCAGGCAAATGAGGGCGGCATATAAACGCGGGCCTCATCGCTTAAAGTCTGCAAATTATCATTCCAAAAAAGCTGTTCGGTTAAAAACGACTTATCCAAGGGACTCAGTTTAGATAGAGGAAGATGCAGCGGTTTATCTGAAGCGCACTTTAGTAGGGCATCTTTTAGCACATCGCTGATAATTGTACGCTCGGTCACCGATAAATGTTGAGGAAATGGATAATGATCAAGGTTGCGTCTTAGGGTGTAATGCGCCAGAGTCCATATTGGAGATGAATGGCTGGCCCAAGGAGAAAAATCTACAAGTGCTTTTGGCAGATTAAGTTCCATCAGGTTCACTCATCAACTCTTGGATTTGATCACGCAGCACCGCAGCTTCTTCATAATTCTCTTTATTCAACGCTTGGTTTAAAGCGCCGGTCAGGTCTGTGATGCGCTCTGGAATGGAAAATTTCTGATTAGATCCGGGACATTTGCCTTTATGAAATGGTGGGGTAAGACCGCAGCGCAGAGCTTGCTCGGTGATATAATCCTGAAAAACCGTATAACAATTGCAGCAGCCTAGCGTTTGTGACTCTTTGATCTGATCTAAACTCGTATGGCAGCGCACACAACACATAGAACCGGTTGTTGATTCGCTAGGCCCGGGTGTGCCAAGCCTGGCCTTTAAAACTGGACAGTCGCTGCACATTTGAGTATAGATAGTAACATCACACTCGATTTCTTGATAAAGAATCGAAGCCTTTTTTCGGCAGCGGCTGCATTCCATTGGTCGTTTGGTCATATACAAGGCCATAGCTGATACGGCTTAAAAAATAAACCTTTTTTGGAGGATTCAAATGGGAAAGTGGTTGTTTTGCATCAGTATCTTACCGGCACTTTTACTTGCAGCAAATGGCGCGCCGCAAGGAAACAGTCTTTACGGCAGTCAGTCACAACAGGGGCAAATTGCTGATTGCTCTCATCTCTCTTATGAAGAGCAAATGTTTGCCGCAAATCTCAGCACCATTCACCGCAACGTCTTCTGCTCGCAATTTTCGCCGGCTCAGCGCTCCAGTACTATGGCACTGGTTAAAATGAAAGATCCGCTCAACACTACCCCAGGCAACATCACCCCTGATCACGCCGTTGAAATCATCATGCAAAGCAGCCGTAACAATGGCACTGGGCAATCGACAATGCCAGGCCAGAACCAGCAGATGCCGCAGCAATATCAGCCCTACAATCAGCAGCAAAACCCCAACAACGGGCAACAAAATCCTTACGGTTCTCAGAACATGGCACCACAAACACCGAGCGGTCCCCAATCCAATCAATGTAGACCCTACTAACCTCAAGGTTTAAATAGCGTGGGTTGAGAGTCATTTAGGTGAAAGATTGTGACATTTTTTACGATTTCATAGCCATCTGCTATAAAAGAGTAAAAAAAGGGTGCAAGATTTTGCTTAAATTGCCTAAAACTGAATGATGTAATACCATTTATCAAAAATAAATTGATGAATGGTATCAACCATGAAATAAGGTTACCGATGCCCAAAGTCCGCAAAGCGGTATTCAATGCCCTTCTCTTGGTTTATCGCGAGGAGGGCTTTTTAGCAGAACACTTAGATCAGTGGAAGCGCCGGGCGCACCCTTCCGACCGGGACTTTAGCTTAGCGTTTGAGATGGCCATGGGCACGGTGCGCAAAACCTGGACGCTCGACTACATTGCCAAGCAACTATCCAATACGGGCAAGCTCTCTCTGAAGCTAAAAGAAAAAGTCCTCGTTCGCATGTCTATTTACCAAGCGGTTTTTATGAACAGCCTGCCCATCTATGCCATAGGCGATCAAATGGTCAGCCTAGCCAAAGAGCTATGCCATGTCCGCTTTGCCTCCTTTCTAAACGTGCTCATTCACAAGCTTGATGGATTCAAGTGGACCTTGCCAGAAGACCTATCAGCGCGCTACTCATTTTCGCCCTACTTTATTGAAAAACTCATAAATGATTACGGCCAGGAAAAAGCCATCGAGGTGATGGAAGCTTTGGATACCATCCACCCACCTATGATGCGGGTGCGTACGGGAGAAAATACGCACCAAACGATCATTCAAACCAAAATGGGACCTGTGGTCCAATTAGCACTCAAAGAACCACTTGCCAGTTGGGGCCAAAATCCTAACGTTTACATCCAAAACGCTACACCGGTCTACCTGCTTGATCAATTAATGGATGGGCTAGACGGTCCTCCAGACGCTATCCTCGATTTATGCGCAGCTCCTGGAGGGAAAACTCTGGCTTTACACGATGCTTTCCCCGCAGCTGAGCTATTTGCCAACGAAAAATCGCCCCGTCGCAAAGCAACACTTGAGCAAAACCTTGCTAAATACGGCGTCACTACAACGCTCTCTTCCGAAGATGGCACAACCTTTCATTCCCCCAGACATTTTGATCTTATCGTTTTAGATGTGCCCTGTAGCAACAGCGGCGTTTTAGGAAAAAAACCTGAAGCCAGACTGCGCCAAACCAAAGACCACATCGAACAGCTGACCCATCTGCAAAAAGCGCTCCTTAAGCATGCCAAACGTTTCCTCAAAAAAAACGGTCAAATTTGGTATCTCACCTGCAGCATCCTCAAAAGTGAAAACCAGGACATCATTGAGGCGTCTGGCTACCGGGTCGTGAGCGACCCCATCACTGTTTTGCCCAGCAAAGAAGGTTGGGATGGGGGTTTTGCTTGTGCGCTAAAACTTTCTGAAAACGTGTAATACCAAAGCGTAAATTCCAAACACCATCCAATCGCTTCGCCTTTGAAACCGCTCCAAAACACCTTACCCAAACCCACGGGGGTAAGGATTGTTGCATCTTGGAGCCTCTTTTAACGCGTGTAGTCCTACCCCTCTACTAAAGAAAGGTTCCGTATTTTGGATAAGGCTTCTTCCAACTTCTGCATTTTACGGCTAGATGGTGCATTGACAAATTGCACAAACTTTTCTATCTCTGGGAGCGCAGTTGTTCCCTCAATTGCCAACCAGTCAAGTATTTCAGGTTGTTTAACCATCTCGGGCGGAGCAATACCGAGTAACTGGTGCATGCGTAGAGTTAGGCTCTTGGTACCGGCACCCGACATTAATCTGCTCATAGCTACCAAGAGAGCGTACTTCTGGGCATAAACATCCAATTCAGGATTTTTAACTTCAGAAGGTTTTAGCTCATTTAAAAAGTCTGGTCCCGTGATGGGTTGGATCTTTCCGGTAATGCCAAAGACTTCAGCAGGGGAAATGTGGGCCTTTTTCATCGCTGAAACAAGTGATTTTTGAGCGGCTTCTCCGTAGGCATGGCAGTAATGCACACTTCTATACTCTGGAAAGCGCTCAAAGTATTGGCTGAGACTAGGAGCTATTCTGTTTTTAGCAACTACCATTTGGCCATTTGTTAAGCGGTAGGTGCCTTGCCCGGGGATGCCGATATTATCACCAAAATTTCTGTAAGCCAGTTGAATAAGCACATTGTCCAATACTGGATCCACAATTTTGTAATCGAACGTTTTGGCTGTTGATCCATCTACAGTCGGGACTTGGAAAATATCCAAAGTTTTATACGCATCAATCGTATCGGGATCGTAGGACTTGATGACTACGCTGTGTTTGGGCTTATTTTCTATTACCCCAAACTCTGGAGTAATTTCATAGAAATGCAGAGTGACATCGTAAAGACTAGTTTCGGGATTCAAGGCAAATGTATACTTGGGCATAAGAGGTACATCCGACAGTGTAGAGCGAAGTGTAGCCAAAGAGCGTTTACATAAGGCAATTGACATTGTTGAAGAAGCCGAAGGAATCATTTCATACGCATTTTCCACTTGTTTAAAGGGGTTTGAATCTGGTAGGGCATTCCCCGCTTTGTAGCATTGCAGCCATTCGTGGTAGTCAGAGTGCAATTTACTTTCTGCTGCTGCCTGCTGTTTAGGATCTATGTCTGGAGTGGGCAATAGCGGTAGATCTTCTGCTTGCAATAGGGATTCTTTCCCGCTCACAAGCTTAATAGACATTTGGTCATCACCGACGCTATAATCTATATTTGCATAATGGACGCTTCTTGTCGAAAGAGGTGGTAGGCCTTTACCCATCTCTTGGCGCTCAGAAGTCGCTGCATAACTTATCGTTACATCAATCGGAGGTTTGACCCAGGAAGCCTTCAAAGGTTGAGCAGGCTCTTGGTAATGCGCAAATCCGGGAGATACGGCAGTATGCTTTACCCTCTGTTGGATCGATCTATCTTCAGGTTGTAGGAAGTACGTGAAAATTGTTTTGATTTCCTGAACAATTTCAAAAATACGCATATTTTTTGGATCGCTAGGCATTGTTTTAACTTCGGCTACTTCGTGCTCACTTAAAGCTCTCTTCTGCTCTTCTGCTACAAATGTGAGCACATCCTTTACAATATTTGCAAAAGTCGATTGATGGTACCTCTGCCAAAGTGCCCGGGTGGTACAATCCAAAACACCCCCTCCCGACGCACCTGCTACCAAAACAGCACCAATTGCAACTACTGCCGCAGGTCCTGCTAGGAAAGATCCACCTGCAGCAATACCCAATCCCATCCACCCAAGTCCGAACCCTCCGGCGCCTACAGCTCCATAAGCAGCAGTTTCTCTAAGGTGAAATTTTGTAGGTAGCAGTGTAACGGCATTGATTGTTGTATCGGAAGCTGTATAGCTCTCCTTTAGCTGATTAAGAGCGTAGATCCATTCTGCGAGCTGATGGCGGTTGCCAGCTTCAATATCTTTTAAGCCGCCTAAGTAGTTTTCGATTTGCTTCGTACTGACTGCTTTCAGGAACTTGGCTTCTAGGGCTTCCCTCTGTTGAACACGAGTGTTTTTAGCAGCTAATATCGACTGGTAAGCGCTGTGAGTTTGTTTGCACACTGCGCCTAACTCGGTAAATAGAGCGGTAAGTTTATCTCCGTATTCAATAAGCGACTTTTGTAATAGGTTAATCGCTTCGCGGTTTTGTGGGGATGTACAATCTGTATTGGGATCGTTTATAAGCTCGAGGAAGCTCTTAGCCACAAATTGATAATGGTTAAGATTGGGGACATCTTTGAGACCGCATTTATGTCCAAACAAGCCTGTGTAGTGACCGGGATTCCGCGCTGTTAGTTCTAAGTCCACTAGAGGGTGAGCGGTTTTTTTGCCTGGGATGTCACTTTGCAGATCAAAGCCCGGATTAAATCCATTTGCAGCACCCTTTACCGAGTCCTGTAAAAACCCCAATAACTGCATGCAAGTGTTTTTGACGGTCGCTCTTGAGGGACGTCTACTATCTAAATAAAACCTAAAATCATCTTTTGCTTGTCTAGGCGCTTGTATACTTGTAGCATAGTTTTGCTCCTCAATTTTAGCGCCGAGATTTTTTTCACAATCGGCAACGGCAGCCTCAAAGGATTTTTTAAGTTCTATCAAGCCTTGACGCTGGATAGCCAATAAGTTGGTGGTTTCCCGATGTTGGGTATCCATGTTGGTTTCGATACGTTGGAATGCTGCGAACATGGCAGATTGATGAGATGTAAAAAATTCCTTTAATAAACCAATATGGAATTCCTGCTCTGGCGTAAATTGTGGATTACCTCTTGCCAAGACAGAAACTAGACGAAAGATTCCCAATGAACATGAGAGAACTTCAAAGGCAGGAACGACTAGTTCAGTCACTGTAAGGGCCACACCAAGAGTTTGAAGAGCTTTCACAATTCCATCTTCTTTCAGTAGTTTGGCAAAGTTAATGCTTTGGATGGAGATGGTCGATGACCCAGAGGCAACTTCTGTGCTGCAATTTGCCTTACCGGCGTGCATAAGGGCGTGCAAAAAAGCAAAATAACGCATCAGATCGTAGGCCCTATAACCAAGGTTCATGGTTTCTGCCATAGCTGAGAAACGGTTGGTTCCAAACCTGTAATCCAACTCTCTGCAGAGACCATAAAAGCTGTCTAGCGTTTGCTGGACCAGGTATTTTTCAGTCTTTAAAGAAAGGTGTCTTTCAATCATCACTGTAGAGATCATATCGCGAAATGCTTGCACGGACGGATCAGCTGCTCTCCATTTAGCGTACTCTTGATTAGCTCTTTGCCAGCTTAAATCTTTCTGTGGGGAGTAACGCTGCAGTATTTGCTGTGTTTTTTTTAAATTTTCCTTAGATTGTTGCAAATCTGGTAACTTGATTCCAGCTTGTGTTACATATGTTTGGGCAGCTTCTACAATTTCCTTGTAAGAGGTGTTTGCATCGACTTTTATCTGCAAGGCGTTTGCATAGGCCTTAAATTCAGGATCTTGTTTTACTTTATTGAAGGTGTGATTATCGAGGAGTTTTTCGTAAAATTTTATTTTCTTTTGTACACCTGTAAGCTTGGTATTTTTGCCACGTTTCTCACGGTTATGACGATTTTTTGACCGATTGGTTTTGTCTTTTTTGATCTTTCCATCAAGAGATGAGGTGTCAGACTTAATTGTCTCCTCATTTGCTCGCAAGTCATTCAAAATAGATAGGTAGCTGTCATACTCCTCTCCAATAACTTCAATACCTTGAAAGAACTTTAGCCAGCTTTCACCTGTTGCGGCATTCTCACGGAGTGTTTGTGCTTCGTTATTCAAATTCTCTAATTGAGTGGCTATCGATTTCCTTTCTTCAGCAGGATTCTTGGCTTGCGTGCGCTTAACCAGCAAAGCATGTAGTAGGCCATTAACCCCTGGTCTGCTCATCATGTAATCCATCATAGCTTTCACATCGTCGCTAGCTTGGGGATCGCCCAATCTGCCAGATTGGGCTTTGATGTTTTCAAAAGGTCTTTCAAATACAGTTTTTTGGCAGGCTTGCAGCTGCTCACTGGCGGTTTTCAAAATAACTGGTGGCGTTGGAAGAGCGTGTTGCGAAGCCGGGGCATCAGAGTCTGCTGAATGGGATCCAAAGGCAAGGTTATGTAGAGCAGCAGCTCCAAGCACTACAACATTCAATTCGTTCATTTTTTCAAACATATCCTTAACTAGATCAGTGTGGATTTCAATTTTAGTATTAGGATGATATTGATCAAAATTATTGTAACATTCTGTTAATTTTATTAATTTTGTTTCCCAATCAGCGCTAGATTGTTTTGCTTTTGTAACAATATCATGAATGCAAAAATTCTCTTTCTGCAATCTGTGGTAAATGACACTTTGCATTTCGCCAACGGAAATACATGTTTCATCTGTAGGATTTTCTTGAAGAGAAGTGACGTAATTAGCATATAGAATATCTGCGCAGTCATTTGCCAGGTGCTGTAAAGCCTGTTCATAAGCTTTGGGATTGGATTCTTTTTTTGGAAAACTAGCTTGCGTTTGTTCTAGGATCTTTATGATGGAATTGAATTCGTTTAGGGTAGTTGTTATTGACGTGATGGTCTCACCTAGCCATTCTTTATAGGCGAGGGTCTTGGTGATATGCTGGCAGGCGTCTTCGGTCAAGGTAATGTCGCCGATCGATACTAGAGTAAAGATACCTGCGACATCACTGGAATGTAATGCATTGGGATAAGTTTTTCTGAATGATTCCAAATTGATAATCTTCACAGGTGTTTGGGGCATGTTATTATCAGTGACAGCAGAGGGGAAGAGCGCGCGCCATAGCCCTATGATCACATCAGGCAATAGTGGCTGTGCTTGGGATGCGGATGGAGTTGAAGCAGAAGAAGCTGCAGGATTTCTGCTAACTGATGTTGTCATAATTGTGCCTTTGGGTTTTTTATAGTAAGTAGTCTATTTGATCAATTGAATTGATTCAAGAGAAAGCTAATTTTATTAATATTTAAGCTAGGGCCGGATAGGTAAAGAAAAAGAATTGAGTTAGGTTGAGCAGGAAGTGCACAAGGATGGCACATTCGATGGATTTGGTGAAGTGGTAGGCCATACCGTAAAGAGCTGAGGCAACAAAGACTAGAAAGATGTAAGCGATATGGGGAACAAAGAAGATGTGCATGAGAGCAAAGCCGCCAGAGATAGAGATGATTGCAATAGCTGGCGCCCATTTGGTGCGATCTTGGAAACCGTTGGTTATTTCCCGCTGAAGAAAACCGCGCCAAAAAGCTTCTTCGGGTATGCAGACTAAGAAGATATTGGAAAGTAACCAGGGTAAGGTGATAGGCGGAAATTTAGGATCAAAGTGGATGGTATTGAAAAGCAGGGATAGGCCCATCATGGCCAAAATGGTAAGAGCAATCCAAAAACAAATGGAAAGAAGTTTAGGTTTCCATTCTTGCCAAGAGGATAGAAGAGCAAGATTAAACCCTAAGACAAAAATTCCAATGAAGGGCTTATCGTAGTTAAAGTAGAGGGTAAAGGGATAGCCATCAGGGCTAACGTGCATATCTTTGACAATGAGCCAATTATTAAAGCCGGGCATGAAATGAAACAGCAATCCCAGGGAAATAACGCTGGCTAATGTCACGAGTATGAGTCGCAAGGGGCCCTTGAGCTCTGGTCGCAAGCAGAGATGACATCCCAATAGAAGTGCAATCGAAACCAGGGCTTTGTCATCTATGACTTTTGCCAAAAATGCAATGATGATACTCGCTAGAATCAGCGGGGCCCATATCCATACGCGCTTATGAACCCACATAGAAAGAAAACTCAGCATCAGGACACCATAAGCGGAAAATACGAGAGGGTGAGCTAGGAAAGTCTTCAGGGTAAATGCTACGTTATGCATGTGGAGATCACTTTTTCATTGAGATATTCATAAATGCCCTTTGGTCCACCTTCTTTTCCAAAGCCTGAGGCTTTAAGCCCCCCAAACGGCATTTCGGCGCAGCTAGGGGAGCTGTCGTTAAGACCAATGATCCCAAATTCTAGTGCATCGATGGCTTTTTCTCCACGGGTAATGTTCTGGGTAAAAATATAGGCTGCCAAACCATGGATCGTTTGATTTGCCAGGGTGAGTCCTTCTTGGTCTGAATCAAAAGGGGTGATTCCAGCTAAAGGGCCAAAGGTTTCCTCTTTGAAAATACGCATATCGAAAGTGACATCTGCCAGAATTTGAGGTAGGCAGGGATTGTTATCAATCAGAACAGCCCGGGCTCCTTTTTCTAAGGCGTCACTTTTGTGTTGTTGAATTTTGTCTTTGGATGCTGGATGTAAAACCGAAGATATTTGCGACTGTTCATCAAACGGATCGCCGATGTAAAACTGCTTTACATAGGATGTAAAGGCTTCAATAAAAGGTTCATAAATCTTGCGCTGGACTAAAAAACGATTGGGACAGATACAAGTTTGACCGTTATTGCGAAATTTTGAGGTGGCTGCTTTTTTGGCCACTTCATTGATGTCTACATCATCAAAAATCAAAAAAGGTGCGTTCCCTCCTAGTTCAAGAGATGCTTTTTTTAGGGTGGGAGCGCCTTGCTGGTAAAGTCTAGTGCCAATGGCAGTGCTACCAGTAAAGGAGAATTTTTTTATCAGGGGGGAATCCATGAGAGGTAGGGAAATTTCTTCATTGTTTCCCATTAGAATACTGAAATTGCCAGCGGGCAGCTCAGCATCCATGGCGGCAAAGCCTAAAACAAGCAGTGAAACTGGCGTGATCGAACTGGGCCTGGCGATAACCGGGCATCCGGCAGCCAGAGCGGGAGCAATTTTACGCGCGCCCATAGCCAGGGGGTAATTCCAGGGAGTGGTGACAAAGCATGGTCCTACTGGGACGGGTAGGGTATGGAGATTTTTGCCTGATATGTGAGAGGGAATGGTTAAGCCATAGATCCGTTTAGCTTCTTCGGCAAACCACCTAAAATAGCTCACGGCATAATCGACCTCAGAAAGGGCTTGGGTGATGACTTTGCCCATTTCCGTGGTGATCACTTTGGCAATAGAGCCTTTATGTTTCGTTAAATAATCAGCCATTCGATGAAGTTTGCAACTGCGCTCATAAGGGTTAGATGGGGGATAAGTTATAGTTTTAAGAGCATACTTAAGATCTGACTCAGATGCCAGGTGGAGTTTAGTCCAGGCTTTAGCATTGACTGGTGAAATATGGGGTTTAGCTTTTCCTTGGGCCTCGATAAAATGCCCATCGATAAAACAAGTGTGGTATTCTTTTTCTAAAAAGGTTTCCATAAATACACGTTAACAGATGGAGGAAAAAATGCAAGTTGGCTTAATCGGGTGTGGAGTTATGGGCAGTGCCTTTGCGCGCAAAATTGGCAAGCGTCTGAAGTGGACACTTTTTTCGCGTACTCTAAAAAAAGCTGAGCAGCTGGCCCAAGATTTAGATGGAAAGGTTGCAAGTAGCATGGAAGAGATAGCCAAGGGATGTGAGGTGATCATGATTGCGGTGCCACCAGCCAATATCGATTTGGTAGCTGATGGGATTTCTGCTATCGAGAAAGATAAGCTGGTGATTAGTCTGGTGGGAGGAGTAAGACTAGGTGTATGGAAAGATCTATTGCCCGATGTGACCATTTGCCGCATTTTGCCCAATCTCCCTATTCTTTACGGAGAAGGTGTAGTAGGGATTGTCGATGAAGTAGATTCGATACAGCGCCAAACCATTGAAAAACTAGTTGAAGGGATGGGGCTTATCCAATGGCTATCTGAAGAGAAATTGGAGGCGCTCAGTGCGCTTGCAGGTTCTGGCTGTGGTTTTGCTTACCTGATTTTAGAAGCTTATACTGAAGCTGGCATTATGATGGGACTTCAACCTAAAGAAGCGTTGGGTATGGCGTGTCAGGCATTGAAGGGGGCCGCTATCATGTGTGAGAAAACCGGGGAACATCCGGCAAAATTAAAATGGGACGTGGCAGCACCTGGTGGTACAACTATTGGAGGTTTGGTTGAGATGGAAGGCTCTGGTGTCAGGTCGGGAATCATTGAGGGGATATTGGAAACGCGCATGAGGGCGGAGCAACATTGATTGAAAAAGAAAAAGAGGGCTTAAGGTGGCTTGAATTTGAGCAGTTACAACCTTATGCAGAGATCAAACACGGTGTATTTCTTCGTAGTCCTCCATTTGATGACCGGACGGTTTTAACGCCTCAGAAAAACGCCGCGGAAAAACTTTTAGGACATCCGTTTCTTGTATTAGGAAAGCAGGTTCATAAGGATCATGTTGCAGCAATAGATGTAAAACCCGCGCAATTGCTGCGTGTTGAGACGTGTGATGGGTGTATGACCTCTGAAAAGGAGGTGGGTCTTTTAGTGCGCCATGCCGATTGCCAAGCGGTGATTTTTTATGATCCAGTTTGCCAGGTGATCGCGAATGTACACTGTGGTTGGCGCGGGAGCGTGCAGGGGATACTGCCTAAAACTGTTAGACAAATGGAAAAACGCTATGGTTGCAGGCCCGGCAATATTTTGGTGTGTATTTCTCCAAGCTTAGGTCCCAATGCTGCAGAATTTCGAAATTACCAAGATGAATTGCCTGAAACTTTTTACCCTTTCCAGATCAGACCAACCTACTTTGATTTTTGGGAAATTAGCCGCTTTCAACTGAGGCAAACCGGAATTCTGGATGGAAACATTGAAATCGCCAAATTGTGCACCTATTCCGATCCAAGTCGATTTTATTCCTACAGGCAACATAAGCAGTGTGGGTTTCATCTCACATGTATCAGTCTTGGCATGTGAAACGCTTTGATGTGACGATTGCCAGGACTGTCAAAATTAATGAGTAAAAATTCGGATGGTTTTAAGTAGGCATTTTTGCATATTAAAATTCGATCGCCAGCTTTCCATTCATCGATGTTTTGGCCTGCGGTAAATAGCCATTCATTATCATCGCTTGTGATGCAGGTATTGGGCAGATCTCCCCATGCTTTGATCGTCGGAAGTTTAACACTTTTAGGAAGATTGGTTTTAATCCAGCTGTAAACTTCGGTGTTGTTTTCTAGATTCCTCAGAAGATAAATAAAACCCTTGGCATCTTCAGCGTAGGGGTAGATTTCAATAGCATCTCCAGGGCTCCATTTGGCAAGACTTGCAGCGGCATCTTTCTTGCAACCACAGGCACACGCATCAAAAATCACTCCATCATTCAATTGAATTTTAAACCGATCACCAATGATATGATTGCTCTTGTACGTTAGTTCTTGAGCTTCCATTTCAGAGACAAAATGGGGATCAATTTTTGTAGCAAATAAAGAGCTTAATGCAAAAAGAGCCCAGAAAAAAGCCATGCCCAACTCCAAGTTGATTTTTGTTAAAGAGAATGTATACCCCCTTAGAGCTATTCAGGGCTATCTTTTTCCAAAAGTTGAGCTGCTGCTTGAATGCTGATCTGGAGATTTCCGCCTTGTATTTCTGTGTATACGAGTCCCAAAATGTTCCGGCAAAATGTGCGGATTTCAGATGGTTCTTTTTTCCAATCACACTCACTGAGCTCATCAGGAGTAAGTTCCCAGATTTCTTCTAACCTTTTGTAAAGTTCATTTTGCTCCTGAATTTTTTTTACATTGGTGGTGATTGCGGGATCATTTGCATGTGTTTCTATTTGTGCGATAGTTGTTTTAGAGAAAAATGTCTTACGGACTGCCCGATTTTCTACCATCCCCATGTAACGTTTTGATAACACTTGAAAGGGGATCCAAGTAAATATTGCGGGATTTAAACTAAGTAGAAATTCATTAACGAGTGCATTTTTTTTATGGCTTCGCACCAATTCTACAATTGCATCAGCAGCGGTTTCTAAGGAGATGGTAATAGGTTCTGCCTGCAGATTTTTTAGATGGACACGTCCCCCAATATCTGACAATTGTACCGCCTTCCCAAGGTCAATAGTGATAGCGTATCCCTCAGGTGCCGATACATCTATGCAGGCTGTTAAAAGAGCAAGCGCGTTAGGAAAGTTATCTTCAGAGAAATCAGACCTAGAATACGGAATGAATAGATCTCCATCTATAGTGACGGACATGTTCCCATCTTGTAGCATGCGTTGGGTAAGATCTCTAAGTGAGGTGTATAAACCTTTTTCTAAATGCAAGGTGCATCCTGGGTTCAAGATGACTTCCAGGTGAGAGGGTGATATAGTCAATGTGTGCCTCCCGGTATAGCCATCGTCTAGGAGATGTGATCCAGTAGGTAACAATACGTGGTTAATAAGGGCTTCCAAGGAGTTTTCTTCTGGGACTGTATTCAGGATGATATCTGTATTGTGGAGACCTTTAATGCAAAGGGACTGCTCAGCAGGGATAGCAATCTTGTCTTGGATTCTTATACGGTCACAAAAAGCTTTGGGAGATGGAAATGTAAAAGTTTCGTGGAATATAAGCTCAATTTTGCCCGTGCTTGAAATACCCACGCGGTCTTGCCCCAACCAAACAGTGTCCTCCTCTAGCGAATAGAAGAGTTCCGTGCTGATTGAGGGGTACGATTTCAAATCATTAAACGCTTTCAGAAAAACCTCAAATTTTGTTCCTATATCCGCGTTTTCGTCTGTAAAGGCATCGATATACTGTTGCTTTGCCCCATGGATAGTTATCTCGGTGTGTGGCGGAAGCTCAAAGCGATCCCTTTCTAAACAGAGGGCCGACTCGATAAGGTCGTTGACGCCGGTAGTAAGCCGAGTATTTGGGATAAATTCGGTAAGTTGAAATGTCACAACCTGATTCGGATGGAGCACTTTAATAGATAGAGTTCGGCCAAAATGGCACTGATAACTATTTGCTATCTTCAAGACAGACGCATCTATTGTTTTACCCCAAATCAAGGTTAATCTTCTGATAACATGTGCGACACGATCAAAATGAAAAAATTGTGGATCATTGGATGGCGAAATAAAGGTGCTGACAAACTTAAGTAGATTGGGTGGTATAGGACCGATTTCGATTTCTTGCCCATATCTAATATTTATTTCTTTTAATTCATATAATTCTTTGATAAAACTCTTGGGAGTATATTTAGAAATTGCAGACATAATCATAATTTCCTGTTTTTTTGAAAAAATTATATTCTAAAATAGTTTTTTTGTCAATTCATAAAGCAATTGATGGAGCTTGGTTTCAACCCCGGCATTTGGTATTCTGAGAGAGCGTTTATGGATATTGAAAAATTGTCTATCGAAGGGCTTTTGCTAGTGAGGCCAACGGTGTATGAAGATGAAAGGGGCTTTTTCTTGGAAAGCTTCAAAGAATCTCTATATGCCGATTTAGGCGTTCGATTTGTCCAGGATAATCACTCGTGTTCCAAAGAGGGTGTGATTCGGGGTATGCATTACCAATCGGGAGAAGGCCAGGCAAAGCTGGTGCGCGTGGTTGAGGGCAAGATTTTTGATGTAGCATTCGATATGCGCCGAGGATCACCTACATTTGGGCAGTGGCAGGGTGTCTATCTCGATGGCCAAAGCTGTCACCAGCTCTTTATTCCCGCTGGTTTTGCTCATGGGTTTTGTGTGGTGAGTGAAAAAGCCCATGTGCTCTACAAGGTCAGCACGGTCTTTGATCCTCAAACCGAGTGTGGTTTCCATTACGATAGCGTGGGTATTCAGTGGCCGGTCAAAGAACCGATCGTTTCAAACCGAGATCGACTAGCACCTGGATTTGTGACGGTATGAAGATTTGGATGACAGGGGCCAAAGGGTTGCTGGGTAGAGCGATGATCAAGGCTTGCCACGGTTTGGATTTTGTAGCGACAGGGGATGTGGATATTACAGATCTAGATGCCATGAAGCGTTTTGTAGAAAGACACACTCCAACGCATTTGATCAATTGCGCTGCCTACACCAACGTTGATGGAGCAGAAAGTGAGCCGGAGCTGGCCAAAGCAGTGAATACCTATGCTGTAGCTCAGATGGGGAAATTAGGTGTAAAAGTGATCCATTTTTCGACTGACTTTGTGTTTGACGGTCAAAAAAATGCGCCCTATACTGAAGAGGATGAGCCCAATCCCTTGAGCGTTTATGGCAGAACCAAGCTAGAGGGAGAAAGGCAGCTTTTATGCTATGCTCCTGAAAGCTGCGTGATACGTATTTCGTGGCTATTTGATCTGGAAGGACCTTGTTTTTTGACCAAAATGCGTCAATTGATTCAGTCTGAAAAATCGGTGAAGGTTGTAACTGATCAGATAGGAAGGCCCACTTTTGCCAGCGATGCGGCCAGCGTTTGCCTACAGCTAATGGATCAGTCGGGTATTTGGCATTTTGCCAATAAGGGGATTGTGTCGCGCTACGATTGGATTAAACAAGCAGTAGGTGGTCCAGTTGAAAAGGCTGTGTCAGCAGATTTTATAACCCCAGCGGTAAGACCCCTCTACTCAGCGCTGGACACTGGAAAAATAGAAACATTAGGAGTGAAAATTAGGTCATGGCAAGAATGCGTGTAGTTGTAACCGGAGGAGCTGGCTTTATGGGTGCAGCCTTTACCCGCCATATCCATCAGCAGGCAGAAGTTGTCTGTTTGGATGCGCTAACCTATGCAGCAGATTTGCACAATTTAGAGGGTTTTGAATATCAACTGGTCGAAGGAACTATTTGCAATCAACAGCTAGTCGATGAGGTGGTCTCGAGTGCCGATGCGGTGGTACATTTTGCTGCTGAGAGTCACGTCGACCGGAGCATCGATGCTCCTGAGGATTTTGTGCAGACTAACGTTGTGGGAACCTACCGACTACTCGAGGCGGTCAGAAAAAATCCCCATGTGCGCTTTCATCATATTTCAACTGATGAGGTTTACGGTAGCATAAGTGCTGGTGCCTTTAACGAAAACTCTCCCTATAAGCCCAATTCTCCCTACGCAGCGTCAAAAGCTGCTTCTGATCATTTCGTGCGTAGCTACGGGAAAACCTATAACCTTTTAGTCACAACCTCACACGCTAGCAATAATTACGGTCCCGGCCAATATCCCGAAAAATTTATGCCGGTGATGATCCGCGCGCTCATCGAAAAAAAACCTTTGCCGGTATATGGGCAGGGGTTAAATGTGCGCGATTGGCTCTACGTCGATGACCATGCCCGGGCGGTATGGACAATTCTGCAAAAAGGAGCAAAAGGAGAGGTCTACAACATTGGCGCTGATAACCCACGCTGTAACATCGATGTCTTGAAACAGTTAATTTCCATTTACGAAGAGCTGACCGGTGAAGCAAATCTGGAGGAGCTGATCACTTTTGTAGAAGACCGCCCAGGACACGACTTACGCTACGCTATCGATGCCAGTAAACTTAAGAAAGAGCTTGGCTGGATGCCCCAGATGCCTTTTGACCAAGGCTTAAAACAAACTATTCAATGGTATTTAGATGTTTCAAAAAAAGAAAATCGCCTGTGTCATACCCGTTAGGCTAGCCTCAACGCGGTTTCCCCAAAAGGCGCTGGCAACGCTAAGTGGCAAGCCAATGTTGCAATGGGTGTGGGAAGCTGTATGTAGCTGTCCTTTCTTTGACGAGCGGATGTTTGCCATTGATAGCCAAGAGGTCAAGGATCTGGTTGAAGGATTTGGGGGAAAAACAATCATGACTTCGGTGGACTGCCCAAGCGGCACCGATCGTTTGATTGAGGTGCAGGCAAAATCTGATGTAAAGTCAGATATTTGGGTGAATTGGCAAGGGGATGAGCCGCTTATTTCTACCGAGATGATCGGAGACCTGTTGCAATCATGTCACGTGCCTGGTCAAGATATTTGGACACTCAAGCACCCCCTCACCGAGAATTTCAACGACCCCAGCCTGGTTAAGGTTGTTACCGATAAAGGGGGCAAAGCGCTCTACTTTTCCCGCAGTCAAATTCCCCATGGTGACAATTCAAATATTTACAAGCATGTTGGTCTTTATGCCTACAGCGATGAGGCGCTCAAAAAAATCCGTTCCATGGAGCCAACAGCTTTGGAAAAAGCCGAGCGCCTAGAGCAGCTCCGCTTCTTGGAAAATGGGCTCCATATACAGGTGCATCAGACGAATCACACGACAGTGGGAATCGATCTGCCGGAGCATCTAGCTTACGCTGAGAAGCTTTTAAATATGAAAGATTTGCGGTTGACACCAGAGGCGGCTGCGGGTTAAAATTGACGGCATGTCAACGGAAGATTTACTCCAAGAAAGAGCTGAGTATAAATACGGCTTTACTACTCCCATCGAATCAGAGACTTTTCAAAAAGGTCTTAATGAGGATGTGGTGCGCGCTATTTCGGCCAAAAAGAACGAGCCGGCCTTTTTGCTGGAATTTCGTTTAAAGGCCTACCGCAAGTGGCAGACCATGCAAGAGCCCAAATGGCCCAACGTTCGTTACCCCCAAATCGATTTCCAAAATATCCGCTACTACTCCGAGCCCAAAAAAAAGCAGGAGCTCTCTAGTCTTGACGAGGTCGACCCAGAAATTTTGCGCACCTTCGAAAAACTGGGCATTCCCCTGGATGAGCAAAAGCGACTGGCCAATGTCGCCGTTGACGTTGTCTTTGATTCGGTGTCACTCGGTACGACCTTTAAAAAAACACTCGAAGAGGCCGGGGTAGTGCTCTGCTCAATTTCTGAAGCGGTTCAAAAATATCCCGAACTCATTGAAAAATACCTGGGCTCAGTAGTGCCTATTGGCGATAATTTTTACGCGGCTCTCAACTCTGCGGTATTTTCTGATGGCTCATTTGTCTACGTTCCCAAGGGCGTGCGCAGCCCCATTGAGCTTTCTACCTATTTTCGGATCAACGAGAGAGAAACCGGACAATTTGAGCGCACGCTCATCATTGCCGAAGATGATTCCTACGTCAGCTACTTAGAAGGTTGCACTGCCCCTGCCTTTGATACCAATCAACTCCATGCCGCGGTCGTGGAACTCGTGGCCCAAAAAAATGCCGAAATCAAATACTCCACTGTCCAAAACTGGTATGCTGGCGATCCCAAAACCGGTAAAGGCGGTATCTACAACTTCGTCACCAAGCGTGGACTCTGCCAGGGCGATCACTCCAAAATCTGCTGGACGCAAGTAGAAGCTGGCGCTGCCATCACTTGGAAATACCCCAGCTGCATTCTCAAAGGGGACCACTCAATCGGTGAATTCTATTCAGTTGCCCTGACCAACGGATACATGCAAGCAGATACCGGCACAAAAATGCTACACATTGGCAACAACACGCGCTCGACCATCATCTCTAAAGGCATTTCAGCTGATCAATCGCACAACTCCTACCGCGGCCTGGTTTACGTTGGCCCCAATGCCCAAGGCGCCCGTAATTACACCCAGTGCGATTCCATGCTCGTTAAAAACAACTGTTCGGCCAACACCTTTCCCTATATCGAAGTGCACCACCCCTCAGCTGAAATCGAACACGAAGCCTCCACCTCCAAAATGAACGAGGACCAACTGTTCTACTTACAATCGCGTGGCCTCTCCCGAGAAGATGCCATCAACATGGTCGTCAGCGGCTTTTGCAAAGAAGTGATCAAAGAGCTGCCCCTTGAATTTGCCGTCGAAGCGCAAAAACTTTTAACCCTCAAACTAGAAGGATCGGTGGGATGATGTTACAAATCGAAAATTTACATGCCAGCGTAGAAGGGCAAGAGATCCTAAAGGGTTTAAAACTGGCAGTCAAGCCGGGTGAAATTCACGCGCTTATGGGGCCCAATGGTGCCGGAAAATCCACCTTGGCCAAAGTGCTAGCGGGGCACCCAGCCTACGAAGTGACCCAAGGCAGCATGACATTTTTAGACCAAGACATTGCCGAGCTAGATCCGGAAGAGCGGGCGCATTTAGGCCTCTTTATGAGCTTTCAATACCCGCTTGAAATTGCTGGCGTCTCCAATTTTCAATTCCTCTTTCATGCCTACAACTCTGGGAGAAAAAACCCCGTCTCGGAAGAAGTTTTTGAAGACATCGTCAAAAAATGCGCCGAAGAAATGCACGTCAAACTCACCTTTTTAGAAAGGGACTTAAACAGCGGCTTTTCTGGTGGAGAGAAAAAACGGAACGAAATCTTGCAACTAGCTGTGCTCGATCCCAAACTAGCGATTCTAGACGAGACCGACTCAGGGCTCGATATCGATGCCATGCGCATCGTAGCAGACGGCGTTAAAAACTGGATGTCCCAAGATAAGGGGCTCCTTCTCATCACCCACTACCAACGCCTTTTAGACTACATTCAACCTAACTTTGTCCATGTGGTCAAAGATGGGCGCATCGTGCGCTCTGGCGGGCCTGAACTAGCCTTAGAACTCGAAAAACAAGGGTACCAAGCATAAGTGACCATATTTGATACGCTCTACCAATCTTTTGAAAAACCGCTCGATGCCTTAGCTGACTACCGCCGTGCTGCTTGGGAAGCTCTCAAACTACCCCTAAAACGGCAAGAACCCTTTAAATACATGCAACTTGCTCCGCTTTGGGAAACCCCCTTCACGCTTCCCACCTCCTTTAACCCTGGACCCATCGCCGAAAACACCATCCTCTTTATCAATGGACGGTTCTGCGGTAGCCGTTTACCTAAAGACATCGTAGTCTTACCCCTGACTCAGGCTTTAAAAACCTACAGCCCCTTCCTAAAAAAACGGATGGCTCTAGAATCCGATCCCTTTGCCCTGCTGAGCCAGACCTTTACTCTAGAGGGTGTTTTCATCTACATCCCGCCGGCGCTACAGTGCCCGGTTCTGCACATCGTCGAGCAAATCGATCAGGGAACTGTTGCCTGCCCGCGCATACACTTACGTATGGGAAAACACAGCGTGGCCAAACTAAAACTGCAGCGTCATGGTCAAAAAAACTACTTCTCTTCTAGTTATCTCGATCTTGCGCTCGACGAAGGAGCGCATCTTACCATTTTACAAAACGTCGACCACGAATCTTCTAGTTGGCAATTTGACGCTCTGCGTGCTGAGCTCAAAACTGACAGCCAATTAAAAGCCTACTACTTGACTCAGGGAGCAGCATGTGTCCGCTCAGACATGCGCGTGTTACTGCAAGGGGAAAACGCCTCGGCCACACTCAAAGGACTAAACCAACTCACTCAAACCAGCCAAGCCCACCAGCATATATACGTTGAGCATGCAGCGCCCAATGCCCATTCCAACCAACACTTTAAAACCGTGCTCAAAGACGAGTCCCGGGCAAGTTTTGAGGGCAAAATCTACGTCCAACAACTAGCTCAGCAAACACTTGCCTACCAGCTGAACAACAACTTGCTATTTGGAAAAAAAGCCATAGCCAACTCCAAACCCAACCTTGAAATCTTTGCTGACGATGTCAAAGCCTCCCACGGCACTACCATGACGCGGCTCAATCAAGAAGAACTCTTTTACCTCAAAAGCCGTGGCTTAAACGAGATCACCGCTCAAGGTATGCTAGAAAAAGGTTTTTGCCAAGAAATACTCCAAGAGGTGCAAGTTGACTTCAACTAGCTCTTTGCAGGCCGATTTTCCGCTTCTTAAACAAGGCATCACCTATCTTGACTCAGCGGCAACTGCCCTCAAGCCACAAAGCGTTATCGACACCATTTGCCACTACTACCAAGAGCCTGGGACGGTTCACCGGGCCGTCTATGAGCTGGCGGCAAACGCCTCTTGCCAATACCATCAAGTGCGCCGAAAAGCGCAAACATTCATCCATGCTGCTCGCCCCGAAGAAATCATCTTCACCCGTGGAACAACCGACGGTCTCAACCTCATCGCTCAGACCTTTGCTCTAAATCCAGGAGATGAAATCCTGATCAGTGCCATGGAACACCACTCCAACATCGTCCCCTGGCAAATGCTTGCTGCTCGTACTGGGGCGGTTTTGCGGGCAATTCCTGTAGATGACTTTGGTGATCTCAATCTAGACGCTCTTCAAACCATGCTCTCACCCCAAGCTAAACTGCTTAGCATCGCGCATATGACTAACGTCACTGGCACCATCTACCCCATCCAAACCGTTATCGAAATGGCCCATAACGTCGGCTGTAAAGTATGCATTGATGGCGCTCAAGCAGCTCCCCATCTTCCTATCGACGTTCAAGACCTCGATGCCGACTTTTACGTCTTTTCTGGCCATAAACTTTACGGACCAACTGGCATCGGCATCCTCTATGGCAAATACGCTCTCTTAGAGAGCCTGCCGCCCTACCAAGGTGGGTCGGATATGATCGATCAAGTCACCCTCCAGACCTCTACCTATCAAAAACCACCCCTCAAATTTGAAGCAGGCACCCCCTCTATAGCTGCAGTTCTAGGACTAGGGGCTGCCATTGACTACCTCACAGCTCATCGCAATCCAGAGCATGAAAAAGCGCTTCTCTGCTACGCCCTAGAAAAACTACCAACCATCCCTGGCCTGCGCATTCTCGGGTGTCCCAAAAATCGAGGTCCGCTCATCACTTTCATCATCGATGATGTCCATCCTCTTGATGTGGGCACTCTCCTCGATTTAAAGCGCATCTGTGTGCGTACCGGCCATCTCTGCTCCCAGCCCACCATGCAGCGCTTTGGGATATCTGCTGCCATCCGCATCTCTTTTGGCCTTTACAACACATATGCCGATATCGATCAGTGTACCCAGGCGCTCTGCTCCGTTCTGCAGCAGTTAAAGCCAACACCTCTAGTTCAATGATTTTGAAAAACTCATCTTGCTCATTGATTTAAATCAGTCATTTGCATATAGTTTAACAAATTCTTTATACAAATGAGGTCTAAATGGTACCCAAAGTTTCAACTTTATCTGCAAAGCTTCCTGGTAATATCTCCCCCAAGTATTTGGGAATCACTTTACTAGCCGTCTGCGCATTGGCTACCGGGGTAGGATTATTCTTTGCTGGCAGAAAGCTCTTAGTCAACAAACATGCTGTTGCGCTTAAAAAGCTCAAGCTCGAAGTTTCAGCCTTCACTGCAACAAAAAATTGCAAATTCAGTGAATTTGACTACGATGGAATAGTTCGCAAATACACTACCTCAGAAACAGGGGCACTATCAGAGCGTGAGGCAAAAGAGGCGATTCTTTCTACTTTCGTAACTAACGCTGTGCAATTCGGAGAGAATTTTGATGAAAAGGATTTTGATAAGTTTTGCAACTTGGCTAAATCAGACGTAGACGAAAAATCCTCTTTGTTAGTTGCGGGATGTCTTAGCATAGTGCAGTCTAAAGTAGAAGGGGAAAAAGATGCCGATGAAAAAATACTCAAATGGATCGGAGAGCTACTGACTAGTGATGAGTTATTAGACGATGGCAACGATGACACTGAATTTCAGTCAAAGAAAGCTCACCATTATGCCGTTGGTCTAGTTGCGGGGTATTTCAAGCCTGATTGCGGCGAATCGATAAGTCCTCAAAAGTTTAATTGGCTCAAAGACTCTACTAAGAGCTGTCTTTCTAAACAATACCACTGCCCAAGTAACGTACTTATCTCGGTACTCTGTCAAATAGATCGTTTTCAAGCTTTCTATGAGGGGCTCTCAGATGATGAAAAAGGGAAGTGTATTCAAGCTGCGTATCAAGAAATTCATTCAGAAATAATTAACGCAACTCGTGGGCCAACCAGAATAGACGTGGTTAAACGCATAAAAAATAAGCCTTAAGAGAGGGTAGCGCAAAATCAGCCTAAACCGACCAGTAGGAGAGCCTTCTCGGTCAAAAACAAGATTCAAGTCTTTTTAGAACAATCTAAGTCGCTTTTGTTCAGTGTCTCTTTTGGCCTTTACAACACATATGCCGATATCGATCAGTGTACCCAGGCGCTCTGCTCCGTTCTGCAGCAGTTAAAGCCAACACCTCTAGTTCAATGATTTTGAAAAACTCATCTTGCTCATTGATTTAAATCAGTCATTTGCATATAGTTTAACGAATTCTTTATACAAATGAGGTCTAAATGGTACCCAAAGTTTCAACTTTATCTGCAAAGCTTCCTGGTAATATCTCCCCCAAGTATTTGGGAATCACTTTACTAGCCGTCTGCGCATTGGCCACCGGGGTAGGATTATTCTTTGCTGGCAGAAAGCTCTTAGTCAACAGACATGCTGTTGCGCTTAAAAAGCTCAAGCTCGAAGTTTCAGCCTCCATTGCAACAAAAAATTTCAAATTCAGTGAATTTGACTACGATGGAATAGTTCGCAAATACACTACCTCAGAAATAGGGGCACTATCAGAGCGTGAGGCAAAAGAGGCGATTCTTTCTACTGTCCTCAGTCAACATGAGCAATTTTATCGTAATATGGACGATGAAGATATCAACAAGTTTATGAAGGCAACCACCGAGTTTGACAATAAATTCTTTTTGTTACTTGAACTGAAGGTTATTGACGTCGAGTCTGAATTAAAGGTGAGTAGTATGACTCATGAAGACGTTTTGAAAGTGCTGAATGGCATTTTGAATTATTTTGCCCACAAAGTCAAATCAAGCGATATTCAACGTTTTGCTGCTGTTCTAGTTAAGAGATATTTTAAGCTATATCCCGATGAATCGATTCAGAAATTTCAAAATTCTCTAAAGCGCTCTCTTTTAGTTGGTAAAATCCATAAAAGTAACATACTAATCTCGGTACTTTGTCAAATAGATCGTTTTCAAGCTTTCTATGAGGGGCTCTCAGATGATGAAAAAGGGAAGTGTATTCAAGCTGCGTATGAAGAAATTCATTCAGAAATAATTAACGCAACTCGTGGGCCAACCAGAGTAGACGTGGTTAAACGCATAAAAAATAAGCCGTAAGAGAGGGTAGTGCAAAATCAGCCTAAACCGACCAGTAGGAGAGCCTTCTCGGTCAAAAACAAGATTCAAGCCTTTTAAGAACAATCTAAGTCGCTTTTGTTCAGTAAGTTATAGTTTTGTAGTTAAAGATTGACTTTAATTACGAAATTATGTAAAATTATTTTAAATTTTTAATAAACCAAGGACTTTTATGGCAAACCAAATCACCGCTCAGCTAGCTGATGTTTCTCGCTTCGCAGAAGTGACCCCATTGCAAATACCTCAAAATTACAAAAAAATCATGATGGTCGCCTTTGCTGTACTCTGTGTTGTTGGCGCACTGGTCATAGGGGTAGGAGCGCTATGGGCTAGCGTAAGGAATTCTAGTAAAGAAAAAGAGCTGATTAAAGAAAAAGAGCTGATCACTTATCCAGATGCGTACAATGTGAAAGGTTTCAAATTTAGTGAGATCGATCCAGATAGTTACACTGAGGTCGTAGAAGATAGGAGAATGGTTAATAACCAGCTGTTTGCGCAAGCCGAGGGTGTGAATTTAAGCGACTATGTTAGTTCAAAAAAGCACCAGCAAGCTGCAAAGTTTATGGAATTAGTTAAAACCAATATAGATAGAGAAGATTTAAAGGCCATTACTTCATGGAAAGTTGATTCTCTTCAAGATCGAAAGAAACAATATGCTAGGATGATGTATGCTTATGCATTACGTTTGTATATTGCTGAATCAGAAGTTGATCGCTCACAAATTTTAAAAGAGCTCACCACTTATTTAGACTTTGGTGGTGCGGTGCCTTCTGATACCAAAACGATATTTCTACAAGACACCCTTACTTTGTATTTAGAAATGTACCTAAGGAGTATCCCAAGTATACCAGATGAAACTAAAAACTGGCTTTTGGATCAAATAAAAGAGCAATTTAATGCTGGTAAGTTTGAATTGTTTAATGCTTTTATTTGTGCTACTAGTCGTAGGTTGGATTCAGAATGGTCTTTTATTTGTGCTACTAGTCGTTGGTTGGATTCAAAATGGCCTACTGGTAAAGCGCCTGTTGATGAGGTTTATTCTACATGTAACAGTCTGAAAGATAAGGATGGGTTTATTCAGGCTTTACGCCCCTTGGCAGCAAGTATTATGATCGTAAAGGAGAGTAGGCAAATTGAATTGAAAGATATTAAAGACAAGCTGCTTGAAAAGAAAATGCCTATCACTTTTGCCTTGGTAGCCAATTACTTTGAGTCGGATAGCAATTGCCTACTAAAAGCCTTTGATGCAAAAGGCTATTATATTTCCTCAATTTCTATCGCTACAGCGTGTGATAAGAAACTCATTCGTGATATTGAGGGCTGTTTGAACGAATATCTAAACAAACACCCAATCGATGCAAAAAACGAGAAGCTAGCTGAATTAGAGCGGAAGATACAAGGTGCTAAGGAGTATATCGAGCAAGCGGAACAAACGGATTAAACAAAAGGTAGGTTGATATGGTTTCCAAGATTTTAAATTTTAATGAGCTGCGACCAATTAATCTTCCTTCAAAGTATTTGAGAGTGACTTTAGTTGCCGGTCTTGCGTTGGCTGCGGGAATAGGTGTAGTTGTTATTGGCACAAAACTCTACCAAAGAATGGAAGAAAGCTCTCCACAAGAAAAAGCTCCAAATAGTGCTTTCTCACAAAAATTTAAGTTCAGTGATTTGTCACGTGACACGTGCAAGAATGGTTGGGATAACGCGTGTGAAACTGACTTTGTCCCTAACATAGAGCTCATCGCAAAAAATATTGATCGTGCTGATTTAATCACATATACCAGTAACCCTCCGCCTAATAATCAAATTGGTGGAATTAGTAAATATGCTGCTGCGGTCGCATTGCGCCTACTGCTTGTTGATGCCGATGGGCAACATGAAGATGAGCGTTATAAGATTATTGAAGAATTAGCCCCCATAGCTAGTAGATGTGATATTGATCTGGCAAATAGCCTTGTACAATACGCTAGTGTATCGACGGATACGAAGTGGATGGAAAGCTGGATGCGCTGTAAAGCCGTTCATTGCTCCGATAAGGCCGTCTACAACGCGTTAGCAGGGGCATTATGCCTGACGGGTGGTTTTGTTAAGGCCTATCAATCGGTTGAAGATGACTTCAAGAGTTTGTACATTCAACGCGCCTCAAAGGATGTCGCTTTTTTTATGACTTTGTCTTTTGAAGAGCCCAAAGCGTTTACCGAAGTAGTAGAGCGCATGATCGAAGTAGATTTGGAAAAAAATACCGGACACATCAGCCACATTTTGAGTGCGAGTCATAGCACAAATTTTAATGTAGTGGTTAATAACTATATTCAAAACCATCAGATTACCGAAGACCACCCGAGATATTCCACAGTTCAAGCATGGACTGATGCTCTGTCAAACTAAATTAAAAAAAAAGCCCGCTAAAAAGCGGGCTTATTTTACCTAGCGTATGCAGCTTTGGATTAGAAGTCGAAGCGGAACTTCAGCGTCAATCCCTGCATGGTTAGATCACCATTGTCGCGCTGCGGTTGACCCGCTACAATGAGACGGTTCATACCCCACCAAACTTGCTCTTCCCACCCTGCATCGATGCCGAAGTGGTAGTCGTCATCACTGACCCAGATTTCCCATCTAAGACCGATTGCTAGCTCTAGCACAGGTAAGATGGTGTGGAAGTTGTTTTCAGTGTTTAATGTGGTTACCGAAGTGTCGGTCAGCACTGTGTAGGTGGTATCTTTGCGGTCGATGTCAAAACCACTCCAAAGAGCCGATATGGCAAAGTTACCGTAGATGCTCCAGCTCTTGCAAAAGTGCCATGCGGTATCCATACCTGTGCGGATACCAAAGCCCCAGTAATCAAAATCTTGGGCAACTCTGTCGCGGGCTACAAGAGCACCAGCAGCTCGTATTTCGGCAGTTGTTTTGTAGTCTTGATCCTGCCAAGTACCTTTAAATCCATAGTGCGGTCTTAAAGTGAGATATTGGCTGACAAAGAAGTTACGGCCAAGCTCTAGGTCAATAGCATTGAAGTTAAAGTCCCAGTCAGCAGAAAATCTGGTTGTTCCTGCTGCTGTATTCCACAGCCATGTGGCATTATCTGAATTCACCGAATCATTCACAGAAGAAGTTAACCAGGTGTATTCAGCAAAGACATCCCAGCCATCATGACCAAGATTGAGACCTAAGCCTACTTTAAAGCCAGGCTCAAGACCAAAATCGGGTTCCCTAAGCGATCCTTGGCCGGTAGGTGCTCCTGTGCCGGTCATCACGTATTCTAGGCCTTCTTCCCGTGGTGTCCAAAGGATGAAGTCGGCAGTGATAAAGACATCCGCTCCCATGCATACGCGAGGGCCTGCATTAGGGGTGATGATACGCGCTGGCGCTTTTGGCTCACAGCACGAGTCCATCTTTCCTGCAGGTGGTGGACAGCAAGGTTTTTTAGGCGGTGGGCAAGGTGCTGGCGGCGGCGGCGGGCATTGTGGTTCAGGTGCTGGACATTGTGGTTCAGGCATAGGTGCCGGACATTGTCTTTGTGGAGCAGGTCTGTTGCACTCAGGTTCACCGCAGGTAGCAGCACTTAGAGCAGTAGTGATACAGCCACAAAAGACTGCCACGACTGGCAAGATTTTTTTCAGTTTTATTTCCATCTCAAGGTCTCCCTTTCCTTAATAATTTAAGAGAAATTATTGAAGGAGGCTACTCTACAATGCTAGATACCTCTTTCACGTTTAGCTCACATTAACCGAAGGTATTATTTTATCACAACACTCTGTATACAAATGCATTCAAAATTTGTATTTTTCTCACATCTGGCAGCCGCTGATTTTCTACCCGTCTGCATGGCTCAACTTATTCAAGTTGAGCTGCTTTGGCGATGGCTACGCCTAGTGAAAAATGAGGGCGTCTCCTGGGAAAATCTTCCACTTTTGCATCCATTCGGATATAGAAAAAAACTTTCGCATCTTCTTTTTTTACGCGGGTATTACACCTGAGATGGGTTTGTGATGCAGGGCCTCTAAGGATGAGGGTTAAGCAAGAGGGCAAAAAAAAACCTGGGTGGTAAACCACCCAGGTGAACACATTATACAAGATACGGTTTTCGCTTAGAAATCGAAGCGAACGCCTAGAGTTAGACCCATGAAGTATAAATCTCCGTGAGATGACTCTTCTAGTAGGCGCAAGTACTGGTTTTGATTTGGCCAGTATTGCATTTCCCATCCTAGATTAACGCCTAGGTGGTAACTATCGTCGCTAAACCACATGTCGCCTTGAAGACCAAGAACGATCTCAAAAACTTCTTTCAAGCTATTGAAAGTGTTGTTGATGTTGTTGTTTGTGACTGTAGTTGTGACGTTAGCAACAGTTGTAGCTGTCGTATCTCTGCGTTGAACGTCGTACTCGCCCCAGATAGCAGCAAGAGCAAAGTCACCAAAGATGCCGAAGTACTTGTTGAAGTACCAAACAGTATCTAGACCAGTTCTTAGGCCAACTGCCCAATAATCTTGGTTAATAGATGTGTTATGAGCAACTGTTGGTGTAGCAGCTTCTGTATATCTAGCGCTAAAGTCATTAGTTTGCCATGTACCCTTTAGTCCAAAATGAGGACGAAGAGTTAGGTAGCGGCTAATGAAATAGTTACGGCCGAGCTCAAGATCAACGACGTTTAAGTCGAAGTCCCAAGAGCCACGTGCTGTACCCACAGGTGTAGTTTGCACAGCTAAATCAGCTGCCCACATTGGGTAAAGCGAGTTAGTTGAATTGCTAGTACTGTCAGATGCGCTTGGGCGCAAATATGTGTATTCTGCAAAAACATCCCAGCAATCGTGGCCAAGGTTATAACCTAGACCCACTTTGAAACCTGGATCCCATCCAAAGTCTGGATGTGAAACAGAGCCACTCGGTGGATTGACAAGAGGAAGTGTTGGGCTACCAACGCCACTTGCAGCGTAGCCTAAGCCATCCATGCGTGATGTCCAGTAAATGAAGTCTGCAGTAATAAATAGATCAGCACCACATGCAACCCTAGGGCCAGCACAAGGTGTAATTTCTCTATAATCGCAGCCTGCAAATACGCGTGTTCTATCCAGAACCTCGTCGCATGGGGCGCATGGGTCTGTTTTTTTCGGTGCTGGACAGCAGTTCCCAGACATGTCGTTACCGCCGTATTGCGTTGCGGCGAGCAACAGACTACTAGAGAGACAGCTGATAACTCCTGCCATTGGCAAAAGTTTTTTCAGTCGTGATTTCATGTGTTCTCCTTGTTAATGGACAAAACGGCTTTGCGTTTTGAAGTCATGATAGTGATACCCGAAATGAAAAGAGTTTGTCAACCCCTTTCTAGAAATAAGATAATAAATACGTAAAAAAAGGGTCAAGAGATGTGTCTGGAAGCGATTCTGTGGTGTCGATTGTTGGCGTGGTTTTTTTTGAATTAAGTTAAAAGTGTTCAAATGTTTCCACTTTTTGCAGTACAACACCGCTTGTAGGAAATAAATTCATGAACTGGAAAAGAAGAACTCACAAACGATTGGTGTGTGGAGTAAGCGATCATCGTTGAATGGCAAGGCGTGAGTGAAGAGCAAAAATTTTTTGCGGAGCAGAGGTAATCAAATATGCATTTATTTTCTACTAACCTTAGTTATGGGTTTTGATTGTTTAGATTCAATGTAGATTAGGTGACAGATTGTGACATTTTTTGCGATTCCATAGCCAAAAAGCTATAGATGAGCACAAAAAGGGTGCAAGATAGCGCCTAAGATGCCTGAAGATGAATGCTATAAACCCTTAACTAAGGTTACTAACGGTAAAAACTGCATACAAAAAAAAGCCTGAGTTCAGATGAGCTCAGGCTTTTTCTTTAAAAGATAAAAATGCTTGCGCAGTTAAAAGTCAAAACGCACGGTCAAAGTGAGTCCTTGGAAGCTTAGGTTTCCACCATTCTGTTGCGGTTGATTGATGACAACGTAACGATTATGTCCCCACCAAACTTGCTCTTCCCAACCAGCATCAATGCTCAGGTGGTACTCGTCGTAATAGAACCATAGGTCGTAGCGGATTCCTAAAATAAGCTCCAACACAGGTGAGATGGTGTGGTAGTTGTTTTCGGTGTTAAGGGTCGTGTCGTCAATGCCCAAGAAGATGTCAACGTCTTTACGCTCGACATCGTAGCCGCTCCAAAGCGCTGAAATGGCAAAGTTGCCAAAGATGCTCCAGCTATTGGTGAAATGCCAGGCTGTGTTGCAACCGCCGCGGATACCAAATCCCCAGAAGTCTTGGTCGATGGTGGTTTTGGCATCATTGCGTATGATGTTGTCAGTGACGTAATTAACAGAGTAATCTTGATCTTGCCAGGTGCCTTTAAAGCCACCAAAAGGGCGGAGTTTAAGGTATTTGCTGACAAAGAAATTGCGGCCAAGTTCTAAGTCGATCACGTTGAATTTTAAATTCCAATTCGCTTTGTTTGAAACGATAGGATCAAATTGCGGGTTTACAATTCCAGCGGTATTGGCTTTGGTTGTTTTTCCATCGCCATCAGCATGTAGCCATGTGAATTGGGCGTAAAGGTCCCAATCATCGTGAGGTAAGTCCCATCCAAGACCTACTTTAAAGCCTGGTTCAACTCCAAAATTGATGGAATGGACATCGCCTTTGCCTACGTTGTTACCAACTCCGGACATGGCGTATTCCAAACCATCTTGACGAGGCGTCCATAAGATAAAGGTGCCAGTGAAATACACATCAGCTCCATCACATACTAACGGGCCTGCTTCTGGAAAAACGTCCATACGGGGGCATTCGGGTTCCGGCGGTTTGGGCTCACATGGAGATTTGGGTTTAGGACAGGTCATCGGTTTGGGCTGCATTTGTTTTTGCGGAACTGGCATGGGCTTATCACCATGGTCGGCAGGGTCTGGACAAAGGGCCACTAGAGACGTTGTCAGTAGGGTTCCTGCGCAAAATAAAAATAGGTGCCGCGGCTTCATTTTTTCCTCCTTGAGAGCATGTCCATATTAAGCTTAGACTATTAAGTGCACTCTACCGATAGATGAAAAAAGATGTCAAATAAAATTAATGGATTTTTAAGGTGTATAGGATGTTGTCGATCATCTTGAACCAATCAAGTGTTTGCTTGGAGAGAACTTTAAGGGTAAAAAACCAACCAGCCCATAGTAAGGTAAGCGCAGCTAGTGACTTTAGCGACATGCCTAGGAAGGCGATTTGAACTTGTTGAGCAAGGCGATTGGCAATACCAAGGAAGACCTCAGTCATAAGGATGGCCAAAATAGCTGGTGCTCCAAGTTGTATGGCGATGGTCATGACTTGGTTGACCACGTCGACGAGAAGTTTAAACAGGGGCGTTCGCTGAGAAAAGGCTCCTAGCTTTAGCCAGGCATCTACCGGCATAAATTGGAAGGATTGTTGAATAGCATCGAAGAAAAAGAAGGGACCACCTACAACGAAAAAAATCAAAATGAGGACGTAGTTGTAGAGTTGTCCAATGGGTGATGTTTGCGATTGTAAGTTTGGGTCTTGCATTTGCATCATTGAGGCCCCGCGCATGTAGTCGATCAGTAGACCGGCGGTGTTGGCAATCAGAAAGGGGATCATGGCCAGAAAGGCAATGAAAAATCCAATGACAAATTCTTTTAAGGCGTATCCGATCATGGCTGCGTTAAAGGTAATGGCCAAATTGGAGCTGTGAATAATCGTTGGCATGAAAACAAGCGTCAGAATAATAGCAATACCGATACGCGCTGGAGCTGGACTGAGTTTTGAGCCGAAAAATGGAACCAGTGAAACGATGGGGGCGATGCGAATGACTCCTAAGGCAAATAGAGAAAGAACACCTATAGCGGAAAGACCAGGGATTCCGAGATAGTAGCTAAGGTATTGGTCCAAGGATGAGGTGGCCGATGGCACAATTTATGTTCCCCATTTATAGAAATTATCGAAAATATTGGCCGAAAACTGGACAATTTGGGCACTTAAAAACCCTCCCATAATCATGATTGTTAGGATCACTGCGACGAGTTTTACCGTGAACGAGAGTGTTTGTTCTTGGATTTGGGTAGCAGCTTGGAATATGGCTACAAAAAGTCCAAAAGCCATACTGATAACAATTGGAGGGCCAGACAAGATGAGAATGAGCAGAAGTGATTGGTAGGCAAGTTCGGTAATTTGCGTATTGAACATGCGTTTTTGCCTCCTATCTAAAGGTCTTTACAATTCCATCAATGACTAGTGTCCATCCGTCAACCATAACCACAAGCAGTAGCTTCAGCGGTAGCGCAATTGTCAGAGGAGAGAGCATCATCATACCCATT
Organism: Chlamydiales bacterium; assembly: GCA_024233455.1. GTDB lineage: Bacteria > Chlamydiota > Chlamydiia > Chlamydiales > JACKPQ01 > JACKPP01. Next base: position 878,866 of record JACKPP010000001.1, read on the forward strand.
GCTAACAAAATATTGGATGTCACCAGATCGATTACAAAGAAGGGTAGGTAGATGAGCACTCCAATTTCAAAGGCGTTGCGAAGTTGAGATGTAATATAGGCCGGAATGACTACGATAAAGTCAGTAGGACTCATAGGATCTTGCGCTGTAGCCGAAAAATTCTTGGTGGCAAGTCGGTAAAACATTTGTGTGTTTTTCGAGGAGGTGTTTTTTATTAGGAAGGTACGCATAGGCTCTTTAGCTCTTTCGACGACTCCCATCAGGAAGTAGGCGGTGGCGTCTGAAAAGAGTTCTTTTGGAGCTGATTCTTTGATAAAGTCCTCGGAGGCTTTATACATGGCAACACCGGTTGGATACATCACGTAGATGGCCATAATCAGGGCTATGCCAGTAAGCACTTGGTTGGGTGGTGAATTTTGCACACCGATGGCATTGCGCATGAGGGATAGGACGATCACCATTTTGAGGTAAGAAGTGAGAAGCATAATGGCAAAGGGCAGGAGTGCGATTCCGGCTAGTATAGCCATTTCGATGACGGCAGATGGCTGGTTGGCTTGTGTGCTTTCTCCCTCTCGAACAGATAGCAGCTCTTGCAGAGGCTTAGGGATGGAGTCTTCTTGAGCCGAAAGGCGATTGGTAGTGCCCAAAGAAAGGCACAAAAGCATTAAGAGGGAAAAGAGTAAAGGCTTGCGTTTACAGATGATTTTTTTCATGAGGACTTCATAAAGGTTTCAAACGCAGCTTCCAAAGAGCGCCATTGGTTTTCTAAACTTGCGTTAATAATACCCGCTTCTGTTTCTATAATACAACCACCAACCTCTACATCATCGCGCTCAACAATGGAAAAGCTTTGAACTTGATCGAGTATTTTTTTAATATTGTCTTTTTCTTTTTCTAGAATTTCTTTGTCCGATTTGTGGACGTAGATTTTAACTTGCTTGTATTGAGTGACAGGTCGCAGTGCACCGGCGACAATATCGATAATGACATTAGGATCGGCTTCAAGCTCTCGATTGACAATTTTTTTGGCCGCTTTTAGTGCCAGCGGTAAAATTTGTTTTTGAGTTTCATGTCTTAGGTGTTTGATCTGTTTTTCAAATTGTAAAATGTGTTCGTTGAGTTGATTTAACCCTTCTTGAAAGCCTTCAGCTTTGGCTTTTTTGCGAATATTTTGGCTATTTTTTTTAGCGCGTTCAATTTGGGCTTCGGTTTTTTGTTGCACTTTCTCTAAAAGCTCTTTGGCTTCTAAAAGCGTTGAGAATTCATCAGCTGGAATGACTTTATCTTCTTTTCCCGGATGTACCGTTTCGCCATCGACAATTGCAAAGTATTTCATGCGAGCTTCCTTACGTGGTCAAGTGCTGTTTGTACTTCTGTGACAAGCGTTTTTTGCGCAGGTGTATTTTTTAGATCGGAGATAAGTTTTTTGAATTTTGTGCCCATCGCTTTGTCCAAAATACGTTCAAAATACCAAATGATACTGCTCTCGGCGTGAAAAAGCGCTTTGGCTAATCGGTTGAGACCGCGATTGAATAGGACATCTTGCAGAGATTGTGGCTGTTTGTCCCAGCGGTCTAGATCAAGTCGCCCAAAGTCGACAGTAGTTGTTTTGTTAGAAAGGGACTTTAGAAACTGTATTTGGGTGGTGCTTAGTGCAGATTTAATGGCTTGCAGGGTTGGTGTTTGCACGGTTTTTTTCAAATCGAGAGATAAGTCAAATAGTCCAAGGAGATGAAAGAGTCTAACACTTTCAGATTTTGACAGTTCCAAAAGATTGCCCAAAGTTTGCTGCTTGGCTACTTGAAATGGAAGGATTTTGGTTTGATTTTGGACTAGGCTTTGCCATAGAGAAAAGTGACTGAACTGGGCGATTTGGGGAATTGGAGATTTGCCAAGTTCGTGGAGGCGTAGCTGCTGTGATTCAAGCCATGAAATATCGATTTTATCGAGGAAAGGATAGGGATGTTGCAGCCACTGGTCCGCTGTAATGGTGATGTGTGGCAACAAATCTAAGGAGTTATTTAGGTGGGTTGTGATGTGAGGGCAAAGCGCGCTTGCTTTGGCCTCAACTAAGGATTTTAACACAGCTTGCGATGCTTTCACAATTCTTCTTCCGATTCAATGGTATGTGGCATAAGTGGAGTGGGGCTGAAAAATTCCTTCATTCCACGTTCTTTTAAAATGGGGTAGAACTTCCAGAGCAGCCATGCCACTACCAAGGCAAAGCCAATTGCGGCAACGAGTAAACCAAAGAATATCGAGCGGAATCTTGCCACAGAACTTTTGGTTAAGGTCATGGACCAGATGTTTACATGGTCTTGTATAACTGATGACATGGGATCAACATTGGCCATGGGTCTAACATCGGTAAAACGGGACCAGTCGGATACAACTGTGACATCATTGAGATCAAGCCCAGTAATACTGCCTGACACAATCCGCTTGATTTTGGTCTCTAGATGGTTATTGGGATCGTCGATGACACCTTGATGCTTGACGTAGACAGCTGCGGTGATGCGGGTAGAAATGGGTTGTTCGCCCGGATTGACTTCTGTTGGAGGAAAAGAGAGCTGAACCGATGCATCAATAACCCCATCAATCATCTGGATGGTGTTGGTGATTTGTTGGGCTAATCCTGCCTGGTAACGGATTGTTTCTTCTTTGTCTGAGGACATCAATCCTTGTTTGGCAAACAGGTCTAAGAGATTGGTTCCTTGCCTTTGTGGTAGTCCATTTTGGTTTAAAATGGACATAGCATTGATCGTTTCTTTTTGATCGACATGAATGCTGAATTTAGGGCCGGTATTGGTCGCTCCTACTGCAGCGCCAGTGCTAGAGGCAACTTTTTTTGCTGCTATGCCCTTGCTTTCTAAAAAAACGACAATGAGGTTAGCATCGCGCTCATCTAAATTACTGATGACTTCGGCGTCTTTGCCACAGGCAGTCAAAAGTAACAAACAGGCGCTTAGCGTTAAGGTTAATAACCGTCGCAACTTACCATGCATCATTCATACCTCAATATTCCGGGGTTATTCTCATCATATGCAGATTAGATTATATTGGCTAGACTAAGTTTTGTTTTGAAAAATCGAATTTGGGGCAATCCCAAATCGATTGTAGGTGAAATCTTTTATACCCTGCTTAGCGGATTTAAGCGTTTGGAGATCCTTTCGTTTTTCTGGATTGGCTAAAGATTGGAGCTGTTTTAAAAGAGAATGGCGGTAGATTTTTAGAATTTCGGGAAAGAAAATTTTGCGCATGAGCCTGCATTTTTCTTTAAATGTGCAGTTGCGTTTTACAAAGAGGAGGCGCCCGCGCCAATTGTAGTAAGTCGTGTGGGGCTTTCCTCCTGAAAATGAGGCCGAAACTTTGTGGTAAATCTTCGATTGTGGGCAGGTTTTGATGGTGAAGCCCTGTTTTTTGGCCCGTGCACAAAAATCACTCTCTTCCCAATACAGAAAAAACAAGGGCTCAAGTGGTCCTGTTTTCTCAAAAACACTTCTTTTGGCAAAGAGGCCAGCACCGCAAACGTAGTCGACATCTAAGGGGATGTCATACTGACCTTGGTCTATCTGGTTTGCTCCAATCAAATCAAAGTGACCCTTTTGCTTATTCCAGTTACCACCCAAATGATCAAAACGATTTTTGTCTTTGTACTGGTAGAGTTTAGATCCCATGATGTCGTCGTTTTGAGTAACAAAAGCATCTAAAAAATGGGTGTCGACAACAGTATCATTATTTAAGAGCAAAAGGTAATCAGCTCCACTTGATAAGGCATAGCGAATCCCTACATTGTTGCCTTCAGCAAAACCCAAGTTCTGATGGGTGGGAATCATCGTGACGTCAGGGTAGGCCTTCTTGATGGAAGATACAGAGTCATCTTGTGACCCATTATCGATGATGATGGTTTTAAAATTGGGATAGCTGACTTTTTCAAGCGAGGCTAAACATTCTAGAGTGTCTTGTTTTCCGTTCCAGTTTACGATAATGATGTAAATCAGGGGTTTAGGCATTTTTTTCTCCCATGTAAAACTGCTTTACATCGGCCATAATTTGCTGAGGACCTAGTTGTCGCATGCAAAAAGCATCTTTACAAGCTTTTTTTAAGCAGGGAGTGCAGGTGCGACTTTTAGCAAAAATTAAGCAGTTGCTGGCTTGATGCGGGCCGCATAGATTGGGATCGGTGGGGCCAAAGAAGGCCACGGTTTTAGTTTTGACAGCAAAGCTGATGTGCATAGGGCCTGTATCATTGGTAACAAATAAGCTGAACTTGGAGAGAGCTGCAGCAAAAGTGCGCAGGGGAAGTGCCCCTGCTATGGATTGCGCATGAGGTATGGCTGTTGCAACTTTTTCGGCCAAAGCTTTTTCGTCATTGTTACCGGTGACTAGAATCTGAGCGCCACATTCTGCCAGTTGTTTTCCAAGTGCGATAAAATGCTCAGGTGGCCACTGTTTAAAAGCATCTTTTGCGCCCGGATGTAATCCTATGATGGGCTTTTTAAACGGTGATAAAAATGCATCGGCTAAATGCTGCTCACCAGCAGAAATAAACCAGTCTAGGTCTTCTGTTTTTGCCTGAGCACCCACATGGCTAGTGATACGCAGACGTCTTTCAATTTCATGTTCAGTTTTTAGATCCATGGCATGTGTTAAAAGGCTATCTAAGCCTTTATTAAGACCATACGTGCCCACAATGTGTTTGGGCTTGGCTAAGCAGCACAGGGAAAGCATGGGCCTTTGAGATGTGTGAAAGACTAAAATAGTGTCAAAAGCGTTTTGGCGTAAAGCGCGTATGAGGTTAAAGCTATTTGGCAACACCGGGTCTTTTGCCACAAAAAACTGATCGATAAAGGGGCTGTTTTTTAATACTTCGTTGCCAATCGGGCTGGTTAAAATAGCCAAGTGGCCTTGGGGTAGGTGCTCTTTAAGGGCGCGGATGGCCGGTGTTGCCCAAAGTGTATCCCCAAGACCTGTTGTCGAAACGATAAGGATACGCTGATGGGAGCTTGGTCCTGGGTGGATACGGGGAGTTAGGGCTTTGAGCAGAGCGTTTTTGATGCTGAGTTCTCCAAGTTTTTATCCGATTGTACCAGAGGTTTGACATATGGGCAAAGCCCTCCTCTACAATGATTAGGGCATTTGACGCGTTCATTGCGCACTAGCATCTCATTTGTCGTCCATGGGCTGTCATCTAAAATCTTTAGAATAGCAGATATCCAAAGTGGGGAGAGGTTGAAGGCTGGACAGCGTAGGGCGTTAAAGTCTGCTGAGCGAACCGGTGGCAGGTAGAGGTTTTCAACTTCGACCAAAGTCTCCACATGATCAGAGGTGAAACTTAAAGGAATGAATACCACGGTTGGAGTTCCCTTGATATGTTCTTTGATGGAGGCGCATACCTCGTCCGTATAGGGGCGTAGCCACTGGCCTCTGCCAAATTTTGATTGGTAGGCCAGCAGGGTTTGAGAGGCGGGAAAATTGGCCCTGATCAAACTGAACGAAGTCTCACATTCTGTTTGGTAGGGATCACCGGTGCATATAAAAGATTGAGGAACACCATGGGGTGAAAAAAACAATGCAGCATCGGATACGTTTTTCAAATCTAAGTAGTCCCGAATGTGTTGAGTAAAGCAATCTATATAGGCTGGATGCTGAGCGTATGAACGGATCCATCGAAGTTTGCGCAGAGTGCGCAAACTTAAATGCTCCTGGAAAAACCTAGCAATGCTGCCGGTTGTGGCATAACTAAATTGGGGAAAAAGAGGGAATACGCAAATTTCTTCATCATTACAATTTTCAATCGCCGCTAAACTTTTGGCATGTGTTTGGGGTAAATAGCGATGAAAAGTGAGAGTTTTCATTGGCAAAGCTTCCGCCAAATTTTCGGTGTCATCAAAAATAGGCGAGCGTCCCTGCATTTTTTGGTATTCTTCACGGATGGAAAGAGAGCGTTTTTTGGCCACTCTGCGAAAAAGCCACGTTTGTAACGGTGTAGGAAGGGGCGTGCGGATCACGTCTTGGTCGGTTAAAAGCTCGGTTAAAAATGGCCGTATCTCTTCTAGATTGCGTGGTCCGCCGAAATTGACAATGAGGCAGGTTTTATTCATGGAATGCATTATAGTGGTTTCGGTTTTGACTGACAGAGAAAAGTTGTCCTTTTTGCTTGCATTATCAAGGATTTGAAGAGCTTTTTGACAAGCACCTTTCAATTCAGGTATAGAATTAGTCTATGGGAAAAGATATCACATTTGATGTTCAGGGCTTAGATTGCCCTAGTGAAGAGGCTATTTTGCGGCGTGTTTTAGCAGATCATCCGGGAGTCATCGATTTATCCTTTGATCACTTGAATGGGCAAATGCGCGTTGTCTATGAAGAGGGTCAAATTGAGCCCGATGAAATGATCCGATTAATCAGGTCGGGTGGCATGCGTGCTACAGTTGCCGGTGATGAAAAAACAACTGCACTCACTTGGTGGCAAAAAAGAGGGCGTCTTGTTCTTACAATCCTTAGTGGTATTTGCTTAATACTTGGTTTTACATGGCATCTGCTGGCAGATGGTGGCGTCTCAGGGATCTTTGCCACATCAGGTGGCCCCAAAGTTCCGCAAGGAGCTATTGGTTTTTATATTCTAGCCATCATTCTAGGTGGCTACTTTGTGGTTCCCAAAGCGATCGCTGCTGCCAAGGTGATCAAGCCCGATATGAACGTTTTGATGGTAGTGGCTGTTTTAGGCGCTAGCTCGATTGGCGAGTGGGCCGAAGCTGCCACTGTAACATTTTTATTTTCGGTGGCCCTGTTTTTAGAACACTGGAGTTTGGGCCGGGCCAAAAAAGCCATCGGAGCCCTAATGGAGCTCAGTCCGGATCAAGCCCATTTAATTGACGAGACAGGCATAGTGACCAAACATGTCGATGATGTGGCAATAGGACAGAGGATTGCCATTCGGCCAGGCGATAAGATTCCACTTGACGGACGAGTTATAAAAGGAGCTTCCACTGTCAATCAAGCTCCAATTACTGGCGAGTCTATGCCGGTCAATAAAGCGGTCAATGATGTCGTGTTTGCCGGAACGCTGAACGAGGATGGTGTTTTAGAAGTTGAAGTGACCAAAAATTCGAAGGATACAACTCTTTCCCGCATGATTCAGCTAGTGCGGCAGGCAAGTCTCAAAAGAGCTAAGGCTGAAGCCTGGGTGGAAAAATTTGCTAAGGTTTACACCCCGATTATGATTGGCTTAGCTGCCGCCTTTATCTTGGTCCCACCCCTATTTTTTGGAGGAGATTGGACCGAATGGATTTATAGAGGGTTGGTTATTTTAGTGATCGGTTGTCCCTGTGCGCTTGTGATTTCCACGCCGGTTAGTATCGTTGCAGGCACAACCGCAGCGGCAAGAGAAGGTGTGCTTATCAAAGGTGGTGTCTACTTGGAAACTGCAGGACGTCTTAAAGCGCTTGCTTTTGATAAAACCGGCACCTTGACCTTTGGCCGGCCTACGGTGCAAAAGATTATCCCCCTAAATGGCCATTCTGAAAATGATCTTCTATCAATTGCAGCCTCATTAGAGTCAGTCAGCTCTCATCCTTTAGCCAAAGCTATTACAAAAAAAGCCCAAGATGCGGGCGTCGAAATTAAAAGACCCGATCAGCTCACTGTGATCCAGGGCAAGGGAGCTGAGGCTATTCTTGACGGGGAAAGTTACTGGATCGGAAGCCATCGTTTTTTACATGAGAAAAAACTAGAGACTCCGGAGATGCATGCTCAAGCGGTAGAGCTAGAAGATGAGGGACACTCTATCGTGGTTATTGGAACAAATAAACATGTTTGTGGTTTGATTAGCGTTGCCGATGAACCTAGAGATAATATTGCTGAGATTCTGCGCCAGTTAAAAAAAATCGGTATTGAGCAGACAATTATGCTGACTGGTGACAACCAGCCCACAGCCAAGGCTCTTGCCAAGCACGCTGGCATCGATCGTTATTTTGCCGAACTTCTCCCCGAGGATAAAGTGCGTACGATGCGTCAGATGGTGCAGCGTTGGGGCTTTGCTGGCATGGTGGGGGATGGGGTAAATGATGCGCCAGCAATGGCTTCTTCATCCCTAGGTATTGCCATGGGTGGGGCTGGTAGTGATAGCGCTATTGAAACTGCTGACATCGCTCTTATGGCCGACGATCTTTCCAAGCTACCATGGCTGATTGGCCATTCTCGTAAAACGCTCAAAACTATCAAATCCAATATTGGGTTTGCTTTGGGTATAAAACTGCTCTTTTTGGGCTTAGCAGTTTTTGGCCTGGCCAGCCTGTGGATGGCCATTGCCGCCGATACTGGTGCATCGCTTCTCGTTGTTGCCTATGGCCTGCGCCTTATCCGTTCCTAATCGTAGATACAAGCGGTTTGTGGTCACTGGGTACTTTATCCGCTGGATGATGCCAGATGTTGAGAGCAAACGTTGTGATATTTCGAAGAACTTTAGTCAGGATGTAGTCGATTCTTTCTAATTGAGCAGCTGGATTGAAAGCAGTGCCTTTGTGTACGACTTGTTCAAGGCTATTGGTGCAAGTGGCCGTATCTTCTGTAAGAGGACAACTTTTAGAACCGTAATCGTAGAGTTGATTAATTGAGGAGGCGTTGTACTCAGCTGTGCAACCTGGAATATTCAGATCACCTAAAATGCAATCTACATTGGGATCTGCGATCAGTTGTTGTAGTTGCGCCTCTCTAACTGAGGCGGCTTCGTCGTCATCTCCTGGATTCAAATGAGCTGCTCCAAAGCCAATAGAGTCGAACGTCAATAGGGCATAACCTTGGTTTCTACAACATTGCTGTCCTTGAATGTATTTGAAGGGGATAAAATCAACTCTGGTAGGTTTTTTTCTTGCAGCGCAAAGGATGCCGCTATCACTGAGGAAAGGATTCGTTGGTGGCCCAAATTTGGCGTAGACAAAAGGAAAAATTGCTGAAAGTTGTTGGGCAATTTTAGGAAGTGCCCCATTAGACTCATAAAGACAAACTAAGTCTGGATTTACTTTTTTGATAATGGTTAAAATCCTATCCAGTTTATTAGGCTCTGAGCCTCCGAAATAAAGGCCTAAGCCAAGTGGCAATTCGTTGACATTCCAGCTCATGAATTTGACAATTTGTTCACTCTGGGCAGCCTGACTGCAATAGAAGTCGTAGGGGTTTTGCCTAAGAGCAGCGGATACAAAATGCGCTGGTAGGGCAATGGTTTGTCCAGTCAGAGCTCTGGCATATCCGCCCAAAGGAACCAGGCGTAAATAGCACAAGCCTATCTTGACGATGGTGGTATCGGGCGTGCCATAGGTGCCTTTAGGAATGGGTGAGATGCATTTAATCGATTCGACTACCGCAGCTCCTGCGGTCCAGTCGGTTACTTGATCTTTTATGTTGCCGTAGTTTTGTGCTGCAGTTTGTCTGCGAGATAGGTAGGCAACAGGCAAAAAAAAGGCTGCAAGCGCTGGAATAAATGCCGCAAAGATGATTAAAACTATGGCGGAAACGGCGAAAATCTGTTTGAAGAGGCGGTATCGATTTGGCTCACTATCAAGATTTGCAAGTTTAATTACTTTCGGTTCAGATGTGTCCGGGCCCTGGATCTCTAATTCTATATCAGGTCCAGCTGGTTGTTCGACCTCATCACCATTTGATCCCAAAAAGTCTTGGGCACAGCGCTCCCACTCCTCATCTGAGCTGTAGTAATTAGGAGCTTGCAGTGAACCTACTGCAGTCACTTTTTATTGTTTAGGTCTGCTTGGACCATAATTTTCACCAGGTCTTTAAAAGAGGTTTTAGGTTTCCAGCCAAGTGTTTGCTTCACTTTGCTAGCATCCCCCAGGGCGCAATTGATGTCACAAGGGCGTAGGTAGAGAGGGTCGACTGCGACAATTGTTTTGCCATTGGCTTTGTTAATGCCTTTTTCATTCAGGCCAGATCCCTGCCATTCCAATTCGATGCCGGCTTCATGAAATGCCATTTCGACAAATTCGCGCACCGAGTGACTCTCTCCTGTAGCTACAACGTAATCGTCTGCTTTTTCGTGCTGAAGAGCTTGCCACATCGATTCGACATAGTCTTTGGCATAGCCCCAGTCGCGCATGCCGTTTAAATCTCCCAGGTATAGCGTCTCTTTCTTTCCAAGCTTGATTTTGGCAACTGCGCTCGTGATCTTTCTGGATACGAAAGTTCCGGTACGGCGCGGCGATTCGTGATTAAACAAGATTCCATTGCAAGCAAATAATCCATGCGCTTGGCGGTAATTAACCGTAATCCAATAGGAAAAAAGTTTGGATGTTCCATAGGGTGAAGTGGGATGTGTAGATGTTTTTTCAGTTTGAGGCATTTCTTGAATCCCTCCGTAAATGTGATTGGAACTGGCGTTGTAAAATTTGACGTTTTTGCTTTTTCCAAGCAAACGGATGGCTTCTAGAATGCGTAAGGTTCCCAAAGCGTTTACATCGCAAGTATATTCCGGCATTTCAAAGGATACTTGAACGTGACTTTGGCCTGCTAAATTGTAAATTTCATCCGGTTCAATAGATTGAATGAGCTGAAATACGCTGCACGAATCAGTTAGGTCTCCATAGTGTAAAATAAAACGGCGACCTTGCTCTTGTTTGTTTTGATAAAGGTGGTCGATACGAGCGGTATTGAAGAGAGATGCTCGACGTCTCACTCCGTGAACCTCATAGCCTTTTTCAAGCAAAAATTCCGCTAAATAGGCTCCATCTTGTCCCGTCACGCCAAAAATCAAGGCGCGTTTTGTAGATTCATTTGCACAGCAAAAGCACAAAGAAAAAATTGCACTCAAGCTAACGATCCAGTTTCTCATGCTGTCCTCATCAATTTTTTTTAAAAGACGATAGCGATTAAATCAAATCAAACCTTTATTTGCAATTAGCTTATGGTTCTGGTAGTGTGGAGGAGTGATGAAACGAATATTCATATGTTTAGCCTGTTTGCTGGTGGGTTGTGGTTCCATGGCCAAATCTCCCTACCGTATTGCGGTGGATCCTAGCTGGTACCCGCTTGACTTGATGGGAAAAGAAGCTAATGTCTACGCTTTTTCCAGCGACATTTTAAAAGCCATCAGCAAAAAAGAAGGCATTCCAATTGACCGGGTCAATGTTTCATGGGATGACACGTTAGAGGGATTGCAAAAAGATCTCTACGATGGCGTCTTGTCGCCTTTGCCCCCCTATAATTTTAATCGTGCTAAATACGATTTTTCGGATCTCTACCTTCCCACTGGTTATGTGCTAGTTATTCCAGCTAGATCAAGTATGAAACAGCTTAAAAAAATGCAAGATGCTGAAATAGCGGTGCAAAAAGATTCTGAAGCTGAACGTATTTTGGATCTTTATCCCTCTACAATTCCAAGATTTTATGTTAGCCCATCTGTCGCCCTAGATAAACTAGCTAAAGGCGAGTATAAAGGCGTTATCATGAACGTCATACCAGCGGTCAGTTTTATTGAAGATAAGTACGCTGATCAGCTTAAAATTTCTGGTGATCCCCTCAATGATGCAGGACTTCGCCTCATCGCTATTAAAGGCAAGCGCAGCGAACTGATTGAGCAATTCAATGAAGGGCTGAAAAAGATTAAGCGTGACGGCACTTTTGATAAGCTTGTCGAAAAATGGAATGTCGGCATCGCTGCGCTCGATTGAGTTGCATCTATTTAATAATCAATTGTTTACAACTTAAATAAGGCTGTCCATTTTGACATCAATTCCGTTTTGGTCTTGTCTATTACGGAATACGTGTCATAATGGTCATTATGAAGAGATACATAGAATCGCACCTTTTAAAGGACCTCCCAAGCAAAATCGTTCTCATCAGCGGTCCAAGGCAAACGGGTAAGATGACGCTTTCTAAACAACTCTGCAAGGCCTACGACTACTATAATTATGACTTCAGCGAAGACAGAGTGGTTATACAAGAAAAAAGCTGGGACCGTACCAAGCAGATAATCATTTTTGATGAACTGCACAAGTTGAAGCAATGGAAACGTTGGCTAAAGGGAATTTTTGACAAAGAAGGGATTCCTCCTCAAATTTTAGTCACAGGAAGTGCAAAATTGGACATTCATAAAAGAATTGGCGATTCTCTTGCAGGTCGCTATTTTCAATATCGATTACACCCTTTGGACTTAAAAGAAATCAAAGACTTTACTGACATCAAACCAGAAGCTGCATTTGAAACACTTTGGCATTGTAGTGGCTTTCCCGAGCCTTTTCTTAAGGGAAATCAAACCTATTATAAACGATGGCGCCGTAGTCATATTGATATTATTTTGCGCCAAGACCTGATAGATATCTCATCGGTTCGAGATATTGAATCGGTACAAACTTTAGTGTTGCTTTTAAGCAAGCGGGCTGGATCAACGGTATCATATGCCAATCTCGCCCGCGACCTTGACCGTGATCCTAACACGATCAAGCGTTGGCTGCAGCTTCTTGAAAATCTTTACGTCATATACCGTGTCACTCCTTACAGTCCGAATGTGACACGTTCACTAAAAAAAGAGCCTAAGTTCTATTTTTACGATCATGCGTTAGTAGAAAATGAGGGAGCAAGGCTTGAAAATATTGTTGCCAATGCTCTCAAAAAAGAATTACATTTTCTGGAAGATACTCAAGGGGTAAGAAGTGCTCTTCACTATTTAAGAACCAAAAACGGTCAAGAATTGGATTTTCTGGTTAGTATTGATGATACACCGACCCACTTGATTGAAGTGAAATCAGGCGATGGAGCTCCTGCTCGAGGCTTCAAATTTTTTAGCAAGTTGTTTCCCAAAGCAAAAAGTATTCAACTAGTTAAAAATCTCGATAGGGAAAAATCATTGCCAGATGGCTTATTCATTAAACGACTAATTCCTTGGCTCACGCAGTTTTCGCTTCAACCCTGAGCGGCGATTAACATTTTGTTCAGAATCGATAAAGAGGTTGTACTATTACTTTGCTTTGAGTTATCCTACACCTCTAAAAGGAGGCTACATGAACAAAATTCAGTTATTTATAGCAGCCATTGCGCTAAGTTTTGCAACACTTTTTGGGATGCATCATCCTTTTGATGATCCACAGTCTTTCCATCGGTATCAACACAAAACACAAGATACCCATTACGTTTTGGGTGTTGCGTTAGATGGTCGTTGTGTTGAGCTTGAAGATCGCACTACTTGGACAGTTCCAAGTTCTGTTGCACATGTAGTATTACAATGGAAGAAAGGAGATCCGGTTTTTATTACTCCTAAAACAAGTTGGTTTGGGTCTGGAGAATTTTGCTATCACATGCGCAATGTGCGTATTCAGAATAGCATTAGTACCAAAATGGCGACTTGCCCTGATCGCGATGGTCCCTACACTAAGTTCGTAAAGTCAATTGATCGGTATAACCGCCGTGTAGTTCTCATTAATCACTACCGCGCGACTTTTACTTTTAATATCCATCCCAGTGACCTTGCTTCTCTTGATGATTGGGAAGTGAATGACCGTGTTTTTGTAGCTACCAATAAAGAGTGGTGGTATAACGAGCCTTCTCATCGGATGCTTCTAATCAACTCAGAGACACTCACAACAGCCCGAGCAAGGGAATAAGGGGGACGTCCTATGGTAAGAATTGAATCCAATCAACGATCTTGGGCCTGCAAAGTATGCACTCCCTTGACCCGCATCACCGCTGTGGCGCTTGTAGCTATGGCTTTGTCTTGCGGGGCTATGCCGCTCTCTAGGAATTTTCAGTCCTACACTCAAAGTTTAGCTGCGATTTGGCTAGCTTTGGGCGCATATTTACTGATTGAAGCTATTTTTGCGGGTGTTTTTGACACTAAGGGTGGTACGTCTTGTTCAGGCTCAGGTCTTTCTGGGCGTTCTACCGACAGAGGGGATGGCGGTTCTTTTGATTCACGAGACTCATGTGATGCATCACAAGGAGCTATGCCCCCTCAAGGGCCTAGTGCCTCAGAATTTACAAGGGATCAAGCGGGAAGTAAATCTAGGCAAAGCGGCGCTTTTTGTGAAAGTCACCCTTTTAACGAATATGGTTACCCATGGAACCTTGACCCTGCTTTTTCGGCCTCTGAGTACTCTTCTGACGGACTATATGGGTCAACGCCTCCTCCACCAAGTGATACAGAAATCCCACGTGAGGAGGCAGGAGTGTATCCTTCTTTGCAACATGGCTTCTCTAATGGCTCTTTTGAATTTGATCCAATTTCTAGCAATACAGCTGGACATCGCGCCCACAACTGGAGTTAAAATATGAGTAGCGATAATAAAATCCCGTCATCTTTTGGAGTATCTGCGTCTGCATGCCCTGAACGTCCCAATAGATCAGAGATTCAAAGAGATGCGGCAGGCAGAAGTGAAAGAGTTCGCAGTCATGTGGGCATAGGCTCTGCCACTCAGCCAGCATATTCCAATCCTCCCTCTATTTCTCATCGTCCTCCAAGTTCTAGCCAGTCAGAGATTCAAAGGGACGCGGCAGGCAGCCGTAGAAGAAAATAGAAAGTTATGCGGTATCGCTACTGGAAATTGCGCGAAGGCGCGCGATTTCCAGGGGGTTGGGGGGACATGGTTTTATATCCCAAATGTCTGTAGCGTAGTTTTTGATCGATTCATCAGTTGAAAATGTCGCCATGCCGGCCATGTTGTGTATGGCGTATTCAGCCCATTTTTCGGGCTCGGCAAATAGTTGTTCCACTTTTTTTTGCGTCTCATAGTAGGGCATAATATCTTGCAAGACCCGGAATCTGTCGGATTGGGTGATGTTGTCATAGAGCGCTCGCAGGCTTTGTGCTTCGTTGTCATGTTTGATAAGAGATCCATCGATGAGGGCTTGCAGGGCAGCTTGAATTTTGGGCTCTTTGGCTAAAATGGCTTGCGGATTGTGCTCAGTGGTTAGGTTTTGCTCGGCAGTAGCCCCAAAGCTAAAGGGCCACCACTGACTGGTCACCGCTTCGTGCATTTCGATGTTGGCGCCATCTTCAGTGCCGATGGTGAGGGCACCGTTCATAGAGAGTTTCATGTTTCCAGTTCCCGAGGCCTCCATGCCGGCCATGGAAATTTGTTCCGATAGGTCGGCTGCGGGGATGATGACTTCAGCACCGGTTACGTTGTAGTTTTCAAAGAAACAGATTTTGAGTTTGTGATTGGTCTCTGGGTCGTGGTTGATAGAGCGTGCTAAGCAGTAGATGAGCTGGATGGTGTCTTTGGCAATGGCGTAACCGGGCGCTGCTTTACCACCTAAGATTACCAGCCTTGGAACTGCTCGACAGTTAGGATCGGCTTTGAGTTCTTGATAAAGCATGATGACGTGCAGAACGTTCATGATTTGGCGTTTGTATTCGTGAAAGCGTTTGATTTGTACGTCGAATAGCGCTGTGGGCGGCAGAAGCAAGTCGCAGGCAGTGTGTGAGTTTGAAGGGTGTTGTTCTATTTGTTGGTAAAGAACGGCTAAGAGCTTTTCTTTGTTTTCTCGCTTTATTTCTAAAAAGGCTTTTTGGCTCTGAGGATCGCTAGCAAAAGGTTTTAGTTTGGCTATTTGAGAAAAGTCTCGACTCCACTCAAAGCCGATACGCTGGTTGATAAATTCGGTGAGCTTGGGGTTAGCGAGCATTAGCCAGCGTCTTTGCGTTACACCATTGGTGACGTTGGTAAATTTTTCGGGCCAAAGCTCGTAGAAATCTTTGAAAACGTCTTGCTTGAGTAGTTCTGAATGTAGCCTGGCAACTCCATTGACTTTGTGAGATCCGTAAATAGCCAGGTGAGCCATTCTGATTTGATCTCCATAGAGAATAGACATGTTTTTAACGCGATTTTCATCACCGGGAAAGCGATCTCTTATTTGATTGCAAAATTCACGGTTGAGACGCTCGATCATTTTGTATTGACGTGGGAGCTCATCTTCTACCCGGTTAATGTTCCATTCTTCTAAGGCCTCTTTTAGAAGGGTGTGATTGGTGTAGCTGCATACAGTACGAGTGACTTCTAGGGCTTTACCCCAGGGCATGTTGTAGTCGCTAGTCAGAAGACGCATAAGCTCGGCAATCACCAATGCTGGATGCGTGTCATTGATCTGGATACGCACTTTGTCAGCAAAGTCATCCATGTGCCCAAATACTTCTTGGTGTTTAGTAATGATATCTTGCAAGGAGGCTGAAACGAGTAGAAATTCTTGCTTTAGCCTTACGCGTTTGCCCATTTCATGATTGTCGTTCGGATAGAGCACATCGGTTAAGGAGGTGTTTTCAGCAGCGTTTCCCAGCTCTCCAGCATTGTAGCATTGCAAGGAAAAATTACGCGGCGATTCTTTGGTTGACCATAGTCGTAGTGTAATAACCGAAAAGGTTGAAGAAGGCTTGTAGCCGATAATTGGGTAGTCATAGGGAATAGCGCGCACTTCTTGATGGCTACTGAGATTGTATACGCTATCACCGTGCTCGTTAGTGTTTTCTGATAGCTGGCCTCGGTATTGCACTGGAACAGCGCGAAAATCACGTCTTACTTCCCAAGGGTTATCGATCAGTAGCCAGTTGTCCGGTCTTTCAATTTGTACACCGTGGGAAATTTTTTGCTCAAAGATTCCGTATTGATAGCGCAAGCCATATCCCATGGCGGGGTATTCTTGAGTTGCCAGTGAGTCAAGTAGGCAAGAGGCTAATCTACCAAGTCCTCCGTTGCCAATACCAATGTCGTGTTCGATGTTGACTATTCTTTCCCATGGGCGGTTCATTTTTTTTAGGACACATTGCACAATGTCGGTAGCAGAAATATTGGTAATGTTATTGGTTAGTTGACGCCCTGGCATGTACTCCATGGATAGATAGTGGACTTTGCGTACTTTTTGATCGTTAAAGGCATGATCAGTGGCAGCCCAGTTGACCATGATTTCTTCGCGAAGAGCCCAAACAAAGGAGCGGTAAAATTCTTCATCATAGGCATCTTCAGCGGTTCTGCCCAGCGATACAACCAGATAGTGTTTAATTTTGGTAATAACACTCTGGGCTAGCGTTTCTAAATTACAGTCTTTTTGCATAATTATTGCTTGTAGCAGAGCAATATAAAAAATGGAAGGGTAGTTAAAGAATAGAGGCGATGCCGCTGATGATGTAGTAGAAGACCACGCACACGATGGCACTGGCTGGGATGGTGATGAGCCAAGAAAGACCAATATCGCGAAGGGTACGCAAATTTAAGGATGAAAGACCGCGCGCTAGACCGACGCCTAGAACAGATCCAACAATGCAGTGTGTTGTGGAAACAGGTAGGCCGAGTTTTGAGGCGAGCAAGATGGTAAGTGCAGCACCAAATTCTGCCGAAAAGCCCCGTGTAGGAGTCAAGTGTGTGATTTTGTTGCCTACAGTTTCAATGACCCGCCAGCCCCAGGTGGCAAGACCCACAACGATTCCAGCACCACCAAGAGCTAGCAGCCATGCAGGTGTTGTTTTTTGTAGATTGATAGCTCCGGTTCTGGCAACTTCTAGTACCGCATCGACTGGACCAATGGCGTTAGCCACATCGTTTGCACCGTGAGCAAAGGCCACAAATCCAGCGCTTAATATTTGCAGGTACGCAAACATGTTTTCTACGTTTTGATATCGGGAACTGGGCGTGTAAAGCCCCGATTCTTTGCGCAACTCTTTGGTTAAGTTGGCTGTTTGGTCAAGGAGTTTGGCCACCTCTTCTTTGGTGCTCCCCTCTGAGGAAATGCGCACGCGCTGTAGATGTTTTAGGGCCTTTTGCATGCTGATCACCCGGCCAAATTGGGCTTCTTGTTCTTTTTGCTCTTCCCGCTTGGTTTTTTTTATCGAACGAAAGAGCAAGATGCTGACAAAGGCTGCCAATAGACCAACACCGAGCGATAGCAGAAGAGCTTCTACTACGGAAGGATTGAAACCAATATTGTTTAGACCATGAAATGTGAGGCTGAGGGTAAAGGTAGCAAAGACGAAGAACACGAGAACAGGAATGAGCCTGCGGCTCATGCGGATCGGGTGGAAGGAGTACAAGATAAGGCGTTGCAGGATGCTAAAAATAATAAAGGAGATGATGCCGCTGAGTACTGGGGAGATAACCCAACTGGCGACAACAGCTCCGACAATGTTCCAGTGAATAGTAGCAGCTCCGCCAATGATGAGACCAAATCCTAGCACCGCACCAACAATGGCATGCGTGGTGGAAACCGGCCAGCCAAAATAGGAGGCCACTTGTAGCCAGATGGCTGTGGCGAGTAGGGCTGCTAGCATGCCATACATGAAGGTATAGGGGTCGTTTACAAACATTTGGGGGTCGACAAGCCCTTGCTGCATCGTTTCAGAAACGCGTGAGCCTAAAAAGAAGGCTCCACTAAATTCTAAAACAGCGGCAATGATGACAGCTTTTTTTAAGGTGAGCGCTTTGGAGCCAACAGACGTTCCCATAGCGTTGGCCACGTCATTGGCGCCTATGCTCCACGCCATGTAGAAGCCCACAAGCAAAACAATTGCAGTCAGAATCATCGTTTACTTTAGTTCCAATATCATACGAATACGGTTAGCTAGCCTTTCTGAAAGATGTGAAAGTTGTCCCACTTCATTGATCAGGCGGTGCCACAGGTAAAAACCTGGAGTGGATAATCCTTGGCCTTTGGCAAAAAGCATTTTGGTTAAGGCGTACTTGGCCTTGTCAGCTTCGTATTCTTTGAATGCAGTTTTTTCTACCAAGCGCTTGACTTTTTCTGCTTCAATTCCCCCAAACGAGGATTCTAAGAGCTCTTCCATCTCACCTGTGATCAGGAGTACATCTTGAAAGGCTTCCAGATTTTTGCGGAAGAATTCTTGCAGATCAATTGCAAAAACATCGAGGCTCTCTAAAGGATATAATGTCAGGAGTAGCGCTATTTCTTCGGCTTTGTCGGCGATATTATCTTGGAGGGAAAGGATTTCCAGAAATTGTGAGCGATCGATCGGCAGGTAAATGCCTTTTAGATGATTGCGAATATCATTTTTAACAATGTCGGCTTCATGCTCTAGCTCAGAGAGAGCTCGGCTCATGGGCTCAAGATCGGCTTTTCCCAACGAAGCAAAAATTTCGGTTAGTTTCTCGATGCAAAGCGCTACTTTCTCCATATGGCTCTTCAAAGGGGTGAAGGGAGATTTTCCAAACAGTTTTGTAAGCGCTCTCATATGATTTTATTTTGGCAGATTTGCCAATAAAGTCAAACGTTCCTTTTTTGACAGGGGACGAAACATGCCTACCGGCAACGACCCTAGCTGCAGATCACCAATTCGAATGCGGACGAGTTCTAGCACTTTTAGTCCAGCTGCTGCAGCAAGCTGGCGCACTTCGTGTTTTTTACCCTCTTTAACTGCGATTTTCAGGGTGTTTCTACGCACTTTTTTGACTTTAGTGGGTTTAACGTGCACCTTCTGTACAACCGTTCCCTCGCTGATTGTCACTAAATGCTCATGGGTAATTTCTTTGTTGGTTTTAACGAGGTATTCTTTGGTGATATTGGAAGAGGGGTGAATGACTTGATTTGCAAAGTCTCCGTCATTGGTGAGGATGATGAGGCCAGTGGTGTCTTTATCGAGTCTGCCGACGGTAAAAAGCCTACCTCCAATATCCTTGAAAATGGAGTAAACTAGCTGTTTTCCCGGAATCTTTTTGTGAGTGCACTCAAAACCTAGGGGTTTGTTTAGAATAAAATAAAGTTTTTGTTCTTTGGCCACAGCTACCCCATCTACGGCTATTTTATCCGAGAGGGGATCGACATCGGTTTGCGGCGTTTTTACAACTACTCCGTTGACCGATACACTACCTGAACAAATTAATTGGTCGCACTTTCGGCGGGCAGCAACTCCAGCTTCTGCCAAGGCTTTGGATAGTCTCATAAGAGGAGTATACCATAATGAAAATCAAATGTAAATCAGCTTTACATTCGATTTAACTTGTTTGTAATCAATTAGTTGTAAAATACATTTTGAGAAACATGGAGCTAAAGGGCGTTTGCCCAACTTTGGTTTTAGGATCGTGGTGTTTGGCATACGCCCTTACCACTCCTTGACTGCGCATCTCTCCTAGCTGGCAATGGACCAAGACACGCCAGTCTTTTTTTAGACTTAGATCTAGTAGAGCGAAAATTTTAATCGCGGCTTGCTGGTAATCTTTAGTTAGACATGTAGTAAGAGGGGCTATTATATGGTGGATCTGAGCGGGCAGGCGCTTTACTTCAATTAAGCTTATGACCACATCCATGTCATTGTCGATTGCCGCATGGTAGGCATCTAGCCCGCCGGTGTAAATAGATTGGTATAAAGGTGTAGCAGGCATTGTCATGCAGCGCATAATAGGTTATAATCAAAATATGGCGCAATTAGTTCTTTTAAGGCATGGCCAGTCAGTCTGGAATGCAAAAAATTTATTTACAGGATGGGTCGATATCCCTCTTAGTCCTAAGGGTATCGATGAGGCCCTTAAGGCAGGTCAAAAGATACGTGACATTCCATTTGATGTGATTTTTGTCTCATCCCTTACCCGCTCTCAGCTAACAGCAATGCTGGCTATGAGCGTTCACTCTGAGGCTAAGGTGCCTTGCGTGATGCATCCACATGAGGGTAAACAAGAGTCTTGGGGTAAAAGCTATGGCACTCAAGAGCTCATTCCAACGTATGTGGCCTGGGAGCTGAATGAGCGGATGTATGGCCAGCTGCAAGGAATGAACAAAGACGATGCCAGAGCTAAATATGGCAAAGAGCAAGTGCATATTTGGCGGCGCAGTTATGCCACTTCTCCTCCTGGAGGCGAAAGCCTTAAAGATACTGCCGCTAGAACTTTGCCCTACTTTCAAAGCACCATCGTCCCGCATCTAGACCAAGGTAAAAATGTGCTTATTTCCGCTCATGGCAATAGCCTGCGGGCGATTATTATGCAGCTAGATAACCTGAGCGAAGAAGATGTGGTCAAACTAGAAATTCCAACAGGACTGCCTCTGTTCTATACTTACAAAGATGGCCAGTTTAGCCAATGAATTTTCACTCCCACGTAGGACGTTTACCGACAGCTGCCGTTCCCGATTGCACTGAAGCCCTTAAAAATATCTACGATCTAGTTGGGGCTGGCGATGATTACCAATTCACCTACGCTCCATCAAGAGCGCACGCGATTTCACATGTGCTATATAGCTACTACTTCGATGAGATCACCGAAACTGGCCGTAATCATTACCTGACCATTTCTGGTGAAGATGCCCCTATTGTGCTCACGCTTGACCGCCTAGAAAAGGCGGGTTGCTTTGGAAAGAAATGCGCCTACGATGAAATCGACAGATATATCACTCCACGGACTGGGCTTGTCACGCTTTCATGGGCCAACACCCTCACCGGTGTCATTCACCCCATCGAAAAAATAGCCAAAATTTGTCAAGAAAAGGGCGTAGCGCTGCATGTCGATGCCTCTCCAGTGATAGGCAAGCTTTCGATTCAGCTTCGAGATCTTCCTATTGACTATCTGACTATTGACCAAGGTGTTTTCACTCGCCCAGGAATAGCGTTAGGGCCTCTTGTTTGTGGGGAGCCGTTAGATCCACACGCTATCTTAAATTTAGGAGCGCGCGCGAAAAGCCTGATTGAAAATCTCGACGAGGTTGGCTGTGAGGGTGTGCGTCTTCGCGATATTTTTGAAAGGCGTCTTGTAGAGGCCATCCCCAGTGCAAAAATTTTATTTGCCGACCGTGAGCGTCTTCCGGGAATTAGCGCCGTGGCTTTTCCCAGCCTGCACGCTGAACTGCTTGCTTTTCACCTACATCACCGAGGTATCGGTGCCAGTTTTGGAGGAGGAGCTTACCAAACGCTGGAAAATATCTTAGCCGGCCATGAGCATGCCTCAAGCGCTCTTAGTTTTTGCATTCAAGGTGATGCAAGCGAGCTTATTTTAGCTCTGCAGGAGATCGTATGAAACCCTATATTTGGCAGCTTTACTCTAGAAAACTGACGCAAAAAATTCTAAACCCCCACTGCCAGGGCCTTTTAACTGAGCGTTTTGGCACCCAACTAGTAACAGCTCAAAATGCCCACGTGACGCTCTATTTTCTTGTGGAGATTGCTGATGGGACGGTTACCGAGGCAAAGTTCACCGCTTTTGGGCCAAGCCCGCTTATCGGTGCTTGTCAAGTGGCCTGCGAGCTTGCGCTTTTGAAGAATCATGCCCAAGTCAGACGCTTTACAGCCGATCTTTTAGATGCACAAATGGGTTTTCCACCAGAAACCTATAGTTTTTTAAATAGTGTGATCGATCTAATCGAACAGGCCATGGATCAGTGCAGCGATTTGCCCGTTCCTGCGGCCTACATCGCCACTCCCATGCCAGGTGAGGGTGGAGATGTCACCGAGTACCCCGGCTTTAAAGAGCTGGCCAAAGAGCAAAAAATTGCGCTTATTGAGCAGTTAATCGATTCAGATATCCGTCCATACATTGAAATGGATGCTGGAGGGATTCGCATAATAGATTTAAAAGGCAATGAAATCATTATCGCCTACGAGGGCGCTTGCACCTCCTGCTATTCAGCAACCGGAGCCACTCTCAATGCCATTCAACAGTTGATGGTGACTCGCATCCACCCTGATCTTACCGTCACTCCCGACCCTTCGACTCTGCATTTTTAAAAAAGATATGGCCACTTATAAATTTGTATAGGTGGCCATATCTCCTTGCAGAAAATAGATATGGCCACCTATAATTGAAAATGAGAATTGTAAGTATCGTAAAATCAATAGGTAGAAAAATTGACAAAGTTAAAAATTACGGGAAGAGAAAATGAGATCGCAATTTTTCGACAAATTGAACAAGCCAAAACAGCGCATTTTGTAGCAGTTTATGGGCGTCGTCGAGTTGGGAAAACTTTTTTGGTTCGGCAATATTTTTCCAATAGTAAAGCAGTCTACCTTGAGACAACTGGAGTTAAAGATGCACCGCTTGCTACTCAGCTTGGAAAATTCAGTGCAGAGTTATCGAGAGTTTTCTTCGATGGCATTCCCATTCAAATTCCGGTAAGCTGGGATGAAGCTTTTGATTTAGTGAATAAACAGCTGCAAACTATTTCACCTAGAAAAAAAGTTGTTATGTTTTTGGATGAGTTGCCGTGGCTAGCATCTAAAAAATCAAAGCTGATTCAGGCATTAGATTATTACTGGAATGCGCATTTTTCCAAAGTGCCTAATTTTATCCTTATCGTTTGCGGTTCTGCCGCTTCGTGGATGTTAGATAATCTTATTCATGCTAAAGGAGGATTGTATAATCGCCTAACTGTAAGAATGCACTTAGAACCATTTGATTTAAAAGAAACTAAGAAGTTTTTGGAAAATAATTCCATCAAATTAAGCAATTCTCAAATTCTTGATTTATACATGGCCATTGGGGGTATTCCATTCTATCTAAAAGAGGCGAAAAAAGGACAATCTGCATGTCAAATCATCGACGCGCTGTGTTTCAAGAAATCAGGGCTTCTACACTCAGAATTTGAAAATTTATTTCACGCGTTATTTGATCAAGCTGAAGTGCACCAAAAAATCATTGAGGAGATGGCCAAAGCAGGTTCTGTTATTTCGCGAGAGGCTTTGTTAAAAGTTTTAAGATTAAAGTCAGGTGGGGCTATTAATCGCCGCCTTTATGAACTGGAAGCTTCAGGATTTATTAAGTGCTACGTTCCTTATGGGAATAAGAAGCGCGATCGCTACTACCGCATTATCGATGAGTATACACTGTTCTATCTCAAATGGATCGAACCCCTAGTGCGGAGTGGAGCTTATTCAGGAAAAGAAGACCATTGGCAAAAGCTGGCCAAAAGCTCGAGTCGCTACAGTTGGGCAGGGTACGCTTTTGAAAGCATTTGTTTAAAACATGTTCATCAAATTAGCCAAGCCCTTGGTCTTTCCAAAATTTCTTACTTGGTGGGAACCTGGCGCTACATTCCTCGAAAAGGATCAAAAGAGCAAGGTGCGCAGATTGATTTGCTTTTTGATCGAGATGACGGGGTGGTAAATATTTGTGAAATAAAATACTGCGATCAAAAATTTGTAATTGACAAAGCCTATGCCAAGAATCTCATGCAAAAAATCGAAGTTTTTCAAAAACGTGTAAACACCTCAAAGGAGCTTTTTCTATCGATGATTACGACAAGAGGTGTGAAGAAGAATTTGTGGTCTAAAGAGCTGATGCACTCAGAAGCTACTCTGGACGATTTGTTTAAATGATTTCGTAATCGGTGGTTTTCATCATATCGCCGTTTTCCAGCTCCAGCTCCAGACAGCCGTCGCTGCTGACGCCTTTGATAATACCTGTGAGGGGTCTGCCCGCATGGTCTAAAGTGATGGGCTTATCTTTGCTAGCGAGTAGGTCGTTGTAGGCGTTTTGAAACGGAGCAAAGCCATTACTTAGAAAAACTTTGAGGTCGTGTTCAAATTCTTTGGCCAAATCGTTGCGCATGGCGGTAATCGAAAATTCTTTGTGTTTTTCCACAAGTAGGGAGGTTGCTGGCTGATCAATCGCCTCACAGAGTTCTTTGGGCATGTTGATATTAAGACCAATGCCTAATATTGCATACTCACCTACGATTTCGCATAAAACGCCGGCACATTTTTTTCCGCTGATGAGTATGTCATTTGGCCATTTGATTTGAGCGGTAAAACCGGTGTGTCTTAATACATGCGCGCACGATAGGGAAATGATCTGAGAAAGATTTTGCATTGGAGTCTTTGCGGGCAGATAAAAGACAAATGTGGCATAAAGGTTTTGTCCTTGGGGAGAGACCCACGAGCGATTGAGCCGACCCCTGCCGCCTGTTTGTTGATTTGCCGTAATGCAAACAACGGGGTTGGGTGAAAGCTCACTTAGGTGCTCTTTGGCCCAAGTATTTGTTGACGTAACACTTTCAAGTTCGATGTAATCCATGCTTTGGAACCACTTAGCTATTCGCCGCATTGATTTGCGACCCATTCCCATCATTTTAGCTTTGATGGGCATCAGTTTACTGATCCTGGTCGCAACATCAGGTGGCGATGTTTTGTTTTGCCCCATCGTAAAAAAGCAACTCCAATGGTTTGCCATTGGCTGGGGCGCTTATTTTTTCTGTGCAGGATTAAATTATCATAAATTGCGCAAATGGGCACCTTTTTTGTACGCTGCAGCGGTTCTGTTGCTCATCGGCTTGTTTTTTACTGATCCTATCCACAATGTGCGCCGCTGGTATCGGCTGCCGCTTATCGGTATTGAGATTCAACCGGCAGAAGTTGCCAAGCTAGCTATTGTGATTGCGCTCAGTAGTTTTATTGAAAAAAAAGGACGTGCTATGCGGCAGTGGAGCACACTTTTTCAAGCCTGTCTACTGGTTTTGGTTCCATTTGTTTTAATTTTGAAACAACCCGATCTGGGCTCGGCGTTGATTCTTATGCCAATTACACTAGTGATGTTTTACTTTGCCGGCATCAAAAGGCGGGTGATTGTGCTGATGTCTATCGGAGGAGTGGCTCTGCTAGTTTTTATCAATATGATGTTTTTAGGTTTTATCTCTCACGAGGGTATGCGTCCTATCATGACCAAAGTCCTGAAGGAATATCAGTATGAGCGGCTTAATCCCAATACCTATCACCAAAAAGCTTCGCAAACGGCTATTAGCCTTGGCGGTCTTACCGGTAGCGGTTGGAAAAAAAGTGAGTTTACTGGTCGCGGTTTTTTGCCTGAGGCCCGTACCGATTCTGTCTTTGCAGCCTATGCTGAAGAATTTGGTCTTTTTGGTGTTTTTATCATGCTATTTTCTTTTTTTGGACTTATCTATTTTAGTTTTCAGGTCTCTGCACTTGCCAAAGATCCCTTCGGAAGGTTATTATCGGCAGGCATAGCCGTTTATTTAGCCATGCATGTGGTGGTTAATATCGGCATGATGTGTGGCTTTTTGCCGATTACCGGCGTGCCGCTTATTTTAGTTACCTACGGAGGGTCGTCAATTTTGGCAACTATGAGTTCACTTGGTATTTTACAGAGCGTCTATTCAAAAAGGTTTATGTTTTAATGCTGGGTCACAACTTCCTTTTCAAACCGGGCGTATGGCTAGGTGAGGGCAAAATCACTCTGAACATGGTGACAGAAGAGATGGGCTTTGTCACGCGTTGGAGTGTCGGGTATATTGATAACTACGGTACGATTGAGGCAGTGCAAGAAATTGAAATCAAAGGGCTTTCTGAGTCAATGCATAACCAGTTTTTACTTTCGAATATTGACGGAAATAAATTTGATATCGAGCTAGAAAATCAGTCAATGGGTAAAGTAGTAGGAAAGGGCCTTGCCACGGGTAAGACGCTTGCCTGGGAATTTCGCCTAGGTGATTTAGGTTTTGAAGGGATGGAATTTTACGAATTACAAGAAGATGGTTCATACAAAATGCACGCGGAATATTCTACAACAGATGATTTCCGCACCGTAATCATTGGGCGCATCTGGGAAAAACACGAGGAAAATACATGAAAAAATGGCTAGCAATTCTAACCCTGACACTTCTTTGTGCATGCTACTCTAACCGATCGCTTATGACTGCAGATGAATTTGCCTCTATCCCTATTGGATCTACTACAGAAGAAGTCAGAGCTCAGCATGGGGATCCCTATAGCATTTTTTCTCGCGGTGGCAATACCGACGAATGGGAATACATTGAGCGCCTCGATGTGGGCGGTGTCATTGTAAACCAACGCCATTATTTCTTGATCATCACCAATGGTAAAGTCGTTGGCAAACGTACCGAACTGCTGCGCCCACCACCGTACCAGCCAACACGTACTGACGATCCTTTTCCCCATAACAGTTAAAGCGATCGTTAATTAATTCAATTATTTGGTATATCAAAAAATATGACGCAGTGCATTTTTTTGATACGTTATTTAAGTTTTATTGTTTGTGCTTTATTGTTTGCATGTTGCACAAGTTACAAGGTTCCTGTGCCGATAAAGAGTCATCCCGCTTGTCCTGATGCTGATGTTTGTCAAATTGAGCTTTCTCCAATTTTAGATACTGGAAATGTCGATGCGGTTTTTTAGTTTCCACATGTTACTTAGTTTTGCCTTGGTGATGGTAGGCTGCATGAAAGTGGATACCGATCCATCGCCACTGTTTTGTCAGATAAAAGAAGAAATAAAGGATCTGTCTGATGCCAGCATTTATTGGGATGAATTAGCAGCTCACAACGTAGAGTCAATGGATATTGAAGAGATGCTAAGACAACAGTTATCGGAAGATTTAGCAATTAGAATTGCGCTGTTAAATAACCAAGATCTTCAAGCTGTTTATCAAGATTTAGGTATTGCCAAAGCTCAGCTTGCCCAAGCTGGTTTATTAAAAAATCCCATTTTCTTTTTGTCGTACCGTTTTTCAACCCGATCGAATATCACCGACCTAATCGATATGAGTTTTGTACAAAATTTTCTCGAAGTTTTTTTGATTCCTTTAAGAAAACGCGTGGCTGGCAATGAGCTTGAGGCGACTAAGTCCAAGGTGATGACTGAGGTTTTAGATGTGATTGCGCATACAAAAATTGGGTTCTATCAAGTGCAGGCAGCAGAGCAGGTTTGGCAGTTAAAAAAGCAGTATATGCTTGCTACGGAATTGAGTTTTGATGCGGCCAAACGGCTGTTTTCAGTGGGGAATATAACGGCTTTAGAAGTTTCAATGAAGCGTTCGATGTATGAGCAAGCAAAACTGGATTGCGCCTCAGCTGAGGTTGCTTTTTTGGATGCAAGAGAGCAGCTGAATAGGTTGATGGGACTTTGGGGTTGCAGCATTGAATGGAAATTAAAAAAAGACCCGCCTCATCTACCTATCGAAAAAGAATACCGGTATGTTGAAAACGATGCTATTTCCAATAGTTTGGATTTAAAAATAGCTTACGATGCGCTGAAGGCTACTGCTGCCGAATTCGGAGTCGATACTACAAAACTTATTTTCCCAGTGTTTGATGCCGGCGTTAGTGTGGAGAGGGAAGAGGGCATTTGGTATGTGGGTCCTGCGTTTAATATCCCTATTCCACTTTTTGATTTTGGAAAAGCCAACTCAGCCAAAGCTAGGGCAAAAATATTAAAGCAGTGGCACCAATTTTCCGCGCTAGCTGTTGAAATCCGTTCCTGGGCCCGCATGTATCGGTTCACATTTTTAAATGCTTATAGACAAAGCAAGTATACATTTGATGTCGTGGTGCCTCTGGCCAAGCGCATTTTTATTGAAGCCTTTGAGCAGCACAATGCAATGCAGCTGGGTGTTTTTCGGTTGCTTGAAACGAAACAAAATGAAATTGAAAAAATGATCCTATCGGTTGAGAAATACAAAGAGTATCAAATTGTCCGTACCAAGATTGAAACATTGATGCAAGGGCATGTCATTGGGAAGCATGGTTATTTTTTGCCTGTGAGAAAATATTATGAATAGGTGGGCTTTCCTTTTTTTCTTCAGTACCACGTTTCTAGTTGCCCAAGAAATTCCTCCAGAGCCATGGAAGAAGATTGAAGCGCAGCATTTGAACCCTGGGCTTCCCCTGGAAGATTATACGCCCGTAGTAGTTCCTAATGGCGCCAAACTCGACTTCAAAATTGTTGATGGAATTAAAGTTTTTCACCTCATTGCAGAACCTATCGTTTGGGAGGTTGCGGGGGGATTGAAAATTAACACCTGGGGTTTTAACGGGTCAGTTCCAGGTCCTCTCATCGAAGCAGTGGAAGGGGATCGGGTTAGAATTTATGTCACCAACAAACTTCCGGCTTCTACAACGGTACATTGGCACGGTATGCTGATTCCCTGCGGAATGGATGGCGTTGCAGGACTCACTCAGCCAGCTATTGCACCTGGTCAAACCTATTTATACGAATTTACTTGCCCTACTGCAGGAACTTTTATGTACCATCCACATTACGACTCTTTAACGCAAGAAGACCTGGGTCTGGTGGGGATGTTTATTGTGCATAAGCGGGAACCTGACATTACAAAACGCCCCGATAGGGACTTTGTGATCATGCTGCATGAATGGTCGATAGATGTTGGAACAGCCAGACCCAATGCCATGGGCCGGGGCGGATTTAACATTTTGACCATGAATGGCAAGGTGATGCCATCGACTGAGCCTTTAGTGGCAGAACTTGGTGATACTGTTTGGATTCGCTATGGCAATTTAAGCGCTATGGATCACCATCCCATTCATTTGCACGGCTATTCTTTCAAAATTATTGGAACCGATGGAGGATGGGTGGAAGATACAAGCGTTTTGCTTCCTGAAACGACAGTTCTTGTTCCCGTTGGCACCACGCGTGTGACCGAATTTCTTGCCAATAACCCAGGTGATTGGATTTTTCACTGTCATATGACACACCATACCGTTAACCAAATGGGAGGTGATTTTCCTAATATGTTAGGAATGCCAGCTCAAGAATTCGATCAAAAGATGCAACAGCTTATTCCCGGATATAAAACGCTGGGAATAACTGGGCTCAAGGATATGACTCAGTCTGGCATGTTGATTCCACCCAACAGCATCCCCATGCTCGGTTATGACGGTCCATATGGCAATACGGTGATCGGGGGCATGGCCAATATTCTGCGTGTTAGAGAGCGTACCGACCACTATCGAGACCCTGGCCCCTACGTCTTTCCCCGAGGCTCTATGGCAGCGCCTGCAACACCATCAGAAATGCACCGAGATGCCATCTTTCCTTGAGATAGCGGCTTTTCATTACCGGAGCGTAGGCATCAGATTTTGGATACAAAAAAGCCCGCTTGTTTAGGAGGGGGGAGAAAACAAGCGGGCAGGGGAGGAACCTTGCCTGGTGGCAAGAGTTCTAATGTATTTATGCAGCTTTGATCTTGATATCCACTCCAGCGGGGATAGGAAGAACTTTAAGCTTGTCAATGGTGTCAGGTGTCGGGTTGAGGATGTCTAGTAGTCGGATGTGGGTGCGCATTTCGAACTGCTCACGCGATTTACGGTCGACGTGAGGTGAGCGAAGTACGGTATAAATTTCTCGTTTTGTCGGCAGTGGGATAGGACCAACAACTCTAGCGCCTGTGCGCTTAGCAGTCTCGACGATATCCGCTGTCGATTTATCTATCGCTCTAGGATCATACCCTTTGAGGCGAATGCGAATCATTTTGCGCCCAGCGCTTTGTTGCTGTTTAGCCATTTGTGTTATTTCCTTTGCTGTACGATTTCATCTTGTAATTTTTTAGGCACGGGTTCAAAGTGCGATGGAGTCATGGTGTAGGTGGCTCTCCCCGAACTGATTGTGCGTAGCTGTGTTGAGTAGCCAAACATTTCGGCCAGAGGAACCTCGGCCTCAATTTTTGAACCTGATCGCATGTTCTCTTGGTGCATGATTTTTCCGCGACGACGGTTAAGGTCGCCCATGACATCACCCATATGCTCTTCAGGAGTTTCAACATCGACTTTCATGATGGGTTCTAACAACTGGGGCTGGCACTTTTGAGCACATTCACGCAGCGCCATGGAACCACAGATCTTGAAGGCCATCTCGTTCGAATCGACATCGTGGTACGATCCGTAAACGATATCGACATTTACATCGACCATGTTGTATCCAGCTAGTACGCCAGTTGATAATCCTTCCTGGATACCTTTGATAACCGCCGGGATATACTCTTTTGGAATGACACCACCCACAATTTTACTGTTGATAGTGTTGCCCTTTCCTTTTTCATTGGGACAAATTTCCAGATTGACATGCGCGTATTGACCCCGTCCACCTGATTGCTTGATGTATTTGGTCTCGCATTTACCAGGTGTGGTGATAGTCTCTTTGTAGGAAACCTGTGGCTTACCGACGTTAGCATCGACTTTGAATTCGCGCATCATACGGTCTTTTAAAATCTCTAGGTGCAATTCACCCATACCCGAAATAATGGTCTGCCCCGTCTCTTCATCCGAGGAGACTCGGAAGGTAGGATCTTCTTCAGCTAGTGAAGATAGAGCAAGAGATAGTTTTTCCCTGTCACCTTTCGATTTAGGCTCAATTGCCATCGAAATAACCGGCTCAGGAAATTGCATTTTTTCTAGAATAATCGAATCTTTTTCCGAGCAAAGCGTATCACCTGTGGTGGTGTATTTAAGACCGATACAAGCGGCAATATCTCCGGTAAAAAAGGCGTCTTTGTCTTCGCGTTGGTTAGCGTGCATTTCAATAAGGCGTGAGATACGCTCTTTTTTCTCTTTGGTAGAATTGTAAACGGCAGTTCCTTTTTCTAAGGTTCCGGCGTAGATACGGACGAATGTTAAACGCCCCACGTATGGATCGGTAATGATTTTGAATGCAAGTGCAGCTAGAGGAGCATCATCTCTCGGCTCGACGGTAACAGGTTCTTCCGAGCCATCCCTTGTACCCTTGACCGCGCCGCGGTCTAGCGGAGAGGGCATCCAACGGATGACGTTGTCTAGAAGAGGTTGTACACCTTTGTTTTTGAAAGCCGTTCCACAGAGAACGGGATTGATTAAGTTTGCAATAACACCTTTGCGGATGACTGCGTGAATTTCAGCTTCGGTGAGAGTTTCAGGAGCCTCCAAAACTTTCATCATGAACTCTTCGTCGGTTTCATCGATGGTAGCAAGCTCTTCTAAAAGTTCGGCGCGCATTTCATTGCACTTTTCCTGGAGATCCGCCGGAATATCAGTGACTTCGTATTCAGCACCTAGGGTTTCGTCATTGAAGATGTAGGCTTTCATGCTGACCAGGTCCACCATCCCTTTGAATTCACCTTCAGCGCCGATCGGGCATTGAGCCGCAATCGCATTAGCGCCGAGTTTGTCTTTCATGGTTTGGATGCAATTAAAGAAATCAGCACCAGTACGGTCCATTTTGTTGACAAATGCAATTCTAGGTACACCGTAGCGCTCGGCTTGGCGCCAAACGGTTTCAGATTGTGGCTGAACCCCAGCGACCGCGCAAAAGACAGCAACGGCGCTGTCGAGTACACGCAGTGAGCGCTCTACTTCGACCGTGAAGTCGACGTGTCCGGGTGTGTCGATGATGTTGATTTTGCACCCGCCCCAATAGACGACGGTTGCAGCTGAAGTAATGGTGATACCGCGCTCTTGCTCTTGCTCCATGTAGTCCATGGTAGCAGCTCCTTCGTGGACTTCGCCAATACGGTGAGATTTACCAGAGTAGTAGAGGATGCGTTCTGTACAGGTCGTTTTACCAGCATCAATGTGTGCCATGATGCCAATGTTGCGTACGTTTTCGAGTTTGTCTTTGGGATCTCTTTCAGCCATTTTGTCTTATTTTCCTTATTTCAAGCTTGCAAAGGCCTTGTTAGCTTCGGCCATGCGGTGAGTGTCATCTTTTTTCTTAATTGTCGAACCTTGGTTCTGGAAGCAGTCAGCAAGTTCCATCGAAAGACCATCTTGCATTGACCTGCCAGATTTTGATCTTGCGCTGGTGATAATCCATTTCATGCCCATAGAAATGCGGCGCTCAGGTGAAATCTCGCACGGCACTTGGTAGGTTGCTCCACCGATACGCTTAGATTTGACTTCGAGTAGCGGCATTGCATTTTCCAGAGCTTGTTCAAAGGCTACCAGTGTGTTTTCTTGGTTCACTTTTTTGGCAAATTTTTCTAAAGCTCCATAGACAATTGTGCGGGCAGTAGATTTCTTGCCATCTAGCATGACGCGGTTGATCAGCTTGGTGATTAGCTCGCTGCTATAACGAGAGTCTTTTTCAATAGGGCGCTTCTCAGCGCGACGACGACGTGACATAGTTCCTCACTTACTTAGGTTTTTTGGCGCCATATTTGGATCGCGATTGTGTTCGGTCTTTTACTGCTGCTGTATCAAGTGCTCCACGGACGATGTGATAGCGGACGCCGGGAAGGTCTTTTACTCTTCCACCGCGGACCAGTACGATGCTGTGTTCTTGCAAGTTGTGGCCTTCACCACCGATGTAGGCGATGACTTCTTGGCCATTAGATAGGCGGACCCATGCAACTTTTCGGAGAGCTGAGTTCGGCTTTTTAGGCGTTTTAGTTTTCACTTGCAGGCAAACACCGCGTCTTTGCGGGCATTTGACAAGCGCTGGAGACTTACTGCGGCGCTTTTTTGGAGCGCGTGGTTTGCGCACTAGCTGATTTTTCGTTGGCATAGAATCCTTCTAAATTTTTCACTGATACTTTGAGGTTATACCTGTTTGCGTAACCTCAGTTTCTAAAGTCAATTCAGGAAACAGTGTAACCAAAGCAGTAATTTCTTGCCAAGTCTTTATCGTGATAAAAAATTATTTGCTTCTCGAATGGCTTTTCGATCGTACATAATGAGGCTATGGCCCCTTGGTAGGACCAGAAATGTATGAGGGCCTTTCAGCTTGGCTTCTTCTAGAGAAACGCGACTGTCAAATTCACCAGCAATCACCATAACATCCATGGAAGGGGGGAATTCGCCTAATGTATCAAAGCCTTCAGATTCAAGAAGTTGAGCTCCAGCTGCAGGGCCAACAACCCAACGCACAGCATCGTAATCTTTTAAGCTGCGACCAAAGGCCGACCCCTGATTTGGAGGGGCTAGCAGCACAGCTTTTCCCATTTTAGCCTCTTCTGGACATTCATTATCATTCACTGCGCTGCGAAGAACTAGGGCTCCCATGGAGTGGGTAATAAAGTGAATGGGACGACCCGGATAGTCGATCGCCAGGGCTTTTAGTTCTTGGATGAGGTCTTTTCCGTGCGCTTCAATCGGCTTTTCTCGCGTTGGATAGTCGTGGTTATAGACTCTAAACCCCTCGTTTTCCATAAAGTGAGTGATGCGCATCATGCACCATTTTGACCGCATGAATCCGTGCAAACACACAATCGTCTCATCTTTAGGGGGTTTAGGTATTAATTGATAGGTTGCTTCTAGTTTTGAAGAAAATAATATAAGTAATGCGGCGATTTTAATTGAATTCTTTATTAAATTCATCCATTTATTGGTTATATAAAACAAAGTTAAAACCTATGCTGTACCGTATTTTCCTTATTGGAGCCATTTTATGCTTTAGCGGACTTTCTGCCAAGCAGCTTACCTATGCTGATATTAAAAAAACGATGCACGAGATGTTCTACTACCATGTAGAGTACAAGGAACTGGAACCTCAACTGGTCAAACGTTCTTTTAAAATTTACATGGAGCAATTCGATCCAGATAAAATGTATCTGCTTAAAAGTGATGTGACTCCCTACCTAGAGCTTAGCAAGTCGCGTATTAAGCGGGTGATTGAGCTCTACAATCGCAATGATTTTAAAGATTACCTAGAGGTTAACAGCACGATCTCCGATAGCATCAAGCGCTCCAGAGATTTACGCCTTGGCATTGAGCAAGACCTGATAGCGGGTAAAGAACTGAAGATGAGTCAGGCCAATCAGTATACGGACTATGCCAAGACCCCGCAAGAGCTCAAAGAAAGACTTGCAGGCAGGTTGTATAGAATGCTGAAGCTGGATCAAAGAGAGCTTTCCCCCGAAACTTTAAAGAAAGCTTTGGCTCTTTGGGAGAAAAAGTTGCAAAGGCGCGAGCAGCAATATGCTCTTTTTACCAAGGAAGGGAAAAAGTTGCCCAAACGCGAGGTTGAGCATTTGGTGACGCTGCATACATTAAAAGCTTATGCACGCAGTTTAGATGCCCATACTGGTTACTACAGTCCTGATGAAGCATACGAGATCCGGGCGAGTTTAAAAAAGCAGCTTGAGGGGATTGGCGTGGTACTGCGCGAAGGTCTTGACGGAGTGTATGTGGCTGATTTGATTGAAAATGGCCCCGCTTTTCAAAGTGGAGGGGTTGTAGTTGGTGATATCATCATCCAAATCAACGGCAAAACGACTGCAGACATGAGTTTTGATGAGGTATTAGCTGAACTTAAAGGGACTGAAGGAAGTAGAGTCGAACTTGTCTTGGAAAGGGAAAAGACGCATTATACTGTGAATTTGAAGCGTGAAAAAATCGCGATGACCGACGAGATTGTGAGTTATGAGGCAGAACCCTATGCCCATGGTATTATCGGCAAGATTTCTCTTCCAGGATTCTATGATAACGGTGGCGAAATCAATGCAGAGCGGCATTTACGCGAGGCATTGCGCGATTTAAAAAACCAAGGTGAGCTCCTCGGTGTGGTGATCGATATGCGCGATAATGCCGGTGGTTTTTTAACTCAGGCAGTTAAGATCGCTGGCATGTTTATCACTCGCGGGGTAATTGTGATTTCCAAGTACGCTGAAGGGGAGGTGCAGTATATGCGCAACCTCGATGGTAAGGTGTATTTTGATGGTCCCGTGGTCCTTTTGACGTCCAAAGCTTCAGCATCTGCTGCAGAAATTGTGGCCGGAGCGCTCCAAGATTATGGTGTGGCTTTGGTGGTAGGCGATGAGCGTACCTACGGTAAGGGTTCTATGCAGTACCAGACGATTACCGACAACAAGGCCGACTCTTTTTATAAGGTGACGGTGGGTCGCTATTACACCGTTTCGGGTAAGTCAACGCAAATCGATGGCGTTCCAGCCGATATCCACGTGCCTTCCCGTTATTCACCCTACAATATAGGCGAGCGCTACTTAGAGTACCCCTTAAGTGGTGACCGTCTGCCTGCAGCATATATCGATCCTTTGACCGGTCTGGATTCAAAAACTCAAGAACTTTTGCAGAAAAAGTATGTGCCGTACGTGCAAAAACGCAACCCCAAATGGCGTAAAATGGTCTCTGATCTGCGTCGCAATAGCAAAAACCGCATCAAAAATGACCCCAACTTCCAGTGCTTTTTAAATGTGATCAACGGCAAGAGCCCAGCTTGCACTCTTAAGAATAATTTTGGAGTCTCCGACCTGCAAATGAGAGAGGCTGTCAATATTATGCGCGATATGGTTGAGATCTCTGTTGCACAAAAAAGTCCGTAAAGCTTATTCTACTGATCTATCCGGCCGGGTAGCTCAGTTGGTAGAGCAGAGGACTGAAAATCCTTGTGTCGCTGGTTCGATTCCAGTCTTGGCCATACGTTTCTTATCCCATTTATTTATAGACTCTTGAGCATAAAATAAACCTCAGGAGTCATTATGCCGAAAACGTCCATAAATTTAGCTTTCCCGCATTTTTTACGCAAATCATCTGAATCAATCAGAATCAATGAACCTTCTCAAATTACAGGTCTAAAACAGTCCATTTCTCCATCAATTTTTATCTTAAATGCGGAAAAATTGCGTAAAATCCAGGATTTTTCATTGTTTCTCACACAAATGCTCTATGAGAAACAGAAAAAGAACGACGGATTGCACGTCCTATTCCCTTTTATTCCAACTTATTTAGTCGACCCTGAAAAAAACGCAAAAACAAGCTTAAAAATAGCTTGGAGGGCTTTTCATATAGAAAAAACCATGTTAATATCTGCAAAGAAATAAGGCAAAAACCCTCAAAACCTTGCAAAATAGACCATGAAACCAACAAAAATTGATCATCGTCAAGGGCGTTTATTCGAAACGCGCCTAAGTAAGCTGCTTAGTCCCAAAAAACCGTTGTATTGCATGGCGGAGTTAATCGACTGGGAAGGAATCGAATCAGATTTACCCAAAGAATTATTCGATACAAATGGGCGGCCAGGAAAGCCGGTGAGGCTGATGATTGGATTGCTGATGTTACAGCAGTTATCAGGAAGCTCTGATGAAGGGACGATAGAGATGTGGGTAGAAAATCCCTACTGGCAATACTTTTGTGGTTACGACTACCTCCAATGGGATGAACCTGCAGATCCAACCACGTTGATCAAGTGGAGGCAGCGGCTTGGGAAAGAAAACCTCGAATTAGTCTTGTCGTACACAATCAAGGCGGCAAGAGAAGTTGGATTGATCAAAAAAAGCAGCTTAAGCCAGAAAAGAATGGATGAACAAAAATAATGGCCAGTTAAGACAAAACTGGAAAAATATCTTAGACAATAAACCTATAAAGAAAATTCCACCAATCGAATGATTATGAAAAAAGAATATATCGCAAAAAGCATACGTATAGCTGATTGTAAAGCTGGTCTCGATTATACAGTTTGGGTTAAGTTTGAAGATGGATTAGAAGGTATAGTGGATTTAAATGATTTAGCACAGACTCCAGCCTTTAGCAAGGTTTGGGATACTATAGATCCATTTAAAAATGTACGTATTGATCATGAAACGCATACTTTAACTTGGGGTGTTGGCGAAAATTTAGTAGACATAAATCCAAGATTATTAAGAGAAGAAATTGAGCAAAAATTAAATTAACGGAGGCACTCATGCCAGTTATTGATAAAATTCAAGGTATTTCAATTATCATACATACTGGTCGAGAGCATCCACCCCCCCCATTCATATCAGCTATGGAGAGTATGAGGCAACAGTTGATATAAAAACTGGAAAAGTAACTGGTGATTTTCCTAAAAGAGGCATAAAATTCGTTTTGGAATGGTTAGAAAAAAATCGTAGTGCTGCTTTAAGAGAATGGGAAAAAATGGAAAAAACTTCCTCCCCTAATCAAAGCTCAAGAATGGCAGAAAATTGTCGATGAGAAAGAGTATACAAGACTGAAGGTTAGCCCAGAGCGTAATGAGATAGTACGTAAATGGTTTTTAGAGGCCGCAAAAACTAAAGCTGATGCACAACCCAAAACTAAAGTAGGTGGCTGAATTGAAGCAAATATTAGCTACTCCATTTATCTACATGCTAAGCCTGATTATTTCAGGTTTTTGTGTCGAAGAAGTGGTTAAATTTGTCGAACCACCTACGCTTATTCAATGCCAAAATTGCATAAATAATGCAGATGACATAGAAGCTAAGCTCCGGGCATCCTTACAAAACTATCTCTCAACTTGTCAGTTCTTTACACCTAACAAAATCCTAGCCTTAGAACTTAATAAAAAACTAGAAACAGCCACAAATAGCTGTCTGGAATTCCAACAAAAACTCTGCAAAAGTCTATCCAGTAAATATTTAGGAACATCTTATGGGTCGCTTTCTTCTTCTGGAGCTTATCTTGATTTTATGCAGTGGTATTCTTATTTGATTAATCGTTTGGTTATTAGACCATTGCAACTTTTTTGTGTCAATGAATCTTATGAGCAATCATCACCAAATCTACATTTATCCGATGATGCCCAGCAACTTTTAGCTCAACGAGAGATTGAATTGTATAGGCAAATTAAAGAGTCCATCGAAAAAGAGTGGTCCTCTGTAGAGTCTAGAAAGGAAGCGTTTGAGGAAATTGGTGCTTGGGATGAAATAGCGGAGCAACACCGGTCATTTACTCAGTCTATACATCAATTACAAACTACTTTTCCAACCTTTCGCGAAGACACTCTTTCTTTTATTCAATACCCTTATCAAGGGTCCCTACTTAGCACCCCCATCCGCATGATAGCCTTTATAGAAATCACGACTTGGTATTTGGATTTTTTAGAGCAACGCATTTTAAATGATTCATAGATTAATATTATTCCAAAACTTTACAGCACTGAAAAGCATAGTTGCAAAAACCAAACATAGTCACTGATTAATTTTACGAATAAAAAAATTTAAAGCTATTATACTGCTCCCCATTAAGACAAGAAGTGCAGGTTCGGAGTAAAATCAACAAAGAACCTAGGAGCAGGCATCATGAAAATAAGAAAATGGAGTCCCAAAACAAAGGCCAAAATTGTACTGGATGGACTTAAGGGGCGCAAAATTGCAGACATCTGTAATGAGCATCAGATCAGTCAATCGCAGTACTATCAGTGGCGAGATCAATTTGTATCGAATTTGGATAAACCATTTGAAACTAAACAAATAAATAACCGTGAAGAGCGCTTAAAAAAGCAAGTCAACGATCTAAAATCGCTTGTTGGCGATCTCACCCTGGAGTTAAAAAAAATCGAGGAGGAAGAGCTGTGAGACGAAAAACCTCTAAAACCATCCTGACTTGTGCCATTTAGTGCGACAAATTGATTTTAGCTATATGCAAGAAATAGATTAAAAATAATTTCTTTAATTTTATATTTATTGTATATATGCAATAATAGTTTCCGATTAATTTAATGAAAAATGATTTTTTCAAAAATAAAAGGATTACTTATGACTAGCTCAATTTTTTTGCCTCGCCAGTATGCCCCAGCTGATCCAGCTGCTTCATCATCGCTACCACCACAAACAATCATTGATTGGCTATCACATTGCCATACAGACCCAGAGCTCATATACGCCGCCCAAGGGGAGTGCAGGTGTGTTTGGAGACAACAAAAACCGATACTGTTTCTAGAGGGACTAACTCTTGACATTGTTCCTGGAGAAATTGGTCGATATACTTGGCTTACGGATCTTGTCCTTTCTGAATGTAGCGTTTCTCTTTTACCCGATGAAATCAGTAAGATAACCCAATTAAAAAGACTGTCTATAACTGATAGCAGAGAACTACAGCGTTTGCCAGACAGCCTAATTGAAGTGCAAAGTCTGCAACAGTTGGACTTTGAAAACATGGATTGTAATGATGACATAACATCTCAAATTTTTTCGCTTCAAAATCTCACTATCCTCGTATTACTTGAATGTAATGTTAAAAGACTACCTGAATGCGCGGGGCTTTTAAAAGACCTTCAATACTTAAATTTGAAAATGAATTGCCTAACCCAGCTTCCAGAATCATTTTCTCAGCTCCATAGCCTTAGAACTCTCGATTTATCGTTAAATGAATTCACTCAATTCCCTGACCAAATTCTAAAGCTGCCCGTGAACTGTGCAATAGACTTTCGCGGCAATAATTTACCTCCAGAAGAAGTAGAGCGCGTAAAAAATCTCTTAACGATTGCCGGCAACAATTACCCCAAAAACATCTTGATAGATCCGCAGGTGAGTCGTGTAGAATATCCCACTGATGAGCAGTTCAATCAAGCGATTCGAGCTGCAGATGAGGTTATTTCATGCAATGCAATCAATGATGACATGGATGACATCTCAAGTTACAAAATCAACTACAGCAATCTAGGTTCATCTTCTACACCCTCACAAAGCGCTGCTCTCTGGGAGTCTTTCATGTTGGAGGTCAATCGCCCTAACTTAGAGAGCACTGGCAGTGAATTTTCGAGCTATAGTGAGTCTTCTATTGACGAGTACGCGCCTCCTGCAAAGCGCCCACGTTAGCATGCAGCGGATGAATGATTAAAACTATTTAACATAACCTGAGTTATGGGTTTATATCATTCATCTTCAGGCATCTTAGGCGCCATCTTGCACCCTTTTTGTGCTCATCTATAGCTTTTTGGCTATGGAATCGCAAAAAATGTCACAATCTGTCACCTAATCTACTCTGAATCTAAACAATCAAAAC
Source organism: Chlamydiales bacterium (assembly GCA_024233455.1). Taxonomy (GTDB): domain Bacteria; phylum Chlamydiota; class Chlamydiia; order Chlamydiales; family JACKPQ01; genus JACKPP01. The sequence continues at coordinate 919,228 of JACKPP010000001.1, forward strand.
CCATAACTCAGGTTAACATAAGCTATAGATGGTGTGGGCTCATATTCAGAGAGCACATATAGAATGGCGCTAGCAGAAGTAGAAAAGGGGCTACCAGTTATCAGGAAAATGCCTCGTTTCATTAGAAAACACTTCTTTACATGCTACGCCATAATTTCCGGCAAAATAACTAGGCGACCAAAAGCTTTTGCCCCAGAGAGCTTTTTTTAATGTGAGGTGTTTCTTCGTTAAAATCTCAATTGTTGATTTCTATCGGACATGTGAAAACAACTTTGACTATTTATTGTTAATTAATTAACTAATGTAATAGTGAGAAAATATTTATTTTTTATATTATTTAGTTTTTGTTCTTGTGTTTCGATGTCTAGGCAAGAGCAGCGCGAAAATATGATCGTTATGCCCTCGTTAACCGATTCGGCCAGGAAGGCTTTGACAGGTGGTTGTTTTACGTTGGGAGATTGGCCGGATGATCGGTGGTGGGAATCTTTTGGACACAGCCAATTAAACGCACTTGTAGAAAGCGCCCTAGAACATAACCCAACACTACAGGCTGTCCAAGAAAGGATTAGCTATGCCGCTCAAGAGGCGCTTATTTTTCGATCTAAGTTGTTTCCATTTGTATCTTTTGATGGCGAGGATGAGATTGGCTATTTGAGCAAGAATGGCTTGATTCATACTCTAAATCCTAGCTTGCCGTTGCATACGAATTTTGTGAAGTTGTTGCTGAATTTGAATTATGAGATCGATATATGGGGCAAAAATCGCAATCTTTATCAGGCAGCTATTGGCAAGACAAGAGCCGAAATTGCCGAGTCAAATCAGGTGCAGTTGATGATTACATCTGCTGTGGCTCAAACGTTTTTTGCATTGAAGGTCAATCTCTATCGGAAATATCTTTATGAACAGATTGTCCAGGTGCGTCAAAGGATGTATGCGCTGCAGTTTTTTTTGAATGAAAGCGCCCTTGTGTCCGAGCTAGTTCCTAGTTTTTCTTACGAAATGCTGCAAGAGGCTAAAAAAGCTCTGTGCGTGGTCGATGAAGAGGTTGCACTGAACCGCCATTTGCTGAATCGTCTGGTTGGCCGCGGCCCTGATGCCGAGCTTGAGTTTGAGAGCGTTTCGGCACTGGATTTGGTTAGGATTGAGATTCCTGAAAGTTTATCCCTCGATTTGCTATCGAGAAGACCCGATGTGATGGCAGCGATATGGCGTGCGCAGGCTTTAGCTCATGAGGTTGGTGCAGCAATTGCCGATTTTTATCCTTCTTTGAATATTAAGGCCCTTTTAGGTTTGGATTCTTTGGAGTATAGCAAGGTTTTTCAGGCTTCGAGTATCGCTGTTAGTGCAACGCCAGCTATTCATCTGCCTATTTTTACGGCTGGGGCGATTCGCGCTAAGATCAATGCCAAGAAAGCTTCTTTTAACCAGGCGATTTTTGATTATAACCAAACGCTGCTACAAAGCACTCAGGAAGTGGCTGATGTGCTTTCAGTTTTGGAGTCGGTCGGTGCTCGATTGGAATGCCAATCAAGGATTGTAGGACAAGCGCGCTTTCGGTTTGATTTAACTGAGCTGAATTACTACGCAGGTCTTGACAATATGCTTGAAGTTTATGCTATTGAGGATGAGTGGCTGGAAAAGTCGCTTGTCAATGCAGATTTGATGTTTAGCCAGTATGCGGCAGCGATCAGTTTAATTAAAGCCTTAGGCGGTGGGTACGATGAGAAAAACACTCCAGATCTTTTGGATAACGATTCTAGTGCTGGCTGCTGTCGGTAGCTGTATTTGGTTTTTTTGGTTACGAGACGATGCCTATACGGATGATGCTTATGTAGAGGGTAATCAGGTGATTATTACTCCGTTGATTGATGGATTTGTGACCCATATTTATACCGATGATACGTTTTTGGTTAAAAAGGGCCAGATGATTGCGCTGCTTGATCAAACCGATGCTAAAATTGCGTTTGAAAATGCCAAAGATCGTTTGGCGACCACGGTGCGTGAGGTTTGCCAGATTTTCCACCAGGTTTCAGCTTATCAGTCGGAAATCGAGGTGCGTAAAGCAGAACTGATCAAGGCCAAACAGGATTATCAACACCGTAAGATGGCCATCCAACGAGGTGGCGTCTCGATTGAAAATTTGGAGCATGCAGAAGCTGCTTTGAAGGCTAATCTTTATCGGTTAAAGGAGGTCGAGAGTTTGTATCAGAAAGAGCTCTCGATGATCCAAGGGGATTCGATTTCTTCTAATCCGCTCGTTAAGTCTGCCAGTGAGCGCTTGGTCGAGGCTTGGGTCACGCTGTATCGTTGCGCGCTGTATGCCCCAGTAGATGGGCTGGTAGCTCAAAGAAAGGTGCAGGTTGGAACGTGGTATAAGGCCGGTGATCCTCTGATGAGCATTATCCCGCTGGATCAGATCTGGGTGAATGCTAATTACAAGGAAACGCAGATGAAGAAAATGCGTATCGGACAGCGCGTTGAGGTCACTTCAGATCTTTACGGAGATCAGGTGGTGTACGAAGGGCGCATTGTGGGTCTGCCTGGAGGAGCTGGCAATGCTTTTTCGTTGTTGCCTCCGCAAAATTTGTCGGGAAATTGGATTAAAATTGTTCAACGTTTGCCGGTACGAGTGGCTTTGGATCCAGCCAAGATTAGAGAGTTTCCTCTTCGCCTTGGTTTAACGATGACTGCACGTACGCATCTAGGAACCGGACAAGGAGAGCTAGTTCCAGAGACAAGTTGTGGCGCGCCTTATTACGCCACCGATATTTTTATCCCAGAAACTCTAGGAGCCAAAGAGCTTGCTCATGAAATTGTGAAGGGAAATGTCGATCCTCCCCTGGCTGGCTATCTCGATAAGCCTTATTTGATGCATGAGTTTTCATCTATTTCTTTGAGTTGTGATGGGGCTGAGTAGTAAACCGCATTTACTTATTTATAGTGCAATTGGACTGATTTGTATTATCGTTTTCAACTTTGCTGCCACTAATATGGCTGCGCTTTATATTCTTGGTGATTTAGGCGGTAGTTTTGATACCGCATCTTATAGTTTGGCTTATTTTGGATTTGGTAACTGCGTTGCAGTGCCGCTTGGTAAGTTGATGGGGTTTAAATACGGCCGTAAAAAAATATTAACCATCTGCTTAGTATGCTTTTGTGTGACGACGCTTTTGGTTGGTTTGTCGCCCACTTATCCGGTGTTTATCTGTATGCGGTTTTTGCAAGGAGTTTGTTCAGGGCCTTTGTTGGTTTTGGTAACGTCTTTGATTAATAAACTTGTGACCCCGACAGAGCGCGGAAAGTATATTAGACTGATGTCTGTGGTGATGGTAGTTGTGCCGGTGTTAGCAGCAAGTACTGGCGGAACTCTTGCGTATCTGTACGATTGGCGTTGGAGCTTTTATGCTTTTACTTTTATTATTTTCGGCGTGGCCGGAAGTTTGTTGTATCAGTTACGTGCCATCCAGTATCCACCGGAAGAGGTGATTTTTGATATTTGGGGTTATCTTTATTTTTTTGTCGGGGTGCTTTCACTTGCTTCTTATATCACCCTAGGGCAGCAGTTGGATTACCTCCGTTCGCCGCTTTTGCGTATCTTGCTACCCGTCGGCATCGTGAGCATGAGCGCTTTTGTTATTCATTCTTGGAATCACCCATCGCCCATCATTTCGTTTCGTCTGCTAAAAAATCCTAGTCTTTCGATGGGATTGTTGGTGATTGCTATTTTGTTTGGATCTTATTTTGGAATCATTTTTTTGATTTCTCAATGGTTACACCTTTATGTGAATTACACCCCCTGGTGGATTATGGTTGTGCTGGGGATTATGACGGTGACTGCGTTGGGACTTATGTTGATTGTAAAGTGTCTCAGTTGGCATACGCGGTTATTTTTTTTATTGGTAGGAATTGCTTTTTTGGCAATCTCATGTTTTTATTCAGCGACTTTTAATGTGGAGGTTAATTTTGCAAGGGTGGCCATTTCACGTGTTTTTGGAGGGATCGGGCTGGCACTTTTCTTGCCACCTCTCCTTTTGCTGATTCTTGGTTTGTGCTCTGAAGAGGAGGGGATTGATGGGTTGACGTTGTTTCAATGTACCCGTACTCTAGCTAGTGGCTTGGGCGCTCCATTTTTTACGACGATTTGGTTTAGACGTGAGGCTTTTTACCATACAAGGTTAGGTAGTCAATTGACGCTTTTTAGCCAACAAACAGCGGCATTTTTTTCTAAATTGCACCCCTGGCATGTTCAACCGGCTACAGCTAACGCCGAGTTAAATGTAGCCCTTGATAAGCAAGCGCATTCACTCGCTTTGAATGATACGTTTTATTTGATGGGATGGATTTTTGTCTTCACTATTCTGCTTATTTTGACGTTTAGGCTGTTTGTTAAGCCCAAACGAGCATGATTTTATTAGTTGTATTTTTTTTAAAATAAATTTCAAATAAAAAGCTCATTACTGAATTTACTATTTTTTGATCTTATGCTATAACGCAGTGGATTTAAATTTAAGTGAAGGTTGGTTATGCAAATTCCAGGTATTATGTACAATGCTAATGTAGTCCTACCACAGTCTGCCGCATACAAGCTCAGGACGGTATTAGAGATTTCTGCTCCTCTTCCAGGGATAGGGCGTGTTGCCTCTTTTACTGGTGGCTATATGGGACTACACGCTATGAGTCAAAGGCTGAATCAAGCAGACCAATTAGGCGATAGAGTGATGATTGCCTTAAAGATGGGGTCGACTGTTGGCTTGACTGGACTTGCGGTGCTTAACCCCAGAGCTGGAGCTATTGCGAGTGGCTTTGTGAGATCATTCACTAATATGAGAGCATTTATAGACCATTTGGAAAGTGATCCTAGTATTCCAACTTTGGCGCTTGATGTTTTTAGGACAGGTTCTAATGTGGTGTATATGTGGGCCATGGTTTCTGGCAACCCTATCTTTGTTGCGCTTTCCCTTGTGATGCAAGGAGGGGAAAATTTCATTGAAGGTGGCAGCATGCTCCTTAAACAGTGGAATCAGAGGGATTGGGTTGTTGTGGGTCTTGCAACTATGCAGATGGGTTTTGGAGCTGCTCGGTGCTACCAGGGCGCGTTAATAGGGTTCACATATGGACTGACAAGGGTGGATCATCTGCAAATGAGGCGTTTAGACGAAGATTAGGCGCTAAATTAATATCAAATTTAGTTTTGAAAAAATACCGTAATTAAGCTATTATTTTTTTGTGTTTTTTGTTATAATTAATAATATTTAAAACTAAATAAGCTTGATTTATGAAAATTCCAAATATTTTTTATAATATTAGTTTTTCTGGGGTTGGACGTGGCGCTTCTTTTGCTGGTGACTGTATGCCATTGCTAGTTATGTACCAGAAGCTTGTCGAAACTGAACGTTTCAGAGATCGAGTGGTGGTCATGATTGAGATGGGATCGACTATCGGTTTAATTGGGCTTTCTGTGATCAACCCCAAAGCTAGCGCTATTGTAAGTGGTTTTGTTAAGTCGTTTTCTAATATGAAAGCATTGATTAACCATCTGGAAAATGATGCCAGTATTCAAACTTTAGCCCTAGATGTTTTTAGAACGGGTAGTAATGTGGTGTACATGTGGGCCATGATTTCTGGTAATCCTGTTTTTATGGCGATTTCCCTAGTAGCGCAAGGCAGTGAAAATGTCATTGAAGGCGGGAGCATGCTGGTTAAGCAGTGGAAAGCAGAAGAGAAGGATTGGGTTGTAGTCGGTCTTGCAGCTATGCAAATAGGTCTTGGTGGTATACGTGGTTACCAAGGGGCCTCCATGGGATTCAAGTACGGTATGACAAAGATCCATAAGCCTGAGGTGTGCCGTTTGGGATGTGATGGGGAGCTAGCCACTGGTGAGCTTATTCAAGAGCAGCTCGATCAAGTGAATAAGATCTATGAGGATGTTGGAAATTCAAAATTTACTGAGGTTCACCCCGATCAAAAAGGCAATGTCATTAATGCAAGAAATTTAACTGGAGAGCGTCTAGTTTCTGAGTTGGATGCTAGCGTTTCAGGTAAAGTTGATGTGAATACAGTGTTTGATAAAGAGTGGCTTGCGATAATGACCAATCAAAGTCATTTTTATCACCAGTACTTCTACCCGGTAAGTTTGGGGGCCAATTTCCCTTAAATTGGAATAGACCAAGCTAAAGGGAAAAATTTCATTGAAGGTGGCAGCATACTCTTTAGATAGTGGAATCAGTGGGATTGGGTTGTTGTGAGTCTTGCAACTATGCAGAAGGGTTTTGGAGCTGCTCGGTGCTGCCAGGGTGCGTTAATAGGGTTCACATATGGACTGGCAAGGGCGGATCAGACGTTTAGACGAAAATTAGGCTCTAAATTAATATCAAATTTAGTTTTGAAACATGTCATAATTAAACTGTTATTTTTTGTGTCTTTTGTTATACTTAATAAGATTTAAAACTAAATGAGGTGTGCTTATGGAAATTCCAGATATTCTTTATAATGCTAATATATGCCAACAATTACCTGAAGACCCCAAAAAGTCTGATGCGCAGAGGTATAAAGCCAAGATGGCAATGGAAGCTGCTGCCCTTCTTCCAGTGGTAGGACGTGTTGCTTCTTTTACTGGTGGCTGTATGCAATTGCAAGCTATGCACCAGAAGCTTGTCGAAACTGAACGTCTTAGAGATGGAGTGGTGGTCATGCTTGAGATGGGATCGACTATCGGTTTGATTGGACTTTCTGTGTTCAACCCTAAAAGTGCAGCTATTTTAAGTGGTTTTGTTAAGTCGTTTTCTAATATGAAAGCGTTTATCAACCATCTGGAAGATGATGCCAGTATTCAAACTTTAGCCCTAGATGTTTTTAGAACGGGTAGTAATGTGGTGTACATGTGGGCCATGATTTCTGGTAGTCCTGTTTTTATTGCGATTTCCCTAGTAGCGCAAGGCAGTGAAAATGTCATTGAAGGCGGTAGCATGCTGGTTAAACAGTGGAAGGCAGAAGAGAAAGATTGGGTTGTAGTCGGTCTTGCAGCTATGCAAATAGGTCTTGGTGGTATGCGTGGTTACGAAGGGGCCTCCATGGGATTCAAGTACGGGATGACAAAAATCCATAAGCCTGAGGTGTGCCGTTTGGGATGTGAGGGGGAGCTGGCCACTGGTGAGCTTTCGCAAGATCAGCTCGATCAAGTGAATAAAATCTATGAGGATGTGGGAGATTCGAAATTCACTGAGGTTCACCTCGATCAAAACGGCAATGTCATAAAAGCAAAATATTTAACTGGAGAGTGCCTAGTCTCTGAGTGGGATGCTAGCGTTGCAGGTAAAATTGTGATGACCCAAAATGGGCATAAGGGTCCTAGTACTACATCACTAGCACTAATACCCACTAAGTTTGGAGGCCAAATTCCCTTAAATTGGAATAGACCAAGCGATGGTATGCTTTCTACTGTAGCTATGGCGTCCTGTAGTGGGAAATTTGATCTATCACAAGGCTATAATCAATATGTTGATGTGAATATTGTGTTTGATCAGGAGTGGTTTCTGCAAATGACCAATCAAAGTCTTTCTGATGGGATACAAAGTGCTTTAATGGGTCAGGATGAGGCTGCATGGAGGCATTTTTCAAGCTATAATCAAGAGATGGCTGGCCATCTTTTTACCTTAAGCTATATTATTGCTAATCAATTATAGAATAGATTTTTGAATAAGATGGACAATGTCTTCGAGGCCGTCGCCAGTATAGGCGGAGGCTTTGAGGACGTTGTCTGTTTGGTGTTGGGCTCGGAAGGCCAGGTAGGCAGCTTCGGTGTCTTCAAGGTCGGTTTTGTTGAGGATGATGTGGTAGGGTTTAGCAGTCATTTCAGGGTTGTAGGCTTCAATTTCTGAGCGCAGCGTGCAAAAGTCACGATAGGGATCTTGGCTAGTCAAATCGATAACGTAGAGAAGAGTGTGCGTTCGCTCAATGTGACGTAAGAATTCAAGCCCTAGGCCTCGGTCTTGATGCGCATTTTCAATGATTCCAGGAATGTCGGCGATGTAGGCCCGTTGGTAGTTTTCGAATTGGATGAAGCTAAGATTGGGTTTTAGCGTGGTGAAGGGGTAGGGCGCTGCTTTAGAGTTGCGGTTGGTAAGCGAGGAGAAGAGGGTGGATTTGCCGGCGTTAGGGAAGCCCACAAGGCCGATGTCGGCAATGAGCTTGAGCTCTAGTTCGACGTTGCATTCGTCTCCCTCATGCCCCGGTGTGGCAAAGTTAGGAGCTTGACGCGTCGAGGTTTTGAAGAAGTGATTGCCAAGTCCACCGCGGCCTCCGGCACACAGTTTGACTTCTTGGCCGTGTACGGTTAGATCGTGTAAGATGGCGTTGGTTTCAGGGTCTTTGATGAGGGTTCCACAAGGGACTTCGACGATGAGATTTTTTCCCAGTCTGCCTTGCCTGCAGTTGGATCCGCCCATTTGACCGTTTTCGGCAGAGAGTATGCGTTTGTTGCGGTAGTGGTCAAGAGAGGGTACATTGGTTGTAGCTCTCACAATGACCGATCCGCCAGGTCCGCCGTTGCCACCATAGGGACCGCCTTTGGGAAGGTATTTTTCACGGCGCCAAGCAACGCAGCCGTTACCGCCTTTACCAGCTTTTAAATTAAGTCGTATACGGTCGACAAACATGCATTGATTCTCAAAAAATGGTTATTGAGGTACTACGGCCACACTCGTGACTTTAGTGCTGCGGAATTTAACGATTCCGTCACAAAGTGCAAAAAGCGTATCATCACGGCCACGACCTACGTTCTTTGCCGGGTGCCATTTGGTACCGCGCTGGCGGATGATAATTGCTCCGGCTTTTACTGCTTGGCCATCGGCAATTTTTACACCAAGGCGTTGTGCGTTCGAGTCGCGTCCGTTGCGCGAGGATCCTTGTCCTTTCTTATGTGCCATGACTTATTTTGCGCTCCCTACGATTTTAGTGATTTTTACTCTGGAATAGCGCTGGCGGTGGCCGACCTTGCGGTGGCTATTTTTGCGCCTTTTATATTTAAAGTTGATAACTTTAGGGCCTTTAGCTTCGCCAAGTAGCTCGCCTTGGACCGCGCAGCCGGCTAGGTGCGGGGTGCCAATTTGAATGGATGTTCCATCGTTGATAAAGAGGACTTGGTCAAATTGAATGGCATTGCCTTCCTGAGATAGCAGCTCAACATCAATGACATCGCCTTCAGCTACACGAACTTGCTTTCCGCCGGTTTCGATAATTGCGTACATAGGAGTACTCCTTTTTTTTAGTGCCTAAGCATATAACAATTACAGGTGAATTGTCAATAATGAAATAACGTTAAGCGTATTTTTTAATTGATAGCGAGAATAGATAAGCAACGGTGGCGGTAAGTGCAATGGTAGCTCCAGGCGGCCAGTTGAGCCCGTAGGAGATGCCAAGTCCTATTCCGGTGAAGGCAATCCCAAGCAGGCTAGCTAGTAGCATCATCCGCGGTAGGTGAAAGGTGAAGCGCCCAGCAATGGCAGCTGGCAAGCAGAGCATGGCAATGACGAGGATTGCACCGACAATTTGGATGAGTAAAACGGTAGTAATGGCCACGAGGCAGAGTAGGAAGATGTAGAGAGGTGTAGTGGCAACACGCTGGAGTTTGGCTTGCTCTTCATCAAAACAGATGGCTAGGAGTTTACGGTGCAGGGTTAGCACCGAGGTGATGATGATAGCGTTGACGATGACGAGCATGATGATGTCGCCGCGGTTGACCCATAGGATGTTTCCAAAGAGGAATCCAAAGATTTCGCTGGTGCTGCCAGGGGTAAGAGATAGAAAGATGACTCCGATGGCCATTCCAGAGGCCCATAGCGCTCCGATGACGGTGTCTTCCCGCTCTTTAAACCGCAGGGTGATCCAGCCGATGAGCAGGGCAGACAGAAGGGCAAAAGCAAAGGCGCCAATAAGGGGTGATAGCCACGGTAGATTGAAGGTGCGCTGCAAGTAAAGCGCCAGGCCCAAACCTCCAAAGACAGCGTGTGAGATGCTCCCACTGATGAAAACGATGCGCTTGATGACCACGTAGGAGCCGATAATGCCTCCTGCAGTTGATGCCAAGGCGCCTCCGATGAGGGCGAAGATGAGAAAGAAGCTCATGGGGTCTCCTCTTTGATCAATGGCTTGTGATAGAGGCCCATGGCAAAGTGCTCGCAGATGTCTTTTGGCAGGCGGGTGGTGACAGTGCCTTGGACGAGCAAGATGCGGTCAACTTCTTGGATGATGGTTTGCAGATCGTGCGAGACCATGAGGATAGTCATGTCTTTTTTTAATTCTCTTAGTAAGTTGTGAATGTCTTCTTGTGCGCTAGTGTCCAGATTCGCAGTGGGTTCGTCTAGCAAGAGTATTTTGGGCTGAGAGACTAGAGCTCTGGCAATGAGTGCACGTTGGAGCTGACCACCAGAAAGGTTAGCAAAGGATTGGTGGGCATAAGAGGTTAGACCAACTTGCTCTAGGGCTTGCAAGGCTGAAGATTTCCAATCGCGCATCTGTAGGATGCCCAGTCCGACGAGTTCTAAAACGGAAATGGGGAATTTGCGGTCATGGATGCGTTGTTGCGGTACGTAGGCTAGGTTTTGGTCGTCGATATGAATCGTTCCGCTGGTCGGTTTTAAAAATCCGAGAATGAGTTTTAAGAGCGTGGTTTTGCCTCCACCATTGGGCCCGATGATGCCTACGTATTCTCCAGATTCAATTTTAAGGTTGACGTTTTTTAGAATTGGTGTGTTTTCGTAGGCAAAGTTGATGTTTTGAAGTTCGATCATTGGGCAATAAGATGAGCTAGGTGGTCCATGTTTTCCAGGTAGTTTTCTGCTAGGGGATTGAAGGAGTAAATCGGAAGGCGCATTTTTTCGGCTATAATGCCTGTTCCCTTGTTGTTGCCTTGAGGTACGGTGATGGCACAGCGAAATTTTGTGGTTTTAGCCATTTCAAAAATAACTTGTAGTTGCGTTGGAAGCGGGTCTTTTCCTTCTGATTCGACCGGGACTTGGACCAGGTTATAATCGTTGCAAAAGTAGGTGAAAGAGGGGTGGGCAACCAGCAGCGCTTGCCCATGCAGCGGCAGTAGCTGTCTAAAAATTTGTTGATCTAGCTTATCTAGTTGTTTGATGAGCGCCGTCGTATTAGCTTTGATTTTTAGCGCCTGGTCAGGGGTGATTTGCGCTATGGCTTCTGAGATGGCAATGGCTTGAGATTTCATGAGTCTTAAGCTCATCCAAATGTGCCTATCTCCTTGAACGGTGGGTGTTGTGGTGGTTAAGTCTAGAATTTTGGAATGAGGATTAGCCGTGTTCATGACTCTGGTGACGCGGTTTTCAAAGGGTTCACCTACACCGATCCACAGCATGGCTCGTTCCACCGTTTGCATCTCTTTTGGTGTGGGCTCAAAGGTGTGAGGATTGTCGTCTTCCTCTAAAAAAGATATGACATCGACATAGTCACCAGCAATGGCCTGAACGATAGATACATAAGGTGGCAAGCTTGTCACAACTAGAGGCTTGGAGCTCGCTTTAGAGCCCGTACATCCTAAAAGCCAGCAAGCCATGCAAAGCAGAAATGTTTTCATAACACCTATTATGCTCTAAAAGTGGCTTCAAATCAAGTTTTTGATGAACCAGACCCAAAGTTGAGTTATTATTTCAATTTTGGTCTGTTGTTGTCATTTATCGGGGCGCAATGGTACAATCGCTTGATCCTGGAGGAGTGTCCGAGTGGCCGAAGGAGCACGATTGGAAGTCGTGTATACGTGAAAACGTATCGTGGGTTCGAATCCCACTTCCTCCGAAGTTTTTTCTGGTAAAAAAAGATTTGTGTCGTATAGAAGGTAATTCATGCAATGTCCATTTTGTCACACGCAAGAATCGAAGGTTACAGACTCACGCGATGCAAGCGAGATGAATGCTATTAAGCGGAGGCGCCAGTGCTTGAAGTGTTTGAAGCGTTTTACAACGTTTGAGACGATTGATTTGACAATTCAGGTGAAAAAACGGGATGGAGGTTATGAGGATTTTCAAACCGATAAGCTGATTCGCGGGCTGGATGCGGCTTGCCGCCATACGCGTATTAGTCACGATAAGGTGCGCGCTTTGGCATCGGAAATTGCTGCCGAATTAATGGAAAAACAGCTGCGTGAAATTTGTGCCACTGAATTGGGTGAAATTGTCATGAACCATTTGAAAGAACTCGATATGGTGGCCTATATCCGTTTTGCATGTGTGTACCGCAGATTTAAAGACGTAGACGAGTTGATGCACGCCCTCAGCTCTGCTTCCCCAGAGGAGAAAGGATGAAAGAACACGATTTGGAAAAAGTAAGAAAACGTCTGCTTGCTATGCGAGCCCAGATTACTAATCAGGTGCGTACTGCAACTGAAGATGTAAAGTCTGTCGATGCAGTCAAAGGTTATTCCCAGCATCAAGCCGATGAGGGAACCGATGATTTTAATCGGACGATTAGTTTAGAAGTTTCAGAAAAAGAGCAAGGAGTTCTGCGTCAAATCGATCGAGCCATCGCCAAAATTGATGAGGGAACTTACGGTATATGCGATGTGACAGGAAATCCTATTCCTGCTAAACGGTTGGAAGCGGTGCCTTATGCAGCGATGACTGTTGAGGCTCAGGAAAAATTAGAAAAAGGACTGTTATGATGAAACGCGCCCTTCCCTATATTTTATTGTTTGCCTTGCTTCTCGGGGCAGATATGATCTCCAAATGGTGGGTACAAGATTTTTTAGTGCAAATGCCTTATGCTTCCCGTGCTTTTCCTTACGGCGGCATCGCCTTGTTTAAAAATTTTTTTGGCATTGAGGGGTCGATTGTTTATGTCTCGAACCGAGGTGCTGCTTGGGGCTCGTTTGCAAATTCGTATGTGACACTGCTTGTGCTGCGTATTGGGGTTAGCACAGCTCTTGCCGTGTACCTTTTTTTCTGCAAGCGCGCAGCAAAAACCACACTCCCTTTGGTGTTAATTTTGTTTGGTGCGGTAGGGAACATCATCGACTGCTTCATCTACGGCCATGTCATTGACATGATTCATTTAAAATTTTGGGGCTATTCCTATCCTGTCTTTAATTTAGCTGATTCGGCTATCTGTATCGGAGCGGTATGGCTTGCCATTCAATCCTGGCGCTCGCGTGAACGTATCGAAGTGGCTTAAAGTCCAAGTTTTACTAGAAGTTGACGAGCTTAAAGATTTGTTCTCAGGCCTTAACGCTGGTTTGTACCAGGTTTCGGGTGTTTTAAGCCAGCCACAAGCGGGTATAGAGCCCGCGTGTTTTTTCGATGCCTACGCCAGCTACATAGCTACTTTGAAACGAGGCGATGTGCCGCTTATTAATCGCCCGCTTTTTTCTGCAGCGCTTTCAGTGAGTCCCGTCTTTGTAAGACAATTAGATGAGAAGCGCTACATTGCCGATCCTAAAACCCCTGTCGTCCAAATGCAACCCCATTCATTCGTTTTATCTAATGGTAAGTGTTTATCTATGGTGCATGGCCCGGAAAGCCACTCTTGGGGATTGCAATTTGCCTACCCTCAAATTGCGATGGATGCTGCCGGCAATTTGGAGAAGACTTTGCGCACAACTGAAAATGGTGCTTTGTTTTTACAGATTCAACAGTGGATGCGTAAAATGACTAAGCCAGCATGTTTTACAATGGATGGTAAAAAAATGCATTTCCCCATCCGTTTGGGTAAACAATGGTCAGGGAGATTGCCTTGTGATTGAAATTATTTCAATCGGCGATGAGTTGCTCAATGGCTCAACGCTGAATACGAATGCGCACTATTTGGCAGCAGAGCTTTTTGATATGGGCTTTGTAGTTGCTCATATGACCACACTTCCTGATGATGAAGAGATTCTTAGCTCTGGGCTTGCTGCTGCTATTGAACGCGCCAAAGTTGTGATTACAACAGGTGGCTTAGGTCCTACTCTCGACGATAAAACTGAAGCGATTGTGACAAATCTCCTGCCCGGGAGATATAAAAAACTCAGCAATAAAATAGGCTCAGCGTATGGCCTGCTGTACGAGGCTGAGGGACTCATTGTCATGCCAGGTGTTCCAAGAGAGATGGAATCTATGTGGAATGATGTCAAACCTTATGTCGAAAAACGCCTAGGTAATGTTCAAAAATATGCGCATAAAAAACTGACTTTGGCCTTATTATCCGAGCTGGCCGTCGACCCCACGTTGCGTCTACTAAAAAAGGAATTACCCGAAGTAGATTTTGGTATTTATCCCTCTTATGGCACCTTGATTGTGCGTATGACTACGCTTAGGCCCGAGCTTTTAGATCGAGCATCTAAAATGATCCTTGAAAAGTTTCCCACCCAGGTGATGGCAGAGCAGGCATGCAAGGCAGAAGATGCTCTCCACCATCTTTTAATTCGGAATAAAAGTACGCTGGCTTTTGCAGAATCGTGTACTGGTGGTGCTTTAAGTGCGCGCATGACTGCTCTGCCAGATGCCTCGACGTATTTTTGCGGTAGTGTGGTGTCTTATTCCAACGCTGTTAAGCAAAACTTGTTAAATGTGTCTGAGGCAACACTTGCTCAGCATGGAGCGGTCAGCCGCGAAACAGCAGAAGAGATGCTCTCTGGTGTTTTTAAACATTTTGACTCTGACTACGCCATGGCGGTGACGGGCATTGCTGGGCCTTCGGGCGGTACGCCAGAAAAACCGGTAGGGACAGTATGGATAGCTATTGGTAAAAAAGGCCAGACTCCGCATATTGGTTTAGTGCCAAAAGTAAAACCGCAACATTCACGCGCTACCATTATTCAAATCACGGCGACATTTGCCTTGTCTAGCTTATGGCGTTTCATTCGGCATGGTATTGCCCCTTTTGAGGTGGGGTTATGACCGATTCCTACCAACTGATTGATAGCGGAGAAGGGGAAAAGCTAGAACGATTTGGCCAATTCCTCATTCAGCGTCCCTGCGCTCAGGCCTTATGGCCGCGCTGCGCTGCCGATAAATGGACGCCTGATGCCAGATTCACTCGTGATCCAGGCGGCGTGTGGGATAAAAAACTATCTAGTGGCTGGGAAATGGCTTTTCGCGGTTTTAAATTTCATATCAAGCAAACAGACTTTGGCCATATGGGGATTTTTCCGGAACATGCCATGCATTGGGATTGGATGGAAAAGTGCATTCAGAGTAAACCAGCGCGCGTGCTAAATCTATTTGCCTACTCTGGTGCAGCCACTCTGGCACTAGCTAAAGCGGGGGCAAAAGTGTGCCATCTAGATGCTTCCAATGGCATGGTAGATTGGGCGCGACAAAACGCGCAGCTAAACAACTTGCAAGATGCCCCCATACGCTGGATTGTCGATGATGCGATGAAATTTTTGCGTCGCGAAATCAAGCGAGAATCTTTCTATGAAGGAGTGATACTTGATCCGCCTTCCTTTGGACGTGGCAAACAAGGGCAGGTTTTTAAAATTGAAGACGACTTACCCGAGCTTATCGCATTGTGTCAACAGGTGCTATCTGATAAGCCGCTTTTTACCCTTCTTTCTTGTCATACGCCTGGAATTACTCCGCTTGTCTTGCACCATCTTCTTGGTGGGGGAGAGTGTGGTGAGATGACGATTTCGGGATCTGGTACGCACGATCTTCCGTGTGGTAGCTTTGCAAGGCGCGCCTATGCTTAAAATCACCAGCGCTCAAAATCCCCGTCTCAAAGCGGCGCATAAACTCAAAGACCGTAAAGAGCGCAACCAGACGGGTCTCTTTGTCATTGAAGGTTACCGTGAAATTTCAAGAGCTCAAAAAATTGAAATCGAAACCATCTTTATCTGTCCTGAGCTTTATCTGGGCAGTAACGAAAACGCCCTGATTCAAAGTCGAAATGCCGAGATCATCGAGCTCACGCCTGATCTTTTTAAAAAACTTTCCTTTCGCGACCGCCCTGATGGCCTTTTTGCGATTGCCAAACAACCCAGATCTACCATCGATGACCTGGTGCTTTCTGCCAACCCCTTTCTCGTTGTGGCCGAAGCTATCGAAAAGCCAGGCAATCTGGGATCAATCCTGCGCTCTTGCGATGCTACAGGTGTCGATGGTTGTATCGTTGCTGATCGCTGCACCGATATTTACAACCCCAATGTAGTAAGAGCAAGCGTTGGAACCCTTTTTACTGTTCCTACTATTGAGATGCCCGGTGATGAGCTGCTGGCGTGGTTAAAAAAACGTGGCATCGCCATCGTTGCAACAACGCCTGATACCTCGTTAGAATACACCCATGCCAACCTCAAAGGACCAGTTGCCATCGCTGTTGGTACTGAGCAGCTAGGGCTTTCACAACAATGGCTCGATCAAGCCGACATCAAAGTCCGCATTCCCATGCTGGGAGAAGCTGATTCCCTCAACGTTGCTGCTGCCACCACCCTTATGCTTTATGAAGTTCTCCGTCAACGTTCTCTTTGAAGACAACCACTTGCTCATCGTAGAAAAGCCTGCTGGCGTCCTCACTCAAGGTAATCAAAATGAAGACGGTTTAGAAGAATTATTGCGTCAGAAGCACCGTTTTTTGCACTGCGTTCACCGTTTAGACAAACCCGTAAGTGGGATTGTGGTATTTGCCAAATCTAGCAAGGCGCTTTCCAGACTAAATGTTTCTCAACGAGAAAGCCTATGGACCAAAAAATACCTAGCTAGAGTTGAAGGGAGATTATCTGGCAGTGGGACGCTCAAGCACCATCTCATCCACGGTGATCACCGCGCCGAAATTCATCCTGAAGGCAAGCTTTCTATTTTAGATTACACCGTCTTAGAAGAAGGGGACACCACTTTACTTGAAATTACCTTACGCACCGGCCGCTATCACCAAATTCGCGCGCAACTTAGCGCCATAGGTCATCCCATTCTTGGTGATCATAAATACGGAAGCCAGTCAGCGGCACAAGCCATTGCTTTGCATCACAGCTTCCTATCATTTCCGCATCCGGTAAAACCAGAGCTTATCACCATACAGCTTGCTACAAACCGCTTTTAGATTGGTCCGCGATCCACTCACAGACTTCACTATAGCGACTGCTACATTGAGCATTTTGCATCGGACCAAACCACATCTCCCAAGGCGCGTTATCTTCGGGAGCATTCGCTTGGCGCGCGCGAATAGCAAAAATAAATGGGCCTTCAGGAGTTTCAAACCTATACGTTGCACCCACCAAGTCTTCTGGTAAGGGGCTAGATAGCTCGGTATCGATTAAATTTGAGTGTCTGGCTTTAAACAAAAAAACCAATATTTTTTTAAGCATTCATGTATATAAAAAATAGTGGACCACAAAGGCTTAAAGCTTCTCATTGCAGCTGCGTGCAGCTGTGCCCTTTTAGCATCTCCGTCTGGCCATCAGATCAAGCATGGCAAGGCGAGCTTGCAACGTACTCCGGATGGAATAACCATTCAATCTGGAAAACGCACCATCATTCACTGGGATCAATTCGGCATCTCCAAAAATGAAACCGTAC
>JACKPP010000002.1 GCA_024233455.1 Chlamydiales bacterium
CCTGAAGATGAATGATATAAACCCATAACTCGGGTTAAATAGTTAGATTAGGCTTTGACGTGATAAAAAAGCCTGGATCAATGCTAGAATCACAGCCATTATTCGGCACGGGCATTCATTATGCATGCGTCAAAACAGGCTGCTTAGATCTTAAGGTTTACGCAGAAAGGGGCTGGAGATAAATAGTCCAGAAATGATCAGCGCTGCGCCTGCAAAACTGTACCAAGCTAGGGTTTCGTCTAGAAAGATGTAGCCCAGGGTGATGGCGACGATGGGAAAGAGCAGTGTCGACATCGATAGGTAACTTGCGCCGGCTTCCCGAATGAGCGTGTAGTATAGCGTAAAAGTGACAGCCGTGGAAATAAAGCCAAGACCTAGAATTGCGCCAATAGAGCGCATTGTTGGCATAGGCATGGTTAGGCTTTGGTCGACGATGAGACTAAAGGGGACGGCGTAGATAGCTGCAAAGATCAGCTGAAAGGTGGGAGCAATTAGGAAGGGGAGGCTTTTTAGATGCCGTTTGGCATAGACCATGCCGATGGCGTAACTGATAGAGGCGATTGTGGCCAGCAGGATGCCTTTTTCGCTCGAGAATTCAGCGTCAAAAAGATCAGGTATGAAGATGAGTAGCATTCCGATGATTCCAACAAGTATTCCGAGGATTTTACGGACGGTAAAGCGCTCTGCGGCAAAGTAGTGGGCTAAAATGGCAGTAAAAATAGGCGTAGAGCCGTTGATAATACCGGCAAGGGAGCTGGGAATGTAGAGCTCCGCTGCTGGAAAGAGGCAAAAGGGAAAGGCCGAGGCAAAAAAACCCATGACAGCAAAGTGTTTCCAGTATTTGAGGTAGGGCTTAATCGGTGTGCCGCGCAAGCGCAGGACTAAAAAGAGGGCGCCAGCAGCAAGGGTCACCCTGAGAGCTGCTATGGTAATGGGCTGAAAGCTATCTAGAGCCATTTTCATGAACATGAATGCCGGGCCCCAAAAGATGGCCAGCGACAAAATCAAAATCAGGGTGCGAGGCGTCATTTAGCCAGTATATCCCCCACGCGCAAGGCGTTTGCAATGATAGTAAGGCCCGGGTTAACCCCGGATACCGATGGAAAGAAGCTTCCGTCAACCACGTATAAATTGTCAAGGTCATGCGCTCGACACTGGGTGTCTAAGACTGATGTTTTGGGGTCGGTACCAAATTTGCAGGTGCCTACTTGATGGGCAACGCCAGCTAGAGGGATTTTTTTGCGCAAGTACATTGAGTTGGTGAAAATATGGGTGGTAGGGCCTGAGATGTGGATGATTTCTTTGAGTTTGTCGTAGAGTCGTTTATGCGCCTCGAGGTTATTTTCGGTGTAGTGGAGTTGAATTTGTCCTTTTGAGGTGACAGTAACGCGGTTTTCAGGATCGGGTAGATCTTCTGAGGTGATCCACCAGCCCATAGCGTGATCGGCCATCTCTTTAAGGGCTATTTCAGGCGTCAATGCCGGTGCATCGCCAGCTAACATGGCGGGCATAACAGTCCCTAGCAGCTGAATGTGACCCAGTGGCAGATGGGAATCGGGACCGCCGTAATAGTAGTCGTTAATCCCTAGCGTTTTTTGAAAGTGAGTGGTGTTTCTTTCTTTGGAAAGGGCCACGATGGCCGAGTTATTGTGGCACATGTAGTTGCGGCCCACAAGTCCTGAGCTGTTGGCAACGCCTGACTTGAGAAGCAGCGCAGAAGAGTTGATAGCACCGCAAGAGAGAACAAAAATATCAGCGGTCAGCCTTTGGGCTTTGCCATCAGTAATTACCTCAACAGCTACAATTTTACCGTTTTCTTCGATCAGTTTTTCAGCTTTAGTTTTGGTTAAAAGTGTGACGTTGTCATGTTCGAGCGCCGGGCGAATACAGGTGGTGTGCGCGTCGGCTTTGGCATCGACCATACAAGGAAATCCATCACAGGTGCTGCACCTGATACACTGACTTTTTTCACGGTTTTTCTCGTTTAGACGCACGCCCACAGGGAGGTGAAAGACCCCTACATTGGCTTTTTGAAGTCTATCGACAACGCGTTGCACGCAAGGTTCATGGCTAATGGGATCGCATGGATAAGGCTCGCTTTCTTTAGGCTCGGTTGGGTCGTTGCCTCGTAAGCCATGGACTGAATAGAGCCGCTCTGCTTCCAGATAGTAGGGTTTGAAATCGGCGTATTTGAGGGGCCAGGCAGGAGAGATGCCGCCATAATGTTTGACTTCATCAAAATCGCTCTCGCGCAAGCGCAAAAGCGCCGCTCCGTAAAACTTGGTGTTGCCTCCCACGTAGTAGTGGGTGCCGGGCGTAAAGGGTTTGTCGTCTTTATCTAGCCATTTTTCGTCAGGATTGTAATGCCCATCGACAAACACCGATTGCGGGTCCCAATTTTCTTTTTCACGGGGTAAAAAGTCACCCCGCTCAATGATGAGGATTTTCTTTCCTGTAGGCGCAAGCTTATGTGCAAGCGTTCCGCCTCCGGCTCCAGAGCCTATGATGATAATATCAAATTTTTCCATAACTTCTGGATAACAAATATTGTTTTTAATAAATAGGATTTATGGACCCTGAAAGATTACGCATGCAAGAAAACAACCCGCACGACCCGGTTCCTGCGTGGCATAAGTGGGGGCCATACGTTGCTGAAAGGTCTTGGGGCACTGTACGCGAAGATTATAGCGAAGATGGTGATTCATGGAGATATTTTCCCCACGAACACGCCAGGTCGCGTATTTACTGCTGGGGAGAAGATGGCATTGCTGGCATTTGCGATCGCTATCAGGTTTTGGCCTTTTCGTTGGCTATGTGGAATGGCAAAGATCGCATCTTGAAAGAGCGGCTGTTTGGCTTGGCGCCTTTTGAGGCCAATCACGGCGAAGATGTTAAAGAGCATTATTACTACTTAGATTGCACGCCCACCCACTCGTATATGCGCTATCTTTACAAATACACTCAGATGGCCTATCCCTATGAGCATCTTATCGAAGAAAATCAAAGACGTGGACTCAATGATCGGGAATACGAGCTCATCGACACAGGGGCATTCAATGAAAATCGCTATTTTGATGTGATTGTCGAGTATGCCAAAGCAGGTCCTGAAGATCTGTGCATCAAAATTGAGGTTTGTAATCGCGGGCCAGAGCCGGCAAAAATCCATATGTTGCCCCAGCTTGTCTTTCGCAATAGTTGGAGATGGCATGAAGACTTGCCACAGGTGCCTGTAATTTCGGTTGGCGAGTGTAATGATAAACATTGCACACTTGTTGCTGATGATTCCAGGTGTGAGCCTATCAAGCTGTTGAACTTTCCCTATGCGCTAGGACGTCGTTATCTTTACGGCGATCCAGGAGCAGAGCTGATGTTTACCGATAATGAAAGCAACAATCAAAAGCTCTTTAACTGTCCCAACGCCACTGGCTTTACCAAGGATGCTTTTCACCGAACGATTGTCGATGGTGAAAAGTGCACCAATCCCGCTAATAAAGGCACTAAAGCTGCTTTGCACTACCCAGATA
The DNA here is from genome assembly GCA_024233455.1 of Chlamydiales bacterium. Classification (GTDB taxonomy): domain Bacteria; phylum Chlamydiota; class Chlamydiia; order Chlamydiales; family JACKPQ01; genus JACKPP01. The sequence continues at coordinate 3,525 of JACKPP010000002.1, forward strand.
TTGAAATACCAGCCGGCGGATCACATGTTTTTCGCTTGCGCCTCACCGATCAGGCAATGTCCGAACCTTTAAAAGAGGTCGATCAGATTATAGCGACGCGTCAAAAAGAGGCCGATCTATTTTATGAGGGCGTGCACGCTAAAGGCTTGGATGAGGATGAAAAGCGCATTCAGCGTCAAGCTTTGGCTGGCATGCTCTGGAGCAAGCAAGTCTACATGTACAATGTCAAACGGTGGTTTGATGGGGATAAAATTCACGCCGATATACCCAAAAAACGCAAACTCATTCGCAATACCCACTGGAAGCATTTAATTTCAAAGCGGATTATATCCATGCCCGATAAATGGGAATACCCCTGGTTTGCAGCGTGGGATTTAGCTTTTCATACCGTCTCTTTAGCCCTTGTAGATATGGATTTTGCCAAGAGGCAGCTGGGTCTTTTGCTCTACGACCAATTTCAACATCCTAATGGGCAAATTCCAGCTTACGAATGGGAATTTTCCGATTTGAATCCTCCGGTCCAAGCCTGGGCTGCTTGGCGTTTGTACAAAATGGAAAGCGATAAAACCGGCAAGGCAGACAAAGTCTTTTTAAAGAGATGCTTTCATAAACTCATTATCAACTTTGCTTGGTGGGTGAATAAAGTCGACTCAAAAGGCAACAACGTGTTTGAGGGAGGCTTTCTAGGCTTAGATAATATCACAGTCTTTGATCGCAGCGCGCCGATGCCTGATGGGGGGCGTCTAGAGCAGTCTGATGGCACTGGCTGGATGGGTTTTTTCTGCTTGTACCTGATGCGTATGGCACTGGAGCTTTCAAAAGATGACCACTCTTACCAAAATCTAGCGGTTAAATTTTTTGAGCACTATGTTTACATCGCTTCGGCCTTGGAATTTTCTGAAGAGCGCAAGGTGCAGATTTGGGATGATAAAGATGGCTTTTTCTACGACGTGCTGTGCATTCCGGGTAAAACCGAAGAGCAGATAAAAGTTCGCTCGCTAGTTGGAATCATTCCGCTCTATGCCGTTGATGTCATCACCGAAGATGAGCTTGAAGAGCTGCAAGAATTTAAGACGAGTTTTAACTGGTTTTTGAAAAACCGTCTCGACTTAACTCAACGGTGTGTGACGCCCATTGGACGCAAAGGTAAGATGTCTTATCTGCTCGGTCTTATGCATCCTGAGCAGATGAAAAAAGTATTAAAACGCGTTTGGGATCCCGGTGAATTCCGTTCCGATTTTGGCCTGCGCAGCCTATCTAAAGCTTACGATGCAAATCCCTACGAGCTGCTTGGTAATACGATCAATTACGAACCAGGCGAGGCGACAGCTGTCCTCAAAGGAGGGAACTCTAATTGGCGAGGGCCAGTATGGGTTCCCACAACATTCCTACTCATAGAGTCCTTGAAAAAACTCGCCTCGATTGTGGGAGATGACCTCAAAATTGATAATGCCAATCCTCAAGAAATGGCGGACTACTTCTCTAATGCTATTATCAGTCTCTTTAAACGAGATGCTGGTGGTAAAAGACCGATTTACTCTGATAATGATCTTCTCCAAAACGATCCTCATTTTAAGGATCTAATCTTGTTCTACGAGCATTATCACGGCGATACCGGCCGGGGCTTGGGGGCTTCTCACCAAACGGGCTGGTCAGGTCTAGTTTCCAATCTTTTAAATGAATTAAAGTAGTAACCTGAGTTTCGGGTTTATATCACTAATCTTCAGGAGGCTTAAGTCATATAATAAGACCATTGGAACTCAAAAATAGGCATTCGGACTATATTCTCGTTCAAAATGACCCATTCTATGAACCGAATCCTCTATGAATATCAGCAATCAAAACCCAAAACTCAGGTTAGTACAGCAGGTGCGCATTTATGCTGCAGGCGCTGCTACTGGAGTTTGGGCTACCTGTTTTTTGTGGAAGGGCATGACAATGAAGACCGCATAGGCAAGGTGCAGGGGTCTTGTAAGGTCTTCTAGGCAATCATTTCTCCAGATGACACAACGATCAGAGAAGAGCGATAAAACGCTAACTGGAATGATGACAACAGTTGCAAAGATGTCTTTGGCAATGGTGTAGACGATATAGACTATTAGCTGTTTCCAGGTTCCTTGAATGACTTGTCTTGGAGATAGATCGACTGTTTTTTTCATGCTTAAATTGGAAATAAGTGTTTCAGATTGTAATTTTCGCACTTGACATTTGCTTAAGGCGTCTAGCTTTGTGTGATCAAACACATGGACTTGCTCTTCAGTCAAGTTATGCCATTGATTGAATGGAATGTCGATTACTTGTTCAGCTAATAGGTGTTTGTACTTATGCGACGGTAGATGTTTAATTTTATTTTTAGTAATGTATTTTATTTGGTTATCGGCTAGATACGGTATTTGTTTTTCAGACAGACGCTGAATCATCTTAGGTGTTTTGAGGTTTTGGATTTGATCAGAATTGAGGTGGCTGAGCTGAGTGCTAGACAATTGTGACATGAAATTTTCATCTTTAAGACCTTGAATTTGGGCAATGGTGAGGTTTTTGATGATTTCAGGATCTTTAACTTTTTCCACTTTGTCTTGCGGTATTGCCGAGGTAAGCTTGGGGTTAATCAGGTCAATTTTTTCTGGCGGAATATTAAGTGGTATGAATTCGTCTTCAGAGGCTTTAATGGCTGCTTTGACATCGGGATTATCGGTACCGATCAATTGAAGCAGTTGTTTACCTGTTAGGTTGTCAATAATAGCTTTGTCTTGGATAGAAGCAAGCTTTGCATCTGGTATTTTAGGAGCAAGAGTTGGATTGATCCAGTCGATTTTTTCTGGCGGAATATTAAGTGGTATGAATTCGTCTTCAGAGGCTTTAATGGCTGCTTTGACATCGGGATTATCGGTACCGATCAATTGAAGCAGTTGTTTACCTGTTAGGTTGTCAATAATAGCTTTGTCTTGGATAGAAGCAAGCTTTGCATCTGGTATTTTAGGAGCAAGAGTTGGATTGATCCAGTCGATTTTTTCTGACGGAATATTAAGTGGTATGAATTCGTCTTCAGAGGCTTTAATGGCTGCTTTGACATCGGGATTATCGGTACCGATCAATTGAAGCAGTTGTTTACCTGTTAGGTTGTCAATAATAGCTTTGTCTTGGATAGAAGCAAGCTTTGCATCTGGTATTTTAGGAGCAAGAGTTGGATTGATCCAGTCGATTTTTTCTGGAGGAATATTAAGTGGTATGAATTCGTCTTCAGAGGCTTTAATGGCTGCTTTGACATCGGCATTATCGGTACCGATCAATTGAAGCAGTTGTTTACCTGTTAGGTTGTCAATAATAGCTTTGTCTTGGATAGAAGCAAGCTTTGCATCTGGTATTTTAGGAGCAAGAGTTGGATTGATCCAGTCGATGTTTTCTGGCGGAATATTAAGTGGTATGAATTCGTCTTCAGAGGCTTTAATGGCTGCTTTGACATCGGCATTATCGGTACCGATCAATTGAAGCAGTTGTTTGCCTGCTAGTTTATCGATAATATCTTTGGCTGTGATGAAAACAAGCTTTGCATCTGGTATGTATGGTGCTAATTTTGGATTAACCAAGTCAATATCTTCCGTCTCGATATTTTTAGGAATATCAGGGTCATTTGAGGCTTTAATGGCTTGAATAACGGCTGCTTTGACATCTGGTATTAGTTTTTTTGCTTGAGGTAGGCAATTGAGAAGCTGCTGGCCGTTTAAGCGCGTTGCAAGCTCAGGTTTGTTTATCATTAGAGACAACAATTTTGTTTGATCTTGATCTAGCTGACTAATCTGATTATCGGATATCTGTAGAAGCATATCAGGATCAATGTGTCCTAAACGATCGGCAGGCAGAGCTTGAATAAGAGCCACATTTGTAATCGAGGACAATTTTGCATTTGCAGTATTGGGTAGAGCTTCAGGATGTAGCGCATTCACTCGTTCTCCTGGAACATAAGTTTCGATTTCAGCTGGGGTTCTCAACTCTCCAATCAGCGCATCCCCAATATGCGGGAGCTGATCTTTATGCATGTCGGACAAAAAGGCTTTATCTTGTAAAGCAGACACTTGGGCGTTAGATAGAGATTGAATGAATGATTGTACGTCTACTGGTTCTATTCCTTTCCCGTGCTCGTTTTTGCGCAAGGAGCCGATTTGGTCGGTTGTAACAGCTCGGATTGTTTCAAACGTTGTAAGCCTCAGCAGTTGGCTTGGTAAAAGATGAGGAATTTGTTTGGCAACAAGATGCTTAACTAGTGCAATGTTTACAGCTTGGATACATACAGGCGATTGTAAATGGCGTAGATTCAAATGGCTTAGACAATGAACAATATCAGGTTTTTCGAGGCGTAGTATATCCCGTGGCGTCAAGTTGTATATGGCTGTCTTATCTTTAGATGTCAAGCTATTGACGTATTCAAATGAGGCCGTAGCAATTTCATGGTGCATGCGCGCCACTGTTTGATTCTGGACATTTTTGAGGTCGATAATCAAACCACTTGTGCGCAAAAGATCGCGCTCATGGTCCATTTGCCAAGTGCGTAGTCGAATAAATTCGTTCTTAAGTTTTGCAATTTTACTATCGGAATTTTCAAACCACATTTTGGCTGGTGTGTAGAGAGTTTTGTTTAATAGATTAGAGATGTGTCCACCAAAAATATTGATTTCGGTCATAGCGTTTAAATAGGAGTCTTGTATTGTATCGATCTGGTGTTGCCAGTTAGGTATAAATTCCTTGCCGCCAGGTGTGACTAGCCATATTTTGTGCGGATGATTTTTTTCTTTATAGAGAGTTTGCAAAAATATTTTAAAAGCAGCAGCTTCTTTTTCAGAGACGAGTAAGTGGACGTAGGTTCTCTCTTCGGTTCTGTCTTCTTTCTCAACAATCAGAATTTGGCCAGGAGGTTTTTGGGATCGGTGGAAGATAGGCATCGTCTGTATTTTTGAAAGGCGGTAGTTTTCGGTAGCAAGGGTTTGGCTAGTAAAAAGGCGGCCGTAGGGCTTGCCGTGTTGATAACGATAACACTCAAAAAGCTGTTTAAGCGTTTTAATATGGAATGGCTGTTTGCTTTCTTTTAGCCCGGTTATGAGTTGTAAAAACTCCTCATAACTCCATTTGTTTTCTGGTCGATCAGCATAGCCATCCAATCCTTCGTAAAACGCCAGTTCGGTTTGAAGTTCCATTTCCAATTCGATCTCGAGTTCTTGCGCAATTTCGATTTGAACTTCTTGGTGAATTTCAGCGCTTGGCTGCGCCTCTGAGTCTTGCCGGGCATCGTCATAGGGGATTTGGCGTAGGGTTGTGGGGACCGCGTCTTGGTATTTTTCTTTAAAACGTTGGACAATCGCTCGAATTTCCTTCTCGATATTGAGTGCATCTTCCTTTAAGTCAAAGGGGAAGTTCTGTCTGTGCTGGGTCTCTGCTTTTTCGACAACATGTTTAAAGTGTGTAATAACGCGATTAGCATACTGCTCTAAACTTGTCATTGTATCTATATCTTCGACAATTCCAAAGAAGAGGTTAAATAGCTCATCACAAGTTGTCGGTGTCATAAAAGGACTGTAAACATTAGCGCGGATTTCCATTTCCAGCTCATCTAGGGCTTCGATTGAACCCTTGAGCTTTTGTTGGGTCATTTTCCTAAAGTAGATCTTAGGTACTTCATTCACTTGCTGTTTGAAGTGACGCATAATAGAGTTTGCTTTTTGAACACCTTGGTTGCATATTGATAAGAGTAAAGTGGCTTTGGTGAGAAGCTCTTGTTGTTTTTGGAGTGTTTTTTGACTTTCATCAAGCTGGTTGTACTCGCAGAGTAGATCTAAGGCGTTGATTAAATCTTCAGGGACTATAAGCTCAATGTTCTGGTAGTCGAAAAATTTACGCAGTCTGAGCATTGTTTGCAGCAGTTTGCGGGAGATAATGTTTTTATCAATGGTCACAGAAGCTCTAGCAGTAGCTGGGAATTTGATGTCCGTTCCAGTTGTTTGCAACTCAGGCAAGTAAACGGCGTACTCATCTACTGTTAGGCCTGCTTTGGAAATATCGTGGGTCCCATCTAAATGGATAGGCTCACTGCTTCCTTCCACTAAAGCTGCAAATTGGTCGGCTTTGGCTCGGCCTTCAGGTCGGTAAAAGAATAGGACTCCTTTTTTACCGGTATTATGATCTAAGTGGAATTGAAGCATGTCTTTGGCCATGGTCAAACTCGAGTAATCACGCAAGAGAGCCCCAGAGTCAAAGACACCACAGGAGATGTTTTGGGCATCGGCAGCCTGAGCAGCTTCTAAAAAGGCGGTGATAGTGTTTTCTTTTGGCGTGTGAACTGGTGTGGTTGAAGCGCGTTGGATCAACATTTGAATGATGCTGCCCTCGGTGCCTTCATCGAGGAGTTGATTGTCTGCAAGGCGAGGATGATATCCATCGGCATTCCATGGTGTGCCGGTCATTCCTCTGATTTTATTGAATAGAAGTGGCAGTGTTTGCGCGTTATTGGATAACCGTTTTTGGTAAAAGCTCACATAGGTAGCTGCCGTTTCTGCCTCAAGCATCAATTTTGCAGAGAGGGAATCATTGATGTTATTAGTAGCTCGCTTGATTTCTTCTGGATTGTCGATATCGCTAAACCAAACCCCTGATAGTGCCTGGATGGCATTTTTAAAGGTTTCTTTAGCGTTCTCTTCAGCATCTAAGATTGATTGGTAAAATGTAGCCTCTTTATCCCATTCAGTTGCTATCCCTAAAACAATACGAATGATCGGATCAATGTCTCCTGCTGCAGGAGTGAAGGTGTCGTTCCTGATGAGTTTGCGTACAGCTTTGTTAAAACCTTGTTCTTTGACGTGGCAGCTGGCAAGTTGTGTGGCAAATTCGTTTAACTTGTCTGGGTTTTTAAATGTCTCAAATGCCAGCCCTGTAAGTGAGGCAAATTCTTTGGCTTCGGCAGTTTCATTTAGCTGCTCGTCGTAGATGTGCATGTAGTGTTCAGCAGCTTTGCGCATGCTGGAGGCAACTTGTTTGACTTGCTCTTCTTCAATTCCCAGCTGAAGTGCGGTCATAAAGTGTTTGACTAGGGCTTCATAATGATAACCGAATTCAGTGATTGCAGGTGTGTCCACAGCAAGCCAAGGGATGACTTTTCCATTGTCGATTTGGCCTTGGCCTTGGTCTCGCCATCTTCCAAAGTTACGACCACCAACAAGTTTAAAAGCCTCAGGAATGATGACTCCCAATAAATGGGAGGATAAGCAAATAAGGTTGGCAGCCTCTTTAGAGTCTGTGTCTGTGGCCGCATGCTTTGTTTGGACCATGCGCATGAATTCCCGGTCGACTTGGTCTTGCTTGCTCAGAGCTTGCGACTCCACTTCGAAATCAAGAACGATAGGTTGCATTTGGCAGGTGACAAAGCGTACATAAGAGTTTTGGAATTCTTTGGGAATTGCCATAAGACGAAATTGCTCGGCAAGCTTTTGAGCGATAAGGGGTACAATTTTTTTGTGGTAGGTGTCAGTATCCAGCATGGTCTGATTGTTTTTTTCTAAGCCAATGATGTCGCGAATGGAAACACCATCTATTTTTAACTCATCAGACGTCAAATATTTAAACAGTTGTTTGGCAAGTTCTACACGTTCGGCACAGATGGGTTGTTTTGAACCTGCTGGAACGTTGACTTCCTTGGTAGAGCTTAGTAGTAGATCAATTTCATCTCCCAAAGCTTCTGAATCATTGGCAAAAAAGGACATGATCTCTTGAAGAATTCTTAAACGCTCTACATACCTTGCCTGATCTTGTTTGGCAATAGTGTTGTCTTCTTGGGGACCAATTGCAGGTTTGGCAAACTTGCGGAACATAGCTAAAGAGAGTTCATGATCTAGAAGTAAAATCATTTCTGGACAAACAATTAGTAAATCACCTTCAGATTTGCCCCGTTTTAGTTCCTTTAAGATAAACCGCAGTCTATCATTCATATGAGCTGGATCGTCTCTATCAGCTAGTTCAGATCGCAAATAATTTACCGTAAAGACTCGTTGACCAAATGCGGTATACTGCAGATCTTTACCGTTATGAAGCACCGTTGAATATTGAGAGCTGTCAGCTAAAAGCACTGGAAGCATTCCCCGTTTGGCTACTTGTCTGGCCCATTTACGGGCTAACACTGACGATTTTCCAGCGCCCATGATTTTTTGAATGACACATTCCGGTTTTTTTACGTTGTGCAAGTCATCCACACAATCTAATTGGTCTTTTCTGGGAATAAGCTCAGTACGCCTACTGAAAACCAATGTATCAACGGCAATAGAAATACCGTCGGCATCCGGCTTGAAGTGGTTAAATTCTTTGGTTAGCTCGATACCAACTAGATTAGAAAAGAATTCAAAATCTTTGGATTTTGGGTCCAGCTTCATCAATTGCTCGCAGTGGGCTAGGGCTGCTTGCACTGGTTGGAGCTGTACTTGTAAAAAACACCACTGTCCGATGTCTTGAAAAAGGGAGTCAATTTCACTGTTAGTAAGAAAGGGATTAGCAGCCTGAAACTTTTCTCTGCTTTCAGATAAAAACAGATCTTCCAGTTTTTCTAGCGAAAGCAAGTCAAATTTTCGACCTGCCACTTTTAGATCACGTTTTAATTGATCAATGTCTTTGGGAATTTTATTGGCCAAATCTAATATTTTGGTTTCTAATGCTCCAATTTGAGCCCTTTTTTGATCTAAGAAGAGTTCTATAGGCTGTATGATATGTTCTAATTTGGATGGATCTAGGCGGAAAACGGTTGCGCGCTCCATTTTTTCACGAGCTGCATTTACATCCGCTTTAACTAATTGTAGTTCGCGTTGAATACAGTTCCAGTAAGGAAATAGCTTTGAATCACGAGCAGGTGGGCTAATTTCCCATTTTTGGAAGTCATCGGTAAAAGGTTCGTATTTATTATGGGTAGTGAGAATTTCTTCAGCAACAAAGCGGTCTCCCAGAGTTTTTTTGACATCTCCAGACCAATTCATGCCGTTTAAGCTTAAATTACGATGGGGAATAATCTCAGTTGTCGATCCAAGGTTTATCTGCTCTTCTGTTGTTTGAGGGGCAGCCAATATGGGCAATTTTATGCTTATATCGCCAGGCAGTTGCTTTCGCAGCTCCGCCCACCATTCACTTTTAGCATCCCCGGAGTCGTAGAGGATCGGCTTTTTTGTTACATGCTTTATTTGGTTGGGATGTGAACCTGTATAACTTACCTCCTCTCTAAATAGAGGCAGACCGTCTGCACCTATTTTTTGTTGATTAATTTTTGCTTTATAAGTAGAAAACTGCGGCAGTTTTCTTCTACTCCTAATAGGTAAACTGGCAACTGCTAAAAGAACGGTTAGACGTTTGGGCTTGTCACTTTCAGGGAATGTGCGCTGGTGCTCCTTGGCGGTTAATCTTTGAAGTTCTAAAAGCTGTAAATAATGTAATACTTGTGCATTTTCCTGCTCACTTCCAGTCGTTGCGATTTGGTAACCTTTCCAGAATAGGTGGCGCCCATCCCCTTTGATTGTCGTAAAGTCGAATATAGGAGCTTCTGGGACGGAGTCACTATAGTAACCGAAGATCTCTAAATCCCCATAAGTACCAGGCAAAAAGAAGCTTTTTTTCTCGTGTAAAAGTCTTGGCGTTTTACGTTCAATAATTTCGATGTTGCTATCTAGCATAGAAAGCCTCGACTTAGCAAAAGCTTGTCTACTGAAATGATTTAAAAGAATCCGTTCTTGGTCGTTTGTAAGCTGGAGATCTTGATGCACACTTGTGAGCATTAATAGGTAGCGTTGATAGATTTTGACTACACCGATGATTTCGGAAGAATAAAACCTATTTTCATCCCATTTTAAGTTATCTGCTAACTGGTGTTTGGCGTAAATAAGTGCAGCGTGAAGGCCAACTGCTAGTACATCGGGAGTTGCTTTTTGATAAGTCATGCCAAAGGTGACCAACTTCTCCAATAGGATATACGTTGCAGGCGATAAATGATCGACGCTTGATAGGCTTTGTAATTTAGCAAGGCATGCCAGGGGTCGGTTTGCTGCAAGCTCAAACTGGGCCAATAGAAGCAAGCCTTCAGTTTCAATGGGAATCAACTGTTCTCCAGCAACATCAAACTGCACAAACTTGCGCGTGCCAATTTGCTTTTGATCTAACTCAATTTCTAAACGTTGTTCATCAAGATTAAGATCTAAGCTGCCGCTGGCGGAAAAAGACTGTGTAAAGTCTTGGCTTAGAGACGCAAGAGGAACTAAAATGCGTCCTTTTCCTCGTTTATCTTCGAGATAGAGGTAGTTAGGAATAGCTCCCAACAGTCCGATTGGGCGCGTTGGGTGAATATGAAATTGAGGATGGTCTTCCCACTGCCAGCCTTTATCCGTCTTGCAAAAACGAAGACGTTGACCGGTCATCGATTGGTAACGAACCAGATCACAGGCATGTAAATTGTTGTCATCACCGAATTCTACGTGCTGGTAATGACGCGCTTCAAAAGCATCAAAGATCGATTGACTCTGGGAAGAGGCAATCATAAAATACATACCAACCGGCTGGGGTGCCTGTGTCACTTTGCGACCTGAATCTGCAAGATAGATTTCTCCGTTCTTGTTCATAGTGGCAACGGTTGCATCCGTTTTGCGGTCTTTAATAAGGAGCTCTGATTTGTCCGGTGACATCCAATGGTGCATATTGGCCACAAGCCCTCGCGGAATGCGTGCCCTTCTATGGCAAGTGACTTTTAACGGTTGTAGGTATTGGTACCACTCACCCCCTATGCAGCGTTGGACGCCGTCATTGATATTACCACCGACTACTTTCATAGCCCCCCAAATGGGATGGTCAAAAATAACTGTCTTGCCTCTTACGTAAAGCTTAAAGCGATCATCTCCAAAAAGGCGCTTATAACTGTCCGAATTAATATTTAACCGGCCTTTGCCTCTGCTGATCAATTCACGATCTTGATACACTTTGCCCACAGTAAGATGACACTCACACTTACCCATTTGTAAAATGAAAGGATCGCCCAAGGAAGTGTCTTGCTTATTTTTAGTGATTAAGACATGTTCTAAATTTAAACTACGAGCGATACTTAAATAACAGGCCTCTCTTAACTCTTGGCTAAAGGCTTTCTGTTCCTGACCCTGCTTTAGCAGGGTCAGCACATAAGTGCGGCAAGCGTCTTCGATCTGAGGTAATGTATTTGCAGGCTCGATAGGTAAGTTGGAGTATGCAAACCAACTACCGATGATTTCAGCTTGCTGATCTATTGTCAATTGAGCGACAGGTTGGGTGGTGACATAATGGTATATCTTATGGAGGTGTAAAAGCGCCTCGTTGCTATCAGTTAGTTTTGGGTCTTTTAGCCAACGATCTATATGGCCTTGTAAACCTGAAACAAACTCGTAATAGTCGCGTTTTTGAGGTGAGTTGGGTTCTAGCTTATGGCACTTACTGGCAAGCTGCTGGGCAATGCGAATAAAAAACAGGCAAACGGGCACATTGGGTTTTTGGTTTTCCTTAAGTTCGAAAAAGTGCTTTAGTCCTTCGCCATTGAACTCTCGCATAAAATCAAGAATAAGGGGATTTTGTGCAATTTGTTCTGGGACATCATCAATATACTTGCCATCTTGGATAGAAGTTTTAAAAAATTGAAGCCAGAAAAAGGTTTGATATTCAGGATGTTCAAAGCAAGATGCATGCTTATTAAATAGGGCATCTAGCTGAACAAGCTGCAAAGAGCGCATAGCACCGCCCCAAGCGGCAAGTCTACGGATCCAGTCGTCTTGTTTTTTACTGCTGGCCGAAGATCGCTCTGTACCAAAACCACGCTTTTCATATTTTTTTACATAGCTATCTTTTTCAAGTGGAGGAACTTCCTTGCGCAATCCACCATCAATTTGCCTACTTAAATTTGGATCGGTTAACAGCCGTTCGATACCGGTATTATTAATGACAAACTGTTTAGCGCATAGACTTTTAACGTCTTTATAACTGCTGCTGAAATAGCTCAGCTCGAATTCGATACTGGTATCTGCCTTCTGATCTTGTAAGCAAATACCCCGAGAATTATCTTTAATAAATCTTGAGTCAAAAAAGCCACTTATAGAAACAGATGCATCTCTAAGCTTGAGGAGGTGGTCAAACCTATCGCTGTTCCTCAAGTAATCGCTTCCGCTGTAGTGATATATATGATCGTCTAATAGAAGAGCAATCATTTTCATTTCTTTAAAAAAGCAATTCTGAAGGATGCCATCTTCAGTTAAAACACCCAATTTTAAACGCCGATCAGCATTCGGATTATTTTCTGACCAGCCTCTCCTCTCTTCACCGTTGGGCGCTTTCCAAATTTTGTTTGGGAAGTATTGGTGCGAATAGAGTTTGCCTTCTAACTTCTTGCAGAGGGTGTCGTCAAGAGCCAAGATCTTTTTCATTATATCAATGGTAGCGCCACTCAAACGCATCCCATCGATGGGCTTTTCTAAAAAGAGAGGGTCGAAAGGGACATGGGTAGAGTCGCTTTGGTCAAAGACCTCCCTTAGGATCTGAAAACGTTCCAAATCATCTTTTATGGCAGAGTTAAAGTAAAGGTCCCTATCAATGAATGTGAAGGGATTGAAGATAGCTGTGTGCTCTCCTAAAATGCTACCTTTTGATTTATCGAGCTCAACGGTCAATTGGTGCAGAGCATAATAAAGCGCTGCAGCAGTGTTCATTTCCCGTACTGAAACATAATTGGTTCTTGTCAGTGTATGAAGTTTGTAATTATTAAGCAGATTACATAGGTGATCTTGAGCCGATTTTAAGTCCTCTTGAGGGACATTTTGCCAAAATACAGAATTAGCGACCGGGATGGATTTAGCAAACTCTTCAACGCAAAAAAGTGAGGCTTGAAAATCTGTTACACACCGACGAGAATCATCATGAGTCAAACCAACCAATGCTTGAAGGCGTTCAGTCAAATTTTGAGCGGTGACATCTGTTTCTTGCAGCCAATTGGGGATCTCAATAGTTTGTGACCGTTTGGGGCTTTCTGCAATAGTGTTATTCTCTAAAACTATCCGACATGCCTGCAGTTGATTTTGGACCGCATCAAAGGTGCAATCGGGTTTTAAAACGCCGCTATCGCATTGATTAACAGTACAGATGCTAGTAGGTGTTTTGGCCCAAATTACCTGTCTCATGTAGTTAGTGACATCTTTGGCTTCTTTGGCTTCATCATCTGTTAAAAAGCCTGCAGTAAGCAGTTTTTCCGAGGTGCGATTAATAGCTTCTAGAGCAAAAAGTAGTAGACCGCGTTTTTGATTTTCAGGTGATAAATCAGTATTTGGCCTTATCAATTCTTTAAAAGAGGCAACTGCAGCATACATATCGATAAAGTGGCGCAGGCGTTTATAATCACGCTCATTGTCTAAAAAGCCCCTTAGAAAGAGGTTTAAAGCTTTGAGAGAACAAGTTCCATCTTTTTGCGGTGTTGAAAGCTGCGTAGTTTTAACCTGATAGGCAAATAAAAATCCCGTGAGAATGTGGTAAGTCTCTAATCCTGAATATTCTATCGATTGATTCTTAATAAGCGGAAGAAGTATCGCCGGCAAGAGTAAATTAGAAGCATTGGGAAAAAAAACATCAAAAGGAACATCAGTGAAAGATAGATGACCATTGCTCTGTGGCTTAAGCGCTCCATCTGCGTGGTGGTGGAAGGAGTGTTTATTTATGGAATCATACAAATTAACATCAAAGTTGCCATTCGGCTTCTTAATGAATGACAAAACCATGGCATGATTCGACCGGTTAGTAGAAAAGCCGACAGGTAGAGGTAGCACATCATTAATTTTTAGGTTTGCAAGATCTTCCTTAATCTGTTGGCCAATTTCACAAGCAGCCTCCTCTTGCTCACTTTTTTGACTAGCTTGTTTAATTTTAACGCAATAATGGCTGAGTTTATGAAACCCAGCAATTAACTGATCGGGTATGCGGGTTAAGGATTCCTTCGAGATAGCTTCTAATGCTGGCAGGATAAATGCTATATGAATTTTGGAATTAGCACCTTCCAACTTGCTGTTCATGAAGCTGCCATCGGCAAACAAATGCCCCATGGTTTTAGTTGTAATAGATAGTTGAGGGGCCTCATATTTGGCAAAATTATCAGGAGCTTTAAGCTTGACTTCAGTACCATTTTGGTGCACTTCATCTAAACTCAAACAGTTTTTGGCAAGGTCTCTTATCGTCTTTTCGAATGCACGTTGTTGAACTGATAATAAATGTGCTTTATTTTTTAATTTTCTAGGGCTTGTAGCGGCGTCATTAGGGGTATGATCGCTTTCCTTGATAATGGTCAGCTTGCCTGAATCGGTTTGACCCTCTAAAGTAAGGACGTGATAGCCGATAACGCCTACGGCCCGCACGTTTTCCTCATTAGCGATGACATGACAAATGCGTACAGGGCGCTCTCTGCCTTGAAAGTAAATTTTTGATTGATTGGTAAGTGTTATTTGACTCAACTGATTCCTACAATAAAGTTATTGGAACGGACTTTAGCACATTCCATAATTGCGATCAATAGCAAAATCGTAAACCAATTGATCGAAAATATTGTAAAACAATTAGTTAACAACTCAATACGCATATCTCTTAGTAAGTTGTTTGGAATGACTAGCCACATATATTTTGTTCCACCGGCATTATCACGACGATACCGGCCTGGGACTAGGGGCTTTTTACCAAATAGACTGGTCATATCCTGTTTTCAATTAAATGAATTAAAAAATAGTTGATACATTGACTTAATATTTCTATTTATTTATAATTTTTTTTAAAAAGGAGATTTATGGCTTTAAATATAAGTAGAATATTGAATCCTCCAAATTGTGAAGATGCATTTTCAAAAGTTTCTCAGGGTAAAGAAAACAAGAACCTGAGCGCCGCTGAGCTCATTACGACTGAGGCATCTTTGACCTGCGCAAAATCAGGAAGTAAACGATCTTTATCCAATAAAGAAATTATCGATTTAACCACTCATCAAAATAAAAAGCTGCGAACTGAGACTGGGCCTTCGATAAGAGATAAAGGTATGGAGGAAAAGTGTATTCGAGTTGTCTTACAAGGTCCCCCTGAAGAGGTTAAGGTGGTAGTTGGCGCTATTTGTGACATTGATGCAGAACTTCAATCTCCTGCGTTTAAAGGAAAAACACTTATAGAACTTGCCCTTTGCGGGAAAGATCCGGGTGTGATCAAAGAGCTGTTATCCCTTGGAGCTAATTTAGAATGCGTGCTAAGCAAGGTAGATGCAGAAACCCGTGCCATATTTGAATCGCTTTCTGATGAGGAGAAAGCAAACACCCTCGTGCGTGTAAGATCACACATAGAGAAAAATAAGTGGATGCTGGAGAAACTACAAACTTTACGACTCAATTTTGAGCTGGCGCAAGAGAAAAATAATTGCAAAAAGTTGTCAGCCATAATAGAGGAAAGAGATGAAATTCTTGAATTCGTATTGGCCATGATAGCGAAAAATAATGCAGCTATTCAACTAGCAAGAGACATAATTGCGGAAAAAGATGCAACTCTTGAATTAGCATCAGCCATGATTGCAAAAAAAAATGAAACTCTTGAAGTAGCAAGAGACATAATTGCGGAAAAAGATGAAATTCTTGAAGCAGCAAGAGACATAATTGCGGAAAAAGACAAAATTTTTGAATTAAAATTAGCTTTATTTGCAAAAAATAATGCAGCTCTTGGAGAGGCAACAGCCAGTACCGCGGAAGAAGATCAAATACAGCATGCAGCTTCTGCCTTGATGTCTTTAAAAAATTTTGCAAATAACTAGATCCAGTACCTTGATCAGATTTTTTTTCTATTGCTTGCAGCTGCCCCTAAATTGTCCCAAAAATTGTGGATATTAATCTGGAATATTTTATACTCAAGCGGGCTTAAACACGGAGGAGTTTATGGAAACAAAAAGTCGTGCAAGGGGTTTTACTCTAAGCGCTGTAACGGTTAAAAATTTGGAGTCGGCCAAGCATTTGTTTGTCGATCTTTTAGGGCTAGAGCTTAAGGACTACGCTCCAGAGTACAACTGGATGGAAATTGGCGGTGAGGAAGGGTCGCTTTTAGGTGTTGGTCAGCACTCAGAAGAATGTTGTGTGGCAGAGTTGCAGCAAAAGCCCGGCGAGCACGCTTGGGTCTCGATTTCTGTGGATGATGTAGATGCCACAAAAAAACATCTAGAAGCCAATGGCATTGAGTTTATTGGTGATGTTTTTGAAGTGCCAGGACATGTCAAAATGGCGCTTTTTAAGGATAAAGATGGCAATCGCTTTTGGATTAGCCAAAAACTAGATTAGCGGTTGCGCTAGCGTGTACCCCTCAGTTTACTGAAGTTAGGTCGCTCTGACCTTGGGCTGTGCCCGGTGAGGGCGGGCGCCTTCCTCGAGAATCTTTAATTTGTGAATGCTGCTGTATAGGGGACCGTTTTTGATCACAGCGTTGATGTTTCAACGTTTTCAACTGCTAAGTATTTTGTAAGCTGTAGAGTAGATTTTAAAAACCTCTTCGGCTTCTTTTTTATAAGCCTCTGGAACCTTATCCGGATGTAGCTTAATTGCGCATTTTAGGTAGGCTTTTCGAAGTTGTTCTGGAGTGTAATTTTTTTGTAAATCAAGTAGACCATGCGGCGATTTTTGGGTGAAAACGCGTTCCTTATAATCTTTATAGTCTTGATTAAAGCCTTTTTTATTATTACCGCCAAATGACTTAAGGGCATCTCTGGCATGCTCTAATGCGAAGTCCCAGCCGCTGTCAGGGCTTTTGATAGTTGTAAATAATGATTCATAGGCAGACTCAGAAATAGGAAATTGTGGGATTTGGACCGAGCATCGAGCTCCCAGGTAATAGTGAAATATTGAGTTTTCCCCCATCTCAATGAAGCGTTCCAAGGCTTTGCGCAGGTGTTTGATATTTGCGTCGCATTTTTGCAGTTGAGCGATGTAGCACTTCTTATGGGTATCGGAAATATTTGATGTGCGAATACAGTAAATAATGGCATCAGTATTAGGTGGGTAGTGTTTAGGCAGCTCGACGCCTTCATTATGTAGCTTTTGTAAAATAGAAAGGTAGTTCAAAGCTTGCTGTACGAAAATTTCCCCAAAGTGTCCTTGGACGATTTTCACATTCTCTTGGTCTTCTTTTATATCCCATGAAAGCAACTTACCTCCTTGACCCACAATCCCATAGGTATTTTTAAGGAGAATGGATTTATAAAACGGCACGCGCAGGTCTTCTTGAAAAAATAGACGAGGTACCTGCTGAGGTAGAAACCCTAAAAGAATTGGGAATACTAGGGTTGCGGGAATAGCTATTCGAGCCAGCAGTTCGTATGAAAGGCCCAATCGAAATAAAATTAGAGGGCAAATACATCCTAAAAATGTCAGAGTACCGTCTGCAAGGAGGGCAAATTTGGCCTTAGAGATGAGCTCGTAGTGGTAATCTTTTTCTTTTCTATTTGTGCAGTATAAGATAGCGTGGAATGAGAGTGAGCAGCTATGCCAAATCAATCCGATAGGTGCAACCACCATGCTAATACCTGCCGATGCAACTATTCGGGCAAGACATCTTCCACCTTTGGCAAAGGTTGAGCGCTCTACTTTCTTAGTTTTAAAAATATCGATTTTACAAACATCGACCGACTTGCGTATAGAGCCAAGATCGTCTACTTGGCGCTCTTTTACATTAGATGGAAAGAAAAAATTTGAAGATAAAAGATATTGTATTGACTGAGTAGAAAATGAACTGGTGGCAAATTCAGATTCAAAAAAAGACTTGGATTGTGTTCTAGCTACTTCTACCATTCTGCCTCAAATTTCATCTCTCGAGGTTAGCAGAAGATTGAATTAATAACTAGCGTTTTCGAGAGCCTGTGCAGACCGGGATGATTTCGTTGTGCCAGACAGCAGATTGCATACGCCTGCGTATTAGCGCCTCGCTCTTGCATGAGCTAGAGGGAAACCAGGAGCGCCAGCGGTTGTCATTTTTAACGAGCTGGGCTGGTCCCCAAGGGAAGGTGATGGCTATGAAGCCTTGGGCGATGGCGTGGAAGGTGCCATCAAAGGTGCCATCTACACCAATGGTGATCCCGTCGTAGACTTTGGCTGATAGGCGGGTAAAGGCTCCAAAGGAGCCGCCACAGTCGATATCGCTTTTGGTGCGTTCAACAAGATAGTAGGGGCCAAAAGCAAAGTAGAGCTCCATAAAATCCCAGGTGGGAATGGGAAAGCCCAAAGAACCAAAAATGCTGGGAAGGGCAATACTTGCTTTGATATCAGTATTGGTTTTGACACTTTTGCGCGGGCTTCCGACAGGGTAGTAGCCGCTGAGGCGAAAATCGAAGTACTGATGGAAGGCCTCAAAGCCTGCGCTGATTTGGCTGGTGCTATTTAGCACTTTGACATCGCGAAAGTCATAAAAGAAATTGCCACCGATGACCCACGTAGATGGTAAGTTAAATCTACTGCCGAAGCCGAGGTTGGCAGCAGTTCGCCCATCGTTGAACATGTGACCTCTAGCATCGATAAATGGCTGGATATCGCGATCCCATTTTGGCGTCAAAAACCCTTCTACGGTGCCGTAACCATCCTGGTAGCCAATGCCTTTATCAAAACGGTACTTAAGAGTAGCATGAGAGGGGATACCCCAGTTGCAGTCAGGGTTATCTGCCAAGGCCATGGTGGTAAAAAGCACTGCTGCAGCTAAAATTTTACGCATGCTCGGCAATGTAGCAGAAATGATTTAGTTAAGCAAGTGGTCGAGTTGCTCAGAGTACTCTTGGTATGAGGGCAGGTGGTCATGGCTCCCGTTATCAATACTCGTGAGCTTAGCTCGTACGTTTTGGGCAACGCGCAATAGCAGTTTTTGACTTGAGGAATGGGGAATAAGGGTGTCGTGAGTGCCGTGAAAGATATGAATGGGGCACGAGATTTTACTAATAAATTCCTCGGTAGGGATATGGTACTTAAGGAGCCAAGCAAGCATGAATTTTGGTAGATAAGGGATGGTTTTTTCGGCCATATCCAGCATGCTGGTATAGGGGGCTTCTAAGATCAGTTGGTGAGGATTGCGGCAAGAGGCCAGTTGTGCTGCAACTCCAGTGCCAAAGGACATGCCATAGACGGTTATTTGATCCTCGGGATAACTTTCTAATAAGTAGTCGTAGGCGCAGGATGCGTCGTGGTAGATGGCATCTTCCGATCTTTTGCCCGTGCTTTTTCCAAATCCGCGGTAGTCAATAATGAAGCAGTCATATCCGCGAGTAATGAAGTCTTCGGGAATAGCCGAGCGTTTGTGTAGGCTTCCCAAGTTCCAACCTCGGCCGTGGAAGTACAGAACAACTCCTTTGGGGGTTTTGGCTTTAAAATGCAGGCCGTGAAGGGTGGCGTCTTTGCCAGTTTGTAAGTAGACTTCTTTAAATTGGCCCGGGTAGTGGAAGACGTGATTTTGAGGCAAGGTTTTGGATCTAAAAATCCGGTCTTCTTGCGAATTGTAAATTTCACTTAGTAAAAATGAAAACAGGGCTAAAATTAGACAACCCAAGGAATAAATTGATTTTTTCATGCTATCTCTACTTTAGCAAAACATAGCCAATTTGTTCCATCACGCTATACTCATT
Organism: Chlamydiales bacterium; assembly: GCA_024233455.1. Classification (GTDB taxonomy): domain Bacteria; phylum Chlamydiota; class Chlamydiia; order Chlamydiales; family JACKPQ01; genus JACKPP01. Next base: position 23,197 of record JACKPP010000002.1, read on the forward strand.
ATCCATTTCAGTGATGTGACTAATGCGACCATTTTGGATAGAAAAAATGGCAAATTGGCGGATCAGAATCGGTTTCCCAGTGGGAATAATCCCTAGAAAAGCACCCCGTTGGATTCCGGAATAGGTGACGTAGGCAAAGACGCGGTTGTTTTCGGCAACGAGTTCCATAATTTGAATAGTGAGCTCTGGAAAGGCGTGATGGAAGGCTTGCATGCGTATTTTTTGATTTTTGCTCATAGTAGGATAGCGGTAGTAGCTTGTGTCTTGGACCAGGTTGGCGTTGACAATGCCATAATTTGGAGCTAGAACGTTTAAAAGAGCTGAGACATTATTTTCCTGAAAAGCTTTATAGTAGTTCTGAACAACAAGTTTGTTTTCCGAATTTGGGTCAACGAGCCCTTTAGGCGTGAAGATTCCAGAAGCAACTTGCGTAAAAGCAGTAGATACTGCTATACAAAATACGATGAATAATAAACGCATAATATTGTCCCTTTATTTATGAAATACAATAAATGTGAATTATACGCAATTAAACCTGCTCCATTACTAAATAATAATGAATATAATTCGATATTTAGTAATTCAATGCCTTTAGATCATCAAAATCTGCTTAAAGCTTTAGAGTTGATCGCTTTACCAGGAACCTTGCTGCATTTTAGAGCCCAAAAAGGGAGCATTATAGAGGTGTCGATGCCGGGTTATCCTAATGAAAATCTTTTTGTGGATGAGCGGTTTGTATCAGAAAAATCAGATTTTCCAAAGCCTAACTTCCCTACAAAAGAAGAAATGATAAAGCACATGACCAAACTTGTGGGTAAGCCCTATATTTGGGGCGGCAATTACAGCCAAGGCATTCCTGAGATGCTCGATTATTATCCACCGAATCGCACTCTATCTGTATTGGAGTTTAACACGTGGACTTTTGCGGGAGTGGATTGCTCAGGTCTTTTATATGAGGCCAGCTATGGTCTGACGCCACGCAACACCTCAGAACTGATCTCTTTTGGTGAAGCGAGATCCCTAGAGAACTTACAGCCGCTTGATTTGTTGGTTTGGAAGGGGCATGTGGTGATTGTTCTCGATCCTTACCACACAATTGAAAGCCGCCTTGGCAAGGGAGTTGTGATCACTCCGTTGGCGGATAGACTGAGCGAAATCGAGCGGGAGCTAGCGACAGATCTCTTCGTTCGCCGTTTCTTCTAGACCAAATAATCCTTGAAAACCGCCAAAGATGCCGCCGCCACCTGTGGCACTATCGAATATCCCTTGTAGCATGTTTTGGATGCCCTCGCGCTGAAAGACCTCAAGTAACATCTCACCGATGACTTGTTGGGTGATTTCATCAATAGGAATGCCTTTTTTGCTGCTGATATTTTTTAGCTCCATGTATTTAATGCCTTTGAGCCTTTTGACTCCACCTTGGGGGTTGTCACGGAAGGCAATCCAAATATCCATATTGCGGATAATCAAGCGTTTGACAAGAACCGGCTTCTCTTTTTGGTCTTTTTTGCTTTGAGATCTGGAGGCGCGTTGGTAGTTATTCATAATCGTGGTCCAGTTACCATCTCGACTTAAGGGTTTATTGAACTCGAGCCCTAAGACGATATTGTTTAAATCGACTTCATCTATGACGATTTTATCTTGGAAATATCGGGTGATCGGGGCTTTAACATCAATCGTTTTTACAACCAGAGCGCGTTTCATCATCGACCCTGCCGGATTAGCAATGACCAAATTCGATACAGTCAGGGACCATGGAGATAAACCGATGGATCCTACGGTGACGGGCACTCCCATTTTTTTAGTCAGCTCTCTAGAGACCATGCCGGGAACGAAGCTCCAGGCAAAAAATCCTAAGAGCAGTCCGACGAGGACAATAATTGCTAACCATTTAACAAATGCTTTCATATACATCCTTTTATTTTTTATATTTACTTTATTACAATTAATTGCAATATGTAAAAATATGAACAAAAACTTTAATTATTTATTTTTTGGCGTGTTCTTTTTTTTATTATTATTAATGAACATGCAGCATGTCCTTTTAGTTAAAGATCCCTCCAGTGGATCTCGTATTTTGTACTTGAGCCTCTCAGTGTTACAAACTACGCTTGAGTTTGTAGCCTTAGCCTGGATGGCGGTCTTTTTTAAGCATCGATTTTCTAAGAAGGTCTACTACAGCTATATCGGGCTGGTGTTTGTCTTCTTTGCTATCCATGTAGTCGACTTTGCGCTGTTGCGTATAATGAATCTGTCGTTTTGGACAGCTTTCGATATGATGCTAGGAGAAACGTGGGAAAATTTTATCGAACTCTTAAAGCTAACTGGCATCCCTATGGGTGTGTGGTTGGCCTTTGTTCCACTGGCTTTGGTTTTGCCTATGATTGGGGCCTACCTTTATCATCTATCGATGCGCTTTGCCAAACGGGCGATTTGTACGCGCACACTCACCTGCACGCTATGTCTTCTGCCAGTTGGCCTAATGGGCATTTGTTTGCTTTGCAACTCATTTGTCGATCCGATCGCTCACCGAAAATTTGCCAGTGTGATGCCTTTTAAAGGGACAATGTTAGGGCCCAAAGCCTTTGCAGTGAAGATGGAAAGACCCATTCAAATTCCTCTACTAGAGCCTGAAAGCTTGCCTAAGATAAAGGCTAGAACGATGCCTAATATCTACGTCTTTGTGGCAGAATCGCTGCGTGCTGACTACTTCACCGAAGAGGTGGCTCCCAACCTAAGTCCTAATAGTCAAAAGGCCATTGCTGCTGGTAATGGCACGCAAATTTCCTGGTACTCGATCTTTCATGCCAATAGTCCTTTGACCTGGTCCACCTATCAAAAACTTGGGCCATCTAAGGGAGCGCTTCCTTTGCGTTTATTTAAGGAGATGGGTTATGAAATCCATTGCCATAGCGCAGCTCAACTCAAATATTACAACATGGATGAGCTGCTATTTGGCAAAGAGCGCAATTTATTAACTTCGTGCAACGTCTTTCCTCACTACGATCCAAGTCCAGCCTGGGAATCAGACGAAAAAGCTTTGCAGTCGGTCTTTAAGTCTTTAAAAAAGTCAGGCCAAATGCACATCGTTTTTCTAGACTCTTCTCATTTTCACTACAGCTGGAACCCGGCGTTCAAAGCGCCCTACACCCCTCATAGCGAAGGAGCAGGAATCGGACTGACCAGTGCCAATCCCGAAATTATGGAACGGATCCAAAACAGCTACCGCAATTCGGTTGCCTATGTCGATTTCCTGGTAGGGAGCTTTAAATACGCCCTACATAAGCGAGGACTGTATAAAAATGCCGTTATCGCTTTTACCGGCGATCATGGTGAAGAGTTCTACGAAGAAGGTAACCTCTTTCACGCTTCTGACTTAAGTCCGATGCAGTGTGAGGTGCCGCTCTATTTGAAGTTGGGCAGCCGCCACATCATGCAGCATGAAGTCATCTCACACATGGATATCATGCCCACAATTTTAGAACACATTAGTGGAGTGCGCTTGGATTTATTTGATGGCACATCTCTACTCGACCCCTTTAGAAAGCAAGCCGCGATGACCGCAAAGTTTAATGCTAGCCGCAATCCTACTCAGGTTGCATGCTACAAGCCAATGGGACGTGTTGTAGTCGAGCTTGGACCCTCACGCGATATTTTTAGCGCCAAAGAGCTAAAGGTTTTGTCGTCGAAAGGCGATTTAGTAAAAGATGATCCGCTAGCACCAGCGCGACCATACTTTGCACTACCGGAGCAGCTCGAAGCGCCACACATGGATCGTGGCGATGGCCTGGAGGAAGAGAAAATTGCACAGGCTGGCCACTAATCGTAGTTGTAGCTTGTGGTTTTTTTATCGATGATGTGGGTTTAAATGCCACCTTACAGATTAGATCTTCTCCAGTGGAGATGCCTCCCAATGTGCCTCCAGCTAAATTAGAAGTGGGTCCATGCTCATCAAAACCATCATTGTGCTCTGATCCCCGCATTGTAGCTGCATGAAAGCCTTGGCCGATTTCAAAGCCCTTACTAGCTGGAATGCTAAGCAGTGCTTTGGCCAAATCCGCCTCTAGCCGATCAAAGATAGGCTCACCCAAACCTGGCAACATGCCTGTTACGCAAATGCTTACCACACCTCCAACAGAATCGCCCTCTTGCATAGCCTCTTCAATTGCCCCGGTTTCAACACTTGCTGTGATCTGGATCCCGTGCAGCAGAATCAATTTCTCGGCCACAGCGCCTGCAGCAACACGCGTGGCAGTCTCTCGGGCAGAAGCCCTTCCACCGCCGCGGTAGTCAAAAACACCATACTTTTGCAAATAAGTGTAGTTGGCATGACCTGGGCGCAAGACATCTTTGATGGCCTCGTAGGGCCCTGACTGCACATCGTGGTTATAAATCACAATTGAAATGGGCGTGCCCGTGGTAATTCCTTCAAATACACCGGAGAGGATCTGGGCGCGGTCGGGTTCCTTTCTAGGAGAGACGTTCTGACTAGTTCCGGGCCGTCGTAGCTCTAGCTTTTCTTGAATATCTGCCTCAGAAAGTTCTAAGCCGGCCGGGCAGCCATCAATCACAGCACCAATAGCAGGTCCGTGCGATTCGCCCCAAGTGGTCACACAAAATACAGTACCAAATCGATTACTCATGCACCAGTGCCTCTAACTGTTTTTCGATGGATTGACTAGAATCAATGCGCTTTGCCTCAATCTTCTCATAGATCGGAATTCTTTGCTCAAGCAGTTTTCTAAGTTCAGGTTCAGTTTGCAGCAGCGCTCGGGGAGAGTTAAAAAAACGCTTCAAGAGTACTTCTACAGGGCAAAATAAATAGATCATTTGGCCGTGAGTTTGCAAGTGAGCTAGATTGTCTTGATTCAATACCGTGCCACCACCGCAAGCAACCACACCGGTTTTAAGCTCATAAACGACGCTCGATTCTATAGATCGGTAATACCTTTCACCTGCACGTTTCCACAATTCATCCCTTTTAAATCCGGTCTTGTCTTCGATCATCTGATCAACATCAAACAAGGGGAGATTGAGCTTTTGGGCTAAAGCCTGGCCAAGGGTGCTTTTTCCAGCACCTGGAGCGCCAAAGAGCACGAACATTGGTTAACCTTTTGTATAAAATGGGGAAAGCTTTTATCGATACACTGAGCTCCATGTACAATAGAGGGGTTAGATGCGCCAAGCGCTGCAACAATCAACGCCATAGCCACTCGGTGATCGTCATGGGAAAAAACCTCAGCACCGTGCAGTGGGGAAGGGTAGATGGTCATCCCATCTCGGCTCTCTTCGATTTGGGCGCCCATTTTCGAAAGCTCCACGGTCATAGCGTGGATACGGTCACTTTCTTTTTGGCGAGAAATGGCAGCGTTGGTAAGCGTTAACGGTTTTTGTGCATAGCACCCAAGTGTTGCTAAAATAGGCACGCTATCAATGAAAGCATTCACGTCAATTGTGCCGCCAGATAGGGGATCGAGTTCTAAAAGGCGGTGATCGCCTTGAGCTAAATCCATCTCAAGGTTCGCCAAATGCAAACTGCTGCCGGTAATCAAATTTATGGCCCAAGGAAAGGCAGCGCTGCTAAAATCTGCCGGCACAGTGTATGTAAAGCCGCTGTACATGGCAGGTCCGGTCACGGTAAAGTGGGAAAAAGCATCATTGGTATAAGCTATACCGAGTTTATCAAACCAGCTTAAGGTCATAGCCACCCATGGCGTTTCTCCTGGATTATCCACAAATAGTTCGCTTTTACCAGATCTAAAAGCCATGTGCATGAGCATAGCAGAAACCGGCTGAGAATCCCTGCCATCGATCCTGGCACACCCTTTTTCTATCTGCTTGAGCCCATCTAAAAGCGGTTGAATAGGGCGTCTTGTTTGTATCGAAAAATCACCTACCATATCGACTGGAGCCAAGGCGCGGATAAACCGATATACTTGTCCTGAATTTCCCGCATAGATTGGATCTTTTGGCACTTTAAGCGGTCCTGGGATAACAAAACCGCTGTCAAACCCTACGCCTAAAAGTTTAAGCGCTTCGGTCATGCAATCGGTATCAGGAGAAGGGAGCAGATTCAAAAGCTTAGACGGGCTTTGGGCCATTGAAGCAAAAATAAGCGCGCGCATGGTGTGGGACTTAGAGGGGGGAATACTTATACAGCCGCTAAGCTTGGAGGGATAGACACGCACTGATTGCATCGAATGTCAGCTCCTTTAATCCAGAAGTCTTTCCAATTTTCTCAAGAGCAACAGCGTACACGACACTGCTTTTACGTTTTTTATCTCTCAGTACAATGGCCCAAAACGCATCCAAATCAACATTGGGCCATTCTAAATCAAAACCAAAAGCTTGCAAGCCCTGTTCGATTTCCGGATTGTAGCCCATACTCCAAAGCGTTTCTATCCACATACCGGTGGCAATGGCCAAGCCGTGGTTCATTTCAAGCTGCATCTCTAGGGCGTGGCCCACCGTATGCCCAAAATTCAAAATATGGCGATCAGCAGTCGTGATCACTTCTTGCTTAATTCGGATATTCCATTCGATACACTTTTGTAAAAACAGCGCATCCCGCTCCCTCCAAGCCGTTAAATTACTCTGCAAAAAATCCCAAAGTGCACGGTCCCAAATCAAACCGTGTTTGAGCATTTCTGCTGTGCCGGCTAAATATTCTCTCTGGCTGAGCGTAGATAAAACTGTTGGATCGACCAGTAAAGATTCGGGTTCATAAAATGTGCCGATGGCATTCTTTACCGTTCCGATATTGACTGCATTTTTTCCGCCAATAGAAGCATCGCACATGGCCATAAGCGTTGTAGGCATGGCAATAAAACGGACGCCCCTGCAATACGTTGAGGCGACAAATCCTGCCAAATCGGAGACGACTCCACCACCAAGCGCAATAATTGTCACATCACTTCCAAAGCCAAGTTCTAGCAGCTGGTCTTCGATTCCATCTTTCATCTCTCGGCTCTTAGAGGCCTCGCCCTCTGGAATCACAATGAGGGGGCAATTCAATCTTTCAGCCAGCGTTTTACCATATAGCTCAGCAACTCGGCTATCGGTGATAACGACCACAGGCCCATCGAACCAACACGTTTGCCAAAGACCGCTCTCGATTTTTTTCTCCATACCTTGCAGATGCTAGCACAACGCCAAGCTGAATGCTTCTACAAAATGCATCTGGATACTTCTCGAAGGGATCAAACGCCGTCCAGGATTAGAAAATCGTAAACTGAAATAATGTGGATATCATTATTCTCTATGCAGTTATCCTAATTGATTTCAGTAATTTTATCCTTTATTGGATTTGATGCGTTGTTTACTTTGCTACTAGGGTAAGGAAGAACAGGTTTATAATATAAAAATAGAATGCAATACTTTGCTGCTACATCTGGAGTGTAACCATATTCCTCAACTAACTCTTTAATACTGCTAACAGTGATACATTCAGCGTAACCAAGTTTTTGGATTTTGTGATCTAAAACGCAATTCACTTGTTCTATAAATTGGCTCTGCATTGCTAACTGTTTGGTAGGTTCCTGGGATTTCCAAGCTGGCAACCCAAACCAACCTCTTTCCTCTTTAGAATCACCAAGCTGATCCTTCAAGTACTTTGCCACAGTATCTCCTCTTTTTAGACCGTAGACATCACAGACTTGCTTAAGGTGCGTAACTGGATGAACGTGGGTTTGGGCTTTAAGAATTTGCACACCTTCAAAACCATAAATAGAAGGCTTCAATAATCCTGAAAGCAGCCGATTATTTAAGGGCTGATAGTATTGAATCCCCGTATCTAGATCAGTATAAAATTTATTATCAGGAGCCGTCGTCAGTTTTTCCAATAACTGAGTATCATAGGGTGTCAACCCTTCACCTTGGTAAGACTTGCCAATCTCGATCATCACTGATTTAATGGCTTGAAATTCTTCTTCCGGCAATCTCCCCGTCCCTTCTCTATGTTGTTGCTCGAGGTTCCAGAAGTGTGTAAAGGCTCTTTGAGCCATTTCAGGTGGAATGTGTTGACCCGCCCGAAAAGCATCTACTGTGGATTTCAAGAATGGGATCATTTGACTAGCTTGGTCAGATGTAGTTTGGCCTGGCACTTGACTGCTTCCATTATTTGTTCGTGTCTCACTTCCATCTTTTTCCACGGTAGGCAACTTTGTATCTGTCTTTTTTTCTCGAATTTTGAACAAATAAATACCCAAACCGGCGCCTACGGTCAAAGCCATCGCTCCAACGGTAAAACCTATGACCCAGGGATGGCGACGCACTAAGGAGGTAATTTTTTGTGTGGAAGATAAATGTGGTGCCTGCAGAAAAGCCTGTGATGCATAACTTGTAATCTTCATTCTAATTTCCTTTTTTCATAATTATTTATAAACATTTTATTTAATATGTCAATAAAAGTCCATAATAAACTGGTATCACCTACGTCACTTCTCGACAATAAATTTATTTAAATATTGATGCAGAGTGGATTAAGTTTTGAACGATAGAGCGAGAGGCAGGTATTTATATGACCATTTAGGTTTTGACCTTTCGGATAATTACTGATGGTTTCTAATGGCGAAAATGAAAATAGACGCTAAAAGAGTTGCCTAAGTTTGTATTAGTCGTATAAAAGCGCTATATAAATCATGAGTTTGTGGTTTTTTTCAGCACGACTGATAATTATCAAGCCTGTAAGCCCGGATTTTAGAGAAAGCCCAATGCCTATAGATCATCATACAAGAAATCTTATTATGCAAATTGCATACACCTGCACGATTTATCTGATTTTCTTGAATTTGGTGCTTCAACCTAAACCAGCCATTAAAGAATAGTGCATCTGCCACGAATACCCTTTCCCGTCCTATTCAATGAACTAGCTACTTGCCCCCCTTCAAATGTTATATCAAAAAAGTCATATTTTTCGTTCTGGCAAATCCAGATCTTGATAATTTTATTCCTCAGCAAAGCAAACTGAAGATTTTCAGCAGCTTTTTCTCTAATGTCTTGTGGCACTTCTCCTGATCCAAATTCGACTAACATTGTTCTTAAATCAGTGCTATCTAATATTAGATTGTAAAGAGAATTTTCGGAGTCATTCAACCCTAGCCATAAGCTTTTAAAGTCATTCCCCACTTTTTCAAAAAGAGGATTTTCTATGGTTATTAAGCGAGTATCTAGAGGAATCATCCTTGGATCTAAATCAAAGCAATGAAAGAGATTTTGTGTTTTTATTTTGGGTACGCTTAATTGATGCTTGTCAGAAAGATAGTCTGCTATTTCGCGTTCTCCTGCAGTTCTGAAAAAGCTAAGTAATAGTCCTTTGACGTCATCTGGTGGAATCCCACTCATATTGTCCTCCTAATCATTTTTTTGTTTTTGTTGAATATCGGCAACTATATTTTTGTGCTGGTTTAATAGGGGACATAAAACACCAGTGGCTACAACATTCACCTGTGGAAAGTTACTGTGTGGTTCTACAGGAACCATATTACCTCCCGAGTCAACAAATACGCCATTAGTAGCTGTTTCTAATGTATCATCTGTAGTTGCTAAACCATAACTAGTAACCGGTTGCTGCAGTCTATCTTGATTTTGATTTGTGTCATTATAGCCAGAAAATGGCTTATTTTTCTGAGTAAGATCTGCTGCAGTCATAGCAGCCTTCTCTTTGTGGTTATTCTCATGGATTTCAATAATCTTACTCTTCATTGGTAATGCGTTGTCTTCTTCGATACTGGGATTGGGAAGAAAAGGCTTATAATATAAAAATACAACACAATATTTTGCTGCTATATCGCGAGTGTAACCATATTTCTTAACTAATTCCTCAATATTGCTAACAGTAATACATTCAGCATAACCAAGCTCTTCGATTTTGCGATCCAAAACATAATTGACATTTTCTATAAATTGGTTCTGCATTGCTAACTGTTTAGTAGGTTCATGGGACTTCCAAGCTGGTAAAGCAAACCAACCCTTTTCTTCCTTAGAATTATCAAGCTGATCCTTCAAATACTTTGCAACCTTATCTCCTCTTTTTAGTCCATAGACGTCGCAGACTTGCTTTAGGTGCGTAACTGGATGAATGTGAGTTTGGGCTTTAAGAATTTGTACACCTTCAAAACCGTAAATAGAAGGCTGTAATAATCCTGAAAGCAGCTGATTATTTAAGGGTTGATGGTACTGGACTCCCGTATCTGGATCAATATACAATTTATTATCAGGAGCCTTTCTCAGTCTTTCAAATAACTGGGTATCATAGGGAGTAAGCCCTTTACCTTCGTAGGTCTTTCCAATCTCAATCATTACTGATTTAATAGTTTGAAAGTCATTTTCAGCTAAATTCCCAGTTCCTTCTCTATGTTGTTGCTCTAAGTCCCAGTAGTGTGTAAAGGCTTTATGGGCAATTTCAGGAGGAATTTGTTTTCCCAACTGAAAATCGTTTATTATGCCTACCAAGAACGGGATCATTTGATTAGATTTTTCAGGTGCGGCCCGGCTTGGCACCTGACTTACATGACTACTTCCTTGACCATTCCATATACTGCTCATTAATTTCCTCCTGAGCTAAGTGCTGCTACCACTAATGTTGTAGCAATTGTTACTCCTGCTTCAATAACTGGCACGCTCACCTCCCTTATCAACTGGCCAATTCTAAAAGTTGTACGAGTCATTTGACTATCCTGAATTGTTAAATCAACACGAGAACCATCCTGAGCAATATAAAGAAACATTTTTTTGCAATTGAGATAAGCTTTTTCTATCTCATCACATTTTTTTGGTGTTCCAAAAACATGTTCTACTAGCTGATTTTGTGCCTCGGTTGCATTCAATGCGTTTTCATAGGCGGAGTCTTTAATAAGCCCTATACCAGCAAATAATGAGCGAAAGAAATTAACAAAATAATCAGATTTTTCTACATCCAACTTGATTAACCTAGTAGTTATTGGCTCGCCCTCAATTTCAAGATCAAAGCAATGCTCAATCGTGTAAACAGAAATAGCAGTAAAGGTTCCCTTAGGCAGCCTATCTTTAACTCTAGCTGATAGTTTTCCATCGGGGAGTCTCAAGAGTTCCATCTGCGCTTGATTTCCCGGATCCATTCCTCCCAAGCCTTTTGATTGAACATATAACTTAAACGAACCATCAGATAGTTTTACAGTACTAGGGTAGAAGGCCCTTAATAAATTTTCCGTAGTTACTGTTTTTAGTATAGGCTCTAATTTAGCTCTACTATCTAACTCAAGTTTAGATATCTGTTTTGTTTGATTGTCTATAATAACTAGGTCTAGCTCTTTATTATTTCTGTTAAAATATACATCTCCGTGAAAAGTTGTAAAAACCTTGTTGTAACCTACCATTAAATTTTTGCTCACCCTTGCCTCACTTTTTGAAAGTTTTACTAAATTTTTTCTTTTCGCCAAAAACCTTATCCAATATAGAAAATCAATGTCAATATATTTTTAATCTTAATAAGGCAAAGGCCAACGACAAGGGGAAACAAGTTCCTTTAAAATTGCTTATTGGAATCCCTGAATAAGCAGCTGACCAATTCCAAAAGTTGTACGAGTCATTTGACTATCCTAAATTGTTAAACCAACACGAGAACCATCCAACAGAAGTAAAGGTCTCCTTAGGCACCTATCTTTAACTTTAGTGGATAATTGTCTGTTAATGGCGGGCAAATTGAAGTCATATTAATGCCTAATTGTTCTATGAGACACACCTTGAGTTTTAGAATAGATAGGGTTACCATATGGTACTTAGTATGCTGATAGCCTCTATTCAAAGCCCTTGCCAGATTCCAGATGAAATCGATGTGGTAGAACTCCGCTTGGATCTTAATCCAGATTTAAGACATTTTAAATCAGATAAGCCTCTGATCATCAAATCGCAATTGACCTCTGATGCTCAGCTGGGCCATTATTTTGACGGTGATTGGCAGGCAGATCTCCCAGAGCATCCTCGTATCATCTGCTCCAGACACATGGACCATACCCCAAATGACCTCTTGGGTGTTTTTGCCGAGCTTGAAAAAGCCCGGCCTAACGCTTACATCTACAAGTTGGCCACTACCGCACATTCTACTTTAGATAGTTTGCGGATGCTGATCGCCACCCGTGCTCTATTAGCTGAGGGTAAGCGGGTCATCGGTCTATGTATGGGAGCACTGGGACAATTAACCCGTATAGCCTCTTCTACTACCTATGTCCATCTTGGCACGCCTACAGCTTCAGGTCAGCTGTCTTTTGAGGAGCTCTCTATTTATAAACGAAAAAGCACGCCGTGGTATGGGCTTATCGGAGATCCAGTAGCACAGAGCCACTCCCACATCACGCATAATAGACACTGTTTCTTTGTTAAGCTGCAAGTTAGAAAAGAGGAGCTAGCCGAGTTTTTTCGGCTTGCCGAGCAGTTGCCATTTGCCGGATTTGCTATTACCATTCCTCACAAGGAGTATTTTGGGGAGCCTATCAATACGCTTGTGCGCGCAGAAAGTGGCTGGGATAAGCACAACACGGATGGATGTGGAGCTTTAAACGTTTTAGGACCGGTTGCGGGTAAACGCATTGCGCTTTTAGGTGCGGGAGGGGCCGGCAAGGCAATAGCTGAAAAAGCACAAAGAGAAGGCGCGCAAGTTACTATCTACAATCGCACGCCTGGCAAAGTTTTGGGAGTGCCAACCAAGCCATTATCAAAACTTGAGCCTTACGATATTTTGATCAATGCCACCTCTTGCGGGATGCTATCGAGTGACTGCCCGCTACGTTTTGAGCAATTAAGGCCGAGCACTGTTGTGATGGAAACTATTTGCACACCCGAAGAAACAACGTTGCTAAAGTATGCTAAATTGAAAAACTGCCAGTTGATTTACGGCAAAGAAATGTTTCAGGCGCAGGCTGCATTGCAGTTTAAACTTTGGCAACTTGTATAGATGCCGTAGCTTTACTGCCCTAGTAACCTGAGTTATGGGTTTATATCATTCATCTTCAGGCATCTTAGGCGCCATCTTGCACCCTTTTTGTGCTCATCTATAGCTTTTTGGCTATGGAATCGCAAAAAATGTCACAATCTGTCACCTAATCTACTCTGAATCTAAACAATCAAAACCCATAACTCAGGTTAGTAGACTTTCTAAACCTTTTAATGTCTCTGTCAGCTCGGGGTGGTTTTGCATAATATCGCGGCAGCTAGTCATGACCGTGCTGTGATCTCTAGAAAAATGCTCTCCAATTTTGGAGTAGGGCATTTTGAGTTTTTGTCTGAAAAAATACATGGCAATTTTACGCGGAACGCTACACTCACGCGTCTGTGATTTGCCCAACAGATCGTCGGTAGAAATATCGAAATTTTCGGCTACTGCTTTCAAAATGGCAGGAGGTGTCAGCGCTTTACGCTTTTGCTTAAGTAATAAATCTGAAAGCATATGTTCGGTGCGTTTTAGGGTGATAGGTGGGGTGATTTTTTCGAAATGCGCCCGTAGCATCAGGGCATCCAAGGCTTCGAATAATGTTTTAGAGCTAGTGAATGTTTCTAGAAGAAAGCGCTGAGTTTGGTCATCTAAGGGAAAGTCTTGAGATTTTTTGCTCAAAATTTGAGCTAGCATAGTGGGTGTCGGGGGTTCTAGAGGTAGGGTGATGCCCCATTCGAAACGACTAATAAGGCGCGGTTCAATTTTTTGCAATTTGCCCGGGGCAAGGTAGCTTGAAAAGACGATTTGAGTACCGGCAGTGTGCAGCGCGTTGAAGGTATGAAAAAGCTCCTCTTGGGTAGAGCTGCGTTTTGAAATCACGTGGACATCATCGATAATGAGTACTTTTGCTCCGCGATAGGTCGCTCTAAATGCATCCATATCAGAGTTGCGCATGGCGCTTACCACGTGTTCAGTAAAGGTTTCGGCATGAACAAAAAGCGCTCCTGGCATACTGAGGGCATACGCATTGAGTAAATGGGTTTTTCCACAGCCGGGAGGCCCATACAAATAAATAGGATTGAATTGAATTTCGGGGGATTTAAGAATGGATACGGCCATAGATAAATCATCTGCCAAAAAAGTATCGAAGGTCATTTTAGGATTGGGAGGAGTACTATCGTAGGTGATTTTTTGCAGTAGAGGTTCCGGTGCTACTTTTTTTGTCGCGGTTTCATTTTTAACAGATAGATGGACTTTGATTGGTCTGCCACTTTCTGAAATAAATTCTTTTTTGAGAAGTGGCTCAATATGCTCTTTGAACCACATGGCTTGAAATGAATCTTTAGCTTCTAAATAGAGGTTGCCAGCATCGAATCGCACCGTTTTAAGTGGCGTCAGCCAACGGCTTACAATTTTGGGCCCCAGCCGCAAGGATAGCTTATTTAAGTAAGCCTCCCAGGCCTTCATTTGCGACGTTTGCTTATGCGTTTTTTGGGTGCGCTGAATTCAGCAGTTGGCAGAGGCTGTTGTTTTTTCATCATCCACCATTGCTGGACCATGCCGAAAACCATAGAAGAGAGCCAGTAAATGTTTAGACCAGAGGGGAAGTTGTAGAAGATGACGGTAAATACAATGGCCATCATTTGCCCCATCGTTTTGGCTTGCTTGCCTTTTTCGTCGAGTTCTTCGCCTTGTTTCATCTTGCGTTTCATCATCATTTTCTGATTAAGAAACATCACTACGCCCAAAATAAGGGGTAAGATATGGAATGAATTGCCGATGAAAGGAAGAGGCTTGCTCCAAGAGAAAACCACATCAGGTGCCGTTAAATTGTCGATCCAACCTGGAATAAACGTGGCACCGCGCAGAGCAAAAGCCGATTTAAGCAGGTCAAACATTCCGATTAAAAAGGGCATTTGAATCAGGATGGGTAAACAGCCGCCGGTGAAGGGATTGACTTTATGCTCGCGATAGAGCTGCATCATTTCAATTTGGGCTTTTTTCGGATCTTTTTTCATGCGTGCTTGAATTTCTTGCACTTTGGGCTGTAGCTGCTGCATGCGCATTGTGGATTTAATTGACCAGGCATTGAGCGGATAGAGCATCAATCGGAGCACAAGCGTGAGTAGGATGATAGAAAAGCCCCATGATCTAGTGATTGCATGAAAGAGTTCCATCACTACGAAAAGAAGTTTGGCAAACGGCTCAGAGATGAAGGCAAACCAGCCATGGAAACTCCATGCGGCGGTGTAATCGGGATTATAGCCGCCTTGAGTGAATATTTGGTCTACTTGAGCCAGTAGCGACTTTTCAAAGGGCCCCGCGTAGATTCGATAGCTGGCATTTGCAGCTGCCGGGATCATCATCTCATAGCCAGGATATTTGGCTGCTGGATAAACATCGTATTGACGATCTATTACCGTTAGCCTTGATGGATCCACTGTACCAGGAACGATGCTCGCTTGAAAACCAGCGGGCTTGTCTTTAATTTGGTCTAAAATCACCCCAAAATAACCGTTGGAGTTGCAGATCCAATCGGGAAACACCGTACTGTAGGTGATTGCCTCTTTAGGCAATTTGACTTGCTCTACGCTGGTTTTACCACCAATCGTTGCGCGGTATTTAAGCGCCGGAGCTGGCCTGTTGGAAATGATTTCAACGTCGGGAACACCGGTTGTAAGCCACAGCCCTCTGGTATCTCCGTCGATTTTCATCTCAATATCTAAGCAATATGGGGCATCTTTAGAGAAGCTGTAGCGTTTGGTGATGTGACGATTGCCTCCGCTGGTTTCAAATTCAATAAAATCTTCACCCAGTGCTTTTAGTCGGTATTGCATTTTAGCGATGGTCTTGTCTTCTCCTACCACATTCAGAGCGTAGTAGCGCGCTGGCACATCAACAAGAGGCTTTCCGTCAGGGGACTGCAGCCCACGTCTCAGCAGAGGGTAGTAACCGCCGAGTTTTGGCTGAATCTGGCCTCCCCCCGCCACCCAGGCAGACTTGCTCGGAAATTTTGCATCAGCAGGAGCTTGCTTTTCAATCTCTCGGTCAATGCCAATTGGAAGGACGATGCTTTTTTCGTCTTGGTTACTTTTGAAGGGAAGGTTGATTTCGGATATAGCTCCCCCTATATTAGAGAAAACGATTTGTTGATAAGCATTTTCTAAGACGTAAAGCGTTTCACTGCCCGTTGACACATCAGTAGAATTTGCGGTTTTGACGCTGACTATATCTTTTACACCCTGAACATCGCCAAAACTTGTGAACTTTCCTTCCTTATAGATACCCATGGGCAAGTAATTGCCCTGATAATTAGTCAAAACTAGCGCTTCATTTTTGGGTTGTTTATCGGGGAAACCAACAGTGCCGCTATTGTATTCTCCAAGAAACACTTTGCCATTTTGGTTGGAGTCAATAAATTCTAGTACTTGTACATCCTGAGCGTTATTTAGGGAAACAATGGGCAAAGCTCCAGATCCGTATAGGGCAACTGAGCTATTGCTATCCCCTAGAGTGACTTTTTGTAAGTTGCCACGCTCTTGTAGGGCGTAGAGCTCAGTAGGTAAAGAGCTTGTCCACTTTGTGGTGATATAATAATTTTGATCGCGCAATGCAAGTGTAGCAAACTCTTTGGCTTCTACATCTCGGTAAAGACGGACGATGGGTAAGTCGTACAGATTTGCGGTGCGTTCTCTGAAATGGTCATCTACAATTTCAGTTTGTATTGGAGCATTTGTCTTATTTTTTTTATCGAAAAACCAGTTCATTCCAAAAAGAACGGCGGTCATGGCTAAGACGAAAACGATTGTGCGTGAATTTGATTCCATAGGCAGAGCTTAACACAAAAATCTATACTGATGCAAGCAAAGGCTATATTACTTGCCTGCATCCTGTTGGATGCGTGAAATAAATTCTTGGAATGCCGGATTGCCATGAAGCGGCTCCAACCACTCGTCTTCAATGAGTTCTTCGATTTCAGGTAAGGCTTGGAATTTGTGAGCTTTTTCAAGATAGAAGAGAGCTCGATCAGGATTGCCTTGGGCTGTATAGAGATTGGCCAAGGTGTAATAGGCGCAAGCATTTCCCAGTTTGACTGCTTGAAAGAGTTTGTTTTCGGCCTGAGCCAATAAGTCTGGATCTTCAGAAATATCGTTTAAATTCAGGAGCGAAATAGCCCAGCCGTGTAGAATTTGGTCATCGTCGGCTTCCTGGGTATGTGCTATGCGGAAATGATGGAAACTGCGTTGAAAAAGATCTGGATCAGAAACTGTATCGCCGTATTGGTTATAGATGAGTGCAAATCGGTGATTGAGCTGAGGAAAATTGGGGTCGATCATGAGAATATGGTGTAGGTGATCAAGGCTTTGAATAAATTGTTCTTCACATTCATTTAGTTGTCCAGATAGTGCTAAGGCACAGGAATAGGTGTAGATCCAATCTACGCAGGTATAGGGTGCATTTTTTTGAATATCTAGCGCGGTTTCAATATGGGAGATAGCTTGGTTCAGGAGGTCTTTATCGAGTTTTTCATCAGCCAAACGGTATAAAGCAGCCCCTAAGTCGTAGTGGTACGACGGGTCTTGCCTTAGGTGTAGTGCTTTAGAAAAAAAACGCACTGCGCGCTCTAGTTGTAGTTCTACATCTTCTTCATGTGCAGATAGAAGCATGTAGCAAGTGCCAAGGGCGTGCCAGGCAGCGTGGAAAGTGCGGTCTAGTGAGGTAGCTTTTTGGAAGGATTCCACAGCGCGAAAGTAGATGTCGATGCAGTTAAAGTAGTCAGCAAGAGCCAGTAATACGTGCCCATTTGAGTAATGGACAGCCGGGTTTTCTGGATGGTGCTGGCAAAGCTCATCTAACATGTCTTCGGCACGTCGCAGATGCTTAAGCCGATTTTTCAGCGCTCCGAGGCCAGCTAAGGTTTCAGCCCAAACGCAGGTGAGTTCAACTTCACTGGCATCAAAGGATCTAGCCTTATGGCATTTTTCAATTGCGGCACAAAAAGCCCTGGAGTCACCTGTTGCTCTTCCTAAACAGCAGAGTAGTTGAGCCCACTTGATCCAAATTTGGGGATCGCTAGGGTGGATGTTGGCAGCGGTAGCATAACAATCACTGGCTTGCTCTGCACCTGCTGTTTCTTTTGAAAGACCATAGCTTAATGCGAGGGCATCACCTAGATACACCCATGCAGTGTAATCTGTGTCGGGGACTCTAGTTCCTGCAGTATAAAGCTCTATGGCATTTTGTAAATATTTGATTTCACCCAAAGTTCCAAATAGACGTAGAGCTAAATGTCCAAAATCACACCAGAAGTCGGCAGGTTGTTCTTCTCTTAAAAGTGAAGCTTTTTTGAATGAGGTGTAGGCTAGCTGTAGGTCCAGTGGGTCTTCAGATTCAATGGCAATACGGCCCATGCATAGACCGTAGTTCCAGTAAAGATCGAGTAAGAATTCGGAGGGCTGACCTTCACAGAGTTTTAATGCAAATTCAAATTTTACTTTGGCGTCTAAGTAGTAGTGTTGCTGACCCGAGGCTGTTCCTAATAAGAACAAACAATTGGCCCATGACAGCCAAGATTCAAACATTTGAGGCGCAAGCTGCGTAGCGCGTTTAAATTTTTGATTAGCAATATGTAGGGCTTTAGGCCTTCCATGACAGGCGTAGTCAAAGATGGCCAACCCTTGTTTATGGAACAATTGGGGATTCTGTGGAGCTAAGTCACTTGCGGTAGCTAGCATATCTAGGCCCGTTTTATCGCCATCTAGCAATCGGCGTTCTCCTGCGGCCATCAATGTGTCTATAAAGTTATCTTTAAGACCTGTCCTAATTGATGTGCTTAATTCGTTTGCCATAGAGCACCATTATAACCCCTCAATCTATTTCGCTCAATCCCCAAAACCGCTTCAAATACTATTCTAGACGTTTTTTGTATTGCTTAATCATTTATTGTTAGTATTTTGATTTTTTTTAATATTAACGCAAAATTTAAAAATTAAATAGCTGGATAAAATAATTACTTTGATGGGTGGTCATTGCGTATTTTTATAAAAAAAGGTAGGATTGCAAGGATGGCATACCAATACCGAAAAACGATCCACATGCGCGATACCGATGCGACAGGAGTGCTCTATTTTGCCAACCAATTTAGCCTGGCTTTAGAAGCTTTTGAGCATTTTCTCTCCGATCATGGTTTTATACTAGGGTCATGCCTCTTGCCAATCGTTCACGCCGAGGCTGATTTTACAGCACCGCTCAAGCTTTGGGACGTGGTCGATATTTCTCTTTACTGTTCTAAAATTGGCACGAGTTCTTTTACAATCGAGTCGGTTATTAGTGGTTTTGGACGTGTGCAAATCGTGCATGTATTTACCGATAGTGGCGGTGTTAAACAACCAGTTAGCTCTGCATTAAGGTCTTTGCTTTTAAAGCTAAGGCCGGCAGATCAGGCTTGCCCTGGTAATTTGGTAGGACAAAGTAGCGAATTGGATGCTTAAATCTTGGTAATAGGTCGCTCAGCAGCTCTTTCGATGCGTGTAGATTGTCGATAAAGGCTACCGGGCGCTGGCCAAATTCTAGGTCGGGAACGGGTACTACGCAGGCGTTTTGAATGCCTGGAATTTTGAGTAGGGCGGTTTCGATTTCTTCGGGTTGAATGTTTTCACCCCCACTGATAAATAGCCGATCTTTTCGCCCCAAAATGGTGAAATCAGGTGCTGCTAAATCACCGGTTGCAAACCAACCGTTTTGAGGGTTTTCTCCTAGATAGCCTTTAAATAACACTTCTCCTGCTACGAATAATTCTCCATTTTGCAATTTGACGCGCCGATAGGGAAGAGGCAAAGACCTTGCCAAAACAGTTGAGCTCATTTCGGTCAGACCGTAGGTGGGAATGAGAGGCAAGTGGGCCGCTTTTAGAGCCAATTCTGGAGGTAGTGGGGCTCCGCCAATCAGAATGGATTTGTAGTTGGTGGGGTGATCTAACGCCCGCCCGAGTTGGGTTGGTACCCACGAGGCGTGGGTAGCAGGGCCGTTCAGTACGACAGCGCCTCCAGCTAAAAATGTGCGAAATAGAATGGCCAGGCCTCCTACATGCCACAGAGGAAGAGAGAGCTTCCAGGTATCAGTCGGGCCAAATTTGAGGTAGCTGTTGATACCAAGCGCGCTGTAGACGTGGTTGCTTAAAGTATGGATAGCCACTTTGGGCCGGCCTGTTGATCCTGATGTGAAGAGGTAGGTAGCCGTATTTTGAAGGTCGAGCTCACAGGTTCCTTGGCTTTTGCCGTTGAGTTTGGGAATAACGAAGTGGGTGGCTGAAATTTGCTTGAGCTGTGCGTGGATGCTGGGCAAGCGGGTGGAGAGAGGACAGCAGATGGCGCCCAGTCGCCAGAGGGCAAAAAGGGTTAGGATGACCGGTAGTGCGGTGTCAGCGCGCAGGGCAACAACGGCTCCTTTTCGAATGCCGCGTTTTTGGAGATCTTGCACGATACCACAGCAAAGTTGGTGGCATTCTTGGTAGGTGTAGGTGTCAGCGCCATCAATGATGGCTGGGTCAGTGGAGCATCGATTCAAAGGGCACAACACCGATTTTCTCCATGGTAGCGTGGTCTTCAGGGAGGGTTAGAGATCCCAACCCAAGGGGCGCTAAAGGTTTCCTAAGCAATTTGGCAAAGTGAAATAGACTTTGCACACCAATGCGGGTCTTGAATGTATTGCTAAGAACGAGTTGCTTGTTTTGCATATGTGTTTTTTGGGCCAGCTCCAAGCAATCACCAACACCTCCCCACTGGGGCGGTTTTAATATAATTGCCGATACGTTGGGTAAGTGCCAAAAGTGATGGGTGTAGATGGTCTCGTCTAGGGCCACTTTTTGCGTGGTATTTTTACAGAAGTCTTCTATTTCTTTAGTGGGCTCTTCCAAGTATTCAAAGGTGCCGGGAGGAAAAGAATAGCTAAAGTTTAAGGCATCGTCCAGTGACCATTGTTGGTTAAAGTCAAGACGAAGTTTAAAGCCCATTTCGAGTAGCCCGGTGCAGATGACAAGAGTTTCATCTAGCCCAAGATGTCCCACTTTAACTTTAGCGATTTTGTTGCTCGCCGTTTGGGCCGAACGTAGTATGTGGGCGGGAGATCCATCTAACAATATCGCGTAGGGGACAATCGCAGGATCGTTTTCACAGTAGAGCATTTCCATTCCAAAGGTAACCGAGGGGTAACGGTCAAAGTCTTCTTCGAAAATAGCGCTCATAGCATCTTCTAGTGTTTCTTCACTCCAGCCAGGTAGGGGGGTGATCTCACTCCAATTTCCAGTATCACTAGAATGTAGAAGCAAGCTTCTATCTTGGATGTAGACCTCGATCATATCAACGCTCCCACTACAAACAGGAAGGTATAGAGCAGAAGGATTTTTCCCGTGCCTGCCAATACGGCAATGAGTTCTTGGGACTGCTTATAGGTCCACACGGTGGTGATGGTAGTGAATGATGGGATAAGCGCTGCTAAGGTGATGATCAGGGTGAGCTGGATTTTTAGCAGGGGAATAATCGATAAAATCCCCCCAAGAAGACATAGCGTGTATTGCCACTGCCCAAATTTTTTTCCAAAGCGGACAGTAAGCGTGCGTTTACGACATTTTTTATCCTCTATCCGGTCCCGCAAATTATTGGCAGTGAGCACGGCTACCGGAATAAGCCCAGGGGCTAAGCTGGCCCACACGAGCATCCAATCGATGGTGCCCGTTTGGAGGTAATAGGTGGAAAGAACAGCCACCGGTCCAAAAAATACAAACACAAACAGATCGGCCAAACCGGTGCGTGAAAGCGACAGGCGTCCCATGGAGTAGCCTATACCTGATCCGATGGCAAGGAGGAGCAGCACAAAAATCCCCCATCCCCCAACAGCGGTTAAATACAGACCAGCTAAAAAGGCGAGGGCAAAGGCAATAATCAAAGCCCGACGCATAGATCTTTCCGAGATAATTCCAGCGGGAATTAACCGGCGCGGACCTTGTCGCTCTTTGGTGTCACTGCCTTGTTTGTAGTCAAAGTAGTCATTGGCAAAATTAGTGCCAATTTGGATGCTGAGTCCACAGATGAGCGTGAGAAAAAATGTGATCCAATGGATTTTTGAAGCAAGAACCGTGCCAATCAAAATAGGGGCGATGCTGATGATAAGCGTTTTGGGCCTTGTAGCTTCAATCCAAACTTTCATGCGCGCTTAGGAAATTGACGGAAATTTGGTTTTCGCTTCTCAAGATAGGCGTGGTGCCCTTCTTGCGCTTCTTCGCTCATGTAAAATAGCAGTGTGGCATTCCCCGCCAGTTCTTGGATGCCGGCCTGTCCATCAATAGCGGCATTAAAGCTTGATTTTAAACAACGCATGGCAAGGGGAGAGTGTTGCAGCATTTCTTGGCACCATTGCACGGTAGTTGCTTCGAGATCTTCAAGTGGCACTACGCAGTTGACAAGGCCCATTTCAAGCGCTTGCTGGGCGTTGTACTGGCGGCAAAGATACCAGATTTCACGCGCTTTTTTCTGCCCCACAATACTCGCTAGGTAACTAGCGCCAAAACCTCCATCAAAAGAGCCCACTTTGGGACCCGTCTGACCAAACACTGCATTGTCAGCAGCAATCGTAAGATCGCAGACGACATGCAGCACATGTCCACCGCCTATCGCATAGCCTGCAACCATGGCCACAACTGGTTTTGGACAGGAGCGGATGTCGCGTTGGAAGTCCAAAATATTCAAACTTTCGGTGCCGTTCTCATCGCTATAGCCTGCTTCTTTTCTCACTTTTTGGTCACCGCCAGAACAGAAAGCTTTGTCGCCAGCACCCGTTAAGATGATGACACCCACCGATTCATCGTGACGCGCCAGAGAAAAAGCGTGCAGCATCTCTTTGACGGTTTGAGGGCGAAATGCGTTGTGAATATGCGGGCGATTGATGGTGATTTTGGCTATTCCATCATACGTGTGATAGAAGATGTCTTCATACGTGCCGTGGGCAGTCCACGGAATTTGATTGGCTAAAGTACTCATCTGGCCTCCGGAAAAAGTTTTGGAAGCCAGTCTAGAAGTTTTAGAGATTCAAATCAAGGGCAGATAAACCTGCAATGATTGCATCGAGTTCCATGGGCGGCTGCAGATTATGCTTTCTGGTTCCACGCTCTTGGCCCTCAAAATGGGTCAGGCTATCGGCAAAGTCAAAAAGCTTTAGCCACTGTGCTTTGGTATTAGCATCAAGGTTGTATTCATTACACGCCTCTCTTGAGATCACTCCCGCAGATGCAAGTAAAGGGAAATAGGCTTCAGATTTAGAATCTGTATCTTTTTTGAGATAACTTGATAGCCAGTGTTTGATTAAATATCCCAAGGCCATACGTTCGTGGGCATAGTTCTTAATTTCCATGATGTGACCAATTGTAGCTCCAGAGCGCTTTGATGCCTTCGGATCATCTCCCTGGCAAAGAAGTTCTAAGTCCCCGATACACGTGTCCTCGCCTTTAATGAAGATATTATCGCCTTTTAGGTCTCGATGAAGCATTCCATTCCCGTGTATGTGCTGTAGGCCCGAGGCAACTTGCAAAGCTCTATCTTTTATTTCTGCCAGTGATTGAAATGTGTGTTTGTTGCTGGCGCTATCAAACATAATCGGTTCTACAGATATTTGCCCCAATGTTAGGTCTTTGCTTGATTCCCCAACTACTTTTGCAGGGTTGGTCAAAACATAGAGGGGTTTGGGTACGATGTTTTTGTGCTTACCAAGTTGTTCCAGAAGGGGCATGACCTGGTCTGAGTATCGTTTTTTAACGGCTTGTTTGCTGACGTGCCCCAATCGATTTGTAGAAGCGTGGGCAATGACCACATTGGGATTTTCAGGATCTAGATAAAATCCTTTTTTTTCACAATAGCGTATACAAATCCCCGCACGTGCAACTGATTGAATTCCCATGCCGAGTGTATTTCCGATAAAATAAAAGACGTTTTTTCTTGGAATTAATACATCAACGCAGTAGTCAGCAGAAGGGTTTTGAAAAAAGAGAGGATGGATATTTGAATATTCAAGATTTAGAGAGATAGAATCCCAGCAAGCTTGGAGCATAGCTTCGAATTGGGTTTTAACCTTTTCATGGTTTTTTACAGGAAAATTTTGGCAAAGAGCTTCTAGAGCAATTTCAGTTGAAAGTTCGCCGCGGGGAATAGGTGACTCATTATTTTGTTTGGAGAAGGAATAGTTTTGGGCTCTACTGCGCATAAGTTGACGCATGCCTCTCCTTGGCATTCTAGAAAGGAAAGAACTTGAGCTTTCGTTACCTTCGGTACTTTCAGTTTTAGGCTGCTTGCTAACTTGGTGGAAGATATCTGTCGTTTTTCGTTTAGTGCTTTTTTCAGGGGACGAAGGGGGTGTATTTTCGATTGTTGGAGCTAAAACACCAAAATCTCTAATATTATCAAAGTTTATTCTTCCACTCATTTTTAACACCTTTAATTTGTATATTTTATTCAATTAATATTATAGCAAATTACAACTTAGAATTAAATGTAAATAATTATTTTATATGGACAGGAACAGTTTGCTTGTTTAAGATCGCGTTAATTAAAAAAGGAAGTTACATGCCTAGGGTTTCAGCTCACTCAAATCCATTAGGATATGGTTCGCCAATGGATGACGATCTTTTTGAAGTGGCAAGTCGTATCTCAAATCATGCTTGCACTGTTTTAAATCTTTCAAATTTAAATATTTGGAAACTTCCGGATAACCTTAGCTCGGTGTGCCCAAATTTAGAAATATTGAATCTAAGCGGTACTAATGTGCGGCATTTGCCAAGTGGATTATCCAGCCTGAAAGTGCTTAATTGGTCGTCTAATGGCTTTATGGAGTGGCCCTCAGGTTTAGAAGGTCTCCCTGATTTGGAGACGCTTGATTTAAGCAATAATCCCTTGAGCCAGCTTTCATCCGTTGGTATTTTAGGCTTACCATCTCTGACCACGCTGAATTTATCCGATACTCAAGTCGATATGGGTAATAAAACCTATATAGACGATTTCAAAAAAATTCTTTGTCACCCAAGGCTAAAAACTTTCTCTTTTAGTAGTATTATGTTTGGCTATAAATTTCCAATTACAGACGTTCAGATGTTGAAAGCTCGTTATTGCCTTGACCAAAATAATAGGCCACTTGAGCGCTAAAAAGTTGGGGATTTTCTAAATGGGGAGCATGGCCTGTCCCGGGTATCATTAACCGGTTTTTAAAGTGCTTGGCAATTTGGGCGTACTTTAGATCGTGTTCACCGAAAACGTAGAGGGTTGGCAGCTGAGGTATGGATAGTTTTTTTAATCGGTAGTTTTCCATGTACTGCCAAGGTGATGGATCGGCAAGACGTCTAGCTAAGAGATCTTCAAAATAACTTGAGGCGCGTAGAGAATCAAAAAGCGGCTGACTATACCATAATTCCAAAGCTTTTTTGTAGGGGGTAGTTTTGAAAATCTGTAACCAGTGGTTTTCAAATTTTTTCCGAGCGGCAACCTCTTTTGGCTCAAGCCCAGGATTAACGCCGATCAAGATCAGGCCGCGGTAAGCAGATGGGTTTTTAGCAGCGATCTCAAGTGCAATGCGTCCTCCCATCGAATAGCCCATGAGAATAGATCCCTGCGGCAGGTGAATTTGATCTATAGAGGGGGGAATGCGCGGTGCAATAACATCAAAAGCCTCCCAATCAGCCGGTGATCCTAAGTAGCCGTGCAGCGCAACTATTGGAGCTCTGCAGCATAGCATGGGAATTCTGCTGTTTTGGCTTTGGGGTTTATGCCGGACAGCTCTGCTAGCAACTCGTGGTGGAGCTCAACATTGCGGCGGCGGCTTGTTATCACTTCAATCAAACAGGGCGCATTTCCCTCTAACGCCTCTAGCACACATTCTTTAAGCGATTCCACCGTCTTTGGTTGATGGTAGTGTAGGCCAAAAATTTGAGCTGCGGACTTAAAATGGAGATCATGAGCCGCTGCAAAGAAATCTTCAACGATTGCGTGTTTTTGGGCTACGGGGAGAAAAGAAAAGATGCCACCGCCCCCGTTATTGATTGTAAGAATAATTAGCGGCTGATTTAGTTTTTTGGAAAAAGCCAAAGAGTTTAAGTCATGCAACGTGGTTTGATCGCCCAGAATAGCCAGTGTCGGGCGATCGAGACTCTGGCAGATGCCGGCAGCTGTTGCGATGTTGCCATCTATGCCGGAGGTGCCACGGTTAGCAAATAGGGGAGGCGCCTCTTGTTTGGGAAAGAAGAAGCTGTCAGCGTCCCGTATGGGCATGCTATTACCTACAAACACTGCAGCATGCGATGGTAAGTCATTTAGAAGACGGATCACTTCAGGCTCGGAAATTTCAGAGCCTCCAGCAAAAAACGTTTGAATGCGGTCCAAGACAATGCTGCTCAAATTCTTCCATAATGCCATCCAGTTAGAGGGGCCTCTTCCAGGAAGGTATTGGGTGAGTTCACCAGCAAAAACTAGAGGGTCTACATCAAAATAGTGGGTGGCAATATGGTGTGGATCGAGTCTTTGAGGTGTATCGGCAACGTGGCAGTAACATTCAGGGTTGTGTTTGGTGATCCATTCATTCAATACTTGAGAGACGATGGGGCCCCCGAAGTGTAAAACACCATCTAAGCGTAGCTCATCATGTCTTGAAAGCGACCCGAGAATGTGGTTGTAGTAGCGAGCAAGGCCGTGGATTTCACCTTGAGAGCGGAGTCCCGAATTGATGTCGGCAATGATTGGCCATTGCAAAAGGCGCGAAAGCGTCTCTAAGGCAGCAACGGATGTGCCGTGAGGTAGACTACCAGCAATAATCACACCGTTTTCGATGGGACTTAAACTGTCTGCAATCATGGAAACGTCGTCATCACGTGGTAGTTTAAGGGGAAGGGCATAATGGCGCTTAACATTCGATGTGCTAAGTGCAAGCTTTTCGCCTTCTTGGGCAAAGGGCTTGCGAAAGGCGCAATTAATATGCACCGGACCACTAGGGGCTGACTTGGCTCGGTGTACAGCTTGGGCGATGCACGCATTCCAATAGCTTTTCTTGATTGTTTCTGTGGGACAAGGAAGGTCACATTCCCAACGGACAAATTTACCAAAAAACTTTTTCTGATCGATGGTTTGATTGGCTCCACAGTCTAAAGATTCTGGTGGGCGATCGGCGCTTAGAATAATTAGGGGAACAAAAGAGGCTTGGGCTTCTAAGATTGCCGGCATGAGATTTGCCAGGGCTGTTCCAGAAGTGACAATCACAGCAACGGGTGCATTTTTAGCTTTGGCCAGACCCAAAGCGTAAAAACCAAGACCGCGCTCATCAAAATGCACGCAATTTTCAGCAAGGGGATGTTCAGCTGCAGCTGTAACCAGTGGTGTTGATCTCGACCCTGGGGCGATGCAAAATTTACGCACACCTTGATGGATGAGCTCTTTGATTATTACGCCTGCAATCTGTTCATTCAAGAAACCTGTGTCCATAATTCCACCTTACGATTTAACTCGTCCCATTCCATTTCTGGGACCGACCCCCTGACAATACCGGTTCCTGAAAATAGATGCATCTTATTTTTTATTAATAAGGCAGAACGGATACAAACAATAAACTTTGCCGTATCTTTAGAATAAAAACCTAATGGTGCTGCATACAAGCCGCGACGGAAATTTTCTAGTTCTAGGATTGCTCTGCGGGCATTTTCCCACGGAACGCCTCCCATCGCGGGCGTTGGATGGAGCGCCTCTAAAATGTCACTATCCACTACACCATCTTTCAAACGACCTTCAATACAGGCATGCAGATGAAAAAGACTGCCGGCGCGTTTTGTCCCCATAACGCCGGTTTTTACTTCCTTACAAAGTGGTCCAAGTTTGGCAACAATCCCTTGTCTGACCCATTCAAATTCTCGCCGGTCTTTCTCTGATGCCAAAAGCCTTTTTTCATTAGTATCTGTTCCAGCAAGAGCTTCGCTCAAAAGCGTAGTGCCTTTTCTACAAAATAACTGTTCCGGAGTATAGCCCATAAATGTGACATCGGGCGACGGCTGAAACCAAAAATTCAGTTTTTCAGGTAGTTTTGGAGTGCTGATTACTTTTCTGGCCAAGACGATTTTGGAAAGCTCTCCCGACTCAATTTTGGCAAGACACCGCTCAACCATCTGGGTCCATTCATCGCGGGTAATGTCATCACCCTCGTCCATACAGGGAAGTGAGGGAAAGTCATCCCTACCTTCATGGTAGATTTCTACGCCATCAACTAGATCAATTTGAGGTTGCCAAAATGCGCTCCAGGGGCCGTCAAATTCCATTCCACCCCATACTCTGATCGCAGAGGGAGGAGGGGCTTTGGTATAGACCTTAGCACAACCTACTGCAGCTTGCTCTTCGATCATTATTTTGGGAAACAGTGTTTGGCTTTGAAGCCAACTAAACACATCCGACATAAAGCCTTACGCTTCCGAACATCAAGCTATGAGAAGACGCTTTAGAAAATCCAGCATCAAGCATCAACTTACAAAAAGCCTCTCCGTAGGGAAACGTTTCGATTGTTTTATTCAGATAGCTATAGGCGCTTTTTTGTCCTGAAAATAGACCACCCAGTCGGGGTAAAATTTGCCGCAGATAAAAAAGATGGATGGGCTTAATCCAAGAGTGAGAAACCATAGCACCTTCTATGATCAAGGCTCTGCCGCCAGGTTTTAGCACGCGCCTCATTTCTTGAAAAGCTTTGGTGGGATTTGTGACGTTGCGGATTCCAAAGGTCATAGTGACCACATCAAAGCTATGATCATAAAAGGGAACATCGAGCGCACTGGCGCACATCAATTTGACCTTATCGCCATACCGAGCACATTTTTTCCGGCCGATCTGTAACATATCCTCGGCCAAATCAATTCCCACAGCGTGGTCTACTAGGTCAATGAGTGAGAGAATCTGATCACCTGTACCGGTGGCCAAATCGAGTAACTGCAGCTTGCCATTTGGGGGCAAAAACTGGCGAACACTTTTGCGCCACCGTTTATCCATTCCAAACGTAATGAGGTGATTAACCCGGTCATAGGTAGGAGAAATAGCATCAAACATCTCGTGGATATTTTCGCGTGAAGGCTCACTTAGACTCATGAGTGGTAGTTATACCAGTGCTTAAGGAATATTCCAAGTAGGTTTTTTGAAATTCAATATGATAAAAGGGATCACAGATACGCTGATGATTCCGCCTACCAAAAACAATTCATAAAAAAAGACATTACCAGCATCGATTTGCCCTGGAGGAAAAAACCCAATAACTAGGGCTGCTAAAGAGCCTAAAATCCCCAGGCCAGCTACGCACCACATGCCAAGCTTACCCCCCGGAATTTCATAAGCCCTTGGTACATCGGGACACTTATAGCGGAGGCGAATGGCTGCGGCAAACAAGATAATATACATGACCATATAAAGCTGAGATGCTAGAACCAGTAAAATCCAAAAGGAGCTATTGACATCAGGCATTAGCAAAAACATCAAAGTTAAGACGGAGACGATAATGGCTTGCATGATCATCATGGCAATGGGCATATCGTTCCTATTGACTTTGTGCAAAAGTGGAGGAAACTCCCCACTTTGAGCCGCGGCTAGCAACCCTTTACTAGGTCCTGCCGTCCAGGTGCTCATACTGCTCAATGCTCCGATCGCGATGAGCATTGCCAAAATAGGCACGGCCCATCCTAGTTTATAAGCCTTTAAGAGGTAGGCAATCACCTCAATGCCTCCGGAGACAATACTGATTTCATGTTGAGGGATGATAAAAGCAATCATGAGAGTCCCAAGAGCCGATAGGGAAATGATAATGGTTGCTGAAAGTAAAATAGCTTTAGGGTACGTTTTTTTGGGGTTTAGCACGTCTTTAGCGTGGGCCGATGACATCTCCATACCCACAAAATTAAACAATGCACCTGCTAGCAGCGAAAGTTGAAAAGGGGAGTCTAGATTGGGAATCAGACTGTCCAAACTCAAATCGATTTGAATCGGTTTGCCAGATACTGCCCATGCAGTGCCTAAAATCACAATGATAATACCTGGCAAAATAGTGCCTGCTAAGACACCGAAAGAGCTGATAAATCCAGACGTTTTCATCCCGCGTAAATTGACCAGGGTAGCACCCCAGAAGGCAGAAAGAATAACTGCCACCATGTAAACCTTACTATTGGCTAGCGCCGGATTAAAACAATAGGCCAGTGCTGCTGCCATAAACGATAAAATCGTGGGATACCAAATGACATTTTCGATCCATTGCAGCCAGATGGCCAAAAAACCCCAATGGTGACCGAAAGCCTCCTTGACCCATGCAAAGACACCGCCCCGTTCGGGCCAGCCTGTCGTCAGCTCAGCAGAAACAAACGAGACCGGAAAAAAGAAAAAAACCGCAATTAATAAAAAGAAAAACAACGACGACAGACCATATTCGGCCGTTAATGGCCAAAAGTTAATGCTGCAAACAGCCGCAACGTTAATCATAGCTAAAGTAAAAGCCGTGACCGTGCGGTGCGATTTTACAACATTCATTTCTTTTTTATACCAGATCCCGATCTTTTTCTTTCATTTTCTGTCAGATACATCTTACGAACACGGATATAATTTGGTGTAACCTCAATAAGTTCATCATTTTGAATAAAATCGAGGGCTTGTTCAAGGTTGAATTTAATGGGGGGCGTTAAGATAATATTGCCTTCAGATCCTGCAGCATTCCGAATATTATTGAGCTGTTTTTCTTTAGCGATATTCACCACTAAGTCATTATCGCGATTGTGAATACCAACTACCATCCCTTCGTACACATCATCGGTGCCTGTGCAAAAAAGCGTTCCGCGCTCTTGCAAGGTGACACAAGCAAAAGGTGTGGCTTTTCCGGCACACATAGAAATCATAGCCCCGTTTTTACGACCGGGAATTTCACCTTTCCAAGGTCCGTAACAATCAAAAATAGAAGTTAAAATACCTTCACCCTTAGTAACGGTCAAAAACGTGTTGCGATAACCCATTAAGCCGCGGGTGGGCATCAAGAATTCAATGGTGGTGATCCCGTGCTCATTCGTGCTTAAATTGCGCATCTCGGCCTTTCTGGAGGATAGCTCTTCAATCACCGCTCCCGATGATCCTTCTGGAACCTCGATATGGACCGATTCCATAGGCTCTTCTTTGGCTCCGTTCACTTCGTGCAAAATCACTTTTGGTTTAGAGACTAAGAACTCATAGCCTTCTCGGCGCATGGCCTCGATCAGTACAGCTAGGTGCAGCTCGCCGCGTCCTGACACGCGTACAGCGTCGTCTCGAATCTCTTCAATTTTCAGGGAAATATTAGCTTTGCGCTCTTTCATTAAACGCTCACGGATCTTATTCATCGTGATATGTTTGCCATCTCTGCCGGCAAACGGTCCATTATTCACCAAGATCTCAATAGACATCGTTGGCTCTTGCAAAGTGATCGGGGGTAATTGCACAATCTTGTCTGGCGAGCAAAGTGTATCGCCTATCATCACCTCAGGAATGCCAGAAATGCTGACAATATCGCCTACAAAAGCCTGATCCATCTCAATCTTCTGTAAACCGTGGTAGCCTTCGATTCTCACTACTTTATGATGACTTGGATGCCCTGAGACTTCGATGCGCGTGATCACTTCACCTTTTTTCACCTTACCTTCCAAAATACGTCCGGTTGCCTGTCTACCTACATAATCATCATAGCTAAGCGTTGCCGCCTGCATCAAAAAAGGCAATTCAGCATTTCCGGCAGGGGCAGGCACCTTTTCCAAAATGAGTTCAAAAAGAGGGCCCATATTTTCTCGAGGGTCATCTAAGCTGCGCATAGCAAAACCTGCAAGTCCAGACGCGTACGCGTAAGGGAAATCCAGTTGTTCATCCGTTGCTCCAAGCTCAACAAACAGATCAAAAGTACGATTAAGAGCACTATCTGGCTCAACTCCAGGACGGTCGATCTTATTGAAAATCACAATTGGGCTCATGCCCATCTTTAGGGCTTGGCTTAAAACAAATCGGGTCTGGGGCATGGGACCTTCTTTAGCATCTACGAGCAAAATTACCGAGTTAACCATGCCTAAAACGCGCTCGACTTCGCCGGAAAAATCGGCATGTCCTGGCGTATCAATCAAATTAATTTTATAGTCTTTGTAATACAAAGACGTATGTTTGGCAAAAATAGTAATGCCCCGCTCTCTTTCAAGGTCATAAGAATCCAACATGCGTTCAGCGGTTTCCTCATTTTCTCGGAAGATATTGGAGCTTTTAAGCATGCTATCGAGCATGGTCGTTTTGCCGTGGTCGATGTGGGCAATAATGGCTACATTTCGGATTTTGTCTGGGGTATACTGTGTCATTTATAAAAACGCCTACTCTTTTGCGGTTATCATTAACTTTGGGGCTTGGCCTATCTCCCCCAAGTCTGGACAATTTTTTTGTCCGAAATCCTGGGCCCTTGGAGACTTATGAAGCAACTGGCTCGATCAGCCAATGGGAGCTGCCAGAACACAGACTAACACAAGGGCTAAAATAAAGCACGCAGAGATATTGCAACCCAGCCATATTCAAAAATTTACTTATGTTTTCAAGCGCAAAAAGCCGGCGCAGAACAGGGTTCACCAACATCTGAGAAGTCCAAGGAAAGCAGCGCTGCGAAAATACTTAAACGTCTGACGACACCCAAACTATCGGGAAGTTCATACTTTGTTAGCTGATACAGTGTATATCTAGGCTTGTCTACTAGATAGGCCTCAATTGGCTTCTTTGCGTCTCGGTTCCCGCTGCTGGTAGATTGGCGAATATTCCCAAGTGAAAATCCACTTGGAAATATTCACCTTTGGCTTTGTCATTGCCATTTAACTCTGAATATCCTCATTAATTTTTCGTATTGTGCTGCTGAACGGCAGCCTTTTTCATTCCCAAAATCCTTCTATAAACACACTCCCGCAAATTAAAAAAATAATTACGGTTTACAATTATTCTGTATTCATCTACTTTTTTCAAAAAAACAAACCAAAGGTTTTATTATGGATCCAGTTGCAGGCGTCGCTAATCGAGCATTATCATCTATTACCCAACAGCCACTCACGGAAAAAATGATGGCAATTGTTCGTAAAAATCCTTGGGCTACAGCCTTAACAGTTGGTTCTTTGCTTACTGTTGCAGCTGTTGGCGTCGGTTTCGCCCTTCGTTGCAGGCACAATTCGACAAAAGGTGCAGACAAATCCAACCCAGGCGCCGCAGGGGATGCCGCTAAGAAAGTCACAGATGATAAAATTACCCATGTAGCTAGTAAAACTACAGTTGTAGCTCCCAGGGAAGAAGCAAGTGTAGAAGCACCAACACCAGCTGTTCCGGAAGCAGCAGAAGAACCAACACCAGCGGTTCAGCCAGCAGCAGAGGAACCAATACCAACGGTTCAGACAGCAACAGTAGTAACAACTCCAGCGGCTCCAACACCAGCGGTTCAGCCAGCAGCAGAGGAACCAACTCCAGCGGCTCCAACACCAGCGGTTCAGCCAGCAGCAGAGGAACCAACTCCAGCGGCTCCAACAACAGCAGCTCAGACAACAGTAGTACCAACTCCAGCGGCTCCAACACCAGCGGTTCAGCCAGCAGCAGAGGAACCAACTCCAGCGGCTCCAACACCAGCGGTTCAGCCAGCAGCAGAGAAACCAACCCAGCGGCTCCAACACCAGCGGTTCAGCCAGCAGCAGAGGAACCAACTCCAGCGGCTCCAACACCAGCGGTTCAGCCAGCAGCAGAGGAACCAACTCCAGCGGCTCCAACACCAGCGGTTCAGCCAGCAGCAGAGGAACCAACTCCAGCGGCTCTAACAACAGCAGCTCAGACAACGGTAGTACCAACTCCAGCGGCTCCAACAACAGCAGCTCAGACAACGGTAGTACCAACTCCAGCGGCTCCAACAACAGCAGCTCAGACAACGGTAGTACCAACTCCAGCGGCTCCAACAACAGCAGCTCAGACAACGGTAGTACCAACTCCAGCGGCTCCAACAACAGCAGCTCAGACAACGGTAGTACCAACTCCAGGGGTTCAGTCAGCAGTAGTGGTACCAACACCAGAAGAGAAAGCATCGGTTGAAGAAGCACTAACAGTATAATGGATAGTTCAGGTCCTGGATTAGCACTCCTGAATAGCAGCTGATGAGCTTTCGGATGCCAATATACAAAATTAGGGATGCTGCAAAAATGAGGCTGAATCAGATTTTTGCAACATCCTTTATTAAAGCAAGGCCCTGGGTATCTTTGGGGTTTTGCTGCAGAAGATTTTAATGGTGATAGCACTGTCAACATAACGTGCTATCACATTAAACTTCTTATTTTTTATGACGTGCCAGTGCATGATGTTTTATAAATTCAAAGGGAGTAATTATGATTCAAATGCCTAGGGTAAGCAACTGCACGCTTGTTTCAGATATGAAACTTCCAATTACACAAAAAATTTTGCGCATTATTCGACATCGTCCTTGGGCGGCATTAGTCCTGACTGTTGGTTTTTATGGTCTTTTTTGTTTCAGCACAGCGATGGTTATTTTACTTCTATATAAGGACAGACTGCCAAAATTACTCAATTTCCAGAGAATGAGAAGAGACGATGCTAGTGCAGCAGAGTTTGCAGCCGAAACAGATGCGCCACCTCCATATTCAATGCATATCTACCACGAGAAAGTAGATATTCCTGCTAGGACAGTCTGAGTTCATTTATTTCGGGGCAATTTTAAAAAAAGTGCTTCAAAGCCCTAGTTTAAGGATTCGGTGATGGTGGCAGCGTTGTCTAGAAATTCGCTATCATCACTCTTAAAATAATAGGTGATTTGTCCCTCTTTTACTGTAGCTAATGCTACGTAAGGCTTGGGAGGTCTGTCAGTGTTTTCATCCCAAAATGAAATATAGTAATCTAATTGAGACAAATCAAAAATTGATTCTTTGAAATATTTTTTTAAATTGGGGTCTTTATTGGCTTCTTGAATGAAGCGCTCAGACGAAGTTTTCACTAAATCCCGCGCTTGATCCAGAGTGTGAAGCTCTTTGGTCATGTACCGAGCGCCGAATGCCTCGATCGTGTCGCCAGGCGGGGAAGTTGCTCCTAAGTATTGCAGATGAAAGTCGTTTAAAGCTTGCGTAGCATAGGTGCGTAAAAAAGCTTTTTCAGCGTCTTCTAGCGATAGATTGGTTTGCGAATTGCAACCAAAAAGGCAAAGGGCTGTAAGTGTCACTAATGTGATTTTCATTGCTATCATGATAGCAAAGAAGAGCGGGTTTTTGCAAGTTGCTTTTTTAATGCGTAGTCGATACAATGACGCAAATGAAGGACGAGCAGCGGGTTCC
Source organism: Chlamydiales bacterium (assembly GCA_024233455.1). Classification (GTDB taxonomy): domain Bacteria; phylum Chlamydiota; class Chlamydiia; order Chlamydiales; family JACKPQ01; genus JACKPP01. Next base: position 58,494 of record JACKPP010000002.1, read on the forward strand.
TAGGTCTTATAATGGAATTAAGCCGACAGGGCGCTCGTTAAATGAGCTTTTGCCCAAGGTGTTGCTCAAAATTCAAGGTAAGCAGGCTCTTAGACCCGACCTGATTGTGAAGGCCTGGGATGGAATTGTTGGAGAGAAAATTGCAGCGATGTCCAGAGCAGTAAAGTTTGACGAGGGAACACTGTTTGTTAAAGTGCAAAGCTCAACGCTTTTGGGTATTTTACAGCAGTATGAAAAGCAGCGTTTAATTGGAGAGCTGAGAAAGCGTTTTCCAAACGCAGGAGTTAAGAACATCATCTTTAGAATAGGGTAATAGGAATGACCACAATGGCCAAAAAAGACGCCAAGAATGACAAAGATTACAATGCTAGTTCGATCACTGTACTAGAAGGTTTGCAAGCGGTTCGCGAACGTCCCGGTATGTATATCGGTGACACCTCTTCAAATGGTTTACACCAGCTGCTCTACGAAGTTGTCGATAACTGTATCGATGAAGCAATGGCCGGCTATTGTGACACAATTAATGTTGTGCTTAAAAAAGACGGTTCGGCAACTGTTGAGGATAATGGTCGTGGAATTCCGATCGGCAAACACGAGAAAGAATCAAAGAAAATGGGACGCGATGTTTCAGCAGTTGAAGTGGTCATGACCGTTTTGCACGCTGGTGGTAAATTCGACAAAGATACCTATAAGGTGTCTGGTGGATTGCATGGCGTTGGTGTGTCTTGCGTAAATGCCCTTTCTAAAAGATTGCACGTAGAAGTCTACAAAGATGGCGCAGTTCACACCATCGATTTTTCAAGAGGTAAAGTCACTCATCCACTCACGCAACTGGGTGCAACTGACAAACGCGGTACAAAAATTGAATTCACACCCGATGACACGCTTTTTTCAGTTACCAAATTTGAATGGGATATCTTGGTCAAACGTCTGCGTGAACTCGCATTTTTGAACAAGGGAATATCCATCACTTTGCGCGATGAGCGCGACGAAGATCACAAAGAGCTTCTCTTCAACTACGAGGGCGGACTGGTCTCGTTTGTGCAGTTTTTAAACGAAAACAAAAAACCGCTTCATCCAGAACCTATTTACATCTCTGGTCAAAAAGAGATGAGCGATGGTCCGATTGAATTTGAAGTGTCAATGCAGTGGAATGAAAGTTATTCCGAATCGCTCTATTCTTTTGTGAACAATATTTCAACCCGCCAAGGGGGTACGCACCTAACAGGCTTTTCCACGGCTCTTACCCGTTCATTAAATACCTATATTAAGCAGGGTAATTTTCTTAAAAATACCAAAGTTTCGGTAACGGGAGAAGATCTGCGTGAAGGTCTAGTAGCGGTAGTATCTGTCAAGGTGCCTAATCCTCAATTTGAGGGACAAACCAAGCAACGTTTAGGTAATAGCGAAGTAGCTTCTGTGGTGCAGCAAATTTGTGGTGAAGCAATCAGTACTTATTTAGCTGAAAATCCACAAGTTGCCAAAGCCATTTGCGATAAGGGTGTGCTTGCCGCACAGGCCAGGGAAGCAGCGCGTAAAGCTAGGGAGCTCACCCTGCGCAAGACAGCTCTTGACTCTTCACGCCTTCCAGGTAAGCTTTCTGATTGCCAAGAGAGCAACCCCGAAGTTTGCGAAATCTACATTGTCGAGGGGGATTCAGCGGGCGGTTCGGCCAAGGGTGGCAGAGATCGCAGATTCCAAGCGATTTTGCCCATCCGCGGTAAGATCCTAAACGTTGAAAAATCGCGTCTGGAAAAAGTGCTTAAAAACGAAGAAGTGGGCACCATGATTTCTGCTTTTGGTTGCGGTATTGGAAAGGACAACTTTGATTTAGCCAAATTGCGCTACCATAAAATCATCATCATGACCGATGCCGACGTTGACGGCTCGCATATTCGCACACTCCTTTTGACTTTCTTCTACCGCCACATGTTGGCGCTGGTAGAAAATGGATTCGTCTATATTGCTCAACCTCCGTTATACCGGGTCTCTCGCAAAAAAACGAAGCGTTACATCCATACTGAAGAAGAGATGGATGAATATTTAATGAGCTTAAGTCTTTCAGAGTCCCATTTAAAACTTGCTGCCCATAGCGAGCCTCTGGAGAAAAAAGAAGTTCAAAAATTACTTAAAGCCATCATGGATGTGGAAAAACTGATGCTCTCAATTGAGCGCAAAGGCATTCCTTTCCGTGAGTTTCTAGCTGCTCGCAATGCATCTGGGGCGCTTCCTCAATACTTAGTTTCTCTTGGTGATGAGAAGAAGTTTGTTTACTCAAGTGAAGAATTTGCCGAGATTAAAAAACGCAATGAAGAGATTCAACGAATTGAATTTGATGAAACCTTGGCCTCTATTCCTGAAGCTGAGCGCACAGCAGATATGCTGGTCTTTCATCCGAGACCATTATCTGCCACGGAGCTATTTAGTGAAGAGGATTTAAGCAAACTTAAAAGTGAGTTTGCACTCTACGGATTTGGAATTGATCAGTACTTGGTGGCCAATGGCAAAATGCTCGATATCATGGATGAAGAGCAAAATACCACCGAGATTTACACGCTCAAAGAATGCATAGATACACTGAGAGAAGTTGGTCGCAAGGGGATTGAAATCCAGCGCTATAAAGGTTTGGGTGAGATGAACGCAGATCAACTGTGGGAGACGACGATGGATCCTGCCAAACGCACCCTTGTCCGAGTTGAACTGCCCGATGCCATTGCAGCAGACCACATGTTTACCATGCTTATGGGTGACGAAGTGCCCCCACGCAGAGCCTTTATCGAAAGCCACGCGCTATCAGTTAAAAATTTGGATATTTAAAGAGGAATTGAATGAGTTATACCGAAGGTGAATTGATCATCCCACGCAACGTGGAAGAGGAGATGAAAACGAGTTACTTGCGTTACTCGATGTCCGTTATCATCTCGCGTGCCTTGCCAGATGTGCGCGATGGCCTCAAACCCTCGCAGCGTAGGGTGCTTTACGCTATGCGTCAACTAAACCTCTCTCCCGGTGCCAAACACCGAAAATGTGCTAAAATTTGCGGTGATACATCCGGTGACTTTCACCCTCATGGTGAAAGCGTTATTTACCCGACCCTGGTGCGTCTTGCTCAAGACTGGGTGATGCGCTATACGCTCATTCAGGGACAGGGTAACTTTGGTTCGGTCGATGGAGACCCTCCAGCTGCCATGCGTTATACGGAAGCTAGGCTCACTGCTGCGTCTATGGCGCTCATGGAAGATCTAGATAAAGAAACTGTCGATTACGCTCCTAACTACGACGAAACAAAAAAAGAGCCCCTTGTTTTTCCTGCAAAATTTCCTAATCTACTCTGTAATGGTTCCTCTGGTATTGCCGTTGGTATGGCTACGAACATTCCACCGCACAACCTAAACGAGCTGATTGAAGCGACGAATCTAGTGATAGATGACCCTAGCACGTCTGTCGATCAGATCATGGAAGTAATGCCAGCGCCTGACTTTCCAACAGGAGGCGTGATTTGTGGTTACCGTGGAGTTAAAGAAGCCTTTCACACCGGTCGAGGTAAAGTCATTCTGCGAGGGGTGATACACACCGAGCAGCGGGATAGCGATCGAGAGCGCCTAGTCATTGATGAGCTTCCCTACAACGTGAACAAAGCCCGTCTGATTGAAAGAATTGCAGAGCTTGTCAATGATAAAGCTATGCCGGGTATCGCTGATATACGCGATGAGTCTGACAAAGACGGAATGCGTATTGTCATAGAACTAAAACGAGGCGAAATCCCTGATGTGACCATCAACCAGCTTTACAAATTTACTGACATGCAGGTCACATTCGGTTGCAACATGCTAGCTTTGGATAAAGGCTTGCCCCGCACCATGAATGTGAAGCAGATGATTGCTGCTTGGATTGCACATCGTATTGAGGTCATTCGCAGACGTACACGCTACGAATTGAATAAAGCAGAAGCAAGAGCACACGTTTTAGAAGGTTATCTAAAAGCACTCGATAATCTAGACGAAATTGTCAAACTCATCAGAGCCTCTGAAAATCGCGATATTGCCAAACAAGAGCTTATGGCAAGGTACGAATTTTCTGATCGTCAAGCCACAGCTGTCTTAGAATTGCGTCTCTACCAACTCACCGGTTTAGAGCGCGATAAGATTGAAGAAGAATACAAAGAGCTTCAAGAAAAAATTAAGCGTTACCGTGAAATTCTAGCTTCTGAAGCTATTGTGCGCGGTATCATCAAAGAAGAACTCGATGATCTAAAAAAGAAAGAAAAATCTGAGCGTAAAACGCGGATCATTGCAGCTGAAGGGGAGTTCTCCATGGAGGACCTCATTCCTGACGATCAAGTGATTATTGCCATTTCAAACGATGATTACATCAAACGGATGCCTGTTGCTACCTTCCGTGAGCAAAAACGGGGTGGTCAAGGTGTAGTTGGCATGGAAATGAAAAAAGAAACCGACGTGCTCAAAGATATTTACGTTGCCACTAACCATCAATACCTGCTTATCTTTACCAATTTGGGTCGTTGCCACTGGATCAAAGCCTGGCAAGTGCCAGAAGCTGGTCGCAGATCAAAAGGAAAGCCGATCGTCAATCTTTTAGAGGGCTTAAGCCAGGGTGAAAAAGTTGCCGCTATCTTGCGCATTAAAGACTTTGACCAACCAGGTTACATCCTTAACGCTACCAAGCGAGGTGTGGTCAAAAAAACCGAACTATCGGCCTACAATAATCCTCGCCGCAAAGGTGTCTTTGCCATCAACATTGACGAGGGAGACGAAGTGATTGCGGCCCGTCTTGTTCATGATGATGAACAGATCATGCTCTTTACCCGTAACGGTATGGCTGTGCGTTTTGAGCAAGACCAAGTGCGTCCTATGGGTCGAGTTTCACGTGGTGTACGCGGCGCCTTCCTAAAAGATCCTAACGATGCTGTCGTTTCTTGTGAAATTGTAAAAGGCGATGAAACGTTACTGATTGTATGTGAGCGCGGTTTTGGAAAACGCTCTAGTGTCAAAGACTTCCGCCAGACCAAACGTGGCGGTGTAGGTGTGCGCTCTATTATCACCTCTCTTCGCAATGGCGCCGTAGTGGGAGCTGTATCTGTCGATGATCTAGACAGTGCTTTGGTCATGTCAGCTACCGGTCAAACCCTGCGCCTTTCCATGAAAGACATCCGCGTTTTGGGTCGCTCTACACAAGGTGTACGCCTGGTGAACCTCAAAGAAAAGGACGACTGTATCGTCGGCCTGCAAAAACTTGAGAACATCGAAAAAGCAGAAGTAGAGACTGAAGAGTAGTGTTTATTACGATTGAGGGCGGGGAAGGAGCTGGCAAAACAACACTTCAAAACCGCCTTTATGACCACCTCATTGCCAGTGGCAAGCAGGTGGTCAAAACACGAGAGCCGGGGGGAACGCCTCTTGGCCAGGAAATACGCCGCCTTATCCTGCACGGGCAGGAATTTGAAATAAAATCCCGCACAGAACTGTTTCTCTTTTTAGCAGACCGGGCTCAACATGTTGAAGGCGTCATCAAACCAGCTCTAGAGCAAGGTAAGATTGTCCTATGCGACCGTTTTACCGACTCTACGCTTGCCTATCAAGGGCTGGCCAGGGGACACTCCACCGATAGACTCGAAGAGCTGTGCCACTTTGCCGCAGGTGGTCTAGTGCCTGATCTTACCTTCTTTATTGACCTCGATCCTCCCGAAGGTTTAAGACGCGTTATTGAAAATCGTGGGGATACATTTGATCGGATCGAAAACGAAGCTCTCAACTTTCATGTTAAAGTACGTGAGGCGTTTCTCGCGCTATCAGAGCGGGACCCCCACCGCTTTACCGTCCTAAATGGGAATAAATCAGCAGACGAGGTTTTTCATGCAGCAGTTGCAGCGCTTCCTCGGTAACCAAGCCGCTCAAAAACACCTTGCTAAACTTCTTGCATCGGATGCGGTGCCATCAGTTCTTCTTTTTTCTGGCCCTGAAGGTGTCGGTAAATCCACCATTGCCAAAACCTTTGCCAAAACCCTCTTAAAGTCTTCAAGATTGGATCATCCCGACCTGCGCATACTTGAGCCAGAAGGCAAAACAAACCTGCACCCCATCGATAACATCCGCGCGCTGATTGACAGCTTTGCCCTTCCTCCCTACGAGGCCAATCGCAAAATCTTTATCATTGCCGATTGTGATCGGATGTACACTTATGCTGCCAATGCACTGCTTAAAATTCTTGAAGAGCCTCCATCTTATGGCCTCCTTATTCTTACCTCTAGCAACTCTGACAAACTTTTGCCAACCATCTTGTCCCGCTGCTCCGTAGTTCCATTTCAACCTCTTTCTAAATTAGACATCCTGGCCTTTCTATCAGCTCGCACCGATCGCACTGACCTAGACAAATTGGCTATCCTGTCACAGGGCTCTCTTTCCCGTGCTGAAAAACTCTTAGAGGGTACGCTCGATCCTAAGCCTATTATTGACTTTATAACCCATAGAACTCCTCTTGACGGTGAACCTGAAGAACTGCTACCTCTTTTGCATTACTGGTACCGGGATTTGCACTTGCTAAAAGCTGGTGGCTCAACCCAGCACCTCTTTTTCAAGGACCACATTGATCTTTTGCAGTGCCAACTGCAAAAACCGCTTCCCTCGTTAGAAGAGCTCCACATACGCCTTGCCGACGCTCTAGAAGCTAGTCAACGGGGTATCAAGCTCAAAACCACGTCTGCCTTATTCCCCTAATCTGTATATTCAGATAAGTCTGAATATAGAAAGGGTCGGACGTGTCTTATTCAGGGTGAAGTATGTGCAGAAGTGGACGCTACACTTATCAAATAAGGAGGGTCAAGCTTCCAAAGGCAACTACGGGCGTTTAAGGACTGCCCAGTAGCAGGCGATGAGGTGACGTGTGCCGTTCATTGCCCGGTGCGGTTTGGCCTCAGGAGCAAGCTTGTGGGCGCTGGCTATGGCGTCTTTGGAGATACCGTTGCGCCAAGGCTCATGGGCTTTGGCCCAATACATGGAGGCCAGGTCGAGCCAGTGGTAGGGGAGCTTAATGGCTTCTTGCTTATCAATATCGATAATTTGGGAAAAGAAGGCTCGATCAAAAGAGGGATTTTGGCAGATGAACACCGCTTTACCTCTTTTGATATCACAGGATTTCAGAAGGGCTAGTATTTCTGATGCAACTAAGTCGATGGGTTTGCCAGCTTGTACTTCTTCCCAGGTGAATCCATTTACGGCAAGACTTTCGGTATCACTTTGATCCCATTTTGACTGGGGCTGAGCGATGATGGCCTCATATGAGGCGTATTCTTTGCCTGATTGCAAGTTTTGGATGACGATGGCAATCTCTAAGGGGCAGTGACGCCTAGGATTGAGACCATTGGTTTCGGTGTCTAAAAATATTCCAAGCATAAAAAAATGTTTATAGTCTATTGTGAGAAATTTAGCAAGGAGGAAGTCATGGATACCGCACTGAGTGAAGAGCAAAGGAAGCAAATTTCAGCAATTTTGTACGAATTACTAGCAAGTACATATAGTTTTTATTTGAAAACGCAAAACTACCACTGGAATTTGAGGGGAAAAGAGTTTTATTCGATGCATCTTTTATTCCAGAATCAATACGAAGAATTGGCCGGCGCTATCGATGAAATGGCCGAAAGGATTAGAGCTCTTGGCCATCATGTGGAGGGGGGATTAGGACAGTTTAAAAAAAAGAGTTTTATTCAAGATGAAGAAGATGCTCAAAAACAACTAGAGCCGATGATCAGGCAACAAATTGAGGATCATGAAGCCATTATTCGGTATTTAAGAAAGCATTTACCTGAAGTTGAGAGGGTTAAAGATGGAGCAACAGCAGATTTTATTAATAAGAGATTAGCTGTCCACGAGAAAATGGCCTGGATGTTCAGGTGTAGTTTGTGATATAATCTTTTCATGGATCAAAGAAAAATGAGAGAAGCTGTATTTCAAATGTGTTTTGCCCTTGAGCATGGGACAGAAGATATGCTCGCTTTGATCCAAAAAGAGCTCAAAATCAACAAAACAGACGCCAGATCTGCATTAGCACGGGCCACTGCCGTGATGGAAAAGGCACCCGAAATGGACGTTTTGATTGAGCAAACAGCAACAGAATACGCCTTGGATCGCATTCCAAAGGCCGAGCTGACTATTTTACGCCTCGGAGCTTTTGAGCTTCTTTTTGATGATGCGATTCCTTCTAAGGTCGCTGTTTCCGAAGCGATTCGCCTCTGCCGCAAATTTGCGACAAAAGAAAGTGCTTCGTTTATTAACGCGGTGCTTGATGCTCACATTCCAGAAAAATCAACTACTTAAAGACTATTCGACGTGGGGGATTGGCGGTCCAGCCAAACTCTTTACCGTTGTACGTACCGTAGATGAAATGTGTGAGGCGCTTAGCCTGGGGATGCGCTACCTTATTATTGGCAAAGGGTCTAATTGTTTATTCGACGATGCAGGATTCGACGGTCTCGTTATTTTAAATAAAATCGATTTTTTGGAGCAAGAAGGTGGTCAGATCTATGTAGGCTCTGGTTACAGTTTTTCCAGGCTGGGTGCTTTGACGGCGAGGAATGGGTGGAAGGGCTTGGAATTTGCCTCGGGAATTCCAGGGACTGTGGGTGGCGCAGTTTTTATGAATGCTGGCGCAGGAGATAGTCAGACTTGCGATGTGCTTACGGAAGTGGAATTTATTTCTGAAAGGGGCAGGAAAGTTTTTACTCGAAGCGACCTAGAATTTTCGTATCGCACTTCACCCTTTCAATCGATGACCGGGGCTATCGTTTCGGCGCGTTTTAGAGTGGAAAAATGTCAAGATGCTAAGCAACACCAACTGGATTTAGTTCGCTACCGAACATCAACTCAGCCGTATGGTGAAAAAACCTGTGGCTGCGTCTTTCGCAATCCAGGACAAGAAGGTGCCGGCGCTTTAATTGAAAAGTGTGGGCTTAAAGGGCTATCAGTAGGGGATATGGAAGTGTCACTATTACACGCCAATTTTTTGGTCAATAAAGGTCAAGGTACGGCAGATCAGGCCCTTAAACTCATTGAAAAAATTCAATCCATCGTCAAAGAAAAAACGGGATATGAGTTAGCAATAGAGGTAAGACGTATTGGAATTTAGAGCGGATTTACATTGTCATAGCACCATGTCTGATGGGACCGACTCTCCAGAAGAGCTGCTCTATTTGGCCAAAGAAGCTGGTTTGTCAGGCCTTTCGATTACCGATCACGATACGCTTATGGCCTACACTGATGCCCTCTTTGAAAAAGCCCGCGCATTGGGTCTTTTACTGGGCACGGGGATCGAACTTTCGTGTCTTCATGATAAGAAAGAAAATGTGCATATTTTGGGGTATGGTTTTGATCATACCGACGTAAGGTTGAAAGCATTTTGTCAAAAACACCAAGAGCGGCGGTTTGTTCGCAACAAAGAAGTCATTGCCCTGCTAGAAAAAATGGGAATGCCCGTTGGCAGCGATTGGTTATTTGACGGCAATGGGAAGCCAAAATGGGGGATTGGTCGTCCTCACATTGCCGAAAAACTTGCCCAAAAAGGCTACGTTCACGATGTCAGGGATGCCTTTGCGCGCTATTTGGGAGATGGCAAGCCAGCTTTTGTACCTAGCAGCTCGTTCAGTGTTGAAGAGAGCATTGAGATCCTTCATACGGTAAAAGGAAAAGCATTTATTGCTCATCCTCACCTTATAAGGCGCCGGCGCACCCTAAATGCTCTTCTGGCTATGCCTTTTGATGGGATAGAATGCTACTACGGCAATTTTTCTGCCGATCAAATTGAAAAGTGGGTTAAAATTGCATGTGAAAAAAACTGGCTTATTAGTGGCGGTTCAGACTATCATGGGGGTATTAAACCTGAAACCAAAATTGGTTCACGCTATGCCACATGGCCTTTTTTCCAAAAAATCTTCAACTTATGAACAAGCCCTCGAACATCTATACAAAATCAATCTATTTCGGTGTGGAAAAGCCGTAAATAAGTGTGCGCCTCTTCTGGACCAAGTTCTCAACTTCCCGGCCAGATCCTTCCCTTCCATACATGTAGCTGGGACGAATGGTAAAGGCTCGGTTACTACAAAAATTGCCAAAGGTTTGGAGCTTTCAGGTTTGAAAGTAGGTCTTTTCATATCACCGCATTTACTCTCATTTTGCGAACGCATTAGCATCAATGGGGAGTTGATTAGCCAAGAAGATGTCGCAAGCGGTTTAGAAACGCTCTTTGATTTAGTTAAAACGCTCAAGCTCAGGCCAACATTTTTTGAACTAGTGACGAATCTAGCATGCATGTATTTCTACGAAAGCAAAATCGATGTTGCGGTTTTTGAGGTAGGGCTCGGTGGACGCACGGATGCAACCAACATCATTGCTCCAATTTTATCGGTGATCACAAGCATTGGTAATGATCACGCTTGGGTACTTGGTGATACCTTAGAGCTAATTGCCGAGCAAAAGGGCGGAATTATACGAGAAAAAACCCCAGTTGTTTTAGGCCCTACAGTGCACTACAACTCAATCTTTTCAATCATTGACAAGCAGCAGGCGCCCTTCTACCAAGTCGCTCAAACTGCCGGAAGTTTCGAAGATGAAAATCGCGCGGTGGCCAAAAAAGCACTGCAAATCTTATCGACAAAGTATGCCCTTAATGATTCCATAATTGAAAAAGCGCTAGAGGCAATTCCCCCTTGCCGCTTTCAAGAAATGCGGTATAAAGATTTTCCAGTCATTGTGGATGTGGCTCATAATTTTGATGGTATTAGAAGGCTATTGGAGGCGATGACACAGCGATTTTCGGGCAAACCAATTCACGTGGTTTTTGGAATGTGTAACGATAAGGACTACGAAAACTGTTTGACCCAACTGGCCAGCGCAGCCAAACACATCTACTTACCCGAACCGAAGAAAAAGCGTTTGATGCCCGCTGATACATTGCTCCAATTGCTAGCTAAGTCTGGCTACTCCCAGGCAAAAAAATACACATCTGCTGGCGATGCTTTGGCAGATGCCCACCTCAAAGCCAAGGAGGATGGGGGGATTATTTTGATTTGTGGATCGTTTTACTTGATGGAAGAGGTGCTGCCTTTACTTGTAAACAGCAGTTCTAGCTCTGTGGCATCGGCATAATTTCCGTCGAAAACACCCTGAATAACTTGTTTTATATAGGCTATGATCGCTTGCATAATTTTAACGGAAGCGGCCTTTATGGCTGCAAAATCGGACGAGATAAAATCTTTTTCATCTCCTTCCAGAATATCGAAATAGAGCTTGATACCGAGTTTATGGCGTGGGATGAGGGCATTATAGAGTTTTAAACCACATCCTATACGGCCATCATAAAAATGGCGACCGATGTCAAGTAGATGTAACGTCATTTCGGTAATTTCATCAACTGACATGGGTGGCAGATCTGGAGGGGAGGGGATTTTGTGGAGCAAGTCTAGTCCTTTGGCAATAAAGCGCCTTGCAAGCGTCACCATAAGTTGGTTTTCTAAGGATAAACCTTCATCGGCATAAATAGCTTGAATTTTTGCGCCAAGTGCGCGTAATTTTTTTTGAACTTGAGGGTTTTTCCCCTGTTCAGATAGCTGCTGGGCGTCCTCGGCGATTTGCGTGATTTCGGCATCGATAAATAACGTTTGCCACCTGCCAAAAAGCTCAATAAGTGCTGTTTTGTGTTTTTCGATTTCAGCGCGAAATTGGGGTCCGGCGTCGGGGTTATCCATTCTTTGAATGAAAGCGTAAATGGCATCAATTTGGTCGGCAAGGTGAAGCAAAACTTCTGGCTTTACAAAAGAACCTTTAAGCTCTTTTTGAATTTGACTGATATTTTCATCAATTAATTTTAGTTCAGTAAACATAGTATCATTATATCAAATAATTAATTTGTTTTCAATATTAATGATAAAACAGGTGCTTTATTTCGATTAATCCATTCATGGGTGCTAACAGTGAAGGACTTAGAATTAAGGTCTTTTATGAAAGGAGTGATTTTTTCCATTTCATTAAGTCCTTCATTATGACCAGGATAAAAAGTGATGCTTACAGCTGCGCCAACGGGCATCAGATCAAGCGCTTTTTTAAGGCTCTCAAGCGTTGTATCAAGCTTTGTGGTCAAAGTCTTGTCACCACCTGGTAAATACCCCAAATTGTACGTAATAAGCTTTAAATTAGGTTTAAACGCCTCCTCCGGGAGCTGGCTATGGCAACCCAAATACATCTCAGCACTTGGAACCTTTAACCTAGTAGTCTCTATTGCCGCTGGTTGAATATCCATGCAAAAGAGCTTGGATGTCCGTTTTGACAAAAAAAGTGCATCATGGCCATTACCGCAGGTGGCATCTATAGCCCAATCCGTGGGCTGTAAGAGCAGGTCCCAAAGATGGTGGGCCAGCTGCAAATGTCCAAGAATTGGTAGTTGCGCAGTATTCATTTTCTGTATTATACTCTAAAAACGTTTTTCGGGGTATTAGCTCAGTTGGTTAGAGCGCCACGTTGACATCGTGGAGGTCAGCTGTTCGAGTCAGCTATATCCCATGTGATAGACCCGAAAATTTCGCAAATCGCTGCAGAGCTAACCGCTGCGGCTCTTGTTTCTCTTTTCCCTAAAGTCACGTTGATTGAGGCCCGTCATCAACGCTATGGTTTTAGCGTAGATGCCATCATCCCTAAAAGTTTCTCCAAAGAAGCCTTCCCTCACATTGAAGAGCGTATTTTTCGTTTGCCGGCCCCCAAAAGAATGGAAATGGTTGGAAGTAACGCTGCTGAATACTTGCGCTCCTCTCATCAAGTCTTAAGAGCTGATCTTGCCAAATCCTATGGAAAAAACATAGTAAGCATGGTTCAAATTGGAGATTTCGTCGATTTTTGTCCCTTTCCCTGTGCCGAAACCATCGGAGGATTGCGCTTGCTTGACTGTGAACAAGAAGACGATCAAGTGAGGATTATTGGTGCTGCCCATGAAACATCCGCTGAAACCAAGGCATATGTAAAAAAATACCAAACTTGTAAAAAAAATGACCATATGCGGCAATTTGAAGTCGTAGATTCAGAAATTTGCTGGTCCCAAAAACATGAATCAATGCGTTTCAATCTTATCTGTAAATGGCGCCAATGGATGCATGAAAATGGGGGGCAAATCTATGACGGTCCCAAGCTGCCTTCAAACGGATTTTGTGGCAAAATGATCTCCATAGAGGATGGGGAGGGGATAGCTGGCTTGCTCGATCTACCCACCGCTTTAGCTTGTCAACTTCATAATCCACCACCAGGTGCAGTAGAAAAATTTCTATCATCTTTTGGACTGCAGATCACCAAAAACCAAGAAAAATTCACAACTCCTGATGCTTACGGCACTTTTTGGTGTATTGGAACTGAAAAATTATGTTATGCTTCACTTGAGCGCTTATATGCGCTTATGATTGAGAACAATTGTGAGGAGCTGCTATGCTGAAAAGATCATAACTATGAAACAACGAACGAACGAACCAGAACATCGCGTTAACCGCGCCATACGATCACCAAAAATTCGCGTGATTGATAATGAAGGTGCACAGCTAGGCGTGATGTCGGCTTACGATGCACTGAAGCTAGCTGAGGCCGCAGGTCTTGACTTAGTTGAAATTTCACCCAATGCCAGTCCTCCCGTCTGTAAAATTATCGATTATGGTAAATTTCGCTATGAACAAGCCAAACGTGAAAAAGAGCAAAAAAAAGGCCAGCATCAGACCAAAGTCAAAGAAGTTAAAATTAAACCCAATATTGACGATCACGATCTCCAGACCAAAATCAAACGGGCTAGGGAATTCCTAGCTAAAGGCGATAAAGTTCGCCTCACCTGTCAGTTTCGTGGCCGTGAAATGGCCCACCCAGAAATTGGTCGTAGGGTGGTAGAAAAGTTTCTAGAGGAAGTCGAAGATCTTGGAGCTAAAGAAGCGCCACTTAAAATGATGGGTCGGATGCTTTCAACAGTCATATCGCCCACATCTAAGAAAAAATAAAAAATTGATATTTTGAATGTTTGCTTGGGGGCCTTCCGAAAGGAAGGTCCTCCTGCAGTCTGTAAAAATGCTTACAATTGGGCCTAGATCGGAGAATAAAATCCTCTCAAACCTGAGTTATGGGTTTGGATTGTTTAGATTCAGAGTAGATTAGGTGACAGATTGTGACATTTTTTGCGATTCCATAGCCAAAAAGCTATAGATGAGCACAAAAAGGGTGCAAGATGGCGCCTAAGATGCCTGAAGATGAATGATATAAACCCATAACTCAGGTCTCAAGGGTTTTTCTGTTGAACTAAATGCCTGAAAGGGTGTATGTTTAAGCCAATACCTAACTAGGTGTAAACTAAATTTTTAGGAGAAGAACAGTGCCTAAGATGAAAACTCGTAAAGCAGTCGCTGCACGGTTTAAAGCGACTGGTACAGGCAAACTAATGCGTCATAAGCAGGGAAAGCGCCATTTGCTAACCCGTAAGTCAAAAAAGCGCAAGCGTCAGCTTGGAAAGCCAGTCCTCGTAACAGCATCCCATGCATCAAAATATAAAATGATGATGGGCGTATAAAATTTAACGATAAGGAGTTATCATGGTACGTGTAACGAATGCGGTCGCATCGCGCCGTCGACGTAAGCGTCTATTGAAAAGAGCCAAAGGATTCTTTGGGGACCGCAAAAACCACTTCCGCCAGGCTAAAGATGCCGTAATGAAAGCAATGGCTTTTGCTACTGAGCACCGCAAGCATACAAAGCGTAATTTTCGTCGTCTTTGGATTACTCGCATTGGCGTGGCAGCAAAGATTAACGGAATGTCATACAGCAAAATGATCAATGGTCTAATAAAAGCTAAATGCACGCTTAACCGTAAAGTCTTGGCCGAAATGGCTATTCGTGACCCGGCAAGCTTTACAGCAGTTGCTGATCTTGCCAAACAAGGCCTAGTGTAGAGCTTGAAAGAGCAAATCAATAAACTGCTACTGCAGTTTCGGTCAGAATTAACTCAAGCTCAGAATACAACTGAGCTTGAGAATTTACGTGTCCGTTATCTTGGCCGCAAAGGCCCTCTGCAAGATCTAATGAAAAACCTCAAGGATTGCACGCCCGAAGAGCGTCCTAAAGCAGGTAAGTGGATCAACGATCTCAAAAGCGAAATTACTTGTGCGCTAGAAAACCAGTCCCAGCTGGCCCATCATGCAGAATTAGCAACCCAGCTAAAAAATGAAAATATTGATGTAACCGAACCTGGTCGCAGGCGTTTTCTAGGCAAAATTCATCCTATAACCCAAATGATCGATGAAGCCCTTGGCATACTGCAAGGGATGGGCTTTTCGGTTCAATATTCGCCTGATATTGAATCTGAATACTACAATTATTGGGGCTTAAATTTTCCTCCGGACCATCCAGCTCTCGACATGCAAGATACTTTTTACATCTCCAAAGATGTTTTGCTCCGCTCCCATACCACGAACATCCAACAGCGGATCATGGAAGCCCATAAGCCTCCTATTCGCGTCGTATCACCTGGAAAATGCTACCGCAACGAAACCATCACTACGCGCTCTCACGTTCTTTTTCACCAAATCGATGTCTTTTACGTCGATCAAAACGTGACCATGGGGGATTTACTGTCGACTTTGGAAGAGTTTTATTCTAAAATCTTCAACTCCAATGTTGAAATGCGCGTGCGTGCTAGTTACTTTCCATTTGTGGAGCCAGGTATTGAAGTCGATATTAAGTGCACCAGCTGCGGAGGCAGTGGCTGCCGCCTTTGTAAGCACACGGGCTGGCTAGAAGTTTGTGGTGCGGGCATGGTACATCCTGAAGTACTAAAACAGGGTGGCATCGATCCTGAAATGCATTCTGGCTTTGCCTGGGGTGGGGGAGTTGAGCGTTTAGTGCAGCTAAGGCATGGAATTTCGGATATTCGCCTCTTCACCAACAATGACATACGTTTTTTGAATCAATTTTAATTAAATAATTATTTATACATTGTATTAAAAGTATTATTAAATTATAATAATATATTATGAATCCTTTAAATAAAATAAAAAGACCAACTGTAGTCGATATTGTCCAAATTCATTTAAAAAATGAAAATTGGGATGCTCTGCAAGATGGTGAGCAATACGAGCTTGTTCTTCAGTGTTTTAGCGCGCTTAAGCTAAAAAGCAACTTTAGGGATTCAACAGCATCTTTTAAATCGAAAAATTTAGTTGCACTGAATAGGGCTGCGCATTACGGCCACTATGAGCTTGCTCTGCATTTGATTACAAGAGACATTCCTATTAATAGTCGGGATACTTGTGGTAGGACTCCGTTGCACTATGCCGCAGCAAAAGATCATACTAATATCACGCGGTTGCTTATTCAATTTGGTGCCGATCCAAAGGCCGAGGATAAGAATGGAGAAACGCCCACTGATCTTGCAACTAAATACAACCAAACAAATACTATCACATTAATATCTAACTTAGAGCAGGTATCTGCTTCTCAATCCAAGAAAATAATAGCTAATTAACTATCATCTTTTCCAAGGTCCAACTTGGGATATTTGTGCTGTTGAGTTAAACTTCTCATTTCTTCAGAAAAGAGAGGTAAAAAAGTCATGTCAGAAAATAGTCTGATCAATTACTGCTGTACTTATAACTTTATTTTCCCTATATCTGTTGAACATTAAATGAAATTAATACCTTCAACATAGGGGTAGGGAATGAGAGTACTTTCAGAATTGGACGGCGCTTACGGGCGTTGGCGTTGGGGTCTTGCAGGCTTAGCTATCGGTGCTATCGGTGCATATGTCTTTTTAAATAAATTTTCAGATTTTTTTGGAGTAAAAAGCAGTCGTGTTGCCCTTGACGTATTGGATTCGAAAATTGCCTCAGATCTACAAAGCAAAGCTTCACAAGCAGAAAAATCAATGTTGGAAGATTTGGAGAACGCAGGTCTTAGTGGGGATCAAAAAGCCCTTCTAATAGCCTCTAATCTATTAACTCAGAACTACCGTGAACAAGCTGCGCTACGTGAAGCTGAAGATAGGATTAACCGCGCTTTGAGTCATAAAAATTTAATCGAGGCTTTTAAAGCCAGAAAAGCACTGGTACAAGCAGCAATGTCTCCAGTTCAGAAGACTCTTGAAGAGCTGGATGTACACATTGCCACTATTAAAACGGATCAGATACTATTTTTCACTGAGATTACTAAAGCCGTAGAATCACAAAATCCAGCACAAGTGATGCAATTGGTGAACCATCTTTTGGAGTTCCATGGTGTTGCAACTATTGATTACATGAGAGAGGGATGGGATAGCCAATGTAAGCATCTACGTCAAACAGTAAGCCCTAAAAGTACTATTACCGCGCTTGAAAATGCGATTGTTTATATGACTCAGTTCCGTGAGAAAATCAAGCACTACTATCAGACTCTTTTTCCGCCAGAGCCCCATCAACGTCTAACAGATCTCTCAGAAATAGCAAAATACTGGAGTAATTTTAAGACCTTATTGATCTCGGCGAATTTGGAATTCAAAGCATATATTTCTGCTGTTTGTCAGTTAGCATCAGATGCAATGATTTCCTATTGTGAATCAAAAGACGAAAGCCGGCTGGAGGAGTACAAGAGATTTATGGAGAGTAACGATCAGGATATTCCTCCGGAGGTACTTTCAAAAATTTCTACTGTTTTTTCAAATCAACCATGAAACTTTCCGGAATTTAGCTTTGGATGGCGCTAAGTCCTAGACAAAATCGGCCTTGGCAATTGGTCCTACCAAAATATCTTCGTGTGTGGATTTTTCTACAAAAAAATATTGGCGTCATATTCATTCTTGACCTATAGTTCCCAAAAATTATCTGGAGGTATCCATATGTTAGGCAGCGGAAAACGTTATTTATTCGTGGGTGAAGGCAATTTTTCATTCACTGAAGCATTTTTGAATAGGTTTGGGAATGGGTTTGCATCCTCAATAACCGCAACAGAACTCAAGACAAAAGAGCAGTTAAACCTTGAGACAAGGGAGAGAATAGACCGATTACAAAAGCTTGGAGTTAAGATCATTTTGGGTTTTGATGCCACAAATGCAGAACAAATGAAAAAACTGGATCTTCCTGTTCATAGCATTTACTGGAATATGCCACATAATGGCAAATCCTATCATACCCAAAGTATACCTTCTATGCTGATTCGATTTTTAAAAGCCTGTCGAGGCGTTCAAAATTGTGGAGATGAGGTTCGCATCACTATCAAACAAATGAATCAAAGACTGCAAAGTAGCCAACGCCCAAGCTCATATTCAGCGGTTTCTCAGGGCTATGAATATGATATAGTCAAAGCCACCACTGTGGCTAGCTATGGGCTTGAAAAGAAAAAGCCTTTTGTCTTGGACGAAAATTGCCAATTCCCTGGATATGCATTCGACGTGACAAATGCGAGCGCACAGCGCAAGGCTCACAACGCCCAGACTTTTGTTTTTAAAAAGGTTGAACAAATCGATGGTAGCGGGCCATCGGTTTACAACGAAGAAACCATTCAGCGAGTGCACAGCAGGCTAGTTAACAAAGTTGATCAAGTGGATTGCCGTCGTGATGGAATCACCTATAAGCGTAAATTTTTTAACATCACAACAGACGAAGCATCCACAATCGAAGAAAAAGACGAGGTGCCAGATTCGGCTGATGAGCAGGATATCGTAGATACTCAATCTCGATTAGAACCAGATCTAGCCGGCTTTCTTCAAGTTTATGATCCAACTGATGAAGAAAAACCCTATTACCAAGGTATGCAGGATGATTCTCTGCACAGTAAATACTATGCGCCGTCAAGAAGTAATGTAAAAGATAAGGAACCGGATTCCGTAGAGATATTCGCCAGAGACCTAGATGAGTTTTACCACGCAGAGCAATCTAATTTCCCTAAACAAAGACTTGTTGAGGAAACAGGGCTCATGGAACATGACAAACAAGTAGCTAAGAAGAAACGGCGGTATTTAGAAACTAAAGATGATGGGGATTTAGTCGAATTAGTTGAAGAGATGGCTTTAAGAAGTGCAGTGGAATACGTTACGAGGAAAGATAAATTAGGGAGCTGGTAGAATACCAGGATTGCCTTCATTGATTTGTTTGCGCTTAAATCAATAGCTTTCTAGGGTCTTCTTAATCCTTTTGCCTAGGCCTTTTAATCTCTCTTTTGGTTCGTTAGAAAACACAAACCGCAAGTATTTTGATGCATTTTTTCCCCACCCAATCATGGGCGTTGAAGCAATTTTTGCCTCCTGCAAGAGCTTATCGGCAGCCGTCTCAGGTGAAATTCCAAGAGCATCGGTATTAAGTAGCATGGACCATCCTCCGTGTGGGGGTATAACTGGAAGACCTTTTAGTTCCTCAAGCAAAATATTGCGCCGTTCTTCCCAAACAGCAATAGCATTATTAAGCCCATCATCAGCAGCATTTAAACCAGCAGCAACGCCAGCCATGCTAGTGCCAGTCTGGCAGACGACATTGGAGATGCTGACAAGCCCAATGTCATTCATGATGTTTTGAGGTCCCACAATCCACCCCACCCGCCAACCAATCATTCTTAATTCTTTTGAAGCAGCTCCTACTGTTATTGTTCGTTCTCGCATGTTGGGCAAAGACGCTGGATGAATGATAGATCGGTTATCGTACAGGATCCTCTCCATGGCAGCATCGTACAGCAGCCACGCATCTGTTTGTAGGCATACTTTTGCCACGGCATCCCATTCTGCTTGGGTTAAGACGTGACCACTGGGCATTCCTGGGCTAACCACGACCATTTTTGTGCGCGGAGAAGCCGCTTGCTCAAGCGCCGGGATATCTAAACGCCATCCTTCAGGAGTTGGAATAAGGGGGGCGAAAATAGGCACTCCACCAGCCAGCCGAATTCTATTAATGATCCCAGCATAGACCGGATCGGTTACAATCACCTCATCGCCTGGTTCAATCGTAGCCAGGAAACAATTCAGAATCCCCGACATTCCACCAGCGGAGATGATGCATTCAGTTTGCCAGTCATATTCTACCCCGCTGACTCTAGAAACCCTTTGGGTGGCAGCTTTTCGGAGCTCGTTTTGGCCAAGAAAGGGAAGGTAGCTATTATTTTCATCCATGCCAATAGAATTACGGGTAACTTCAATTGCAATTGAAGGAGGGGGAATGTCGGTATCTAGATTTTCTAAACGTAAAATTTCAGAATTTTTGGCTGCGTCAGCCGCGTTTCCCATTCGATCTACTCCAATTCCAGGCACATGGGATAATCTGGAAACCTTTGTTAAGCAAGGCATATATGACTCCTATATTTATAGAAGCTAGGATATTTCCTTCTTCATAATTTGTCAATCTGTTTATTTTTGACAAAATGTCCATTCATAAGGTATAATGGAGCATACTACAGGAGAAGTACATGACTAAATTTGAAAGTTTATGGAAACAATATGAACCATTTATTCAAGCAGTCGTCGAGCTGTTTCATCCATTTATAGAAGCTGCTGTTCACGATCTCGAGCAAGGCAAAATCATGGCCATCTATCACAATATTTCACAAAGGGAAGTTGGGGAGCCATCGCCCCTAAAAGAACTAAAAGTAAATATTAAAGATTTTCCTGATTATTTTAGCCCCTACTATAAGAAAAATCGAGATGGGAGGCCTCTTAAATGCACTTCCATCACTATGAGAGATGAGAGTGGGAAGGCCATTGGATTAATTTGTTTAAATGTAGATGTCAGTTTTTTTCAGGATGGGTGTCGGCTTTTAGAAGCTTTTTTACAAACAAAAGTTGAAGCTGAAAACCCCATTGAGATTTTTGGCGCTGAATGTGAAGCGCAAGCAACAGCTGTTATACAATTATTTCTAGACGAAAGACAGCTCTCGTTAAAACATTTGAATCGCAGACAAAAAAAAGAGTTGGTACAGCATTTATATCGTAAAGGAATATTCAATTTTAAAAATGCTGCGCCATTTATTGCGCAAAAATTAAACACATCAAGGGCTAGTGTTTATAACTACATTAAGGAGGAGAAATGAAGATTTGGATCGTGGATGCATTTGCTGAGCATCCTTACGCTGGCAATCCAGCAGCGGTTGCCATCGTAGATGAATTTCCTGAAGATGCTAACTGTCAATTCATAGCAGCTGAAATGAATTTATCTGAGACCGCATTTATTAAGCCATTAAACTCTAATCGGTTCCATCTTCGTTGGTTTACGCCTAAGGTTGAAGTGAAACTCTGTGGACATGCAACGCTTGCAGCAGCTCACATCCTTTATCAAGAGCAGTTTGTCTCTCAGAAAGAAATCGTCTTTGATTCTCTTACAGGTCCATTAAAAGTATTTTCTTCTTTAAATCAGTATACACTTGATTTTCCTCTGCAAAAAATTGGAACACCCATTACGTCTCTTGCCATAACCCAAAACTTTGAGAAAATCGTTCAGGCGGTGCATGCTTATGATGATATTATAGTGGAAGTAGAAACCGAAGAAGCGCTGCGAAACTTTGTTCCTTCCATAAACGAACTAGCTAAAATAGAGTGTCGCGGAATCATCTTAACATCAAAGGGGAGTGGACGTTATGATTTTGTTTCTCGCTTTTTTGCTCCAAGAGTAGGCGTGAATGAAGATCCCGTTACTGGGTCAGCTCATTGTAAATTAGCCCATTATTGGCAGCAAAAATTACATCAATCAAAGTTTGTTGCATATCAGGCGTCCTCACGAGGAGGTGAGATAGGAATTTCGATTGAGGGAGACCGAGTGCACCTCACGGGTAAAGCGATAACCATCCTGGAAGGTAAATGGCAAGTACGATAATCATCGACAAAATCTTAGGTTAGTTTTCATAAGCGCCTCTCAAACCTGTCAACTACGTCTACCCCAGCTTTGAGCTTCAAAAAGGTGTTGGTTTCATAATAATGCCAACAGTTAGTCCTCCTGAGACTGGAAATCATTTGGGAAAAATTTCTAATAGATTTAGGTCGCTTTCTGTGGTAGAAATTTAGTTTACAGCCTTTTTGATCACTACGTGACCACAGTAGGGAAAATAGATTCAAAGATTTACAGGGATAGCTATGAGGTACAATTTTTTCGAGAGCCCATTTATGGGCAAGTACTTAAAGGATCAAATTACAAATCCTAATATTATCGTGGGTCGCTATAGTTATTATTCAGGATACTATCACGGCCATGCTTTTGATGATTGTGCCAGGTATCTGATGCCGGATAGATCGGATGTGGATAAGCTTATCATAGGCAATTTTTGCTCGATAGGTTCAGGAGCATCTTTTATTATGGCTGGCAATCAGGGCCACCGCATGGATTGGGTCAGCTCTTTTCCATTTTTCTATTTTGAGGAGGAGTATAGAGAAAAGGCTATCGATGGATATCAAGGTGCCGGCGACACAGAGATTGGGCATGATGTATGGATTGGATCTGAGGCGATGATTTTGCCAGGCATTAAAATCGGTCATGGAGCGCTTATTGGAGCAAGAGCTGTTGTGACAAAAAATGTTGAACCTTATGCAATCGTTGCCGGAAATCCTGCTAAACCAATACGCCAAAGGTTTTCTGAGGAGCAGATTCAAAAGCTTTTAGAAATGGAGTGGTGGCATTGGAGTGAGCGCGCCTTATCAGAGGCTATGCAATTTTTGTGCTCCCAAGATATCGATGGTTTATATGAGTATTGGAAGTCCGCTACTAGCTGAAAGCCGGTCTGGCTTTAGTCTAAACGCAACATAACATCAATTATCAGACGTTGAAATTTTAACCAATTAACTGTTGCCTGTAATGCCCCTTTTGCATAAGGTTAGCAGTTATTTAGGAGGTAACCATGACGGCAATTACAACTAGAAATATCCGTAATCATATTAGATGGGATGATGTAGAAACTGTCAGAAAGCTATGTCAGGAAAACCCCAAAATAATAGAGTCAAAAAGTGACTCTAATGTTTTTTACTATGTCACAAGCATAGCGATGTTTAATACCCTTAAAGGTTTTATTCCTCCAGCTCAGCTGAAGAGCTATGTCAACCCAAGTTCTTATTATGCTAGTGCTTATGACCATGCTAAACCCTCCTTTAAACGAGAGGATGCTAAAGCCCTGACAGTAGCATTTTTTCAAAGTGGAGTGGATCCAAAGAGAGATTACCAGGGCCAATCGCGGTTAAGGCTTTTATATGACAAAGGTGAGCTTAAAGAACGTGAACAAATTGAGCTACATGCCCTGCTTGAAAGTGGAGTTAGTGCACATGAATGTGAACCCTACTCTGGAAAGTCATTTTTGCAGCTGTCAGTAGAAAAGGCGAACTTGATTTTTTTTAGTATTTGCATTCAGCATATTGATACACAGATCCCATTTGATAAAATTAAGGGTTCTCAACATTTTACCTACCTTGTAAGTCATTTAAACAAAGGTCACTTAAAAACTCGCACCCCGCTTATGGCAGCGGTTTTTGATTCTTCTTTTGATGATGCAAGTAAAGTAAATGACGCACTGAATAAGAAAGGTGCAGATCCCTACGAAGTAGATGCTTTTGGTCGCACAGCATTGCACTATGCTGCTATGCACAATAAGCTTGCAGCAGTCAAAGTCTTATTAGCTGGACGGCAAATAAGCTATAAAATGGTTGATTACTTTGGTCAAACTCCTCTAGAGCTTGCAAAGTGCAATTCTGAAAGTTTTAAGCACCTTAAGTCTTTAAAGCCAAAACGTTGAAATCTCATCAACTATTTTGAGATTTCTGGGTCAGTTTTTTGGAAATATCCCCTTCTAGTAAATCACAAAAAAGGGCTATGCTTTAGACATGAAAAACAAATGGGTCGTCTTTGCAGGGCTATCATTGGTTTTGGGTATTGTCGGATTTGACGTGGGCTCTATTTACCAATCAAAGCGGTATATTGCCTCGAATAAGGGTGTGTCCAATTCCGACTTCCCTCTTCGTCCAGAACAAAAATTTTATTTGCTAACTAGGAGCTCTAGCTCTGTAGTGTTTGCCTCTGATGATGACAGCTGCGTTTTTAAGCTGTTTATTAACAAGCCCTATCAGAGCTCATGGCGAAAGTATATTCCATTTTTAAGCCAGCTTAGTAAGACGCGTAAATACTATAAAACGCGTAAAGACAGGCTTACTGCATGCGCAAATGCCCAAGCCTTGCTGCCTGATCAAACGGCTGTGCTCTATTACCATTTAGCTCCTACCGATTGTATAGGTTGGAAGATCAAGCTTTATGGGGAGTGCGGTGCTGTTTTTACCGTGGACCTGGACCAGGCCGAGTATTATATTCAAAGAAAAGCGATCGTTGCTTCCGAGTATTTTAAAACTGTAGCCTTAGATAAAGCCCAAACGGCTTTATCTAAGCTAATAGCCTTCACCAAGGAGCGCTATAGTGCAGGCATTGTGATGGTCGATCTTCAACTTGAGAGCAATTTTGGCTTTATTGATGATGAGCCTGTTCGGCTTGATATTGAGCATTTGCGGCGCGATTCTAAGTGGGTTAAGAATCATCACCAGCACTTTGCAGAGCAAACCGCCAGCTTTCGCAGATGGCTTGAGTATAACCGCCCTCAGCTGCTCGGCCATTACGATGCAATACTGAAGCCATTTTTCTAGCCAGAGAAGCCTTGAAATAGGTCACTAAGATAGGTAAGAAATCCCTGAGGTGGATTATTCAACTCATCTATCTCTGACTGCTGCTGAGGCGTGAGCTTAGCGTAAAATTGTGGTTTTTGTTCTGCAGGAAGTTCAGTGTAGAATCGGTGAAGCTCAGCTGCTGAGCTTTTAGAAGCCATTTGGTCCCATTGCGCGTAGAGAAGAGGGGTCTCCATGTCTTTTTTTATGTTTTTGTGATTTTCTAAAAGTTTTTCCAAGTCCATTTGAATTTTTTTGTCAGGATTAAGGGAGAACTGAATTAGATGAGATACGGCATTTGATTTCTGATCGGCGCTTAATTTGTCATAGAGGCTTGCAAACGCTTCTTCATTTACGGATGCTATGAGCTTCTCTTGAAGTTTAATATTTGCTTGGTAGACTTGGGTCAGTTTGTCGTGTTTTTCAAGAATCTCTGTATATTTTCGGAAGTCCTCATCAGAGGTGGTGGTAGCTTGAAGCAGTTTGACAATGTATGCTGGACTGTCTGCTGCGTACTGAATGTATTGAACTAGCGCCATCTGCACGTAGCTTTTGTGTAAGTCAGGTATGATTTCATCGCAGATCATAAAATAAAGCGTAAGGGGTACGACGTTTTTTCCTGGGCAGTAGTCGACTTTGTTCCCGAATTCTGTATTGATGACTTCCTTTAGATCCTTTCGGTCAATGTGCTGCTTGATGTCCTCTATATGTTCCATGGCAGCAACGATCGTTGTGCCCTCGTGCAGTGCATTCCACTTAAAGTTTGTAGAAACAAGCCCTTTAGGCACATGGTCTTTGGTGGGTGTGTTGGATATGCGGTGGGCAAAGTAGATGGCAGCAGCAACTCCACCTGCTACAATTGCACCTAATAGTAACCAGCGGTTGCGGCTGATAAATTGCGCTACCTGCGAAGTGGTTGATTTTAGAAAACCTGCACTTGCTGAAACTGTAGGGATAAAATTTTCAATTTTAGTCGTCATTTTCAACTCCTAAGTAAAGCTTTATTTTCATCGTTTAATAAATCAATAAATGTTTGTTGATCTTCTTCTTCTAATTCCTCGTAAAATGCCACAATAAGTAGGGGGGTTGCCAAGATGCGAATACTTTTGTTGAAGAGTTCTTTATCTTTTTCTTTTAAGGCTCCATAGGAAACGCATATGACAAATTCGGTAGCATTAGAACCGAGGTCGCCATAAAGTTTTTGGTCAAAGCGATAGTAGTCCCCTATGAAGCCAGCGGCGTTGCGTTTATGGCATAGATAAATACCATTTCTCTCTTCCTCATCATGTCTTGCGAGCGCAAGAGCTAAGGCAACCGCTATGGGGTAGTTATGTTTATTTACATTTTCGAAGTTATTTCTTGATAGGTAGTTTTTTAAATCTTGCCGGTTTACATTATTACTAATTTTTTCGATAGATTGACTGACTTGTTCGCTTGTGAGGGTGTCAGGCAGACTGCTAAATAGAAAATTCTCAATGCCAAAAGTGTCTTCTACAGATATTGGTGCTTGAGCTTTTTTAGGCTGTTTTTTAGATGGCAGCGGTGGTGGTATAGTGACCTTATGCCTCTTATTGTAGAAGTGATAGGCTGCATACCCTGCAATAAGGATTGTGGGGATCGCAATTATGGCAATTATTGTGCTGTTTTTGCGAACAAAATCTGCGTGCCGGGAACTCAACACGCGATGATACGTATTGATGGTTTGTTTTTGAATACTATCTAATAATCGAATATTTCCTAACATCAAAACCCTGAAGTAAACAATTTCGTTCTAGATTTTAATCAATATTGTGTTTAATTTCAAGTAAAAATATATATTGTCGGATCTGCTGTCGGAGTACAATACATACAATGCTGTGAATTATCGCTACAGCAATCGAAAATGTAGGTGTTTGGTTGAGATTGGAAGAATTGGGGAGCTTCTTGTCGCAGTTGAGGTAAGTAGTGAATTTGATTAAGAAACTGTAAACGAGCTATTTGGGTTAGAATAATCGAGCGGCCTTCTTCATTCGAATCCTGGAGGATCAGCCCGGCCCCCCAGCAGTCTGTTGATTTTAAGAAGAGATCGCAGCTGGCCTCATCCCAATAGGTCCAATAGAGGCTAGCTAGATTTTGAGTGTTGCTGAGTTCTTGTGTTAAAAATTCAAAATTTATCTTGTTAAATGAGCGTGCAGCTCGGAAAAGCTCTCGATTTACCCAAGTCAAATAGGAGGTATTATTCATTGGGGGGTTATAGGATAAATAAGAGCAAAGCGCTTGCGAAATGATTGCTTTAGATTGACAGGGATGCTTTTCTAGACGTGTAAGCGCCTTGCGTAAGATCTCTTGATTATCTTCTATTTGCAAAGCAAAAGCTAGAGCAAGCCCGGTTTGGTATTTTTGCTTAGCAGCAGGTTTAGATGAGTATAGGTCCGGTGAAGTACTCAAATAATTCTCTAAGTTATGATAGTCGATGTTCTTTTTGACAGTAATAAGGTAGAGCTGAAATGTATAAAAAGGATATGGCTTTAGAAAATCACTGTATCTGAAATCCTTTATTTGGAATTCTTCTGGTTGATTGATTGTATACATGTGAATGGTTAAGCCTACTAGGAAGGCTGTGCCGAGAAGGGCTAAAGCAACCATTCCCACAGCGAGTGCACGGCTATGGAAGCAGGGTTGAACTGGTCGGAATTTAGATTGAACTCTAAAAAATTCCACAGGTATTTTTTGAGTATTAAAAGTCATTAATTATCCTTTTTTATTAATATTATATTAATACTGTTAATTCGTAAATATAAAATATTGTTTTATATTACATCCATTGGGTGTAATCTGAATTAGAAAATTTTTATTGATCTTTAGGGAGCAGAAGGAGGATAAGGAAGCGATGGAATGGTATTGGATTATTTGCCTTATAGCTGTGGGAATTGTCGCTGGGCTGTTATCTGGCTTAATTGGCATTTCTGGCGGTGTGATTGCTGTTCCAAGTCTTTTATTTATTTTAAGATATTCAGGCATGCCCGAAGAGCATTTAATGCATGTGGCTGTGAGCACCTCACTTTCTAGCATGACGTTTAATAGTTTTTCCTCAATGATGGCCCACCATCGACGCCATGGTGTGGTATGGGATGCAACGTTGAAAATGCTGCCCGGGCTTTTGCTTGGTAGTGCCGCGGGGGCTTTGATTGCAGGTTTGTTAGCAAGCGGGGTGTTGGAAGTTGTTTTTGGAGTTTTTGAATGTGCCTTGGGTTTGTATTTCTTACGCGCTTTAAAACAGAAAGAAGACTGCCATCCCCTTCCCTCTTTTGCGCTTCTTTGCGCAGCAGCGTTTTTGATCAGTGGTATTGCTACGATTTTAGGGATTGGGGGTGGATTACTAGTGACTCCCCTTTTGGTTTTTATGGGTTTTAAGATGCGCAAAGCCGTAGGCACTGCTGCAGCTTCCAGTTTTGTGGTCTGCCTTGCTGGCGCGATCAGTTATTTGGTTTTGGGATTAAAATCAGGCGATATCATTCCTGATTGCATAGGATTTATCCACTTTCCGGCGTTTTTCTGTATTATTTTAACGGCGCCTTTTGCTGCGATTTTAGGAGCTTATCTCACTCATACGCTTCCAGTAAATGTCATTAGGAGAATATTTGGATTAGCACTTATTTTAGCCGGGATAGCAGTCATATGGTAAAGTGCTTCATTTCGGATTTTGCAATTCAGCGGCCGCCGCATAGCATAGAGCAAGTGGAGGTCTTGAAGTGGCTGGCTACTGCCCATGGCCGTCACGGGGCAAATGTCGCAGATCTTAAGCAGCGGTTTTTAGCACTTGGAACAGGTCCTGGAAAAGTTCAACAAAGAGGCACATTTTATACCGACTGCCACCACCAGAATTGGGATGAGATGGAGATACACGGGACGACGATGGATGAGCGAATGCGCTTTTTTGATAAAGCGTGTTCGAAAGTCGTGGAGCAGTTTTATGAAAAAAGTGCCATGCCTGATGATTTGATCCATGTTAGTTGCACGGGGTATGTGGCTCCAAGTCCGGTACAGAGGCTTGTCTCAAATAAAGGCGCTGAAACAACTGTGACGCATGCCTATCATATGGGGTGCTATGCCGCAGTGCCAGCTTTACGCATGGGGCAAGGTTTTTTAGCCGCAGGTAAAAATCAGGTAGATGTTGTTCACACAGAACTTTGTACCTTGCATATGGGCACCCATCGTCATACGGTGGATCAGTTGATTGTGGAAACGCTTTTCGGTGATGGTTTAATCAAGTATTCGCTAGGAGCCGAAGAAAAGGGATTTGAAATACTAAAGCTCTCTGAAGAGGTTATCCCCAATACCCTAGAGCATATGACTTGGAATTTAGAGAGTTGGGGCATGGGCATGACTCTGGCCATCGATATTCCTCTGGCCCTTGGGCGCGGTGTGAAACGCTTTGTCCGAAAGCTGTATGGAGAAGATTTATCAAAGGCTTACTTTGCTATTCATCCTGGTGGTCCCAAAATTATTGAGCAGATAGCGCGCATTTTAAAACTTGAAGATTGGCAGGTTGAACATAGTAAACAGGTCTTGCAATCTTGCGGAAATATGTCGAGTGCTACCCTGCCCCATATTTGGTCTAGTATGTTAGAAGATATTCAACCAGGATCGGAAGTTGTCAGTTTAGCTTTTGGCCCAGGACTTACCATTGTAGGAGCAGTATTGAGATGTTGTTAACTCTTCCCTTTTTAGTGCAAGGCGTAATCATTACGCTTGATGAATTTATTTTCCACGTGAGACGTGATTTACCTAAGTGGGAGCGGATAGGCCACCCACTTGATACACTGACAGTGCTTTTGTGCATTGGATTTGTATTAATTGCTCCCTATTCAGCGCTGATGCTGAAGGTGTATATTGGAATGGCACTTTTTTCTTGTCTTTTTGTGACCAAGGATGAATTTGTCCACAAGCACCATTGCCCAGCCTCGGAGCAGTGGCTGCACGCCATTTTGTTTTTAAACCATCCCGTTTTGTTAACTGCTTTGGGACTGATTTGGGCTCATCCGACACCTTTTTTGATTCTGTTCTTGAAAATTCAAGCAGGGCTAGTTACTCTGTTTGGTCTATACCAAGTCATTTACTGGAATTTTTATCATGGCAGAAAGCATATCGCTCATCAATAATGAATTTTATGACCACCTCAACTCTTTGTGGTATGAGGGGGGTGAAGATCATCCGATTAGTCTTTTGAGGGCAGAAAACCGCGTTCGCACACCTTGGGTAGCAAACAGCATCGATGAAAAATTAGGGCCATCAAAACAAGTGCTAGATATTGGGTGTGGAGCGGGCTTACTTTCAAATTTTTTAAGCTTGGTGGGCCATCAGGTAACAGGTATTGATCTTTCTTTCACCTCCTTGCGCTATGCTAAAGAGCGCGATGTCAGCAAGTCTGTACGGTATTTGCAGGCCAACGCTAACAAATTGCCTTTTGAAAATGCATGCTTTGATGTAGTTTGTGCCATGGACCTTTTAGAGCATGTCGACACACCAGCACGCGTAATTAGCGAGGCAGCACGCGTTTTAAAACCTGGTGGAATGTTCTTTTTTCATACATTTAATCGCAATTTATTGAGCTATCTGATGATCATCAAAGCTGTCGAGTGGTTTATTCCACGCACACCCAAAAATATGCACGTCTATAATCTCTTTATTAAGCCTGAAGAGTTGCAAAAATATGCTTTGGATGTGGGGTTTGAAAAACCCCAATTTGTGGGCCTGCGTCCAGCTTTTTTAAGTCGTGGAACGTGGCGTATGGTATTAAAGCAAAGGGTGGAATCAGATTTTTTATTCAAATTTGTAGAATCGCTCAAAACAGGCTATTGCGGCTACACCTTCAAGAAGTAAAAAGCTCCCTATCTTTGCGTCTTATTGAAATCGGTAATGCGCGTTAAGATGTACTGCCGCTCAGGTTCTGGAATTTTGGTATTTTCCCATTGTAATTCTTTCTCTTCCTTTAAGGGGAATTGTACGACTGTGTAGGCAGAAATTGGCGAAGAATCTCGACTTAGTGGCTTAAATAACGCTTTAAATTGGGATCTGGGGAGTTTGATATTCCACACTTTGCGCTTTGGTAGGTCGTGTTCATGCATGATCTCTTTCAAACGATGCAAGTGGAGGTCTTGATTATCATAGCACTTTGCAGAGGCGTCCCTCCTGCCTTCCATAGAGGCTTTAACCGCTTTTGGCTCGCCTTTGGCTCTGGCTAGTGCTTTAGCCAAATGGGACAATATTCCAAAGCGCATAGGGAAACCCACAAATTTATTTCCCCTTTTGATTTTAGATTGGGCCGCAGATTCGAAATTCGAAAGTACAGACGACTTAGCCTTATCGGCTTGTATCTGCATTAAAAGGGTCTGATGGTCATTATTTTTCTTCATGCCTAAAGTATAACATATTTTTGAATATAAGTTAACGAAATCTTTACACGAAAATGGTTATTTCACAAGTATTTCAATTCAAATGAGTTAGAGCGTGTTTTTTTGGATAAAAACCGATTTTCTGCCAAAAGCGGCTTTTAAAGCGAGCTTAAAGCTGCGTCTAAATCATTGGCCGCTCGCGTATACGTTGGGTATTCGGGAAACCACATCTCAGCATCAATCCGCTCTTGGATTTGTTCTGCAGAGTAGTCTTCTGCTGCTTGACCGTCGCGCACAGCTATTTTGGCAACTTCAAGGGCAACTTCGCGGCAGATGTTCCGCAAGTCCTTAATGGGGGGGAAAAGAGAGGCGCAAGGGTCGTTTGCCATAGGACAGTACCGACTGATCACTTCAGCTGCTTTAGAAAACATGTGATTAGAAACGGTTTTAGCTTTCACAGCAATGGCTCCAAGGCCCACACCTGGGAAAATATAGACATTGTTACACTGGCCGATGTGGTGCTTTAAACCATTATGCATGACAGGTTCAAAGGGGCTGCCGGTAGCTACAATCACTCGCCCGTCTGTCCACTTGAAAAGATCTGAGGGTACAGCTTCAGATTTGGATGTGGGATTAGATAGTGGGAAAATAATGGGACGCTTACAGTTTTGGGCCATTGCTCGGACAAGCTTTTCATCAAAAGCGCCGGGCTTGGTGCAAACGCCTATCAGAATTGTAGGGTGGACTTCTTCGGTCAATTTTTGCATCGTAACATAGCCGGTATCGGGGTCAGCCCACTCTTTCACTTCTGCAAAGGGACGGGCAAATTGCATTAAGAAGGGATCAAGGTCGGGAAAGTTTTTATGGATAAGACCATTGCGACCAATGATGTAGATTTTTTCTAAGGCTTCTTGCCGGCTGCTTCCATTTTCCATTAATTCATCGACGATCAGATCGGCAATACCAAGCCCTGCTGATCCATTACCTAAGATGACAATGCGTTGGTTTTTAAGTGGCTCTTGGGTGACCTTTAGCGCCGATAAAATAGCGCCAAGAGTGACTGCTGCCGTACCTTGAATGTCGTCGTTAAAGGAGCAGATAGAATCACGGTATTTGTCTAAGATGTTTTTAGCATGGGGCTTGGCAAAATCCTCCCACTGCAAGAGCACATTGGGAAAGCGTTTTTTGATCGCTTGTACAAATCGATCAATAAAGGCGTAATACTCATCCCCTTGAATGCGGTTGTGTCGCCAACCAATATAGAGTGGGTCATTTAATAGCTTGGTATTGTCGGTTCCCACGTCGAGCAGGATGGGCAACGTTTTTCCGGGGTGAATTCCGCCAAAAAGCGTATAGAGAGCCAGCTTTCCGACCGGAATGGTCATCCCTCCAGCACCTTGATCACCAAGGCCCAAAATACGGCTGCCATCGGTGACGACAATCGTTGAGACTTCTTCATTGGGGATATTGGCCACCATTGCCTCCATTTGCTCTTGGAGCGGAAATGGAATGTAGATTCCCCTGTTTTGGTTGTAAATTTGGCTGAAATTGAGCGAGGCATCGCCAACTGTCGGAGTATAAACTGTGGGCAAAACTTCCTCAGCATATTCGTAAAGGAAGCGAAAATATAGGATTTCATTGCGATCTTGCATGCTGGTCAGATAGGCATATTTTGACAGAGGCGTCTTTTTTAAGCAAAAATTGGCATAGCGCCTTTCCACCTGTTCTTCTAACGAAGAGACGTGATAAGGCAGTTGTCCTTGTAAACCGAGCTCTTTGCGCTCTTCATGAGTAAAGCCGGTTCCCTTGTTCAATAAAGGATCAAGTAAGATTTCATGCGGTTTTTTTGACAATGCAATTTTTTTCTTACCCATAACTAATCCTCCAGCGATTTATACCGTAGATTACCCTGTCCAGGCTATAAATGCAACAGGTTGGGCATATGTTAAACTTGCTATTATTTTTTAATTTAATAGTATAAAATATAATTTTATTAATTGATATTTATTAATTAATTTATTAAAATTTATGAAAATAAAAGGAGTTATCTATGTTATCTATTGGTAATAACGTGCGTATGCTTCAGCAACTACCAGCTAAAGCCCTTCCCTATCAACAAGCTATACCTGTCATTAAATAATTTCTATAGTGGTATTCACTATTGTGGGGATTGCTAAAGCTGCAGGTGGATTTACGTCTACTTTAATAGGTTTGTTGGAGTGGCTAGAGAGACGTCAAAAAAATGAACGTTTAACAATTGATATTTATTAGTTAATTTATTAAAATTTGTACAAATAAAAGGATTTATTCATGTCAGCTATTGGTAATAACGTGCGTGTGCTTCAGCAACTACCAGCTAAAGCCCTTTCCTATCAACAAGCTATACCTGTCATTAAAACAATTGCCAAAATGGTATTCGCTGTTACGCTAATTGCTATAGCTGCATTTGGACTTATGGCTGGTTTAATAGGTTTGTCGGAGTGGCAAGAAAGACGTCGAAAAAATGAATGTCTAAAACAAGACATTATCTCTGAAATTGCCACTGAAAAATTTGAAGACCTGGATTCTAATATTACCAAAGATCATCCGATCATTCAGGACATTATTAAATTTTTGAATGAGAAAGGGTCCCCCAATCTTTCCACGAAAACAGTCCTACTAGCTAGCCTAGTCAGTGGCGCAAGGAGTCAAATTGCCCAAGCAGTCTCTTGTGAAACTAATCTGCCTATTATTAAAATTGAAGTAAATGGATACCACTTCAGGGATAAAATCTTGGGAGCTTTTTTAGTATCCTCATCTAAAAACTCGCCCAGCATTTTATTAGTTGAAGGTATGCGTAATGAAGATGAAATTAATAAATGTTTAAATTATATAGAAAAATTAGAAAACAAAAATAAAATTGCCGTTTTTTTTACTCTTGAAGTTAAAGAAGGTAAAATAAAAAATAAAAACGTTATTTATATAGGCCCTCCTAGCCTAGAAGAGCGTAAGGTTTATTTTGAAAATATTCTTATAGATCAAGCAGAAAAACTAGAGCGGATAGCTCAAGAAACCGATGGCTGGAGTCATTCTCAATTCAAAGAGTTATTAAACACTTTTAAGTCGGGCGATGATATTGAAAAGTCGGTGCAGAAGCAAAACTTAGAGATCAAGAAAAAGCAAATATTGGCCAAATTAGCGGCTCAGGCGCGTTTAGGTATCTTGCCAAAAACTCTATCAGAAGAGAAAGATGGTCCAGGTGTCTTTCTAGAACCTTCAAATGTTGCTTTTACTGATATTGCAGGTAATGAGGCTGCTAAGGATAAATTTGCTCAAATTATCCAATACTTTACTAATTTTGAAATATATAAAGCAGTTATGAATTCTGAAACAGACAATGTTAATTGCCTTGCTCCAAAGGGTGTAATTTTATATGGACCACCTGGAACGGGAAAAACTAAGCTGATTGAAGCCCTGGCCAACGAAATTAAATTTCCGGTGCTATCTGTTAAAGGTTCTTTGCAAAACAAGTATATAGGTGAATCTGCCGAGAATATTAGGAGGATATTTAAACAAGCAAAATCTGTGGGTGGACCTTGCATTCTCTTTATAGATGAAATTGATAGTATGGGTAAGCGCTCAGGAGGTGCAGAAGATGCATCTGCCAATGCAGTCACACAAATGATTAATACTTTTCTTGCAGAAACAAACGAGTTAGAAAAATGGCCATACCCGATTATTATCATCGGTGCAACCAATCGAATCGAGGCAATTGACGATGCTTTAAAACGCCCAGGTAGATTCGATGCGCTTATCGAAGTGTGTTTACCAGATGCAACTACTAGGGAAGCAATTTTAAAGATTCATGCGCAAAAATTCAATCTTAGCCCAGACCTAAACTTTCAAGCTATTGCCGAACACACTTCAAATTTTTCGGGCGCACACCTTGAAGAGCTTGTAAAAACTGCCGCACGTTGTGCGATAGACGACCGATGTGCTAGATTAAAAGCGATTCAAACTGACACTTCAGACATACCCACAAAGGTTGTAATAGAACAAGGACATTTAGAGACGGCATTAAAGACAGTGAGACCAAAACAGGAAACAAAACCTGCTGAAGACGCTGATGCATTGATGAATGTTCTTAGAGATGCGTTATTATTGAGCAGCAAGTAACTTTTCGCGGGCTGCAAAGCGCGCTGACATCAGTGCCCAAAGGGTAAATATTCCTAAAGCTGTCCACGAAATGGCTGATGATGCCCACATTTGCAACGCTAGAATCGTAAATGCTCCTAAGACTTTTGCTGATCTATAGGCAAACACATCGATAATGGCTTTAGCTTTAAATTTCTCTTCTTTTTGCAATGGCACATATAGCATTTCTTTCAAGATGGCAAATAGGGAGTAATCAAAAGCTTTTACCGTGCCAAAGGCCACACACATCACTCCCAGTGTTGGCAGTGCCAAAAAGGCAAGGCTGTTAAGCAAAAGCACAATAGGAACCACGACATGGCTTTTGCGAAGGCCCATCCATTTGACCATGAGATAACTGCCGACCAACTGTAGGCACAGATTTGCAGTGTGCACAGCTCCCCACCATTGGCCATAAAATTGCGTGCGAAGATCCTGATCGGAAATATTGGCCTGAACCATCGTGTTAAATTGGTATTCGATCAAGTTAGAGGCAATTTGCATGAACATCACAATAAAGAGGATGTATTGTAAGTAGCGCGAATTTGCAATCAGCTTGAGGCCGCCAACTTTATCGTGAACCTCTTTCGGCTTGGGTGCAAAATTGGTCATTTTTAAGACGCCCGCGTAAAGAATAGTTACTAAAATATAGAGGGGTAAGTTAAATAGCAGTATGCGAGCTGAGCCAAGTTCGACGGCAAAGAAGGTTGGGACGAGTGAGCCAATGATGGATCCTAGCCCCCCAACTGCAAAAATCCAACCGTATAAATATTTTGAACGCTCACCTGAAATCGTGGCGTGAATAACTGACCAAAGCTGCTGGAGCATGATCAAAATATAAACATCTTTCCACAAGTAAAAAACAAATGGCAGCCAGGTTATCTTTTCTAGATAGAAGGCTCCAAGCAGGTTGAAGATCATTCCAAAGCCGGCTGTCAAGGCGAGCATACGCATACAGCCAATTTTGAGCACAAAGCGGTTGTATAAGCTTACTATTATCAGGTTAAGGGGAAGAGTGGCTAGCCACACGTAAGGGTAAAACCCAGCCCCGTAGGCGGCAATAAAGACCGAATTCGTCGTCGGCTTGGTTAGAGCATACTCCGCCGTCATGCAAAACCCAGTCAACATTGCAAACAGAACAAATAAGGTGTCTTTGGTAAATATTTTATTTAGCATACTCCCTAGCATACCATATTTTGCTAGAAAATGCATCTAATACTGATCTAGCATCAGCAAGTTGAGCTTGATAAAATCAGTTTTAGCTATGGCGGCAGCTCTTCTCGACGAGCTCGGCAATTTGTTTGCGCTTGTCTTGTTCTACAAATACCCAGCTCACATCCGTGCGGGGGATGGTAATTCCAGAAAGTTGGGTCCCCTCTTGGATGCTGCCATCTCGCAACAAAACGGGAAATGGCATTGTCATGTGGGACGATTTGGGCTCTTTATGCTCAAAGCTAAAGGCGTGCTTGCCAGCCAGTGCCTCAAGGGCTGATTTGCTGAGCTGTTCTTTGATAGGAATTGCCGCGATGTGATCCTTGCGTTGTAATAATCGGATGGCATCGTGGTGGGCTGGATGAGATACGTTACGTCTGGCTGCATTTATATCGGCTAATACTTCGTTATCGCTCATATAGATGTAAGAGTCGACACTTTCGAGAATTCGGCTCATGCTATAGGCTTTTTTCATGAATTCTTCTAAATGATAGGCATAGGCCTTGACCGCTGGATATTTGTAAATGCGTTTATGCATGAAGTGCCGTGCTAGCAAAAGAGCTTCGCAGGATTCTAAACCGTTTTCCTCAATGCCCAATTGCAAGGTGTCTGGTTGATCTAACGCTGGCAGAACGCGCATCATTTCAATCATCTGGTGATAATCGAAGAGGCCATAGTTTAAACCCGTAGCTTGAGCATCACGCACTAGGTAATCGATGCGGTCAGAACCAAAAAAATCTCCTGTAATCATATTGCTGCAGGTGCGCTCCCAAGGGGTATCGTGAGCTTCAGAATCTGGCGGAGGAGCGGCAATCTTAATCACATCTCCTGCTACATCACGCTTGGGGTCAAGTTTTTCCCAAATAGGCATGAGATAATCGCTTTGAATAATACGGCGGGTCCAGCCCTCGTGGCCCTCGTTGTCTAAAAGAGCACGCTCGGCCACGTGAGAAAAGGGCAGGTGGCCTAAATCATGACAAAGCGCGCCGAAGCGGACGATTTGGCGCCAGTAGGTATACTCTGGACTTCCCTTTTCTGGCATAAGCTGATGTGGTTTTTGATAGACTTGGTCATAGATACGAGTGGCCAGTTCCATAACGCCAATTGAATGTTCAAATCGGCTATGCGTGCCACCTGGATAAACCAAAAAAGCCACACCAAGCTGACGGATATGGTAGAGGCGTTGCATTGGAATGGAGCTTAGCAGCAGATTTTCCAGCTCATTAAAGTGGATGAAGCCGTGTACTCGATCGTAGATTTTCTTATGCATGCCGCGGCTTGCTCTCATGAATGTAACTGGTCGAGACTTCAACAAACTCTGCTTTGCGCTGCAGCTCTTTAAAATTGCGAGCGCCGCCGTAGGTTAGACCACTTCTAATGCCGCCCAAAAGCTGCTCGATCAAATCCTTGGCAGGACCAGAAACGGGCGCCCAGAAATCGATTCCTTCAGCAACTGTTTTTTCTTTCAGACCGCCGTAAAAATCGTTCTGAAAATCGGCGCTGGCTTGTCCCCGGTATTTTGCCTTGCCATCCAATTTTTCAGAGGCGGCCTCCTCAGTCAATGCAAACAACTTGCCAATCATCACGCTGCTGGCTCCAGCAGCAAGGGCCAAGACCACATCGCGGCTAGTCCGAATTCCCCCATCGGCAATCAGAGGCACACGTAGTTTTTCAGCAATTTTAGCACATTCATAAATAGCTGAAAATTGGGGTACGCCAAATCCCGTGACCATGCGCGTGGTGCAGGCAGCACCTGGACCAACACCCACCTTCACTGCATCGGCGCCTGCGTTCACTAAATCGTGATATGCCATGGGGGTGCAGACATTGCCAGCTATAACTTCTTTTTCGGGGTGTGTCGATTTTAGCTCAGCGATAAAATGAATCATCTTTTCCGAGTGACCATGGGCAACATCGATACAAACGCCAGCAGCTCCTAGATCGAGGAGCTCGCGGGTAAGATCGAGCTTTTGAATGCCACAGGAAATAAACGTTTTTGACCCAAATTTTTTGACCCATGCTTTTTGATGCTCATGCTCGGAAAAGCGATGGAAAATAGGCACTGAGCCATGCTCAATTAAAACGTGGGCTAGTTCCTCAGATATAGTAGTATCCATGTTGGAGCAAACCAATGGGATATCCATTTTTCGGTTTTTGGTCAGCCACGTATCTAGCTCTGGTTCAGTCCGTGATGGAACATTGTTGTACTGTGGGACAAGGGCCACATCGTCAAATGTATAAGCTTTTTTCATAAATATACATCTTAGCTTCTCGCCAAATTCTAATCTAGTGTATAATAAGCCTCATGATTAGCGTAACAGTTCTCACTAAAGACAATGAGCGCACAATTCGAAGGTGCCTAGAGTCGGTTCAAAATTTTTCGGAAGTGATCGTTTTAGACAGCGGCTCGACCGATAAAACCCTGGATATTGCTCAAACCTTTCCTAACGTCAAAATCGTTCAAACACCGTTTATCGGCTTTGGTCCGCTTCACAACCTAGCTGCTCAAAAAGCTACTCACGATTGGATATTATCACTTGATGCTGACGAAGTTTTCCAGGCGGCATTAGGCCAAGACCTAGATCCTACATGCATCTACTCTTTTCCTTTTCATAACTACTTCAACGGCAAATGGATTAAATGGTGCGGCTGGTACCCAGACCGACATGTGCGCCTTTATAACAAAACTGCAACCCGTTTTTCGGATGCTCAGGTACACGAAAAAATTCTCCAAGGTAGTCTTACCGAAATTAAATTCAGCACCCCCATTCTGCACTATAGTTATGAAACTATTGACGATTTTTTGCGTAAAATGCAGAATTATTCAACACTCTTTTGTGAGCAAAATAACGGCAAACATTCGTCGCTTTTCAAAGCGCTTGCTCATAGTTTTTGGGCGTTTTTTAAAAGCTATGTTTTAAAACGGGGCTTTATGGGTGGACGCGAGGGTTTTATTATTTCGCAATATAACGCACATACTGCCTACTATAAATATCTAAAATTGGCATTATCATGATCTATACCTTACTGTACCATCACGCGCCTTCTAAAGAGTTCTTTGAAGAGCAACTAAAACACATTGCGTCCAAATACCAGCCCGTTCACCCGGGAGAAGAGCCTCTTAAAGGCAAAGATGGTGTGTGTCTTACATTTGATGATGCTTATGCTGACTTTCCAAAAGCTTTTGCCCTAATTGAAAAATATGGCCTAAAAGCTACTCTGGGCATTCCCACAGACCTTGTAGGAACTCCCAAATACATGAATTGGGATGAAATCAAAAACTTGGCCCAAAGTCCCTTGCTTACTCTTGCCAGTCATTCTCACACTCATTCCAATCTTGCTGAAGCCTGTGACCTAGAGCTTGAAATCATTCATTCCAAACAAATTTTGGAGGCGATCAAACCCATTAATACCTTCATCTTTCCCTACGGCAAAACTTCTCCTGAGTCCATCGATCTGGCCCAAAAACACTACACCTATCTTATGCGTATAGGTACAGCGGCTAATGCCTCGTGGAAAGATCCCCTGATCTACCGCATACCTGCTGATCATTTGGCACTACCCAAAGAGCCTTTTGCCCTATTAAATCGATTGCGCTATCAGGCCAAACGTCAGCTTAACCTCTTACGTCACCGTTGATTCTTATATCTTTTCAACCGTAATGGATCTTGAATAGCTATAGGAGGTGTCACTCCAGCTGGCAGTACAGTGAATCTAAAACTGATGCTTTATGACAGCGGCCATAATCAGGTTTTCTGTTTTGAGTTCAAAGAGTGAATCAATTTATGGGATTCATAATAGCTTTCAACTCAGATTGAAAACCGCAATGCTCAGCGTATTTTAGAAGCAACTCTTCGATTGTGAAGTTATTAAGTTCTTCTTTATCTCCTAAAATTTCTTTAATTTCATTGTGATCAATATGATCTAGTAACCCGGTGTCGTAGCGAAGCAGTATGTCAATAGTATAGGGTGAATGCTGCTCGATGGCATATAGAAGTGGATTCATGTATGCCGGTCTTAAATCGCCATTAGAACGATTGATGTACATTTTTCCTGGATGGATATTGCTTTTACTCCTGCCGTAGACCACATGCATTAGGCAAGTTTCGGCACTACTGCGCTGTTTCTCTGTCATCTGATTGGCTGTTATGGCATCGATGAGTGTGATGATAAGAGAGGGGCTCTTTTTAGATCCCGGCTCATTAACTAATCTTGAAAAATAGGTTGAGCTTATAAAAAAGCTGCCAAATGGTTTTTTCTTCGAAATTCTCTCCCTAAATAAAACAACGCTGCACTTATCGAAATCCTTAGTTTCGATTGTTTTAAAAACATTTATTCGAAGTTCCTCAAGATACGAATCAGCTTGATATTTCCTATAAACATAGGCAGCAGTGCTAGTTCCAACTAAAGCCAAAGCACCTAATGCTACGCAAGTGATTAAGACTTTATGTCGTTTCGCCAACCCAAATGTTGCGCTTGTAAATCCATGAACTGCAGACACCATGATAAATCTCCTCCAACTTGCATAAATTATATTAAAAGTGGAGATTCTTAGCAATATAATATTTTATTAGGGTATGTGGATTTTGATTGTTGCGATTAAAGAAATTTTTTTACGCTAACTGATGTGATGCTTGGACGATAGCGGTAGTCGGATTCGAACCAACGACCTTCGGATTATGATTCCGCTGCTCTAACCAACTGAGCTATACCGCCCCGAAATGAAAAATAGCGGGGGAAGGACTCGAACCTCCGGCCTTCGGGTTATGAGCCCGACGAGCTAACCACTGCTCCACCCCGCGATAAGTTAAGTTCACAGTCTACCACCCTCTGCATTTATTGGCAAGAGACCTGCCTCTATTAGCTGATGAATAGTTTTTTGGGCCACCCCGCGAAGCATCTGATCCAGCGCCTTAGCGTTTTGGCACAGGTTGGCGTGGTAATTAGAATCCTTGAGATGTGCTTCAACTTCGTTGGAAAGCTCCGAGATTTGGAGTTGTCTGCCTGCGTTGGCCTTTGTGACCAGATCGACTAGCTCTTGTTGCGCATGCATCTGGGGACCAAATAGAACCGGAACTCCCAGCTGGACAGGCTCTAGTATGTTGTGCCCTCCAATGTTTCCTTTAAAACTACCACAGCAGATAGCAAGTTTGGATTTGGCATAGCAGTCGGTTAACGCGCCCATTTGGGTGATTGCAGTGGCAGCTCGGGTTTGCACCAGTTTTTTTACGTATTCAAAACGCTCTGGGTGGCGGGGGACAACGAGTAGCTTAAGTTGGGGATAGCGCAAGGTCAGCGGCTCTAGAACATCTAAAATGAGCGCTTCTTCGCCGGCATGCGTTGATCCTATGGTGATGACAAAGTCTTCGGGCGTCGGCTTTTTAGCTGGCAGGTCAAATTTGAGGTTACCTGTGACATGGGATGAAATGCCAAGTGCAGCAAAACGCGCTTGGTAGGTTGCGTTTTGGACTAGAATGAGACTGACTGGCGCAAATAGTTTTTGGGCAAAGGCCGGAAAACGTTTGTGCCGGTTGAAAGAGCGCTCAGAAAGGATGCCGCTAATAATTGCAACCGGGCAGTTGGCTTCATGGATAAAGTTCAGCCAGTAGTCAGATTCTGTTAACAAGAGAAGGATTGGTTTAACTTGGGCAAAAAGTTTGCGCTGCATCCAACGAAAGTCAAAGGGAAGGAAAATATGTTGGGCATCTGGAAAACGTTTTTTAGCTGTTTGGTGCCCAGTTTCAGTGGTGCTAGAGATGATGAGGTCGTAGTTTTTTAGGTAGGGCAAAAGAGCTGTGGCGGCATTAGTCTCCCCTACCGAGCAAGCATGCATCCAAATGAGCGGTTTGTTTGTTGATGTGAGCTTAGGAATTTTAAATCGCTCCAAAAGCCCGCGTTTACCATAGCGTTTTTTTTGGTAGAGAACTTTTGGCAGATAAACCAGCGCTAGGAGAAAGAGGGCAATTTCGTAAAGCAGTCTCATTTTACAACTAGATTGAGCAGTTTATCCGGTACGTAGATGACTTTGACAATGGTTCCGTCCAGATAACGCTCAGCTAGAGGTTGTTGTTTGACAAATTCAAGGAGTTGTTCTTGAGTTTGGCCTTTGGGTAGGTCAAATCGACCACGCATTTTTCCATTGATCTGCACAATGTAGGTGGCCACATCTTCTATGAGGTACTGAGGGTTAGCCTGAGGAAACGGCTTGCGCGCTAGCAGTTCGGTGTGGCCAAGGCGCTCCCAGCATTCTTCGGCAAGGTGCGGGGCAAAGGGGTAAAGGCATTGAACGGCCATGCTCAGGGCTACTTTGGAATAGGTATTTAGGCGAGTCATACCGTTTACAAATTCCATCATCTTGGAGATGGCAGTGTTATAGAGCATGTGTTCGATGTCTTTTTCCACGCCAATGGCGAGTTTGTGAGCTAGTTTCAGTGCGTCGATATTTTCGAGGTCTGATACTTGCTCGGATGTAACCAGCTCCCAAAATCTATTTAAAAAACGTTGGCAGCCAGAAACAGCCTCGGAGTCCCACAGTTTTTCTTTGTCGAATGGTCCCATAAACATCTCGTAAAGACGCAAGGTATCGGCGCCTTGTGCCGAGACAATTTCATCAGGCGTGACTCCATTGAGTTTAGATTTAGACATTTTTTCAACGATAGGCATAACTTGTTTGCCCGATGGAATGTGAAAGCACTCCCCTTCCCTTTTTTCAACCTCATGGGGATCGGCATAGCCCCCTTCGGGAAATTTGTAGGCAATAGAGGTAACAAGGCCTTGGTTGCGCAGAGCTTTAAAGGGCTCTTTAGTTGAAAGATAGCCCAGATCATAGAGCACTTTGTGCCAAAACCTGGCGTAGAGCAAGTGTAAAACGGCGTGTTCGATACCACCTATGTACATATCAACTGGTAGCCAATAGTTCTCAGCTTGTTTCGACCAAGCCTCTTTGTCGTTTTGGGGATCGCAGTAACGGATGTAGTACCAGCAAGAGCCGGCCCATTGGGGCATGGTGTTGGTTTCGCGCAGAGCTTTTTTGCCAGTCTTTGGATCGATAATTTCCACCCATTCTGAGACTTTTGCCAGAGGGCTATTGCCATCTTCTGCCGGTTTGTAGTCGGAAAGCTCTGGAGGTGTAAGCGGCAGCTCATCGAGCTCTAAGGCACGTTTGGTTCCATCTTCGAAATGGAGAATAGGAATTGGCTCTCCCCAATAACGCTGACGTGAAAAGATCCAGTCGCGCAATTTGTAGCTGGTGGTACGCTTCCCGCATTTGTTAGTTTCCAACCAATCAGCGATTTTTTCTTTAGCTTCAAAAACAGCAAGCCCATCGAACGGGCCGCTATTGATCAGT
Organism: Chlamydiales bacterium; assembly: GCA_024233455.1. Lineage (GTDB taxonomy): Bacteria > Chlamydiota > Chlamydiia > Chlamydiales > JACKPQ01 > JACKPP01. The sequence goes on from JACKPP010000002.1 coordinate 102,246, forward strand.
AGACCCTGACCTGCAACGCACCTTTTGCCCGCAAGCACCTCTAATCGCACATCTTCAAAGGTCAGGTCAGCTGGCATATCTTCAGGGGGCTCTTGTAAATCGTAAACGGGTTTAACGGTCAGCTGGTACTTGCGCGCGAACTCAAAATCCCGATCATCGTGGGCCGGCACTCCCATCACGGCACCTGTCCCGTATCCCATAAGCACGTAGTCGGCCACCCAGATGGGGATTAAATCGCCTGTAGCTGGATGTTGGGCGTACGCGCCGGTAAAGACGCCTGATTTGTCTTTATTGAGGTCAGTGCGCTCTAAATCGCTTTTTGCAGCTGTCTGTTTTTTGTAGGCCTCAACTTGGGGTTTTTGTTCACTCGTAGTAATGGTAGCAAGAAGTGGATGCTCAGGTGATAGAACTAAAAATGACACGCCAAAAAAGGTATCCTGCCGTGTCGTGTAAACATCTATGGGCTGATTTGTGGCATTTTCCAAGAATGTGATTTGAGCGCCTTGGCTTTTGCCGATCCAGGCGCGTTGGATGCGCTTTAGGTGTTCTGGCCAGTCTAGATCATCCAAATCGGCAAGCAGCTGTTCAGCGTATTCTGTGATTTTAAGAATCCATTGGCGCAGCGGGCGGCGCTCTACCGGGTGACCTCCTTCAATGGACTGACCATTTTCGACTTCTTCATTGGCCAGTACACAGCGCATAGCTGGGCAGTAGTTAACCAAGATTTCAGCTTCATAGGCTAGGCCCCTTTCAAAGAGCTTGGTAAAGATCCATTGCGTCCATTTGTAGTATTCGGGCGAGCTGGTGGTGACCTCACGGTCCCAATCGTAGGAAAAACCAAGAGATTTAAGCTGCCGTCTATAGGTGTTGATATTCTCAACGGTGGTTTGAGCTGGATGTGTACCCGTGCGCATAGCATACTGCTCAGCTGGCAAGCCAAAGCTATCCCAGCCCATTGGGTGTAGAACATTAAAGCCTTTTTGCCATTTGTATCTAGCAATGATATCTGCTGCGGTATAGCCGGTAACGTGGCCAACATGGAGGCCGGCACCTGAAGGATAGGGCAGCATGCTTAAGATATAGTATTTAGGGAGCTTGGGATCGAGCTTAGCATTGTATACTTTCTGGTCTTCCCAGAATTTTTGCCATTTAGCGTCAATCGCTTTGTGGTTGTATTTTGGTTGAGTCATCCCTGCAGGATAGCATCTAAAACAAATTTTGGGCCATCGTAAAATATTTTTTATTTGTAGTTGCATCTATTGTACGAAGTGTTTAGACTGGAAGTTATGAGCGATACCATGTTTACAAAAAACAAAGTTGATCTTGCTGACTACGACTACGGCGAAGACATTACAAGACGCCTGGTTCTATCAGACCTTGATCAGCTAGAATACGAAGTTTTAGAAGAAATCCTCTTTAGCCCGATCAAGTTTCCAGTTGAGCGCCTGCTTAAGAATTTGGATTTAAACCAGGCTGAGATCGATCCGATCTTAACGAAGCTTGGCCAATCGAATCTCCTTACGATTGAAGAAGGTGAAATCACGGTCAATAAAGAGATGCGCAAGACCTACGAGGCCGATTTACATAAATTTGAAGAGATACCAGGAATAGAATCGTTGCGATCCATGCTCAAGCGTGTCCCAATCCACGTCTTGCCCAATTGGTATGCCATCCCCCGTTGCGCAGACAATATCTTTGATTCGATAGTAGATAAGTTTTTGAGCACTCCTCAAAAATTTCAACGCTATATGCTCGAGCTCAATTTTAGCGATCCAAATATTTCTTATATCATTCAAGATGTGATGCGTTCCCCCGATTACAAGCTTCCTTCCAAAAACATCATCGATAAATACGATCTGGGCAAGGAGCAATTTGAAGAAATTATGCTCTACCTAGAGTACAATTTTGTGTGTTGCCTTGCTTATGAGCGCCAAGGTGACACCTGGCATGAAGTTGTTACCTTCTTCAAGGAGTGGCGCGATTATTTGCTCTTTATTAAAAAGGGCGTGCCCAGATCCATTCGAGACCTAAGTAAAATTAGATTCACTCGCCCTTCTGACTTTGCTTTTGTGGAAGATATGGGGACGCTGCTGAATTTAGCTTCAAAAGAGAATATGGAAGTCAATCCTGGCTTTGACTACTATTTTGAAGACGCAATTTTGGACAAAATTGCCAAACGATGCGGTGGCTTTAACCTAGCCTCTCCTGAAGACAAAAAAAGGTTTAAAAATTACGTGCATAAAGTCGTAGACAAGCTTGTGACTTTGGATCTGGCTAAAATTGAAGATGGAAAATTAACTCCTTTAGAAGATGGATACGAGTGGCAAGGCATGTCTCATGACAAACGAGCCCTCGAACTACACCGCCATCCCCTCAACCGACTCTCATGCGATGGAATTGCAGAAGAGTTGAGAAACGAAAAAAATATACGTGCTGCTGAAAGGTGCATTACCTCAGTTGTTGACGCTGGATGGGTGTTTCTAGATGAATTTTTGCAAGGGATGATTATTCCCCTAACTGATGAAGCCCAAATTTCACTGGAGCAAAGAGGGCGTCATTGGAAATACACTCTGCCAACCTATTCGGAAGATGAATACGCATTTGTAAGCGCTGTCATCATGGAATGGCTTTTTGAAACTGCTATTGTTGCCACAGGAAAAATCGATGGCCGTCCATGCTTTTGTGTGACACCCTTTGGCCAAACCTTCTATGACTAACCTTTGTGAAAATCGCAAAGCGCGGTTTGACTACGAAATAATCGAAACATTCGAAGCTGGCATCTCCCTCCTTGGAACTGAAATTAAGTCGCTTCGTGCTAATGGCGGTAGTATTGCTGAGAGCTATATTTCTATCGTCAGAGGTGAGGCTTACTTAAAAAACGCAACGATCGCTCCTTATGCATTTGGTGGTGTGGCTTTTAACCACGAGGAAAAAAGAGAGCGCAAATTGTTATTGCACAAACGAGAAATAGGAACTCTCCACAAGGCTATCCAGGAAAAAGGCTTAACGGTGATTCCCCTTTCTATCTATCTCAAAAAAGGGCGAGCCAAACTCAAAATCGCCATTGGCAGAGGTAAAAAAGCCCATGATAAGCGCTCTTCCATCAAAAAACGGGAACACGAGCGCGAAATTTCCAGAGCTATGAAAAGTTAAGAAGCGTTGGTTTTGAGCTCAATTGTTTGATCGGAGTGCTGATTTTTTAAGGTGATCGTAAAATTTCTTCGGAAATCGTGTTTGTCGACAAAAATAATACAATTCATAAACGAATGAGGCTCAATAACCATGACGTGCCCACCCTTTAATTCATACCCCTTGTCAATCTTAGGGTTAGCGCTCATGGTTTCAGGGATCCGCATCAGCGGGATTTTAATTTTACTTCCAGGTACAGGTAGAGCGTCAGGAATAGCTACTGAAAGGGTTGAGCCTACTCCGAAAATAGGATAGGTCAATACTTCTCTAATCAATGATAATCCCAACGCCGATGTTTGCATTTCATAGTCTACTTTTTGCTGTGAAGCAAGAGGCAAATTCACGCTTGCTGGCTCGAAGATGTAGGCGTTAGTAGTATTATTTTCTATGTGAATTTGTACCGGCTGTATACCAGCTTTGATCAGGTTTTTTCCCAAATAGGATTTAGAATCTAAAGCTGAAAATGCCTTAGTGGTGATTGCCAAGCGGTTATTTTCAGCTGAAGTATTAAGCCCGCAAAGAATGGGAGTTTTGTGACTTGTACATGCAGTGATTACCACTGCAAAAGCCGATGCTACGATTACAATCACTAGGTTTTTCAAAAGCCACCTCCAAACTAAGCCATTTCTACAGGATTTGATTTATTTCGGCAACAACCACTGCACATATCATGATTGTTTCATTTGGCTAATATCGGAGAGGACCTGATTGCTGTGGTCTTTAGTTGGATCTTGGATATAGGTATTTAAATCTTTGGCCAGTTTATCCTTATAGCTTTTAAGTTGCTCATTTGCCAGAGCGCTTGCTGACTTACCCATCGCATCAAGTGATTCGTTCATTGCTTTTTTATACATGTCTTTTTGCGCTTGGAAAGTCGATTTTTCATAATTTTTGAAGCTCTCCTCGAAAATATTGACTCCTTGCTGAAATTCCTGGTGATAAGAAGGGGGCTCATGAGAGATGGGGTTTGTATCCATATATATTGTCCTAAAATTGTGGTTTACCTTACTATTCGTCTATAACTGCGTGGGGGTTTATGTTGCAAAAATTTTTTGTTGGAATAGTTACTCTTGGAACTGCTCTCTTTGCTCAGGAGCCTCCGGCTACTAGAATGCAAATTGAACAAGAATTGCAACAGGCTCAAAGAGATTTCCAAACCGCACAACAGATGTTTATCCCCTACTACACAGGTCCTCTTATCACTGGATCTGCTGAAAACGTGCCCAAAGGAAAAATCAATATTCAGCCCTACCTTTACGGAACGATTAACTACGCCGAATTTAACAACAGTCGCCACTCCAAGGGAATGTCCAATATCTACGTTTTTAATCCCGTTTTTGTATTTCAAACCGGTATCACCGAATGGCTCGATTTTACCATTATTCCAGAAGCGATCTGCAGCTGGCGTAAAGGTCAATCATCTCAGCTTTTTGGAGATTTGCCCATTCAATTTGGGATTCAACTTCGGAATATGAGTGAAAATGCACCGGCTATCCGCTTTCTCGTGGGCGAGAATTTCCCATCTGGCAAGTACAATAAACTCACGCCAGCAAGGGCCGATATTTTAACTTCAGGAGCTGGCGTTTACGCCACAACGCTTGGCCTTAACCTCAGTCAGCTTTTCTGGTGGCAGGCGCTTCACCCAATCCGTTTGCGCCTGGCAACTCTTTACACAATTCCCAATCATAATGCCTATGTTCAGGGGGTGAACGCTTACGGTGGGGGCCAAGGAACTAGTGGCCAGGTAGATGTAGGTCAGAGTTTTGATGCTGACTTTGGTTTTGAGATGAGCCTTACTGAGAAGTGGGTTTTTGCCGCCGATTTGGCCTACAGCTTTCAAGCCAAAAGTAAATTTTCTGGAAAACCTGGTACGGTAAATGGTTTGCCTGCCCCAAACGGCGCGCCTTCATCTGATAACCTATCTATCGCTCCAGCAATCGAGTACAATCCCAACGATACCGGTGGATTTATCGGCGGCATTTGGCTTCCTATCACCGGCCGTAACAGCACCAACTTTATCTCGCTTGTGCTCTCTTACACCCAGCTCTTTTGAATTGACACGAGAAAATCCACGCGGTATTGTAGAGTAAAAAAGGAGTCGTTTGTCATGAAATTTGTTATGTCTAGAGCAGAGCTTGTCAAGCTCATGGGCCGCATCCAAAGCGTTGTATCATCCAAGCCGGCAATTCCTATTTTGTCTAATATTTTAATCGAGGCGTATGCCGATCAAATTATTCTAAGTGCAACTGATTTGACTGTGAGTATGCGGACCTATACCGATGCCAAAGTATTACAAGAAGGCGCCATTACTCTACCTGCCAAGCATTTCTTTTCTCTGATCCGCGAGTTGACTGCTCCGCAAGTAGAAATCAGCGCCGATGCTGATGAAATTGTGCGTGTTGTTGCTGGCAACTCCAATTTCAAGATCAACGGGATGGGTAAAGCGGAATTTCCCACACTTCCAGATTTTATGGGCGCCCCTAGTTTTGAAATCAATGGCGAAAAATTTAAAACCTTGCTCTCTAAAACGGCATTTGCAGCGGCCAAAGATGACAGCAGACAAATGCTCAATGGTATTTTGATGCAGCTGCAAGGGAACAATTTGGGCTTTGTTGCCACCGATGGAAAGCGCCTGGCTAAAGTGCGTGCGCAAATTGAAATGCAAGCCCCGCTTGAAGGCCAGCATATTATTCCGCTTAAGGCCGTTGAAGAAGTCATTAAAACGCTTGATGGCGAGCAAACAGCTAAGGTCTTAATTGGCGAAGATAAAATCGCTATCGAGTCGGGCTCTACCTGTTTTATGACCAAGCTGCTCAGTGGTGATTATCCCGATATTGAGCGGGTCATTCCCACCAACTGCTCATCCAATTTACACCTGCACCGGGATGAACTCATTAGCATTTTGCGACAGGTTTCTCTCTTCACTACCGACCGCAGCCAATCAGTGCGTTTTTGTTTTTCGCAAGGTGAGCTAAAGCTATTAGCAGCTAGCAGCGAGATTGGAGAAGGTGCAGTCAGCATGCCGGTCGACTACTCCGGGGAATACATGGAAATTGCCTTTAATCCCAATTTTTTTCTCGACATCTTACGTCACACCAAAGACGAAACCGTCGCATTTGGCATGAGCGATCCCTACAATCCAGGCCTTATCACCGATAAATCAGCCGCTCAATTTGTGATCATGCCTATGCGTATTGAACAGCCTGCACATGTGGCTTAAACGGCTTTATCTTCATAATTTTCGCAGCTATAAAAAATCGCAGGTAATGTTTGCTCCTGGTATCAACGTGATACAAGGAGCAAATGGACAAGGGAAAACCAACCTTCTAGAAGCTATTTATCTGCTAAGTACAGGCCGTTCATTTAGGACGGCTTTTTTAAACGATTTGATCCGACACGACACGCCGGGATTTTTTATCGAAGCCGAATTCGAACGCGATGGCATTGAACAGATTTTGCGCATCAGTTTTGATGGGCAAACGCGCAAAGTGCAACACAATGCCACCAACTACTCTAACTTTGCTAATTTGCTTGGCCTGCTTCCTTCCGTTCTCTTTGCTCCGCACGATGTGAATCTCATTAGCGGCGCTCCTGCTGATCGCCGTCGCTTTATTAACCTCCATATCGCGCAAAGCGACCCGCTCTACGTCCACCATTTGCTGCGCTTTGGTAAAGCCCTTAAACAGCGCAACTGCCTGCTTAAAGCAGGGTCTAAACAAGGAATCGACATTTGGGAAGCAGAAATGGCCCTGTCTGCACTCGTTTTAGTCCAAAAAAGAAAACATGCCGTAGAGAGTCTACACAGCAAACTGACTCCCCTGGCCAAAGCGCTCAGCTTAGATGCCGATAGTTTTGAGCTGAACTATCATCCGTCGATCGCCACTGACTTTGTCAATCAGTGGGCCTCCCACCGAGGCAAAGAGCTTATTTTAGGTGCAACGCAACGGGGCCCTCACCGGGATGATCTCAACATCATCTTGTCTGGCAAAAACGCCAAAAGCTATTCCTCTGAAGGACAAAAGCACTCCTGTCTGGCGGCTTTGCGTTTTGCTGAATGGGAAGCTTTACAAGAGCGCTTTGATGACAAACCGCTTCTGGGTATTGATGATTTTGGCGTGCACTTAGATGCAGGAAGATTTGCAACTCTAACCGATCGCCTTGGCTCTTTTGGACAAGTTTTCCTCACCACGCCCCAAGGTGCAAATATTCAAAGCGACTGCGCGATCACAATTAAAGAGGGTGCTTGTCTTCAGTGATAAGCGAGCAAGGTCAAGTTAAATAGTATTGTGTAAATTCTCTTATTTCAAATAGGTTGTCTGTGTTTAATAACTAATTCGCGAGCGCCGTTTATCCCGGCCATAAATGGCCAGGTTTTCGGCGTTTTAGTGATAAAGCAGCAGAAATGGCAGCAAAGCAAGCATTAAAAGGTCCCAGCAATAGGGCTCAAGCTTCTTTTGTGTCTGAGCTTGATCAATCAGCAGATCATACTCTTTGGGGCTTAAGTGACTTAATAAACGCTTTGCGCGCTATAGCGAATCAAAATGGTTGATATAGCTAGAGGCCTCGGGAAAAGAGCGAGGATCTCCTTCTTCTTTTTTGTGGCGGCTAGCGTAAATAGAAATCACCTTATTGGCTAAAACTTTGCCTAGCTGCACTCCCTCTTGGTCAAATGAATTGATATTCCAGATAAAACCTTCAAATGCGGTGACATGCTCGTAATAGGAGAGGATGAGTCCCATGGTGTAGGCGTCGCATTTTTTAGCTGCAAGAATGCGGGTAGGACGATTGCCTTTAAAAACTTTGTTGGGGTTCTCATCTTCTTTACCAGTTGCCAGACCGATGGCTTGAGCGATGAGGTTGGATACCAGTTTTTCCTGCGAATTAGAGGCTTCCACTTCGATGTCTTGCCCAAATTGGGACTGTTTAAAGCCGATAAATTCGATCGGCACAACGGTCATTCCCTGGTGAATGAGCTGATAAAATGAATGCTGCCCATTTGTTCCTGGCTCACCCCAGATGATAGGACCGGTTTCAAAGTCAATAAATTGACCTAAACGATCGATTTGCTTGCCGTTGGACTCCATCGACAGCTGTTGCAAGTGCGCTGAAAAGCGGGAGAGAGCTCGCGAATAAGGAATAATAGCTTTGGTGTGGTGTTTAAGGAAATTGCGATTCCAAATAGATAGTAAAGCTCCAACCAGCGGCAAATTTTGCGAAAAGTCGGGATTCAGTGCCGCTTTATCCATAGCGCTCATGCCGCGTAAAAAATCTAGAAATTTATCCATGCCAAGGGCAAAAGCAATCGCTACACCGCCCACCATAGAGCTTGCTGAATACCTTCCTCCGACATAATCCCACATGTAGAAGCTGGCTCGGTATTTTGAAGGATCATCCATAGGACTATTTTCACCGGTCACAGCGATCATATGTTCTTTAGGACTTAGGCCTTTTTCTAGCAGTTTCTGGCGAATGAATTCTTCGTTGGTTCTGGTCTCAAGAGTAGTGCCAGATTTAGACACAACGACTACGAGCGTTTTGGCCAGATCGACTTTGCGCAAAATGGCCGTGGCATCGTCAGGGTCCACATTGGATAAAAAATGGACAGTACGCCCCTCTTTTTTAAATGCTTCTAGCGCTAAATAAATAGCCTTGGGACCAAGTTCCGATCCGCCTATGCCCACCTGGATTATATCGGTAAAAACGCCTTGATTGTTAACACCTTCTAAAAAACGCTTAAGCTTTTCAAGTTCTTGAAAAGCTGCGGCTGCTGCATCATGGGCTTTGGCCTCAGTGCGTTGATTTTCAAAAAAATCGCGCATAGCAGTATGCAAAACAGATCTATTTTCGCTCTCGTGCCCTTCAATGCGGTTGATGATTTCCCCAGATTGCATTGCCTCCATTTGTTCGATCACATTGCGCTCTTTGGCCAGCTCAAAAAGCCCCTGCATCACCTCATCATTGACCCTCTCTGTTGCAAATAAAAGCTTTAATCCAAGCGATGAGCACACCATTTCCTCAATCCGTTTACAGGTTAAGCTCTTTTTTTCATTTAGATTGATCGGGTTTTGAGCAAGTTCGCTAAGCTTCTTTGCTGCTGGTAAATCGTACATACGTCCCCTCTTTTTCTTCACCATTGCAAAAAGAGCTCTTTTTTTCAATTGATCTGAAAAATCATTTTCAGTTATAGTGCTGTACTTTCGGGGTATAGCGCAGCTTGGCTAGCGCGTCTGCTTTGGGAGCAGAAAGTCGGGGGTTCGAATCCCTCTACCCCGAAATCCTTTTTCCACCAGCTGCCAGGAATCCACAAATTTTTCTCTCCCCCATAGGACTTAGCAGTTTATCAATCACAATGACCTCATCCAGACCGTTCCAGCTCTCAGTAAAGTTGTACTCATAAACAATCCGATAAGGACTGTGCAAACTTGCCATAACACTATCTAGTGCAGCCAAATTTTCCTTTGTACAGAGTGCTTCGAGTGGAAATAGCAGGCCTAATGAAGCGTCCTGATTGGGGCGGTTTTCCACCTCTATCCATGGATATCGCTCAGTTGAAATCAACCTTGCAGCATCTGCTTTAGAGGGGATGCTATTTAAATCAAAATGCGCAGTTGCCACCACCTCATCAGGCAGCAAGGCAACCAGTGCATCCAAATAATCGGGCAAATCCTCAGATGGTGGACCTTGGTAGAGACGGACGCTGTTAATCAATGTCGTATCGACTGTATCAAGAAAATGTTTAAGAGCTGACTCAGCAGAGGCTATAGTGGCGATATTAAGGGGGCCAAAATCCAAGTGCCACTTTCCGGGTTGGGTCATTGCAGATAGGTCCCATAAAAGGTCATCGATTGGCCGGCAATTTAGACGATATTCCATCCTAAGTAGTTTACTTCAAACGTTTTTTCTTGTATATACACTACCCTGTTTCATACCCTATTGTATAAAGAGGTAAGATGATGGCCACGATTAAGGTAACAATTTTCTTTGAAAAGCGCTTATGGGTTGGAACTTTTGAACGAACTGACAAAGAGGGTTACGCCGTAGCAAGACATATTTTTGGTAAGGAGCCTTCTGATCCTGAAATTCATGAGTTCGTTCTAAATAACTATCACGAGTTAAAGTTTGGAGCGGCCAAAAACATCAATATTCAAATACAGAGGAAGAATCCAAAAAGAGTTCAGCGGGAAATACACCGTGAAATGGAAAAAATTAAAGAAACAGCTCGACCCTCAACTTTAGCTCAAGACTATATGAGAGAAGAACTTGAGAAGAAAAAGAAAGAGAAAAAAAGTGTTTCTAGTGCCCAAATGCACGCACGCAAGGTTGAGCAATTCGCCATTAAACAGCAAAAGAAAAAGAAAAAAAAACAAGGGAGATAGACTTATTTTTTGCTTAACGATCTCTTAGTTGACCGCAAGTTCAGTGAAAATTTGGTTGATTTGTTTTCCTTTGGAAAGCCAAAGGCGTTCAAAATAGCTGCTACCGCTGCGACCCTCTAATACAGTATGTACAGGCTGCCCCCACTGGGGATGAACGTGCATGACCGATTGCATTTGAGCGGCATATGTTGAGTCATCCGTTACAAAACAAGCTGTAGCCCCCGGCAAGGCACATCTGGCAAGCTCTGAGGCAAAAGGCTGTTGAATAATGCGGTGTTTGGCATGGCGCTTTTTAGGCCATGGGTCGGGAAAGTTCACGTAGTAAGCTTGGAAACACGGCTGTTTAATATATTTTTGAGTAAAGGTAAGTGCTTCACCGCAGATGATAAAGAGATTTTTCACTCCCATATTCTGAGACTTGGACCAAATTTTCCGAACTCTTGGAAATTGCATTTCAACTGATATCCAATTGATATGAGGATTTTCTAGGGCCTGATTGATGATCCATTCGCCATTCCCACTACAGTATTCGATATGAATGGGGTGGTTATTTTCAAATATTTGCTGCCAACTAGGAAGGACAAAGCCATCATGAGCGCTATAATAGTCAGGCACGAATAGGACGTTATCAACGATGAGCGGTGTCCGCTCATCCCATCTAAAAGGACTTTTAAGATCTTTGGGTCTCATAAGAAAATTTGCCCAGAATAGGACTCGAACCTACACACCTCACGGCACCAGAACCTAAATCTGGCGTGTCTACCAATTTCACCATCTGGGCATTCAGAATTAGTCATTCTAATGGCGTTGAGCAATTTTCGTCAATTTAAATTCACTTCGAAATTTTCTTTGGTTTGGTTAGAGTATCTGTCGACATAAATACAAGAATTTGCTTATAGTGACGGCCTTTAACAATGGAGGTCATGACCATGGAGTGGAAAAAATTCACACTTGTATGCATCTTATCATTCACCTGCTTGGGCGCTTTTGCCGATGAGGCTGAAAGTTCCAATGAAGAGCCAGTTCAAGAGCAGGTCTATGTCCCGAAAATTTACGAAGAGAACTTGGATCAATATATTCAAAATAACAATGTGCATATGTCTCGATATATTCGTTGGAATAGCACTGAAATCATGCTTCTAAGTGACGATTCGGTGTGGATGGTCAATCCCCTAGAGGTACGCGTTGCTGGTTGGTGGGACCGTTTGCGTGGTAGAGAAATTACCCAGCCAGAAGACCGGTTTTTAGCAAAGCCCATCGAATGGAAAGAAGATTCTGACCTGAAGGTTTACCGCTATAACTGGAAAGATTCGGGTCTGGCTAAAATTTACGAATTTGACGCAACACGTTTGATTTACTGCACACATATTCTCCAAAATGTGGCCACAGGCCAAATGGTATTTGCACGCCAGCTTAAAAATTGCCACGTAGTACAACTATTTAACAGCTGGGTACAGGACGTGCGAAGCAAAGGCTTTGTTGAAGGGTATGAAAAAGGGTACAACGACGCGAAGAAGATTTAACTTATGCGCCTACTACTAACGCTTGTTTTCTGCGGATCTCTTTTGGCAAAAAGTCAGATGAATTGTCCTGAAGTTTTGCCAAATCGGTATAGTGAAGGAGTTATTCAGAGCGCCTATGGCTCATCTTTCGACAATAACTCCTATGTGGTGCTCGATAATGACACCGCATGGATCGTGTACCGTCTGTATGGGAATGCGGAGAATTGGTGGGATTTTTTATCGGATATTAAAGAGGTTGATAAGAAACTTCTCTGCAATCCCACCAGCTGGAAAATTGGCAATGATGTACGTATTTACTCTTTGCCTTTCAAAGATTCTTTGGCCCAAAAGTTACTTCAAAATCCTGATCCAGATTTGAGTTGTTCGACGCATTTAATCTTCAATAGGGATAGGCAGCAAATGGCCTTTGCCAGACGCCTTTCCAGTAAAGAAATGAAAGAATTAAAGTTACAAATCAAACCGATCAAAGTTATTCCCAATAAGGGGTTGAAAACTCGATTACAAGATGTAGTGGGATACGACGGTATAAGAAAAGAAATCCAACAAATAGCTAGCAGGCTAAAAAATCCTAAACCCTATTTAAAACTCGGCGCGCAATTGCCCCAAAGCTTACTAATTGCAGGACCATCTGGGTGTGGTAAGACGCTACTTGCAAAGGCTCTAGCTAAGGAGTCGAATCGCCCACTCATTCAAATTTCGGCCAGCCAGCTCTGGGATGATTTTTTCTTAAAAGATCTTGATGACATAGCTCCTCTTTTTGAGACAGCTAGAAAAAATGCGCCCTGCATCATCCTGATTGACGGCTTTGATACATTTGATTTTCTGGGCAACTTAACCGGTTACGATTTTTTAATCGCACGGTTGAATCGTAAAATTGAACTTATGACACTTGAGACCGATGCATTCTTAGTGATTACAGCAAGAGATGCTAAGAAGATAGGCGCGCAGCTTTTCACATCGAATCACCAATGCCAAATATTAGAGGTTTCAACTCCATCTAAAAAAGATCGTATCCAACTATTGCAAGTGCATGCACAAGAATTTGCCGTTGATTCTGCATGTGATCTCGAGCATTTAGGCTATCAAACGCTTTGTTTTACCCCTGCTGACTTAAAAAGCATTTTTCATCTTGGGGCGCGAATAGCAGCAGCCAAAAAATCGGATGTGATTTCTCAAGAAGATTTAGAAGGGGCCATAAGGAAGATTGGGCGGCTAAAAGCAGAACATTCTAATGGAGAGAACAATCCAGCCAAGCTCTCAGATCCATTTGTTAAGCCCCTGAAGTTTGATGCTATTGGGGGCTGTAAAGAGGCCAAAGAAGAGCTCCAAGAGCTAGTGGCATTTTTAAAAAATCCCGGTCAATTTGCTCACTTAGGGGCCAAAGCACCTAAAGGCACTTTATGCATCGGACCTCCTGGATGTGGAAAAACGATGCTTGCCAAAGCGGTAGCTGGTGAAGCCGGGTGTAATTTCTTTCACTGCTCAGGTGCAGACATTAACAGCGTCTGGGTTGGCTCAGGTGTCAGCCGAATCAAAGAAGTCTTTAAAGTAGCCAGAGCAAACACCCCAGCAATCCTATTTATCGACGAAATTGATGCTGTAGGCGGCAAGCGAATGAATGACCCACAAGCTGCAGCGCGCGATTTTAATAATACTCTCAATCAACTCCTCGTTGAGATGGATGGTTTCGATGGCTCTGAAGGTCTAGCTGTGATCGCTGCTACGAACCTGCCTGATTTGCTCGATGATGCACTTATCCGTTCAGGCCGCTTTGATCGACAAGTTGTAATAGACCTACCTAGTTATGCGGAGCGATTAGAAATTCTATCTATCCATTGTAAGTCACTGCCCCTTGAAGAAAGCGTAGATCTATCTCATACTGCTAGAATGACCATTGGAATGTCAGGGGCGGACCTTGTAAATATTTTAAACGAAGCAGCGCTTATTGCCGGTCGCACTAATAAAAAAACAATCAATGAAAGTGATATCCGCGAGGCGCACGATAAAGTGCAATTGGGTAAAGAGCGGCATAGTCTGAGCTTCTCCGATGAAGAAAAACGTCACACTGCCTATCATGAAGCTGGGCATACAATTGTAGGCCTGATTGTGGATTCGGGGACGCATGTCGATAAGGTGACGATCGTGCCAAGAGGTAGAGCACTAGGTCTGACACATTTTATTCCGCAAGGCGAAAATCTGACCTTGTGGAGAAAGCAAGCAGAAAATAGACTCGCTGAATGCTTAGGAGGAATGGCAGCTGAGCGGATCTGTCTTGGCGATACATCCGCAGGAGTCTCTAGCGATTTAAAAAATGCCACACAGCTTGCCCGGCAAATGGTAGCTGAATACGGGATGAATGATACGCTGGGATACGCTGCTTTTGGACATGACTTATCCTCTGATACCAAGCGACAGATCGATATTGAAGTACGCAAACTTCTAGATAAAGCCTATAAACAAGCCGCAGCTATTATTGAGGAATACCGCCTGCAAGTCGATCAGATTGTGGCTGGCTTATTAGAAAAAGAAACGCTGTATAGAGCAGATTTAGAAGCCATTTTGAAAGGTCCATCAAGTGAGGATTCCCCTGCTGCGTAAATACATCATTGCATGTGGACTGGCAACATCAGCGTGTTTTGGACAAACGCATTGGTTCACTGGGCCTATTGTGGTCTTATCTGGAGAGGTCATTCCTAAAGGCCACATCAATGTAGAACCGTTCTTGTTCCAATTTTGGAACAGCGGCTGGTACAATGAAGACTGGAAGCGCATATCCACCCCCACAGTCCGCTCAACTAATCCCCAGCTTTGTATTTCGCGTGGATTTGCCCAAAATTTTGACGTCGAAATTATACCTCAAATGTTTTTTAATCAAAGTGGAAGTGCGCAAAGCTGGCGAATGGGAGACTTTCCTTTTATCCTAGGCTTTCAAGCCTTATGGCAAAAGCCTGGCACTTGGATCCCTTCCTTACGCATCACCTTGCAAGAGACTTTCCCAAGTGGTCAGTATAATAAATTCACCCCGTCTAAACAACTTACCCAATCATCAGGTGCAGGTTCATATCAAACCTCTCTGGGTTTAAATTTCCAAAAGCTCATTTCTTTTGATCCTATCCATGCCTTGCAGCTGTATTGGAGCTTAACCTACACCGTTCCTTCTCCTACCCATGTGAATGGCTTAAATTTTTACGGAGGTGATCCCAAAACCAATGGGACTGTATACCCAGGCAAGCTATTACAGGCGATTGTTTCATTTGAGTACAATTTCACCAAGCACTGGGCTGTGGCTTGCGATGTGGTAAACCTCTGGCGTGAGGCTGACCGTTTTTCTGGGAAAACGACGGTTAAATCGCGCCGCGGCTCTGGTTACAATTTAAGTCTTGCACCAGGCATTGAATATAATGTGAACGGTAATTTAGGGTTTATTTTTGGAAGCTGGCTTTCTGCTGCAGGACGCAACTCCTTTGCTTTTACCAGTGCTGTATTTGCCGTCAATTACTATCACTGATAGGATAGTCTTATGAGAGTGTTTTTTGCCTTATGTTGCTGTACTTCTTTAATAGCTGCTGATTTTACTCCTTGGTTTACCGGTTCACTGCTCTCACTTCCCGGCCACGTTGTTGGAAACAAAAAAACCAACTACCAGCCCTACCTCTACTACACCAAGGATTACGGATTTTACGATAACAAATGGCGCAAGCAATCCACACCATCAACCAGTGTTTGGAATCCTCAGCTGTTAATTACCCGTGGTTTTGGCAATTGGTTTGATTTTAAGATCGAACCGCAAATGTTTATCAAATCAGAAAAAGGCCAAACTGCCACGCGATTCGGAGATTTCCCGGTTGTTTTGGGATTCCAGGCGCTCAATCAAACCCGGGGAAGTTGGATCCCCGATTTGCGCATTACTTTGCGCGAAAGCTTTCCAAGTGGCCATCACGATCGGCTAAATCCGGCAAAACTTGGCACTGGTGGGAGCGGCTCTGGCTCGTACGAGACAAGTCTTGGATTCAACTTTCAGCGGCTAGAGCATCTTTTCGGTATCCATTACTTTAGATGGCGCCTCAACCTTGTCTACACCATTCCTTCCCCTACCCATGTAGATGGTTTTAACGTCTATGGTGGTGGTTTTAGCACCAATGGCACCATTTATCCCGGGAACCATTGTTTTGCCATCTTTGCCTTTGAATATAATTTTAATCAGAATTGGGTCTTAGCTTGCGATTTCATGCAAACCTATGGCAATCGCACCAGATTTTCGGGCAAGCCAGGGCGTGACCAACTGGGTAATCCTGCTAGGATTGGCTCCCCCTCATCAGATACACTGAGCATAGCTCCTGCTCTTGAATACAATTTTTCCAAAGCACTCGGCATCATAGGCGGCGTTTGGTTTTCGGCAAGAGGCCGCAACTCTGAAGACTTTATTAGCTACGTCCTTTCAGTTAACTACTTCATGTAAAGACAGAGTGGGGATTTGTGGTGCTTACATAATCAACTGGCATGCTCTAATGGCTATTAAAGATGAGGGTAAGGAGAAAGTGATCGAGCCAGCGTACACCGCCTTCACTTCCTGGAACCCCTAGGTAACCGAGGTGTCCACCACGAGCAGTCTTGTAGATCGAAATATTACTCGGAAGGGTCACATTATCAAGTACCGAGGAGTCAATGATGGGATCGTCTTCGGCAAAGAGAATTTGGCACGGTATCGCTATGTTGTGCACCACTTTTAAAGCCTGATCGTTGCGGTAGTAGTCAAAAACATTGGAAAATCCAAAAAGGGGCGCCATGTAGATGCTGTCAAAATCGAGCACTTTAAGCTCACGTGAGAGGTGGATTTCAGGCAGCTCGGGAAAGTGTTTGTGCCTATATAGAACATCCTCAATCATGAGTTTCATGAAATAACGCTCATAGATGCGGTTCTTGGGATTTTCAATGCGGTGAATGCCCGAGACTAGATCGACTGGAGGGCTAACCGCAATGACCCGCTGGAGATATTCAGGGCCCCGTTCGGCCAGTTCACCACAAAGCTTGAGCACGACGTTACCTCCAAGCGAAAATCCCATTAAAATGATCGGAGAGTTGGGAGTTTCCTGTTTGAGTTGGTTGATCACACAAAGCGCATCATCGCTACAGCCCGCCCGGTAAACACGACGGGCAAGCCCCTTACCGCTGCCACATCCACGCATGTTGACTCGGACAACTCTCAACCCTTTGGCTGCCAGCTTCCGGGCCATTCTAATCATGTATGGCGATTTGTGTGAACCGCAGAGACCATGGATCATAACGACTGTTTGATCGGTAGCTTCCCAGGTAGGTGGTGTGGTTATTTCCACTGCAAGCCAATCATGATCAGGTAGATGGATATACCTGGTCTTGGAAAAAGGTGCCCTGCAAAAGTTAATAAAGGAGGAAAGAATGGTCTGCTTATGGCAGCCAGTTAGGAATGGCAAGGGTGTGAAATCAGGCAAGTTATTCATAGTAATTATGACAGGGTTCTAATTATTTATATAACGTAATTATCTATAAAATCAACTATAAAATGAAATTAAGCGGGACTCCAAATAGAAAAACTAAATTATTAACCCCAGGATTAGGATGCGCTGTGCCGAAATTGGTCAGATATGAGTATTGAAGACCAAGTCTGATGCGATTTGAGTAGACCCGCGTAAGTTCAATTGCAGGGCGAAACTGGATGAAACTCCCCAGATTTTGGCCATTGCCTCTGGAGTAGCCTCCTACTGCAGCGCTAGGTGTGAGCTTGTACTTTTCACCAAGTCCAATGTCATAGGCCAAACCCAAATAGCCCAAAAAAGCTTCGTTGGTCGTAAAGGTGACCCCTGCCATGGTGTGGATGTGATAGAAGGCATGACCGCCGCGATATTCAAGTTGGGCTGAGCCTTGCGTTTTTCCTCCAATGTCAAATAAGCCAACACCGCCCATTAGAAGCGGTGGATTATCAGCTGCAAAACAGCTTGCAAAAGCCAATGCTAGGAACAAAACGCAATTTTTCATTTCGTGGATGATATACGAGACAATCCCACTATTCAAGAAACATTCCGCCCCCATTGATCTTTGTTTAACCCAATTGAAATTGAAAGAACTTGATCATTCTAAAGTTGTAAAAATAAATGAAAAATTGATAGCATGTCTTAGATTTTAACGAAGATTGACTATGAAAACATGTGGTAGCTTGATTGCTCTGATTTGGGTGGCAACTTTGTTTGCTAGGTTTGATAGTCACCAGCTCCAGCGTATAGCCCCTGCTGGTAAACGAATCGAAATTGAAGATCACTCAATTTGGTACATTGCACCTCATTCAAGGAGTAGGATACAGGATTGGAAAAAGGGAGATACTTTGCAAATTTATCCCAATCTCGATTCTTTCTCCAACTCCTCTTTTCCCTACTATATTAAAAATAAGAGAAAGCCTTTAACGCCTGTTGCCTCGAATTTGCAACTTGGACCAGAGAAAGCATCCACCAATGCGATTTGGATTAATCAAGTACATGTTGCCAATCAGCAAATTACTTTGCAAAATGGTCAGGATAAGATAACGCATTGGCAAGTTGAACCTAAAGATAAAGAATTTCTAAAAACTTGGAAACCCACTCAAGGCATTGTAATAGGCAATAATAAGGGACTGCTTTCATGGTGGTATTCTTCTTGCGAGTATATTTTGATCAATGTTAACCGAGGCGAATGGATAAGAGTACAACCTTTGCAAAACTAGGAAGTCTATGCATCCCATTTTAAAAACCGCACCTTCGAAACAAGCTTTTTGTTCAATAAAGCATCAGTCAATTATCTTTTCTATTTGTGCAATTGCATTTACAGTTTTTTACGTTTTAATTGTAGTTAGCTTGGCAAGAAGATTAATATTTAGAGTTAACCAAAAACATGGTGCGAAAAGCGGCTCTTGTGACCCGACAATCATTAGGCAGTCGGTATGGCATAGCTCTAAGATAACCATGGAACAGGTTATAGCCGCCTTAAATAACGATACCGACGAGGTAGCTTGTACCCTTATTCAGCAGTTTAAACAGCCGCTCACAGAGGAAGTTTTGGAACTTGCGGTTGAGCAAGGTAAGTTAAAATCAGCGGTTTTAGCTGTTACAAATGGAGCACCACTAAGTAAGAGCACCGTAGAAAAGGTTATTAAGCATCGCCATTTACGTATACTTGAAACCTTTGCTCATACAGGAAAGGTAAAAGAGATTATTCCGGTATTTGCCGCTGTGATCAAGGCCAGATGGAAGGCCGGAGCTGAAAAGTTATTCCCAAACATCAAAAAAGATCTTCCAGCGGATATTGTAGTGATGGTAATGGAAAATGGCTGGAAAATATGGGCCGAGAAGATGATTGATGAAGGCCAGCCTATTGATGCAGCCTGTTTTTTAAAAGCTACTTATATGGGTTGGTTATCGACTTTAGAAAAACTCTGTTCCAGAAAGCCCAACGATATGCAAGAAGGGCTGGATCGGGCACTTAACCAAGATGCTGTGTGGTCTGATAAGTATCAGGAGGAGGTGTGTCTTTTTCTTATTAAAAAAGGCGCTAAACCAAACAATATGCAAACCGCAATACAAAATGCGCGCAAACATAATTGGACCCATGTTGTAAAATACTTTGACCTATCCCATTCCCTCCAACAACTTTTAGATGAAATACACGCAGTAGATGATTCCTCTATCAGTGGGGTTTTAGCTACTAAAGCATTCGATCCTAGCATAGATATTTATTCCATTAGCGGAAAGCATTTTTTTGACGAAGCTATGCGAAGTGGAAATTTATCTTACGTTAGTGGATTGTTAGCTATCGAGAATACCCATTATCTTGCAAGTAAAGCAGCTGACCGGTTTGTTTCAGCTGTAAATATAGTAAGGTGCGCAGTAACGAGGCATAGATTAGCCATTGATCAGCATTTGCTTTCAGATATGGCATCAGCGATTTTAAAAAGTGAAGCTGTTGATGCATCCGCAAAGAGTAGCGCTAAATATATTTTAGAAGTGGTCAATAACAGGCATTCAGACCGACATATGATCGACAGTGAATTCGGTAGACGCTGTTTAATTCCTGGGGTTAATAGTCTTGAAGAAAAGGCCAAAATAGCGCAAAAGTTTTCTAAAACATTGATCAATCACAGGGATAAATATGAACGCTCGTTGTTACGACAACTTTTGGCAGGTCCGTCTCAGCCAAAAGATGAAGCAGTGAATTTTTTGATCAACAATGGTGCTCGCATATTTCTGGGCGATTTAAGACTCGCCTTGGATTTTAGTGATCAAAAAATTGCGCTGAGTTTATTAAAAGAATTGTTCTCGCATCTAGAGGATTTGCTCTGTGATGTAGTCTCTGCTGACTTTTTTAACAAGCCTTATGTATTAGACTGTGGACATACGCTTGATGAGTCTACATGCAATGGACTTAAACAGCCTCGATCTGACTTTTGCGAATATGAACGAATTGGCGCCTTCAGTTTGGGATCGCCATACGTCTTACCCGCCAAGCAATGTCCACATTGCTTAAAGATCTACGAGGAAAAAGTTTTGTCAACATTCACCCAAAGACTTGTAAAGCTGATCACTCATCAGGATGATACAACCCCTGAGGCCTTTGTGGAGCTGATTGATGAAGCTATACAAGCCAATGCGTCAAATACCAATCCCATTTTGCTCAAAGAAGTGCTCCGGCAAAATGTTTTGGATAGCGTGACTCACGAGGGGTGGGTTAAGCTTGTTTAAAGTGTTGGGTTTCGTACTCATCGAGAAGGATTGGCCGATAAATGCGCTGCCTATAAAGGCGTTTAAAGAAGGTTTCGTAGCAGTGAACATCACCCAAGAGCTCTTTTACCAGTTCCGGATATTGACCGGCGATGTTGTTTTTTTCATGCGGGTCGGAAGCTAGATCGTAGAGGGCGATTTCTTTGGTCCCTCTGGTGTAGATCAGCTTGTAGTTATCATAACGACAGCCGAAATAGCCGTGCACATAGGGATTGTGGAAGAAGATTTTTTTACCTCGCTTTTTTCGCAAAAGAGAGCTGCCGACGGTATGGTTAAGCCCTTTTAGATTTAGCAGGTCCATCACAGTTGGGAAGAGATCGATTTGACTTCCTAACTGGTCAATCATTTTTGGTGTTTGGATGCGTCCAGGAGCATGGATCAGACATGGCACATGGATGTTTTCCTCAAATAATCCAAATTGGTTGACGATGCTCTGATCGTGCTCTCCCATCGGCTGGCCATGATCTCCTATAATGAATAGAATGGTGTTTTCGGCAAGTCCTTTTTCTTGGAGGGCTTTGGTTAGCCTACCCAGACACATGTCGCTGTAGTGGAAGGTACGCAGATAGCGGCCATAGTGGGGATTGTCAAACGCTGGTAGTGGTAGCCTGCGATGTGGCCCCGGCGGATCGATCCATGGATGATGGTTTGAGATGGTAAATAGGGTGCAAAATTGGGGGGTTTGGCGGTTTTTATCAAGGTGGTCGATAGTGTAATCCATTAGATATTGATCATGAACACCCCAACTAGTGCCGTGAGCTCCCGGAATGGCTTTGATGATTTCTTCAGTACCAGCTAGGTTATCGTAACCGTGAGAAGAGAGGCATTCTAACTGATTTTCAAAACTCAAATGATTACCGATAAAGTAGTTACACATGTAGCCACTCCGTTTTAAAACATGGGCAATGCTAATGAGGGGAAAGCGAGGAACTGATGATGCATCGAAGGTTTCAACATCGGATGGAATACCAAATTGTGAGGCTGTGACCGCACGGCTTGTTTTTACTGAGTTGGAGTAAAAGTTTTTAAAGCAGATGCCCTCATGGGCTAATCGGTCAAAATTGGGCGTAATGGAATAAGCGCCGCCTAGAATGCCAATATCAGAGGCACGCCAAGATTCCATAAAAAGAAAGATCACATGGGGCTGTTCAGCAGCTTCGATACGGATATGGCAAGTTTTAACTCCAGTAAAACCGTGAGTATATTTAAGAATGGGGTACTCTGGTGTTAGCAGCGTAAAATCTTCTTCATCATTAAAAAAGAGCTGCTTATTAGGCATGAGAAAGTCTTTGGAAAATCGCAATGTCGAAAATAAGACGCTAAACCCCTTACAAAGGAGCCATATTTGCTGCATAAGTAGAGTATTAGATGTAGAGTAGGCAATACGTCTGGGCAAAAAAGCATGAGCACCAACTGAGACAACTGCAAGGGCTAAACCCGTCCACAAAAAAGGACTTGAGAGGATGAATACTGCCATATGGTTTTGTAGGTAGGCAATGGTGGTAAGGTTGATGACCAACATTGCAGCGCCAATAATCAAAAATATCCACACTCCTCTGGCTTTAGCTGAATCCCAAAAAGATCTGATATCGCTTAGAAAAGCAAAAAACGAGACATCAAAGCGCATGGCTGTTTTGTAGAACAAAAAAGCATCAAATATCAAATCGATTTGGACCAGAAAATAGCCAAGGCCTAAGGCCCAAAAAAGAAATGGAAAAGCAAATGGAGCATAGGTATTGAGTAGCATAACCAAAAATATGGCCTGCCACGCTAAAAAAGAGTCTTGGATAATGCCTAATCCTGTGATTATTCTTTTCATTAATAATGACTTACAAATGAGTTTGCGATGAAAAATTGCCAGGCGCACTACAAGTGCGGGAGCAAGTAGTAATAAAAAGAAGTAAACTTTGGGATACATAAATGGGCTCATAATTGCTTAATAACAAATTACGAGAAAATACCCAATAAAATAATAATAATAGAAATTGGAGCTATGTATTTTATGCTGTATTTTAAATAATCCATAAATACAGAATAGCGACTAGTAAAATCTTCAGCTCCCAAACGTATGTGCGCGTAGGCTTTTTTATAGCCCCAGCGCCAACCGACTAAAAGCACAGCCGCAAGCCCCCCAACAGGAATTAATACATTAACAGCAAGCGAGGAAATGAGCTCGAAGAGATTTAGGCCAAAAAATTTAATTGTAGACCACTGCCCAAAAGCTAGCGCGCTAGGAATCCCAAGTAAAAAAGCTGAAATAGCCGTGGCTAGCACAGCTTTATGGCGCTTCCATTTAAAGCGATCACCCAGATAAGCGATCATGGGTTCCATAGCGGAGATTTGCGAAGTAATCGCTGCCATAAAAACTAAAGCAAAAAAACTGACAGCCAATAAGTACCCTCCAGTCACTTGCGAAAAGACCAGCGGCAGGGTTTCATACATCAAGCTAGGACCTGAATCCGCCTTTAGCCCCACGGAAAAAACGGTCGAAAAGATAGCCATGCCCGCAAGTAGCGAGATAAAGAGACCAAAAGTGGCAATTGGCAAGCAGGTGCTAGGAACGTTTTCTTTGTCTGAGACGTAGGATCCATATGTTACCATTGTTCCCTGACCCAGGCTCAAGGCAAAAAATGCTTGCCCCAAAGCTAACAGGATGGCACTGGGCGAAAGAGCGCTCCATTTTGGGGAGAATAAAAATTGGAGCCCTTCATAGGCCCCGCTCATGGTGAGCCCTTTGGCCACAAGGCCCAACAATATTAGAAATAAGAGCGGCATAAGGACTTTGTTCCATGCCTCAATTCCTCGTTGTACTCCAGCATACAAAATACCGGCCGATGCGGCCATGAAAAGCAAGTGATAGCCTATGCACCAAAAGCTGGAGCTCGTCAGCTGCAAAAAATGGTTTTCAGCACTGGCCACAGTAGAAAAATGAGTGAGTTTTCCTTGTAGTGCTTGAATCAGGTAGCCCAAAGTCCAACCAGAAACAACGCTATAGAAGGAAGCTACAATGAGACCGGTAAAAATCGTCATGGCCCCCACTTTCTTCCATTTGGAGCTACGTCCTAATTGGTGGAAGGCTCCAGCTGGACTCAAGGCTGTTTTACGACCAATGATAATTTCGGATAAAAGGACTGGCAAGCCCACTAAAAACAGACACAAAACATAGACGAGTACAAAGGCTGCTCCCCCGCCCTCGCCTACGATGTAGGGAAAACGCCAGATATTACCCAATCCTACGGCAGAGCCTACCGCCGCAGCAATAAAACCCAGTCGTGACTTCCACTCAGCGCGCATCTTTCCGGCGCTCTTTATGTAGTGTTCTTGGATCCATGTTGAGCTCCCCTTCCCTTTTAGCTGCCAGCTGGCCACATCCAGCGCTGATGTCCTGGCCGCGGCTATAGCGCACCGGTGCTGGGATCGATCTATGGGTTAGGTAGTTTTGAAAATCGGTGATATGCGCAGTATCAGAAGGTTGCATTTCAACCCCTGGGAAGTGATTGATCGGGATAAGGTTCACTTTAGCTTTGATGCCATGTAGAAATTTAACGAGCTTTTTAGCATCTTGGATGGAGTCGTTCTCCCCTTTGATCAGCACGTACTCGAAGGTGATGCCGTATCTTGCCGGTGCCGGATAGCGCATCAAAACCTCTTTCATCTGATCTAGAGGGTATTTTCGCCCGATGGGCATCATTTGACTCCGTTTTTCTTGGTCAGCAGAGTGGAGTGAGATAGCCAGGCGGACCGGCACATCTTGACCGAGACGCTCAATTTCAGGCAAAAGCCCCGAGGTCGACACAGTGACCTTGGTTTTTGACAAACCAAAAGCTGCCGGATCAATCATCCGCCGGCACGCCTTTACGACTGCATCGTAATTATCGAGCGGCTCACCCATCCCCATGTAGACCACATTGCTTACTCGGCGCTCTTTTTTAGCGCTCAAATGGTTTGCCAGCACTAGCTGGTACAAAATCTCACCAGAGCTCAAATTGCGTTTGAGTCCCATTTTGCCTGTCTGACAAAATGTACAGCCCATTTTACATCCTACCTGGCAACTTAAGCATAGGGTTACGCGGTTTTCGTAGGGCATCAGCACCATTTCAACCAGGAGGTTATCCGGGGTTTTAAGCAAGACTTTTTCAGTGCCATCTTTGGAGATCAAGTGGCAGTCGATTTCCATCGGCTCCCAAGTAAAATTTTCTTTTAATACTACCCGCTTGTCTTTGGATAAATTGGAAAACAGCTCCGGATTTACCACTCCCTTTTGAAAAATCCATTCAAAAATTTGCTTAGCAACAAAACCAGAATAGCCTTTTTGGGTGCACCAGGTTTTCCACTGATCTATATCAAAGTCCAGCGCTAATGGCTTATTTGTAGTCAAAATATTTAGCATCCACCCATTGTATCCCATTCAAGGAATTTATCCCAATTGGCAAATACATTTATTTGGAGTATGACTTAAACTATGATGAAATTACCCGTATATCTAACTCGGGTCAGAGCTGGCTTCCCAACGCCTAATGAGGGAGAAATCGAAGAAAAGCTCGACCTTAACGAGTATCTCATTCAGCATCCTGCAGCCACATTTTTTGTACGTGTAGAAGGCTCTTCTATGATCGATGCAGGTATTACTGAGGGGGATTTACTGATCGTCGACAGGGCTAAACACCCTCAAGATGGCGATGTGATTCTAGCTGTTTTAGACGGCGAATTCACGGTTAAGCGTCTATCTAAGCAAGGTAAGCTTTTTTTAGAGCCTGCCAACCAAGATTTTGCTCCCATTGAGATCACTGAAGAAATGGACTTTCAGGTATGGGGCGTTGTAACCTATACGGTGCGCAAATGTTCGCGTTAATCGACTGTAACAGTTTTTTTGCATCCTGTGAGATAGTCTTTCAGCCCAGGCTACAGGGGAAACCTGTGGTGGTGCTGTCCAATAATGATGGCTGCGTGATTGCAAGGTCCAAAGAAGCCAAAGCTCTCGGCATTCCCATGGGGGCTGCCGCCTTTGAATATGAGCGTTTTTTTGCCCTTCATAAAGTTGAAGTCTTTTCCTCTAATTTTGTGCTCTACGCCGACATGTCCAGACGGGTGATGGAGTCAATTGCCTCTCTCGGTTACATTCTCGAGCCCTACTCTATTGACGAGACCTTCATTCAGGGCCCAGAAATTGACGCCCACGCTATTAAACAGCGTATCGAGCAGTGGACTGGCATCCCCGTTTCAGTGGGCATAGGAGCATCCAAAACCCAAGCTAAAACAGCCAATTACATAGCCAAAAAAAATGGCGGTATCTGGAGATTTAAACCAGAGGATTTGGAACATCTTCCAGTCGAAGATATCTGGGGTGTTGGGCGTAAATACGCCCTAAAGCTCAAAAGTTATGGGGTCTATACCGCAGGTAACCTAATTGCTAAAAATGATCATTGGATTAAAAAACATCTGACTGTCATTGGCCTGCGTATGGTATGGGAGCTACGCGGCACCCCTTGCATTCAAGATTTGCCCAGCCCCAAAAAAGGCATCGTTGTTTCTCGCTCCTTTGCTAAAGGCGTCACATCTCAAGAAATGCTAGCTGAGGCAATCATGACCTTTGCGGCCAAAGCTGCCCGCAAGCTGCGCAAAGAAAACTCCCAAACCAAATTTTTACAAGTTTTTACCAACCTGTCGAGCGCCTCCTGCACTTTGCCCCTTGCAACCGATCACAATCCCCTGCTGATGGCCCACGCCAGACGGCTGCTCAACCAAATCTTTCGACAAGGGGAAATCTATAAACGTGCTGGTGTGCTGCTTTCTGATATCACTGCCGATTCCCAACTCGATTTGCTGACAGAGTCCAAAGCGTCCTCTCCCCTCATGCCCTTGCTAGATAAAGTGAACCGCAAGCATGGTAAAGAAATGCTCTTCTACGCGGGGCAAGGCACCACGCAGCGCTGGCAAAAAACACCCCGGCACAGGTCACCCAGATACACCACCGATTGGAACGACATTCCCCGTATCAAAAAATAACTGACCTTGGCTATGCATATTTCTTATGCCAGAGCTACCCAAAGTCGAAACGGTTATTCAGCATCTGCGTACGCCACACTCAAAATGCTACAAAGCAAAAGAATGTAATATGTGATTTTTATATCGGCCTTTTGTAGAAACTCAGTATTGCCAAATCATAACACATATCTGGATTTGCTTATTTTTAACCATTGATATATGGTCGCTTGTAAATTTTTTAGCTGAGAGATACTAAGATGCAAGCTGTGATTTTAGGAATAGGCGCAATGTTGGTTATGGCCCATGGTGTAGCAAGAGATCCACAGACGTGTCTTTGGTATCCAAGATCCGCAGATGCGTGGGAAGAAGCTTTGCCAGTTGGAAATGGTCGATTAGGGGCTATGGTTCACGGCGGTGTCCAAAGAGAATTGATTCAACTGAATGAAGATTCGATGTGGTCAGGCAAACCCCATGATTGGAATAACCCCGATTTTTACGATGGATTACAAGAAGTTAAATGTTTGCTTGCTGCCGGCGATTATGTAAAAGCGCACAAGGTGGCCGAAGAGAAACTGATTTGCAAAGGCGGGGGATCGCATTATTGCAAAACAGCTCAATGTGATTATGGCTCATATCAGACATTGGGAGATTTAACTTTAACTTTTCAACATAAGGGAGAAGTCACAGAGTATTCTCGGGAGTTGGATTTAAAAACAGCGATTGCATCCGTTGATTATACAGTAGACGGAGTTAGGTTTCACAGAAAGATATTTTCTAGCTTTCCCGATCAAGCCATTGTTGTGCGCTTAACAGCGAGCCAAAATGATGCGATCAATTTCGATGTTGCAATCAATCGGTCCGAAAATGGCCTGACAGCAGCCTCTAGTGAGGCGCTACTGGAGATGACCGGTAATCTTTATAAAGAGGGTATTGATTATGCAGCAGCAGTTCAGGTTGTGTATTGCGATGGATCTGTTAAGACATCTGATAATGCTATTTCAGTTAGAGATGCCACTGATGTTACAATTGTAGTTGTAGCGAGCACCACTTTTCGTGAAAAGCAGCCTCAAAAGCACAATCTACAGGGCTTAAAACGGCTGAAAAAAAGGACTTTCGAGCAATTATTAGACAGACATGTTGAAGATTACCAAAAATTGTTTGATCGCTGCATCTTAAATCTAGACACAAGTGCTATCTCTATGCAGCCGACTTCAGGAAGGCTTTGGTCATTAAGAGAGGGGGGCTATGATCCTAGCATTTTTGCGCTGTATTTTAACTATGGAAGGTATTTGCTGCTCGCTTCTTCACGTAGAGAATCGCTGCCCGCCAATTTGCAGGGTATTTGGTCTGATAAAATTTTAACGCCTTGGTGTGGAGATTTTCATCTCAATATTAATTTACAGATGAACTATTGGCCGGCAGAACTGACAAATCTTTCAGAATGCTCTGAACCTTTAGATCGGTATATTTTTGACCTTGAAAAGACTGGCACTGCGACAGCAAAAGAGATGTATAACGCTAGAGGTTGGGTTGCTCATCATATCTCCAATATTTGGGGTTTTTCAGCGCCAGCTGAGCATCCTAGCTGGGGTTTGTTTCCCGGTGGGGCTGCTTGGCTTTGTAGACATTTCTGGGATAAGTATCTTTTTAATCAAGATATAGCATATTTAAAAAAGGTTTATCCGACGCTAAAAAATGCAGCGCTCTTTTATTTAGATACTTTGTACAAAGACGAAAAAACTCAGTATCTTCTGCCAGTTCCGTCGAATTCCCCGGAAAATGTTTACGTTTTAAATCAAGATAAACAAGGCTATTTGAGTAGAGCTGCTACTGTTCAGCTCTGTTTAATTAGAGATATCTTTACGATTGTAAAACAGGCGTCAAGCATTTTGTGTCTAGATCATGACGATGTCGTTCAGTTTACTAAAGCTTTGTCGCAACTTTACCCATATGGCGTGGATAAAAATGGACTTTTGAAGGAGTACATGGAAGATGTTGAAAGGCCTTTTGAAGGACACAGGCATATGTCCCACTTAATTGGACTATTTCCAGGTTGCGATCCAAAAATCATGAAGGATCCTGAGCTTTTCAACGCTGCTAAGCAATCGGTTATCGCGCGTTGGAAGAAGGGAGTAGGCCAAACAGGCTGGAATTTAGGTTGGACGATTAATCTTTTTGCAAGACTTAAAGAAACAAAAAGAGCTTACCAAGCTTTGCAGACGATGCTGGGTTGTTCAACGCTTCCAAACTTTTTTGACAACCATCCACCTTTTCAAATTGATGGGAATTTTGGAGGAACAGCAGGTATTGCTGAAATGCTGCTTCAAAGCCATACAGATGAAATTTTATTGCTTCCAGCTTTGCCCAAATCTTGGAAAAATGGTTCGGTTAGGGGCTTAAGAGCACGAGGTGGGCTGGAAGTTTCTATTACTTGGAAAGATTCCCATATTGAATTTATTGACTTACTTGCTCATGCGGATAATCATTTTAACGTGCGCTTGCCTAGTGATCATCATGTCGCCCAACTCACTCTGAATGAGGAAAATATTGATTTGAATGATGCTTTAAGACTTGAGCTCGACCTCAAGAAAGGTGATCATATCCTAGCTGTATTTGAGCCATCTAGAACTTAGATAATTAGCAAATAGGCACAGCGCTTCAGTTAGAGCCTTTGCTATTTTCTGTATCAAAAAATAACTGACCTTGGCTATGCTATTTCTTATGCCAGAGCTACCCAAAGTCGAAACGATTATTCAGCAGCTGAAACGCTCCGATATTCTGGACCATAAGGTCCAATCGATCGAGGTTTTTTGGCCTAAATCATTTGTCGGTCAGCACCAGAAATTGGTAAATGTTGCCATTACTTCTCTTGAGCGACATGGAAAATATTTCCTCTTCGGCCTTTCCAATGGTCAAACGCTAGCCGTGCATTTGGGAATGAGCGGCTGTTTTAGATTCGAGCCTACCGATCACACCCGTATTTCTATCACTTTTATCAATGGAATAGAGCTTTATTATTCTGACCCGCGTAAATTTGGTCGATTTACTCTGGTAGACTGCTCCAGCGAAATAACTAAACGTCTGGGACCTGATGCCTTGGAAATTTCGCAAGAAGAGCTGCAAAAGTGTCTGCAGTCCAATAACCGCCTCAAGCCTCTGCTGCTAGATCAAGCCTGTATTGCAGGTCTTGGAAATATCTATGTCGATGAGGCCCTATGGGAAGCTGAGATTCATCCCACCTGCAGTGCCAAGCAGCTGAGCACAAAACAAGTGCAAGCTTTGCATGCGGCGATAAAGAAAACATTGCAAGACGGGATTAAGCATGGCCTCACTAATATTGAAAAAGACGATGCGCTTTACGGTAAACCGGAAAAATTCCGTCACCTTTATCGCGTTTATGGACGGGCAGGCAAACCCTGCCCTCGCTGCCACGCTCCCCTTCAACGGTTGCTGCTTGTGGGACGCACGACCGTCATCTGCCCTAACTGCCAAGCTTAAACATAATTTGGCCGTATTTCGTAATTTTGGCCGTATTATGCGCTAAAATTAGGAAAAAGGGGGGATTTTGGCCGTATTTATGGATCAAAAAAAACAAAAAATGGCCGTATTTCAGATTCAGCATTTGTAAGCCGAACCGTGCAAGTAACGTGCCCTCTTCAAAGAAAACATCCGGAAAAAGAGGACATGTCCTAAAGACAATCTCACTTCTATATGAAGCTTGGATCAAAATAGCCCGGTAGTGTATAGTTGCTTGCTATGGTGAAATCTAAACGTACGATCAATATTTTTACGCTGTCAATGATCAACGTTGCAGCTATTTGCAGCATTAAAAACTGGCCTTTAACTGCCGAATACGGCTTTTCATCCCTGTTTTTTTTCACGATCGCTGCTCTATTATTTTTTATTCCCGTATCACTAGTGTCGGCAGAACTGGCTACTGGCTGGCCGGAGCGGGGAGGTATTTTTGTCTGGGTCAAAGAAGCGCTGGGGCATAAGTTTGGTTTTTTAGCCGTATGGCTCCTATGGATCGAAAATGTGGTCTGGTACCCTACGATTTTATCGTTTATTGGCGCTACGATTGCCTACAGCTTTATGCCCAGCCTTGCGGCAAGCAAGGTATATATGGTCATTGTGATTTTAGCTGCTTTTTGGGGCGCTACAATTGTGAATTTAAGAGGCATGAAAACGTCTGGTTTGATCAGCTCTGTAGGAGTGATTTTCGGTACAATAGTTCCAGGTGTTGTGATCATCGTTCTGGGTCTTAGCTGGTGGCTGATGGGTAAACCCATTGAAATCACTATGAGCTGGGATGCGTTGATTCCCAATCTAACTTCAGGCTCGCAGCTATCGCTCATGGCAGGCGTTTTGCTGGGTTTTGCTGGGATGGAAATGTCGGCAGTACACGCAAGGGATGTGATCAATCCCCAAAAGAACTACCCCAAAGCGATTTTTTTGTCGGCAGTGATTATTTTGGTCCTATCCGTACTTGGAACCCTGGCCATTGCTTTTGTGATTCCTCAAGATAAAATCAGCTTGGTAGCTGGTGGCATGGAAGCGATTTCCCACTTCATGAATGCCTATAATTTAGGCTGGGCCGTGCCGATATTTTCTATATTGATAGCTCTTGGTGCGCTAGGCGGTATGAGCACTTGGACTGCAGGTCCAAGTAAAGGTCTTTTAGCTGCAGCTCAAAGCGGCGAGTTCCCCCCTATTTTGCACCGCGTCAATAAAAACGATATGCCTGTAGCCCTACTTGTGATGCAAGGGACGATTGTTTCTTTGCTTTCTTTAGTATTTTTACTGATGCCCGATGTAAGTAGCTCTTTTTGGATGCTGCTGGTGCTCTCTTCCCAACTTTATATCGTGATGTATTTGCTGATGTTTATTTCGGCCATTGTACTACGTTATAAAAAGCCCAATGTAAAAAGAGAGTACAAGATTCCAGGTGGTAATTTTGGCATGTGGATCGTTGCTGGAATTGGGCTAGCCGCATCTTTAGCTTCAATGATTGTAGGCTTTTTTCCGCCCGAGCAGCTCAACACCGGCAGCGTGCTTTTCTACGAAGCTTTTTTGGTAGGAGGCATTATCGTAATGTCTGCCATTCCTTTTATTATTCTGCAATTTAAAAAGCCCAGCTGGGATATTCCTTAACCTTAACCTGAGTTATGGGTTTATATCATTCATCTTCAGGCATCTTAGGCGCCATCTTGCACCCTTTTTGTGCTCATCTATAGCTTTTTGGCTATGGAATCGCAAAAAATGTCACAATCTGTCACCTAATCTACTCTGAATCTAAACAATCAAAACCCATAACTCAGGTTAACCTTAAGGACACGTGCCAGCATCGACAAACGTCACGTTGCCAGTTGTGGTGATACCACCTGGGAAAATGTTGCTTTGCGTGATAGCTTCAGAAGATGGCGCTGTGCTTGATTCCATTTGCAAACTAGAGGTGCCTCCAGTTGCTGATAGGTCAAGCGCTCCATTAGTCACATTTCCGGCGACTTTAGCGCACGTCATTGCCGATGCAGTAACAGTAAATTTCAGCGCTTCAGTGTTTTGAGTTTGCATAACATTGTTCAGCACTTCAGCAAGCATTAAAGCGGTATTGGAGTTATTTAAACTATTTGGATTCACCGACAAACATTTGTTGTTGTATAGATTTATCCTACTCATTCCACCCGTAGGACTCAATTGATCAAAGTTAAACGCAGCAACCGTTTGACTCATAATCAAATTAGAATCGGCGATCAATGTATTATCATAGGTAACAGCGCCTGCACCTGGATTTAGATCTAGCGTAGCGAAACTGGCTCGACTAAACATCACATTTTTACGAAATGTTAGTTGCATTTCAGCAGCTCCAGATGGAAATAACTCAATACATCCGCTCCCTAGAGTGTTCACCATGTGATTGTTCTCAAATAGCCCGCGCATATCGGAAGCAGTTACTATATAGAACACTGGGCTAGATTGAGAAAACGTATTAGCTATAAACTGAACGCTAAGATGCGTATTAGCACTTTGCGCAATATTAAGGGCTGATTCAGTAAAACCAGAACTATTGGGTTGTGATAGGTTGTTATGCCCATAAACGCTCATGGCAGACGTGCCAGCAACGGTCAAAAAAAGCGTGGGCTTATCAGTATTGTCGATAAGTGTGTTGCCGGCCATTGCAGCACCAAGTTGCGCAGCATTGGTCGTATGGAATTCTAAACTAGCGCCACCAGAGGTGTTACGCACACTATTGTCATTGACCACAGCTTGGTAGGTGTTGGCAGTTGACTCAACATTGATACCAATCCCAGTTAGATTATAGAGGGTATTATTTATCAGAATACTTTGTCCGTCAATGGCATTCACTAAATTAATACCCACACCGGTGCTGCTAATCACGTTATCGGCGATAATGTAAGAGCCGCCTGAAACGCCAGTGTTATCGATGCCGTTATCTGTTGAGGTCGAAACGATATTCAAACCAGCAACCGTGTTGCTAGTTGACAGATTGACAGTGGGTCCTCCTGTATTGCTAATTAAAGGTCGATTAGAAGAGAGGGCTGGCACCACAAAACCACCTAAGTCCATGGATGCACCTTCGCCATGAAAGCGTTGCTTGGCTTGAAGGGTT
The DNA here is from genome assembly GCA_024233455.1 of Chlamydiales bacterium. Taxonomy (GTDB): domain Bacteria; phylum Chlamydiota; class Chlamydiia; order Chlamydiales; family JACKPQ01; genus JACKPP01. The sequence goes on from JACKPP010000002.1 coordinate 135,727, forward strand.
ATTCCTGCATTCATACCGGTAGACGTACCGTCACCATTAAAGACGTAGATCACATCGCCGGGAGCTGAATTTGCCTGCGCCAATGCTAAGGTAGGATAAGGGCTTTCAAAAGTGCCGTTAGAGCTAGATGTATTCCTAACAAAGACAATGTTGAATGGAGGGATTTCGCGCACATTTTTAGATTGGACCGGAATGATTTCTTGCCGGTAGGGCAGTTGGTTACGTGCAAGGCACAAAGAATTAGCCGTGTCTTTGCGTTTGCGAAATGGAAAATTCACCGCAAAAGCGCCTTGCACTGTCCACTTGAAGATTTTATCATAGGTGGCAAGAGCGGTCATTTTATAGCTGTCAACAAGATTGAGCTCAACTCTTCCTTGACCACCAGCCGCTTTTCCTAGTTCTGCGCCATTCACGGTTTTTTTAAATAGGTAGTAAGGACCAAGGGCGCCATAGAGATCCCAATTGCCACAGCGTTTTCCAATAGGCATTGGAAAGCCAAGTTCCCCTTCAATCATGGGAAGCGCAGCTTTTAGGCGTCGATTAAAGATCGCACTATGGCCAGAAAATTTAACGAATTGGGGTGTGTTTTCATACTGAGTGTTGGCAATAGGACCGTAACCATTGATACGTGCATCTAAGTACTTCCAGAGAAACTCTAGTCCAGCGCCAAGTTGATGGGGATTGAGGTTATTGGCTTCTCGAAAGTCGTAGTAGAAGTTACCCCCAAGGGTAAAGTCAGACCAGTTATAGCGCAGACCGAGGCCGGCATTTGTAGCAAACTTGCCATTGTCGAAGACATGCCCACGCAAATCTAAAAAAGGCAAAAGGTTGTTTTTCCACTTGGGCGCTAAAAAAAGTTCAGCTGTGGTGTAACCGGTGTTGTAGCCAATTCCATTATGCTCGCGGTGCTTAAGAACAGCTTGTGAGCTGCTGGGATCTGCAGCAAGAGTCAGTGTGCCCAGCGTTAGGGCGGCAAGTGTTTTCTTCATATTCACTTATATAAAAACAGCTGGAAATTAAAGCAACCACCAAGTCGCTAGACTAAGGTAAATAGCCGTTGTGAAAACATCGGCAAACATTAAAACAACAGGACCTGCGGCTACCTTGGGATCCCAACTGCGTGCGTGCAAGATGACTGGAACTGCAGCCCCAATTGTTGCAGTTAAAATCACCGATAGAAAAATACCAGAGCCAATGGTAATTGCCGGTCCATAACCCCCAGACCAAAAGGTGGAGATTATCCCAACCACAAGGGCGCAAGTAAACGAAATAAGGACCAGAGCTCGACTCTCGTAAATGATCCGACGCATAAAAAATTTCCAGTCGAAATGCGTATGGCGCCTGAGTATTTGTAAACTTTGAGTCATTGATTGCATAGAGATCGATTCGGAAAGAGTTAAAATAAGCGGAATAAACATAGCTAGGATGATAACTTGAGCTAAAACTGCTTCGTAATATCTAGAGATGACCGCGCAAGCAATACCACCAAACATATTGCAAAAAATCCAAGGCATGCGCGTGCGGTAGCTTTGCCAAGGGGTCATCTTGCGCCCCTCTTCTAGGTACACCCCGAGCATCTGAAAGATATCACCTCGTCTTTGGGAATGGGCGATATCTAAATTTTCTTCAAAGTAGAGCTGCACATCGACAATGCCTAGAAATTTTCCAGCTTCATCGACCACTGGGAAAGCAAGCAAATGGTGTTTTCCAAAATGCTCCATGGCCTCTTGCAGCGACTGGGTGTCTTTTAGTGCCACAAAATCTGTATCCATCGCTTTTGAAATCTGCAAGTCAGACGGCTTTAGAAGCAAAGTCCGAGAAGAAATAACCCCTTTAAGTACGCCGGCGTCATCTACAACATAAAAGTAGACGATTTTGTCATGGATATCTTTTTGACGCAAAATATCTAGCGCTTCATCAATCGTGTGATCGGGATGCACCGTTGTATGGACATCCGTAATAAAGTTCTTAATCGGCTGAGATAGATCACGGTGCGACATGAGTGGCCCGTCCTTTTCCTAGTTCTACAATTTGTGGGTCAACGCTATTATTTTTCCAGTCATACACAAGCTGAGTATTGGTTTCAATAGATGCAATGTCAAATGTATTTCCAAATACCACAAGCTGAGCCCGCGGCGCATCAGTGTTTAGCTTGAGTGAAAAATTTTCCAAGGTATTTTGAGAAAGACGCACATCGCAGGAAGCCTGGTCAAAACATTCAAAACAAGCAGATCCTTTGGCTCGGCAATGGATCATTTGGGCTGTCATCGTGGCCTCATCGTGAATCTTTAGGTCCAAACCGCTATTGAAAACACTATTTTGAGCGGTAAAAGACACATCGGCCTGCGCATCTGTAACGACTACATTTTCAATTTCACTAAATGCTAAAACGACATTTTTACCTTTGAAGGTGACATTTTTGATATTAAAGCCGGCAGCTTGGGTATTGTCTGCGAAAATAACGCTCTCGATGTGAGGGAATTGATTCGGTGAAGAAGCCAAAAATCCGCTGCCACCAGAAATAAACGGCAATGCGCTGCTATGTAGTATTTGTTTGGGCTTGAGCGTAAGAGTTCCGCTGTAAAGATCGCCGTCATTATAATCCACGTAGAGGATATCGCCTTCCTTAGATTCTACTTCTGCTCTTTTTAGATCTTGGACTTTATTAACGATGACAAAATGAGCCGGTTTACCCGTGAGCGGGTTCAAAAGCGGCATGTTGCGCTCCGGATCTTGAATAGGAATAATCTCGTGGCGCACAATGGGCTGGGTAATAAGTGAGCAAAGGACATCATTGGCACCTTGACGCCCTAAATTACGTGGACCAAGCGGCATCCGTAAAGCAAGCATACCTTGAACGGTAGTTTGAAAAATTTTATCGTAGGTGACCGCGCATTCTACTTGTAAAATTTTGGACAGAGTGGCAGATAGCCTCGCCTCCCCTCCCCACGAACCGCCAAGCGAAAATCCGTGCGTCCTTCGCTGAAAAAGATAATAGGGGCCTGCTGCCGCGTAAAGAAAAAAGGCATTGCACCTCTCAAAAAAAGGCACGCCCAACTCCCCATTGACCACTGGAAGCGCTGCTGATGCTTCTTCCTTATAAGAGGCAGTTTGACCGTGGATGTACGCTGGGTAGCGTTTAAAAAATGTATCATCACTAAAAGGCACATAACCGTTTAAGCGTATATCAAATAAATCGGTTAAAGCTTCAAAACCGACGCCTATTTGGCTAGGACTCAGATCATCAGCACTGCGGTAATCGTAAAATCCATTTAAGCCGAAGATGCAGCTATCGGTCATGGGGCATCGCAAGCCCAGGCCACCGTTAAAGGCAAATCTGCCATCGTTCATCACATGAAAACGGAGATTAGCAAAAGGGAGAAAATCATGGCGCCAAATAGGGGCTAAAAATAGATCGCCGCTGGAATAGCCTTTTTCATAGCCAATCCCTTTTTGCTCTCTATGCTTGATCGAAAGCCTAGACATAGTCGACTGTTCTTTTAAACTACCGGCAGTGAGTGCAAAGGTAAAAAAAACTGCCATAAAATATTTTAACATAGACCAGAGGTTAGTCGATGGTGACCTTTAATTTCAAGGATGTTAGACTAGCATTATGGCTAAAACATCATGGGAAGACGCGGCAAAGTGGTACGATAAAATCACCAATGAAAAAGGGCATTATTATCACCAAGCGGTGATCATGCCCAAGCTCAAAAAGATGCTTAAAAAAAGCGTATTGGACTTAGCGTGTGGCAATGGGGCACTAGCTGGCAATGTCAAATGCGACTACGTTGGTCTCGACGCCTCCAAAACCCTTATCAGAGCAGCGCAGGCCAATCACCCCAAGTCCAAATTCTACACCAAAGATGTCACTCAACCTTTAGACCTAAAGCAAGCGTTTCATTTTGTAACCTGCATTCTGGCATTGCAAAACATCGCCGAGCCCCTCGCACTTCTAAAAAATGCCCATGCGCATTTGGAAGCCGATGGGCAACTGATTTTAGTGCTTAACCACCCCTGCTTTCGCATTCCTCGTCAATCCCATTGGGGCGTAGATTCTGAGAAAAAGCTGCAGTATCGACGCATTGAACGCTATATGAGTGAAATGGAAATACCCATTCAAGTAGGCAGGGCCAAACTGCTCACATTTCATCACCCGCTATCGTTTTATTTTGATCTTCTTAAACAAAGCGGATTTCAAACGCTTGATGTACAAGAGTGGTGCTCTGACAAAAAGTCGACTGGAGCTGCCGCTAAAATGGAAAACCGAGCACGGGAAGAGTTTCCCCTGTTTTTGACAATCATCGCCAAAAAGTGTTAAATCAGTTCATATGTGTGGAATATTTGGTTATATCGGATCATCGAAAGATGCCAAGCGGGCGTCGCAAGTCTGCTTAGAAGGACTAAAAAAACTCGAATACCGGGGCTATGACTCAGCTGGCATCGCCGGCATCCTAGAAGGCCAGATTCAGTCGAGCAAACAAGTTGGAAAAGTTGCACTCTTAGAAGAGCTTTTGGCATCCTCTAAGGTTCCAACTGGAGCTACTGTCGCTCACACCAGGTGGGCCACACATGGCATCCCCTCAACGCAAAATGCGCATCCGCATTTTGATCCTGGAAGATCGCTTGCTATCGTCCATAACGGCATCATCGAAAACTTTCAAGAACTCAAACTTAAGTGTAGCGGTGGAAAGTTTGAAACCGACACCGACAGCGAAGTGGTGGCTCATCTTATCAGCCAAGCCTACGATGGGGACTTGTTACAAGCGGTAAGCTCGGTTACCGAAAAACTTGAAGGTTCCTACGCTTTAGCAGTGGTACATAAAATGCATCCGGATGAAATTGTTGTCACTGCGTTTGAAAGCCCGCTTGCTATCGGCATCGGCGAAGACGAATGCTTTATCGCCTCTGATGCGCACGCCTTTCAGGGATCTAACGTGCAAGTTGCTTTTTTGAGCCACGGTGAAATCGCCAGATGCCAAAAAGACAAGGTTGAAGTTTTTGATCGGCTAGGCCGTCCGATTCAAAAGTCCTTTATCAGCCTGAATCTGGCCAGCGAAACTCTGTCCAAAAACGGTTTTGATCACTACATGCTCAAAGAAATTCACGAGCAGCCCCAAACACTTCAGCACGCCTTAGATGGACGCTATAGCGACGAATTTGGCACGGCGCAATTTGAAGAACTTAAATTTTCCGCACAGAAAGTACAGCGTATCCTCATTTTAGGCTGTGGCACTTCCTGGCATGCCGGGTTGCTTGGAGCATCGCTCATTGAAAGCCTAGCTCGCATCTCGTGTCAGGCCGAAATAGCTTCTGAATTTCGCTATACCAATCCCATCATCGACGAGCATACACTCGTAGTGGCCATCAGCCAATCAGGAGAGACAGCCGACACCCTCGCTGCTGTGCGCGAGGCTAAAGCAAAAGGGGCCAAAGTCATCGGCCTTTGCAATGTCCCCCATTCCACCCTCACGCGAGAGGCCAACCACGTCATCTTTTTGTGCGCCGGCCAAGAAGTTTCGGTCTGCTCTACCAAAGCTTTTACCAGCCAGCTCATCACCTTGGCCCTCTTTGCCCTTCACTTAGCACGTCAACGGCATATGAGCAAAGAAGATGGTATCGCCTTTTTAAATCAGCTTAAAAACCTACCATTGAAAGTAAGGCAAGTCATCGCACACGCCAAAGCCATTGAAAAAGTCGCGGTCAAATACAGCTCTTTTGAAGACTTTTTCTTTTTGGGACGCAGGTACATGTACCCAACCTGTCTAGAAGCTGCACTTAAACTCAAAGAAATTAGCTACCTCAATGCCATTGGGTATCCTGCAGGTGAGATGAAACACGGACCCATAGCGCTTGTGGGCCCAGCGCTTGCAGTGGTCTCGCTTTGTGGCAATCGACAAACCAAAGACAAGATTCTCTCCAATTTAATGGAAATCAAAGCCAGGTCAAGTCCAATCCTAGTTTTTGCACCGGAAGGAGAGACACTCTACGACTCCGTTGCAACTGACACGGTCTACCTGCCACCGATTTGCGATGAGCTAGCCTCCATCCCCTACTCAGTGGCCCTCCAACTATTTGCTTACTTTGTGGCCCGAGAAAAAGGGACCGATATTGATCAACCACGTAACCTGGCCAAATCCGTTACTGTCGAATGAAAAAAAGCAAAGCCCATCTTTACGCCCAAAAACAAACCACAACACCCACGCACATAACTACTGCTTACCAAGGACACCACATCGATGTTCAGGTCGAAACGGTAGACCTTCCAGAAGGCCCAAAAACCTACGATCTTGTGTGCCATCCGGGGGCTGTAGCCATCCTTCCTATTACCGATGATGGCCGCATCATTCTCATTGAACAATGGCGACGTGCCATCAAACAAATTTTGCTTGAAATTCCAGCTGGCACTTTAGAGCCCGGTGAAGACCCTGAGCTTTGTGCTATACGTGAGCTGCAAGAAGAAATAGGCTACAAACCCACCAAACTCACTCTAATGGCTACATTTTTTTCTGCCCCGGGTTTTTGTAACGAAAAAATCCATCTCTACCTAGCCACAGGACTCATTCCATCTAAGCTGACTGGTGATGATACAGACTGTATCGATACCGTCTACTACACGCTAGATGAGCTCAACGACCTCATTCAAAAAGGGCTTATCCACGATGCTAAAACCTTAATTGCACTCAAACTCTATGGAAAATAAAAGCCGGCTTGGATGGTGGATTGGTCTTGTCTTCCTCAGCCTATTTACCCTCATTGCACTTATTCCCACCGTAGCTTCGACGCAGTGGGGTATCGAGCAACTCTCCCGCTTTGTACCCGGGAAAATCACCGTTAAAAACGCCCACTTAAGCTGGTTTAGAGGACAAACCATTGAAGGATTTCACTACAAAGGACCACAAGCCACCTTTACCTTCGAGCATTTCTCCACCGACAGCTCACTTGTCACCTTGCTCCTCACCCAACGAGCGGCAGACACCAAACTCATCTCACCGAAACTCACTCTAGAAACCTCTCAAATTGCCAAGCGAGAAAAAAAACATAGCGCATTCTTCCTCCCTTTTAAAGGAGGCGTAGACATCCAAAACGGTTACCTCGCAATCAAAAGCAACCAGACAACAGCTGCCGAATTTCAAGCGATCGAAGTGCATCTCAATATCGACGAAAACGCTCTACCTATTACTCTAACTGCCAGTGGAAAAACTAGCTCTGGACCCACCGTTGGAAACTTCAACATCACTGGCCAAATCGCTAGCGGTAAAACCAACTCCGAACTTTCAAAATGGATCACAGGAAAACTCGGCCTGCCAAAATCTACACCGTTAAACTACACCCTCGATGTGAACCTGCGAAACTTCCCTCTTACTGGCACCCTAAACGCTGCCATAGGACCCACTCTCACCCTTCAAACTGAACTTCATGCCGGCGACGCCGAGGACACCTTATCTCTGAGCGCCCACAGCCAGCAGCTCAATGCCAACATCAACGCAAAAGCGCCTGCCAGCAGCTTACTTATCGCCAGCGGCTCAACGGCAAACTGGCAAATCACACCCCCATTCTGGCAAATATTTGGCACCAATCTAAGGCTTTTGCAGCCTGTCCAAGGCAACTTTAGAGCAGAATCCATCGAAATTCCCATCGGCATGTGGAACCAAGCTACCGGTCAAGTCACAGCTACTTTCACCGATGGAGTCATTACCCCTTCTGCCAAAGATGCTCCCGTCACAATTAGCCATACGACCATTCAACTTAGCACTCAAAATCTGCAGCAAGCCCTGGACATTGCCATCTCATCGGCCCTAAATAACGGTCTACTCACAGCAAATTTCACCTATCCCCAGCCGCTAGAGGGTGCGCCGACTCTCTACGCACTACTCACCAAACTCAAAGCCAAAGCAACCAACTTTCCTACGGCTTTATTTGGCCTTTCCGACTACTTAGGAGAAGCTCTCAATTTCGCTATCGAATCTGATAATAACATCTTAGACATCAGCGCCTCATCTAATCTGCTCAACGCGCGCATGCTAGAATTTAAAATCACCCCTCAGGCACTTCAGCTCAGAAGACCTGCTGACATACGCTACACCCTCAAATCTATGTACCTAACATCCGAGACGCCCATTAGCATCTCCCTATCCGAACTCTATCTACCCAGCCTCTGGCAGCAAATGCGCTTCCAAGGCCAGCTATCAGCCTCGCAAGCAACCCTAAAACCCCTAGGAAGCTATGGACAAATACAACTGATCGATTCCAATCTTTCCATCAATGCCAAAACTCTTCACGATGCCAGCTTCACCTTCCTATCGCGCATGGGCTTTATCGGTCAAACGGGCCTTTTCAAAGAACTTCTAGGGCCAGCACTTAGACTAAGCGGGCAAGGTAAAGCCGATCTCACCGAACGTTCTATACCCACACTCAAACTAACTGCGACTGGCAAAACATCGGAGCTCCAGATCGATGCAGCACTCGATGACCAAACTCTGATCCTAAAAAAACCGATAAAACTCCAAACAATCCTAACCAAAAAAGCCTTCAATCTTCTTAAACCCGAAGCCCTTTCCAACCTGAGCCTGGTGCAAGACGCTCCTATCTCCTTCGCGCTTGACCCATTCAAACTTAAACTGCCAGAATTCACCTGGCAAAGCGCTCTAACTGCCAACTTCAAAGCGCCTACTCTTCAGCTCAAATCAAACCAGCCCTTTACCATTACAAATCTTGATACCAGCATTAGTCTATCGACTGAAACCACTGCTATTGAAACGCGTGGCCATATCCAAGATGGAGCGTTTGACCTCAGCCTAAACCTCAATAACCCCGATAGCACCATCCAAAAAGCTGATGTCGCTTTTACCTCCTTTTCCACTGCCGTCCTAGACAGTTTACTTGCCCCTGAACAATCCTTATCAAACACCTTGGGCTCTACTTTCGATCTCAACTTAGACATCGACCCCAAACGCTACCAAATCCATCTCACAAGTCCCAATCTCTCCATCGCTGGCGCTTTTAAAATCGACACCCATAACTACATCAACTCAACCAACACCCCCCTAACCATCACATACCTACTTACTCCCGAGGCCTACCGAAACTATCAAAAAACGGCCCAATTCACCTTGGCAAGTCCGGCAAAAATTCAACTCAACATACAACAGCTAAAAGCGCCTCTAAAATCCAAACCCACACTAAAAACACCCATTCCATCCATCAACTGGGACCTTAGCCAAATCCTCATCAACCTTAAAGCGCGCAGTGAAGAGCTAACCTTTACGCAAAATAAAATCCAAGCATCGCTCCATAACCTGGACCTGCACCTCAAAAAAACGACCCTGTCTGATCCGGTACAATTTAACCTTGATGCAGGCGTTAGCACCCAAAAAAATGCCAAAGCAAAGCAACAATCTGGCAGCATTCAGCTAGCTGGCAGCCTCACCGACTACTACGACCAAAACGGCCACTTTTCCACCCAAAACCTCTCCACAGATCTTTCGGGACAAATCAAACAAATGCCTACCCTACTGCTCGATGCTCTCGCGCCCGATTCGGCAGCGCTATTTGGAGACTACCTAAACGCTACCCTGGCAGCCCAAATCCACAACATGAACGGAACTCTCACTTGCGCTGTCACAAGCCCGCACACCACCTTCAAACTCGACTCTTACCTTGCCAATGGCATCTTGCATCTACGCGCTCCCCTAAACGCAGCCTTCACCCTCACACCGGCTCTAAGCAGCCTTTTTCTCAAGGATGCCAAGCTCGTTGCCCTATCGGCCGAAAAACCCATACGCCTCTACATCGATTCTCAAAATGTGGCCATACCCATTCGCAACTTCAACTGGCAAAACGTGCGTATGGGCACAGCGCGACTAGACTTTGGTAAAATCATCGTCGCCTCGCAAGGCTCAGCTGCCGATCTCATTGAAATCTTTAAAATACGCCGTCCCAACCAAATCACGCTTTGGTTTGCGCCCATGGACTTTTCCATCAAAAGCGGAAAAATGGACATCCAGCGCACTGAAATCCTCTACGATGCGGCCTATCAAATCGCCATCTGGGGACGCATCAACTTTCCTCGTCGCTATGTAGATATGACCCTTGGTCTTACCGCTCAAAGCCTTCAGCGTGCCCTAAACTTACAGCTTCCTCCCTCCTACGTTCTCACCGTGGGTATTGAAGGCCCCTTTGGCAACGTCCATATCGACAAAGGAGACGCTATTGCTAAAATTGCTCTCATCATTGCCGACCAAAGTGGCCTTGCTCCTCGGCAAGGCATTGCCGGCGGCGTCTTCGGCCTCATCCAGGGCCTGGCCCAGGATCAATCAAACGTGCCTCCTCCTCGCCCACCCTTCCCTTGGTCTAATTGATTAGCAATCAATAAGCAATTTTCTTTAATAACCAACTCCTGTATGTTCAAGAGACGTTTATATTTGTAAACAACTAGTATGAAGGAGTTTATTTGTTAAAATAATTATTATGATTTAATTTTAATAATTAATACATTATAATTTTTGTAAATTAATATCAAAAAAGACTAAAGTATGCTCAAGGTTACAAATTCTACAATAAAAACTTTTTTTCCATCGATGGAAGCTCTAACCACTCATAAAATCGTGGCTATAGTGAAACGTCATCCATGGGCTACAGCCTTTACTGTGGGAGTGGTTGCTTTGACAGCAGTTGCAGGATTAGGCCTCTATGCCTTTAGACAGCACAAGCCGAAACCCGCGACTATTTTAGAAGCTGTCATGCAAGGAAATGCTAAAGCCCTAAAAGATCTTATAACAAAAGCCAATATAAACTGTCCCCTTCATGGTGGGTTGACACCCTTACATCTTGCTGCTGAAAGAGGGCACACTAAACTAGTTAAAATTCTACTAGACGCTGAAGCCGATATCAACGCCATCGCTCCTAAAGGAGAAACTCCTCTACACATCGCAGCTGAACGAGGGTTCGTGAAAGTAGTTAAAATCCTACTAGACGCTAAAGCTGATATCAACGCCATCAATCACGATGGAAAAACTCCTTTACATATTGCTATTATGTATGGCTGTGATGAAGTGGTTCAAGCTTTACTAGACTCCAAAGCTAATATTAATATAAACGCTGGCGATCAAGACGGATTTACTCCCTTACACTTTGCTGCAGCGCATGAATGTGCTCATCTAGCTATGGCTTTGATTAAAAACGGAGCAGATATTAAAGCTGTGTCTCAAAATAAAGTAACTCCCTTACATGTTGCTGCAGGTTGTGGCAGTGCTGATTTAGCTGTAACTTTAATTAATAAAGGAGCAGATGTGAATATTAAGAATGAGGATGGATTAACGCCCTTACATTTTGCCGCAAAATATGGACACGCTAACTTAGTTCAGATCTTAATCAAGCTAAAGTCAGATCAAACCATAAAAACCACTAAAGGCAGAACTGCGCTTGATCTTGCACAAAAAGCAAACGACAAAGACACAGTAAATAAATTGGATATAAACCTGACGATGAATAACGGATCGACAGCCCTGCATCTTGCACTGCAACATGGCCATCCTAATATCGCTGAAATTTTGCTAGAAAATGGAGCAGCTATAAAAGCTAAAACCAAAAATGGACTTACTCCACTACATTGGGCTGCTTATTTCGGATATGCCAAAATAGTTCAAACCCTCATCGACAAGGGAGCCGATGTGAACGTTACCTCAAAACGTGGAGCTATCCCCTTACATTTGGCTGCAAGGTGTGGACATGCTAGCGTCGTTTCAATGCTAATCAGCAATGGAGCGAAAACGGATTTGATTACACAATATGGAACCATTCCCTTACATCTTGCTACAAATCAGGGACATGTTGAAGTGGTTCAACTTCTACTCAAAAAACCCGCTGATAAAAAAATACAAACACCGGATGGAAAAACGGCCCTTGATATCGCAAAAGAGGAAAAAGAAAAGGCTGCAGTAGAGCAGCAACAACGCTTTGAGCAAATAATAGAGCTGCTGACAAATGCATCTGATGCATAAGCGCGAATTAGTGTTAGGGGTTTGTAGAGTATTGCTTGCTACTTAGATTTTCATGACTGTGATCACACGGCCTTTGAACGGATTAATCACCACTTCTATATTACTAGTCAAATCTAATACACTCACGGTATTGCTTTCCGATTTTCTGATCACTCCATTGCGAATAGCGGATAGAACGTCCTTTAAGTTAAGTTCTCGCTCTCTCATCCGCTCCATAGCGTGCTGAGTTAGGCAAGAGAAACCATTAAACTTTCTTAATTGAGTTTTGGTAAGTCGATCCTGAAAACTGTGACCTTCTACTGAATAATTCGGATAAAATTGACTACTCTTTCCCGGAGGAGTTTTATACGTTCCAACAATCTCTAATTTACCCAGCTTGTTCTTCAAGGTGGTATAGGTTCTATGGCAGATAAGATTGGGATGTGCTACCATATCTACAAGGCTTATGGAATTTAAGATGGCCTCTTCAAATTGATCAATGTACTTTTGGTTGATAAGGTGAAATCTTGTGCCTGTAATTTCAAGACTTCTAAGGCTATTTGCCGAACGCATAGCTGTTGAAACCCTAGCAAGACCATCATTCGTCCAATGTTTAACGTTTAGTCCGAACAACTCTATTATAGAGGATTCAAGAAGTTTTGTAGCCTCAAGACAGATCTTTGGATCAATTAAGTTTGTTTTCAAGGCAAACTCAGAGAGGCGTTTTGTATTTAAACAGCCCAGTAGCTGCACTAAAGTTTGTTTGCTACCTTTTTCTACACACAGCGAAATCTTGCTTAAATTTTCGAAAGTCTGACATACAATGTCTGTCATTTTTGGTTGTAGATTCAAAAACTTTAAATCAGCGCTTTTTAAATGACTTAGCTTAGAAAAAAATAGCTCAACTCTGGTTGATTCACTACCTTTGAGTCTTTGGATGGTAAGAGAAATATGTTCAATAGCGCTTGAAGAGGCTATTTTAGACAGCCTATCCCAATCCTCACAGCGTAGCAGAGCACCTCTAAGGCACAAATCAGTAACTTGGTTTGAGCTAAAGCCATCTAAGGCCCCTATAAGCTCGGCTCTTCTGATAAAACCACTTTCCTGATTGATGCTTACAAAACTGCTCATAATCAAAGAGAATCTTATGTACCTATCTTCTTTTTTTCAAGGATTAGGTAAACAAAATACTGTTGGAAGGTTGTTTTATGGAATGGATCATTGCTGTGTCTAGCTATGTTCTCTTCTTTTCCTGACCTATAGCATGGTAGCTTAAGGTATTGCTAAACAAAAAAATATCCCGTCCCATCTTTGTGATATTATTGTTTGGGATCGGTATTAGGCTAAGTCAATCTCTTTGCAAAGGTAGACGTCTTGGATGGCATTTAGAAGCTGAACCCCCTCTGACATGGGCTTCTGGAAAGCTTTGCGGCCAGAGATTAGACCAGTACCGCCAGCGCGCTTATTAATTACCGCAGTAGCAACCGCATCTTGTAAATCGTTATCGCCAGAGGCTCCACCTGAATTGATAAGGCCCATGCGCCCCATGTAACAATTGGCAACTTGGTACCGCGTTAGGTCAATTGGATGGTCAGAGCAAAGATCAGTATACATGCCCTCTTTGGTTTTTCCAAATTTGAGAGCCTTAAATCCCCCGTTGCATTCGGGCAGTTTTTGCTTGATGATATCAGCACCGATGGTGACACCGAGGTGATTTGCCTGTCCAGTTAGATCAGCAGCAGTGTGATAGTCGTGTTCTTTGGTTTTAAAGTCTGCATTGCGCAGATAGCACCACAAAATAGTTGCCATCCCTAATTCGTGAGCCACAGCAAAAGCCTCGGACACTTCTTGGATTTGGCGGCGACTTTCAGGAGATCCAAAGTAGATTGTGGCACCTACAGCTTTGCAACCCATTTCGTAGGCCTGTTCGATGTTGGCAAAGAGCGTTTGATCATAGATATTAGGATAGGTTAAGAGTTCATTGTGATTGAATTTTAGGATGAAAGGAATTTTATGCGCGTACTTGCGAGAGACAGCACCAAGAACACCAAGAGTAGAGGCCACAGCGTTGCAGCCACCTTCGATGGCCAGTTTGATGATGTTTTCAGGATCAAAATAGTCGGGATTAGGTGCAAAAGAGGCGCCAGCTGTGTGCTCGATACCTTGATCAACGGGTAGAATCGATAGGTAACCAGTATGGGCTAATCTTCCATGTCCAAAAATCGACTGAAGGCTGTCAAGAACGCGGTTATTGCGGTCAGATTGAGCGTAAATACGGTCAATAAAATCAGGGCCTGGAACGTGAAGGCGTTTTTTGGAAATGGTTTTACAGGTATGTCCAAGTAAGTTTTCTGCTTGTTCTTTTAGGATCGATTCAACGTTTTGTTTGCTCATGCTTTTTTTCCTTTTTTCCAAAAACCTTCAATTTCTTCTAGCGTTTTGCCTTTTGTTTCAGGAACACGCTTCCAGACAAAGAAAAGCGCATACGCACAGATAATAGCATAAAGCAAGAATGCTCCGCTAGAGGTTAACCATTCCACTAGAGTTAAAAACGATAGTGAAACTAAGTAGTTGGCACCCCAGTTAGAAAAAATGGCTAAGCTCATGGCTCTACCACGAATGCTGTGGGGATAAATTTCGGAAATAATCAGCCAGGCAACCGGCCCCAAACCAATGGCAAAGGAGGCGATATATACCATAAGGCTAATGACTGACAGGTAACTTTCTGCAGGTATTTCGAGCCAAAATGTTAAGCTAAGAGCCAGCAAGCCCACTGTCATGCCCAGCAGGCCAAAAATAAGCAAAGGTCTACGCCCTGCTCGGTCGAGCAACCAGACCGAAATAACAGTTGTGATCACGTTGACGATTCCAAGTCCTAAGCTGGCCCAAATCGCTGCTTTGGCAGTTCCAAAGCCGGCTAGACCAAAAATTTGATTGGCATAATAGATCACCGTGTTAATACCCGTGATTTGCTGCAAGATAGAAAGACCAAGACCTACGATAAGGGCTGGCACCATAGCCCTTTGGAACAAAGAAGAAAGTGCAGCTTTTTTTTCTTTTACTTTTAACTTAGAGATGATCCTTTCTGTATTCTCTCTGGCCCGTATTTTTTTGAAAAGTTTTTTAGCGGCTTCTATTTTTCCATTCATCGCCAGATAAACAGGAGATTCAGGCAAGAATACCATACCGATTAGCTGGACAACTGCAGGGAGTAGCGCATAGCCAAACATCGCTTTCCAGTTTCCAGCATCTGCTTCAAACAGCCCAACAAGATAAGCCAGTAAAATGCCAACCGTAATAGCTAACTGGTTAAGCGTCACCAACGCTCCACGTTTTTTTGGAGGAGAAAGCTCAGAAATATAAAGGGGCACGGTCAACGACGAGATGCCAACACCGATTCCAGTGATAAACCTCCCCAATAAAAGCATCAAGAAGTGATTAGCAGAAATAAGGCTAATCCCACCCACGATAAAGAAAACATCGCTTATTAATATCACCGGTTTTCTACCGAAACGATCTGATAAACTGCCGGCAAATCCTGCACCAATGAGCGCGCCAATCAATATAATACTGACGAGGAATTCTTGCTGCAAAGTGGTAAGCAAAAACGTGTTTTTCAAAAATAAAAGAGCACTTGATATCACAGCTGTATTGTAGCCAAATAAAAGACCACCAAGAGGCGCGATAAATCCAACACTATAGAGTAATTTACGCATATTTGAAGGTGTAACATATTTGACAAAAGAAAGAAAAGTCTTTATCATTCTCGCAATGCAGACGCGTTATTTTATTAAGAAACTGGCGATTTTGGTAGGCTCGCTTTATTTAATTGTCACAATGACGTTTGTCCTAATGAAAGTGATCCCCGGAGATCCTTTTATGCAAGAGCAAGCCATCCCCCAAGAAATTATTGAATCTCTCCATAGACATTACGGATTAGATCAACCGCTTCTTACCCAGTATGGTCGCTACCTTAAAGGGATAGTCACTTGTGATTTGGGCCCCTCATTTAAATACGAAGGCCGAACTGTAGGAGAAATCATTTACGAGGGTTTTCCTGTCTCTTGTTGTTTGGGTCTAGAAGCCATTTTTTTGGCTTTTTCAGGTGGAGTGCTGCTAGGCTCGATTGCCGCTGCCAAGCGTGGTAAGTACCCCGATCAACTAGCGATGCTAATAGCCGTTATCGGCATCTCCGTTCCAAACTTTATCTTAGCATCATTTTTGCAGTATATCTTTGCCATGAAACTCAATCTTTTGCCCGTTGCCAGATGGGGTAGCTTTGCCCAGACGATACTACCAGCTATTGCTTTGGCAGCCATTCCTATGGCTTTTGTGGCAAGATTAACCAGAACTAACATGGTTGAAGTGCTAGAGCAAGACTACATTTTAACCGCTAGAAGCAAAGGCCTTTCTATGTTTCAAGTGATCAGACGTCACGTGTTTAGAAACAGCATTTTACCAGTCATTACCTACCTGGGCCCACTATCTGCAAACGTCCTAACTGGCAGCTTTGTGATCGAAAAAATTTTCGGCATTCCAGGCCTTGGCAACTGGTTTGTGCTCAGCATCACCAATCGAGATTACACCGTAATCATAGGCATCACCATTTTTTATAGTGCGTTGCTATTAATTGCCGTCTTTATAGTAGATATTTTATCTGCTATTTTAGACACGCGCATTCAATACCGAGATAAAACTGCATGAGCACTCTTTTTGAGCCATTAAAAAAACAAAGCCATAGCAAGCGTGTGGGTTTAAAGCCCAATCTTTCATTTTGGCAAGATGTGTGGCGTAGACTTAAAAAAAACCGGATGGCCCTTGTTGGTCTCAGCATCTTAACCTTTATGGTCATCATGGCAATAGTTGGGCCCTATTTAAGCCGCTATGCATACTATGAAATACACTTGCCGTCTAAAAATACACCTCCTTGCCGCACGTTTTGGTTTGGAACCGACGATTTAGGGCGTGACATGTTCACGCGGATCTGGTGGGGCGCGCGCATTTCGCTACTTGTGGGAGTGACTGCTGCACTTATCGATATGATCATTGGAGTTATATACGGGTCTTGTGCCGCTTATTTTGGTGGTCGCGTTGACGAAATTATGATGCGTATTTCCGATGTTCTTTATGCTGTGCCAAGTCTTTTGATCACTATTTTACTCATTGTAGTGATGGGGCCTGGACTCGCTACAATTATCATCGCCATGACCGTTGCAGGCTGGATCACAATGGCCCGAATTGTACGCACCCAAATCCACCAGATCAAACAAATGGACTACGTTTTGGCTGCTAAAACCATGGGAGCGAGTCCTAGACGGATTATTTGGCGGTATCTCATTCCTAACACCATGGGATCTATTGTCACAACTGTAACCCTGACGATCCCGGCAGCTATCTTTACCGAAGCCTTTCTTAGTTTTCTGGGCTTAGGCATTCAGGCACCTATTGCCAGTTGGGGAACAATGGCCAGCGATGGCTTATCGGCGATGCGCTACTATCCCTGGAGGCTATTTTTTCCTGCAGGCTTCATCAGTGTCTCCATGCTGGCATTCAACATGCTAGGAGATGGTCTTAGAGATGCTTTAGACCCCAGGCTTAGAAAATGACCCTTTTACAAGTGCGTAATCTACACGTGTCCTATAAAACCTATGCTAAAACCATCTACGCTACAAGAGGAGTTAGCTTTGATCTAAACCAGGGAGAGGTGCTGGGAATCGTAGGTGAATCAGGTTGTGGCAAAAGCGCTATGGCCAAAGCTCTCATGCGTCTGCTTCCTCTTGAAAATGCCTCTATTGATGAGGGCGAAGTTATTTTTGAAAAACAAGATCTATTAAAACTCTCCGAAAAACAGATGCGCAAGATTCGCGGCAATGATATCGGTATAATATTCCAAGATCCCCTCTCGTCCTTAAATCCAACTATGCGCATCGGCGATCAAATTGCCGAATCGTTAAAACTGCACCGGCCAAAATGTAGCCGAGCAGAACTAAAAAGGCACATCATCGACCTATTAGAGCGCATTGGCATTACCGATGCGGCAATGCGTCTGCGGCAATATCCCCATGAGCTAAGTGGAGGGCAGCGCCAACGCGTCATGATCGCAATTGCTCTTGCCTGCAATCCAAAACTACTTATTGCCGATGAGCCTACTACCGCGCTTGATGTAACTATCCAAGCCCAAATCCTAGAGCAACTCAAAGCCTTAAGAGAACAAACAAGCATTATTTTGATCACTCACGACTTATCTATTGTCGCCGGATTTTGCGATCGCGTTTTGGTGATGTACGCTGGAGAAATTGTAGAAGAAGCTACCTGTGAGGAACTCTTTAAGCATCCTAAGCACCCTTATACGCGCAGGCTACTTCAATCCATTCCAAGACCGGATCTAAAACTAGAGCATCGATTAAAAGCTATTCCAGGACATCCACCTAGTCTTACAAAAATTAAAAACCGCTGCAATTTCTGCCCAAGGTGCAAAAAAGCCATGAATATCTGTGCTCTTATGCAACCGCCCGTATTTGAAATCGCCGATAATCACTTTGCAGCTTGTTGGCTGTACGATGAGAGGAACACCCATGCCCCTGTTAAAGATCAACCAGCTGAAAAAGTACTTTCAGCTCAAAAATAAGACGCTTAAAGCCGTTGATGATGTGACGTTTTCCATTGCCGAAGGTGAAACCTTAGGCCTTGTCGGGGAATCGGGTTGTGGAAAATCCACGCTCGGTAGGGCTATCATGCGCATTGTAGAGCCAACAGCTGGAGACATCGAATTTCAAGATGAGCCCATCTGCTCGGCCAAACCGCGCGAAATCCAAATGATATTTCAAGACCCCTATGCCTCACTCAACCCTCGGATGACCGCTGGGGAAATTATCGAAGAACCCCTGATCTTGCAAACGTCAGACTCTAAAGCCAAACGACAAAAACGCATCTTTGAGCTGCTCGATATCGTGGGGCTCGATCCCGAACACGCCATGCGTTTTCCACATGAATTTTCAGGTGGCCAGCGCCAGCGTATCGGTATTGCCCGGGCCCTTGCTCTCAATCCTAAATTCATCGTCTGCGATGAACCCATCGCGGCGTTAGACGTTTCCATACAAGCCCAAATTGTCAACCTACTTAAAAAACTGCAGCAGCAACTTCATCTGACCTATCTATTTATTTCCCACGATCTATCCATGGTCCGCTACCTTTGCGACCGCGTTGCCGTCATGTACCTGGGCCGACTAGCAGAGCTTGCTCCTGCTGAAGAGCTCTTTAATCACCCCTTGCACCCTTATACTCAAGCTCTACTTTCAGCCATTCCCATCCCTGATCCTACGATCGAAAAAAACCGTCATCGCATCGTACTACCGGGAGAAGTCCCATCGCTAACCGAGCAGCTTCCCGGATGTCCCTTCGCAAGCCGCTGTCCCAAGGCCATGGCTCACTGTCACACCATCCGCCCCAGGTGGCATGAAATTAAACCCCACCACTTCATCGCCTGCCACTTATTTGAAACAATTTGACTATTTCATTCCATCAGGCTAACGTGTCTTGTATGTATAGTAACTTGGCACTTACTGCGATAATGCGTAATATGCAATCTACACAGAGTTCAGTAGCCCCAATTCAAAGCTCATCAGCGCACATCTCGATGGATCATAAAAAAGATGCACTGCCCGGTGAAAAGCTTTACAGGTTAGTGGAAGAATCGGCAATGAGCCTAGATCTTAACCAACAGCATAACCTCAATAAGCAAATAATGGAGATGCTAGACTCCCATACAAACGTCTTTTGGCAGGATGAGTGTGAAATGACTGCCTTACACATTGCGATCAGTTGGGAGTGCCTAGATTTGGTAAAAATATTAATGCCCTACTACAAAGAAAATATCGACATAGAAGCTGAAGGTCATACACCACTATATTTTGCAATCAGCGATTATCATTCCAATCCAGAAATATATTTCCAAATCATTGAACTGTTGCTTCAAAATGGCGCCGACCCTTATTACCAAAGCCGTTCATGGGTGGAAATGCCCATCACACTTGCTCAATCCTACCCTAAGCTTATTAAACTCATCTCATCAAGTGCTGGATGCATAAAAAAAATCAATGACTACGTTTAAAACTAAGCGCCTCCTTCTACGATCTTGGACGCCAGAAGATCTTAAACCCTTTGCTGCACTCAACGCTGATCCCAGAGTCATGGAATTCTTTCCCAAAACCTTAACGCGCTCTGAAAGTGACGACCTAGCCCGCAAAATCCAAATTGAAATCGATGAAAAAGGTTTTGGTTTATGGGCCGTCCAAATTTCCAATATTTGCCCATTTATTGGTTTTGTAGGCCTACATTCCGTTGACTTTATGCCGGGAATAGAAATCGGCTGGAGACTCTCGTATGAACATTGGGGCAAGGGCTACGCCTTTGAAGCCGCAACAGAGGTTGTCAGATTTGCCTTTGAAGATTTGCAACTACCCGAACTCATTTCCTTCACCTACAAAGGCAACTATCGATCAAGAGGCCTCATGGAAAAACTTGGAATGACTCGCAATCCCCAAGATGACTTTTTGAACCCCAAACTACCGGTGAACCATTTTTTACGACCACATGTCCTCTACAGACTCAGCTCCGATCCTTAGTATTTCTTTGATAGTGTTGGATTACACGTTGGACCCATAGTTCAAGCTCATCGCGATACACTGCATCTTCTCTATTTAAGGTGAGCTCCTGCATTTCACTCATCAAGCTTTCAATTTCTTTCCACCCAAGTAAAATAGCCATATTTTCCGTATCTTTTCTTCTAACCGATGTCCTCAGCTCCGACTCTTTTTCAAACAGCTCATCGACTAAATCGTAAAAAATAAATGCGTCGTCACTAGCCAAGTTTAGCGGGGCTTGTAAATTGGCAAAAAGTAAAGTGCCGGATCCTACTAACACAGCAAGTGAGGTCATCCCCATTACCTTGCCCATGATCTTGCTCCAGACAGATGATTTAAGGATAGGATACAAACTATAGCCCAAAACAAGCCCAGAAAAAAGCCCTCCAAGATGTGCTGCATTATCCACACCTGGCTCAAAGCCAAAAATAATGTTGTAGCCCACAAAGGTCAGCGCTACTCTCAAAAGTGGGCCACGTTGGCCAAGAGGTATCAGACGCGTTGTTAATATCGCAATATAGACCCCATAAAGGCCAAAGATAGCTCCCGAAGCACCTGCCGATACGATATCCTCATGTCTGTACCACCATAGGCTAGCTAAACTGGCACAGGTGCCAGTCAACAGATAGGCCATGGCAAATTGACCCCGACCTAAGTATTTTTCTAAAATGATGCCAATATTGTAGAGAATGAACATGTTCATTGCCAGGTGCATCAGTCCAAAATGCACAAACTGGCTGGAAATCATCCGCCACCACTGCCCCTCTAATAGGTGTAGGGCATAGCTGCCTCCCCAACGCAAAACATCTTCTGACCCTGGCTCTAAAGGATCACTTCCCTGCCACAACATCCCCCCATGAACTAGAAGGTTGATAACGATCAATATCACTGTCATCAAGCCTGGGCGATAATAAGCGGCAATAGTTCTGATTGTCATATTGAAGTTATAGGGTATTTGTTAAATTTAGGCTATTAGCGGAATAGAAATAATTGCAGTTTATTGATTATTAATTACTTGCATCTGTAATATATGATATAAATTGACTATAATTTAATTATAGTATATTGTTTATTTTAAATAATTAATAAATTGCAATATTATGGCAATAAATCAAAAATATTACGATAAGTGGGCTCTGGCTGGAGCAAGTCAGAATTGGATGGTTGAGGATCCCTATGGGGCAAAAGCCCTCATAGATTCACGCCTAATCTATTCAATTATGGGATTTGATGCCAATGGACAAAGCTGTGGTTTGCAGTTTGATCGCAAAACCAAAAGCATTCAAGTGAAAAAAGAGGGGGTGTTTGTCAATGCCAGAGATCTACAAATGCACTGGTCTTCTGACTTTGATCAACCGATTGATGCTAAGAATAGGCCCTGGCTTTACCTTCCTGAAGGCGGTCTGCGACCGATTAATCGCATGGATAATTCGGATCTAATACCGGTAATGAAAATTCATCCATCTATGAAAGAGGGTATCTTGGCGCTTTCTTGCAAGGTGGAAAAGCAAGCTGACTGTGTACTACAAATCGTGTCACATCCAAGAGAAGTCTTACCAGAACACACCCATTGGCTATTGGCCAATTTCCGTCGCCACATTCCCATAGATCAACACGTTACCATACGCATTATAGACAAAGAAGGCCAGGTCTATTCGACAGGATTTGATTACACCTATTTGGAAGAAAAAAACAATAAAAATGGCCAGATATTGTGTAGCGTAAATGGTAAGCCCAGCACTCTAGATTTTGAAGAATTCCGCCAACACCAAGGCCGCATCACCACAAGTTATGGCATTTCTGATGAACAATGCCAAACAATTCTCGATGATCTACAAAATTATCGTAAAAAGGGTGTGCGCTACAATGTCTTAAAACAAAACTGCAATACAATCCCGGTAAGTTTTTTAAATAGATTAGGTATTCAGGATGAAAACCACAAAATCGATATTTCCACAGATCTAAAAGGAGCTATATTTGATTCCCTCCCTACAATCCCCCTTATAAGCAAGCCTACAAGAAGCCTGGTCGGCCAAATTAAGCTCATTTTTAACGCATCTCCCAAATGCATCCAAGTTATCATAAGGATTGCCAAAGAGGTCTTGTTATTTTTCCCCAATATCATCCTCAACGTCATTATTAACTTATGTCTATTACTTCTGGGTTCCTGCCGAGGATCTCCGTTGGAAGACTCACTCATTAGTGAAGATGAGCAGCTAGAGTTTTTTGAAACTTTGGGATTTAGCCTGCTCAGTAATCGCAACTTTACATTTGATAGCCCCTGTAAATTTGTAGAGTTCCAATTAAGACAAAAGCATACGATAGTTGAAAAATACGACTCCCCTATTTTTGGCCTTGCTCCCCGCGATAATGCCGAGCTTCACCAACGCCTGCAAGACATCTATCTAGGCGCTTAAAATACTAACCAACCGCTGCTAAACAGACACTTATAGAGATGTGTTTAAGTCCTGTATTTTTTTCTCGATGAAAGGTATTTTAGAAGGGTCGATTTTAGCTACATATGACAGCATCCTTGTATAGAAATGCCGGGCTTTAGCATGCTGTCCTTGCAAGGTATATATTTCTGCCAGATCCAGGGTACACTCTAAAGCTATTGGGGTTATGATGCCGGTTGTCCGGTGAAGAGTTTTAAGACCTCTATTCCTCGATTCTTCTATGAATTTAAGTCCGATATCATCTGCTAATTTGATACACCTTTGACCTATTTGACATTCTAGCTCAGCAATTTTCCCTGCAAAATCTTCTCCTTTCTCTCTGTAATAGTCAATGACTATGGTCTGTACATTGATACCTTTAGGGCACTGAGCATATCTTTCATAGGTTTTTCCGAGCAGTAGTAATCGGTCCATCACTTCAGACATCGTCCCCGTCTCTAGTGCTTCGTCGATTTTTTCAATGTTACTTTGGAGATCATCGGAATACGCTTGAACGGTATAGTCAGCAATGGGCTCACCCTCCGATGCACACATACTAAAGAGCCAACTGGCAAGTTTGTCAAGTAAACCAGGTGGTAGCGGCGCTCCATTTTGCTCTGCATCATATTGATCTATGAAACAGCGAAGCGGGTTTAAAAAAGACGCCTGCTGCTGGGACGGAGTCAGATTGTTGATTTTCAAAAAATAAAGCGGACATGAATCCATGCCCGCTGGATATGTTACCGGTGCTGTAAGTGCCATTAAAGCCCGATTGGTATTGTCAGCAAGGGCGGCGGTGCTTTATCCAAATCGCCACTCTGTAGGTTGTAGAGCTGCATCAAAAGCGAAAAAGTACGCTTAGAATTAATATCGTAGTTGCTGATGTAATACCAGTAGTTGTTATAGCGTACTGCAACAAAAGCATTGCTTGGATACTTAGTGCTTGAATAAATACGGAATAGATCGCCAATGACGCACTTCCAATCGAAAAGTGAGCCATCCTTATTGAGAGTTTTGATTACCGCATTGCATTTATAATCTTCTTCGGGAATATCTATTCCAAGACTTAGGTAGTGCATGCAACCCAAAATGGACCTGGGCAAAATGCCGATTTCTTGCTCTTTAGTAAAGCCCACTGGTAGATTGATGTAATAGTTATCACGCTGAGTTTTGGTGCCCTCTAAAAGCGTTGCTAGGCGGTCAGCCTCAGCCGTCCCTGTCGGAAATGTCATCTGTACCGATTGGCAACAAACAGAGGTAGAATCGTCTCCGCTCTTCCCATTGGCCTCATGCACACCAATTAACAGCTGCCCTTTACGCTGGAAATCGCTAAGCAATTTAGCCACTTCATCAAACCGCTCGTATTCTGGAGCAAGTTCTGGAGCAGGTCCAGAAGTTCCTCTAGCATTGGGGATACTATCAATATTCTGCACCGCAACTCTGAACACTCGGCCGATATTCCAACCGGAATAAATGATACGCTGAAGCATCCGTAAATTGAGCGGCTGCATCAACTGCTTAGCATAAGAGGAACCTTGAATAGGCGAATATTGAATAGTTGGTTGGTTTTGCCATTCATAGTCTGTTCCAAGTTTGAAGGGATTTTTTTCATCAAAGCCCGGAATAGTCCATAAAGGAGCAATTTTTCCTTTTTGGCTAAATTGGGTAGTTACCCCAGAAACGTCGAGCACAAAAGGTGTATCACAGTAACGCAGGCGCACTAAATTTAAAAGCATCTGCTCGTTGCTAGTTTGTTGGATGATATTGTTGTAAGAGGTGCGTCCACCAGCTCCGCGCATCGCGTATCTGGCTGGGACGTGGCAACTTGTCATGGATAAAGCAATAAGCGTACAGCTGATGCTGGTAAAGAGCGTGCTTCCTTTCATTTCGGGTCCTATGGTTAACTGTGAAAGGAACCAGAGTAGAAAAGATTTAGATTGTTGTCAAGGTTTAGAAAATAAACCGATCAGTTCTGCCTTAGCTAAAATATGCCCTTCCATCGCATCGAGGAGCTTTTGCTTATTAGCATCTTCAATATCGAGGTGAGTATCCAAGGCAAAAAGTTTAAAAAAATAGCGGTGCACACCAGAGGGCGGGCAAGGACCGCCAAAATTTTTTCTTTCAAAATCGTTCATTCCCTGATCGCCTGGTATCGAATTTCTCTCAATTTTTCGACTGACCGGAATGTTGTAGACCACCCAATGCACCCAGGTTTTGCCTGGAGCGTCGGGATCATCGACGATAAGAGCAAGAGATTGTGTGCCTGGGGGAATTTCTTCAATGACCAATTCAGGATTGATATCCTCTCCATGGCAGGTGAATTTTTTGGGAATTTCTTCCCCTGCTTTAAAATCGGGACTTGATAAGCGCATTAGTATCTCTCCCAGATAAATCGGTTGGTAAGAATGCCTGTAACCCAAATAATGCCACCACCCATCAGAGCTCCCCAAATCGATGTGATGTGGATGCCGTACGCAATCTCACTTGCCAGCCAAAATGTAAAGGCATTGATCACCAGCGAAAACAATCCCAAGGTGATGATATTGATTGGAAGCGTGAGAAAAACGAGTACCGGTCGGATAATCGAGTTTACCAGGCCTAAAATTAATCCAAAAAATAGCGTGTCCGAGAGGTCTTTAACCTCTAGCCCTGGAATGATATGGGCACAAGCTACAATCACTCCCGTGGTAATGACAAGACGCGCTACAAAAAGCCACATATTAACCACCGTGCCTAGCTAAAATAACGTTGATCAAACTACCAGCCAAAATCCATTCCTTTTCTCTCTCTGATAGAGCGTGCCTAACCTTAAAGGTGGTATTTTTAGTGATATTTTTGACTTCAAAAGGTTGATCGCTACTTAAAGCTTGATGAGTATCAGGAATTTCTAAAACATCTTCCTGATCAATGCCGTCGTAATCTTTAGGATTGTCAAAAACAAGTGGCAATACACCAAAGTTGCAAAGATTTTGGCGATGGATACGCGCGTAGGATTTGGCAATGACTGCGCGCAAACCTAGATAGCGCGGAGCAATAACTGCGTGCTCACGCGACGAGCCTTGGCCGTAGTTTTTACCACCCACGATCATACTTCCCTTTTCCTGGTATTTCATTGCCCGGTCGTAGTAGGTTTCGTCCACTTGAGAGTAGGTAAATTTGGCAATCTCGGGGATATTGCTGCGGAAAGGTAGCACCTTTGAGCCTGCAGGACAGATTTCATCGGTAGAAATGTTGTCACCTACTTTAAGTAAAACTGGTCCTTTCATATGCTTTTCCAGCGGATAAAATTTGGGCAATGGCTTGATATTAGGTCCCATAATCAGTTCACGAGGCGCGCCATCTTTAGGCGGCGGAGTGAGAGCATCGATAATCTCTTGAGCTTCGGGCTCTTTAAATTCTGGGTATTTAACGCCATTTTCTTTGGCCCAGTCCCTGGGATCGGTGATGACACCGGTTAGGGCTGATGCCGCAGCAACTTCTGGGCTGCAGAGATAAACTTGGTCTTCCTTGGTGCCAGAGCGGCCAGGAAAGTTGCGCGGGACGGTACGAAGTGAAATCTTGCCAGTCGCTGGCGCCTGACCCATACCAATGCAACCATTGCAGCCCGCTTGGTGGATCCTAGCTCCTGCGCGAATAAGGGAGGATAGATAGCCATCAGTGGTCAAATTTTCGAGCATTTGACGTGAGGCAGGATTGATATCGAAAGACACCTGAGGCTGAGTTTGTCTACCCTCAACCATGAAAGCTGGAATGGCAAAATCTTTAAGTCCAGGATTGGCAGAAGAGCCGATCATACATTGGAATACAGGGCGGCCGGCAACTTCCCTTACCTTCACCACGTTACCAGGACTTGTGGGACAGGCAATTAAGGGTTCAAGCGTCGATAAGTCAATATCATCATGCTCATCGTAGGTTGCATCGGGATCTGCCACAAGCTCCACAAAATCTTTCTCTCTGCCTTGCTGAGCCATAAACTTACGCACATTTTCATCTGCTGGAAAAACAGTTGCTGTAGCGCCAAGCTCTGCGCCCATGTTAGCGATAATGTGACGATCCATCGCAGTCAAATCTTTTAGAGCCGGACCGTAGTACTCGATAATTTTGCCCACACCACCAGACACATCATGGCGACGCAGCATTTCTAAAATAATATCCTTAGCGCTGGTCCAGGGGGGTAATTTTCCATGTAATTTCACGCCCATGACTTTAGGCATTTTTACGTGAAACGGCTCGCCGGCAATTGCTAGGGCAACGTCCAAACCTCCCGCTCCCATAGCCAACATTCCCAAACTCCCTCCAGCACACGTATGGCTATCAGAACCTAGCAATGTTTTACCCGGTTTTCCCAGCCGCTCCATATGCACTGGATGGCTAACTCCATTGCCGGGCCTACTGAACCAGATGCCAAATTTTTGAGCTGCACTATACAAAAAGAGGTGATCGTCGGGATTTTTAAAATCATTTTGGACAATGTTATGATCGACATACTGACAAGAGACTTCGGTCTTAGCGCTTTTGAGCCCCATAGCTTCAAGCTCCAGCATCACCATCGTCCCCGTAGCATCCTGGCAAAGAGTTTGATCAATTTTTAGACCAATCTCTTCACCTGGCACCATTTTTCCCTCGACCAAGTGGCTTTCAATCAATTTTTGCGCAACGTTTTTTCCCATAAAGATTCCTCCAGTTCTTCACATTAAATCACCGGCGGATTTTGTGCAAAACAAGAGAAAGAATTTCTAAAACTAGGACGTAACTTGAAGACTGCCTTGACCCACTGCTGAATCCAAAGGCATAGGAAGGGCGTTGTATATTACAGCAAAATTAGCTTCTGCTTGCCAAGCTTTTCTTAGCAAGTGCAACCATAGCTGGATGCGTTTTCATTAACTGCGCTTGGTTCCTTAAAATCTGCTGAGCTTTTTTGGGATGTAGCAGTTTGACAGGTGTGTGTGCTTCCTCTTGTTTGCCGTTGGATTCAGGCTGGCTGGCAGTTTTTTCTTCCGTTGGAGCCACTTCAGCTATTGCGATGTATGGCGGGTAGTCAGCTGGATTAATTGCAGTCATTCTGCTCCGGCCATTTTTATCTATGTAATTATAGATCTTTCCGTTTTCAAAAAGGGACTGCCTAGGCGACTGGTTGCCAGGGCTTGCTAAATGATCGATATTCAGCGTTAGTATTTGCCTAACCTTCTCAATTGCCACATCTCTTGGTACCTCATCTGTTAATACCTGCCCTTCAGACAAATGAACATCTTTTTCTGTTGGAAGACCATTTGATACTATTTTTACCATAATAAACCTATATTTAATTATATATATTATATAATAATTAATATTATTAATCAACAATTAATAATACAAACACAAGTTATTAGTAATTAGTAATTTATAATTACTGAATCATGATTTCCAAAATTTAGGCCCGTAATTAAAGGTGAGTTGCTCTCCCGGTAAAATGGCTTGACTGGCGTAAAAGAAAACGTGATAAATGCCATCAATGACCATCCAATGGGTGGTTAAATTAGGTCTATCGCTATGATTAAAATAGCGCGAAATACCCCCTTTTTCCTCGGCATCTATGACACAATTCAAAGGGTAATCAAATATATAGTCGTTCTTTAGGTCTCTTGGCAATTCCCTTTTGCGGACAATTCCAAGATAGGGACAAATATAGGTATGAGCGGCGATGGGCTCTTTGGCAAAAACACCGCAGCCAAAAAAATCATCGATGCGGCAAATGGCAAGGTCAGGCATTTTATTTTCCTTAAAAGCTTGGCTGTATTGAGCTAAATACCATTTGTTTTCCCAGTTTTGATGAGGATCTTTGAGAAGTTGCTTGGAGTAATCTTGGATAGCTTCTTTTAAAGCGTGATCAGAAAATAGCAAAATATTGAGGAGTTCGATCATAAATCACAAGGCGTTGTGCGCCTTTTCCAATAGCCAGGACCGTAATCATAGGTAAGCTGGCCACCAGCAGGAATGGCTTTGATGGTGTGCATGATGATGTGGTTAATGCCATCTACAATCATCCAATGGGACACGATGTTAGGGTCGTCACTGTGGTTCATAAAGCGCACATACCCGCCTTGGTCTTTGGCATCGATGAGATAACATGTGAGCTTCCGTGCAATACTATAGGCAAAGATATAGGAGTTGTAGCGATCTCTGCGCCACTTGCGTTTTCGTACTAGGCCTGAGTACTCCCCGATATAGGTGAGCTGGGGGATCTTTTCCTTGGCAAAGACCCCATAGCCAATACGGTGATTGATCCACTTCACCTCGAGTTTCGGCACAATTTTATTCCGAAACTCTTCCTCATACAGCGATAAAAACCACTTATTTTCTGCTGCAATGGAGTTTTTTTTGAGTTTTTTTTCGCATCTGCGCCTGATATCGGGAATAAAATCATCCGATTCAAATCTCAGCTCGTCTAAAAACTCAACTCCAAAACGTTTAGTAAAGTCCAATGAGCTTCCACCATAGACTTCCAATACCAATCCAAATGATGATGTTAATCACACTGATGTAAAATCCAAGTTTCCACCAATCGGCAATTTTCACGTAACCGGCTCCAAAAAAGATCGGAGCAGGGCCGCAGCCGTAGTGTGTTATTCCACCAAATAGCGAACTGGCAAAAGCTAGACTGAAAACAGCCAGCACTGGCGGTGTTCCCATCGCAGTTGCCAAGACAAGGAACGGCAAAAACATCGCGCCAATATGGGCTGCATTGCTGGCAAAGAAATAATGAGAGTAAAAATAGACCAAAAATAGGATCGAAAATCCCAATACCCAATTCATACCTTGCAAATGGCTCATCACTAGTTCGCTAAACCAAGTCATAAAGCCCAGTTTAGTTAAAAAAGCTGCCATCATTAGAAGCACTGAGAACCACACTAGGATATTCCACGCGCCTTTTTCGCTTGTAATGTCGTCCCAAGAAATGACTTTCGATAAAAGAAGTAGTGACAATCCGACCATAGCTGTGACAGCTGGGTGGATACCGACAACTTTAGCTCCGGCCCATAGCACGATAAGCAGCACAAAAACCAGCAACATGATCCATTCGGCCGGCGTAATTTTGCCCATCTCTTTGAGTTTTTTGGTAGCGTATTTTTTAGCATCAGGTGTTTCTTTTTGCTCAGGTGGATACACCTTATAGATGAAGTAAGGCACAACGATCAAGGAGATAATCCCGGGCACAATTGCCGCTGCTGCCCATTTACCCCATCCAATTGTGATCCCAAATTGCTCGGCTAAATCGGCAATCATAGGATTACCCGCCATTGCCGTTAAAAAGATTCCACTGGTAATAACCGATCCTTGAAAGACTGTCACAAACAAAAAGGCGCCCACTTTGCGTGGATGGCTGTGGGGTTCGCTCCCAAATGCTTTACAAAGAGAATTAAGAAGTGGAAATAATACACCACCGGTACGGGCAGTTAAGCTTGGAATAGCCGAGGAGAGTAAAAAATCGGTCGCTATCAAACCATATCCCATGCCTAGTGTACTCTTACCCATAAGATTCATCAAATGGTAGGCAATCCTAAAGCCCAGACCGGTTTCGATAAAACCTCTAGCAATGAAAAAGGCAAAAACTATCAACCAAACTATATTATTGCTAAAACCGGTAAAGGCTTCATCAAAACTCAATGTCTTGGTAAGTGTAACTAGCATGAGACCAATGAAGGCAATTGTGCCAATTGGCATAGGCTTGGTTACCACACCCAAAACTGTGAAAATAAAAATTGCAAATAGGTGCCAGGCCTGTGTAGAAACACCTTGAGGTTCAGGTAAAAACCAAATAATCGCAGATACTAAAAAACATAGAATTAACAATGAGGCATTTTTGCGTGAAAAAGTCAGTGCGGTCATTCTCTTACTCCGGTTATGAGAATTTTTGTCGAATTATTTCATCTCGTGCATTATTATGAAAGGAAAATATTGGAGGACGCACATGATAAAATATCCCATGACTTTTAAAGCAGAGGCTTCGGCTACGCCGGGCATAAGCACTACATGGACAGCTACATCTCATGGCAATACACCTATCGTCTCTGCTATCCCCCCTGAATTCATGGGACCTGGTGGTGGATACTCTCCCGAAGATCTTTATGGAATTGCTCTTTTAAACTGCGTTCTGGCCACATTTAAAGTCTTTGCCGAAAAAACTGGTTTATCCTTTACCGAAGTTAACGGTTCAGCTGAAATCATCATCGACCGTGGCGATGGAGGCAGACCTTGGATTAATAAGATCAACCTACATTTTACCCTTAAAGGCGCAGCTGATCCAGACAAGGCCGAAAAGGTGTTGAAAGAATCCAAAGCTGCGTGCTTGGTTTGCAACTCGATGAAGACCGAAGTTACTATGACCACCGAAGTTGAATAGCCTTTACTACGCTTAAAAAAATGATGAAATGAGCATAACCACCAAAACAGTAAAAACTGGTGTCTTTACCGGCTTATAGCCCATGGTTTTATGCAATAGATTCACGATACAAAGCGTTAAGAAAGCTGGATAACAGATTGTCAAAATAGGTGACAGCATAGCAACGATTCCTGAAAATTTCAGCATCGACACCAGCCCGGTTATAAGCAGTACAATGATTAAACAGGGAATGTAGCCCAATTTTTCTTTGAAGACGTGTCTTTCAATAAATTCGGCCGAAACAGTCGATAAACCAATGGCTGTGGTCAAGCAGGCCATACCAACTGCCATGGATATCACAAACCCTGCCAGTGGTCCCAAGATTAGCCCACCAATTTTAGCCAGTAATTGATCCCCTGCAACATTAACCAAAAGATGGCTATGCGAAGCAGCTAGCCAGGCAAATCCCATATAAATAATTGCCAAAAACGATGCCCCAATGCAACTTGCGTAAAAGGCTGTTGATAGGATTTTGGCGCTCCTGCCAGCAGCTTTTAACTTGCTTTTTAGAGATTCACACACAATTGAAGAAAAGAAAAACGCGGCCAAAAGGTCCATGGTGTTGTAGCCTTCAGTTAACCCATAAACGAATTGAGATTTTTGAAATGGCTCCAAGTCAAGAGAATGAGGAGAGAAAAACAAACCTTTCACTAAGATTATCCCTAAAAACAATAACAGCAAAGGCGTTAAAACCAACCCCAATAGATCAATTACGCTGTTTTCTTTAAAGCAGCACAAAAAGATCAACACGATTGAGGCGAGGGCAAACCAAACTAGATTGAGTCCAGGAATGTATAGGTGAAGCGTGGCAAATGTAAGAGTAATGCACCTAGGAATTCCCCCAAACGGTCCAATAAGCCCGATAATTAGAAGGAGCATCAAAAAGCCTGATTTATTCCCAACCCGCTTAAAAAAAGCTATGTAGTCACCCTCGTAGAGAGTCATTGAAACTAGGCCTGCAAAAGGAATAAGGACCGCAGTTAAAAAAAGACCTAACATAGCAGCCAGTAGACCGCCTTCGACAGCCCTACCCACGATCAAGGGGAACACCACATTACCAGCACCAAAAAACATGGCAAACATCGCCAGACCGCTGGAGATGGATATACTCTTAAATTTTCCTAACATAAGGTTCTATCATAGAACACGCTTTAATTTTTGGCCAGGGCTTCTTCAATATTGGCTATATTAAATGAAAATCCAGATTTCAAAAGCTTTTCAGGCACCGCCCGCTGACTTGCAAGCAGCAAGTTATCGGCTTTTTCTCCTAAGACTAAGCGCAAAATCCAAGCGGGAATAGGCGGACCAACCCATCGATTTAAGGCTTGGGCCAAAGCCTGGGTAAACACTTTATTTAAGACCGGCTCTGGGGCGGTCAAATTGATGGGGCCTGCCAGACAATTTGTCACAAGTATGTGATGAAGGCCTCTTACCAGATCATCCATATGAATCCAACTTACGTACTGGCATCCAGATCCAAGACGCCCACCAAGACCCGCTTTAAATAGAGGTAATAGCTTGGCTAGCGCTCCTCCATCTCTTGATAGCACCATTCCAAAGCGCGCGTGGCACACTCTAGCATCTTGCAAATCCATTGATGCTAACTCCCAATCAGAGCAAACATCGGCCAAAAAACCCTCACCTTTCATACTATTTTCAGTTAAAATTTCACTCCCTCTATCTCCATAGTAGCCCACAGCAGAGGCTGAAATAAAAACTTTGGGGATAAGATCATTTTCGATGAGATCGTGAACTAAATTTTGAGTTCCGATGACCCGGCTATCGTAAATAGTTTTTTTGTATGCTGCAGTCCATCTTTGTCCGGCGATATTCTCCCCTGCTAAATGAATGATGGCATCGGCTTTTAATGACGGCATTTCACCTCGATTTAACGGCATCATTTCAAATCCCAGATCAGATAAATATTTAACTAAGTGAGAGCCGATAAAGCCATGTGATCCAGTAATGTATATTTTCATTTAGACTCTAGTTGGGTTAAATGGACTGGCATCTGCAACTAGCAGCAAGACGCATATTGCCGCGCTGGCCCCGGAAAAAAAAAGGCACGACCGCCAAGCCGTGCCCAAAAGAAATCAAAACAATAAATTGTATGATTACTTTTTGCCTCCACAGCATAGAGTTTTGCATTTGCTTAAGAAGCGCAAGCTCCATAGTCCAGATAGACCTACAAGCGAATAAATAATGCGTGAGAACCAGCCTGTTTGACCATCAAATAGCCACGCAACGAAGTCAAATTGGAAAAATCCCCAAAGACCCCAGTTGAGTGCGCCTACGATAACCAAAATCAGGGCGATCATACTGATTGCTTTCATTTTCAAGCCTCCATAAGAGTTTAGCTCATATCACACAAATAAGAAATTTTTTCAATTTTGTCAAAAACTTTTCAATTTGCTATGCTTGGGTACCTATGAAAAAAGAAGATATTCAAGTTCTTGGTCATTTGTCAAAAATCGAACTTAGCGATGACGAGCAGATTCAATTGCTGGCCAATCTACAAAAAGTACTAAATTATATAGAAGACCTTAAGAGCATAGATACAGAAGGTGTACCTCCTTGCGATTTTGTCTTGGAAAATGCCAAAAATTGCATGGCTGAAGACGCAGTATCTGAAACCTTAAACATAAAAGAATTCTTGGACAATGCTCCCAGCTCTACTGGCGGCATGATCCGTGTTCCACCGGTGATCCAGTTTTAATGCATACCAAAACAGCTAAACAAATACATCAAGCATTCGTAAGCGGCAAGTCTACCGCTACCGAAATTGCCACTCACTTTTTAAAACGCATCAAAAAATTTGATGGTCAAGTGCAAAGTTTTCTGTGCGTTATGGAAGAGAGCATACTTAAACAAGCCGCCGAATTAGATGAGAAAAAAGCTGCAGGAAAACCTTTAGGGAAACTTGCCGGCGTACCCATCGCCATTAAAGACAACATCCATATAAAGGGTGAAATCACCTCTTGCGCTTCAAAATTTTTAGACAACTACAAAGCACCCTTTGATGCTACAGTTACCAAACTGATTAAAGATGCTGACGGTCTTATCATTGGCAAAACCAACTTAGATGAATTTGCCATGGGCTCTGCCACTGACAATTCAGCCATGCATCCCACTCACAACCCCTGGGACTTAACATGCGTCCCCGGAGGCTCTTCTGGAGGATCTGCAGCTGCAGTAGCAGCAAGACTTTGCCCTATTGCACTCGGATCTGACACCGGAGGCTCAGTGCGCCAACCGGCCTCTTTCACCGGCACTATCGGCCTAAAACCCACGTATGGCCGCATTTCTAGATACGGCCTAGTTGCCTTTGGTTCTTCCTTTGATCAAATCGGGCCCATTACTAATTCAGTACACGACGCTGCACTGATGCACCAAGTATTGGGAGTACCTTGCAATCACGATGCCACAAGCATTAATCAGCCCGGTGATGTGTGTAATTTCGAAAACATCCAGGGCAAAAAAATCGGCATTCCAAGAGCACTCGTCAATATGGCCAAACCAGAAGTCCTAGATGCCTTCGAAAAAAGCCTGCAAACATTCAAAGACCTTGGTGCAGAATTGATTGACATCGAGGTGCCAATTTTACGCTATGGTGTTCCCACCTACTACATATTGGCCACTGCTGAGGCATCGACAAACTTAGCAAGATTTGATGGTATCCGCTACGGACGTCGCAGTCAACTTGCAGAAGGCCTAGATGCCATTTACACCAAATCGCGTAGTGAGGGCTTTGGTCCTGAAGTTAAACAACGCATTTTGCTTGGAACTTATCTTTTATCATCGGGATTTCAAAAGGCTTTCTATCAGAAAGCACAACAAGTACGCACGCTATTTATTCAGGGCTTTAAAGCTGTTTTTGCAACATGTGATCTGATCTTAACACCCACATCTCCAGGTATTGCTTTTGAGCATGGCTCTATACATGATCCATTAGAGATGTACTTGCAAGATATGTATACCATTCCAGCAAATCTTGCAGGTCTTCCAGCTATCAGTATTCCTGCTGGCCTTAGCGCAGAGCATATGCCTATTGGCATTCAACTGATGGCACCTCAAATGCAAGAATCTAAACTTCTATCGGCGGCACAAGCATTTGAATCAGCAACAGACCATATCAAAATTCCACCTCTATTTGACCAGGAGGTCTTATGACCGACTTTGAAAACTGGCAGCCGGTTATCGGCCTGGAAATCCATGCCCAGCTCAACACCAAAACTAAGCTTTTTTCTAGAGCGCCCAATCGCTTTGGCGATGAGCCCAATACCAATATCGGCATTCCCGATACCGGACAACCTGGAGCCTTGCCTATTCTCAACAAAGAAGCGGTCAAAAAAGCGGTGATGTTTGGCTGCGCTATCGGATCAGATATTGCTCTTACCAGCCGATTTGATCGCAAGTCATACTTCTATCCCGATAGCCCACGAAACTTTCAGATTACCCAATTTGACCATCCCATTTTAAAGGGTGGTGCAGTTGTTGCTGATATCGATGGAAACTCCAAAACTTTTGCTGTTGAACATGCCCATATCGAAGATGATTCTGGCATGCTCAAACACTTTACCACTTTTGCCGGTGTCGACTACAATCGAGCTGGCGTACCTCTAATTGAAATCGTCTCCAAGCCATGCATGCACTCGCCCAAAGAAGCCACTGCCTACGCCATTACCATTAAAGCAATTATG
This sequence comes from Chlamydiales bacterium, assembly GCA_024233455.1. Lineage (GTDB taxonomy): Bacteria > Chlamydiota > Chlamydiia > Chlamydiales > JACKPQ01 > JACKPP01. The sequence goes on from JACKPP010000002.1 coordinate 171,907, forward strand.
GAATACTTAGGGATTTCCGACTGCAACATGGAAGAGGGTTCAATGCGTATGGACGTCAATGTTTCTGTTCGTCCTAAAAACACCTCCGAATTAAGACCCAAAATCGAAATTAAAAACCTCAACAGCTTTACTCACATGGAATGGGCCATCGAAGCTGAAATCCGCCGTCAAATTCACGCCTACACTGCCAAGCCCATCGGAGACTTTAATGAGATCGTCAATCCTGGCACTTATAGATTTGACCACGTCAAAAAAATCACCATTCCTATGCGAACCAAAGAAGCCGCAGCTGACTACCGCTACTTTCCTGAACCCGATCTACCTCCCATTATTCTCACCAAAGAATACGTGGAAAAAATCCGTCAAAATTTGCCCGAGTTGCCCCATGAGCGCTACAAGCGCTACATTGAACAGCTGGATCTCACCCCGTATGCCGCCTCGGTACTCATCAGCGACAAACACCTCTCTGATCATTTTGAAGCAGGGCTATCTATTACCTCTAACGCTAAAGCCCTTTGCAATTGGATTACCGTTGAATTTCTAGGCCGGGCTAAAGAGCAAAATCAAGCCTTAGCAGATATTGGGGTGTCACCTGAGCACATTGCCGAACTTGTGGCTCTTATCGATAATGGCACCATCACCGGAAAAATTGCTAAACTTGTGGCCGATGATATGATGCGCAGTCCTGAGATGCATCCGAAAGAAATCATCGATGCCAACCCCAACTACAGACCCCTATCAGACACCAATGCAATTGAAAAAATCGTAGATGAAACGCTAGCTGCCAACCCAGAATTCATTACGGTTTATAAAGAAAGGCCCGAGCGAGCTTTCAAATTCCTCATGGGACAAATTATGAAAGCAACAAATGGCAAAGCCGATCCAGTCATCGTGCGCGACATTCTAATCAAGAAGCTCACCTAAAATTAGATCATCCACGTCGGCAGGTAGATAATTCTGTGCCTATGGTCGATACTAAATTCGCCATTAAAAACGTAAACGCCCCATTGAGCTTTGGGCTCTTTTTCCATAAATTCTTTTAAATGACGAGCTTTTTTTGGAAGCGCTTGAGTAGAATAGGTCACCTCGATTGGAATGATCTTAGAACCAATAGAAACCACAAAATCAACTTCTAATCCATGACTTGTCCGCCAGAAATAAATGGCATCTTGTTCTACTTTGGAATCTGTCCACGTAAGCAATTCATTTAGCAACCAGCTTTCGAATCGATGGCCGATTAAGCCTGTTTTATTAAGCACATGAGTATCATGTATCCCTGTTAGATAACTAATTAATCCATTGTTAATCAGATAGCCTTTTGGAGATTTGATAATGCGCTTTATTGTGCTATTCATATAGGGATAAATTTCATAGTACTGCATCGTTGCAGCTAAAAAGCCGCGATATTTCACCAAGGTATTCCGTGCGCATCCCAAAGCTGTGATGAGTTTTAGGTCATCTCGGACTGAGCCCGTTTGCTCAGCACAGGCCCTCATCAGGTGTTGATATAAATTAAGGTCACTTATCGAAGGAATGGATCGCACATCATTTTCTAAGTACGTCTGTAAATAGTTAGCAAGATATCTTAACCGATCTTGCACATTGTCTTCTTGCAAAACTTCAGGAAGGCCACCCCAGACTAAGTGTGTGGATAATGTATTTTGCAATACTTTATTAAATGGTCTGCGCGTTTCCCATATGTTTTTTAGCTTTGTCTCATCAATCGGTTCTAAGAGTAGATTAAACACAGATGAAGTAGGAATGATAAGATCTGGCTGCAGTAATTCTGTCATTTCTTTTAAATTAAATTCCCGCAAGTGTTCTAGTTCTACCCGGCCGGCGAGCGATTCTGATGCCAACTGGTGAAGATTTAAGTGTCCTGAGCCTGTTAAAATAAATTTGATGGCAGCTTGGTCTTTATACTCGTCGTAGATGCTTTTGACTTGATCGAATAATGCAGGGCATTTTTGAGCTTCATCGATTGCAACCCAGATTTTGCTGCCAGATCCAATTTGAGATAATACAGTTTCTTCGATCATCAGCTTGAGTTCGTTGTTATCAATACGCTGCCGCTGATCTCTATGGTCCATATTTAAAAACACCCAAACTCTATCAGGATAGGCTGACATATAAGACTTCAGTAGAGTCGTTTTACCTACACGTCTTGCGCCTAAAAGAGCTGTCACTCTAGACCTCTCAAAAGATGCTAAAATATCTTGTTGATTAACTCTTTTTAGGATTTTTCGCTTCATAAATGACACTTTTGCACGGTAATTCTTTTATTCAGATGATAATATTACACGGTAATTTTGTCAAGCAACTGAGAATATTACCCGGGATTATTTGATTTAACTTGAGATTGATATGTTTTTTTCACACTGATTATAAAGAAGATACGACTCTGTATTCCTCATTAATTTTTCGTTTAGGGGATAAATTTTCAGTTCCTCTAGCATGCGGGAGCGATCCAGATCCATCGCTCACTAGACCTACTAAAGTAGCTCAAATTTAACTACCCTCTTTTTTTCGCTGTCAAGATGTAGCCATTTAATCGACAATTCTTAGGGATGAATATGGATACCTACAATTAAATCGCGCATTGTTGGATTTAGTCCAGTTTTTAGCTCTTCTTCAGGAATTGAACGTATCGCAGCCTTTAAATCATTGCGCCCCCCATTGACAGCTTCTATAAACACTGGAGTTGCATCATTAATAAGCTCCTTTATCCTCTCCTTAATTGCCTCTGCAGGCCCACCAAAGTGATTCATTATTGCAGAATACAGATGTATCAACCGTAATGGATGATCTGGCGCTGCCAAATTTTGTATATTTGCTAGTTCATATTCTAAGAGTGATCGCGCGCACCCTACATCTTCCCTAGCTTGCCAATCCACATTATCTTTAAAACGCATAAACATATCATAACCAGACGGGTTCCGTACAAATGTATCAAATCCAAGTTGATTACGCTCTTCATTTGGTGTTGTAAATGGGAGCACCAGTGAACATGCAAGATCACTATCTCTAAACCATAATTCTTTAAACATTTGGAAACCCATAATAGCACCAGCGTTATAAAACGCTTTTAAAAGACTTTGATCTTTTATATTAATGAGATTTCTGAACAAATGATCGATTTGAGTATGCAAATCAAAATCACGTAAATCTTGAATAAATTCTTTTATGGCAAAAATGCGCTGACTATCATTTATTCCACCTTTCCAAGCATATTGATTTCGGGTAAAAACAGATTCAGCCATTTCTTCAGTTAGATGAAAGTTGTCTTGACTTCGAATCACTGCCAATAAAACGGGCTTAAATCCAAAGTAGGCAACGATATATGCAGCTTTCAAATCTGCCTCTCGATTTAGCCCGTGGCGCATAAGCGTCATTGACATCAACAACGAACCTTCTCTCACTACATGCTCAAGATTAAGATCTCGAAATAAACCTTTCATGTTAGGAAAAGGCATGTCAGCAAGCTCCAAGAGTCTACGCTGCTGATCCTCTGGTGGAATTTGATCCATTAACAGATCAAAAACATCTGCTGATCCTGAATTGATTGCTGCACATAGTATCGCATACATCAATACATTATCTTCCGATACAAATTGAAAACCTTTGTTAAGCATGGCTTGGACGATTCTAACACTCCCTTGACCAGCAGCAACTACCATTGGATGATCAGATATTGGTATCCAGTAAGGCACACGAGTCGTCTCTACGTTTAATATGAATGCAGGGATGCTACCATATGTGAAATATTCATTCTGCGGGTTAGCAACAGCAATAGCTGCACAAGCTATGTCTTCGCTCTTTTGCAGTAAACATACAAATTCTGTTTTAGCTGTATGGTCTCGAAAACCATGAACCGATGCGACAATATGCGGATTTGTTGTTATGTAAGCACAGACGATAGCATCGAACGAAAAGCGCTTAGCAGATGCATAGTCCTCCTCAAGTATTTCAACGGCTTGACCAGCAGCTATTTGTTCGCTCAGATTTTGGACCCGCTGACGTTGTTCCTCATCTCTGGCAAATCTGTCTAAAACCTGTTCAGGAGGGGGTGCTACTCGAATAGAGGATAAATTTATCTCTCCGATTGGAAGACGAGGAGGCACCCAATGTACACTTACCTTATCATAAAATGGCAATTTAAAACGCTGACATACCCTCCAAATCCGTTGACAGATTTCGCGTGTATTGCAATCACCTAATTCATAACAAGTCGTAATGGACTGAAGAATTTTAGCTCTACCCACTGGTCTTACATCACCAACATTCATTTCTGAAACTGAATACATCATAGCCATAAAATCTGCACGTCGAATTGGGCTATTGGGATCATTCAATGAGTTACCGCATCTCCAATTTACCGCATTCATTGCTGCCATCTAAACCTCCCGGGTTGATTGTGGTCAACTATCGCGCAAAGAAAAAATATTATCAATGGAATTATTCATCCCGTTTAAAGAAGCTATCTATAGGTGTTTTCAGGAATTGTTCAAGAGGTACTCCCTGATTACCTCCAACTATGAGAAGTTTTTTGGGCTGGAACGCTTCTTTAAAAGCGTAAAGTCCTGACACTGATCCAATATGACTGCCGCTTTTCACTTCAATTGCAATAAGCTCGTTGCCTTTTTTTAGAACAAAATCCACTTCTTTATTTCCCTCTCTCCAATAGTAAACCTCGATTTGGGTACCTCTGATACTATTTAGCAGATAAGCCCCAACCGCAGATTCAACAAGCCTTCCCCAATATTCACTATCTGATCGGGCTTCATGAAAAGATTTCCCGCTTTGCGCATTTAAAAGAGCCGTATTAAAAACTTGGAGTTTGGGACTAGACCCTTTAGCACGTACTTTCTGACTAGCATATTTGGAAATACCGCATAGCACTCCAGCGCCTTCCAGCAATTCTAGATAGTGAGCTAAAGTTGTTGTATTACCTGCATCTGCCAGTTGCCCCATCATTTTTTGATAAGAAAGAACTTGCCCTGAGTAAACACACCCTAGTTGAAATAGCCTACGAAGCAGTGCAGGTTTATTGACTTGGGTCATTAGAAGGATGTCACGTGAAATTGTGGTCTCTATCAGCGAATCATTAATGTAGTTGCGCCATCTAGAAACATCTTCTCGGTCTGCAAGTGGTGCAGGACCCGGATAGCCACCAAAATAAATATATTGATCTAAGTCCCAGCCAAATGCTTGTTGCATCTCCTCAAATGTCCAATGAGTAATCGGTAAAATTTCAAAACGTCCGGCTAGGCTCTCCGAAAGACCTTTTTGCATGAGCCACGGAGATGAGCCCAAAAGGATAACTTTGAGGTTAAGGTTGTGACGACAGTCTTCGTCCCAAAGTTTTTTGACAAGCGATGACCAGTGAGGAATTTTTTGAACTTCATCAATAATGAACAAACCACCACTCCCGATGGTTTGCCTAGCACGCTCCCATTGGGTTTCTAACCATGCTAAGTCTTCCAAAGTGGCAGTATCTGCTGTAATGTAAAGAGTGGGAATATTCAAAGCTGATTCGGCTTGAAGAGCAAGAGTTGTTTTACCAACTTGCCTAGGCCCAAGCAAGACTTGAATAAATTTGCGCGGCTCATTTAATCTATCCATAAACTGTTTGTATATAGCACGTTGCATATGATTCATATATTTTACTCACTCTATTGACTAATTTTACTCAATACATTGAGTAAAATCAAGCTAATTCCATTATTGAGTGAATTAGTGATTTTTGGATGAGTTGACTAAAATATTTTTAGGTATATTTGTTAATTCAGGATACTTATTGACGTTAGGGATTGTGAAAAACAAATAGTTTTCATATTTGGTTCGGCAATTTTATTTGTCGGCTGTACCGACTTTAAAGGTACCGCCGATCCCTATATTTATACCCCCAATAAACCCTATCAACCTGAGTTATGGGTTTTGATTGTTTAGATTCAGAGTAGATTAGGTGACAGATTGTGACATTTTTTGCGATTCCATAGCCAAAAAGCTATAAATGAGCACAAAAAGGGTGCAAGATGGCGCCTAAGATGCCTGAAGATGAATGATATAAACCCATAACTCAGGTTATCAAGATTGGAAACCAAAAAAAACAGTCGCCAGACTTCTATTTACTTTGCAGCCAGAAGATTTTAAATATGTAGAACAAGAGGATCCCTTATCGCTGGCCGAGGTAATAGATATTGCCCTGCTCAATAATCCTGGAACTCGCTCCACTTGGGCCAATACGCGGTTAGCTGCATCGATTTATGGACGCACTCTGGCAGGTGACTTTATTTTAGCCGATGGCAGCGGAACTGGCACGCGCTTTCGACAGGCGCTTTTTACAGGTCCCTCTAGAAGCATTGTTTATAGCATCCTCTCTTCTGGAAATGCCAATTTTTCCTATTTGGTCTTTGATTTTGGAAGAACCCGAAACACCAGTAAGGCTGCTTTAGAATCACTCTATAACGCAGATTGGACACATAACCGCGAAATCCAAACAATTATGCAAACTGTCATGTCGGATTATTATAACTACCTATATGAAGTAGAAAAACTTGCTGCCGGCAGAGCTGATGTTCTCGATGCCCAGGTAACGCTTGAATCAGTATTGACTAAGCAAGGAGTGCTCGAATTCGGTCTTCTCTTGCTAAAATCCTCAGGGGAGAGCCAAATGATCCATCGGATGCAGGATGATCATCCCTTTCATCAAAAGCACCACCAAATTGTTGAAGAAATGCAGCTTTGCTATAAGCTCGGAAGTTATCTTCGGCTGTTTCTTCGATGTACCATCTAGTAGTATATGGAGCAAAAGAGAATTCCTGAATCCAGTTTAAGAACTTGGTAAAGAAATTGGAATTTTGGATTTGTGCGTCACTAATACGATAGAAATCTTGCAACTTTCTTACGGTTTCTATTCCAGTAATTCGCTCTGCTGGTAATAAATTATCTGCATCGGATCGTTGCTTACCTGCGGTTAAGATCTTTCTTGCTATATCTTCTAGATAGACAGATCCAGTGAAGCCATTTACCTCCACCACACGGCTACCCCAAAATGTGGTCTTCACCTCAGCTTTATCTAACAAATTTTTTACATCCGCTAGCTGATCAGAGAAATTTAATGAACTTAAGTGAGTATCGAGTGAAAGCATAATGAGCCCCTATTTTGGCTAAAAGTATAGCAGAAATACGATCTTTACGTCAAGAGGACGATTTTCATAACCCAAGTTGTGACCTAGCACGAGCAGCCTAATTTTAGGCTAAGGTTCTTAGATAATTAAGAGCCCCCAGCTATAAATTTTACTTAACAAGAAAATGAACTCACAGCTAGGGCTAAGATGTGTTGACTAAAATATTTTTTATGTATATTTGTTAATTCAGGATACTTATTGACGTTAGGGATTGTGAAAAAACAAATAGTTTTTATATTTGGTTCGGCAATTTTATTTGTCGGCTGTACCGACTTTAAAGGTACCGCCGATCCCTATATTTATACCCCAAATAAACCCTATGAAGATTGGCAACCAAAAAAAACAGTCGCCAGACTTCCGTTCACATTGCAGCCAGAAGATTTTAAATATGTAGAGCAAGAAGATCCTTTATCGCTAGCTGAGGTGATCGATATTGCCCTACTCAATAATCCCGGAACTCGGTCTACTTGGGCCAATACACGAATTGCTGCCTCAATTTATGGACGCACTCTGGCCGACGACTTTATTTTAGCTGATGGCAGCGGCACCGGAACCCGCTTTCGCCAGGCGCTATTTACTGGTCCTTCGCGTAGCATTGTTTATAGCACGCTCTTTTCTGGAAATGCTAATTTTTCTTATTTAGTTTTTGATTTTGGAAGAACTCGAAACACGAGTAAAGCTGCCCTAGAATCGCTCTACAACGCAGACTGGACACATAACCGTGAAATTCAAACTATCATGCAAACTGTCATGTCGGATTATTATAACTACCTATATGAAGTAGAAAAACTTGCTGCCGGCAGAGCTGATGTTCTCGATGCCCAGGTCACACTTGAATCAGTATTGACTAAGCTACGTAATGGAATGGCTGATATTGGCGAAAAAGTGCAAGCGACAACCGCCCTTTTGCAAAGCGAGCTCAATGTTGTTTCCGATAAGCAGCAAGTACATAATGCCTACACTCAATTATCTGCCGACATGGGAATACCCACCGACATTAAGTTAACCTTAGATACGTATCCCGACAAAATTACTACATTTGAGCCCGAAGAATTAGATGATTTAATTAATACTGCCATTAAATATCGACCCGATTTAATTGCATCGGAATCAGATGTTAAAGCCAGTCAATTTGCAATTAAGGCAGCCAAAGCATTGTATTTCCCTCAACTCAACACGACATTTGAAATTGGTCGCACATATTTTAGCAACCAACATGCCAATGATAAGTACCATTATCAAGCACAAGCTGCCCTAACCTTTCCCATTTTCCAGGGCTTTGCTATTAAAAATACTGTAAGACAAGCCCAGGCGCGTTTGGAAAAAGCGCAAGCTAATTTACGCCAAAACCAGCTCAATGTTTTGCAACAAGTCTCCAATCAACGCGAGGATGTGATTCTGGCCAAAGAAGCCCTAGAATACGCCACTGCGTTTTTGGCTTCTGCTAATGAAGACTACCGGGTGAATTTGGCAAAGTACCGCGCCGGAACTGGGACCATTACCGAACTATTAAATGCTCAGACATCGGTATCAGATGCTAGAGCCAAACTTGTGCTAGCCAAGCGCGATTGGTTTGTATCACTGGCTAATTTGGCCTATGCCTTAGGAACACTTGCTTCACCAGAATTACAAGGAAAAATGCATGAAAAAAACAACTCTTCTTCTTCTTGCTGCTCTTAGCGCATTTGGATGCGCTAAAAAAGCAGAACAGAAAAAAATGCTACCTGCTGTCACCGTCACTCCGGTGATACAAAAGACTGTTCCCTTGTATATCGAAGGTGTTGGCCATATCGAACCTATTAATAGTGTAGAGATTAAATCTCAAGTAACCGGGGTGATGACCGGTTATTATTTCAGACGGGGCCAAGATGTCAGAAAAGGCGATCTTCTTCTCACCATAGACCAAAGACCTTACCAAGCTCAATTGGAAGAGGCTCAAGCCGAAGTTGCCCGCAACATGGCTAGTTTGAAATATGCTGAAGACACCGCCAGGCGGAATGCTCCACTTGTCCAAGATGACTACATCTCACAAAATAGTTATGATGATTTAGTCACGAATGTTTTAGTTAGCGATGCCACACTTAAGCAATCTCAGGCAGCTTTGAGTGATGCTGAAATCAATCTAGGTTACTGTTCGATTTATGCGCCTTTAGATGGCAGAACTAGCGATCTCTTAGTTGATCCCGGTAACCTGGTCTTCGCTGGAGCCAATGAAACGCTTCTGACTCTCAACCAATTATCCCCTATTTATGCCACTTTTACCATTCCTGACCGGTACCTTCCTGTCGTACAACGCTACCAAAAAAAATGTCCCCTGCGTGTTCTAGCCTGGGTTGAAGATAAAGAATGCCCACCATATGAGGGGGTTTTAGACCTCATCGATAATATGGTCAATGTTTCTACTGGGATGGTCACCATAAAAGCCAATATGCCCAACGAGGATAAATTTTTATGGCCGGGGCAATTTGTAGACTGTCATTTAGTTTTGGAAATGTTAAACGATGCCCTATTGATCCCTACTGCAGCCATCCAACACACGACATCGGGACAATACGTGTATGTGGTAGACAAAGACAATAACGCCGAAAAAAGAGACATTGAGGTGGGACAATACCACCCTTTTAGCACACGTGTTGTGACCAAGGGCCTTCAACCAGGTGAAATGGTGATCTTAGAGGGACAAATAAATGTCATCAACGGAAAACCGGTCAGCGTCAAAGCCACCAAAAACGCTGAAGAAGCCATCAAAGTTCAAGAGCAAATCGAACAATCGGGAATGCCACAATGAATATTTGCGCACCGTTTATCAAACGCCCAGTGATGACATCGCTTCTGATGGCCACGATTCTTTTCTTTGGGATCAACTCCTACCGCGCACTTCCTGTCAGCGATTTGCCAGATGTAGAATTCCCCACGATTCAAGTCGTCACCTCTTATCCTGGTGCAAGCCCAGAAATCATGGCCGATCGCGTCACCACGCCGCTTGAGCGGCAGTTTGCCACCATTGAAGGGATTCAAACCATTTCCTCTCAAAGCAACACGGGCAATTCCACTATCGTCTGCCAATTTCATCTCGATGTGGACATCAATGCGGCAGCAACCAACGTACTAGCTAGTATCAACCAAGCCCAACCAGATCTACCACCCGACCTGCCCTCTCTGCCTACCTACACTCCAGTCAACCCCGCTCAAACTCCGATCTTGTACTACGCCATTGCCTCCGATGAAGTCCCCTTAGGTGCTTTGTACGAATACGGCTACACCTTTTTAGGGCAAAGGATGGCCCTGGTCAATGGAGTGAACGAAATCAACACCTACGGCCAACCCTATGCTGTACGCATCCAAGTAAAACCTGACGCATTGGCCGCGCGCGGACTGGGCATCAATCAAGTGGCCAACACCATCATCAAAAGCAATCCTGAACTCCCAGTAGGAGTGCTCTATGGACCCGGTGTGGAATTTACCATTGATGTGACCAACGGCCAAATTATGAATGCTGAGGGCTATGACAACCTCATTGTTCGCAATGATAAAGGCAGTATGGTTCGGATCAGAGACTTAGGGCGCTCGCTCAATAGCACTGAAAATAACAAATACTCGTTAAAATACATCGATGACAAAGTCAATATGCCCTGTGTCGTCTTAGCCGTTTTAAAGGAGCCAGGTGCCAATGCGATCCAAGTGATTAACGGCATTGAAGACATCATGCCCCAGCTTGAAAAATCCCTCCCAGAAAATGTCAAAGTGATTAAAATTTTTGATCAATCTGATTGGATCATGGATTCGGTTCACGATGTTGAGCTGACGCTCTTTATCGCTTTTATTTTAGTTTGTACCGTGATCTTTTTCTACCTTGGGAAAGTGGTCAACAGCGTCATTCCCCTTTGTGCTATTCCAATGTCGATCATTGGAGCCTTTACGGTCATGTACTTGCTCAACTACAGCCTCGACCTTCTATCGCTTATGGCTATCACCCTATCCATCGGCTTTTTAGTTGATGACGCTATTATCGTTCTTGAAAACGTGTTTAGGCATGTCGAAATGGGAAAGACGCGGATGCAGGCGGCCATCGATGGCTCTTCGCAGATTGCCTTTACCGTTGTTTCTACTACCATTAGTCTTTGTTCGGTATTTATTCCCATGCTCTTCATGGGCGGTCTCATCGGGCGTATTTTTCGTGAATTTGCCATGACCATTATCATTGCAGTTCTCTTCTCTAGCTTTGTTGCGCTGACATTGACCCCACTTTTATGTAGCCGTTTTGTTGCCGAAAAAAAAGACGCCAAAGAGCCCAATTGGCTTGAGCGCTTCTCCAACAAAGTGAACGATGGCCTCTTGAATCTCTATAAACGCTTCTTTGAAAAAGCGCTTAACCACCAAAAACTGGTTCTACTCGTCGGCGCAGGATGTGTTGCCGCATCTGTTGGCCTATTTCTGCACCTGCCCAAAGACTTTTTCCCGGCTGAAGACCTGGGCTTTATCCAAGGCTTTTCTCAAGGCATTGATGGCACCTCACCCTACCAAATGATGTACTACCAAAGCGAGCTTGAAGACATCATTGTCAAAAATCCCAACGTTAAAAACTTTGTCAGTGTTGGCGCATTTCCCACCGATAACCAAGGTCTGCTTTTTATCAACCTTAAGCCCTACAAAGAAAGACAAAAAATGGGAACGGTTATTCGGCAATTTTTGCCCGAATTCTGGAGTGTTCCTGGATTGCAGTCTTTTCTGCGGCCCTTGCCCCTTCTAAATCTAGATGTCGGCACCTCAGCTGCCCAGGGAGCCTACCAGTACAACCTGCAAAGCTACGACAGCACATCTCTCTATGAATCGGCTCAAAAACTCATCGATAAACTCAAACAAACAGACGGATTTGTGCAAGTCTCCAGCACGATGCACAACCAAGAGCCTCAACTGAATATAAAAATCGATAGAGATAAAGCCTACGATCTAAATGTGAGCGCCCAAGATATCGAAACCGCTCTCATGTACGCCTACTCGGGTGGTAAAATCACCACCATCAACTCACCCATCGATCAGTACGATGTCATCATTGAGACAGTCCCCAATGCCTTTAAAGACCCCTCTGTGCTCAATAAACTCTACGTTAGCGCCCTTTCCAATAACCCACCTCCACCCATGCCCTCTACCAGTGGCGGCGGCAGCTCCACTCCGGCAACTGGGTCTACAACTAACCCACAAGGTCCCACCCAAGTCCCCCTTAGCGCTGTCACCACTTGGGAAGAGAGCATCGGTCCTTTGCTTATCAACCACTACCAAACCCAGACATCAGTGACGGTTACCTTTGATCTGGTGAATATGGCCCTTAGCGATGCTTTATCTATAATCGATGATTTTGCCAAAGAAAACTTCCCCCGAGATGTCACGGGCGAAGTCGTAGGCTCAGCCCAAATTTTCCAATCCTCTTTTGCCGACATCAGTTTTCTTTTTCTAATTACAATCTTTGTTATTTACGTCATCTTGGGTATCCTCTACGAAGACTTTGTACATCCTCTTACGGTGATGTCAGCTCTACCACCGGCAACTGTTGGCGCCCTGATTACCTTGATAGTTTTTGGGCAAAACCTTTCCTTCTACGCCATGGTAGGCATCATCATGCTTGTCGGTATCGTGCTCAAAAACGGAATTATGATGATCGACTTTGCCGAAGACTACATGCGCAACCAAAAAAAGGGTTACCTAGAGGCCATCACCGCTGCTTGCTACGATAGGCTTCGTCCCATTCTTATGACAACCTTTTCAACTTTTATGGGCGCACTTCCTATTGCACTAGGTATTGGAGGCTCTACGGCTGAAGGGCGCATTCCCCTAGGTCTTTGCATCTGCGGTGGCCTGCTATTTTCTCAGGTGCTTACCCTCTTTCTCACTCCGATTATCTTCATCCGTCTGGAAAAAATTCGTCATTTCATTCTAGATCGAAAAAAACCGCAAGAACCTAATCAGAACCAGACCTAAAAATGACCCAGCACTCTCATAATCGAAGGTTTACGGCCTTGGGTGAAATGAGTCAAAAGCTGAATGAAGCCGACTGTCTGAAATGTGGGTATAGCGGTCGGTGGTAGCCACGGAGGCATGGCCTAGCATCTCTTGGATAATGCGCAGATCAGCGCCGTTTTCTAGCAAGTGGGTGGCAAACGAATGGCGCAAGGTATGGGGAGAGATCGGCTTTTGAATACAGGCTTTTTTGGCATAGAACTTTATCCGGCGCCAGATAGCCTGCCTATCAATCCGCTGATTCTTTTGAGATAGAAAAAGCGCTTTTGCTTCATCCCCCCGATAGTGGAGCAGGTAGTGGTCGATGGCTTTCAGCGCCGGTTTGCCGATAGGAACGAGTCGCTCCTTATTCCCCTTCCCCAAAACCCGGATAGCCTCATGGCCGACATCTTCAATATTCAGTCCGCAAATTTCCGAGACCCGAATGCCAGTAGCGTATAGAGTCTCTAAAATCGCATGGTCCCTTGCACCTAATTTAGAGTTTTGATCGGGAGCCTCCAAAAGAGCGTTGACCTCATTCATGGTCAGAACCTCGGGTATGAGCTGCCAAATCTTCGGTGTGGCCATTAGATGGGTGATATCGCGCTTGATGTAATCTTCTCGTTTTAAGAAACGAAAAAAAACTTTGAGTGCAACTAGCGCTCTTGCCACACTAGCACTTGAAGATTGAGACTTTCTTTTATCCCATAGAAAATCGACAACATCCTCTTCTGAGCAATCTGGGAGAGGCTTTTTACTCCGCAACAAAAACGCTTCTAAGTCTGTTTTATAAGCTAAAACGGTATTGGGCGAAAGCCCTTTTTCAGAGGCGATGTAGGAGATAAAGTCAGAGAGGGCGTCCGAAGACATCGAGCTTTTCCTTCTTCATATGGATGCTGTAGATGGTATAACCCATCATTCCTATCCAGAGCAAGGAAAGAAGAGCAATGCCCACATAACCCACAGGAGTTGTGGTCAGGAGGATCGCCGCAGTAATTGTGGCTAAAAAAACCACAGCAGATATAAACATCGGTAAATAACCAGTGCTAGAGGTCTCTTCTTTCTGAGCATTTATCCAACCTGTCGAGGTAAAGTAGAAGTTTACAAGCGTTGATAGCAGCCAAATACCGGTGGTGATCAATACTGCTATATGCGATGTAGAAATCAACAACAAAATAGTCGAACTCAAGCTGAGCAAAGACACGATCATGCGCACTGATCGCCTAAGCAAACGGCGTTTCAGTTGATGAGTCAACAAATCAACAGCCTCATCCGGCTTCATTGTTTTAGAGCCATCGCGTAGGCCCTGAACCAGAGCTAGACCAGTTTGCCCAAGGGCAACTCGCAATTCACAGTGTCTTTTTTGGTGCGCTTTAGAAACAGCATCTACAGCAGTCCAAAAATGCTCTGCGGTATAGTCATTACCATATCGAGTGGACAACTGTTGGCGGATCGCCTTTTTTTCATCTGCCGTAACCAGAGAATCGTCGGCATCTTTTACGGATACCAGCCGCCCATTCTGGCTTTTATCAATAATACTCTCTAAGTCAATAGCGAGGTAGGATGTAAAACATTCCAACTTGTCCTCGACACTCTCAGCTTGAAAAAGTTCAAAAGTCAGCCATCCAGCTTTAATAAGTTTAATCGCATCGGGAATAATATAAAGCGTAGACAAGAGTCCGCCCAAAACCACTGCCGCTGGCCCTAAAATATTAAGGGACTGCTGCACAAAGCTACTGGGCATAAAATAGTCCATTAAGAGAGGGATTAGCATAGCAGCATCCAAAGTTCCAAGAACTGCGATACCTGATTGGACTCCTCTGATCGCCACTTCACTGATTGAGCCGATTTTAATCCCGGTAAACGTCATTTTGATATTGCGTACAACTTTAATAGGATAACGCACTAAGTCAATAAGATTAGTAAAACGCAATTCACTTAACTGTTTGTTGGTATTCAGATTTACGTTAGTGCCATCAAAGTGTTCACCAATACCGCGAATGGCATCACTGATGTCCTCTGTAAGGACCAAGAAACTATCGACTTTGGTTGGAATGAGTTCATCGGCAAACTTATGGATGCGCATTCCATAGCCCTCTAATTGTCGGTAAAATGGAGAGGATTGGGCTGCCTCAAATCTTTTGCCTAAATCATAAATCGCATCTTCTGCTAGCGTTAGAAGCTCATTCCCTTTCTCAGGAATATACTCGCAAGCAGAGCTAAAGACACGTGAAACAAAATTAGTTGGTCCTTTGAGGAGTTCCATAACTTAAACCTGATGGTTGTTTTAAGTTATTATTATATCAAATAAAATATTTAAATACAATTTAAAATACTATATAATTGATTCTAAAGCTTTAAAAGCAGAATCAAAAACAGCTTGTTTACTTTGATTTCCATCAATATGAAATACAAGGTCTTGGGGATAATGACTCAACACCTCACGCGTTTGTTGCTCATAAACCTCAAACCGCTGCCTTAGAACTGACTCAGATTGATCATCATGACGTCCTTGTTCTTGCGCCCTGCCCTGGATGCGGTCAATAAGAATTTGAACATCAGGAACATCTAAAAGGATAATGCGTTTCACCTCAATATCTCGCTCTAACACTTCTGCTTGACGCTTCGTCCTGGGGATACCATCTAGCATAAGCAGTTGCGTTTTGGGATTATAGAGACCCTTACGGACCATTTTGAGCATGTGCTGCTCAAAAATTTCTATCGTAACCTCATCGGGCACAAGTTTACCTTGCTCGCCGTAAGACTTAAAAATTTTACCAATTTTAGACTCTGGATCGAGCCCCCTAAAAATATCACCTGAGGACAGATGTAAGTGCCCTTTTTTCGAGGCTAACTGCTCACCGAGTGTGCCTTTACCAGAACCTGGCGGACCAAAGAGTAAAATCGAGCTAAAGCGCTTAAAATGCGTCATATAGGTTGATGTTAAACCAACCATTTATTTATTGCAAGGTTAAGACTCAGGTGAAATGGAATTTCCATTTGTTGATAGCTGACCTTAGATGGATACGTATAGCCAGCAGATCATTTCGGATATGTGCGCTGGGTCGATACATAACCCTCTTAATTACAGTTATTCAAAACTGCATTGCAAAAAAATAGAGGTTATGTTAAAATACTTAAATAAGTTACTAAAAAATTTATAATTAATAGGAACAATATGCCATCACCAGTCGTCGGATCAAGTGCCCCAACAGACCCAAAGCCCACAGCGCCAAAGAGCAGACGAGGCTCGCCATCCCCCACGTCCGCAAATTCTGCAGCTCCCAAAAGGTCACCGAAAGCTTCTCCCACGCCACCTCAAGGTTCACAGCCAAAAGAAATGACTATCCCGATCAATGGGATTGAATACGTAATGACGGTATATGTTGATGGAAAACCCCTGTCGATCACTGATGCAGCTACAATGAAAAAAGTCCAAGACCTTGCAAATCAATTGATTAATGATATTACTTCTAAAAATGAAGAAATTTTCGAAGATAAAACCGTGACAGCTATTAATGATAAAGGCATATTCGCTGGTAAAGAGCTCATTCATCCCTTTAAACCTTCTAATTCAATATGGGAACAACTCAAAAAAGAAGTACTAACGCTCAATCTACCTTCTTCAACACCTAAGGTAGAGGTCAAACTCACGCCAAAACCTGCATCTACATCTGCTGAAGGCTCTAGCTCTCAAGATAGCGAAGTAGAAAAGGACCAATCATCTGGCAAGCCGCTCACTCCAGCTGAAGAATTAGAATTGGAAAAATTATTGGCCAAAGGCAGTCAACGTGACTCAGTGCTTGGGGTTTAATAGCCTTGAGAGCTGCCACAGCTGCAAGAGTTTTTGACGTTAGGATTGCTCACTTTAAATCCCCCACTCATCAAACCATCAGCATAGTCGATGGTGGAGCCAAGTAGCCGACTAAGCATGGCTTTTTTGACAAAAATCTGCACCCCTTCTGAAATAAAGATCTCATCATCCTCATCAGGTGCTTGCGAAAAATCTAAGACATACTCAAAACCACCACAGCCTCCTGGCTTATCGCCAAAACGGAGCCCGTAACCTGCTTTTTTCTCGGTCTCTAAGATTTCGTTAAATTTGGTAGCCGCACGCTGAGTCAGTTTAATTGTGTCTGTGGCATCTTCTTCTTGTAAAATGGCATTGAGCTTATGAATCATTTCATCGACAGCAGCATCAGAAAATCCATGTTTGAGCATGCCTGCCTCAAGGGTCTCCCAAACCGCGGCGCCACACCCCACACAGTGGAGTCCAGCTGAGGTCATTTCATGGGACAGTTTTTGGCTTTTAGCGGGAAATTTTGTAAAAATTTCTTCGATAGTCATTGCGCGCTCGATCATTAAAACCTCAACTTCACAGTGCCTTTTTGAATCTTGCACTGGCACGCAAGCCGTTCAGTGTCTAGCTCTCCTAAAAAATCCTCTTCCTCTTGATTAAAGGGAGATAGATTAGCCATCCCTTCCTCTACCTCAACCACGCATGTGCCGCAAACACCCTCCTCGCAAGCAAAAGGAACCCCGGCTTCTTCGCAGCATTCCTTAATCGGCGCGCCCTCGTCTAGAGTATGTTCTTCGTCATTGATGATCAGAGTTGGCATAGATGGACCTCATTGGTTATTCGCCTGGATTATTAGGTCCATTCTACACCAAATAAGGGATTTCAGGCCAACATCTCTTCGACAGTGGCCTTTAGGGTTTTAACTCCTTCGGGGAAGCCACATTCGATCAAAATGCGGTCTAGATAAGCTAGCTCAGACTCTAAATAATCCACTTTAGACTCCAATTGAGCTAATTTTGATTTAAGTTCTTTATTATCCATTATTTACACCATTTATTATTTATTATACGACTCGCTTTATATATTAAGATTATATAAATTTTAGTATTTAATAAACAATTATTTTATTAAATATTAACTATTAATTACTTATAATTTTATAAATATGTTTCAAATATTGATTATATTTCAATAATATGATATAATATTATTTATAAATAAGGATTAATCATGACAACAACAGCTATATTACCGACAATCGGTGCAATAGAGACCCCTTTAGTGCTACTAGAAGTTCCACTATTCACCAGGATCTTGAATGCCGCAATAACCTCTCCCATTGTTCCGTCAAGCCTGGCAAATAAGGTCAATCGCCTGCGCAAAGAAGAGCTCAAGGAGGCTCAAAATAGGGCATATACAGCTCATTATCAATGCTTTGGGGAAGAAGGCAAAGATTGGGCATTTGAACGAAACAAATTAAAGACTTGCGCCATCACTTATTTGAGTTATCACCTGAATAAAATCGAAAAGGCGGTTGATTTGCAAAAAGCTATCGAGTTTGCTACGCAGGCTCGAATGGGACTGGAAGAGTCTGACTACATTTCTGAATCCATTTACCCCAAGTTGATCGAAAAAATCGCCCAGCGTTGCATAAAGGAGGTCATTGATCATGGTTATATCAATTTTATTTCCTTCAAAAGCGAAATTTTTCGTATTCAGACATTTGTGAGTAACTATTTAGGCAAAGACATTGAAAATGACATACGTCTGGCGACAATTAAAAAACTCCTTCCGAGTCTTAAAGGTAGTTCTCTCAACGATGCTGATAAAGAACCTGTATCCACTCTTGCTCTTGAGCGACAAAAAGCCAAGCAAATCCTCTCAGAAGTCCCCGAAAGCAAAAGAAGCATCGATGAGATAAACCAAAGCATCGTTATCAAAAAGAAAGAATTAGAATCTTTTGAAAAAAACTCTTCTCAAGCTATAAAGCCACTAAGAGAACTGGTGAAACTTTATACTGAGCGTGAAAAGATTTTAGAAAAATGCGGTTTTACCGAAAAATTTGAAACTTACCAAACCAATTTACTCTTGATGGGTTTTAATCAGACAGTGCTTCCCAATACATACCCCGAATTTTTGATTTACTTTGCAGAAAAGCTAGGTCATCAAGCCATTGATGACCATTTAACAAGCTCTTTGGCGGTGCTAGCCCGTCGAAAATACCGCGATGTCTTTATCGATTGTGAAGATGTCACCCATTTGAAACAAGAACGAAGAGAATTGCGCACTGATCACACCCTCACGAGGGCATTTAAACGCTTTGCTCCTTCACCTGTGCTGATTCAAGAAGATTTAAAACTTCTAAAAAATGGAATACCCCTCATTTATAACGACTATGTGGTTTACTGTGCTAAACTGCTAAAAGAACAAGGTATTGATGATGCTGAGCTCGAGCGGTTGGCAGTTATTATCTCCCAAATCGATACAGTAAAATTCAAGCCAACGAATTCTCCAGACGAGAACCTGGAAATTTTCACAGCTGACCTTTTGCAATCAATGGCGGATGGCAAATACGAAGCAGATGCTTCCTAATTGCTTAGATTACATGTGAATAGGCTTGCTCACAATGGCCATTGCTGCTTCTTTTAACGCTTCTGAAAGCGTTGGATGGGCATGTGAGGTTTTAGCCAGCTCATAGGCAGTGGTGCGCTTTTCCAGGGCTAGCGATCCAATTTCAATCAGTTCGCCAGCATGTGCGCTTAGAATGTGGATACCCAGCAGATGTCCAGTTTCCGCGTCCGCTACAATTTTGACTAAACCATCATCATCTGCAGTGCACCTAGCGCGTGAGTTTGCCTTGAGTGGAAATTGCCCGGTCTTGACTTGTATCCCCATTTCTTTGGCTTGGGATTCAGAAAGGCCCACAGTGGCAACTTCGGGATCGGTGTAGATGACGTTGGGAATAGCGATGTATTCTAAATGTGAATGTTTGCCAGCTAGAAGATCTGCCACAGCGATTCCCTCTTCAGAGGCCTTGTGCGCCAACATGGGACCGTCGATGACATCGCCAATGGCGAAGATATGAGGTGTAGAGGTAGCAAATGAAGTATCTACTGCTATGCGCCCTCTGTCATCTAATTTTACTTTTGCAGCCTCAAGTCCTAAGTCTTGGATATAGGGGCGACGACCTACAGCAATTAAGACCGCATCAGCCTCTTGCGTTTTGATCCCATCTTTGGTCTCATAAGTGATCTTGACAGTAGAAGCTTTTTCGATGGCCGTTACCTTGGATGAGAGCTCAAAGGTTAACCCTTGTTTTTCTAAGAGTTTTTGAAAGGCTTTACCGATGGTATCGTCAAGAGCTGGACAAATACGATCTAAAAATTCGATGAAATGCACCTTAGCACCTAGTCGGCTATAGACAGAGCCTAGCTCCACACCAATCACTCCAGCGCCTACCACCACCATTTTTTTAGGGATGGCATCAAGTGCTAGCGCACCTGTGGATGAGAGGATTTGCTTTTCATCAAAGGGTGCAAAAGGTAATGCAGTGGGCTCAGATCCAGTTGCAATAATGAAGTTTTGCGCTGTTACTTCTTTACCGTCTATAGTGATGGCATTAGGACTTATAAAAGTTGCAGTTCCGACTAAAAAATCCACTTTGTTTTTTTTAAAAAGACCCGCAATCCCTTGATTGAACCCTTTCACAATTTCATTTTTTCGAGCCATCATTTTAGAAAAATCGATTTTGGGAGTTCCAAGTAAAATCCCTAAATCACCAGCCTCATGCAGAGTTTGATAGTAAAATTCAGAAGCGTGCAGGAGTGCTTTAGATGGAATGCAGCCAACATTTAGACAGGTGCCTCCTAGCTCTTTACGCTTGTCAACACAGGCCACTTTGAGCCCATTTTGCGCAGCGCGTATAGCCGCTACGTAGCCTCCAGGTCCAGATCCAATGACGATAAGATCGTAATCCATTAAAAATCCAAAAGCATGCGTTCAGGATCCTCTAAATTCTCTTTCATATGAACCAGAAAAGTGACCGCCTCTTTTCCATCCACAATGCGGTGATCATAACTCAGGGCTAAGTACATGATGGGCCGAATGACAATTTGATCATCGACCACAACTGCTCTTTTGACGATGTTATGCATCCCTAGGATAGCGCTCTGTGGTGGATTTAAAATAGGTGTGGATAGCATCGAACCAAAGACACCACCATTAGTAATGGTAAAAGTGCCATTTTGCATATCGTCCACTGACATAGCCCCTTCACGGGCTTTTTTGGCATAAGTAGAGAGTTGTTTTTCAATCTCGGCAAAAGACAAATCATCGGCGTTGCGAATCACCGGAACCATCAATCCTTTGTCAGTAGAAACAGCAACACCTATGTGCGCTTTTTCGTTGTAGACGATTTCATCGCCCTCGATAAAAGCATTCACATCGGGAAGTGCCCTAAGGGCTTGGGTTGCCGCTTTGACAAAAAATGACATAAATCCCAGCTTGACATCGTGTTTTTTTAAAAAAGCATCTTTTTCTCGCGCTCTAAATTCCATGACTTTGGACATGTCGACTTCGTTAAATGTTGTGAGCATGGCGGTCGTGGTTTTTACTTCGACTAAGCGTTTGGCAATGGTACGACGCAGCCCGCTCATGCGTTTGCGCGTTTGACCTTGAGGAGTTTCTTTTGTCTTAGGAGCAGCGGGCAGAGCAGGCTCAGGCGCAGCTTGAGGTTTAGACGCTTGTGGTGGTGGTGTTTTTAGGTCCGCTACATAGCTCTCTGCAGTTTTACGAATACCACCATCACTAGGAGGTGGGGCAGGCGATTTTGTTTCTTCTGCTTTAGGGGCTACAGGGGCTTTTGCTCCTTCCGAATCAATCGAACCCAAAACTTGCCCTACCTTGACCACATCATCTACTTTAACGTTTATGGAAATAACGCCAGTTGCCGGGGCAAAAATCACTTGATTCACTTTATCGGTTTCAAGCTCTAAGACTTCATCGCCTTCATTTACACTGCTTCCGGTTTGCGCCATGATCTGCGCCACAGTGGCTTCTGTAACCGATTCTCCTGCTGATGGAACGACAATCTCTACTTTCATGACATAGCCTCGTTTAGGAATGCTTCTAATTCACGTTTATGCAAGGTGGGAAAACCTGCTGCTGGCGAGGCGCTTTTTGGCCTGCCAATATAACCAATAGCGGTCAAACCTCCCATTTCAAAATGGATGTGGGTCCACGCTCCCATGTTTTGGTGTTCTTCTTGCACCCAAAAAATCTGTTTAACGTCTTTGTAATTTGCAAGCAATGCCTTTATCTCATTTTTAGGAAAAGGATAAAGCTGTTCAATCCGCACAATAGCAATGTCTGTGAGGTTTCTTTTTTCTCGCTCTTCGATCAAATCGTAGTAAACTTTGCCCGAACAAAAGAGTAATTTTCTAGCTTTTCGGGGCGCATCATCAATCACCTTTTGATAGCGTCCTTGGGCAAGCGCGTCGATATGAGATAAAGATGGCGCGTAGCGCAAAAGCGCTTTGGGCATGAAGATCACCAGAGGTCTGCGCTCTTTTAACTGACAGTGAGCGCGGAGTAAATGGAAGATTTGTGCCGGCGTAGTGTTGTTACAAATAAGCATATTGTGGTTAGCACCTAGTTGTAAAAAACGCTCGATGCGCGCTGAGGAATGCTCGGGGCCTTGTCCCTCATAGCCATGGGGCAGCATCAGCACAAGCGGCGCAGTTTCGCGCCATTTCTGTTCCGATGTAGCAATGAATTGATCTATGGCAATTTGGGCACCATTGGCAAAATCACCAAACTGCGCCTCCCAAATGGTTAATCCTCTTTGACAGACTAGGCTGTAGCCAAATTCAAAACACAAAACAGCATACTCTGATAGGGGAGAGTTGTAAGCACAAAATTTAGCACCTCCAATTTGATTCAGAGGGAAAGTGCGCTGTTCTGTCTGTTGATGAGTAATACCGGCGTGGCGGTGCGAAAAAGTGCCTCGGATGCTATCTTGTCCAGAAAGCCTGACCGGAATCCCCTCTTTGAGCAGCGTGGCATATGCTAACATCTCGGCCATGCCCCAATCAAGCGGGGCACCAGTCAGCATTTGAAGCCGCTCATCTAAAATGCGCTTTAATTTGGGATGCGTGCCCTCAGGGCTTTGGCAAATTTGCTGCCCTAAAGTCATCAAAACATCTTTACTCACACCTGTCTCTGGATAGGGTTTATCAGTGGGCACCGGGCACATAAATTCCCGACCAATTTTCAGCTCTTCCACACTTTTTAGCTCTGCTTCTAAACTCGTTTTAAATTCAGTCTCTAAAGCATTTGCCTCTTGCTCGGAGAGGACACCCTGGGCAATGAGTTGCTTCCGATAGAGCACGCGGATTTTTTCTCGGGCTTTGATGTTGGCATACAAAAGAGGCTGGGTATAAGTGGGCTCGTCTCCTTCATTGTGGCCATACTTGCGGTAACAATTCAGGTCGATAAATACGTCAAGACCAAGCGTCTGACGGATCACAATTGCTAGCTTAGCTGCTTGGATACAGCTATCAGGATCTTCAGCGTTTACGTGGAAAACTGGCGCATTAAAAGAGGCAGCAATAGCAGTACAATACCGGGTTGAGCGCGATTCTTTCGGCACAGCTGTAAAACCAATTTGGTTATTGACCACAATATGAATTGTTCCTCCGGTGGCATATCCTTCGATCTTGGATAGCTGCAAGGTTTCATATACGACACCTTGTCCGGCAACGGATGCATCACCGTGAATCAAAATGGGCAAAACTGCTTCTGTTTCGGTTTGCTTGGCATAAGCTATCCCTTCTACGACTGGATCAACAGCTTCTAAATGACTGGGATTGGCGGCCAGGAGCAGTTTCAGTTGCTTGCCATTGGGTGTTTGGTAATCGGCACTAAACCCCTTGTGATATTTGACATCACCACTACCGTCCCCTTCTTGGGGAACATAATCGGGCAAAAATTCAGCGAAGACAGAGGCATAGGACTTTCCCATAATGTTTGTAAGGACATTAAGACGGCCGCGGTGAGCCATTCCAATCACTGCCTCAGTAAGCCCCTGCTCACTTCCGTGGTTTAAAATTTCGGCCAGAATCGGAATCAGTGTTTCGCCACCTTCTAGTGAAAAGCGTTTCTGTCCAGTGTACTTAGTGTGCAAAAAAGCCTCAAAGAGTTCTGATCGATTCAACTCGTGTAGTATCCTTCTTTGCTCATCAGCTGATAAGGGCATCTGCTCTTTTTCAATCAGATTTTCTAGCCCTTGAATATTTTCGTAGCCAATTTTACTGGCGTATAAAGCTTTTAACCTGTCTAAAATTTCAGAAAGCGGTGCCTTATCGGTAGGCAAAAGACCAAATGTTGAAAAACTGCTTGTCAAATCGCTATCTGAAAAGCCAAAACTTTCCAACTTAAGCTCTTGTACCGATTCGATTTTAGAAAAAGGGTTAAACTGAGCAAGTTGATGGCCGTGAAGTCGATAGGCCTGTATCAGCAGCTTGACCCGTTCATCACTTGATGCTGTAACCAATGAAGAGCCCAGCTCCATCCCGCGAAAAAACGAGCGCCAGTGAGTGTCTACGCTTTCTGGATCTTCCTGAAAAGCGCTATACAATTTTTCTATATATATCAAATTAGGCAACATAATAAAAATAATCCTTTGATTTTATATATAACACAAATTATTTGTTGAGAAAACACTATTTATTAAAAATAATGCCGAATATAAAAAATAGGTATTGGAAATAAATGGTTAAATAAGGTAAAACAAGCATGCGTATGAATTCTAAAACCCACATCCAAAGTTATGAGTAAGATAAAAAGCGACAAATTTAAAAAGCTTGAGCAAGAGCTAGGAGATCTCGAAAGATGGCTGGACCTAGGCCTTGTCCCCAAAAAGGACCTAGTAAAGCATACTGCTGAAATCAAAGCACTTAAGCATAAAATTGAAGAAGAAAAAGCCAAACTTGCCGAAACAAAAGACGGCAACGAGCCCGAAGAGTACATTGCTCCCAAACGTGGAGGCGTTAAACAAGCTTTCACGGAACAATCGGCAATTCCCGACGTTGACACCTCTGAAGATACCACATCTGGAGAAGAAGATATTGGCTCTGACGACTCCTATGTCACAGAGGATTTTGATGCGGATGCCGAACCAGATGACAGCGATGCAATGGAAGACGATGACGAGGACCCTTTTTCTGATCGCAATAGATGGCGTCGGGGGGTACTAGAAGATCCAGACGCTGACAATTGGTAAGTCTCTATTTTCACATCCCCTATTGCCGAAAGAAGTGTCCCTACTGCCACTTCTACGTCATAAAACCCACTCAGGTTGACCGGTTCCATGAAGCCCTAAAACTTGAGTGGCAGAAACGACAACCTCTTATTCAAGACAAAAAAATTACCTCCATCTATTTTGGAGGTGGCACTCCCTCATTAATCGATCCCAAATGCATCGAAGAGATTTTACAGCTAACCGGCCAGGGGGAAGAAATTACCATTGAAGCCAATCCGGAAGACATCACTCCAGAGCTCATGGAAACCTACTTGAAGATGGGCATCAATCGTTTAAGCATTGGGGTGCAATCCTTGCATGATGCAACGCTAAAGACCATAGGCAGAGCCCACAGCGCGCAAAAAGCCATCAATGCCATCCACACTGCCAAAACCGCTGGATTTAATAATATCACCATCGATCTCATGTATGACCTACCCCATCAAACGCCTCCATCCTGGGAGCACACCCTAAAACAGCTATACGATCTTCCCATTTCCCACGTTTCCCTTTACAACCTCACCTTTGAAGAGCCCTCAGTCTTTCACCGCAAGCAACGCGCACTCCAACCTCACCTACCCTCAGAAGATGACAGCTTGAAAATGCTTCAGTCGGCAATCAAGACCCTTGAAGAAATAGGTTTAAAGCGGTACGAAATTTCAGCTTTTGGCCAACCCTCCGTTCATAATACCGGCTACTGGATCGGCCGGCCCTTCCTTGGCTTTGGCCCTAGTGCCTTTTCCTACTGGGACGGCAGACGCTTTCGCAATGCTGCTAACCTTGTCAAATACGCCGAGGCCTTAGAATCAGATAAGCCTTGGGTTGACTTCACCGAAAAACTCAGTCCTGAGGCCCATCAACGGGAGATGCTGGCGATTGGCCTACGCCTCACTGAAGGCGTGAACCCTCAAACCTTTCAACAGCGTTATGGCTCATTTTCAAGTGAACTTAAGCTGCAACTTGCTCAGCTGCAAAAAAATACATATCTAACTGTATCTGAATTACTTAAGCTTACATCAAAAGGCCAGCTTTTCTATGATACAGTGGCATCAGAAATCATAAGCATAGATAACTAGCTTATAATTAAATATTTGTATATTTATATACTATTTTTGACAAATTAATATTAATATGTTATAATTATTTATATAAACTTAACAACTTTTTAATAAATATGACTAATAAATTAATTGCAGCGATGTATGTATCCACGCATTATCAATACTTAAACCCCGCTTGCCCTTGCCAGTCCTACGGGCAGGATGCCAAAGGCCGAAAATACTATAAAAATAGAGAATCCGACATAATAGTTGGAATTCGCATTCTTAGAAAACCGAACATGCCTATTCCGGTAAGGGTGGATAATAAAACCCTCAAATACCGCGACATTGTAAAAAAAGTTGAAAAATTGAATCTGACGTCACTAACTCCAACCGAGCGTTTTTTATGCGGCAAAACTCTACTTACCTTAACTTGTTGGAATGCGCAGGAAGAAGCAAATAATCCACTCCAAAAAGCTAAAAACATTACAGGTAAAAGCCAGGCCTACCGAGAGCGCGCCATGAAATTGATAGACAAGCTCCAAGACATCGAAAACATCTCACCTGCCAGAGATTTGACCTCCAGCAGCAGCTCAGTCGAAAACGTATCATCCGATTAAAAAAACACACGGTTTTTTATGCAAATCGGGGCAGCTTCGCACGTCGACCACCGACTGGGTATCAAACATCACATCATAGACTGCTAAAACCGCAATATTTTTAGGCACATGCTCTATCAATGAATCCCGCATGGGGTTATTGCGATAGGGCGCTTCAATAAATATCTGGGTCTGCCTTTCTTTGACCACATTGGAAACCAGCGCTTTAATCTTAGAAATCCGTCTACTTTCATCTCTTGGTAGGTAACCATGAAAAGCAAACGACTGTCCAGATAGTCCAGATAGCATCAGCGCCTGAATGATTGAGGAGGGACCTGGATAAGCCTGGATAGGGATGTTTTTCTTTCGCGCCACTGCCACAAGCCGAGCTCCAGGATCGGCCAGACACGGTAAACCACAATCAGAAATAAGCCCCCAGTTTTCGCCTCTGATAAGCGGCTGCAGTAGCTCATGCATATCTTTAGTATGCTCATTGAGCAAGCAAATGGGGATATCTCGAAAATTTTCAGTAAAAAGCTTAAGGTAACGACGTGTATTACGCTCGCTCTCGCCGATAATGCCATCTAGCTTAGGAATAATTTCGTACAAAATAGGAACAAACGCACACTTGGGATCGAGACCTTCAGCCAAGAGGTTGGGCATTAAGTGGAGCATAACTGCCCCATAAATAGATCCAAACAGAGTCCCCCATTGGAGATGCCATCCTTAAACAAACGCTCTGCCTTATAAAGCGCTTGTAACCCTTTTTCAAAGAAGCTAAGGGGCAAATGACAATTGCGGTACTTATCTACAGCGCGCGGTCTTAACTTTGGATAATGCTCCTGAAATTGCTCAGGCGTTAGGGTGCAAAGCGCCAGTCCCAACTCTAACTGATACCGAATCGAGCCTACCAGCACCGGAAAATCATTTGAGGATATTTGCTTGGGCAAACGTTTTTCCCAAACGATTTGCTCTGCAATCTGCCACGTCGATTGCTGGACTGAAGGCATCACCAAAGTTTGCACCGAAGTGAGATCGATGGACTTTTTGTCTTGAGCAAAACAAATCAGCTTTTCGAGCTCACGCTCTAGTAGCGCTTGATCTGGACCAATCGCTCCAAATAAGTATTCTAGTGCTGGGTGATCAAGCGGCTTGCCCGCAGCTTGAGCCTTGGAAACAATTTGATCTTTAATGCGCTTATCCTTATCCCACGGCTTTTCCTTGGACAAATCTAGCGTTACCCCCTCCGGCAATTTTGCCATAGGCTTAGACATACCCAAAATAAGGAAGGCCCCTCGAGGAACCGAAGGTGTGAATATTTTTTTTATTTTATCGAGGTAAATAACCGGATAATCGCCCAACAATGAAAAACAATAAAGCTCATTTTGCGCAATTTCAGGGTCTTCGGTTTTAACTAATCGCAAATTATCGTTAGATTTAAGAATAATTCTTATTATGTAATCAGCAATAGCCTGACGCTCTTCATCATTTGGAATAATTAAGATATAAACAGGACATAATCCTTGGGGATAAGCACTCTTCAAATGCGTTTCAAAAGCCTTTAGATCAGAAAATTTCATGCCTCTATGTATAGCGTTTCTCTCTTAGAAATTCAAGCATGACCTTATCTCAAGTCAGGGTTCATATCGCTGATTTTGAGGCGATTCAGTGAAATTCTGCATACTATTTTGACCTCCTGCTTATTGCCATAAAACTTGCATCAAAGCGCAAAATCTATCCTGACACGTCAAAGAGAGTTTTCCCTATCAACCAAAACCTAAATCCACATACGGTCTGCGAGGTGTGCTCATATTATTCATATCCTTCTGCTTTTTTGCCTCTTTTTCAAGCCAAGCTGCTGCATCTCGATGGTTACGCCTATAAGCTAAGTCAAAAGCTGTCATTCCATTTTCGAAACTAAATGGTTTTGTCTTAACAAAAAGCAATGAAGGATCCTCGACAGCTAGCCACTTTATTGCCTCAACTTGCCCTTCGGCCGCAGCAGCATGTAGAGGAGTCGAGCCATCTGCTTTCACTTGCTTGAGCAGCAAGCGATCCTGTCCAACTAGCCACTTCATTGCCTCAACCTGCCCTTGGGCAGCAGCAGCGTGCAGAGGAGTCGATTGCGTGATTGTCAACGCATAGAGCAGCGAGCGATCCTGCTTAACCAGCCACTCCATTGCTTTAATATGTCCTGCTTCAGCGGCAAAGTGTAGAGGTGTCTGACGGATGCCTGTAATTGTTTGCAAGAGCGAGGGCTTCTGCTGAACTAGCCACTGCATCGCTTCAACATGTCCCCCTTTGACAGCATAGTGCAGAGGTGTCTCCCCGGCACTTGTATTTGTTTCCAAAAGCGAGGGCTCCTGCTGAACTAGCCACTGCATCGCTGCCACACCTCCCCCTTTAGCAGCGTAGTGCAGAGGTGTCTCCCCGGCATCTGTAGTTGCTTCCAAAAGTGAGCACCTCAGCTGAATGTGCCCCCGCACCTGATTACGCACTCTGTTATCATCAGCATAATGCAGAGGCTCAGCAATTGTGTCCAAGATCGAGGGCTCCAGCTCAACTAGCCACTGCATCGCTGCAACATGCCCCCCCTCAGCAGCATAATGCAGAGGTGTCTTCCCGTCACTTGTAACTATTTTCAAGAGCGAGGGCTCCAGTTCAACTAGCAATTGCATCATCGTAACATCTCCACATAAGGCAGCAGTATGTAGTGGTGTCTCCGAGGCAATTTGTCGATGCAAATCATCAGTGCGTATTAGCTCTTTTCCAAGCTTCCTCCTTTGAGAAATGGGCAACAAATAAAGCAACTGGCCTGTTTGGAGTTGGTAGCGGGAAATGACTTTTTGAGATATCAAAACTTCTTGTGAAAGTTTGTTGACTTTCTCTTGAAGACCCAGAATCTTTCGGTGGCTTAGGAGGTGCATGCGTTGATTAACATCCAAATGTGCGTAGTGGGGATCGATTTTTTTAATCTTATTAGCGCATATCGCTACTATTTCCATTTCTTCTGCCATCGTACCTTCTACAAAAGCATCGTAATAGGTATGCACACTTTCTTTGACCTTTCCGAAGTCTTTTAAAATATCGGCAATAGCAAGGAGATCCTGCAACTGGTGAAAATGTTCATAGGCAGTGCGGTAAGTTTTTTCGGCTGCTGCAAGTTGACCCAGTTTTTGGTAACCCTCTCCGAGTTTTGGCCACAGTGTTTTTAATCCCTGCTGATCGAATTGCATAAAGACGAGCTGTAGTTTTTCGTATAGAAAAACCTGCTGCTCTGGTAGGCAAGTCATTTGCAAAGCTTGATTGGCTAGCTCTTGAGCTTGATTCCACTGTTTATGCTTTATGAGAAGCTCAAGGTTTTTGCCTATCCACTGTAGCTTATGCTCTTGCTTATTCAATGCTTGATATCCATTAGTGATCTTTTGGTAATACTCGCTTTTTTTCTCTATCTCCACCAATAGCTTATAAGCCTTAATCATCTCGTTGATTTTGGCTTGTCTTTCAAAGGTATCCGCTAAGGCAATCAGCTGAGATTTAAACTGAAATTTTTCGGGATGATTTTTTTGAATGCGTTTATACAAATTAAGAGCGAGCTCAGGATTTTGATGCGCAAATTCATGTTCAGCTGTTTGTATAAGAAGTTCTAGCGCCTTTTGCGGCTGTTGAGTGTGGTAGTAAAGCTCTATCAGTGTGTAGTTGTTAGAATAAGGAGCGTTTGGACACCGCTGACATGCTTCAAGAGTGTCTATTGCAGCTGCAGGATTGCTCTCTTCCAGTTGATATTTTGCTAGATATAGATAGGAAAGAATGGCTTTCTCATGCTGCTGTATTTTTTCAAATAGCGGAGGAATATCAATATAGTCTTGGCTATTTTTTGTGTATTGAAAGGCTTTGGTGTAGCTCTCTAGGGCTTCGTTGTATTCTTTTTCATTCTCATACATCTTTGCCATTTCTAAATTGCTACGTGCTAGATTTTGGTTTTCTCTTTTAAAGAGTGCAAAACTTGGTATGGGTTCTTGCTTTTTAAACTCTTCGATAGCCTGAGCAACAAGCAGGTTAGGAGTTAATGAGCCAATGGGTTGTCGACTGATTGGGCATTTACCGTCTTGCAAAAGGTGTTTTGCTATGGCGCTTTTTTCGAATGTATGCCCGTGCTCATCTATCACAGGCTCTTGGAAAACCTCAAACGTTATGGGACAGGTAAAATTTGCAAGCTCTTTTTTTTCTATAATCACCGTGGGTTTAAAATGCCCAATATTTCTTTCCAGCGATTTTTGACACGCGTCTTGCCCTACTTCGATCGTGTTGGAAATAAGGTGTTTTTTAGGCACAAGCCCTCGCCCGATGAGTTCCTTTACGATACCGCTGAACTTGCCTTTGGCAAGACGCGTCTGCGTTCTCGCTAGGGAAAGCTCTTGTAGTTGAAACGACCTTTCATAAATACAGTTTTTTGCCGAGTCAAAGACTTTTAGCGAGACCATATGAGTATTTGTGACTTCAAATTGGTAAATGGCCTCGTGATTCACATGCCTGTAAGTGACAAAATTTGTTGCAGTCATGTTATTTCCTCATCTGTTTGTTTTATTTGTTTTAACTTTGCGCTCTTGGTTATCAAGCCACTCCGCTGCATTTCGATGGCCTTTCTTTAAGGCTAACTCTCTAGCTGTTATTTCTTGTCCTCTTGGCGATATCGTTTTCAAAAAAAGCAGCAAGGAATTGCGCTGAACTAGCCACTCCATGGCCTTAATATTTCCCGTTCCGGCAGCAGAGTGCAACGGTGTCCAGGCATTTTTTTCAAACTCCATGAGCAGTGATGGATTCTGCTGAACTAGCCACTGCATCGCCTCTACATGCCCCTGTGCTGCAGCAGCATCCAAAGGTGTTAGACCGTTATGCATAAAGGCCTGAAGCAGCGAGGAATCTTCTTGGACTAGCAACTGCATTGCCTTAAGGTGCCCTTTCAAAGCAGCAATATGAAGAGGGGTTGCCCCATTATTCAAAAATTTTCTAAGCAGCGAGGAGTCTTGCTTAACTAGCCACTTCATCGCGGCAATATGCATCCCATCTACTGCAGAACATAGCGGAGTCCAGCCATTTTCTCTAAAAACCTTAAGCAGCGATGGATCCCGCTGAGCTAGCCACTGCATCGCCTTCACATGTCCCTGTGCTGCAGCAGCATCCAAAGGTGTTACACCGTTATGTGTAAAGGCCTCAAGCAACGAGGAATCCAGTTCAACCAACAATTCCATCACCTCAACGCGTCCTTGTAAAGCTGCAATATGCAAAAGCGTCGCTCCATCCTTTATGGTCTCATTGAGCTGGGAGGGATTTTGGATAACCAGCCACCGCATGACATCGGTATATCCACCTTTCATAGCAGCGAACATAAGCGCTCTGCTGTCATTTACTAATGCTTTCAGCAAAGAAGGATTTTGTCGAACTAGCCACTTCATTGCCTCAACACACCCCCCTTGAGCAGCAGCGTGCAAAGGTGTCAGGCCATCGTTCGTAAACGCATTGAGTAGCGAGGAATCTTGCTGAGCTAGCCAATCCATAGCCTTAATACAGCCACCCTGAGCAGCAGAGTGTAGAGGTGTCCAACCATTTTTGTTAAATGCTTTGAGCAGAGAAGGATCTTGCTGAACTAGTAATTGCATTGCCTCAATATGCCCACCTAAAGCAGCGCTGTGAAGAGGTGTCCTACCATCGTTCATAAATGCTTTGAGTAACAAGCAGTCCTGCGTGACTAACCGTTGAATCACGTCAACATCTCCTTTCAAGGCAGCAATATGAAAAGCTATAGACCTTTTATTCCCAAGTGTTTTGAGCAGGGAGGTAGACTGTTCAGCTAGCAACTGTATCTGCTTCACTTTTTCCAAAATAATTTTAGGCTCTGTGTACAGACTACTTTGAGCCGGCATTTCTTTAGATTTGTCTGGCTCTACTTTGTTCGTAATGGCCTCTTGATGCACATGCCTGTAAGTCACAAAATTTGTTGCAGTCATTTTGACCTCTTCATCTGCTTTTTTCTTCCCTATTTAATATGGCTATGGAAAATGTTTTGTATTTTTGATGAAGACATTAGGGCCTATATCAAACTATTAAGTCAAGTTTTTAATCGCTAACATCAGGACCAAACCACAATGCTTACTGACAAATCCGTAAAATTTATTATATTGACGTTTAAATACTTACAGAAGGGTCCTTGGTAGCAACAGTCACCCCAATTCGTGGAAATAATTTGATCTATATTGACATGCAACCAGAAGATAACCCCGCAGGGCAAAAAGCACTAAGCTCAAATTTTTTTTACTCTTTAAAAAATAAGTTTAAAAGGGGGCTATGATGCTTTGCTAATCAGGATGGCTCCTCCCCAACTTGTTGCGCCTTAAGTACAGGCCTTATCTATGCTTAAACTCATTACCGCTGAAATATCCGAGCCGCCTTCTTGATAAAGTCTTAATTTTTAACTTCACTTGCGAATATTAAAATTTAAAATATTCCTTTTGGAAAAATGATAAATTGTGTATACTTGCGAATTGAAATGTATTGCCATAACTAAAATCGGAGAAAATATGTCAATTCTGAAAAGAAAAACCAAACTAAAGACGCAAACGGTAAAAATTCAGCCGGCCAAAAAACGCGTTGAAAAAAAGGCACCGATGCCCGAAAACACTTGGGTAAAGGTACAAACAGCCGAAGGCTGGAGACGTGAAAACAAGCCTTGCGCGTAAATAAGGCCATCATTTAAGGTTTCCATTTATGAAAGATCTCAAAGGAAAAAAGGCGTTTGTTGCAGGCGTTGGGGATGACCAAGGTTATGGCTGGGCCATCGCCAAGACACTGGCAGATGCAGGTTGTGAAGTTATCTTAGGCGTCTGGACCCCTATCGTCAAAATCTTCAAACACTCATGGGACCATGGAAAATTTGACGCCTCGCGCCAGCTCTCCGATGGCAGCCTCTGGCAATTTGCCAAAATCTACGCTATGGATGCAGTCTTTGATAGTCCCAGCGATGTTCCCGAAGACATCCGTGAAAACAAACGTTATAAAGAGTCAAGCGCCTACACGATTTCTGAGGTGGCTTCAGCTGTGGAAAAAGACTTTGGAAAAATCGATTTCCTTGTCCACTCACTGGCTAACGGCCCCGAAGTTAAAAAACCCCTTCTTGAAACCTCTCGCCAGGGCTACCTAGCGGCTATCAGCTCTTCTGCTTATTCATTTGTAAGCATGGTGCAGCATTTCGGACCTCTTATGCATGAAGATGGTGCTACGGTTAGCCTAACTTATCTAGCTTCAGAAAAAGCTGTTCCTGGATACGGTGGCGGTATGAGTTCGGCCAAGGCTGCCCTTGAAAGTGATACTCGTATGCTTGCCTGGGAAGCTGGCCGTAAATATGGAATCCGCGTCAATACTATTTCTGCTGGAGCTTTAGCTAGCAGAGCAGCCAAAGCCATTGGGTTCATCGAGAAGATGATTGAATACAGTAAGGCTAATGCGCCGCTGACTCGTGATTTAGAAGCGCAAGACATCGGTGAAGCCGCCTTCTATCTGCTAACTGCCAAAGCCGTTACTGGAGCCACCCTCTACGTGGACAATGGAATGCATGCTATGGGCGTTGCTGCCTCCCACCCAACACTACAGTAGACTTGCCCAACTTATTTAAGTTAAGCTACTAACCTAGAAGATTTCCCAAATTTTGAGTTTATTTGTTTATAAATCTATTTTTGATATAAGATATAATTATAAAAGATTTTTTTATTAGTAGGTAAATCATGCCGAGTAAAAGCGTTGATATTGAGAAGATGGCACATCTAATGTCCTCGATTCTCAATCAAGAAGGGTTGCTAGATAGCGATATGCTTTGCGGCCTACATTCGGTGATAGACGAAATTGTCCTAGAAGCTATCGAAAATGGCATCGTCAATCCCGACATGATCGATCCTATGTTAAGCGATCTGTATGACGCCTATGAGGTCTATAAGATTAGGCCTACACAGTTAAAGCTAGAGGGTTTTGAAAAAGCGTTGCGATCAGTTGGTAAAAGTATCGGCGCTGTACCATTTAAGTGGACTGCCAGCGCTCTTAGTAAATCGCTCAAAACAGCAGATCAATGGCT
This sequence comes from Chlamydiales bacterium, assembly GCA_024233455.1. Taxonomy (GTDB): domain Bacteria; phylum Chlamydiota; class Chlamydiia; order Chlamydiales; family JACKPQ01; genus JACKPP01. The sequence goes on from JACKPP010000002.1 coordinate 206,950, forward strand.
TATAGATCAACCAAGATACGCTGAGGGTATTTACTCAGCAGTGACTTTCATTGCGCAAAAAGGCGGATTTAATAAAAACATCTCCAAAATTGCCGAGTCATTGATGCTAGAAGTAGAAGAGCTAGAAGCTGGTAAGGTCACTCAGGATCGCTTGATTCAGCACTCGAATCAGCTCGCTGAATTATTACACGCAGCTTGAGATTGGGACTTCTCTTCACAGTGCGTAGTCCGATTTGCCAATCATAGGCCATATCCTTTCGAATTTGAGACGGCCGGTTGCCTCGGCTGATGTGGCCATAAAAATGTCCCTGTCCTTCAAGCAAAAGAAACGTTAGAGTAAAAGGCCCTACTTTCAGAGGACATCCTAGCTGAAAAGTTGTAGCTGGCCAGGGAATCCCATCGTGAGGGTAAAAAAACTCTATCTCGGTATAGCGCTCATCTTTATCCGGAAGCTTTTCGGGATAAGTAAAGTCCATTTCAAGTGCATTTCGGCAAACGACGTGGTGCTGACTATTTTGGCACGCCAGGCCGTCCCAGCGCATCAGGTGAAAATCCTTTTGAAAAGGCTGGGGAGTATACGTAGAGAGGTAATCTAGTGAAGAGTTATTATGTAGAGTTAAGTCGATAGGCCGGGTCAGAGCTTTTTTAAGGATAAGTGGGTGATTTTGCAAGTCTTGGCCCATAAAAAGGTCTAGTAGTGTTGGAGCTGGCAGCTTACCATCTTGCAATTCGGAAAGACCGATAAAGGTTTTTGAAGGCCCATGCCATCTTTTTGCCAAATGATCCAATGGCAAATCTTGATTAGACATCGACCGGGCAATTAAAAGATTCGACCAGGCAGTAGCAGTCTTTGCCTCCAAAAACTCAATAGGCTCACCAAGGGCTGCTTGAAGTAGAATTTTGTGATGGTTTTCAGCATGAGGAATACTTTGGCAGAAAACTTGCAAGCGTTGAATTGCTTGAGTCAAAGTCGGAGGCAAAATGGTCTGAAACTCTTTTTTGATGTGCACAAATGGTGCAAGTAAATCGAATGCGACTGCCCAATTATAACAGCTGGGATATTCATGTAAATATTGAGGGAAATTTCCAGATGACGTCTGGAAGGCCAATAATTTCTCCAGCAAAAATTTGGCCTCATAGAGCTTATCAGCTTGTTTTGTGCGCAAAAGTTCAAGAATATGGCAGGCGTTTTCCACAACGGGAATGGTATCGTGAACCCCATCTTTAGAGTGATAATTATAGTGAATAAATCCGGTTTGTTGTGACTTTAGCATTTTGAAATAGCGGTTTTTAAAGCAGGAATAATCCCCAGCTCAGTAGAAGGTTTGGCAATGATATCCGCGTAATTTAACACCTCCTTTGGAGCTGTTTCCATGACGATGGCAACATCTGCTTCTTTAAACATAGGAACATCATTTACATCATCTCCAGCTGCAATAACTGGGCCTTGAACCTCTAGATAGGATTGAATACGTCTTAATGCGCGCCCTTTGGTGGCGTCTGCGTGCGTTACCAAAATAAGGTGGTAATAGCCATCACTAATAGGATCACTAATCAGGGCTGTGGTAACGCCGGTCAACTTCTCTTCTATCTTTTTCAAGTCATCGTAAAAACCCACGCATTTGATGAGTGGGAAGGATTTTTGCTCTAGAGAAAAATCAGGGCAATCTTGCCATGGGGCATCTGACAAACTCGCTAATTTTTCAAGATAGCTAGTCATGGACGCCGGATACTTTTTAGAACGGTAATAGCAAAAATCACCTGACTCATACCCGCTATAAATTAAAAAATCTGATGGTAAGTTTTGGTAAAGGTGATCGAGTTTTTCAACGATATCTATTCCAAAATAAGCCCTAGTAGCCAGTTTCTTGTGGGGCATTTCCAAAATATCAGCCCCATTTTGAACCGCTAAATAGTAAGGAAAATTGATGTCTTGTATCGCTCTTTGGGCAAAGGAGAGCATCCTTCCGGTCAAAAGCACTACGCACCACCCATCATCGTAAAGCGCATGAAGATACGTTATAACCTCTAAGGGGATGAGATGCTGGCTGCCAGTCAGTGTACCATCGATATCAAGTGCAATTAATCCACGTTTCATGCTATGAAGAATAACATGAAGCTTAAAAAGTTTATAGCTCTTATTGCCATTTGCTCAAGTATGTATGGTGAGCAAGTTTTTGAAGAGGTGGTCAATGCACCTCCTCCTACCGAATTACCAGCTCCCCATGAAATGCCAACCGAATCCCCTCTGCCAGCTCCTCATGACTCTCTCAGCCGAGCTCTCACTAAAATGCTGCTCACACTTTTAGCCCTAGTCGTCTTATTTGGGATCTCTTACTATCTGCTAAAACGCGTTGGACGTTCAAGACAAAAAGGCATGAACAACATGAAGGCGATCAAAATCCGCGAAAGACGCCCTATCAGCCCAAAAACAACGCTCTATCTAATAGAGCTTGCAGGCAAGGAAATTTTACTATCAGAATCCCAACTCGAAGTGCGGCATCTATCTACCTACGAATGGCCAGATGAAGAACCAGTTCAGCCCATCACCACACGCGATTGATTTTAACCCTAATCTGCCTCCAAGTCTCTTCAAGCGTCATCTTATCTTTGATTGTAATGAATGGAATTGCAAGGTCCTTCAACGCAATTTTCTGCTCTTGACTTAAGTAAATTGGTTTGTCTCCATCAGAAAATGGACTGTAATTATACCCATCTACTTCTTCAAAATGGAAACCTTTATCTGAAATATACGTTAATTTAAGAGGTTGAAACCCCGGACTTGACACAGTGAATTTTGCAAGGGTTTCGATTGCACGGTCAGTATGTATTTTATCACAACCAGAAAGATTGCGTCCCCAATGCTCCGTGCGATAGCGCTTGCCAGCAATTAAAAGTGTTCCCTTATCATCTGGCTTCAGATCAATGCTAAAGGGGGCAGTTACATTTTCTCCTGTTGAACTTTTTATTACGTATTTATTTTCATCAAATCTTGCAAGATGTTCTGGTTTGTATTTACGCCCACCTCCCCGCATCTGACAGACGTGTCCCCGAGGCTGTATGGCACCCGTTAAATAATAGACGAATTTATCTTTTTCCTCAGGCCGACGTAAACTTTGGGTGTAATGAACTCCTCGGTTAGCAGCAAATTCCAGCTGAGACAATTTAACCATAAAATACGTGACATATGGAAACATAACCATGCCAACCGCGCAAAATGTCATGCTGATGGAATAGAGACAGGCCCGTCCAACAATTTCCACTCTTACTAAGATCTTTAGCTCACCTGTCAGAATAACGTCAGCGCATTCGGCACCTAAAATAACAGCTGGACGCAAAATAGAACCTGGAATGTAGACCAATCCGCGTAACACTATACCAAGCGGGCAAACGAAGTTACGCAGATAACCTGTCTTAGGATCTAAATAGGTTCGATACACCTGGGTATCGGTTGCTTCTGGACTGGTTTTATACTTATTTCCTGAATCATCATATACCACCACATATCGCACTTGCAAGGAGCCTTTCTCTGCCTTATAATCTTTGTCCCAAGGTTGATCATATCCATGCGTACCAAGACTCGTAATCGATTTTAGGCAGTCCATTTTTCACTCCATTTAATATACTTAAGGCTAATAGAATCGAAATTATAGCGCGTAATTCATTAGTGGCAAGTTAAAAAATGTAGCATAGCATCTCGTGTATACTCTAAATGCTCATCAGTATGGGCAAGACTAACAAATGCAGACTCATATGGCGATTGGGGCATATAGATACCTTGGTCCAACATCGCTTGAAAATATGCATTGAATGCTTCTTGGGGAATAAAGCAAGTGAACATCGCCCCCATCTGATTGGTTGGGACAACTTCTTTTAGAGCATCGGTGATGATACGCGTTTTACGCTCTAAAGTTACAAACGCTTCCGGCAAATACTCCAATACGGCGATGCCGGCGGCCAAAGCTAGAGGGTTGCCAGCAAGCGTGCCTCCTTGATAGACCTCTCCTAGAGGCGTCAGCTGGTCCATGATGGCCGCTTTTCCGCCGACTGCAGCGCATGGCAGCCCACCGCCAATGACTTTACCAAGGCAAATCAGATCTGGGGTAATACCAAAGTGACCTGTTGCGCCATGCAAGCCAACGCGAAAACCCGACATGACTTCATCGAAAATCAAAACTGCACCATGCTTGCTTGTCAGTTCCCGTAAAAGCTGCAAAAATTCAAGCTTACCGGGAATGCAGCCCATGTTTCCGGCCACAGGTTCAATAATGACAACACCCACCTCATCTCCGTGCCTTTCAAAAAATGCTTCCAGAGCTGCACAGTCATTATAAGGCAAGGATACCGTGGTCTGCACTCCTGTGCCTTTGGATGCTGCTTCCTGATGCGTCATAGAAGACCCAGCCTTAACCAGCAGAGCATCAAAATGGCCGTGATAATTGCCGTCAAATTTGACAAGTAGATTTTTTCCAGAATATGCCCGGCCCAAACGAATTGCGGTCATAGTGGACTCGGTCCCAGAAGAAACCATGCGCACTTTTTCTATCTGCGGCATATATTGGCATATCAATTCGGCATGTCTTAGTTCCAGAGCGTTAGAATTGACAAAGCTCATCCCCTTCTGCATTTGGTCTAGCACAGCTTGCACCACGCGCGGGTGGTTATGACCGAGAATAATGGCTCCCCAACAACAAACATAATCAATATAACGCTGGCCATCGGTATCGATTAGCGTATCTCCTTCTACCCGCTCTACTGATAATGGTGGAACGCCCACACCCTTAAATGCTCTGGCTGTCGAGTGAACACCCCCAGGGATAAGATTGCAAAGCGATTCAAAAAGTTTTTTACTGTTTGTTCTTTCTAATGTCGTCATAACAACTCCTTTTGGACCTTATTAAAATACTGGATAAAAAAAATCCACTTGTATTTATATCCCTTCATGGATAGAGTGGATGCAGGGAACCAGGAGAGTTATTATGAGTGAAGCCAACGTAGCCAAGGAGTTTACTAATCTTTTTGCGGGTCATGTAGATCCCATGCATCAAAAACAAATGCACCAATTATTGGCAACTGGCGAGACCATAACCGATTGCATCAATCGCGCAAAAAATCTTGCACTAGATCTTAAAGCGGCTAAGAAAGACAGTACAAACTTCAATTTTGAAGACTTTAAAGCAAAAGTTGAAAACTTTAATACTTGGCTGGAAAAAACTAAGAGCGATTTTCCCGGTTACTTTAAGGATATTGAATCTCCATTCGGAGATAATTTGCAAGAGGTGGATAGCAAAAAATTCCTCTCTAATATTGAAGAAATCATCGAAAAGACTCAAGAACTGATCGCCAGGCATCAAAGTCAACTTCCTCTGCTCACCCTGAACTTGCAAGAAAAGGAAAGCATGTTTAAGTTAATTTGCGAAATAATGACCGAATCATTGAAACAATGCAACCGCTCCAAAAACGCAATTGTCCATAACCAACGCTCGCAATAGGTGATCCTATGGAAGAATATCTGCAAAAAACCGTCGACTCAATTGTAAAAAACAAAGAGCCTCTTATGGGGGGTGATTTTACTGATGAAGATCTATCTGTCCTCTATAGCCTAGCTTTTGGGCTGTACCAAAATGGCGATTATGAAAAAGCCTCGGAGATCTTTCAGCAGCTAGTTTTTTCCAAACCATTTGAACCTAAACATTGGCAAGGATTGGCCTCCGTATTACAAATGCAAAGCAACTATCAAAACGCTTTGCAGGCTTGGACTATGGCCGCCATGATGCTAGACACTGCCGAGCCCCATTTTCACGCTGCCGAGTGTTTGACCTCGCTTGGAAACAAAGAACAAGCCCATATAGCGCTCGTTGAAGCCGAAAAACGTTTAACTCAATCCACAGCTGATGCAGATCTAAAGGCAAAAATTGAGGTGCTAAAAAATGTTTGAAGTCCTACCTGCCCTCTCTCCTACAAGTAAAATTCAACCCACGCAGCTTGAAAAGGTACAAGCGCCCTATCGTTTTAATGATCAGGTTAAACCGGCCACACCTCATCCTACCCCCTACACTCCGTCAAAACCACAGCTTCCTTCCCCGCGCGACCAATCCAAAACCGAAAGCCATTATATGTGGAAAATACTCCGCCTGGTCGAAACTACTGATAAATTAGAAAAAGATCTGATGTGGATGCTCACCACCGATCAAGAAGATCTGATCAATAACCTCTCAAAACTTGCCAAACAAGAACAGGAAAAAACGCACCTTGCCGAAAAAGCAGGACAGTCCATGACCAACTGGTCTTATCTAAACCGTATTGCATCTTGCCTGTTTGCCGGAGCCACAATCGCCGTTGGTTGGTATCTAACAGGCAATGCTGATGTGTCCAGCTGGATAAGCTACGGCATGATCGCAGCTGGTGCCGGCTCAATTGGGGCCATAGCACTGGCTGAAATGGATATTTATCCCAACCTCATGCGGATGATGGCCCTTGGCACCGGGACACTGGGATTAATTCTGGGCGGGGGATCTTCCTTTGCTTATTTTGCAGGTCAGCTACCAGATCTTTTAATGGAGGTTACTATCTTAGGTATCAACGCCATTTATGGCATGTCAACAGTTGGCCGAAGCTATCGCAAGGGACAATTGCAATGGCTTATGCACGAACAGTTCATAGCACGCCAAAAACGGAATGAAATTGAAAGAAAATCAACTGAAAATGCACATATCGTAGAGATTATTACCGATCGCATGCGATACATCAATGAGAGTGCTTTTCGCATGCTCGAAGAACAAGATCAACTAAAACGGCAGATGCAAAGAGTCTCAGCCCCTGCTGCATAAAGGAGGAACATATGTCAGAAGTACAAAACAGTCCCAATTTCCACTCGTTTGCAACGCATAAAAAAGAGCACATCAAACCAAACGATGGTTCACATCTACCTAAAACTGAAAAAGAAGCTATAGCTTTAAATCAGATGCTGACTACTGCACTAAAAGATGTCTCCAATATCGAGGGAAAAGAGCCCACACACTCGGGCAACCTCTACAGCCATATGCGGGAATTCTATGCGGCAGTGAGCAAAACATTTGCCGATCTAAAACGAGACAATAACGATCAAAAGCGAGAAGATAAGGCTGAAGTAGAAGACAGACAGAGGGCTAAAGGAAAATTAGCCTGGACTCAGTGCGCTTTAGAAATGGGCTTTGGATTATTCGGTGGCATTTTAGCCTCAACAGGTGAAACACCCCGTGCCGTAGCCGAGATGGGGATCGGCAAAGTATCACAGGGAATTAACAGCGTTATAACCGACAAAAGCCAAAAGGAAGAACACGGCATCCAAGTAGGTGACAGAAAACAAGAAGCTGCCAAAGATCGCAATCGCAGCATTGGAGACAACGATCGAACGGTAAGAGAAGCCTTATCCAACGCCATGCGCAATTACGACCGTAGTTATGGTGACGGTAAGATCAACTCGTAGTTTTTTTTCTTAAGGTAGTTGTAACCTAAAGCGTGTCCGGATATGATCCGGATTATGTACCTGTTGCAAGAATTTTTTGGCGCTATTGAATCGATAGGCAGTTATGCCAGATTCGTCTGGGATGTCATCGTCGCTGCAATCATGAAACCGCCCAAATGGGCGCTGATCCGCGAGCAGCTATTTGAAGTTGGCCTCCAGTCACTCCCGGTCGTAGCTATGACCGGGTTTTCAACGGGTCTGGTCTTAGCAGCTCAAGCCTTTTTTCAGCTGAGTGACATGGGACTTGTCGGAACAACGGGCATCATGGTCGGTGAGGCGATGATCACCGAACTGGGCCCGGTTCTTACCGCTTTTATGATCACCGGACGCGTTGGAGCCTCCATGTGCGCAGAACTTGGCACCATGTATGTTACTGAACAAATTGACGCCCTGCAATCGATGGCTGTCAGCCCAAACCGTTATTTAGTGGCACCGCGCTTTATCGCTGCCACCTTCATGACTCCCCTGCTCACCATTTTCAGTATTTGTATGGGCATATTTGGAGGCTATCTCATCACCGTTTACTTCTTTCATATGTCCCCTACCACCTACTTTGACCCTATGCCCACCCATATCCATCTTTTCGATCTCTTCATGGGATTTACCAAATCAGTTATTTTTGGAATTCAAATTGTCACCATCTCGTGCTTTCGCGGAATGACCACGCGTGGTGGCGCAGCAGGCGTGGGACGCGCCACAACCAATTCAGTGGTGATTTGCTACACCGCCATCTTATTCTCCAACTTCTTTATCACCTTAGGATTAAACCTTGTGCGCAGTGAGATTAGTCGATGGCTGACCTAAATGACCAATCAGATATCGCCATCGAAATTCGCGATTTATGGAAATCTTTTGGACCCAATCAGGTCATGGCTGGGCTAGACCTAGACATCATGCGCGGAGAAACGCTCGTGATTTTAGGCCGTTCAGGTGTCGGAAAGAGCGTGCTTCTCAAACACATCATCGGCATTTTGCGTCCCGATCGAGGAACGGTCAGGGTAAATGGGCAGCTTATTTGCCAACTAAAAGGTAAAGAGCTCTACCAAGCCATCATGGACATGGGTATGCTCTTTCAAGGTGCAGCCCTCTTTGACTCGATGACCGTCAGCGACAATGTTGGTTTCTACCTGCGAGAACACGGGGGCTATAGCAAAGACGAAATTCAAGAACGGGTCGATCAAGCCTTAGAAATGGTAGGACTTTCTGGCACCCAAGATAAATTACCCTCTGATCTTTCCGGTGGTATGCGCAAGAGAGCAGGTCTTGCGCGTTTAATCGTTTACAGACCAAAATTTTTACTCTATGATGAGCCAACCACAGGGCTTGACCCCATCACGGCTATGCAAATCAATGAACTCATCGTTCAAACGCAAGAAGAGCTTCAAGCTACATCGATTGTGGTTACCCACGATGCAGTATCAGCTCTCTTTGTTGGAGACCGACTGGCCTTGCATGAAAATGGTAAAATCGCGCATATAGAAAAAGCTGAGGCCTTTATGAAAATCGAACACCCAACCATCCAATTCTTAAAACGGACCATGACAGAAGACCCGCGTGTATTTAGAAGTGAGATGGGCCATGATTGAAAAAACCAAAAACATGCTTATCGGCCTATTTGTCGTTGCCGCCTGCACTCTCATTATTTCCCTCATTCTATTTCTAGAGCCTACTGTTGGCGATGGTAAACAAGAACTCATCGTGCGCTTTGCCAACATTAACGGGATCGGCGTGGGAACGCGCGTTCTCTTTGCTGGAAAACCTGTCGGCGAAGTTGTGCGTATTGAAGAAATCCCTGAGGCGCGAGATCAACCCACTAATGAGCTTGGTCAGGTCTACTTCTATCAGCTGATCCTCCACGTCGACTCAAGTGTGCGTCTCTATAACACCGATGAAGTGACCGTGCAAACCTCAGGACTTCTCGGTGAAAAATCCATTGGCCTTTTTCCCAAAACACCTCCTAAAGGGGTCAAGCCCCAACGCATTACGGCAAAAACGCCTGTGTACGCTGAGTCTATTGATCCAATCGAAAGCGCCTTCACCGAACTCACTGAACTATCCGATAAAATCGAAACCACGCTGACTAAAGTCAATTCGTGGATTGACCAAAATGGTGAAGCATTGGGGTGTGCTATCCGCTCCTTTGGAGCTGCCATGTCAGAAATTGCCTGTACGGTGCAGCGCATCAACCATCTACGTGTCGTCGACGATGTCAAAGTGGCCATCCAGAATTTTTCGGACACCGTCTGTCAAATCGGTTCGGTCATCGACCAGCTGCAGCAAGGAAATGTGTTCAATAACTTTAGCGTCATGATGGAAAATTTCAAAGACACCAGTTTTTCAGTTGAAAGTATCACGCGCGAAATTTCAGATGGTCAAGGCACCATTGGCAAACTCATCAAGTACGATGATTTCTACCTTTCCATGTCAGCAGTCATGAGTAAAGCCAATACACTGATGAACGACATCAACCAATACGGAATCTTCTACTACCTAAACAAACAATGGCAACGCACCCGCCTAAAACGGGTCAGCGCGCTTAACTGCCTTGAAACTCCGGAACAATTTAAAACCTACTTTGAAAACGAAGTCGATTTGATTTCCACCTCCATGGAGCGCCTATCCATGCTCATCGACAAAGCCGAGCAATACCCTGTCCAAGACCGTCTTATGGAAACACCTATCTTTAAAAAAGACTTCGCCGACCTGATGCGGCAGGTCCAAGAGCTCTCTGACATGCTCAAGCTCTACAACGAAAAACTAAACGAAGCCCAAAAATACTGTGAGTGCCCATGAGCCATTTAACTGCAGGATCGCTGCTTGTTGCCAGTCCCGATATCGATGATGATCTATTCAGTCGAGCTGTCCTGCTTGTATGTGAGCATAGCCAAGTAGGTTCCTTTGGAGTGATAATCAACAAACCACTGCAAGGGGGATTGCCACCCGAACTCTCAGAGCTTGAGCATATTGGCAAGGACAAACTCATGACACGCATCGGTGGCCCCATTCAACCTGATCAGATGATGCTGCTGCACACATCGCCCGACATCCCAAGCGAGACCCTCTGCGTCACCGAAGGTGTCTACCTGGGCGGCGATGCTGACTTCTTGCAAAAAACCTTGGAAAGTACCGACCCTATCATCATAACTTTTGGTTACATGGGGTGGGGAGAAGGACAGCTCGAACAAGAATTTCTTTCTGGACTTTGGTACCTGCATCCAGCCACTCCCTCACATGTCTTTCACATTGCCCCAGAGTTGCTCTGGCGCGTAGCACTACGCGAAATGGGTGGCAAGTACGCCACCCTATCCATGATGCCCGACGACCTTAGTCTTAATTAGAGCGACTTGATGCCATCGCTACTCCTGCACCTTTCAACGCACAAGGTATGGCTAAAAAAACCGCGTGGAGAATGCCCATAAATACGCAAACGTAAATCATAGGCTTTATTCGTATGTTCTGATGATCCATGGCTTTTAAAACGGCATAAGCAATAAGACAGGTCGTCCCCGTACCTAAAAAACCACTCACAAAACCACACCCTGCCCCACAAACGCCACCTGCGGTACAACCAAAAACAGCTGCACTACTCATATCTCAATCTCCTGGTTAAAATTCCTTTAGGAAGGGTACTGAATGACAGTATTTACAGCAACAGATTTTTGCAGATCTTGCTCTAAAATAGCGGCAAGTCTCCCCAGATTTCCCTATTAAAATTGATTTTTATCAGACATATATCTGCTAAATAGCATAGCTGAAGCAACAAATAGTGCACACAAAAGCCCCCCACCAATCGCAAGTAGAAATAATGGCTTAGCTGATATGCTGGGTTTAAAAGTTTTGAAAATTCCATAGGCAATTAGTGAAATAATACCTACATTAGCAAGCCCCACAACAAACCCTACTCCAGCTCCTACAACAACATCTGAGATACAACCTCTACAACTTCCCATTTTCATTTAAAAATTCCTTTTTTTGTAAATTTGAGCTGAATTAACTAAAAACGAAATGGTGGCGCAATCAAGCACGCCTTCTTCCATCCAACCAAAGGATGAATATCCATAGGCCTCATTCAAAAACCATCACCGACCAAATCCATCTAATCCGACGCATAAACCGGCAAAACCGAAGATCATTGCAGCCACTCCTCCCCCGAAAAGCGTAACAAGAACTAATGGCTTTACTTGTAAAGACAAATTAGGATTTTTTATCGCTTTTAAAATGCCAAAGACGATAAGGGAAATAATCCCTACCTTTAGGGAACCATAAGCGAAACCAGCCCCAGCTCCAAAGATGCCACCAGCAACATGATCAATAATAACATTCATAGAAACAACCTCGCAAAGATAACACAGCGGGTACTATTATATGGTCTTGCAGAGTTATACGTCAAACAACTGCTCTTCTCACATTAATAATATCCAAGTAAATTAATAGATCAGACCTACTAATCACTTGAGTATGGGTTGCTTAGGTATGAGTACATTTTTACATGCTTCTCAATGGATTACCTATAACAGCCGCTAAACCAAGCACAGCTCCTGCCACCAAACCTACAGACCAACAGGCAATCGTAACAATTGCTGCTGCAACGAAAAAATGTTTGGCATACGCAGAATGCTTGGTTACCTTCATTATTCCGTATACTATTGTACTAATAACAGATGGCACTGCTGCAAAAGCAACTCCAGTCCCGACTGAATAACAAATTATAGCACTGATAGGGTTATCTTCAGAATTTACAGTCATACAAACCTCCTTTTTAATTAATCTAAACAGGTCAGAGTTTGGAGTAAATTCCAAATAAAAACAAGATGAATGTGATAAGGAAGCTATTTTTTAAAGGTAGTTTACGCCTAATTCGGCTTGAAGACACTGACTTCATTGAAGAGGGGGAACTCATAAAGGGGAGCGCAGGCTTTGAGGACTTTTTCACGGTTAATCTCTAGCTCGGCACTAATGGATGAAAGTGCTGACACAGTGCGACTTAAGCGCTGCAAATCGATTGTGCGCTCGCGGACGGAAAGCGCAGGTCCAAAGAGCATCCAAACCAGGAAGTCTTTTTCGTCTTCTTGCCAATCATAGGACCGACTCATTAGCTTTAAGAAGGCGTAGAATCCCGCGGAAGTTGCAGCACCCACATCAACTGCATCCTTGCAAGTGAAACTTAGCGAATGGGGCTGGATTTCTTCGATTATTTTTAAGGTCAGAAAGTGATAAAATATTTCAAGGAAGTCGAGCCTGTTTTTACGAGTGAGGGTGTTTTTGGAGGCAAAAAAGAGCTTATGGATGATGGGGAGTGCTTTTTCCGTAAATGCTACCGCTTGTTTTAGAGGAAATGTCGACGGAAAGAAAAAGCCACACTCTTCGCCGCTTTTCACTTGCTCGAGTACAAGAGACAGAAAGTCATCTGCATTACTCACTTGAAGGTAGATATCCGATTGGTGGTAAAAATCGGTATATTTTGGCAGGGTGACTACCACAAGATTATTGGCAAGCTCGGCGTACCCTTGCGCTTTTTCAAGTGCTTCACATCTGGCGTGTTCTTCCCACGAGGTGCGGTCTTGCAAGTTGATGATGAGATGCTGATCTCCCCGTTTATGGCTTGCAAGTTGGCGGATAAAGGCTTGAAATTCTTGAGTGATTTCAGCTTTTTGGATGTAACGCTGTGCTGTAGGAGATGGCATTCTGAGGCAATCGGTGTGGAAATTGCGAAAGGATACAACATAGGTTTTTGAAGGAAGATTTCCTTGGGCGATAGGATCAAAGCCACGAAAATCTGCTCCAGGTTGAAAGACATCAAGGGCTTTGAATAGTGGGCCATTGGGAAAGGCTTTCAGCAAGCCGTAAATTTCTTCGTGGATATCTATGATGTGATTCCAAAGTGATCCATACTGCTTTTGGTCGCTTTTAGCTATCAGTCCGTAAATGAAGCTGAGAGCTTCTTCTCTATGACCTAAGCGATTAAAGAAGGCATACGCCAGTCCGTGAGACAGGTGCAAGATATTTTGGTTGATGTGGTCATCTGGATCAATAGGATTAGAAATAAGCTGGAGGTAATTGGTGGAGGTCAGGATTTGGCGTAAATACATCTGGAAATCGGCAAAGTAGCTCACACAGGGTTTTCCAAAACTTGTGCCCATCAGATGCCGTGGATTAGAAGCTAACATAAGCGCCATACAAGCTGAATTTAGATCAGATACAAGTGGCAGATCACGGTGGTTCATCGCATCTTTATAAAATTGATTCAGATCATGGGTTACATCCGCCCTAATTTGTTTGGCTGAGGCAAACATCTCTTTGTCATGTAGCAAAACGATTTTGGTGAGCGGATCGATGGATTGTATTTCAACTAGCGACTCGTCAAAATCGGTCACAAGGCGTAAGTGACGTAAAAGATCCCGATTGAAAAAGCTGGTGCCATCCTCTCTTCGAATAAAAAAAAGCTCGTAGTCTCGATCTTTTTTAACGATTTCTAAATCCTTTAGTCCAATGCGTTTGATCTCAGAAAGAGCCGCAGGTCCTGTTCCCCACTCTTCCTGCCATTCACCTGCATCTTGTTCTTGCTGAACATAGTTGATGATTTTTTTTAAGTAGTAATTCTGGAGTTTTTGATACTCCGGAAGAAGAGATACTTTTTGATCACCTAAGGCAAAAGAACATTCATCCATGATTGAGGCTGCTTCTTTGGCAATAGCCATCATCGCCTGAATGCCCCGTTGTGTAGGCCCTTCTTTTAGACTGGATCTATCCTCTTTATAGAAATATTCGAGATAGCGATAGACAGTATTAAATGTATGTTTGATATTACCTAGTGTTTTCTCAGCATCAGAGAGGTCAAGCCAATAGTAAAGTCTTAAGGGCTCCTTGCCACTCTTTAAGCTTAACAAACTCTCTTTAAGTTCATTAGGATTAATTTCGGCCATACTAGAAAGAGCATCTACAGCTTCCATGATCGTAAGTTCTTCTGTTGCAGTCTTCTTCATAATTAATACTATTTATAATTAGTCCTATAATTATTATTACACTTATCAATTAAATATTCAATTGATTATTAAATAGTAGTTATTGAGAAGGTTTAACGTAATTACGATAAGTACGGTAAGCAATGAAAAACGCTACAACCGATACAACAGCTGCAAATAAATGGGCATAGGTAAATGCTTTTTCATAGGACTGCAGAAAAACTTTACTCACAAGTAATTTAGTTTCAAATGGTAACGTATTGATAAGCGCTTCCACAGTGGGTGAATCAACGAGTAAACCCCAAAAAATATGCGGATCTAGCTCAGCGGTTGCAGGATTGCTAGCCAAGTCTTTAGCAAATATGCTGTGGCGCAAATTGGTGATCAACGCTCCAAATAAAGCCAGACCAAGGGTTGCTCCTGTAAAGCGTGCAGAATAAAACATACCAGATCCTAGCCCCTTTTTGCGCTGAGGCAGCGTCGATAAGGCGCTGGTGCTGTTTGGGGTCATGACTAAGGCTAGACTCATACCCAAAAGAAAAAGACCGGGAATCAGATAAGCAGCACTTCCTTTTTGCAGAAAAAAGGCAAACCATGCAAAAGCAACCGTGCAGAGAAAAAAACCGGTCAATATGGGCAGCTTTGGCCCGAAGCGATCATGAAGCCACCCAGAGAATGGCCCAACAAATATAACCGGAATGGTCGAAAGAAGGGTAAAAGATCCAGCTTCTAGCGGAGTGAAATGCAAGGCTTTTTGGAAAAAAATAGGCCAAAAAATGCTAATCATGACTAGAAATTGCACTAAAAAGACAATGGCCGATCCGCCAAAATAAATGTGGTCCTTATAGAGTTTAAAATCGATAAATGGATGCTTAGCATAGCGATCTGTGACGTAGAGCAAAAAGAAAAAGACAACTGAGCCGACAAAAAGGGTAATGATAACCGGTGAGGTCCATCCCCACTGGCGACCTTGCATCAGCGCAATGACCAGGCAAGCAACTCCACCCGAGAATGTAATAAACCCAGGTATGTCAAACGATTCTTCTGACAGATCTGTTTTGGGAACAGAGGAAAGGACTAAAAAAATACCAAGCGCTGCAATCGGTACATTGACCCAAAAAATCCAGTGCCAAGAAAGGTATTCAGTAATAAATCCACCTATCGATGGTCCAAGTGAAAGAAAAATAGAGCTCACCCCGATTAAAAAACCCAATGCTTTTCCCCGCTCTTTTACCGGAAATATATCGAGAATGATTGACCAACTAGCAGGCCCCATCATTGCACCACCAATTCCCTGACAAAATCTGGCAATGATGAGCCAAAAACCACTTGTTGCCAGCCCACCCAGTGCTGAGGCAAAGGCAAAAATAAACATTCCAAAGCTGAAGATGCGCCTGTATCCCACCATGTCGGCTATTTTCCCGGCAGCTAGAACTAGAGTTGCAGTTGCCAGGAAATAGGCATTGATCACCCATATAATACCAGAATTGGAGATGAGCAGGCTTTCTTGAATATTCGGAGTGGCAACTGGAAGCACTGTAGAGTCCAAGAACAGCATGGACACACCACAGGTTAAACCCGCCAAGGCAATCCATTTTTTAAACGAAAAAGACAAGTGACTAAACACCATG
The DNA here is from genome assembly GCA_024233455.1 of Chlamydiales bacterium. Lineage (GTDB taxonomy): Bacteria > Chlamydiota > Chlamydiia > Chlamydiales > JACKPQ01 > JACKPP01. Next base: position 223,050 of record JACKPP010000002.1, read on the forward strand.
GTACGATACCCAATTTTAAAACTTTGCTTGAAGGGTACCAAAAGAACTGAAAAAAACAAAGGATTCCTGTAAAATAATGAAATATGAAAAGATTTTTGTTCCTAACCCTGTTCGTTGCCGGTTTTTTGGGGACCGAGCGCCTATGCCATAAGGCAACAGATGGCTTTGCCCTAAACAAAATTACTTACCCCCTAGTGGATGAGTTAGTAGAGGAAGCTGTCCTGTTTTCCGTGGAACAAAAATTGGCCAAAGACATTTTGACCGAAGAAAAATTCCATTATTTAGCCTCTGGGGCCCAATGCTATGCTTTTGTTTCCGAAAATAAAAAATACGTGGTCAAATTCTTTAAATTTCAACATATGCGCATTCCTCCCTGGTTAAAATACATTCCCCTTCCAGCTCCATTGAATGCCTATCGCAACGCCAAGTTAGAAAAAAAACGCCAATCGATTCAGGAGCTATTCAATAGTTTTAAATTAGCTGATAGATACCTGAAAGAAGAAACGGGTATTTTGTTTTTACACTTATGCCAGAGCTCCTATTTCGATGGAAAAATGACTATCTACGACAAAATTGGCGGATGTCATAAGCTCGATTTAGATTCTACCTATTTTGTGCTTCAAACGCGCGCTGACTTGGCTTATAGAAAGATTAATGAGTGGATGAAAAAAGGCAAAATTTCTAAAGCACGCGATGGAATACGCTCATTGGTTGCAGTTGCTATGCAGCGATGCGAAAAAGGGATCTACGATAAAGATCCTGATTTTAAGACAAATTTTGGATTCGTGAACGATAGAGCCACGCAAATTGATATCGGCCGTTTTTCAAAAAAAACGATGGCTTGCGATCCCGCAATTTGTGGCCCTGAAATTATCCGTATCACCAAAGAACTTCGATCCTGGCTTAAAACTCATCACGAAGAGCTTGTCGAAATCCTAGATGATGAGATCAAGAAAGCAATTAACGATCACGGGATAAAAACATAGATCGATGAAAGTCCTTAACATGCGTCATGTCATAAAAATAGCGCTTTTTTTGGTGGGTTTTATTGCCGTTGAGAGATTGTGTCATTTAGCAACCGATGGTTTTTCACTTTCTCGTATTCAACTAAGATACCAAATTGATGATTGTTATAAGCCAGATGCCCCACCGGACGGACTATTTTTAAAAATTGATCAACCCTTTCGTTATTTAGCTTCAGGCAGCCAAAGTTTTGCTTTTATATCTAAAGATGGAAACTATGTGCTCAAATTTTTCAAGCTGCAAGGAAGCTTGTATGCACTCCATAAAGGTAGTAAAAGACGCCGCTCTTTTGCCCATGCATTTCAAAGTTGCTTGATCAATGAGCGCTTATTTAATGATGAGTCAAATATTATCTATTGCCATCTCACTCCATCAAATTTTAAGCTGCCAAACGTGGAGCTGTTGGGGCCAGGCAAAATCGTCTACCACCAAGATTTAAGTACTGTACCTTTTGTGATACAGAAATTTGCTGAAACCACCAAACACCGACTTACCAGATTAAAGAAACTTGGTGATCTGAAGGCACGCGAACAAATGATTGATAGCCTGATTGCCCTCATGCTAAAACGCTACCTTTTAGGATATTCAGATAAAGATCCTAATTGGATCGAAAATTTTGGTTTTCTTGGTGACCGTGCAGTTAGCGTAGATGTGGGGGGACTGATTGGACATCGCCATAATTTAAAAACGTATTTTCTCGATCGCGAACTTGTAAAAACCCAAAATAAAGCCATTGCATGGCTTAACGTCCATGATCCTGAACTTGTTCCTTATGTTGAAAAGAAAGTTGCAGCTTTAAAGAACCAAATTCAGTAATCTGAACGACAAAATAGCTTTGGAGGCTCTCATGCGCAAAATTTTTTCCACGATCACACTGCTGGTCTTGTTGTTGGCAAGCTGTCAAAAGTCCCAAGATCAAAACCCCTGCAAAAACAAAGTTCTGCGCATTGCCTTTATGCATATGCCCTTCAATGTCGACCCGAGACGTACAGGCGAACCTGTGAGCTCTACTATGGTCTTTATGACTTTCGAGGGCTTGATGCACCTCGAGTCAGATGGGTCTATTTCAAAGGCTTTAGCGCAAAGTATTGACATATCCGACGACCAAAAAACCTACACATTTCACTTAAAAGAGGCTAAATGGACGGATGGAATGCCGATCACGGCATACGATTTTGAATATTCTTGGAAAACTATGCTTGATCCCAATTTTCCTTCGGTTTGCCCTTATCTTTTCTACTCGATTCAAGGGGCAGAAAAAGCCAAAAAAGGAGAAATTTCTACCGAAGAAGTCGGTATTAAAGCCCTTGATGAGCGCACTCTAGAGGTGAAATTACAGAATCCAACTCCTTATTTTTTAGATTTAACAGGATTCTGCGCTTTTTTCCCTGTGCCCAAGCATATCGACCAAGCCAATCCAAATTGGTTCAAAAATCCAGGTCCAGAAATGGTTTGCAGCGGTCCTTTTAAAATTCACAAGTGGCAACATGGTGATGAGATAAAAGTCGTACGAAATGCAGATTTTTGGGAGGCTGAAACCGTAATATTGAATGGCATTCATATTAGCATTATCAATGAGCAAGCAACAACTCTTCAAATGTTTGAGCAAGGCAAAATCGACTGGGTAGGAAATCTGCTGACTCCGCTGTCACTGGATGCATTAAGTTCTCTGCATAAAGCAGGAAAAATCCAATCTTTTCCGGCGGGTAATACTATTTTTGTCTCTTATAATGTTCATTCTAAACCCTTCGATAATCTGAATATACGTAAAGCCTTTTCCACGGCAATCGACAGAAAAGCCATCACCGACCATATCACGCAGCTATCAGAACTACCAGCCACCCAAGTGATTCCTCCAGTGCTTACTAAAAACAAGATTCTCGATTTAATCCCGACCAAACCTAAAATTGAGGAAGCTCAAAACCTCTTTCAACAAGGCCTGAGTGAAATGGGTATCACTGCTGCAGAGATCCCTCCAATCAAATTGATGTTTCCTGCCGATGAGGTATACAAACGAGTCGGAGAATCACTGCAGCAGCAATGGAGCCAGGCCTTTGGAATTCAAATCGAGTCTGACTACTGTGAAATGAAAGTTTTCTTCGATCGATTACAGCTGAGAGATTATCAACTTGCTGAAGCAGTCTGGTGGGCTCAATATGCCGATCCAATGAATATTTTAGAGCGTTTCCGTTACGGGAATGGAAATAAAAATTATCCAGGGTGGGAAAATGAAACCTACTTATCTTTGATTGATCAAGTGGAAACTGCCAAAGATCCGGTAGTGCGACTTGAACTAATACGCGCTGCTGAAAAAGTCATCGTTGACCAGGTGCCTCTAGCGCCTGTCTACCATTTTAATTCTAATTGTCTCTCTCAGCCCTATGTTGCCGGCGTTGAGATATCCCCCATTTCACATATGCAATTTCGAAGAACCTATTTTATTGACGATGAAAGTTGAGTTGCTTTATATTGTAGACCCCTAGCCTGGAGGTCTGATGAAATATTTGCTTTTTTGCCTTGCTGCTGCCCTATTTCTCGGTTGTCAATCCACTCCAGGCGCTGTTAAGCAAAAGCTTCGCATTAATTTTCAAACAGACCCACCAACGCTTGATCCCCGTAAAGGAGGCGATATGACCTCCTCTATGATGCATTTTTTGCTCTTTGAAGGGCTAACCCGCCAAACTCCTGATGGCCCTACAGAGCTTGGCGTTGCTAAGCAAATTGATATTAGTGAAGATAAGCTGACCTACACGTTTTACTTAAGAGAGGCAAATTGGTCAGACGGCACCCCTATTACAGCCCATGATTTTGAATATACTTGGAAAACTATGTTAAATCCCACATTTCCCTGCTTTAATGCCCACCTCTTGTTTCCCATTAAAAACGCGCGCGCTGCTAAGCTAGGTGAAATTCCACTCGATGCTGTAGGCGTATCTGCTGCAGATGATAAAACTTTAGTGGTTAAGCTGGAAGCTCCAACTCCTTATTTTTTAGATCTTACCGCTTTTTGTGCTTTGTATCCTGTTTGCAAAACCGCAGTCGAAAACGACGCTAGCTGGTCTGAGGGCCCCCCTCACCATTACGCCTGTAATGGTCCATTTAGACTCGTTGAATGGAAACATTGCAATCAACTTAAGTTGGAGAAAAATCCCCATTACTGGGAAAGAGCTAAAGTTGAACTTGAAGAGATAAAAGTGAGCCTGATAGAAAATGAACACACAGCTCTACAACTCTTTGAAAAAGGAAAGCTCGATATCATGGGTTCTGCCTACACCCATATTCCTACCGATGCCACCGCGAAATTCAAACAGCTAGGACTATTAAAAGATTACCAAGTTCCAGCGACAACTGCCTGCTCATTTAATACGACTAAACCCCCCTTTAATAATATACACCTTCGAAAAGCACTTTCGCTTGCGATCGACCGCGAAGCTATTGTGAAAAATATCACTCGCTTAAGTGATGAGCCAGCTTTTACGATCTTACATCCAGCTCTACTCTCTTGGAATCCATTACATATGGCAGAGAATGTATCAGCTGCAATACACTTTCAGAAGGGGTTAATTGAACTAGGATTAAAAGCTGAAGACCTACCGGTCATTCGTGTGGTTTATGCCAATCAGGACTTGAACAATAAGATTGCCCAAGCCATTCAATACCAGTGGAAGGAAACTTTTGGGTTAAAGGTGCAATTGGAACCTTCCGAATCTAAAGTGTATTTCAATAAACTCATGCACCGAGACTATGACGTTGGTATTTTTGTCATGCGTGCACAATACCCCGATCCGATGAGTATTTTAGAGCGTTTTAAATACGTAGATAACCCCAAAAATTACCCCGGTTGGTATAACGCTAATTTTGAAAAAATCCTGGATACTCAAATGTATGCAGACACAGATGAAAAAAGGGCTGAGATGTTGGAGGCGGCCCAGCAAATAATGCTGCAGGAAGTGCCAATTTCCCCTATCTTTCATTGGCGATTTGCCTTCATGTACCAACCGTATGTGAAGAACATGTTTATTTCACCAATGGGGCAAATCGTTTTACAATGGGTTAAGATCCTAGACGAAAAAAGAGAAGCAGCTTAAGCTGAGTTAATATTATGGAATTTTTCGATATCCAAACAAACTATCCTATACCCCACGGACAAAAGGATTTCTTTTGTGAATACATCGAGTATTTAAAAAAACTCATCAAGAGTGCAACCCCTGAAGAAATTTATAGCTTGCCCCCCAATCCAACCAAAGAAGATCTTATTTTAGCGTATCAACGTTTTGAAGCTTCTACGCCAATCATCCACTATAGCGAGGCAGACAAAGCCCCCTGCAGTTTATCGGTGACCATTATTGCTGGTGGCTACTACACTTGGGGACTCGGACGTTTTGCTGGTGATATTTTAAATAGGTGGCTAATTCCGGGAAAACAAGTTCCCTTACTAGTTTCACAAGGGCTTAATTTTTCTTTCAAACAGTACAATCACTTTAATTACTATTGTCACAATGTCGTAGTGAAGGTGGTTGACCAGCAAGAATTAGAAATTATTAAGGAAAATTTTTCCCACCTAATAAAAGAAATGCGCCTGGTCATCAAAGCTACCATTCATGCACGCCGAATTATTACCACAGCAGCCTTGCCACTCGAGCAAAAGCACGCTTTCATCCAAGACTATCTAATGACCCTGATCAATAGACCGGCCAAAGAATTTGATCAAACGGTTTTTGACCAGGTACATCAAGTCATCATTCACGCATCTGCTGAGCATAATATATCGCGTATCAAATCTAACTTTGCCAAACTCGCTCATAAAGCACCCCACATGCTCGATCGCGATATTTTTAACGAAATTCAACATTATGTCATTCTTTTTAGAGATAAATTTATTTCTACCCGCTCACAATTCCATCTCTACCGGATTATTTCGTATATGTATATCTTTCGGAAGTGGGTGGTACATCAAATTCAAATGCATCCCAACAACCGCCACGTATCGCTGAAACTAATACCTGCCAAAATTGAAGGCGGAAAATCCAAGCGTACAGTGTTAGGGATTGTCATCGGCATGAATTTTCTGCTCGATAATGAAGTTTTTGGAGCGCGACATATTTTGGCATCTATCCGTACGCACCTACCTGAGGTGCAAGAGGTCAAAGAATCCTACGTCGTTGACAACCGCAAAAGCATCGATGTTTTGACTCACTATATGGAAGTTGAAAAGAACAATGGTTCCCCTTTCACTATTCAAGAAATACGTCTTTTGAAAACTAAGTTAATCAAAGAACTTCCCAGTCGGATTGAACGGAGCACTCATCCTCTTTTTGTTCATCGCAATGAAGAGGAGATCATGCGCAACATTTTGATTTTGAGCCGCCAACTTAAATACGTAAATGATATCCCCCAAGTCATCGTTAATTACGCCAAGCAAACAACGTCATCTCTTAGCTTTATAGTCATTATGTTAAGGCTCCTAAAACCTGGATCCAAACCGTTTCAAAAAGATCACGGAGATTTAAAATTTATTGAGTACGATACTAAAATTGTCGGCCATTTACGCCGGAAGTATCCTAAAGAAGCAAATGTGTTTGAAATACGCGTTGATAAGCACCTTTTTTTACGCCACGATTACTCCATCGATCTTTACAAAGCTAGAGAAACGGTGATCAAACAGCTGGTGAATATTGTTGGGGAGCTCCGCGATTTCAATGGGGGTATGATCTCCAAACAATCTGAAGCCCTCCTTGAGCTGAAAACTCTGCTAAAAAAACGCAATATTACCAACGACTTTTTGCTGGAAAATTTCTTTTATTCTATAACCCCTACCTTCATGCAAAGCGTGATTGATCCGGAACACTTGGAACGTCTGTTTCTAATGCTTCTTGAGCTTACTGAAGGAAATTTTAACGACATCCCCTACCATTTCCAAAGCGCTGTTGATGATGAAATGTGCTATATTGCTATAGGTGCTCCTCAAGCCAAATACCAAGAAGCTGTTTCTAACGCTATTGAATCTTTGCAAATTCCTGGCTCAGAGTTGTGCGCTACTACGGTCAATATCTTTAACATTTCAGTACTGTGCTATTTACTTCGCTCAAATGACCCCACTCAGGCCCAATTACTTATAGCCACCGCAAAGCAGGCACTCGAATCATGGAGCAAAAAACTGACACAAGGGAAAGAACCCCCCCTGCAAAAACCATCACTTAACCAGTTAATTTCGGCATGATTCGTTTCTTGATTATCGTCTGTTTTTTCTCGGTTTCTTGCTCCCGCACCCAGGGTTTTTCGCTTAAAAAAATTACTTCTAGAACGCCTACAAAAGTCGAGTCAGTGGGTCCTGAACTTGAAACTATCCAGTCCATATTTAGCCAGCCACTTTACTATGTTGGCAGTGGTAATCACACATATGCTTTTGCTACTTTTGATCAATCTCATATCGTCAAATTCTTTAAGCAAAATCATTTTAATTCTTATTGTTGGCTAGATTACCTTCCTCTGCCTGATAAACTAAATCCCAAGCGGCGCCAAAGAAGACAAAAAAAAGCCAATAGCAGGTGCGATACTTTTCAGAGTTTGGAAATAGCCTTTAACCATCTCAAAGAGCAAACAGGCCTAGTCTACATGCACCTAAATCGCTCAGATAACATCCAGCGTAAAGTAAAGCTAATTTACTCCGATGATAGACAGCCTGTTTGCAATATTGATGATATGGAATTTATCATTCAAAAGCGCGCTACGGTTGGTTTTGAATATGTGGATAACCTGCTAAAAGCTGGTGATAAGAATCAGGCCGTTGGCAGTTTGATCGCCTACCTTAAGCTTATCCGTACCCGTTGTGAAAAGGGTCTTGGTGACCAAGATTTACAGTTCTACAAAAACTTTGGCTTCATTGATGGAAGGCCTGTTGAAATTGATATCGGCGATTTTTTCATATTGCCAAACATGCAAGATCCTCAGCAGTGGGTTCAAGAAGTAAAAAACGCCTCTTATGAACTGATCGCGTATATTGAAAGGACTTGCCCAGATCTATTAGATACCTTCCAATCGAGACTGGAAGAATTGCTTCAATGAAAAAATGGTGGATCTATCTTTTGGCAATTGCATTACCGATTCACTATGCCTTCTATCACCAAAATGTAAAGCGTGCCCCCGGATTTTCCATCGATAAAATCACCCCGTTTGAACATGCCTATAACCCCGATTTTCATATTCCCTATTCAGATACAGAAACCCAACAAGTCAAAGATATCCTAAAGCGTCCATTTTCCTATTTTGGCAGCGGTAGAACCTGTTATGCATTTTTATCAGATGATGGCACTTACGTGCTCAAACTTTTTAAACAACGCCGCATGCGCCCATTTTCTCGCTTTGAAAAAATATTAGGCTACGGTCTTATTCCCCACTGCCAAAAAAAACTTCAGCAGCGTTTATCTAACCGAAATAAGCTTTTTACAAGTTTCAAAATTGCCCATCATGACCTGAAAGAAGAAACCGCTCTTATCTATTTACACCTACAACCCAGCAACCACTTAAAGCAACCACTTTTTCTTACTAGCAAAGATGGCCAACCATTTACCCTGGATGCCGATAGCATGGAATTTCTCATTCAAAAACGGGCCGAGCGCACATTTCCAGCGCTAACTAATATGATTGAAACTGGACAAATTGAAGCTGCCCAAAATGCCATACATTCGATTGTTGAATTGATTACTACCCGCTGTCAAAAACAGATCGATGATGACGACAACAACTGCGAGCGCAACATCGGACTTTTAGATGGCAAAGCCATTGAAATAGACATTGGAGAATTCACCTATAATCCTCAAATTAGCTCATCTGATGTCAAACAACACGTTCAAACCGCAACGGAAGATCTTTATACCTTTTTAAAAACCCATTACCCCAACTTTTATGAGTCAATACAAAACACACGCTAAATTCAATCTGTTTTTGGCCTTGCCTGTTCTTGTAGGGGCAATATACTACTTGTTCCATCCTTATTGGACACTGCTAGCTCTTTTTAGCTTTGCCTTTGCCTATTCCACACTCTTTATGAGCCCTGATATGGACTTGGCCCATCAGATTAAATTTTTCAGTCTGCGAGGACTTCTCACGAGTCCCTTTCGCCTCTATTCTAGGATTTTTCGCCATCGGGGACTTTCTCACTCCATTTTATTTGGAACACTTACACGCATCGGTTTTTTATCTCTTTTAGCATTAGCTGGTCTCTGGATCTACAGCCAAGCATTTCCCAGCCCTAACTCTTTTTTAGTCTTTTTAAAAAGCAACCAAATTCCCATCATTTACGCCTTTGCAGGTATCTTTTGTGCCGATCTGTGCCACCTGCTCTTGGATATTTAATCAAGGTGTAGGGCATAATGTAAAAGTGTGGAACAACCTTTAGTTATAGATAGGCTCTGTAAAAACTACGGTCAGCTAGAAGCAGCCAAAGAGATTTCTTTTTCTTTAGAAGCTGGCGAGATTTTTGGGCTACTAGGACCTAATGGCGCCGGAAAAACCACCACAATTTCCTGTATTACAACATTAGAGACACCTACAAGTGGGTCCATCCAAGTTTTTGGTCACAATGTCATTAAAAAACCTCAACTTACCAAAAGGTGCATAGGCTATGTTCCCCAAGAGCTAATCTCTCACGGCTTTTTCACCGTTGAGGAGTTATTGGTGATCCATTCTTCCTATTTTGGGATCACTAATAATAAGCCTTATATTCACCACTTACTTCATAAACTCGATCTTTTTGAGCAGCGAAAAAAACACGTCAAACAGCTATCCGGGGGAATGAAAAGACGTTTGCTTATCGCCAAAGCACTGGTGCATAAGCCAAAGCTACTACTTTTAGATGAGCCCACTGCCGGAGTCGATATCGAGCTTAGATCACAACTCTGGGAATTCGTGCGCGAAATGCAAAACGAAGGCACCACAGTCTTGCTCACAACGCATTACTTAGAAGAAGCAGAAAAACTCTGCAACCGCGTGGGGATTCTATTTGAAGGCAAACTAAGAACAATTGGTCATACAAGCGGACTTATCGAAGAGCTCACCCAGCGTGAAATTATTTTATCTCTGAGCCAAAACCATCGCCAAATTTCCCATCCTTACCTCAAACTGCAGAAGGAGCGAACTCTCATTTTTTTAGTTCCCAAAGGCTACGAGCTCAAAAAACTGCTCGGAGAGCTAAACCTTACACTCGATCACATTCGCGATATTCATATTCGCGAAGGCAATCTAGAAGATGCCTTTCAACATGTTTTGCAGGCACGTTATGAGAATTAGCCCTTTTTTTGGTGTGCTCCGTCGTGAAGTGCTCAGGTATTTAAAAGTCCCCTATCAAACCATAGGATCTCCCCTGATTAACTCCTTGCTCTATCTATTTATTTTTGGATTAAGTTTGGGTCGCAGTATCAGCCTACCTGGATATCCCTCCTATCTGCTCTTTCTAATTCCCGGTCTTATCATGATGGCCTCCCTTAAAAATGCCTACGATAACGCCGCAAGCTCCTGCGTATCTTCTAAATACGCTGGGGAGTTGATTGATCTGCGTTATGTGCCCCTAACCATTTCCCATATTGCTTGGGGATATGCCCTAGCAGGCCTTTCGCGAGGGGTCATCGTCGCTTTTCTCACCTATGCCGTAGGTTTTTCTCTCGTTTTAGGAACGCAAGGGCAAACCCTACCGATTGCTCATCCCTGGGTCTTTCTCTACTTCCTGGTCATCGCCGGCCTAGCATTTTCTTCCTTAGGACTGGCGGTAGGTATGTGGGCCAAAAATTTTGATGCCCTTACTGCCATTAACACATTTTTACTCATGCCACTCATCTACTTCGGTGGAGTCTTTTTTTCTCTTGATTCCCTGCATCCTTTCTGGCAAAAAGCCTCCCATTTCAACCCCATTTTCTACATGATTAGCGGCATCCGTTACGGGCTTTTGGGTATTTCCGATGTCAACCTAGGCCTAGCCGCCATCTTTAGTTTTGGCTGTTTTTTGCTTTTTCATAGCTTAGCTTTTTTTGCACTGCGCAAAGGAACAAATTATCATTGGTAACCATAATTTTGCATATTAAACTTTTATTAATTAATTTAATTTCATACTATGGCGCTTTAAGAGGAGGTCGAAAAGTGTGCTTAGTTTGTGGCGATGCCGATAAAGGACAGAAATTGCAAAAAACCATTGAAAATTGTGATGGTCAACTAAAGCCTTATATGACATTTGGGCAACTGATAGATGACCTATTTCGCGAATCATCCAAAACTGGAAAACACATCTTCAATATTTTTAAAGGATGCCTAATCAATCCTCCAGAGCATAACGTGCATAGACAAGATAATTTAACAATCAATTTTCTTTAAACAGCTTATTACCTATACTGCAAGGTTATGCAAACGCTACCCTTTGGTACTTGGCCCTCTTCGATTTCTGAAAAAAAGCTCACTGAAAATGCGCTTCGTTTTACCGAAATTGCCACCGATCAAAACAAGCTTTATTGGCTAGAGGGGCGCCCTGAAGAAAAGGGGCGCGTAGCCTTAATGACAGTCAAGGGCGAAATAGCACCGCCCACGACTAATATCAGATCCAGAGTCCACGAATACGGAGGCGGAGCCTTTGCAGTCCTCCATGACAAAATCGTCTATTACAACGACACAGACAAGTGTGTCTACATGGACCACAAACCCTTAACGACTCCTGAAATGGGAAGATTTGCCGATTTTTGTATCGACATCGAGCGTAATTGCATCTACGCGGTTCGGGAGATCAGCCAAACCAATACCCTGGCTAGAATCGATTTTAATGGCACTGTCACTGACATACAATCGGGAGCTGACTTCTACTCCAGTCCCGTTCTTGGTCACAACATGCTGGCTTGGATCACCTGGAATCATCCCAATATGCCATGGGAAAACACCTCGCTTTGGAAATGGGATTTAAAATCAAAACCCGTATGCGTCAAAAAAAACGCTTCTATCCAAGGTCCTTTTTGGACATCTGATTTACACTATCTTTCCGACGAGGGCGGCTATTGGAATCTGTACACCCAAGATGGTCCGGTATTTACAGCTAAAGCCGACTTAGGCTATCCACCTTGGATTCTTGGTATTAAAAGAACGGCGCTATTTCAGGGTAAAATCGCCTATATTCGCACCGAAAATGGCGTTGATTCTATCGCTATTTTTGATCCCGTAACCCACGAAAACACTCAGCTCAATCTTCCCTTTACGGCAATCTCTGCCATTGCCGCATCTGATGATTTTATCTATGCCATTGCTGCTACAACACGCAAATCTTCGGCCATCGTCAAAATCGATCCCTTTACTCTCACTACCGAAACCATACGCCAATCCCAAGCGTGTTGCCTGCAAGATAACTACATCTCCCTGCCTGTTCCCATCTCGTTTACTAATCGATCCAGCGATCTGGTGCATCTTTTCTTTTACCCACCAACCAATCCTCATTGCTGCGGACCAGAGACTGAAAAGCCCCCACTGATTCTGCGCTGTCATGGCGGTCCTACCGCACATGCCATGCCCGCTTTTAACCTGGAAGTCCAGTATTGGACAAGCCGAGGCTTTGCCTTGGCCGACCTTAACTACGGCGGTAGCTCGGGCTATGGCAAGGCCTATCGCGAAAGGTTAAATGGCAATTGGGGCATCGTCGATGTTTACGACGCCCTGGATGCTGCAGAACATCTAGCCTCAAAGGGACTGGTAGATCCAAAGCGCATGGTCGTTAAGGGAGGCAGCGCTGGAGGCTACACTGCCCTTGCAGCTATCACCTTTGGCCAAACCTTTGCTGCAGCAGTCAGCCTCTATGGCATTGCCGATCTAGAAGCGCTGACCCACACCACACATAAATTTGAATCCCACTACAACGACACGCTCATTGGCCCCTATCCCCAAAGCCAGCACCTCTACCAAGACCGCTCGCCTATTCACCATCTCGATAAAATCCATCGTCCAGTCCTCCTTCTACAGGGAACCGAGGACAAAATCGTTCCACCCGCGCAAGCGCAAATGCTATACGAGGCCCTCACCAAAAAAGGCATTCCTTGTACCTACCATCTTTTTGAAGGGGAAGGCCACGGCTTTCGCAGCGCGGCAACCATCCAAAAAGCCATCGAATTGGAGAACACGTTCTACATGCAGTTGTTCAACATCACTGATAAAAGTCGGTGAGCAGCATAGCCCAAAGGAGCTATGATGCTTCGATGCCGGCTGCGCCTGGACTAAACTCGGGCCGCTTCCTTGTTCCCAAATCTTAAGTTTGATTCAATATATAGACTGCGGGGACTACTACTGCCCATCAATGGGTATTGGCCCTTCATCCTGTTTAATATTCGACTGATTTTCTAGCCTATCAAGGCGGGCCAAAGCCAGATCCAACTTTTCACTTAAGTCTTTGATTTTTGCTTCCAAAGAGCCCGCTTGTGGTTTTTGAATGAACTCTAAAGCTCTGAATAATTTTCTTTGCTTGCAATCGTCTTTAAGACCTAATAGATCTACGCCATAGTGGCTTAAAACCATCAAGGCCTCTTGATCCTCAAAAGCCAAGGCAGTATCAGTTAGTGATAAAGGATCAGTGCCAATTTGAATTAATTTGGATAAAAATCGATATTGCTTTTTCTCAATAGCATACTCACCCAAATAGGACAAAAATCGGGACCACTCAGAGAAAGTGGAATCCTTAGGATGGGTTTCCCTCATGCACGTGTCCTCCTGCAGCCACCGGCAAGCCTGGAATGTCTTTTGCAGTAAGGCCACCCCAACCACATCCGGCTTGTCTAAAATAAATGGTGCTAATAGCGAGATTTGCACCCTGAAAAATCCAGGATCAATCACGTCGATTAAATCTAAACAAGCTTGCTCATCTAGACTTTGCAGCATTGTTAAAAAACCTTGAGTGTACCTTGGAGACCGCAGCAACTCGCACATACTTTTAAATACTTCTATTTTATCTGAGGCATTCTCCAGTTTTTCTGTGAAACGCATAACATCGGTGTAAATTGGATCATGACAATTTTGTTTGTCGGAATATTCGGCAATGCACTTTTTTAACGGGGGATTAGGGTGCAGCTCGTTCGCTGGCCAGATATCTCTGGCAACCGACTCTTCATAAGAAAAACCATCAGGGCCTACGACCGGATTCTCCATCAACTGCTTTGATTGATGATATAGATACCCAGGCGGAATGGCTTCGTTGCTAGGATTTTCATTGTATTCTGGCCACTCCTCCCCAATAGGCCAAACAGGTCTTGAGAATCCAGCTACTTTTAAGTGGTAAAGAGATGCACCAGCAAGAGGACGAAAACATACCTGTTTATCAGGATGATCTCTAAGGGGGAGAAGGGCTTGGTAACATGCCGGGGCAAGATATACAGTGATGACTAGAGACTTCAAATTGCTGCTTAAGAAATGCTGAATGAATTTGTTCGCTGTTCCATACGGCATCTCTTTCGGCCCTATAGAAAAGAGTGCTTGAACGTGCGCAAGTTGATTGTGGCGTCTCATAAATTCTAACATTGGGTCAAATTGAATTGAACCCCACTCACAAACTGTCAAGTTCTGTAGTGCTGGCAGGTTACTTTGAGTCAGGTTAGACCATCCGGAACGCCATACTAGCTTTTGCAAGTGTGTGGAATCATGTAAGGGTAGAGTGAAACTAAAACGGATAGCCATATCTGGAGATAGGAAAAAACGCAGTCCCTGGTCATATATTTTCTCAAGCGATCGTGTAAGGGGATAATCCCTTTCAGGGAGGGAACGATGTGTCAATAACCCAATAATCCTAGGGTGTTCCGCTTCTAGAATTAAAATCCTATCCCGGCAATTGACATTCTTGCCAAACCTGTAAGCCACCTCCTTAAAATGCAGAATAACAAAAGCGCAACGATTTGGGCCTAAAAGCGACGGAAAGTCCAATATAGACTGTAGTTTCAGATCCGATATTTTTTTAAAAGAGTAGCGGCCTTCTGCATAACCCAATTCATTGACTTTGGAGCTCCAACCATCTCGAAAGAGGTTCAAACCAATGCGCAGACAATCATGCATGATTCTCGAACCTGGACCTATGCAGACTGTTAGTTCTCCTTCTATAGGAAAAAAATTATCAGGTTTATTTTTTGAAGAGAGATAAATCATGCTCATTTTGAAACTCCTTATGCCAATAATTTTCAGCATAGTAACGACAGCAGGAATAAACAGCAAAGCTTTAAAAGAAAATAGTTCGGCTTGCCGCAGCGCACAACCTGAATGCTTGCGCTCCTTTTTCTTGATAGATAATTAGAATCTCTGATTAAATGGCGCGCATGTTGTGTCAATTAGCGTCGATTCTCTTAATGCTGGCAGGTTGCCCCGATCCAGGCAACAGCCCTTCAGGCTATCCCAACGGCCTGGTGCAAGAGGAAAAGGATGAAACGGCCCTAGAAAAAAGCGACACGCTTGAAACCATTACAGAACTCTTCGGCACACTTGTAGGCACTTCTCCTTACCCCGGAGTGCGCTCAACCTTTGCCGGCAACCACCTCATGGCGCAACTCTCACAAGTGAATCAGGACCTTGATTTGCTGATCGGTCACGATCGGGTTGAAAAGTACTACAAATCGAAAGGTTATGCGGTTAAAAATCCCCACGTCATGCTGAGTGGTAAAGTGGAAGGCACTGGGTTTATTTCAGAAGACCCCACTGGCCGACCACAGTCTGGCATTAACCTTACTGGTGCAGAACTAGACATGTTGATTGCCTACAAAGCCATCACCGGTTTTATGGTTATCCAGTATGAAGACTTTCCCAATCCCGTCATTAACAGTCGGCTTGCAACCAATAACCTGTTTTTGGATGTAGCTTTTGTGACCATCGGAGATCTGAATATTTTCCCGATGTACACCACTATTGGACAAACTTTCGTGCCTTTTGGACAGTATAATAGCTACAACGGATTCAACGACCCATTAACCGAAATCCTTTTTCGCGTGCTGGCTCAGGACGCTACTATCGGCTACTACGACAACCGCTTCTTAGGTCAATTTTACTTTCTCCAAGGAGAGAGTCACGCCGATTCGGGTAACAACATCAATAACTTTGGCTTGAATTTAGGGGTCCATTTTAACCCAGGTATCACCAAAAACCTCTTTCAAGCTGGATTTATTCGCAACATTGCTGATGGACTAGGATTTCAAGTGGCCTTTGCCAATACTCGCAACACCAATAAACTCAAACATGTTGTGCCAGGGCTCAATTTTAATGGAAGCACCCAAATTGGCGACCATTGGTTTTTCGTCTACGAGTTTAATACTGCCCTGCGTCCCTTTGCTATTCAAGATGCCGGCTACAGCACCAATGGTGGCAAAACTTTCAAAGGCGCCCGTCCTCTGGCATTTGATGTGGAAGCCTCTTATCAGTTTAACATTGGAGAGCGCCCATCGGGTATTGCTTTGGGTTTTAGCGAAACCTTTCAATCGGTAGGTTTCAACGTTCCGAAATGGCGCCTAGACCTCACCTACTCAGTCTACATCTTTAAAGGCGCTCTGCTATCCATCGAGTACATGCACAATAAACTCTACGGTAAAAATGATGTAGCTACAGGACAACTTGCCTTCGGCCCCGGAGGCTCCACGCCTTACTACCGACTGCCCGCATATAAGGGGCACTCAGACGACACTCTCACCATCGACCTATCTTACTTCTGGTAATTTCTCTTGATTTGAATCCTTCAATTTAGATAATCAACCCCTATTTTATTTTGGAGGCCCATATGGCAGCAGTTGCAGAAGTTACTCGCATATTTAATCGGGACTCGATAAAAATCTTCGGACATAACCCAGATATTACGGTAGAGTCAGACAGTCAGCAGTTCATAGCATTTACCGCAGCCCTTGCCAGTTGTACCCGGGATTATACATTTACAGCGACATTTTTAAGCTCTGCCACAGTCTGGATTGAGTTTGATGGCGAATATATCCGCATTCACGGTCCCAATTGTATTTTTTCTCACGACGACACCAAGCCAGTTTTCCAAGTCCCTAAAAACTGGAAAGGAGCCTATCAAACCAACCCATACGAAGAAGTGCCTATAGGAGCCTACACCCCGGATGTATCTCTTGAACAAAGCCTGAAACAATCTCTGTTACGGCGCGTAGAAAACGAGCAGTGGAGCGAAGCTTACCGCAATTTTTTTGAACTTCTACCTTGCATAACTCTACCCGAGACGCTTGATGTTGCAAGCAAAATCCAAGCCCAGCCCCCCTATGGGCTCAGTGTTAAATCCACTATTGCTATGGGGCTATTTTGGTTGGGATTACAAACACAAAAAGAGCGCTCCGAGCTAGCCGAGAGAAGTTATTTAACCGGGCTTAAGATTTTGGAAGACATTGGAGCAATCAATGACCATCCTGCTATTAAAATACGCGTGATGGCTCATCTGGTCAATCTTTATGAGCAAGAAAAAAAACAGGACCAAGAAATTGCATCACGAAAAAAACTCATTTCCCTTCTTCAACCAGAAGATGACGCAATGCGGGGGCAACTAGATTGCCTATTTAATCTGGCCCCAGATACCTCTATAGAAGAACTAGGACTAGAAAATGACCTTCCTGAAAAAACGCTTTCATGGCTTGCCGCTATCTATAAGCGGGAAAAGAAACCCGATTTGGAAGTAAAAGCAAGAGTAAAACAACTTCGTAATTACCATCAGGTTGTAGATCCCGCTGTGGCAGGAGAACTTCGCGCAATCATAGAGGCTGATCCTGAATTCGATCCCCACTCCATTTTTTCAGATCAACTGCCTAAACAAACCCTGAAGCATCTGTGCGCTACATATGTCCTAAACCAAAATACCACTGCTGAAATTAAAACCCGATGTCTAATTATCTCTATCTACGATGGGGTTCAATCCACCACAGTACAAGATTTAGACCGCTTATTTCAGCTTGACCCAACAGGCGCTTTTTACCATCAGTTAGCAAAGACACCTGAAGATCGTTTAGCATTTGCAGAGCATTTCATGCCAATCTATGCCCAAGGCAAGTCATGGTCATATGCCCACAAACTTGCTGAACAAGCTTTTAATGAAAACCCTCAGAAATTTCGACTAGCAACCCTAATGCTTGAATACGCCAGGCTAGCAGAGGAAGCAGAAAATACCATCAAAGCACATACCCATATTCTTCGATTGATCCCCGAAGCTTTCAATATTCAAGCTTTTCTCGATGATTGCAATAAGTTACCTACACTGCCCGATGCAGCCTACGAGCAATTGAAACAACTCCCCGCTTGCAACAACCCTGAGCGCAACTCTACCTTTCAACTAAGCGCGGCAAAGTTGCTGCAAGAAAAATTTCCAGAAGATGCTGAAAAGGCCGCTATAGCCTCTATTCATCAAAATCAAAAGAACCTTGAGGCCTACAAATTCTATTACTTCTTAATGCTCCAACAAAATAAACGTGAGACCGCTGTCTCAATCTTAAGCACGTACGCCCAAGAACTCTACCAGCCAGCCAGCGATTTCAAAACTTGTCTATGGCTCCTTTCTTTTCTCAAAGAACAAAACGCCTCGCATCCAACACTAGATTTTTTATTTAATGTAATGCCTCTTATGGCCCAGGCCAGAGAGCAACAAAAAGAAAACAAAAAGCTAAGAAGCGAACTCGACACTCTAGCTAAAGAACTAGAGGCAATCAAACTCAAACAACAAGCTGCAGAAAGGAGTGGATACTTGAGCCAACTTACTAGCTTCTTGTACTCCGCAAATAAAGATTAATATTGTGTAAAGAAAAGTTGCGTTTATGCTCTTTTGTAAAAGTGATTTACAATTCATTAGTAACTAATTTTTGTCATTTATGATTAAAAATGACTAGATTTATTATTTCCTCACTTGTAAGATGGAGACCGGCGTACGGAATAACCAAGAGGAAAAATGAAAAAGCTAATCCTTCTGATTTGCAGTCTTTCAACACTTATTTTGGCAGATGATGCCATCCACTTACCCGAAGTGAAACCGCCTGCTGAAGATGGCTATGTCATCAACTTTAGCGAGGTTTCTATGGCCGAATTTGTCCGCTTCGTCAGCAAAATTGCTAAAGTGAACTTCATTTTCAATGAAAACGAACTTGCCTATCCGGTCAATGTCATCTCTGGCAAGCCCACTCACCCTGATAAAGTTCTTGATCTTCTCATCGGACTGCTCGGAGAATACGGACAAAAAGCCATTCCCCGTAACGGCTACTACGTCATAAAAAACATCGAAGCAGAGCCCGAACCTGAACCCGTCATTGCATTGCCCCCAGTTGCTGTGATTCCTCCTCAAGACAAATTCCACGTCTATAAACTGCAATACCACGATGGCGCTGAAATCCTAGATACGGTCAAACAAATTGCCCATCAAATTAAAGCGCAACCAGGAGCTTCTCCCGACCTTCTGTCAGCCATCAATTCCATGCAATGGGTCAAAGCCACCAATTCATTGCTATTTTCGGGGCAGCCAGATGGCGTAAAAAAATTAACGGCCCTGATTGAAAGCCTAGATATCCCCTTGCGGCAAGTGTTCATCGAGGTGCTTGTGGTCGAAACCAACGTGCGCAACTCGCTAGAATTTGGCGTTGACTGGGCGGCCGGAGGCAAGCTCAAAGATAGCCTAGGGTTTGGACTAGGAGAGGTGGGCGTGGGACCAAAAGGCCGCAGCTTTGCCAGCACTTTTCAGGGGATCAATGCCAAAAACACCCCAGCTGGGCCTAGCCAGACACCGCTTGGCCGGGGTTTTGACCTCAGCATTATCGGCGATATCATCCTTCATAAAGGCAAAACTTTTCTTACCCTGGGAACGCTAGTCTCAGCCCTAGAGCAAGAAGGCTCAAGCAAAGTCATGCTTAACCAAAAAATCATCACGCAAGATAATAAAACCTCCAACATCTTCTGCGGGGAAAATATCCCCTTTACCGGCTCAGTAGTCAATACTGTTGGCGCCGCCCAGCAGACTACTGCAAACATTGAATACCGCGATGTAGGCGTTTCTTTAAATATTAAACCACGGCTTGGGAAGCAAGACATCATCACTCTTGAAATCACCGAAGAAATTTCGCAGGCAGAGCCCAATCGATTTTCGCGCGGCGACAACTCTGATGGCATCCTAACAACTAAAACCAATATGCTCACCAGTGCCCACGTTCCAGATCAAAGCTTCCTGGTTCTATCTGGCATGGTAAAAAACACATCAACCAAGCGCAAAACCGGTCTACCTTGCCTTGGAGGTCTACCGATTGTGGGCTCTCTTTTTAGCAAAACCAATGATGACGAAGACAAAAAAGCCATCCTCGTTTTTGTCCGGCCCCAGATCATCAATTCCATCGATGACTTTAACCGCATCACCGCTCAAAACCAAGCTGTCTGTACCGAACTCTCAACCGAACCTAACTTAGAAGGTGCTATGCGCGCTTTGCAAGAGGCCTCTGATGGGTAACGCCACCATTGAAAAAGCGGTTACTTTTAGCAGTTTTCCGGTACATGCCCACAAAACTTATGCCGATAACACTGCGCAAACACCGGCTCCGAAACTTGCCATCAGCACGCAAATTCACGCTGATGAAATCCAAAAATCTCATCATGAAGAGCTCTTTGGCAACGTCAACTGCTGTCCCTCCTTTGCTGCTTTTTGCAGGCCTTCCAAAGCAGCTGGAGCGGTATTCATGAGAAAACCTTTCAATGTTGATTTAGATACCGTGCACGACCTGCTTCAAGACTTCATCAGTTCCCAGGTTTCCCTAGCGCCACAAACTCGAAGAGAAACCGAATCCATAGAGCAACTCTATACAACATGCATGACTCTAGAGCGCGATTCTATGGAAATCTACGACAACATGGGACGCATGCAAAAAGGTTAACTCGGCCCAATTGCGACTAGGCCCCTACTAAGAATAAAAGGTATTATATAGCTCAGGGCTAGCTGCAAATCAGCATCTAGCACTAGTAACACTTACCTCATGATAAAAATAAATTCTCATAGACAAATCTCCCAAGATTTTGGTTCGAAAAAGAGCTTTAAAGCCACACGAAATATGATCGATTTTGCTGGAGGTATTCATTAAAATTCTTCTGAGCCAATCATATCCAAATCGAAATTGAGATTAATGTGCCTTGTCTGGATCGAACTGAGGTCGGCGTTTAAACAAGAACGTCAACCCAATGAGTGGAACAAAACACCACGCACTTACCCAAAATACATCGTTAAGGGCTAGCAGCGCTGCTTGCTGATCGACAAGCATATTCAGAGCATCCAAACCTCGTTTTCCGGTCAGATGCACTTGGTCTAACAGATGGAGCACGCTTTGGGTCATAGGATTAAAAGGTGTTTGAGTACTAGCTAAGTTAAAGTGATGAAAGATGGTTCTTCGCTCCCATAGTGTCGTAATAAGCGATGTTCCCACACCTCCAAAAAAAATCCGCACAAAGTGAAAGATCCCTGAGCCCATTGCCAGTTTCTCAGGAGGAAGTCTGGCCAGAGTTAAGGTGGCCAGAGGCGCCATATAAAAGGCAATTGGCAACCCGAGGCAAAACCGGCTTAGCGCAACAAATTCAAAACCAACTTGAGGAGTAAAAAAACTAAAAGACATAAATGTGGCAAAAAAAAGGGTCATGCATAAGCCCACAATTGGACGTAGACTATATTTTTGCATGAGTTTGACCAGAAGTGGCATCAAAGCCAGCGGCAAAAAGCCCATCCAAGCTAGAGCAAAACCCGCCCACTGGGCAGTATATCCCATAAATTCTTGGAGCCAAAGTGGCAAGACCACCATATTTCCAAAGAATAGCATGTAGGCCACAGCGGTTACAAAAGTACCCACCGCAAAATTGCGGTTTTTGAAAAGTGTTAAATCAATCAGCGGATCGTGGGAAGTAAGCTGCCAGATGATCAGAAAAATAAATCCAATAAAAGACCCTATCATCAAAGTCCAAATCATATCAGAGCGAAACCAGTCGTATTGCTGACCATTATCGACCATTACTTGAAGACATGTGACTCCAATTGCCAAAAGTGACAGCCCTATAAAGTCTATGTTGCGCTTGACCGGCTCGGTGTCATTCATCCTAGCTAGTTGCCACGTAATCCAAGCTGCAATCACGCCAAACGGAATATTGATATAAAAAATCCAACGCCAAACGTAGTTATACGTCAAATAGCCACCCAAAATCGGGCCTAAAATTGGACCGACTACCACGACTGCCGACCAAATAGCAAGAGCCAGCTTACGCTTAGCTGGCGGGTAAAACACTAAAAGCAAACTTTGCGATAATGGAATTAAAGGGCCGGCAAAAAATCCCTGAAAAAAACGAGAAATCAAAAGCATCGGAAAATTAAATGCTGCTGCACAAAACCAGCTAAAAAGCGTAAACAAAATGATACTGGCAACAAAAGTTCGCACACTGCCAAAGCGATCGCTGATAAAGCCTGTCAGTGGCAGCCCTATAGCGTTGCCCGCAGCAAAACAGGTGATCACCCATGTACCATTGGTGTCTGAAACACCCAAATCTCCGGCTATATAAGGAATCGAAACGTTGGCAATCGAATAATCGAGCACCATCATAAAGGTGCCAAGCGATAGTGACAATGTCAAAAGGGCCAAGGTCAGCCCCCTAAACGGCTGGATCTTGCTTACTGACATAAGTGTCTCGGCACGTTCTGCCTCATGATGGCATCAACCCATTCTTGGACGCCATCTTCCTGATGGCTATACACGTCGGTGTAGTACATCGGCTCCAAAACATTTTGGGGCGGCGGAATGACTCCACCGCGCTCATTTTTAGTATCGACAGTCACATCCATTGAAAGGCCGATGCGTAGTGGATAGCGGCGCAGCTGTTCGGGCTCAAAGCTAATTCTAACCGGCAATCGCTGCACAATTTTGATCCAATTGCCAGTAGCATTTTGAGGTGGCAAAATCGAAAATGCCGCGCCAGTTCCCATGCCAAGGCCCACCACTTTACCGTTAAAAAGCACCTCATCGCCATAAATATCGGCGTGCATTTTAACCGGCTGCCCTATGCGAATCCGTTTCAAATGAATTTCTTTGTAATTAGCCTCCACCCACATTTGATCGATGGGAACTACTGCCAAGAGCGGATCATTGGGATTCACCCACTCACCAATTTGAATGCTTCTTTTGTCAACAATACCATCGGTAGGAGCCACGATTTTGGTACGCCTTAAATTGACATAGGCCTCTTTCATTTTTTCTTGAGCAGCAATCACTTCAGGATGAGTATACAGCGTTGTATTATCCACCCTGGCAACAGCTGCCTCGTAGGCGCACTGTGCTCTTGACGCCTCGGCTCTTGCAGATCTAAGCTCGGCCTGAGAGTGTTCAAAATCTTCAAGCGACACGCCCCCAATTCCAATCACCCCCGCTCGGTGATCATAATCCTGCTGGGCTTTAATAAGCTCGGCCTGAGCCCGCTCCATCTCCGCTCTCTTTTCACCTACATCGTCAAACAACGTGGCCACATGCCGGACAGCTTGTCCCAGATCAGCTGCTGTTTTACGCAGCTGCAGCTCATAATCTGTTGGATCAAGCTCGATGAGCACCTGATTTTTTTGCACGAAATAGGTGTTGTCGGTATTAATCGATTTGACAATACCGGGCACTTGGGTTGTCAGTTCTAAAGCATTGCCGTGTACGTAGGCATCTTCGGTGGAGTCTTCGATACGAAAATAAAACCACCACATCAGAAAACACACCACACCGATCACCACCAAAATGGTAGTGGTCCACGCCAAGTATTTCTTACGCTTTACTTGCAAGTCATTATTTTCCACAGGCTGATCTGGCATCTTCTTCCCATTCTGCTTGTTTGTTACAGTGGTCTTCATAGCCGCCACCTAAAGCTTTAATTAACCCCGTTATCTGGATCAAACGCTCACCTTCAATTTCATATTGCTTCATTTGAGCATCCAAATAGGCCACTTCCCGCTCGAGTAGCTGTATACGCGAATCGAGACCCGATTTATAATTGGCAAAAGACAAATCATAAATGCCGGCTATTTCATCTACCACTTGGACCTGATCCTTCAGCCTCTGGCTTGCCGATTGCACATTCGTGATGCTATCTGCAACTTCCTCTGCTGCCACTAACAGCGTATGATTGTACTCGTAAACCATCTCTTCAAATTCAGCAACCCTGGCATCCAAATTAGCGCGCAACTTTCCTCCCAAAAAAATGGGTAAATGGATTGCCGGATTCAGCTGGCCTGCAAGGCTAGATTTATTAAAAAACATATTCCAAGAAAGGCTAGAAAAACCTCCGGCGGCCAGTAAATTTAAATCAGGATAAAACAATGCCTTGGCAGCGCCGATTAAATGAGCGGCTTTTTCTACCTGCCAAACTCTAGCAGTGACATCTGGACGCCTGGCAATCAGATCTAAAGACAACCGCTCCGGAAGCGGAAACTTGCCTGTATAACGAGCTTGAGGTGTGAGCATTTCTTCATCGCTATCTGGGCTATCACCCATCAAAGCGCGCAAAAAATTCTTACCCAAAGCAATTCTTTCAGTATTGGCCACAAGCTCTTGGTCTGTTTGATAAACCCTAGTTTTTTGCTCCTTGACTTTTAGCTCATTGGTTAATCCATGCTCAAAGCGCTTTTCCACTAAATACAGCAAATCTTTTTCCGCTTGAGCGCGACGGCGTAAGACTTTTTCTTTTTCGATTTCAGTTTGCAAACTAAAATACCCTCTGGCTGCGGCAGTAGATAAGCTGAGCTTAGTCATGGCAGCTTCGGCAACAGATGCTCTGGCCTCACCCAATGCAGCTTGGTAACGCTGTTTGTTTTTTCCCCAGATATCAAAATCGTAATTCAATTCTAGACCAAGCGCTAGCTGATAAATATTGGGGGGTATCCTAGAAGGCGGGAATCGATACAAATTCTGTGAACTTAAATGCTCCCAATTCACTTCGGCTCCGCTAGTCAGCTGTGGAAAAAGCGCCGATCTCACAATATAGGCCTCTTGCAAAGCAACTTTAGCGCGCATGCTAGCGATACCCATATTCGGGTTATTTTCTAAAACGCGGACAATCAAAAGTGTCAATTGCGGATCCTCAAACATAAACCACCAATTATGTCCCGGCCACTCACCTGGTTCAAAATCACCTTCTGCTAGCGCAATTTCTTTAGTTCGGTCGATAGACAAAGGAGGAGAAAGTCTAGCCTGTAAATCTTTTTTCGGAATACGCGCGCAACCAAAAAATAAAGCGCCAACTAAAGTATAAAAAACAAAAAACCGCATGAATAACCCTCAATACTTTTAATAATAAAAATTACAATAACTTTAAACAAAAAAATACTGTTTAAAAAAATAGATTTTAGAGTATGGTTTAGAACATGTTTGGCATCGAAAGAGAAACTATCCGCATCACAACCAATGGACACATTGCAGAGACTGACCATCCACAATGTCTTGGTTCCAAACTAACACACCCTTACTTCACCACCGATTTTGGAGAAGCACAACTCGAAATAGTCACGCCACCCTTCAAAACAATCCCTGCTTCATTGCACTTTCTAAACAAGCTGCAGCGCTACTTTTTTACCTGTGAAAACACCGAGCTCTTTTGGCCATTTAGCATGCCGCCGGTATTAAAAGACATTCGTATCGCCGATTTTGGCACATCTAATCGCGGACAAGCCAAATCGCTCTATCGCGAAGGTCTGGCCAAGCGCTACCCTATCCAAATGCAAATGATCTCTGGCATACACGCCAATTACTCATTTCAGTCCCACCCATCTTCTGAAAAAATGATGGGTACGATCCGAAATTTTTTGCGTTATGGCTGGTTACTCTCCTACCTTTTTGGAGCCTCTCCTTTTGCACATAAAAGCTACTTTTCCAAAAAACCATTAGGCCTAAAAAAACTGGGTGATCTTTACTATTCGCCCTATGCCACCTCTTTGCGTCTTTCTCACTTTGGCTACTACAGCCGCATACAAAACCAAATTGCTATTTCCTACAATACACTCCAGCAATATATCCACGATATCCAGCAAGCACTTACAACGTCTTACCCCGCCTATGAAGGCTATGGTCTAAACAGCAATCTGCTGCAAATTCCCGGTGAGCTCTACAGCCGAATCCGTCCCAAATCTAATCTCCATGACAATGGTAATCCTCTCATTGGTCTGCAAACAAACGGGATAGACTACCTAGAAGTACGAGCGCTTGATCTCAACCCCTACGAGCCGCTTGGTATTGACATAGCCCAGTTAGAATTCACGGAAAAATTCCTCCATTTTTGTCTCGATAAAAAAAGCCCGCCCCTTTCCAAAACAGAAATCGCCCACCTCACTGCCAATCAAAATAATGTCGCATTGCAAGGACGCCACCCCAAATTACTGTTACAAACTACCAAGGGCCCCAAAACGCTCCGCACCGTGGCCAATGAGTTAATCACCCAAATAGACCCAGGCTATCTTCCGCAAGTTGACGATTCCAATCTGACGCTATCCGCACGCATACTCGCCGATCTAAAAAATCATCATAACGACTTTATAGCTCTCGGACTATCCTTGGCCAAAGCCCACAAAAAAACACTGGGAAATACAAAATCCACAGAAGAGCTCAAAATAAAAGCCCACAAGTCACTGATCGAACACGAAACCTTAGAAGCAAACGACCATTTTTACCTGGCAGGCTATGAAGATCTAGAACACAGCACACAACTGCTTATTCGTGGTGCTTTAGAAAAAAAAATAAAAGTGGAAGTTCTTGATTGGCAAGACAACATCGTGCGTTTAACTCAAGGCAACCAAATGCACATCGTCCAGCAAGCGACCAAGACTGCGCTTGACACCTACATTTCACCCTTGCTCATGGAAAACAAGGCGGTGACCAAACAGCTACTAAAAGAGGCCAAATTCAAAGTGCCTCACGGTCAAATTTTCCACCACATCAAAGACGCCCAAGCAGCCTACCGACCTAAAACCAAACTTGTGGTCAAACCCAACACTGCCAACTTCGGCATAGGCATTGCCTTTGTCACCAATCAAAGCTCCTACAATAAAGCCCTAGAAGTGGCCTTTCAATATGCTCCATCTGTTCTCGTTGAACAATTCGCTTCTGGCCACGAGTACCGCTTTCTAGTGATGGATGGAAATGTGATTGGTGTGCTAAGACGCGAACCTGCCAACGTCACTGGAGATGGAGTCCATACCATCAAACAGCTCATTACGAGTAAAAATCTAAACCCCTACTCCTTCAAACCACCAAAGCAGCACATCAAACTCAATACCACTGAAAAAGCTCATCTGAAAAAACAGCGATTAACACCTCAATCGATTCCTCCCAAGGGGAAAAAAATCTACCTGCGCGAAAACTCCAACGTCTCTACTGGTGGAGATCCAATTGATGTAACCGACACAATCCATCCCTACTACAAAAACCTAGCCATAAAGGCCACCAAAACAATGGGAGCGGTCATTTGCGGAGTGGACATGATGATAGAAAATCCCGACCAAAAAGACACCTACTGCATCATAGAAATGAACTACAATCCCGCTCTTTCCATACATGCCTATCCTTACCAAGGCCGGCCACGAGATGCGATCACACCCCTTCTAACTCTTTTGGGCTTTGCATAATCCAGATTAGCAGCGCTCCACTTCTTCCCCTGAGCTTAAATTAAATAATCCAGCTTCAAATCAAGCTATCAAATAAACATGCGCATCTCTGAATCTTGGCTTGAGCCAACTGATTCACTGTCGGATAGTGCCTGTGCGCTTCTGCTTAAGTCAGGTGAGTCATCGTCAGATTGTACTCCTTCATCATCGCTCGAATCCTCTGACTCACTATCAGATAGTGCCTGTGCGCCCCGGCTCAAGCCAGGTAAGTCATCGTCAAATTTTACCCCGGCGTCTTCAAATGCTATGCGTAGAAAACCAAACTCAACTCTTGCCTGATCCTTTGCTGAAACCCCAAGTGAATCCTTAAGATTATAATCAGCCCCCTTATCTAGAAGGCCTTTTACAAAATGGGCTGCTTTTTGCTGTCCCACTGCCCCAGAAAACAGAAATACGAAATGAAGAGCTGTCAACCCATTTTTATCTTGAGCAGAAGGATCGAATCCCAGCTCCAACAGCGTATCAAAAGCAGCTTTTGCCTCCTCGTAGAAAAGGCAAGCGTTCACAATAACAATTATCAATGGTGAAGTATTCCCTGGTCCTTTTGCATTAATATTCCCACCCTCGCTGATACACTTTCTGATCCTTTCAGGGTCTAAACACATCACAGCTTCAATAACTTCCCGATCTGTTGGCTTAGCAACAACTGCAGAAGGCACTTCATGAATAGCTTCCCGATCTATTGGCTTAGCAACAACTTCAGAAGGCACTACGTTAACTACCTTTTCCGTGTTAACTACCTTTTCCGTCGGTTTAGCATTGACTTCGGGAGACGTCCTATCAGTGCCTCTACTACCGGTAGGTTTATTAACGACTCTAGAGGGCACCACATGACAACACTTATAAGCTAGCGTACCAACTAATACAACTCCAACTAGACCTAAAAACAGCACCTGCCAATTAGCCGATACAAAACGCTGGACCCTATCGACTACCGGATTTCGGTATAAATGAGTACTACCTAAACTTACTGCTGAAACCATCTATTTCTCCCAATGATTAATCGAAAATAGAACCTTCATATATTATTTACAACTAAAAGAAGTTGACATATCCACAAATAGATGAGATACGGGGGGGAAACTGGAGGATCAGATGGCAGAAGCAGAAAAAGGCAGCACAGTCAAAGTGCACTACACCGGAAAACTTCAAGATGGAACCGTATTTGACACCTCCAAAAACATTGAACCCATCCAATTTGTTGTGGGATCTGGGGAAATCATTAAAGGGTTTGAACAGGCAGTTATTGGCATGGCCTGTGGCGAAAATAAAACCGTTACCATCCCTTGCAATGAAGCTTATGGCCCTAAACGAGAAGATCTAGTAGCAGAAGTCAACCGAGGCGAGCTACCTCCTGACTTAAGCCTCACTATTGGACAAAAACTACAAATTGGTGATCAAGAGAGTGGGGTTATCATTGTCTCAGTGGTCGATATGGATGACAACACGGTCAAATTAGATGCTAACCATCCCTTAGCTGGGGAAGATTTAATCTTCGAAATCGAGCTCCTCGAAGTCAACTAAAATCACAGTCACCTACAGCGACGTTTTTAAACAAACAGCCTTAGACCTTGCTAATGCACTTGGAACGACTTGGCGATTTTGGCTCAATTTACAGTCTGTTGCTCTCCCTGGAGGTCACAAAGAAATTGAGCCCGTTCAAGAGGCTATCTAACTCTCTTCCTTGATATAAGCCCTAACAATTTTCTGCACTTCGATAGGACGATCTTGCATAGTTGTTTTAGCATTTTCAATTTTTTGGACAACATCGTATCCCTTTACCACCTTGCCAAAAATCGTATGATTGCCATTAAGATGGGGTGTTGATTTTGTCGTAATAAAAAATTGGCTTCCGTTGGTGTTAGGACCTCTATTAGCCATCGCTAAAAGGCCAGGTTCGGTAAAGCGCACGGCAGACGAAATCTCATCTTTGAACTCTTTACCAAAAGAAGACTCGCCACCAGCGCCTGTCGCCGTTGGATCGCCACCTTGAATCATAAAATCTTTTATCACGCGATGAAATGTTACACCATCGTAGTAATTTTTTTTAATGAGGTTGAGCATATTTTCACAGGTCTTAGGAGCGACTTTGGGCATCAATTCAATTTCGATTGAGCCTTGGTTTGTTTCAAAAACAACAATAGGGTTTTCTTGCATTTTGTCCTCTGCTTGCATTGTCACGGTTGCCATGAGTGCTGCAATGATAGCAACAAAAAATCGTTTCATGGTATCCTCCGATGTGGGTTTAAAAAACGTTATCATACCATGCAACACATCTATTCTCAAGCCATTATCGCATTCATCAGCAAAACCAAAGAATGTGCCAAACAAATTTTACAATGTGAAATGAACATCAAAGTCTTGCGCGAGCGATTTTCCATTGCTAATATGCGCTATCCCCTTCATATTGTGGTTTTTGAGGGAGCTGATATGCTTGGGTACTTCAACTCAGCCATCTTTGAAATTGGTCTCAATAAACATTTTCTTACAGACGACACCGACCTACTTGACACACTTCGTCATGAACTTGCCCATTACTACTGCTGGATCAAAAAAAACGACCTTACGCACAGCACCTACTTTCGAGATACTTGCCGTCAATTTGGTTGGGGCACATCTGTCTATGAGGCACGTAAATTCATCGATACACCCTCAAATCACAAAATCTCGTGCAAAATCCAAAAACTTCTAGCGCTATCAAACAGCACCAACCCCCATGAAGCTCAAAGCGCGCTAATCAAAGCCAATGAACTGCTTTTAAAAAACCCTGCAAGCACCAATGCCGAACTTGCCGTGCGCCGTGTTCTAAGCGGCAAGCGTTCCCTTCCAAAATGGCACTCTATTACCGAAATTTTACGCACTTTTGGGGTACATCCCGTCTTTAATCGCGGGCAAGGCGAATCCTACCTAGAAGTTTTCGGACCTATTCAAAACGTTACCACTGCCGAATACATTGCAACCTATCTAAACCATGAATTTGAAATCCTATGGAAAGTACATGGTAAAGGGCTAAAAAGCGCTTTTTTTGATGGAATTGCCAAAGGCTATCTGAGGAAAATTCGTCCCATCCAAAAGCCATTTAAGCCCGGTCTTATCGCGCTAGAGAAAAACCTGACGGAGCATCTATGGATGCCCTACCCTCACCTGCATCAGACCTTGCGCACTCGCAAAACTTGTCCACAATCGGTAGAAGCAGGCATGCAAATAGGAAAAAACCTTACGATTCGTTCGCCGGTTGAGTCGCAGCTACGTCACCTTTACCTAGAAACAGATTAACTACAAAGAGCGTTGCCATTAGTGCCATCATCCCCAAAAAAACGATGGGCAAGCGGGTAATAGAAGAGATCCCCATCCAACCCATCATCAGTACACCCAAAAGTGACAAACCGATATTCCCTACGCAAAAAATCGAAGAACCTACCGTCTTATCCTCAATTAAGCTAAGCCCGATTGCCGCTCCGTTCGAATATACAAACGGAAGCCCAAAATAAATCAAAGGCATCGGTGCAAACAGCGTCCACACATGTAAGCCAAACACCTGCACCAGCAACCACTTTAGCAAAGCACCAGTAAAACTTACCCCAACACCCAAACCAATGGCCTTATGTGCTGATAGTTTTTCGGCTAGAGCTGCTGAAACGAAACACCCACTGACAGTGCCAATAAAAGGGATCAAGCTGACAAAGCCATAGACTTGAGGAGCAACCTCCAACAAATAAATGGTCGTCAACGGAGCGGTCGAAGCAAACACGTATACTAGCGCTGTAGTTAAAGCCGAGGCAAACGTCAAAGTCAAAAAACGTGGATTTGTCAGAGCACTCACATAACTTCTTAAACTAAATACCGCGCGGTCTTCTCGATTTTCGATGTTAGGCAGCCGCTTAGCTGACGTCCCCAACAGCAAAGCGTACAAAATCAAAAAATAAAAACAGCTCTTCCAGCCTAAAAACCCTGTTAGCAATCCCCCAACAAGATTGGCAAGGCCTGGCGCTATCGCCATAGAAATTGCCGTATAAGCAAAAATAGAACGCGCCTCATCAACAGAATAAAATTGACTTACAAGCGTAAAAGTCATCATCAAACCCACGGCTGCACCCAGCGCCATAACGGCTCTTCCGACCATCAACCAACCAAATGTTGGCGCCCAAGCACAAAGTGCCGATCCAAAAATGAAAATGCCAATCCCAATATAGATAGCACTTTTATGCCCATAACGGGCGCAAAGCCAGCTATATGGGAGCTGACCCAAGGCATACCCACCCAAATACACTGCCACAGTCATCTGAGATAAGCCCGTTGAAATACCAAAATCATTCACCAGTCTGGCTAGCGCGGGGGTAAAAATTACCGCTCCCACAACGGGGAAAGACATCAACATACAGAGAGTTAGCAGACTCGGCTTACATTTTTGCATTGGTATAGGGATAGCATACTTTCACTTGAAATTCACAAAAAACCACTGTCTTAATCAAAAATTTAATCGTTACTTCAATCTGACCTAAGACAACACCAGCAGCAAAAGACTACCGATGCAATCAAACCCACAGCGGCTTCGCCACCAAAAAAAGCCATTTGCGACCAACATTTTTCCTCATCATCACAAAACGGAGGGCTTTTCACCATATACGTATTTGCCGCGAGTGTTCCAATAAGAAGTAGCATCACAAACGAGACCAACCCGACTGTTGGCAGCGTATTCTCCATTACCTCACAAATATTACCTCCAATACTTTTCTCGCCTTGTTTTCTCTTGGCATAATTGCATGGGTGACAACTACATTTGTGGATATTATGAAAAAGCCTTGTTACTTTTAACTCAACAGCAGAGTAGCTAGAGTATCCTTCACTTAAAATGGGCTTGTTTCCCTCAATCTCAACCCAGCCTCCTCTTTCTAAATCCTTCCTTATCTCTAATTTCAACGGAGATTTTATACTAAGGCCCTGTAAAAAATGATCGCGAATTTTATCAGCTCTATCCTCCAGCTCAAAATCAACAACGTACCGCTTAACAGCTAAACTTCTAGTATCCACATAAGTTACCTGAAACTGCATTAAAACGACCTCCCTAAAAGCTACGTAAGTGTACAGATTTTCTCAATCAAAACAACCAAAATGTTAACTTACAGTTCCTTGCTGAATGAATCTAAACTATTGATCTTTTCATTTACAAGTTAGAATGGAATTTTCGCTTTACATGGCAAAGTGGCCGATCGCGACCGTCTTGAAAACAGTTTACAGTAAACTCATTTGGGGGATTGACTCTCTTGCTTTAGCAAAGGAGGAGCGCTCGAGCGCAAGCGAGGGCGACCCCCTAGGGGCAAGGCTCCGCCTCGGGGCCGCAGTCCCTTGTACCATTTCAGATTAAGAATCATGGGTCAAGAGTTCCGAATCATCTACCGAAATAGCAATGTTTTTAAAATTTGAAGAACTAACGACCTTTCGCCCACTTTTCTGTTCTAATTCCTTGCGAGCATTGCCTGCTATTTTCCCCCCAGTTCTTGCAGCATCTCGATTTTCCTCAAAGCCTTGAGCATCCTTCTGTATAGCAATTTCAGCGGTAGAAGCTTCCCCAAGCATGCCAAAGATAAGCTCTAAATCGGTCATGTGGTCACGAAGATTTTCTTTTTTGATGTGTTTCAGTTTTTTGTGCTCTGACGGTCTTACCCCGAATGTCGCTTCGGAAATTTCTGCCGTCAAAATGGCGTAATCCTTCTGCTCCTTGATGCCTCTTTTTTCCCATTCACTGGTAAGCTCTTCGCGAATGGCAATGCCACGCATCCTTTTTTCAATCCAATCATCGGGATAGCCTTTTGCTTTATAGAGTGCGCGTGTTCGTTTTGTAGCAAGTTCGGGATCCTCGATTTCCTGAACCCTCTCGTATCCAACCTTGGCCAACCAACGCTTAAATGGCTCAGCCTTTAAGGAAGGAATGGATTGGATAATGCGAAAAATCCCTTCAGTATTGGCGCAATTGAGTTTTTGTGTTCCCCCTGCAGTTTCTACAGATAGGGGGGTGACAATTTGTCCCCATCCTTCAGCAAGGGATGGATCACGCAGTCTCATTTTTTTAATATAGTCAGTAGAGTTTGTGGTATCAGTGAGAGCTTCAACAACATCCTTAACAACAAAGCACCATTCGTTGTTATGCATTGCCCTTCTAATATTTTTCCCTTTAAAAACAATGATAGGCTTGCAGTTTTCAATTTCTTTACTCATTATTCTCCTCATTTTGAACATCATTAGGGAATAGCAATTCTTCCTTACGTACTTTACCCTCTGTTGCTTCTTCAATTTTTCTTGCAGCCCCTACCGAAGGAATCCCCCCTCTAAATTTTTTAACCAATTCATCAATGAACTCTACTGATTTATATAGTGGCATTTTGTCTTTCAATCATGCCTATAGTGATTTTTTTAGCTCTTTCCAATGATTCAAACCATAATCCTTTTCATTTTACATAAGTTAGCCTTTTGCTTATGGAAGAGTGGCAGAAAATCGCGACTGTCTTTTTTATGAAATTTGCTTTAGCAGTCTCGGGGCCGCAGTCCATCCCTCCTCGTATTCATCTAAACTATTGATCTTTTCATTTACATAAGTTAGAATGGTATTTTCGCTTCGCATGGAAGAGTGGCAGAGTGGCCGATCGCGACTGTCTTGAAAACAGTTTACGGGAAACTTATGCGGGGGTTCGACTCTTTTGCTTTAGCAAAAGAGGAGCGCTCGAGCGCAAGCGAGGGCGACCCCGTAGGGGCAAGGCTCCGCCTCGGGGCCGCAGTCCATCCCTCCTCGTATTCATCTAAACTATTGATCTTTTCATTTACATAAGTTAGAATGGTATTTTCGCTTCGCATGGAAGAGTGGCAGAGTGGCCGATCGCGACTGTCTTGAAAACAGTTTACGGGAAACTTATGCGGGGGTTCGACTCTTTTGCTTCAGCAAAAGAGGAGCGCTTTCGCAAGCGAGGGCGACAAGCAAGGGGGCCGAGTCCATCCCCTCGTATTCATCTAAACTATTGATCTTTTCATTTACATAAGTTAGAATGGTATTTTCGCTTCGCATGGAAGAGTGGCAGAGTGGCCGATCGCGACTGTCTTGAAAACAGTTTACGGGAAACCGTACGTTCGAATCCTCCTCTTCCGGAACTTCTCTTCACACAATTTCTTATCCGATCAAACTCCTACCACACATAGGGATGAGAACCCATGGGTTCGACTCTTTTGCTTTAGCAAAAGAGGAGCGCTCGAGCGCAAGCGAGGGCGACCCCGTAGGGGCAAGGCTCCGCCTCGGAGCCGCAGTCCATCCCTCCTCTTCCGAACTTTTATTCTCCTACACAATTTCTTATCCGATCAAACTCCTACCACACATAGGGATGAGAACCCATGGGTTCGACTCTTTTGCTTTAGCAAAAGAGGAGCGCTCGAGCGCAAGCGAGGGCGACCCCGTAGGGGCAAGGCTCCGCCTCGGAGCCGCAGTCCATCCCTCCACTTCCGAATTAAAGTTACCAAATTGGCACTCGAAAAATCTGAGAAGAGTGTCTCATGTCCATTAAATTCACCCCCTCCTCTTGTCAAACTGTAGAATTAGCCAATCATGCCGGAATACTTCTGGTTAGCTCAGTGCGTTTGTCAGCATGTTTTTCTGCAGCATTTACCAATCTCTCAAATCCCTTGATTAGATCTTCAATTCCTCCAGATATATCTTTTTTAAACAGTTTACCAATGCCCACAAGCATACGAGCGATGCCCAACCATCGATTGGGGTTAAATTCTTTGGAAGCGATAGCTAAAGCTTCTTTATTTTGAGATGAATCTAAAGCCCGGCATACTTTTTTTAGGCTTTTGTATTCATTCTTTGTTAAATCAGCTTTGGCTAGATTGGGGCGGATTTCATGCAACATTTTGGAATATTCTAAGCTATTTGATTTACTAGAAAACAACCACTTCCAAATTGAAACAGAACTTTGAAAAGCTTCCTGTGGTGGACTTTTCAGATCTATGAGCTCTTGGATGGAATCTTCGACTTCTCCTCCAAATAATGTACCAGCAAATAAAACTGCGCAAATCACAAACTTACCCATCATACCTCCAGAGTAAAGATTTGAGCACAAGTCTAAGTCTTAAAAAATTTAATTGCTATTGATTTGTGCAGTCAACGCATGGAAGCATTAGTCTTGTTGACAAATGCTGTATGGTGCTGGTCCAGAAAGTAGTACAAAAGCACTTTTGTAAACATACAAATCACAAACCAAACGGCGATGTAAGCCCAGGATAGCCCTACGTATTTCCAACCAAGACCTATAAAATCCCCTGCGTCTAGACCATAGACAGCTAAGAGCGTTCCAACGACTTGAGAAAATAGTGTCGCTAGAAAAAATTTCCATTCTGGCCAAGGCTTGGAGAAAATGTTTCGGCGATTGCGCGTTAAATATATCGTCAAATTACCACCGCAAAGGATTGCTAAAAAGGCCAGAGTTCGGCTTTTATCTAAATCAAAATGCCAATAATTTTGCCCGATCCAATAGAGGCCAAAAGTAGAGATAACGCCAACCACAGCTAAACCAATGGCAATGGTGAAAACCTCGCGCATGTTCCATGCAACAGGATGAGGTTCTGGCTGCATTTGGTCGTAGGCAATCATCATGATTGGAATGTCGTTGAGTAGCGCGATCACAATGATCATCATAGCGGTGAGGGGATGGGTATGAAATAGGATCATGGCTAAAAAGAGAAAAAGCAAAAGACGCACTGTTTCACTTATGCGATACATAGCATAGCTTTTCATCCGTCCAAAAATAGATCTGGCCTCAGCAATTGCGGTTTTAATCACCATGAGACCAGGTTCGGTGAGAATCAAATCAGCAGCAGCTCTGGCCGCATCCGTTGCGTTGCTTACAGCAACACCAATATCCGCTTGTTTAAGCGCTGGGGCGTCATTGACGCCATCGCCAGTCATTCCCACGATATGTTTTTTCTCTTGCAGTTTCTGTACAATAGCAAACTTATGCTCGGGAAATACTTCGGCAAAGCCGTCGGCTTGTTCTAAGTCTAAAGTAGCATTAAATGGGGCAATGCTGGTGCCAAGATCAAGCTTTCCAGCAATTTG
Source organism: Chlamydiales bacterium (assembly GCA_024233455.1). Lineage (GTDB taxonomy): Bacteria > Chlamydiota > Chlamydiia > Chlamydiales > JACKPQ01 > JACKPP01. The sequence continues at coordinate 259,835 of JACKPP010000002.1, forward strand.
CTTGGCAATTGCTGTGTGGTCTCCTGTGACCATTTTGATATCAACACCTAGCTCCTTGATCTCATCAATGGTCTCTTTAGTGTCTTCACGCGGTGGATCAAAGAGCGGAATAAGGCCTAAAAAGGTCCACGTTTTACCATCGCCTCTGGCCACACCCAAAGTGCGAAAACCTTGAGCGGCAAAAGCATCAATTTTTTGATTCACTTCGGCAGCGAATTTAGGTTTTGCCATTTCCAAAAGGACTTGTGGAGCCCCTTTTGCTGCAAAAAATTGATCGTTGATCTTCACTTCGGTTCGCTTGCGTACAGGATCAAATGGAATCATTTGGATAACATTTTCTAGCTTTGATAGATCAACGTTTGCCAAAATAGCCTGGTCTATAGCATCTCCCCCTTTTGTATCAGAGGCCAAAGCGGCAATGTGAAAAAGCTCAGTGTCATTGCACGCATAGGTCACGCTTTCTCCGATAGTCAATTTGTTTTGAGTCAGTGTGCCGGTTTTGTCTGAACACAAAATGTCCATGCCAGCTAACTCTTCAATTGCAATTAGCTTAGAAACGATCGCTTTTAGCTTTGCCATGCGCGAGGCGCCAATGGCCATTGTCATAGAAAGCACCGCTGGAAGGGCTACTGGGATACCGGCAATCACTAGCACTAAAAGGAATATGACTAAATTGCCAAAATCTAAATGAACCGTAGGCGATATTTGCATACGTACGATGGCAAAAATAAATAAAAACGCGGCAATACTGAGCGTTGCAAAGATTAAAAAATGGCCAATTTTTAGCACCGCTTCTTGGAAATGGGATTTGGTCTTGGCTTCAGTGACGAGTTTGGCCGTTTTGCCAAAAAACGTTTTAGACCCAATCTCGGTAACCTCACCTACCATTTCTCCAAGCTTTACAGTTGTTCCTGAGTAGATCGTTTCTCCTATTTTTTTATCAACTGGCAAAGATTCCCCTGTCAGAGCCGATTGATCGACTGAAAGATACTCCCCTTCTTTGAGCTGGATATCCGCTGGAACAATATTTCCAAGCTTTACTTGAACACAATCGCCGGGAACCAAATCTTTGGCATCCATTGTCTGCCATTTATCATCGCGCAAAACCCGCGCTTGTAATGCAAGTCCACTCTTCAAAGCCTCAATAGCATTACTGGCTTTATATTCTTGAAAAAATCCTAAGGCCGCATTGATAAGAAGAAGCGCTATTATCAAAATGAAATCCGGCCAGCGCCCAAGGCATGCCGATAGAACCGCGGCAATTTCAATCATCCAAGGGATAGGTCCCCAAAAAAAGGCAAACAGTCTAAGCCAAATACTGGTCTTTTGTTCCTCTAAAATATTTTGGCCAAACTCTAGCTGTCTTTTTTGAGCTTCAGTGCTACTAAGACCTTTTAACATAATACTTCTCCGTATACTCCCGCACCATGCGATTTGTCGAATACTGTGGCGTCAATTGCGCCATCGATTCCTTTACTTTTGCAGTCCATTTATCACTGTAAAAAAGAGGGATGATAGTATTTTCCAGTTGGTCGTATAGCTTAGACTCATCTTCCAAAGCAAATCCGACCGCTTCATGATAAGCCTCGGCCCACCATCCATCTAGCACCGAAAAATTTAACCCTCCATTTGCTAAAACTTTCATGCCACTTGTGCCGCTGGCTTCCCATGGCCGCATGGGCGTATTCACCCAGAGATCAACACCCTGAACTAACCGTTCGGCCACCAATATATCGTAGTCTGTTAAAAATACTGCATGAGGCCGCACCTCTGGTCGCCTGATAAACTCCACCCATTTTTTAACCAGAGCCTGCCCTTCTTGGTCGGCTGGATGTGCTTTGCCAGCAACGATGAGCTGCACTGGTCTTTTTTGGTTTTGTAAAATATTAAGCAGGCGCTCTTGATCTTTTAGCAGCATATCGACGCGTTTATAAGCTGTAAAGCGCCTGGCAAATCCGATTGTGAAGACATCCGGGCGTAAAAAAGGAGTAAATTTCTGGCCGATGCGCTCTAAAGTGAGTTGCAATCGACTATGTGCATAGTCGACAAGCGTTTGGCGATTTTGATTGCGCATCTGCTTGATTTTCGCATCAGGAAGATGGCGCACGTTGTCTAACTCGGCAAGCTCTCCTAGCCACCTCATTTCTCCGCAGGTTTCCTTCCACAGCAAATCAGAGGCTGGCGACTCCCAAGAAGGAAAATGCACCCCATTGGTTACATAGCCAACCTCTCTATCGGGAAACAGTTTTTGACTCACCAGACCATGTAGCTGACTTACTCCGTTCATATACCCGCTACATTTTGAAGCAAAAGTAGCCATGTTGAAAACATGCCCTTCAGCACCGAGCGGAAATAGTTGATCCAAATCATCAAAAAAAGGACGCATCAGCTCCTTTTCGAAACGATCAAAACCAGCTGCAACTGGAGTGTGCGTAGTAAATAAAGTGCTTCCTTTAAACTGCTCTATACTCCCCTTTTTAGCCCGCTCCCAAATAGCTAAAGCTGCATGCCCCTCGTTGAGATGGAAAAAATCTGCTTCAATTGCCAACGCATCCAAAAGCTTTACTCCACCTATTCCCAAGACAATTTCTTGCTGCAAACGCATCAAAGTATCACCACCATACAGCTCGCTTGTAATCGCCCGATCCACAGGAAAATTGAGCAAATCGTTGCTATCTAGTAAATACAGATCGACCTTGCCAATTTTTGCCCTATGAACGCGGAGCCAAACCTTGCGCCCTGGAAACTGAAGCGGGATACGCACATCGAGTCTTTTGAGCGGCAATTGTCCAGGTTCATTGTAGGGGTAAAGTGCCCTCTGCTCACCATCTACGGTTAAACTTTGCCTGAAAAATCCCTGCTGGTACAAAAGTCCAATCCCTACGATAGGCACGCCCAGATCACTGCAAGACTTTAAATGGTCTCCAGCTAAGATACCAAGACCACCAGAATAAATCGGCAGGGCCTCGCTTAATCCATATTCCATGGAAAAATAGGCAATTTTTTTGAATTTACCCTGATGAAACTGCTCAAACCAAGATGTGCGATTTGCAGCCTTATTGCGCCTAGCAATCTGTTGATCCAACAGCGCTAAAAATTGAGGCGTTGCCAATAGTTCATCTATGCGGTTTCTGGGAGTGCTCTGCAATAAAATCCAAGGATTACGCGTCAAATTCCAGAGCCTTTGATCCAAGCAACTCCAAAGCTCATCGGCAAAAAAACTCGATGAAGACTTCAAATCAAGTGCCAGGTCAGTCAAATCCCTATATCGATCCATAACACCATCATATGACAATAAATTATTTGAAATAAAGCTTTCCATTTATTTTATTCCAAAAGCAGCATCAACGAAAAGAATGCATCCGTTTGACAAATATGGTAAGCTTGCAGGACTATGGCCAGAGATCAACAGCTCATTATGGGCAAAAACTGCATCCGTGAAGTCTTGAGCGCTACTCCAGAGCGCCTTCTTGAAGTCTACACCTGTCAAAAACCTACTGATACGCTGTACCAAGAGTTACAAAAAAGAGCCATCAAAATCAAAATAGTTCCTAAACATACCCTGACCGAGATTGCCTCTTCTGATTCCCACCAATCTTATGTGGCAGCGGTTAGGCCTCGCGCTAATATTGATTTAAAAAGTTTTTTGAAACAGCCTCGCGAAAAAAGTCTAGTCCTGATGCTGGATTCTATTCATGACCCTCAAAATCTAGGCTCCATTTTGCGTTCTGCCGAATGTTTCGGGGCAGATTTGGTCGTTTTCTCTAAAAACCGCGGTGCCGACATCACTCCCACAGTCTCTAAAACCAGTGCCGGTGCCAGCGAGCTTATTCCCATCTCCAAAATTTCTAATCTTGCTGAGGCCATTAAAGCTTTTCAAAAAGCGGGTTTTTGGGCCGTGACTGCCGATGTGGGTAGCCACTGCCAAAGCCTCTACACTTTTGAGTTTCCCGCAAAAACTTTATTAATTATGGGATCTGAGGGCAAAGGTGTACAGCCTCTCATTCATAAACTCTGCGATTTTCACCTCACCATTCCAATGTTAGGCCGTATTGATTCCCTAAACGTTTCACAAGCAACCGCGGTCATTTGCAGCCATTACCACGCCTTTAAAACATAAAATAGTAACAATCAGGGGAAAAATATGTCGTTAAGTGATCTAGGAATTGTGGTGAGTCGCGTTGAACGTCCAATTTGTCATTATGAATTTAACTTTAGCGATATTGACCTGTCTGAGTCTTTATCCCATTCTACAACGAAAACTGCAGTAAGCAGATTTTATGAATTAAGCCGCTCTGAGCAGCAAGGTGTACATAGCGATTTACTAAATACAATAGGCAAGATAGATAATATGAGGACTATTCACGCTTGCGAAGTGACTATGCTTCAAGGAAACCACAATGATAAATGCCACATCCAAATCTCAGCTAAGCGTTCAAGAAAATCAAGAAAAATTGGTCTGTATGAGGGGTATATCGAGAGTTATAAGCACGCTAAAGACTACTTAAGATTTTTGGAAACCGCGTTGTACTACGCCCCTTATTATGATGGTTATCAAAAATTGAAATCAAAATATCAAAAAACTTCTTTAGACAATTTCCGATGACGAGTTACACCGAATAATCAGTAATAACATCAGCCCTACCCAAAGAAATTCAGTTACCGTTTTGGAGACATCACCCATACGCGGCAGTTAGCCTCATGGAGAACCTCGTCAATGACTGAACTGATTGGCTTAGAACGGGGCCCAACGCCCATTACAACTAGATCAAATTTTTCTTCATCGATGAGCTCTAAGATGGCACCTGCAGCAGATCTAGAGCGCAAGAGCTCAAGTTTCACCGGCACGCCAAATTCTCGGCCAACCGCCTCGGCTTTTTTAAGCATGTGTTCAACATTTCCTAGACGTTTGGGCAAGGGCGCATCTAGACTGATACTAAAAGGCATTTCAATGACTGTGGCTATCACAACTTCGGCCTTATGCACTTTTGCTAGCTGGCAGGCAGCTTGCACAATTTCAGTTTCTACTCCCCCACGGATCGGCACTAAAATTTTCTTAATCGTCAGCGGCTTAAAATCGGGGATGCTAATTTTTTCAATTGTTACATGCCCTGCAGGTTTGATTTGGTGAGTTTTCCGAAGTGAAAAATACATCACTAGTCCTACTGCAAGCCAAGCAAATCCCAAGTAGCGCCCCTCTGGCTTGGTAATGACCACTAGTACCCAAACCGCAAATGTGATAACCCCGCCAAAGAGGGCCGTGATAGGCAATTCTTTGTTCTTAAATCGAATATTAAGCGGCACTTTAAAGGGACGTACACATCGAGGCTCCTTAATGCGCAGCATAATAAGGGAAAGGTGAGCCGAACAAAAAGCCAACATCGCTCCAAAATTATACAAGTCAGCCAAAAAGCTGAGCTTTCCTCGGCTGGCAATGACAATTAACGAAGCCAACAGGGCAAAAACGGAAAGGGCAATAGCTGGAGTGCGGAATTTGGAATGGAGTTGATGTAAAAATCTGGGCAGTTGGTAGTGCTCGCCCATATTAAATGACAATCTGGATGCGCCAATGAGTCCGGCATTGGCAGCTACCACCAGAATCACCGATCCTAACAGTCCTATCCAAGGAGCCAGGATCTTACCACCAAAGGGCATCGCTGTTACTATTCCAGCTATAGGGTCATCGATGTAGGTTGTGCTCAAATCTTGTGGTGACAGCGCCGAAAGAGCTACAATTGAAACACCAAGATACATCGCAATGAGAGTTCCCATGGCGTACATGATGGCCTTTGGAACAGTCTTGGAAGGATTTTTTGCTTCTGAGGCCAGCTGCGTCATCGACTCAATGCCGGTGTAGGCCACCATGGCCATGGCACAACCTTTCATAAAATCTGACCAGGAGGGCGACCAGGATGAGCCGCTGATACCAATTTTCAAATGTTCAATAAAATCAGGAATACTTACAATGGTCAGAGCACCGACCACAATAATTATGCCTTGAGTGATCACCGTTAGCGAAGTCAACACACTCGATAGTTTTACTGAATGTTTTACCCCACGTACATTTAAGTATCCTAGTGATCCGATCAATACGACAGTGAAAAAGATTTTCCACTGAACTAGTTTGAGTAGCGGAAAAAAATAGGCTAAATAAGAAGAGACCGCATAGGATGAGATGGCAATTGTGACGATAAAATCGAGCAATAGGCCCCAACCGGCAATAAAGGAAACCAAATCATTAAACGCTCTTCTAGTGTAGCTTGCTGACCCTCCAGAATCTCGCGTCATTGAAGACATCTCAGCGTAGGTCAATGCCGTGCAAGCAAACACCAATCCAGCTAGAGCCAGCGCAATGGGTGTTGCACCAAGGGCATACAAGGCCGTAATCCCAAGAGCGTAGTAGATCGAGGACCCCAAATCGCCATAGCCCACAGCAAATAATTCGCGGATCCCGAGCACACGGCGCATAGCGCCTTTATCGATCTGAGCAATTTTTTGTCGCATGGATTTCACACTACTCTACCCAGTTGCTATTTGGCAAGTGGTCGTGGTGGAAATTTTATTCAGGCTTTGTTACCCTACCTCTAATGTCTGTTAATGCTGTAAAATATCCATGTTTATCTGAAATGCTGCAAAGACACTATCAAAAGGGGCGATGGGCTAATTTAAAAGACTTAGAAAACTATCCACGTCTGGCCTCTTTGAAGCTTGAAGGTGGAAACTTACTCATCCATGTTGCCGTATGTTGCAACCAATTGGAAATTGTCAAATGCTTGGCTGAAAATGGCGCTGATATTAATGATTTTGATCAAAATTATGAAACACCTTTAATTCTGGCCACCAAGGCAAAGTATACCGACATTATGGCTTGGCTGCTAAAAAATGGGGCTTCAACGTCATTTTCGGATAACCAAAAAAATGGACCGTTGCATTTTGCTGTCGAGCACATTGATTTGCTTGCCGCGCAATTGTTAATTGAGAATTATGCAGACGTCAATCAACAAAACAGCAGAGGAAACACACCTTTGCATATCGCGGTATGGGAGTCAAATGCCTCGCAAGTAGACTTTTTATTGTCAAAAGGTGCCGATAGCAACTTGCAAAATAAAGATGGGAATACCCCTTTGCATATTGCAGCAGCAATAGGCCGATTAGATATCGTCAAAAACCTCTACCAAAGTGGAGCAAAAGCTGGAACATTGAATAAGTGTAAATTTTCTGCTTCAGATATTGCCCTCTGCAACTCTCATTATTCCTGCTATGACTATTTAGAAAAACAACTCAAGACAAAGACAATCCCGATTCTTTTGGAGGTCCCTGAAAGAGTCTACTCACCGCCGCCTGAAATTACACACAGTTAGGGCTAACCTCTTTGGGCAATTGAAAAAACACGTCTTCTTGGGTAAATACGACCTCTTCGGTCTCGGTCACACCTAACTGATGTAAACGTTCGATGATCCGCTCGACGATATTTTCGGGGGTGGAAGCCCCCGCCGTCAGGCCAATCACTTTCACCCCCTGAAGCCATTTGGGATCGATCTCATCTTCATTATTAATTAGGTAAGATGGAATCGCTTTTTTGGTTCCAATTTCTCGAAGTCGGTTAGAATTGGAACTCATCGGATCACCCACAACTAAAACCAAGTCGGTTTCATCGCAAATTTGACCTAGGGCCAGCTGACGGTTAGTTGTGGCATAACAGATAGATGAGCTGGGTAAAGTTTCGATATGAGGAAACCTCTCTCTTAAACGCTGAATGATCTCTTCCACATCAAGGAGACTGAGAGTGGTTTGAGTGGTATAAAACAGCTTTTGATCAGGGGCAAATTCTAATTTATCAACATCTTTAACCGACTCAACAATCGTTGTAGCCTCCGGTGCTTCTCCAGCGGTTCCAATGATTTCTACGTGTTTGCGTTTTCCAATTAGCACCACTTTGTAGCCTTTAGCTGCAAAGCGCTTGACTGCCGAATGGACTCTAGTAACTAACCCACAAGTAGCGTCGATTTCACTTAAGTGGCGTCTTTTGGCATGCTCCCGAACAGCTGGTGAAACGCCGTGGGCCGAGTAAATAATTCTAGAGCCTTCTGGGACTTCGTCCAAATCCTCGATAAAAATGGCACCTTTAGCCTTTAGACCATCGACCACATGGCGATTATGCACAATCTCGTGTTTGACATAGATGGGCGGTCCCCACCTTTTCAAAGCTTCTTCAACTGTATCAATGGCGCGCACCACACCAGCGCAAAAGCCCCTAGGCTTAGATAGTAATAATTTCACAAGACCTATCATACAGCTGGTTTTTATTTGTATGCAAGCTAAATATTATTTGAAAACAGTTACAAAACACTCTAGTTTACTTCACGTTGGCAGCGCAGCGGAAGCCATAGGTCGAATTAGCTGTTTTGGGATTGTTGCGGTGACGATGGGCGCAACGCAAGTCTTCGCGCAGACCTTTCCAGCAACCACCGCGCAAGACACGGTAAACACCTTGGATCGGTCCTTTAGGATTTTCAGGCTCCTGCTGCGACACATCATAGGCATTGTAGGAATACCAATCTTGACACCATTCATAGACGTTCCCTGCCATATCGAATAGACCATAGCCATTTGGAGGGTAGGACATAACTGCGGTGGTGTCGGTACTGAAGAAATTGGCTTGGCTCCGCTCAATGTTGGATCCTGTGGGATAAAGTGCAGCAAGACCACCTTTGGCCGCGATTTCCCATTCAGCTTCTGTGGGCAAGCGTTTGCCTACCCATTTGGCATAGGCCACAGCTCCATACCAAGTAACACCTACCACAGGATGCTTGGAATAACCTGACTCGATATGGTAGCTGCCAGCGCTTTTGCGAATACGGGAGTCGCGCAGGACAATAATATCGTTGTTATTGCGATCTTTTTCTCCACCCATCGCTTCTAAAAAACGGACAAATTGCTCATTTATAACTGGGTGAATATCGATCGCAAAACTAGAGAGCCGAATTTTATGCACCGGACGTTCATCTCTAGACCCATCGTCACTGCCCAGCTTGAATTCATCGCCATGAATGACCACCATCTCTGTTTGGATAGGCTCAATATCAATGTGCTCTGGCTGCTCAGGTCTATAAGGGGCAACGGTGGTGTCGGCTTGAAAAATAGCGCCCGGGTCTTCTTCATATGTTGGCCTGGAAATTTCACCCTTGGCTAAAACAGGCTGAGGGGCGCTCATGCCAACTTTTTTTTCTATAGCGCTTTGTACTTGTTCTAAACATTTTGGCTCTGACCACTGCATTAAATTTTTATCAGCATCGGCACTGTAGGCTTTTTTTTCAGCCAGCTCTTGTAGCAGCACCGAACAGAGGCTGGCGCGCTTGAGCGGATCCGACTGTAGAGTGTGATAGAAAAAATAGTCCCAAGACAGTTTGTAGTCGGTCATGACCTTGGAAGGTAAGGGAAAAAATCCTTCTGGAAGGATGCGCATAATTAAATAGTAAGCAAGGATACCAAAAGCATAGATGTCGGTTTTTACGCTTTTGGCTTGATTGATTTTTTGTTCCGGAGCTAAGAAGGCGTAATTTTGAACGAACGACTGATGAAGAGCCCTCTGTTTAGCAGAATCTTCGTTGTTGGAGGTATAGGCATCCTCCATAGCGATCCCCAGGTTTTCCGCAACAGCTTTGTAGGTACGCGTCAACACTTGTCCCATCCCCACAATATGCGATAGCGCCACATCAGAGAGGTACAGATGGATATTGCCATTTTTTTGACTTACCAAAATATTGCTAAGTTTTAGGTTTTGATGGGTGATTTTTTTCTCGTGGAGGTAGTCTAAACATTCGGCAATTTGACTGAGTAGAAATACTACTTGTTGTTCAGTTAAACGTTCCTTATTTAGACTTAAGTATTGACCTAGGTTCGTAGTTTCTCCCAATTCATCTACGATACAGTCGGTCACCAAAAAATAGCAGCCGTCAGCAAAACAGATATCGTGCACTTTGACCAAGTGAGGGTGGTCCAATGCCGCCAGATGCCCTACTTCTTTTTCAAAGCGTTGAATAAACCCACGATCCTCAGATAATTCCGGAGGCAAAACTTTAAGGGCATACTGCTTTTTAACAAAGCGGTGTTCAGCAATGTAAAGTGTGCCAAGTGAGCCTTGACCTATTTGCTTGATAAGGCGGTAGTCGCCTATTTGCTGCTTATCCATTCTCTACTTAAAACATAATTAATCAAAAAACACCAAATGATTTTGCAATAAAATAACCGGCGACTAGCAAAACAACAGCACCGCCAGCCCACAAGAGGTTGGGAAGCCATTTAACACCGCCACCCATACTTCCCCTAACTTCTAGAGTACCGATGCCGTAGGCAAAATCATGCTTTTGGTTTGGCAACTTAAATGCTTGCGGATATTCGCGAATAATTTTCTCAATATCGATTTCCAAAAACGAAGCGTATTGACGAATAAACCCAAGGGCGTAAACCGATGATAAAAAATCTTCCACTCTACCATGCTCAATCGCATCGAGGTATGAAGCTCTGATGGAAGTGGCGTTTTCTACATCTTTAATCGATATATTACGCTCTTTGCGCTTAGCTCTAAAAAACTGGCCAATTTTAATAATTTCTTCCGACGACATGGGAACCTCATTTTTATACCATTGTGTCCTGCTTGCGCAAATTTGTCAATGCAACTAAACTGAGGATCGTGAATACCTATGTTGTCAAAATTGATCTTGCTTTAAGTGCCAAGTTAGAAGCCGACTTGCTAAACCAAGGATTTGAATTATCAAGGCCTTTACACACTGTTTTTCAGGCCAAGAAAAAAGGAGTCAGCTGTACTCTCTACACCTCAGGAAAACTGACTGTACAAGGTAAGGATAAAGGCGAGTTCATCGAATTTTATCTGGAACCTTTGATTGGCGATTTTTCTTACACTCACCCCACAGCTACAGCCGACACACATCCTCATATAGGCATTGACGAGGCTGGAAAAGGGGATTTTTTTGGTCCTCTGGTTATCGCTGGGGTATACGCAGATGAGGCCGGCATCAAAAAACTCATTGAGTTAGGAGTGCAAGACAGTAAAAGAATTAACGACAAAATCATTGATAAATTGGCACCACTCATCATCAAAGATTTTTCTCATTCCATTGTCCGGCTAAATCCGAAGAAGTACAACGAACTTTACCAAAGTTTTGGCAACCTTAACCGTCTACTTGCCTGGGGCCATGCTACAGCTATCGAAGAGCTGCATAAAAGAACAGGATGTAAAAATGTGCTTATCGACCAATTTGCTTCTGAATCCGTGGTTGAAACTGCCCTGCAACGCAAAAAAATCGATATCACTTTAGTTCAACGCCACAAGGGCGAAGAAGATCCAGTCGTTGCTGCTGCCTCAATCCTTGCTCGCCACGGGTTTGTGCATGGTATCGACCAACTCGGCCAGCAAATTGGATTTGATCTACCAAAAGGAGCCAGCGCTTTAGTTATTAAAGCTGGGCGGCGCTTAGTCCAAGCCAAAGGCCCCGAAATTTTAGGCGATGTGGCCAAACTGCACTTCAAAACAAAACAAGAAATTCTCCAACAAACTTTATGTTAGTTAATTTAAAACTCACCAATGTGATTCTCATTGAATCCTGTGAAATCCCTTTCACTTCTGGCTTAAATATTATTTCCGGTGAAACAGGAGCTGGAAAGAGTGCCATCATCCATGCCATTGAATGCCTACTTGGTGCAAGAGCTGACACCAGCATCATTCGTAAAGGGGCAGATACCGCCACAATTGAAGCCACCTTTTCTGATGGGCTGGTCATTAAACGTGAAATCTCTGAGTCAAAGCCAAGTAAAGCCTGGATAGATAATCAACTCGTCCCAATCAGCCAGCTGCAAGGATTGCATCACATTGAACTTATTGGGCAAGGTGCTTATCACACCTTAAAATCCCCTGCAGCTCAATTAAAACTACTCGATCATCTAGGTAAAACAGATCGGTTAGCCTTCAGCGAAGCCTACGCCACCGTTTTAGAACTTGGCCCTCCACCTAATCCAAAAGAATTAGATGACATTGCCGCCCTTGATTTGCAAGATGATGAAGAAGAGGAGCTGTTTGCCGAACACCACCGCCTGGCAAACTCCTCGGATTTGACCGAAAAAACCCAAAATCTTCTCACTGCTCTCGATGAAATTACCACGCAGCTGGGAGCTATGCAACGCATCGCCAACCAAATCGATAAGCAAGATAACATCTCTTCTGCTATTACCGAATTACAAGAGGCGCATTATCACTATAGCCATTATCTTGGCAACCTAGAATCTAGCCCAGAAAGACTGGCTTTCGTCGAAGATCGCTTAAGTGCCATCAATAGGATAAAAAGGCAGTACTCTTGCGCTTTTGCAGATTTAAAAAAACTGCGCCATGAACTATCCACTAAACTGAGTGAAATTGAAGAGGCCACCGCTTCAAGAGACGCCCTGGCCAAAAAGCTCTCTAATCAGCGGATTCACGCAGCCCAGGTGCTCAGTAAACACATCACCGAAAGCTTGCAAATGCTCGGCATGGAAAAAGCTGCATTTGACATTGAAGTTAAACCCGCCGCCTTGTCTATTACCGGAGCTGATACCGTTCAATTTGTCCTGTCAGCCAATCCAGGAGAAGCCGCAATCCCCCTCCATCTGCGGGCAAGTGGCGGAGAACTTTCAAGAGTCATGCTAGCTCTTAAAATGTTGTCTAAGGACCAGGTTTCGACCTTTATTTTCGACGAAATCGATAGCAACATCGGAGGGAAAACTGCCAGTTGCATAGGCGCTAAACTTAAAGAGCTCGGTGAAAAATCCCAGGTCATCTGCATCACCCATTTCCCCCAAGTCGCAGCCTTTGCCGACCACCACCTACAAATCACTAAAGTTGAAAAAGATGGCCGGACGGTGACACAAATCAAAAAACTCGAAGATAATAATCCGGAGATTCTCCGAATGTTGGGCGGAGAAGCATTTACAAAAAAGCTGTAATTGACATAATGAATCCATGCTGAAAAAATCACTCTTGGTTGCTTGTTCACTTTTTTCTACCGCCCTCTTTTCCTTTGACCTTTGCCTTGCAACCTACTATCCCTTTGTCGATAATCACCATTACCTCGATTGGGAAAACTACGGAACACTTGTAGCCCCTGCAGATATAGACAAACGGGGTTTTGATGGTAGCACTTTTAAATACGGCGAAGCTGCCAGCGCCTACTTTATCAACGCCTATATCGATGAGCACAATGCTCTTTCCTTCCAGCTCGGATATGGGATGATGAAAATTGATTGGAATGAAAACCCTTATTTCAATCAAAAATACTTTCACGACGCCGTTTTTTCCATCGCTTATGTATCTACTGGACTTGATAAATGGCGTTGGATATTTAACCTTGGCGCGCATATCGACGCCGAACATTGGGATCCCATCAATTACGCTTTTTACAACTTCACCATGTGGGGCCGGTGCCAGGCGCTGGACAAACTTGGCATCCATGTCGGTATGGTGGCAACTTCTGGAAACGAAAGAACCCAAGCGCTTCCTATTTTGGGCATCGACTGGGATTTTTTAGATAAGTGGCGCTTAGCTTTAGTCTATCCTTGTGAGGGCAGCTTAAACTTTACTCCTTATCCCTTTTGGACGATAAGCGGAACCTACCGCGGCTTTGGCGGCTACTACAAATCTTTTCATCGTACCGGAGCCAACCAACCTCTTCCCAAGGCTGTCGTCAGCGTCTTTTCTACCGGCTTTGATTTAGGGATGACCTTTCGCAACAAGTCAGCTAAACTTGAAATCTACGGTGGCTATAACCTCGGCGGCTGGATGCTCATCGAAAACCAGCACGGTGACCACAAGCAATACGTCCATTACGATGGCGCGCCCTATGGCGGCTTGCAAGCTTCTGTCGCTTTTTAACTGATCTCGATCGTTAGAACACAAACAGTCCCAACATGACCAACACCAAAATGCCCCTTGCCGTCCAAAGAGCGGTGCGGACCCAGTTCGTATTGAGCAGATTGTGGTGAATTTTGCGCGAAAAGCGAATCGATAGCATTTGATGCTGCTGAACTTGAAAAAGACAGGTTGACACCCAAATCAGTATCAGTAAGACAAAGTTAATGCTAGCAAGTTTTGTTAAAACTGCCGATGGTGATAAGCCAATAAGAAAGAGAGCGGTTATCACTTCCACAATCATAACAGGGCCCATTAGCCAAGCTGCTCTACGCAAGTGACACCGCTCATAACTGACAAAACCTTCGTGAATTTTACGATAAAGGGGGTAGTGAACCGTCTGTACAAACCACATAATTCCGACCATGATCCAAGTTGCGGCTGTGTGAACCAGTAGTGATAGTGCAAACTTATCCATTTTTCATCCCAAAGTATTATTCTTTTCTGAATCCCATGAAGAGGTCCAGATTGCAGCGGGTGAGATGGAAATCTCAAAATGCGCTGCAAAATGATCTCTTCTGCTCCTTATTTTACTATTTGAAAGCTACTAATAAAGTAGTTGTAGTTACTTTCAACGTAGTTCTGCACTTCACACTCCATGGCAAGTAGATAAAGTTGGTTTTTGGCCATCACTGCACGTCCTTTAAAGTAGACGTTATCGCTGCTTTTGATGAAGAAGTCAAGCGCTTTATATCCTTGAACTTCAATTAGATCAGCAAAAATAAGCTGATTGCCGGCATTCTGATGCAAAATACCATTTAAAAATGTCTCCAAGCTCAATTCAGCATATGAATCATCGACAAAGTCAGGATATTGAGCAACAAGCACCATGTACACTTCCCGTTGGTTATTGGCTGCCACGTACACGTCGTATTTCATGTCGAATTGTTGATCTTCCGAGGCAAGAGTCTGCTGCAAGTGCTCCGGATTTTCTGGAAATGCTACGCGATAGTTATTGGCCACAGCATAAAACTGTTGCCATGAGTTTTGCGCTTTGGTGTTATTATTACTTATCTTATACGGTACTCTAGCTAGGCTTTCAGCCCAAGCTGTCGAACCAAATAGTAAGCATGCTGCTAGACATGCCTTGGTCATTGTTTTAAAATACATTTTATCCCCCTATGATATATCAAATTTTTAAACGCTTGCGCCGGAAAACAGGCTCACTATCCAACCGAGCACAAACAGCACCACCATCCAAAGAATCAGTGCAAGCACAACATTGAGCAGAGCCATCCAGGCTGAAAAGCCTTGAACCTCCCCTAGAGCGTGCAGAAAAATCACTAACATCCAAATAGCTACCACCACCTGTAAAAGCAAAGCGGCCTGTAATAGCGCTCCATGCACTCCCGAGTAAAGCATCGTTGGAAAGTTTTGTAGAAATACATGCGAGCCAAAAGCGATGAAAAGGATGACCCACAAAGCGATATTGACTGTATTTGGCACGCTGGACCAAGCAAAGGCAGCGCGGATGTTTTTAAACGAACTCGTTCCCTTTAAGAGCTTACCAGTCAGCATTAAAAGGAAGCTATTTACACAAAAACCGATAAATCCAACCGGAATGGCCACAAGCACACAAATAGCCAAAATTAGCCAAAAGTTAACATTTTCGCCCCAAGATAGTTTCTGTGCAATATAGAACATGGATGGTAATGAGTAGACGAGCGAAAGCCAAACTAGGCGAAAATTAGGATTTTTCTCAGTAATAGCTCGAATGGTTTCACGTGGACGTAGCCACATTTTAAACCACGGATTGAATCCCAGTTTCTCTTTCATATATTCCCCTCAATAATAGTAGGCAAAAGTTGCCACATACAAATTAACGCAATCAAAAGACTAAAGCCTTATTTTTAATTTATACCTATTCATTTAATTAATCAATAATAAAATAATATTTTTTATAATTAAATCAGGTATTTATTAAGTCGACAATTTATAAATAAAAGATGTTAAAGAGTAATAAAGGAAAGCAAACTGACACAAGTCCACTACCATACCCTTGGTGCGGGCGCACCAAAGGAATGGATAGCGGACCTACGAATAGACTAGACCTTGGTAAAGCGGTCACCAGGCTGGAAACCATCATCTTTACGATGAGGCTTGGACTGATGCTCCTGTGCCATGTGCTGCTCAGGAGATGCACCCCAATCACGTGGTACAAAGTTTTCACGACCTTCGATCAGATCCTTTGCTTTGGCGCGCCATTTTTCGACCGCTTCTACAAATAGTGGAGCAAAACGTCTCAAAGAGTTTGGATCTGTACCTGAACCCATTTCGAGCACAGCGTGCATCAGGATAAGCTCTTCTCTGACTGCCAAACCTACACCGCCCCCGGCCATCTGGCCGCCGAGCATTGAGCCTTCCATAAGGGCTTCATATAATTTCAGCTTAGTGTCGCTATCTTTGGGCAAACCATCAAGAATTGGCGAGTAAAGATACAACCGGTCTGAGTTGGGCTCGTAAGTTAGGTGAAGCGAAAAAGTGTTATCAATTCCGAGAATACAAGTATTGTTTTCATCAAAATTCAACCCTTCGAGGTTAAGCTCTTTCCCGAACTCTCTCAAATTTTGCTTTGCGTTTTCTAATGACATTATGATGCCTCCATAGCGTGTGTACTAGTCTTGTGTATCAGTTTGCCCCAGTCCATTTTTAATTACAATATCAATTTTATCACTATAGCGCCGAAAACCCGGCCATTTATGGCCGGGATAAACGGCGCTGGCAAATTAGTTAGGCGGCAATTGTTGTTTTTCACTAGATTGTCTAATGGCATCCATACTGGCTCCGCCACAAGTCCCGGCAAAATCACTAGGGGACCAAAAGCTTTTACACCAAAGAGCTCTTGTTACTGAATTTGGTCACAAAGACCAAATGAACATGAAAGAGAAACACACAAGATCTTCCTCTTCTTAAATTCTTTGTTGACATCTTCATAGGCCAAATTTAAAATATTATCATGATCATACGCAAGGCATTTCGCTACAGGATAAAACCGACAAAAGAGCAAAAGGAGAAACTCGTAAGCTTTGCAGGAGCATGCCGCTTTGTTTATAACCGAGGGCTTGCAAATCGAAAAGAGCTTTACGAAAAGGCGAAAAAATCTATTAGCTACTATGAGCAAAACGTCGAACTTACCCAGCTCAAAAAACAAGAAGACACCTCTTGGCTAAAAGATATTCACTCGCAAATTTTGCAGCAATCACTCCAAGATCTAGACAAGGGGTTTAAACGGTTTTTTAAGGAAAAAGACGGTGGCTATCCTAGATTTAAGTGCAAGGGAATAAGAGACAGCTTTAGGTATCCACAAGGCGTTAAAATCGATAATAATAAAGCCTATTTACCAAAAATTGGGTGGGTCACATTCATCAAATCCAGAGAAATCGAAGGAGATCTCAAGCAAACCACTATAGCAAGAGAAGGTGAGCACTGGTATATCAGCTTTTCTTGTTTGATCGAAATCCCCGATCCTATACCAGTCCCTATCAAAGAAGACAATGCGATCGGGATCGACGTTGGGATCAAAACCTACGCCACATGCGCTATTGGGAAAGAGCATGAGCTAGTCTCTGTCGAGTCACCAAAATTCTACCATAAGCTTTTGCCGCGGCTGCAGGTACTACAAAAGCGATTGTCTAAAAAACAAAAGGGCAGCAACAATTGGAGAAAAGCGAAACAACAGCTTGCAAAACTGCATGCAAAAATCAAACATGCAAGGGAAAACTTTGCACATCAGTTATCGACATGGATCGTTAAAAATCACGACGTCATTTGTGTCGAAACACTGAAGATCAAAACCCTATTGCAAGCAAAACAACATAAACTAGCTAGGTCCATCAGCGATGCGGGGTGGAGGCAGTTTTTGACCTATCTAAAATACAAAGCTCAGGAGCTAGGAAAGCACTTTGTGGAAGCAGGAGAATACTTTCCAAGTACTCAAATCTGCTCATCGTGTGGAAACCGGCGTGAAATGAGCTTGCAAATGAGAAGATATAACTGCAAAAATTGTGGGCTAGACATAGATCGAGACTACAATAGCAGTATAGCAATCAAGGCCGCGGGAATGACGGTCTTAAAAGCTTGTAGAGCGGCCCGTTAGGGAGCGATGAAACAAGAATCTCTTTCCTTCAGGAAAGAGAGGTTCAATTGCAATACTGATACAGACAACTCCATCATTTTTCACGTCTATGGAAATTTAAATTTTAGATAGGATATAAGGTGAGTAATGCACCTAGATCCGTACGCTAAAGCGCTCAATACTCCCCATAAATGGCTTTCGATGGAAGGTGATTTTGTCATTGAGGCGAAAAGTGTACAAAGCGCCCCTTTTGATTGGGAGGGTGTCTTATCGCCTAATAGACCCTTGAAACACCTCATTATCTACGAAATGCACGTGAGAGCCTTCACCCAAGATCCATCAAGTGGAGTGGCCCATCCAGGCACCTTTCTAGGGATGATCGAAAAAATCCCCCACCTAGTCGATTTAGGCATTAACTGCGTCGAATTAATGCCCATATTTGAGTTTGATGAACGTAAAGGACCAAGTGGTTTGTGCAATTTTTGGGGCTACGATACAGTCAATTTTTTCTGCCCCATGAACCGCTACGCTGTGAGTGATGCCATTTACGAATTTAAATTGCTCGTGAAGGCCCTTCACAGCGCTGGAATAGAGGTGATTTTGGATGTTGTGTACAATCATAGCGATAGTTTTGAGTTTGATAAGGAGAGCTATTACCTACTTGATGCAGAAGGGAGACACACAAACTATTCAGGGTGCGGAAATACTTTGAATGCCAATAGTCCTAAAATGAGAGCCCTGATTCTAGATTCTTTGCGCTACTGGTGCACAGAATTCCACGTCGATGGATTTCGCTTTGATTTAGCGGCAACGCTTACACGCGGCGGAACGGGCACGATTGAGGCAATCACCAGCGATGAAATCATTGGGAAGAAAAAGCTGATTGCCGAGCCTTGGGATCCTGGAGGTTTGTGTATGCAAGGTCAATTTCCTCGTCCGTGGGCAGAGTGGGACGGAGAATTTCGCGATAGCATTCGTCGCCATGTCAATTTTGATGCCCCTTTGGACAAATCCAAGCTTTTGCACCCTATTAATTTTGTCGTCTCCCACGATGGTTTTACATTGAATGATCTCGTCTCGTATAATGAAAAACACAATGCTTCAAATCATGAAAATAACCAAGATGGCTCGGATAATAATAACAGCAATAATTACGGACATGAAGGCGAGTGCGCATCCTTGGATGCAAAAAGGCAAGAGGCCATGGAAAAAATGATCCAAATTTTATTCCAAGCACCTGGCACACCCATGATCTTTATGGGTGATGAATACAAACATACGCGCTTTGGAAATAACAACGCGTGGTGTCAAGACAATTGCCTTAATTGGTTTGATTGGAATGCCACAAAGGAAAATCAGGACTGGCTTGATTTTTTCAAAAGCGTTATAGTGAGGCGCAAAGAGGAGTTTACTGCATGAAAAAAGCCTACTACTGCTTGCTGGCGGTGCTGTTTGTGGCCTGTCACAAAGAGGATCCTAATACCGCTTCCTTATTTAAAGACGATGGACATCGAAAGGCCGCTGTAGCTTTTGTTCCGGTAATCGATAAAAGCGATTCTGAATTTCCTTGGAGTCTTTCCGATGAGTTCACCTCATCGATTACACGTCGCCTAATTTCTCGTGGAAATATGCACTTAGCAGACACTTATGCCGTCTTAAATGCGCTTGAGGGGATTGATGAAAGCAACCAACCTTTTAGCCAAGATCTAGACTGGATGAAAACAACGTTCAAAAACAATGACTTTGTAGTTTTTGTGGAACTCGTCGACCACTATTTACACACCCATCCCAATCAACGCATCGCCGAACTTGAAGAGAACCGCACCTGCTTTTTGGATTTGACAATGCGCCTTCGCATCGTGGACTTGCGAGGTGACTCCCCTAAAGTTGTACTGCAAGAGCTTATTCAAAATGATCATTCGATTCCTAAACTCTTTGCCGATATTGACTACAGCGAAAAACACTGGGGCAAAACTAGCTTTAACTTCACTCCTGTGGGGTTAGCCCATTCTCAGCTTGTCCGAGAGGTGGCCAGTCGCGTTGAAGACTATATCAGCATAGCCCATAGTCGCTAATGCTACGCCTTGCCAAGGTACACAAATTAGCTGAACACCTCCAAGCAACTGCCTGGATGGGATCTATTGGGTGCATCGTCACATGGATAGCGTATCGGCTTGGTTTTTTCCGTTTTAAAGCACCTTCGCCGAATGTACTCATTAGCACACCTTCGCTAATAGAAATTTTAGGCATTTTTATTGTTGTCTCTCTCTTAGGTCCGTTGTTTCTGATCCATGTTATGACCCCCATTGGAAAAACTGCCGGTGTAACCAATTCAGATTGGATTCTCTTTCTCATGACTTCGGTACAGCTAGCATCCCAAATTTTAATCACCTTTTTGATCGCACTTTACGCCTTTGCGCATAAGCGCATTGATCTCAAAGGGATCTTTAAAACATCTAAGTCCAGCATATGGAACGATATCGGCTTTGGTTTATTTGCTTGGATCGTAAGTTTTCCAGTTGTAGCAACCATTGATGGACTGATGGAATCCTTTAACCTCTACGTTTTTGGAAGAGAAGGCCCAAGTCAGCTGGCCATCCAGTTTATCCTGTCTCTGGCACGATCGCCCAATTACTTGATGATCGGTATTCTTATTACCGTTATTGCCGCCCCATTTATTGAAGAATTTATCTTTCGCGGCTGTTTGCAAACTTATTTGCGCAAGCGCATGCATCGCAAACAGGCCATTGTTCTCTCATCTATTGCATTTGCCTTTGTCCATTTAGCGCCAACTCAAGGGATCGGTAATATTCCTTTGTTCACCTCGATTTTTGCTTTTGGACTCTACCTAGGGTTTGTATATGAACGTCAGGGCTCGCTTTTTGCCTCTATTGCTCTGCACTCAACATTCAACGCCATCAGCATCGGCCGTATCCTCGTCATAGGAACCTAATGTTTGACCATGTTAAATTATCCAGTCACGTTGAAACAGCCCAATCACAAAAACGGCTCCACAACGAGGATGCATATCTACTGCTAGAAAATCATCGTTTTTTCGCCGTCGCAGACGGGATGGGAGGACACAACGGCGGAGAAATCGCTTCCAAATCAGCGCTTCTTTATCTCCAAGAACAAATCAGTTCCTCGCCCAACACACGTTTACGTCTTGATGCGCTCACTCACCGATTAATCGATCAAATCCAAGGTGCAAATACACATCTAATCGAGATCAGCCAAGAAAAGGCCCTACTCGAAGGCATGGGCACAACACTGGCTGCCATCTTATTCGATGGACGCTTTGCCATCCACGCTCATGTAGGAGATAGCAGACTCTACCGGTACCGCGCCGGAAAGCTCGATAAATTGACGAGTGACCACACTGTCTATCGTGAAAAATTGACCCAGCAATGTGCTGTCCTAACCCAGCAGCATGTTTTAACCAGAGCGCTTGGGGGCCAAGCCACAGTGACCCCTTCCATCGGCTGCCAAGTCGCCTTTCCTAAAGATCGCTATTTATTGTGCACCGATGGATTATCAGACGTACTAAGTAATGATGAATTAAAAAAACATCTTGCTATGCCTAGTCTACAAGAAGCTTGCCAAAGTCTGATTACCGCTGCAAAAGCAGCTGGTAGTCAAGATGATATTACTGCCCTTCTCATTCAGGTTGAATTCCCAACGATCCCTAGTGTATAATGTCTCTTATGACAAAAATTTATTTAGACAATAATGCGACAACTGGCCTTGATGCACGCGTTTTAGAAGCGATGCTGCCCCACCTGCTGCCCATTCCCCATAATCCTTCGAGCACCCACAGTTTTGGGCGGGAAGCCAAAGCCCACCTTGCAAAAGCGCGAGCATCAATTGCAGCTAACCTTGGATGCACTCCAGCAGAGCTTATTTTCACATCTAGCGGAAGTGAAAGCATGAACACCTTAATACGGGGTCTGTATTCAGGCGGAACGATTCTTACCACACCACTTGAGCATGCCTGTATTCTCAATACCGCCAAACACTTTCCCGTCAAGTACACCTCGCAAGAGGCCATTGAAGCTGCCATTTCGTCCGATATTTCTTTAATGGTTTTTTCAGCTGTAAATGGTGAAACAGGAGCCCTATTAGACCTGGAAAAAGTAGCCAGTCTAGCTGAGCAGCACCGAAAACCCCTTATTATTGACGGTGTTGCACTTTTAGGACGAGGAGCAATCAAGCTCTACCCTGGCATCACCGCGATGGGCTTTTCCGCCCACAAAATCCATGGACCCAAAGGCGTTGGCCTTATTTACTTGAAGTCAGGCTATAAGCTAAACCCCCTCATTGCCGGCGGCGGTCAGGAGCACGGCTTGCGTGCCGGTACTGAAAACCTAGCTGGTATCGTAGGGTTTGCCAAAGCCATCGACCTGATCGATCCAGCAGACTTTGTACATATGGAGCGGTTGCGAGATTATTTCGAAGCGCATCTACCTGCCATTGTAAATGGTGCAGAAATTCAGCGCATTGGCAACGTTTCAAATCTAGCTTTTCCCGAAATGGACGGTGAAGTGCTTCTTATGCAGCTCGATCAGGCTGGCATAGCCGTCTCCCACGGCTCAGCCTGCGCCTCGGGAGGACTTGAGCCCTCTCACGTTCTGACCGCTATGGGTTACTCCAAAGAGCGCATCCGCTCCTCTATTCGCTTTAGCCTTTCAAGAACAACGACCAAAGACGAAATCGACTTCACAATAAAAACACTTAATTCACTGTGCGCAAAAGGACCGTTTTAGCACCCAGAAGAGAAGTTTCCTGAACACTTAGCTCAAAATGATCGATACGCACTGTTTCTCCTTTTGCCGGGGGATGGTCTAGAATTTGAAGAATAAGGTCATTGAGTGTTTCAGACTCATCGGTGGGTAAATGGATGTGCAACTTTTCATTAATCTCTGCAATTAGCGTATCCCCTGGGAAAGAACGTTCGATAAAAATGTGTCCTCGCGCCTCTCCATGAAAAGCCGAATCCAGCGATCCAAAAATCTCGTCAATAATGCCTTCGAGTCTGAGGATACCGATGGCCAGCCCATTTATATCTAAAACGATAGCCAGCGACTGATTATTGGTACGAAACTGAGTCAAAAGATCTAGAGCTGAGGCATTTTCTGGAACAAACCAAGGAGTGCGAAGATAATCTTGTAAAATAGCATCCCCCTTAGCCCTCAATAAATCGCGCGGATACACCACTCCTACAATATTGCGCAGGGTTTTATTGAAAATCGGAACAAAATCGACGTAGCTCCCTTTCAGCTGATTCTGAACAGCACTAACAGTTGTATTTGTCGATGCCATCTCTACCATTTCCAAAGGCTCAATGAGCTCTTTAGCTGTTTTAGCCTTTAGCGCAAAGATTTGTGATGATGCGGTATCAAAATCCTCGGAAACATCTGTCCCTTCCTCTCTAGATTCAATCGCTTTTTGAAGTTCTTCACGCGTCAAAAAAAGCCCTGATGAAATATGCGCGCCAAAAATTTTATTCAGCAAACGACAAAGCATATCAACCAACCAAATAACGGGAGAAAAAAGCATAGATGTCAAAAATAATAATGGAACTCCAAGCATACAAACATGTTCAGAATGCTTTCTCCCAGCAAACATAGGCGCAAGTTCAGCGAAAATAAGCACAATAAAAACCTGAGAAATAGGCGACCAGTCGGGATTCAGACCCAGGCTCACATAAAGTTGACGAGCGCTTTCTGATCCGAATTGCAAAGCCGTATTCACTGCAATCAACGTCGTTCCAAATAAACGTCCGGGATGGGCTAGCAAAAAACTTAACCACCTAGCACTTTTGTAACCTTTTTGCGTGTAGTAATGAAGGCGCACCTTGTTAAAAGAAACACAAGCCATCTCCATCATGGCATAAAACCCCTGCACCACGAGGGCAATCAAAACCAACCCTAAACAAAAAGGCCAGCTCATGCTTTCCCCTTTTTCTTAGTTACACGTTTAATATAAAGCCGCTTCACATGCGTTTTATCAGCAGAAAGAATATGAAATAAAAAACCCTCGAGGGTGATTTTATCGCCCGTTTTAGGAATATCACCGATACGTTCGGTTAAATAACCACCAATGGTAGCCATATTATTATGACTATCTAAATGGACATCGAAAATCTCTTCAAACTCTAAAAGCTCTAACTTTCCACTGGCAATAATCATTCCATCATTTGCCCGGGTAAAATGAGAGCCTGGATCCCGTCTATCGGTAATTTGTCCCAAAACTAATTCAACCAGATCTTCAGAAGTGATCAAACCAGCAAGCGCTCCATACTCATCGACAACAAGAGCCATCGGATCTTTTCTCTCATACATTTGACGCAGCAAAAGCTTTCCTGACATCGTCTCGGGAACAAAAAATGGTTTGCTCAAAAACCGCTTCACATCATGCGGTTGTTTTATTTCTTCCCGATGTAGAAAATACTCTCCAGCATTTAACACACCAATCACATCCTCGCTCGAGCCTTCAAAGACTGGCACTCTGGTCACCTCGTCGTCGACAAAATAGCCAATCAAAACCTCTAACGGCTCAGAAATATCATAAACAATCATCTCCGCTCTTGGCCTCATGATCTCCTTAACTAGATCCTCTTCTAGATTTAAAAATCCACGCACCAGTTTAGCTTCTTCTGCACCTAAAATTTCTTGCTTTTTTGAGGTTGACAGCGCCATTTTCAACTCTTCAACAGAGACGGCTTTCTCAGTTTTCAAAAAAAAGAACATCAACCGAGAAACCCATCCCGTAATGCGAGTAATCACATTGCGCACAGGACCCAAAAACTTTTCGATCATCACATAAAAAGGAACAACTCTATAAGCAATCCACTGATTATGAGCAAAAGCCAGTGCCTTAGGAATAAGCTCTCCAAAAACGAGTGTGAGCACAAGGGGAACACCCACATTCAACACCCAATTGGATGACGAGCCAAAAATAGTTGCCACCACGTTTTGAACCAAAATATTCATCAAAACATTGAGCATAAGAATGGATACGAGTAGTTTACGCGGCTTAGCCAGCAGCCTTGCAATCTGCCTACCGCGCGGATCTTTACCGGTTTTAAAACCCTTGACCCGCATAGCAGACAAAGAAAATAAAGACGTTTCAGAAGCGGACAAGAAACCCGAACCGAAGATCAAAATCACCAAAAGTGCAATCAAAAGATAGCTCATTTATCGAAAATCACCTTCTCTTGGCCTTCGGGCACAACACCCAATTCCTTCATCAAGGTCATTTCGACATAAGCAGGATCTTGTTCAGAATCAATACGAAGGCTCAGTTCCTCTTGCTCCTGGACAAAAGCCTCTTTCTCCTGTTCCAGCGTCTCAATTCTCTCCTCGAGACTAGAAATAAGCACACGCTTTTCTTTTACCGACTGCAAATAAAGCAAATAGCAGATGGATAAAAACGCAATCACCCACCACCACTTAGAAAAAACACTACTAACAGACCATCTTAGCGCCATACCTGCATTCTGCAAATTCGGCTTTTAAACCACAAGCGTCAATCGCACAAACCCATGAATGGACTCTTGCCTTATCACGTCTTTGAGATATTCCTCGGGATTGATGCTATGCGACGGGCAGATCTGCACCAGCAAAATCACCGCTGCTTGAAGTTCCCATTTCCTCTCCACAAACATCCAATTTCTTAGCCCACTGCTATTGATCTTATCAATCGTTCTAAAATGTTAAGACAACCGCAGTTCCATGCTGCGGCGATCCACATCTGTTGTGCCACTGGTCAATGCTCAAACCCTTTGAGTCAAAATTGCCAACGCAACTAGACCATTGTTGAATATGTTTACTTTCTTGGCATATGGTATATGTTGACTCGCTGTAGTGCCTTGAATTTCTTCGAACAAAGCGCATGAGTATGCTAATTGTTGCGTCAATTAAATGAGGAACTTGGAAAGCAAGATTAGTTTTTCTGACTAGTTGGTTAACTATGTCAAATTGACGTTCGGGGATTGCATCTGAGCTGTAGGGAATGTTCCATTTAGACATCAACGCCCAATGACTTCTATTGGCGCAAATCTGGCTATACATAGGTAAAGCAAATCGTTGATATTGTGTGGCATAACCTCCGTTTTTAGGATTTTTTATTAATTCTCCTAATCTTTCTAATGTCAACTTTTCTCCATCTATTGTTTTTGGAATTAAAGTTAACATAAATGAATCGGATATTTTTTTGTTTGGCCAAATTGGACATGGACTATTTAATAGTGTGTTAATATTCTTCGGCAAAGATGGCTCAATTCCAACATCTCCAAAATATTTTTCCCACTCTGCTTTTCCAAAAGCCATACTAGGTGTTGTGACATGGGTCAATGCATGTATAGCCTTTTGCATATGGACGATTTCCAATTGCAATTTTTTGAGTTCTAAGGCCATTTGTATATTCTCACGTTCCTGCTGCTCTCTAAATGAAAAATGATGACTTCTTATTTCTTCTACCGATTGGCTTACTGATACTGCCTCTGGGTTTAACCGCGTTGTTTCAGACTTTTCCAAGGTAAGAGTCAACGTTTCTCGAATGCTATCATCTACATGGTTATCGCTCTTAATTAACCGATTAGTGAGATGATATAATTCTTTTTGCTCATCATTTAGTTCTTGATCGATTGGAGTCAAAAAAAGTGTATCCAACGCATGACACAAAGCCTTGCGCAATTTAATATCCTGATCAATAGATTTATGTCCGAGGAGTTTAATAAAATGGGATAAAAGTTCTTGAATACACACAGGGGCTTGCGACAAAACCATTAAATTTGGCAAATCAACCTCCAATTCAACCCAAAACCGAGTCAGCACTTGAGCGGTTTGAAAGACCACAAATTCATCATAAGTGGGTGTTTGTCCTTCTTGGCAAGGATAATAAATTGGGTTATCTAGATCACTTGGATCTATCGATACGACCGGCGCATAATGTGCATTATAGTTTTTGTATGATCGTTTACCTCTTAAAACCTTCATATCTTCTTGATTAGGATCGCCAACAATAGGATAAGGCTCGCGCATGGAAACCCATCCCAATAACATATGGCCGTCGCTATAATAATCTGCAGCATAACCAGCACTAGTGGTAAAATAGGTCCCGCTACCAAAAAAACCATCGTCCGTTGTAACTGGATCACCCAAGACATTATCGATTGCATGAGTTCCGAAAGAGGTAAATCCAGACTCACAAATTGAATGACAAACTGTCTCATTCGCGCCATGCCAAAGGGGGAGGACTTTGACTTGCTTCCATAAACGGCGGCGGTTATCTTTTTCAACCGTCTGAAACGGTGAAAACACATCAACTAATTCTTGCCAACGTTTAATAACGCTTTCCCTCTGAACTGCACGGCGCTCAAGTTTCCAGTTAGGCAGAAACTTAGAAGACTCTCGATCAATTTGAGAGAGTGTACTTTCAAAACTGCTCATTTGGTGGCGCTCATGGATAAGATGAATCCGCATCAGGCTGTATTTTCTCGGCTTACTATGATGAAACAAACGCCAGACAAACCGCCATTCAGGATCTGATGGAAGTACAAGACATTTTTTATACCGCATTGAAGGTTGTGTGCCTTGCAATTGCAATTGACTAAGAATGCGACTGCTAACATCCCAAGGAATCCATGGATTTGGCAAGTCTTTTCTAATTTTATCGGGCATTAATGTGACATTTTGAGTCATAGGAACATCCTTTTCTTTCTACATACCTACACTTGGGTTAGTACGCTAACGTAATGGATACTTACGATCAATATTTTTTATTTGTGAGCGGGCATTACGCATAGAGCTGGATTAAGATTTGAAATTACAAAGAAGAGGATGATGACCTGTATACAGGACTTCCAGATAGGAGCCTCACAGGACTTCCAGATTGAGCCTCACAGGACTTCCAGATTGAGCCTCACAGGACTTCCAGATTGAGCCTCACAGGACTTCCAGATTGAGCCTCACAGGACTTCCAGATTGAGCCTCACAGGACTTCCAGATTGAGCCTCACAGGACTTCCAGATTGAGCCTCACAGGACTTCCAGATTGAGCCTCAGAGGACTTCCAGATTGAGCCTCACTTCCAGATTGAGCCTCACAGGACTTCCAGATTGAGCCTTAGATTGAGCCTCACAGGACTTCCAGATTGAGCCTCACAGGACTTCCAGATTGAGCCTCACAGGACTTCCAGATTGAGCTTTACGGGGCTTCTAGATTTCGGATGCAGGTTGAGTTCCCCGGGGTCCCGACATACCTTATGGGTAGGCGGGACCGCGGGGAATCTCAAGATGCGCCGAAAGATAAAGCCCCCCAGTAGGCGGGACCGCGGGGCATCTCAAGGATGCGCCGAAAGATAAAGCCCCCTTCAAATGCGGGGGAGGGTCACCTCTGCTAGTTGACTCATGTACTTGCCCGCCCGGTCCGCGTAGGAAGTTTCGCAGGGTTGATCGCCCTTTAGAAAAAGGACTTGGGCCAGCCCTTCGTTGGCATATATGACAGCTGGTAGAGGGGTGGTATTAGAAATTTCTAGGGTGACGTAGCCTTCCCAGCCTGGCTCAAAAGGGGTCACATTAACGATGATGCCACATCTGGCGTAGGTCGACTTACCAATACAAAGAGTGAGAATATCATGAGGAATGCGAAAATATTCTACAGAAACAGCTAGCGCAAAGGAGTTGGGAGGGATCACACAGCGCTCGGTTTCCATATCAACAAAGGCTTCCGTGCTAAAATTTTTGGGATCGACAATCGAATTATACACATCGGTAAATACTTTGAATTTATTAGAAACGCGCAGATCGTAGCCGTAGCTCGAAAGACCATAGCTGATCACCTTCCCATTTTCACCTTCTCTAACTAAATTTTCGTGAAAGGGTTCGATCATTTTGTGCTCTTTGGCCATCTTACGGATCCAACGATCTGATTGAAGCGTCATATAAAGTTTCTCCTGGTTTGGATACATAATATATCAGTTGAATTGAAGTTGCAATAGGGGTATTTTGAAGACATGCAAAAATCCTATATCGAATCTAGTTGGTCTAAAAAAGATCCGTCATTAGATTTAAAGCTCAGACCATCTACGCTAGACGAATTCATCGGCCAAGAAGCACTGAGAGAAAGATTAGGTGTTTTTGTCGGTGCTGCCAAAAAACGTGGTGAACCTCTGGGGCATTGTATTTTATCTGGACCACCTGGCCTTGGCAAGACCACGCTTGCCTCCATTATTGCCACGCAAATGGGCACTCAACTAGTGGTGACATCTGGGCCTGCCATTGATAAACCTGGCGATTTAGCCGGCATCTTAACTAATTTGGCCGAGGGTGATGTCTTATTTATCGACGAGATTCACCGCTTAAGTCGAGTCGTTGAAGAGTATTTATATCCAGCCATGGAAGATTTCAACTTAGACATTATGCTAGACAGTGGACCCAGTGCACGCAGCGTACAGGTCAAACTCAATCAATTTACGCTGGTCGGGGCCACAACACGCCTGGGACTTTTGTCATCGCCACTACGCACCCGCTTTGCTCTCAACTGCCGCATTGATTATTACCCGGCTAAAGAACTTTTTGAGATTGTAAAACGCTCGGCTCATGTGTTAAATATGAAGATAGAAGAAAGTGCTGCGGATGAGATTGCTAAAAGAGCGCGTGGAACGCCAAGAATTGCCAATAATTTGTTGCGCTGGACAAGGGATTTTGCGGAAATGAAAGCAGATGGCAAAATTTCCCTTTCCGTTGCCAAAAATGCGCTAGACATGCTGTCAATCGACCATTTGGGTCTTGATGAGCTGGACAAGAAAATACTAAAGACCATCATCGATCATTACGAAGGTGGACCGGTAGGACTACAGACATTGGCAGCAAGTTTAGGTGAAGAGGCGCATACACTTTCCGATGTGTATGAACCCTACCTGATCATGCAAGGTCTTTTAAAGCGGACCCAGCGAGGACGTGAAGCAACAATGCTGGCTTATCAACATTTGAAGGGAGAATAAACGATGAGAACGCTGTTTAGTTTATGTTTACTCGTGATGGCCTCTGTCCACGGCAGCTGGCTAAAAGCTGCACCTGAGAATGAGGACCGCTGCGCCACAATCAAAGTTCTGCTACAAAAGCACTCCGATGGCGCGCTTATCGAAGCAAAGGGACCTTTTGAAGTTGTCAATCCTGAAGATGAAAAGCATTTAAGTTCTGGCTGGCGCGGCAAACGCTACTACGCCTTCCCTCATAGCAACGGCATCAAGTGGGGAGAAGATTTCCCCGATATTTACCAATTGCGCATCATTCCGAAATCAGCTGAAACGACCTTTTTAATAGACGGCGTTCAATATAAAGGATGTATCGAAGTCTATCACATCGATTCCAAACTTCATATCGTCAACGAAGTGGATATTGAAAACTACCTTAAGTCAACGCTGACTTCTGCTTTTTTAGAAGCGAATTTAAAAGATGAAGTCATGGATGCTTTAGCCATCATTGCGCGTACACATGCCTATTATTCTGTTAGCAGATCTGGAGATGCTTTTTGGCATGTTGATGCAACCCAAGTCGGCTACACCGGCATGGGCCTTACACTTCAAAATCTGAACATCGACCGCTCTGTAGATGCAACGCGCCATTTAATCATGGCCTATGAAGGGCGCCCCTTTGCTGCTGGCTGGACGGCTAATTGCGCTGGTAAAACCGCTAGCTTCCGCGATATCTTTCGCAAACACATCTCTTGCCCCCAAGGCATTAAAACTCCGTTTTCACAAAAAGATCGGGACGAACACAAATGGAGCTGTTCTATCCCTAAAGAGAGATTGGCCCACCTTGCCAAAACAAATAGAGTAACCGGCATTGAATTATTCACCGATGAACCCTCGGGCAAAATCTACGGTATTCAAGTACAAGATGGCAAACACCATTCTAATATCGACTATTTTGCTCTACAAGAGGCTCTTGGTCCCAAGCAGATAAAAAGCAATGACTTCACGGTTAAAGTGCAGGACGAGACAATTATTTTTGAAGGCTATGGAGAAGGGCCCGGCATAGGCCTTTGCATCTACTCGGCCCTACAAATGGCGGAAAAGGGCGATTTAGCCCCAGAGATTCTAGCCACATTCTTCCCTTATACTCATATCCAGCAGCAGCGCACTCTCCCTGGGAAGAAAGGTATTTACGAGGAGCATCATACCATCTCAAACGACAAAGTTGATTAATTTTTAATCACTTCTGTTCGTAAATTAAAGATTTTATTATTACATATAATTAAAGTTTTTATTTTATTGGACATCTAATTATCTTTATGATAAATTAGCTGTCATATGAACTTTCCAGATATTGAATCACACATCCGCGCGTATGTTCCTGAAGCCTGGCAAGATGGTGTACAACCTATCTTTGCAGCGGTCAAGACCATAGCTTATTCCTCACTGTCTCTTATAGCCTTGCATAAATACACTTCTTGGACGGAAAAATCCATTAAGTTATTAAGTTTAGGGGGTTTAGAGATAATGCAGTCGGTAAAGACTGGTGGTATGCTCGGCCTGGCCACGATAATCGACAGTGTAATCGGGATTATTATCCGTAAACTCTTTGAAAACAGGGAGAAGCATGGAACTGGCTGGATTTTCGATAAGTTAGGGATTAGATACGCTACCCAGGTTCCTCAGTGGCAGAGCCATCAGGACTTGCCCATAGAGAAAAAAGCAGTCGAAGCAAAACCACAGCTCGAGATCCCTCATTGGATACGTATAACCCAAAGGGCTGCAGCACTTGGCATTACCTGCCTGGCTTTTACTGCCATTTTAGGTCCACAACCCTTGCTTTATGCCTGTGCTGTGTCAGACCTTACCTGGTTTGTTTTCCAAGGGGTTTTAGCAGATTTTTCTGCTCCCTGTAAATACACGGGAGCCCTATACATCCTTGGTGGCGCCATCATGTGCGCATCTCCTGAGATCTATTTAGGTTGTGCCGCCGTTGTTATCATTAGTTACCTTGTCTATAAAGTCGTCGAACACAAATTTTATACCGGTAAGTACTACGCTGTAGATAAGGGTATAAAAACAGGTGATCCAGTCAAACTTTCAGATCTACAAGCCCGCCACTATGCAATCGGTATTCACAAGATCAATAGAAATGCTGATATGGAATTCCACGGTGAAGATGCCAAACACACCATTAAAGATACGGGCCCTTCTTCCAATAGGTCACTAAAAGCGGCACTAAAACAATGCCAAGAGGAAAAAGCCAACGTAGAAACATCGAGACTTTTCCCCCGGCAAGAGACGCTTCAAAACGACATCCAAGCGGCTGATAGTGAACTTAAAGCCCACTCTCTAGTTGCCCTTTTTTACCGTAAACTGGATTGGGAGCAAAGCAAGCAAACGCTCATAGCGAATCTGACCCAACAAATACAAACACTTGAAAAAAAGGATTTGGAAGCGCTGCTAACATCGAGGTTAGAAGGTCTAGCAACTTCTCAACTAAACCACCTGAGTGACAACAAGAAAGCCTTCTTATCTACAGCAAAAGAAAATCTTCTAGCTCGAGTTATTCTATCCCATGCTAAGCAGCTGCTCAGTGAGTTAGAAAAAGCTGCAGACGATGCTGAATTTCAAAAAGTCAAAGCCACTTATATAGCTAAAGCGGAAAAAAACAACCGTTTCCTTTTATATTATTTACGATGGTCAAAAGC
The DNA here is from genome assembly GCA_024233455.1 of Chlamydiales bacterium. Classification (GTDB taxonomy): domain Bacteria; phylum Chlamydiota; class Chlamydiia; order Chlamydiales; family JACKPQ01; genus JACKPP01. The sequence goes on from JACKPP010000002.1 coordinate 292,556, forward strand.
TTCCGCAAATTTAAAACTCATCCCTGATAAGCGCACTCGATTAGAAGCCATTAAACAGTTCTTAGAGGCAAAAGAAGAATTACTGAAGCTAAAGATAGCCGAGCTACCCAAAACGCGCCCTGGCAGGAAGAATCGCGTTTACTGGTCAGCACTGCTTAATGGCGAAGAAGTGATCCTAAGAGAAGATCAACTCCAGTTCATTCCTGCCGGTAACAGATCAGAAGCATTGAAAAGACAGAAGGCCGCAGTAAAAGCCACTGCTATTACCGGGTTCTTTGGAAAAGCCACTGAAAGTTTTTTAACTGGAGCGACCAGCATCAACCCAGCAGATTTGATTAGCATCTCAAATCCTATAATCGACAACTTATCACAATTTGGTATGCCAGTTGTCATGGGGGGTATGGAGCTGACAAAATTACTTCCAGATGATGATGCAAGATTTGCCTCGCTAAAAAAAATGGGAGCGCAAGCAGAAGACCCTACTGGTAATGGAGTAAAAGACCTCACACCAAAAGATCGTGCGCTGCTCTCTTCTCAAATTGTCCACTGCGCCCAAATTATCCATCACTACAAGTCCTACTACGATATGAAGACATTCACTATCCCACGTGATAGGACAGTTAAAGGTGATAAGCCAGCCATGGCCTCGACAGTTCCTCTTTTCGAAAAAAACAAAAAAGGTGAGCCCCTTGCAGGCAAATTCATCACTGATCAATACGGAAAGCCTGTGCTTGGACTCGTATGCGAAGCATTAATTGACGAACTTGGGATTCGAGGTGCAAACGCCCAGGAAAAGCACGCCAACTTAGAAATGGTTGTTACTCACACTCTGGGCGAATCTCTGGAACAAAGAGCACGACGCAAAGCAAACAAAAAAATAGCCCTTGCTAAGGCTAAAACCGAAACTCAAAAAACTAAGGTGCAAAGAAAATTCAAAACACCACAAAATGAAACTAAATACATTCTAGGGAACCTGAAATACAAAATGGACCTAATCACGCCTCTTACAGTTTATGAAAGAAAAAATGAACAACGCCAACCGATTACAAGCAGAGTCTCATTTACACCAATCTCTGAAGCAGAAGGAAAAGAGCTGAGTGCTAAAGTCGAAAATCCTATCCCAATCTTTTCTGAAATTGGAGCTCACAGATCGCTGATAAAACATCAGCTAGCAGAGCTAGATCTTGCTTGTTAAAATCCACTATTTTTGCAGCCTTAACGGCAAAAAAGTAACCTGACAAAAAATTCTCCAACAGATAAACTCCTGAATTATGTGGAGACAACTCACTTCAAGCAAACGCGCCAGGGCTTTATCTTTAGCTCTTTTTCTAATTGGCCTGGCCCTAATTTCATTTCTAGGTGCCTGGTGGCCAGGTATTGTACTGGTCATTGGCCTGCCCCTTGCCTTTAAGCAGTTCTTGGTAGGAAGAGCCCACGACATGATCCTTACTCTGATTGTATTTGGAGGTGTTTTTATCACTTACCAGTACGAAATTGATTGGCAGATGCTGCTACCGGTCCTCTTTTTAGTTGCAGCGGTCTACGTGATATTCCGGGAATACACGGATAGATCGAATCCAACAACAATTGAAGAAGAGGAAGATATTAATATTGAAATCGAAGAAGAAGAAGAAGACAAATGATGCTGGACGTTATTGGCAAGGGAGTAAGACCTGCTGCCGAAAGTTTTTTGTTATCTGCATCACTTCACTACCTCTTTAAACGCCAAAAAAATGCGGCGCTTATTGGTGGAGGTATCGCAGCTGGACTTACCCTTATAGAAAGTATGATCTATCCGACAGGGGAACATGACGATGAGTGCCGCGTTTTCTATAAGGCTGGGCTTCTTTTAGCAGTTGCTGTTGCTCTTAGCTACTTTAAACAGCCCAAAATTCACTTGGTCTACTCTATCCTTCCCTCGCTATTTTTCTACCAGTCAAATCACTACTTTGTGTGGTTAAAGTAGTCGATACCCATGGCAGCTTTGACCTCAGAAAGGGTTTGCGCCGCTCTGGTTCGGGCTTTTTCAGTTCCCTTTCGCAAAATTTCCCAAGCTGCTTCAGGTGAATACCCCGCTCGCCTTTTCTGGATGGGCTCTAAAAACGCTAGCATGACCTCGATGAGATATTTTTTGCACACCATATCTCCAAGGCCTCCTTTTTGATAATGGGATTTAAGCTCTTCAACTTTTTGCTTATCCGGACCAAATAAATCGAGGTAAGTAAAAACGGTGTTTCCCTCCACTTGACCTGGATCTTCAACGCGAATATGACCTGGATCGGTGTACATTTTTTTGACTTTTTGAACTACCGTGTCCGGATCATCGGAAAGATAAATAGCATTACCGAGCGTTTTACTCATTTTGGCTTGCCCGTCGATTCCAGGAAGACGTGCCATTTTTGGAATATGAGCCAGACAACGCACCAAAACACCGGTGTGATAAGTGTGATTAAACTTGTCGACAATCTCATTGGTTTGTTCAATCATCGGTCTTTGATCTTCGCCAACAGGAACAACATCGGCCTTAAATGCGGTAATATCGGCTGCTTGAGACACAGGATACACCATAAATCCGGCTGGGACAGCCTCTCCGTATCCTTTTTGAACAATCTCTTGTTTAACAGTTGGATTATGCTTTAGGCGATTCCACGTTACGAGATTGAGATAGTAGGCCGAAAGCTCAAACAGCTCGGGAATCTGTGATTGAATAAACAGCGTTGAAACATCAGGATCAAGACCAACACCGAGATAATCTAAGCAAACCTCGGTAATGTTTTGCACGACCTTCTCGGGCTCTTTAGCATGATCTGTGAGCGCTTGAGCATCAGCGATCATCACATATTGCGTGTGCGAGTGCTGCATTTCAACGCGCGCTTTTAGAGAGCCGATATAGTGCCCTAAATGCAAAGGGCCAGTGGGTCTATCCCCTGTTAATATCACTTTTTTCATAGCAATTTCAGCTCCACTTTTGCTCAGCATTGAGGAAATTAAATCCAGAGCTGAAGACCGACTCATCATAGCAAGATACACGCATAGATGCAAGAGCTCCAACCATGTGGGGGGCTAAAAAACGCCCCCTTCAACCTCAAGCTCCGGGTTTATTTAGCTTCAATATTAACCCCTAGATTCAAGGGCAGCTAGCACCTCAGGACTTGCATTTCCGCTATCAGCAATGACTTTCATAGCCTCAATACTAGCATTTCCCATCCTTAGCTGTTTTTCCAAATAACCACTGCGGCCTAAATCGCGCTTCATCTGCTCCGATGCCAATCCATTTTCAACGATCCTTTCAGCAAAAACTTCCCATGCGCGCCCACTTGCTTTTTTTGCAGTGCCGCCGGTGCGGTTAAGGGCAATATGATTAGGGGTAAGGTCTGTTTCATTTGTTGGATGTACAAAAAATACCATTGATACTCGCTCATAACCTTCCCCAAGCGCCTTTACGCGATGTGGTCCAGCTCGAACCTCTCCATTGGAAAGATGCGCCAGCATATCTCCTGCATTGATGATGATCGCATCTTTTGGAGTCTGCACATTTATCCACTGACCATCCGGCGTTTTGACCTGTAATCCTTTGGCGGTTGCCCTTGGTAAAATGGTAAACAAGTTAATATCGGTATGCTCGGCAGCCCAAATGGTATTTTTGGGTGGATTTGGCGGATAATAGATCGAACGTAGAACACAATTTCCTCTCTGCGTCATAGCATAAAACGCATCTTTGGGCTGGCCAATAGCAACCGCAAGCGTTTCTTGCAAAGGCACCATCAATTTTTCTAACGCGTGAAATAGCTTTATCACTAAAACGCCGAAAACCCGGCCATTTATGGCCGGGATAAACGGCGCTCGCGAATTAGTTATGCGGTGGGTGCTGTTTTTCAATATATTGTCTAATGGCATCAATACTGGCTCCGCCACAACTTCCGGCAAAATAACTAGGGGACCAAAAGCTTTTGCCAAAGAGAGCTCTTGTTACTGATGGGTAGTTGTTTTTTCGAATGAGTCGTGAAGAGACACCTTTAAGAGAATTGACAAGCTTTGAAATAGATACTTTTGGAGGGTAATTGACAAGGAGATGGACGTGATCAACCTCGCCATTAAATTCGCTTAACGTAGATTGAAAGTCCGAGCAGACACTGTGAAATATTTTCTCTAATTCCTTCAAAATTTCTTTTGTAAAAACTCTCTTTCTGTATTTGGTAACAAAGACCAAATGGGTATGAAGGAGAAAAACACAAGTTCGTCCTCTTCTTATGTTGACATCTTCATAGACCAAATTTAAAATATAATCATGATAATACGCAAAGCGTTTCGCTACAGGATAAAGCCGACAAAAGAGCAAAAGCAACAACTCGCTCGCTTTGCAGGGTCATGCCGTTTTGTCTACAACCGAGGGCTTACAAAACGAAAAGAGCTCTACGAAAATGCGGGGAAATCCATTAGCTACTATGAGCAAAATATCGAACTTACCCAACTCAAAAAACAAGAAGCTACCTGCTGGCTAAAAGATATGCACTCGCAAATTCTGCAGCAATCACTCCAAGATCTAGACAAGGGATTTAAACGGTTTTTTAGGGAAAAAGACGGCGGCTACCCCAGATTCAAGTGCAAGGGGATAAGAGATAGCTTTAGGTATCCTCAAGGCGTTAAAATCGATAATAATAAAGCCTATTTACCAAAAATTGGTTGGGTCACATTCATCAAATCCAGAGAAATCGAAGGAGATCTCAAGCAAACCACTATAGCAAGAGAAGGTGAGCACTGGTACATCAGCTTTTCTTGTTTGATCGAAATCCCCGATCCTATACCAGTCCCTATCAAAGAAGACAATGCGATCGGGATCGACGTTGGGATCAAAACCTACGCCACATGCGCTATTGGGAAAGAGCATGAACTAGTCTCCATCGAGTCACCAAAATTCTACCATAAGCTTTTGCCGCGGCTGCAGGTACTACAAAAGCGATTATCTAAAAAACAAAAGGGCAGCAACAACTGGAGGAAAGCTAAACAACAGCTTGCAAAACTGCATGCTAAAATCAAACATGCCAGAGAAAACTTTGCGCATCAGCTATCGACGTGGATCGTTAAAAATCACGACGTCATCTGTGTCGAAACACTGAAGATCAAAGCCCTATTGCAAGCAAAGCAACACAAACTAGCTAGGTCCATCAGCGATGCCGGATGGAGGCAGTTTTTGACCTATCTAAAATACAAAGCTCAGGAGCTAGGAAAGCACTTTGTCGAAGCGGGAGAATACTTTCCAAGTACTCAAATCTGCTCATCGTGTGGAAACCGGCGTGAAATGAGCTTGCAAATGAGAAGATATAACTGCAAAAATTGTGGGCTAGACATAGATCGAGACTACAATAGCAGTATAACAATCAAGGCCGCGGGAATGACGGTCTTAAAAGCTTGTGGAGCGGCCCGTTAGGGAGCGATGAAGCAAGAATCTCTTTCCTTCAGGAAAGAGAGGTTCAACATAGATGCTTTGTAGCTAGCATTTTCTGGCCAAATATTCTTTGGGTAACCATGCGCCTTTAAAGTATCATCTGGCCACTGGCGCCCCATATGGAAATACTCCTTAAAATCCATTACGGACTGTCCTTTGGCCGATTCTCCCGGTACAAATCCCCGCTGACCATTATTTTGAGCGTCGTGCGCTTGCATTTTTTCTTCAAGTGGCAAGTGGTAAAATTCAGTGGTAGCACTGTAGGCTGCATCTAGTAGGTCTTGATCAATTCCGCTGTGACACACAGCAAAAAAACCGACTTCCCGTAAAGCGTGCCCTACTTGTTCTATAAACATTTCACGTCTATCTTCAGAATAATAGTCTCTCATATCTACAACCGGTATCGTAGCATCAAAAGCACTCAATGATGCAGCTATTACAGTTAAGCCAATCAAAGCTTTGAGCATTGTCTCCTCCAAATGGGTTAAAAGGTTTTGAACTTTGTAACCCATCTGAGCAATCTATAGCAATTTAAATTTTGACTGAAGAATCTGAGGTGCTCACTCTGCCGGCATCTTTGCTTTCGCTCTTGAAAACCACCTGTGGTTACAAGCCAGTTCCAAGCTTTAATGCTAAAGCTTAAGGTTAGTAGCTGGCAGTGACGTTAAAATGGACGAAATAGGGACGCGTGCCGATATAGCGGTCCTTATGGAGCTTAAAGCCCCAATCGACCCGGGCGGCAAAGTAAGGGTCAATGGTGTAGCGAAAACCAGGGCCTATCCCCATGAGCCATAAACTTTGAGGATCCACTGTCTTGTTCCCTACTTTGGGGTAAGCAAATTGGTTGCGGGCGTACCCATAGTCTAAGAAAGCTAGAACTTGAAAACCATCAGCTGGCCGGCGCCCCCCCTTGCTAATAATAGGCAGCGGAGGTGAGCGAAACTCTGTACTTGCTAAGATAACATTCTCTTTATTCACTACGCTTTGCTCGTAGCCGCGCACTGTATCCCACCCTCCGAGGCTTAAATCTTCGCTGGGAAGTAAATTGGCAGTTGAAAGTTGTCCTTCAAGCTTCAAAAAATAGGAAAAGCTTTTAGGCAATCGCTGCAAGTAAGCAAAAGCTGAGCGCCAATAAAGCCATTTATTTTTGGCTTTAGGAACCAAGCTTTCATAATCAGCATCGGTTTGATCAGAAATCCATTTCCCTGGTGACCAATAGAGATTTGTCTCAAAATCAAGGCGAAAATTTGTCCGATCATAATCTCCAGCATAGCCCAAAACAAGTTGGGTGAGGTTCACATTTTTCCCAAAATCAGGAGCAATATCCAATCCAAAAATCACGGTATTATTAGTGCGTTTAAAATCGAAACCTATGATTAAATCATTGAGCAAATAACGCGTAAGATAGAGCGGCATGATGTAGCGCAAAGAGCCTTGCAAGGCAAAACCATTGTTGCGCATTTGCTGGGTTTGCAAAGTCCCATCATCTTGACCGACTAGGAATTCATCCAAAACAACATCAACTGAAGAGTAGCCGGCCATCAGGTTGAGCACATGCCCCCAAGAAAAAGGAGCTATGTACTGTGCCGTATGTGCTTGAAAAGTACTAAAATTATCAGACGCTGTGTATTGGTAGGCAAAAATATCGCCCAGACCAAAGACATTCCCCCAATTCAGGCCAGCGTAAAAACGGTTATGCCCCGTGGCATGTACACCTGTGTTTTCGTAACCCGTATAGAGCCTCAGCGGACGACGGTCCTCTACCGATAAAATTAAATCAGTGGTTCCCTCTTCTAAACCTGGTGCGTAAAGAATATTAGCATGGCGAAAAGGATTGCGGTTGATCAAATTCAAATTGCGCACAAGCACGCCTTCATCGATATATTCGCCTGGTTTCACCCTGATCATCTTGGCTAATTTTTCTGATGAAAAATACTGGTTATCTTGAACAAAAACTTGACCCAGACGGCTTTCTAAGGCCATAATTTGCAAAACGCCAGATGTGACATCTTGCTCGGGAACCTGCACCAGTATTAGCGGATGGCCTTGAGATCTAAAATAGGCATTGATCGTATCTTTGATTTCACCGATGGTATCCATATCCAAAGGCCTACCAAGGTAAGGCTTAAGTTGATCGATAAAGTGAGACTCTTTACCCGGAATATCCACGCCTTTGATGACAATGCCTTGCGTAACCAATAATTCAGAGTCTGAAACCATTCGATCTGGACGGCCTACGATAACAATAGCGTTAATGCTCCCCACAAGGGGGTTTCTTTTTTTAACCTCTTGTTCCTGAGTAGGATAACGAGGCCAAATATCTTCTAGAGCAGCTACGTCATCACTTCCAAAAAGCGGAAACAATCCTGGCAAGAGCCAAGCCAACAAGAACCCAATGTTTTTCATGCGCCCGAGCAAAACCCAATTCCAAATTTTCTCTATAATTGATAATTGATTGAATTATTGCAAGAACTTACAGGTAACAGATATAAGACCCTTGGCAAAGATTTTCTATTCCGACCAATAGACCCAGGGATCACCCAATTCTTCATCTGAATCGGGATATTCTAACAGGCCATACTTGCCGTGAGGCTTTAGGCAAATATCGCCTGATCCTCCCCACAATGAGCGCAATTCTATAGGGGGCAATTCATCACTGGCAGTAATCGTCAACAAACTCATATTTACTATATAAAACATATAATTAACCAAATAAACAAAGTTTATTTATTTGTCTAAATATATAATAAACAAATTAAAAAAACCCTAAGTGAGCAAAATTCGTCATTGCCAAGCATTGAAAAAATCGGTATGATAGAGGCATCTATGGCGTATGATCCAAAAAACACAGAAGAAAAATGGTACTCCTTTTGGGAAGAACAAGGCTATTTTAAAGCTGACCCCCACTCGAGCAAGCCCAAATTTTCTCTCGTTATGCCTCCTCCTAACGTCACCGGCCAGCTCCACATGGGACACGCTCTAGTCAGCACACTCCAAGACGTCATCGTTCGCTTTAAACGCATGAGCGGCTTTGAGACGTTATGGATACCAGGTACTGATCATGCAGGTATTTCCACCCAGACAGTGGTCGAGCGTCATCTGATCCAAACCGAAGGCAAAAGACGCACCGACTACAACCGCGAAGACTTCTTAAAACGCGTCTGGAAGTGGAAAGAAAAGCATCAAGACCACATCCTAAATCAGCTACGCAAAGTTGGCTGCTCCTGTGACTGGTCTCGCCTTTGTTTTACTCTTGACGAGGGCGCATCTAACGCAGTCCAAACCGTCTTCACCCAGCTCCAAAAGCAAAACCTCATCTACCGCGGGGACTACCTAGTCAATTGGGATCCGGTAACCCAAACTGCCTTGGCCGATGATGAAGTTGAATACGAAGACGAAGACTCCTATCTCTGGCACGTCCGCTACCCTATTGAAGGAACTGACGAGGCCTTGATCATAGCCACGACGCGCCCCGAAACCATCCTCGGTGACACTGCCGTTGCCGTTGCCCCTGGTGATGAGCGTTATCAGCACCTAGTTGGCAAAATGGTTCGCTTGCCCCTGTCAGAGCGCTTCATTCCCATCATTGAAGATCACCACGTCGATCCTGCTTTTGGCACGGGCGCGCTAAAAATCACTCCTGCTCACGATCCCAACGACTACGAAATTGGCCTTCGTCACAATCTACCTATGCTCAATATCATGACCCCTGATGGTAAAATTGAAAGCGGCCCCTACCAAGGGCTAACAATGGCCCAAGCGCGCGCCAAAATCGTCCACGATCTAGGCGACAGCATCACCAAAACCGAGCCCCACAAACATCGCGTAGGAGTCTCCTACCGCAGTAAAGCTAAAATTGAACCCTACCTGTCTAAACAATGGTTTTTCAAGCTAAGCGCCTACCAAGATCAGCTCCGTAACGCTGTCTCCAAAGGGCACGTCCAACTCCAGCCTAAAAGCTGGGAACAAACCTACTTTCACTGGATAGACAATCTGCGCGACTGGTGTATTTCACGCCAGCTCTGGTGGGGGCATCGCATTCCAGCCTTCGACGAAAACGGAAATCAAGATCCCGATGTGCTCGACACTTGGTTTTCTTCGGCACTCTGGCCCTTCTCCACTCTTGGCTGGCCTGAAAACACCCCCGAAATGGAAGCTTTCTATCCCAACAGCCTACTCATTACAGGACACGACATTCTCTTTTTCTGGGTTGCGCGCATGATTCTTATGGGAGAAACCATCACTGGGAAACTCCCCTTTCCCCAAGTATTCCTACACGGCCTTATCTATGGAAAATCCTACTGGCGCAACTCCCCACACGGCATTCAATACGTGACACAGCAAGAGCGAAAAGCCTATGATCTTGGGCAAAAAACACCTCCAGACGTCCACTCCAAATGGGAAAAAATGTCCAAATCTAAGGGCAACGTCATCGATCCGATCGAAATGATCAACACCTACGGCACCGATGCCATGCGCTTTGCCCTTTGTGCTACAACCACTGGGGCACCTCAAATCGACTTAGACCTGCGCCGTTTTGAAGAATTCAAAAACTTCATCAACAAAATTTACAATGGATCTAGATTTGTATTCATGAATCTGGGCGATAACCTAGATCTGACCGACAACTTACAACTCGAAGACAAATGGATCCTCTCATCTCTTGACTCTGCAATCATCGACATCAATGCCCACTTAGAATCTCTGGCCTATGACAAAGCTGCCGGGCGCTGCTACGAATTTTTCTGGAATGAATTTTGTGCCTACTACCTAGAAATATGCAAACCTGCACTTTACGCCAAAGAAAATCACCACAACAAACAAGCAATCTTAGGAATCGTGCTCGTACACGCCTTAGCACTGATGCACCCGATAGCCCCCTTTGTAACCGAAGAGCTTTTTTCTGAACTCCAGATATCTGGCTCATCAAACAATCCCTACACGCAATCTGCGCAACGTATCCTTGATGCTCCGGCTCTCATCGTTGCCCCCTTTCCTCAAGCCATTAGCCAAGCCGACACCCAGATCGATGAGCAATTTGAGCATGTGCGCCAGATTATCTATGCCATTCGAAATATCCGGGCCGAAATGCAACTTCCTCCCAGCATGCCAACTGACATCTACTTCTCAGACGACCAATCTGCCATTGAATACATCATCCGCGCCCTGGTCAAATGCTCTCAAATCCACTACAACAGCCAAGCTTCGGGATCCATTGCCAAAATCGGCAGTACCACTCTCTATATCCCCTTACCCGAAGAAATGCGCGAAAAAGAAAGACAGCGCATAGAAAAAGAAAAAGTCAAACTGCAAGCTCAAATTGAAAGTTTAGAAAACAAGCTGGCCAACCCCAGCTTTGCGCAAAAAGCACCCCCTGCTTTAGTTGAGCAAACCCAGGCCTTACTCTCGGAGCACAAAGCCAAACTCCAATCTTTTGAGTCTGATTAGCTACAAACTAGAGTTTCATTTAGACGCGGCATCTGGCGCGCTTTCCAGCAGCTTAATCACTTCATCAAACTGTGATTTTTTATCAGCTGCGGCCTTCTCTTTTCCCTCACGTGCCAAGTCAAGCGCTGTTTTACTACCGTTGTATGCTATGGACGCGTCCGCACCATTACTCAACAACAACTGCACTAAGGCCTCATGGCCAACATGTGCTGCAAAATGTAATGACGTCCATCCACCGTTTCTTTTAGCATTTACTTCTGCTCCTTTTGCAAGCAATATTCCAGACACTTTATGATACCCGTTGATGACGGCATAATGTAACGGCGTCATTCCATGGTTGTCTTTAGCATTTACTTCTACATCGCTGGCCAACAATATTTCGGCCACATTATCATGACCATTCAATGCGGCAATATGTAATGGCGTCATTCCATCTTTAGCCATAGCATTCACATCTGCTCCACTGTCCAACAATGTTTTAGCCACTTTATCATGTTCTATCGATGCGGCATAATGTAATGATGTCCACCCACGGTTGTCTTCAGCATTTACTTCTACTCCGTTTACTAGCAATGTTTTGGCCACATTATCATGACCGTTCACTACAGCTATATGTAAAGGTGTCCACCCATTGTTTTCTTTAGCGTTCACCTTTGCTCTTCTGTCCAACAATATTTTAACCACATTATTATGACTATTCATTGCAGCCATATGTAAAGGCGTCATTCCTTCTTTGATCTTAGCGTTCACATCTGCTCTGCTATCCAGCAACGTTTTAGCCACATTATCATGTCCACTCGACGCGGCAAAATGTAAAGGTGTCCATCCACCTTCATACCTAACATTCACATCCGCGCCATTTGCCAACAAGCTCTCTACCTCCTTAACATCATCTTTTCCTGCAGCTATAATCAAGTTTAAGTCTCTTATTGATCTCTGCATCTCCAGAATTTTGATTCTATAATAGGTAGCAAGACCTAAACCTGCTGTTAAGGAAAGAGCCCCTATAGCAAAGGCTATTGTGGCCCAAGGATGGCGGCGCACAATCGCTACAATTTTTGGGTTGACTGAGCCTGTTGTTGCTGGAAGTAACGCCCTGATTGGATAGTTTGCACCTGCAATTGTGATCATTTTTTGACCTCACCGGTTGGTAATTTTAGGAAGTTGTAATATATTGCAAAATAAAAGTAAACAGCGGTTACTATTTCACATGCACGATTTCAAAAAAATACCGATTTTTAAATCGAATTGAAATCCAGAAAAATAAATCACATTATTTAAAAATAAAGTCTACGAAATATTTACTATTTTTGAGATCAGTAATTAAATATTCTGCCCACACCAAACACAACCATGGTCCAATCTTTTGAGTCTGATTCGCTACAAACAAGAGTTTTATTTATACGCGGCACTTGGTGCGCTTTCCAGCAGCTTAATCACTTTATCAAACTGTGATTTTTTATCATCTGCTGCCAGCTCATTTTGCTTACGTGCCAAGTCAAGGGCTGTGTTATTGTCATCCTCTGCCATGGATGGATCTGCTTGTTGGTTCAATAATAACTTCACTACGATCGCGTGACCGTTAAATGCAGCCATATGTAATGGCGTATATCCATCTTCTGTAATCGCGTTTACATCTGCCCGGTTTGCTAGCAATATTTCGACCACATTATCACGTCCAGCCTGTGCAGCAAGATGAAGTGGCGTCCAGCCATCATTTTCAGTAGCGTTTACCTTTGCTCCATTTTTCAGCAATATTTCGGCCACCTTATCATATCCTCCCCATGCAACAATATGAAGTGATGTCCAGCCATCATTTTCAGTAGCGTCTACCTCTGCTCCATTTTTCAGCAATATTTCGGCCACCTTATCATGCCCCCACCATGCAACAATATGAAGAAGTAGATTCAAATTATACGAGGTTTTAACATTCACATCCACGCCACTTGCCAAGAAGCTCTCTATAGCCTTAACATCACCTTTTCTTGCAGCATCAAAGATGTCTTTCGGCTTGTTTAGCTGGCTGATTCCATAATAGGCAGCAAGACATGCACTCGCTAAGGACAGAGCCCCTACAGTAAGGCCTATAGCAGCCCAAGGATGGCGCCGCACAATCGCTACCACTTTTTGGGTGACTGAGCCTATTGTCGCTGGAAGTAACGCTCTGATTGGATAGTTTGCATTTGGAATTGTGATCATTTTTTAACCTCATTAATTAATAATTGTATAAGATTTTAATATACTACTAAATAAAAATCAACTAATAATAAATATTATAAAAATAAGTACAACGTGCTATTTAAAAAATAAATTACTACAAATTATTAAGTCTTCCTTGCCCCCTCCAGTAGCTCAATCACTTGATCACACCGTGATTTTTCATCAGCTTCTGCCTTCTCTTTTTGCTCACGTGCCAACTTAAGGGCTGCGTGACCACCGTTGTTTGCTATGGATGAGTCTGCCTTATTTTCTAATAATAACTTCACTAAGGCCAGTTGGCCGTGATAAGCAGCAATATGTAATGGCGTATATCCATTTTTTTGACTAGCGTTTGAATCGGCTTTCTCTGCCAGTAATATTTCAGCCACACCAGCATGTCCATTCTGTGCAGCAATATGTAGTGATGTCCAGCCATCTTTTTCAGTAGCGTTCACGTCCGCTTCTCCTTTCAGCAATGCTTTTACCACATTATCACTTCCATTCTGTGCAGCAATATATAATGGCGTACATCCATTTAGGTTCGTTTCATCTACTTTTGCTCCATTTGCCAGCAATTTTTTGACCACATTAGCACGCCCACTCTCTGCAGCAATATGCAATGGCGTCCAGCCATCTTGTTGCTTAGCGTTCACCTCTGCCCCATTTTCCAGCAATGCTTTTACCACATTATCATATTCAGTCTGAGCAGCAATATGTAATGGCGTCCAGCCACATGGGTTCTTTGCATCTACTCCTGCTCCTTTTTTTAGCAGTGTTCCAACCATTTCAAAATATCCATTCTTTGCAGCAATATGTAATGGCGTCCAGCCATTTTTATCCGTAGTATTCACATCCACGCCATGTGCCAATAAGCTCTCCACAGCCATAATATCACCTTTTTCTACAGCATCAAAAATGTCCTTAGGCTTTCTTAACTGGCTGATTCCATAATGGGCAGCAAGACCCACGCCCGCTGTTATGGATACAGCCCCTATAGTAAGGGTTAAGGCAGCCCAAGGGTGGCGGCGTACCAACGCTACCACTTTTTGGGTGACGGAGCCTGTTGTTGCTGAAATTAATGCACTGATTTGAAAGTTTGGACCTGTAATTGGGAGCATTTATTAACCTCACTAGTTAATGATTTTATAAAATTTTAAAATTAACACAACACAAACAAAATATACAAAGCGTATTACATAAAGAATAAATTACCGTAATTTCCTAATTTTTCTTTATTCCCTTAAATAAAAGCCAAGCTTAGATATTTTGATTCTAATTAGCTACAAGCAAGAGCCTTATTCAGACGCGACAGTTGATGCCCCCTCCAGTAGCTCAATTACTTGATCAAACTGTGATTTTTTATCATCAGCTTTTGCCGTCTCTTTTTGCTGTTTGGCCAAAGCAAGGGCTGTTTGACCCTCGTCGTTTACTATGGACGGGTCTGCATTGTTCTCTAATAATAACTTCACTACGGCTGCTTTGCCAAGATATGCAGCGACATGTAAGGGTGTGTATTCATCAGGACACTGTGGATCTACTTTTTCTCCCTTCTCTAGCAATTCTCTGATGACATCAATATGCCCCTGCAATACAGCAAGATGTAGGGGTGTCTCTATATACCCATTCTCTGCAGCAAAATGTAATGGCTTCCACTGACAAGTAATCCCAAAATTTACAACCGGTTTGTAGCTCGGCAAGATATTAACCATCTTATCATCAGGCCTCATTGTAGCAAGCGCTAATGACGTCCATCCTTTCCCATCCCTTCCTCCCACATTTGCACCTTCTTCCAGAAATGCTTTGACCGCATCAATACTTCTATACGATCCAGATTTGACTAGAGTACTAAAATCTGATCTCCCTACTTGACACTCTTGGACCAATGCAGCAAGTTGAGGCCGCTCACCTCTAATAATTTTCTTTAACTCCCCTTCCATGAATGAATTCTCTCCTGAGGTGACATTCACATGTTCGTTTGGTAGCGGCGACCCATCTTGGTCTGCATCATGTATAACTAATGAATTCTCTCCTGAAGTGATATTCACATGTTCGTTTGATGGCAGCACTCCATTTGAGTCTGCATCATGTATAACTAACGCATTCTCCTCTAAGGCTTCATTATCATGTTCGTTTGGTGGCGGCGATCTATCTTCGTCTGCATCATGTATAAATAATGGATTCTCCTCTATGGCATCATTCACATGTTCGTTTGGTAGCTGCGATCTATCATTTATTTCGAACAGATTCCCCTCTGAGACTTCGTTATCATGTTCGTTTGAAGGCAGCACTCCATTTGAGTCTGCAACATTTGTTGCTAACGCATTCTCCTCTGAGGCTTCTTCACTATCCTCCGGTTTGTGCTGAGGTTTTGTTAGTTGTCTGACTCCATAATAGGCAGCAAGGCCTAAACTCGCTGTTATGGTTAAAGCCCCCATGGTCAGGACTAAAGCGGCCCAAGGGTGGCAGCGTACAAACGCTATAACTTTTTGGGTGACCGAGCCTGTTGTTGATGGAATTAACGCCCTCATTTGAGAGCTTGGACCTGTAATTGGATGCATTTTTTGACCTCATTGATTGATAATTTTAGAGAGTTGTAATGTATTACAAAATAAAAGTAAACAACAATTACTATTTCACACGCATGGTTTCAAAAAAAATACCTGTTTTTAAATTGAATTGAAATTCATAAAAAACAAATCTCATCATCTAAAAAAAATATATGAAATATTTACTATTTTGAGATCAGTAATTAAATATTTCGCCCACACAGAACACAACCATGCTCCAATCTTCTTATTCTGATTAGATACATACAAGAGCCTTATTCAGACGCGACAGTTGATGCCTCCTGCAGTAGCTCAATTACTTCATCAAACTGTGATTTTTTATCATCTGCTGCCAGCTCTTTTTGCTGTTGGGCCAAGTCAAGGGCTGTTTGACCCTCGTCGTTTACTATGGACGGGCCTGCCCTATAATCTAATAATACCTTCACTACGGCTACTTTGCCAAGATATGCAGCGACATGTAAGGGTGTGTATTTTTCAGGACTTTGTTCATCTACTTTTGCTCCGTTTGCCAGCAATGTTGTGACCATATCAGCATACCCATTCTCTGCAGCAAGATGTAATGGCGTCAACCCATCAGTAATCCCAAAATTTACATCCACTTTGTAGTCCAGCAAGATTTTAACCACATCACGATTACCACTCGTTGCAGCAAGCGTTAATGGCGTCCATCCTTTCCCATCCCTTCCATTTACATTTGCACCTTCTTTCAGAATTGCTTTGACCGCTTCAGTATTTCCACACGCTACTGCAACATTCAGCGGCCGTAATCCAAAATTGACTAGAGCACTAATATCTGATTTCTCTAACCCCAAATATGTTCTGACCGTTGTAGCATATTGAGTCCATTCATGTTCAATTTCTTCCCTTGAGGGTATATTATTATGTTCGTTTGGTAGCGGCGATTTATCTTCGTCTGCATCATGTATAACTAATGGATTCTCCTCTATGGCATCATTCACATGTTCGTTTGATGGCAGCACTCCATTTGAGTCTGCATCATGTATAACTAACGCATTCTCCTCTAAGGCTTCATTATCATCTTCGTTTGGTAGCGGCGATCTATCTTCGTCTGCATCATGTATAAATAATGGATTCTCCTCTATGGCATCATTCACATGTTCGTTTGGTAGCGGCGATCTATCATTTATTTCGAACAGATTCCCCTCTGAGACTTCGTTATCATGTTCGTTTGAAGGCAGCACTCCATTTGAGTCTGCAACATTTGTTGCTAACGCATTCTCCTCTGAGGCTTCTTCACTATCCTCCGGTTTGTGCTGAGGTTTTGTTAGTTGTCTGACTCCATAATAGGCAGCAAGGCCTAAACTCGCTGTTATGGTTAAAGCCCCCACGGTCAGGACTAAAGCGGCCCAAGGGTGGCAGCGTACTAACGCTATAACTTTTTGGGTGACCGAGCCTGTTGCTGATGGAATTAACGCCCTCATTTGAGAGCTTGGACCTGTAATTGGATGCATTTTTTGACCTCTTTGGTTGATAATTTGTAAGGTTTTAATCCATTCAAAAATAAAAGTAAACGTTAATTAATATTTCATACGAACGATTTCAATAACAATCTGCTTTTTTTCAAGGTCACGGAATTAAATCATATTATTTACAAAATGAAATGTAATTCGAATACGTTAAAAAAAATCAATTCACGTGTTGCATTAAAGGTTAATGTAACCTAAAAATATTTCACAATTGTTAATCGTTACTTAAGAAGGTACTTTGGGGGTTTTAAGTCCTTTGGCTACGATGCCTGAAAGACAAATAAGACCAATTAAATTGGGTAAAATCATGAGGCCGTTAGCCAGATGAGCATAATCCCATACAGTCTGTAGTTGGGCAGTTGCCCCCACAGTGATTAAAAGTGTAAAGCAAATACGGAAAGGCTTAATAGCACGTATCCCAAAGAGGTAATCAAAACTGCGCTCGGCATAGTAGGCCCAAGCCAAGATCGTGGAATAACCAAAGGGAATAATGGCAATGGTGAGGAGCAGTTTACCACCTGGAAGAGCCATGCCAAAAGCCTCCAGAGCAAGTTTAGAGCCGGTAAGACCAGAGCTTGTAGCTCCAGTGACCGCCAGAACTAAACCCGTCATGGTGCAGACAAGGAGCGTTGTTAGCGAGACTGTACTCATTTGGATTAGGGATTGTTCATTGGGGTTGGAGGCTTTGGCTGCACTTGCCGCAATGCCAGCTACGCCGAGTCCAGCCTCTGATGAGAAAACGCCTTGAGCCGCCCCCATCATGATCGCCAAAAAAAGGGCTTTGGGCGTAAATGCCGATTGAAAGATCGATCCAATAGCGCTCGGTAGTTGCCCGGAATAGAGAATTAAAATGATGAAGGCTGCTCCAATGAAGAAAACACTCATAATGGGTACCAGGATAGAGGTAATGCGGCCAATACTTTTGATACCACCCAAAATAGCAGTGCCCACTAACACCGATAGGCCAATCCCCGTGTACAAGGGAGGAAATGAAAATGTCGATTCCAAGGTTTCTGCAATTGAGTGCGCCTGGACAGCGTTACCGATTCCTAGGCTGCTTAAGATGGTAAAGCCAGCAAAAGCAAGTGCCAGCCATTTGGCTTTGAGTCCCCTTTCTAGGTAGAGCATCGGACCACCACACATCTCTTTGCTTTGGTCTTTTTCTCGAAATTTTAACGCCAGGTAGGACTCTGAATATTTCATGGGCATTCCCAGCAGCGCTGTGATCCACATCCAAAATAAAGCGCCTAATCCTCCATCTGTTACCGCCACAGCTACACCTGCAATACTGCCAATGCCAATTGAGGAGGCTAAAGATGTGCTAAAAGCTTCAAATTGGCTAATATCTCCTGCTGCTCGATCAGCATGCGGTGAAAAGGCAAGTTTATGGCAAAGATAAAAGGAGCGAAATTGGATTCCCTTTAAGCGAATTGTGAGAAAGAGCCCAGCACCTGTGAGAAGTAAAATAAGGGGCATGCCCCACAACCATTCGTTGATGCTGTGAATCATTTTTGAAAGCTCTTGAGTTCTTTGGCAGCAATGCCACTGAGGCAAATAAGACCGATCAGGTTAGGAATAGCCATTAGACCATTACAAATATCGGCAATACCCCATACGACATCCAATCCTAACACCGCACCTGGAATGATTAGTAAGGTGTAGATCAAGCGATAGGGTTTGACCGCACGTAAGCCAAAGAGATATTCGGTGCACTTTTCGCCGTAGTACGCCCAGCCTAGTATCGTGGAGTAGGCAAAGGGAATTAGAGCGATTGTGACAATGAGGGCGCCTTTAGGAATGGCAGCGCTAAAGGCAGCCAGGGCCAACTGCGACCCCCCACCGGTTGAACCTAATACACCCGTAAGGGCAATGGTTAGACCGGTGATGGTACAGACAATGCCGGTAGTAATAAAAACACCAATCATGGCAATTAACGCTTGATGCGAGGGCGTTTTAGTTTTGGCTGCTGCTGCTGCAATCGAGGAAACTCCAAGACCAGCTTCTGATGAAAAAACGCCTCTTGCTACACCCATTTGAATGGCCATCATGATCGTTGAGCCGGCAAAGCCTCCAATAGCGGCCTGGCCAGAAAAGGCGCTTTCGAAAATAAGCCCAAAGGCCGATGGAATCCTATCCCAAAATAAAATCAAAATGATGATACCACAAGAGATGTAGAAGGCTCCCATGATCGGCACTAAAATCGATGCTATCCGGCCAATACTTTTGATACCCCCAAATAAAGCCAGGCCAGTGATGATACTGATACATACGCCGCTAAAGAGAGGATGCCAACCGGCGATGGAATTGAGGGCATCGGCTACCGAATTGGACTGGACCATATTGCCTGTACCAATCGCTGTGATCATGGCTAAAAAAGCAAACGCGATAGCTAGATAGCGGCTTTTAAGCGCCTTTTCTAGGTAGAACATGGGACCACCACACATTTCTTTGTTAGCATCTTGAGTGCGGTACTTGATAGCCAACACACATTCGGTGTATTTTGTAGCCATTCCGAAAAGAGCTGCACCCCACATCCAGACCAAAGCCCCAAGTCCCCCTAAGCTAATAGCTGTGGCAACACCTGTGATACTACCTATGCCAATGGATCCCGAAAGCGCGGTCATAAGAGCTTGAAAGTGAGAAATGTCTCCTTTTGAATGATCATCATGCCTGGTAAAAGCCAGCTTATGGGCATACCCAAAATAGCGAAATTGGACACCACGCAAGCGCACAGTGAGAAAAACACCTGTGGCAATTAAGAGAAAAAGCAGCGGCGCCCCCCAGAGCCACTCGGCAATCATTTCGATCAAAAAGGTCCTTAAATTTTAGACATGCTATGCCTCCATCTTAAGGCTTTTTAGTAATTAATATCGACTGCAATATTCAATCAACTAGGACAGGAAGAAGGATGATAACCGCATGGTTCGTCTATTAGGACCTCCCTAGTATCGGGTAAATAAATCCGATTAAAATGTCTTTCCAAACTCTCTTTCTTACTAATTGTATTTTTTTTATACTTATGTCAAATCGTACCCACCAGAGGTAAAAGATGATCAAAATTATGGGCTCATCAGTCAATGCATTGCTACCAATAGCTGAAGGATCAATGATACAAAAAATCGTTAGGATTGTCCGCCACCATCCCTGGGCTTGCATCCTGGTAGTAGGGGCTTTTGCTCTATCCCTAAGCATGGGTTTAGGTCTCTTTACGTATAGGAATAAATGGGAAGTGGTGGTTTGGACTATGTTGATTTGTTGCGGAAAAAAAAATGCACCTGAGAACAGCAAAACCTAATCAATTAAAAATTTGCTAATATATCTAAATTTGACTGAACAGACATAATTATTAATTTATTTTTCAAAATTTCTGAAGTAGATTTTAATTGTCTTTTTTTTTATCAGCATGCTAAAACTTTATGTTTATTCAAATTGAGGTTAACCATGATCAAAATCGCCAATCCGGCTATGACCGCGCGGCTTTCCGCTACACAGCCTCTAAACTCCAGTAAAATCATTGGGCTGGTAAAGCGTCACCCGTGGGCGACGCTTGCTGCTACAGGAGTTATCGCGTTATTAGGTGCAGGCTCTATTTACTGCATTATCCGTCTAAAATCTACACCAAATGCATCCTCAGCCAATCAGCCACCTCCACTATGTCAAGCCGCAAAGGAAGGGACACCTAAACAAGTTGAAGCCTTGATCCAAAACGGATCCAAAGTAAATGTTGTGGAGCCTATCAAAAAACGCTCTCCTCTACATCTTGCTGTTAAAAGCGGAAATACCGACATCGTCAACCTCCTACTTGAAAACCATGCAGATGTGACAGTTGGCGATATTGACCAACAAACTCCCTTACATTTAGCTGCCAAAAATGGATGTACTGAAATCGTCCGCGCCTTGATTGAGAGTGGTTCAGAGGTAAACGCTAGGGACGTGGGTCACCGAACCCCTTTACATTGGGCTGCATGGAAAGGTCAGGCTGAAGTTATGAATATCCTTCTAGAAAACGGAGCTTATGCAAATGCTCAGACCACACAAGGATGGACTCCCCTGCATTGTGCAGTTGTGTTTTCTAATGATCCTGCCACTCTTGATAATAGGATCACAGCTTTAACCCGAGAAGGCGGAAATGTCAATGCTACAGATAATGAAGGCCAAACGCCCTTACATTGGGCTGCAGAAAGTATGAACGCTAGCGCGATTGACATGTTAATCCTGCAGAGTGCGAATGTGGATGCTTTGGATCAAGAAGGCCGAACTTATTTGGATATTGCTTCGTTGGCAAAAAAATCCTTGTGGGACAGCCTGGATTAACATATTGATAGCGTTTGGTAACAAACAAAGTTTTCCAGAGAACGCTAAAAATGCCCCGAGGAATCACTTAGCTCTCAGATGTTGCTAGAGGGTGGGTTCTTGTTTTTTTAATACCTCCAGCTTTACTACTGTTGCTGATAAAATCAAACACATGCTATCAAAGGTTGATGATTCCATTACCGTCACCATTTGAAGTTCACGATCGCCTCCCTATGACTTTGCGACAAAGAGAGTTTGTAAAGCATTCTAGAGAGCAGGTTCAAAGTATCATGCAAAGAGAAGATGCTCGTATTTTGATTATTACAGGTCCTTGCTCTATCCATAACGCTGAGTCTGCACTGGCCTACGCCGAGCAACTAGCCGCGCTTTCCGAAAAAGTTAAAAGCTCTTGCTATGTGCTCATGCGCGCTTACGTTGAAAAGCCCCGTACGCGTACTGGTTGGACCGGAATGGTGTACGATCCCCATCTAGACGGCTCGTTTGATATTGAGAGTGGTCTATTAGAGACGCGCAAACTTTTTCTAAAACTGACAGATTTGGGCATTCCGATTGCCACCGAACTGCTTCATCCATTAACCTATCCTTATTTATCCGATGTGATTACTTGGGGCTGCATCGGCGCGCGCACGGTAACCTCTCAACCTCATCGCCAACTTGCATCTTATGCGTCGTTCCCTGTCGGATTTAAAAATAGCGTCGACGGCAATATTGATTCGGCTATCGATGGCATCCTCTGCTCTAGAAAAAGTCACGCTTTTTTTGGTATTAATCACGAAGGAATGGTAGCTAAACTTACTTCAGAGGGCAATCCCCATACACATATCGTGTTGCGTGGGTCTACTAATGGACCAAATTACGATTTGGCCTCTATCCGCAAAGTCCAGGCTAAGTTGGATGCCCTGGATCTCGATTGTAGGTTGCTTGTCGATTGCTCCCACGGTAATTGTCAAAAGGATGAAACCCGTCAAAAAGAGGTCTTTTTTAATACTCTGGAAAATATCGCTGACGGTACCGTCGATGTGATGGGAATGATGCTAGAGAGCTATATCGAAAAAGGAAATCAGCCATTCCTTAATACTCATTTAAGTCCCGATAGGTCGATCACCGATCCTTGCATCGATTGGAGTGAAACCGAAAATCTATTACTTTGGGCTCACAATAGACTCCAAAAATTAAGTACGAGCTGTCAAATACCGTCGTAATCGATATAGGGTGGGTCGATGAGCTCGGTCCACAGAACTTGCTCGTAGGTTTCTAAGATGGCACCTTCAGTTTCGATTTCGGCTTTGTAGGTCAAAAGACCGCCGCTTTGCCGGTATTCTTCGTCTAAGAGATCATAAGTGATGTAGCCAAAGCGCTTATCTATAGGAAATGTCTTGGTAAGCTGCGTGTAGTCTTTCAAAATGAGATTTAATTTAAGCGTAAGAGAGGGCCCCATGGCATGCTGAGGCAAGCGCCAATTGATGACGAGCCGCTCTCCCTTAGGTGGATTTTGCTGCAACGGATCTGGGCTTTGCACAAAAGTTGAGGCAAGGCTTGAGCGTCCCACGTGCTGTTTTTGGACGTTGACGTAATACTTGTGGCAGCCCGTGCAAACAAAGAGTAAAAAAAGTATACTGATTTTCATAGCAATATAAGTATACCTGTTTGGCTTTATGCATGAAAGTGTTCTTGTGGCGATCTTTGATACGCAACGTAAAAAAATCTTATTGACCAAGAGACGCGATATCCCGGTCTGGGTTTTTCCCGGCGGGCGCATTGAGGCGGGGGAAACCCCTGAAGATTGCGCTGTTCGCGAGGCAAAAGAAGAGACCGGTCTTGATGTGGAAATCGTGCGCAAAATTGGCGAGTATACCCCTACTAATCGCCTTTCTCATTACACCCATTTTTTTGAGGCCCAGCCGGTAGGTGGTAAAACATCGATTTCGGATGAAACCCAGAGCGTTGCTTTTTTTGAGGTAGACCAGCCTCCCTACCCCCTGCCTCCTCCTTATGAGGTGATGCTAAAACACGCCTACGCCCAAAGGCCGACGCTGCACTGTCCTATTCCCAATGCATCCTACTGGGCGCT
The DNA here is from genome assembly GCA_024233455.1 of Chlamydiales bacterium. GTDB lineage: Bacteria > Chlamydiota > Chlamydiia > Chlamydiales > JACKPQ01 > JACKPP01. Next base: position 316,088 of record JACKPP010000002.1, read on the forward strand.
TTTTAAAGCGCTTTTAAAACGCCCAGATCTTATTTTTAGATTTGTTCTGATGAAGATGGGAGTCCATCTGAATACCCCAACTAGTGGGCACTGATCATTTTTTTGGGATCAACAGCACGGTCAAATGCCTCTTCTGAAAGGTACCCTAAAGCTAGCGCCGCTTCTTTTAGGGTGGTGTTCTCAGCGTAAGCCTTTTTGGCAATTTGGGCTGCTTTTTCATACCCGATCACTGGATTGAGTGCTGTAACCAACATCAGCGAGTTTTCAAGGTGTAGCGCGATTTGTCGTTCTCTGGGTCGAATTCCTTCGACGCAGCGCAGAGTGAAGTTTTTGGCGCTGTCAGCTAGCAAACGGATAGATTGCAACAGATTGTAGATCATCATAGGCCGATAAACATTGAGCTCAAAGTTCCCTTGCGACCCGCCAAAAGCAATAGATAGATCATTACCCATAACCTGGGCGCATACCATGGTCAGTGATTCGCATTGGGTGGGGTTGACCTTGCCTGGCATGATGGAAGAGCCTGGTTCATTGGCCGGAATTTCAATCTCGCCGATACCACTCCTTGGCCCTGATGCCATCCAGCGGATGTCATTGGCAATCTTTAGAAGGGAACCAGCAAGCTGTCTGAGTGCACCGCTCATTCCTACTAGGGCATCGCTAGAAGCCAGCGCCTCGAATTTGTTGGGTGCTGATACAAATGGTAAACCGGTCAATTGGCAGATGATGCCAGCTGCTTTTTCGGCATACTGGGGATGCGTATTGAGCCCGGTGCCGACCGCTGTGCCCCCAAGGGCCAATTCATACAGGTGCAAAAGCGCGTTTTCAATGGCTTTTATGCCATTTTCTACCTGCATGGCATATCCTGAAAATTCTTGCCCAAGAGTTAGAGGTGTAGCGTCCATTAGATGGGTACGGCCTATTTTAACAATTTGAGAAAATTCTTGCGCCTTGATGGTCAATGCTTTATGTAAAATAGCTAAATTGGGCAATAGATGCGCGCTCACCTGCTTGACCGCCGCTATGTGCATTGCCGTCGGGAAGGTGTCGTTAGAGCTTTGAGACTTATTGACATCGTCGTTAGGGTGTAAATTTTGGCCGTAATGGGCAATGACTTCATTGACATTCATATTGGTCTGAGTGCCAGACCCCGTCTGCCATACTTTAAGGGGAAATTGATCATCTAGCTGGCCGGCTAAAATGGCATCACAGCCTTTTAATATCTGCTCTTTCTTACTGTTGTTGAGTAAGTTAAGATCAAAGTTAGCGAGAGCAGAGGCTTTTTTAACAATGGCCAAGGCGTAAATCACCTCTAAAGGGATCTTTTCTCCTCCTATGGGGAAGTTATTGAGCGAACGCTGCGTTTGAGCCCCCCAGAGACGATCTGCTGGCACCTCGATTTCGCCCATTGTATCGTGTTCTTTGCGCATCTTCATAATCTTTTCTATAGACAATGAGGTGATATCTGTCGAGATCCTCTTTTTGAATACCAGCTCTAATCTTCTTATATTTAATATTTTATTAATTATATTTAAGTTTTTATTGACATTAATAATTTTTTCTTTATAATATCTTATAATTAACAAGAAGAAAAGTCATGGTATTAAATTTAGCAAAAATTAATTCAGATAAAAGCCCGATCAAATCGGCAACTAACGGTCCAAGCCAAGACCGAACATCAGCTCTTATTGATAGTATAATGGCCGAGGCAGAAGAACACTTAAACCCGAAAATCCACTTTTTGAAAAATTGCACCTATCCACCTGAAGGTTTTGATGGATTTAAATTTACGGATCAAGAATTCACTAACGCTGCCGACGAGAATTACATTCCCGTGCTAGCCCCCCAAGAAGGCATAGATGCAATCCCAGCACCAAAACAGTTCACTGCTCGAACAGTTTTGCTCGGATTGATAGCGATTGCCGCAATCGTTACGACTATTTTACTAATGATAGCCTTAAGCCCTATTGGACTTTAACCGTCATACAAAAAAATTTTGAAGTGTAAGGAGACCACTATGCCACCAGCATTAACAAATCAAATATGTTGCACAAAACAATTGGTGGTACATTTAAATTCTACAGAAAGCAACAAACAAAAATTAGACAATTTTCTACCTAATGGATCGAACCATACCTCAGGGCTGCTAATAGATAGCCAAATAGCAAGGCTAGACTTTGATGACATTCCGCAACCACCAAAAGATCTATTGGATGAAGTTGCTGCAGCTTTGGATGAGGCCTTCACTCCAAAGCTATTTGATGAAGTTGATGAAGTTGCTGCAGCTTTGGATGAGTACTTCACAAAGCGATCAGAGGAGTCGACCAATAGCACAGAACCAGCAACAATCAGAACAGAAGAATGGATGGATGCTAACATACAAGATGAAATGGACATTCCAGTTCCAACACAGGACCTTATTGACAGCTTAGAGTCAAAGACAATCAGCACAGAAGAATGGGTGGATGCTAACATACAAGATGAAATGGAAATTCCAGTTCCAACACAAGACCTTATTAACAGCTTAGAGCCAAAGACAATCAGCACAGAAGAATGGGTGGATGCTAACATACAAGATGAAATGGAAATTCCAGTTCCAACACAAGACCTTATTGACAGCTTAGAGCCAAAGACAATCAGCACAGAAGAATATGTAGACGTTCCTCTAGAGACTGCGATGCCTGTTGAGCAAAATTGCAAATCAACCGCATCCATCGCAAAGATCGTAGGTCTTGCAGCCTTGGGATTGATTGGCACTCCATTATGCATTGCTGCCATAGCAGCTATCATTTTGCTTATGGTACTGCTCAGCCCTATCGGCCTTTAATCTTTGGTCGTGCGCGTATTTTAGAAAGGAGCTCGTTTTTTGGAATTTTGGTGTGCTCTAAAGTCTGAGTGATGGTTCCTGTTTCAACTACCTCTTTTAAAAGCTGGGTAGTTGAAATTCCTTTGGTATATGGAACAGTCTCAAATTTCCCTAATTTTTTCAAAAAAATCTGGATCTAAGTTGGTCTATTGTGGGTGCCATCCAGGCCTAGATAGCCATTTTGGTCCAATCGTTAGCGAATCGACGTCAAATCCGGTCATGAGTAAAAAAAAATATTGAAGTAAAATAAAGATTTTGTAAACTTCAGCTTTGAAAAAATCATAAATCATTAAGGGTTGATATGACACTAAAGAAGCATTTGAAAAACTGTTTGATCGGGTTATTTGTTACCATAATAACTCCATTACTTGCTAACGATTCAGATCTTATAAAATACGATTATATTATTGTTGGCAATGGAACGGCTGGCGCAGTGTTAGCACGCAAACTTTCACAAGATAAAAAGAAAAAAGTCCTAGTTTTAGAAGCAGGGGTCAATCACGATGATGATCCGAAAGTGTTGCAAACATCTGGACCTGATCTTTTCAACACATTTACTGAGCTTGCTTATAACACAAAATATGCCAATATCTGGGCAGTCCCAGTATTTAACCCTTTGCAAACAGCGTCTTATTCGAATGGCCGTGGCTGGGGTGGAAGTAGCATGCACAACTTTTTGCAGTCGGTTAGAGGCACTCCTTCAGTCTATAACGACTGGGCTACTGCTGCAGGAGATTCAAAGTGGTCTTACAATAGCTTGCTTCCCAAGATGAAAGCTTTAGAGGCCTATACCCCAAATGCAGATAATGTGTTTAATGTCTTCCAAAGAGGCGCGAGTGGCCCATTAAAGCTCACGCAAACGTTTCCTATTACCTCTGATGCGCTGGCGCTATCGTTGTCAGCATCACTAAATGCTGGATTTATTACAGATGTAAATGATTACACCGCCGTTAGTACACTAGGGGCAACAAATGTGGGATTTTCTCCATTTGAATGTTACGCCAGTCCAGGGGCATCTCTTGGAGAAACAGGCAATCGTAGTTTTTCAGCTAATGCTTTTTTACCAAGATCGGTGATTTCGGCAGATGGTAAAGCAAAAGATGGACGGCTTCTAGTTATTAAATCCAATGCTCTAGTGTCAAGAGTCATTTTTAGTGGAAAGGTAGCCACAGGGGTTGAGTTTACTTTAGGAAATAATCCTGATAAAGTTTTAAAAGCTTTAGGCCGAAAGATTATCTTATGTGCAAGTTCGGTTGACTCACCAGCTATTTTACAACGCTCAGGTATCGGTGATGCTGCCCTTTTGCGCTCTCTTGGAATTAAAGTCATCGTCGATAATCCAAATGTGGGAGCTCACCTTGTTAACCATTATGGTCCAAATGCAATAATTTCAGGTGCTGATACGACTGCATTTCCATTTCTGCAAGCATTCCTTAATGCATCAGGAACTCCTGCTTTAGGTGCGATGGGCTCGACTTATTACTATGATGACGATTCTACACGTCGTTTGCAATTTACCGCTTTTCCCATCGGACCTGGAGTAACCAGTGTTTTAGCTTTTATTATGAATCCGCAAAGTGAAGGTTCAGTTAAAATTACCTCGCGTAATGCAACAGTGCCTCCTCAGATCGATCTGGGAATGTATACCGATGGAGACTATACTACCAACGGAACAGATGCTAATTTAGCAGTGACCTTTTACAAGCTGTTAGATCAAAGTCCAGCAACGCTGATTTTTCCTCCAGCAGGAAGTACTGATGCCGCTTTTTTCCAAGCTGCTACCAGTTCTGGTGGATACACAGCAGCCTCGCATATTGGCGGTACGACTAGAATGGGAACCTCAATAGCGGATTCAGTTGTCGATAGTAATCTGCATGTTTTTGGAGTAAAAAATTTAATGGTGGTCGATTTGGGTGTGGTTCCGCGCCTATCTGATGGCAATACAGCCTTCGAGGCGTTCTTACTTGGACTGATGGCAGCTGAAATTTTAGGTGTACCCACACCACCTGCCATTTAAATAACAGGTTTACAAACATTCTCCTATTGTCTATTTAAGAAAGAAAACAATAGGAGATTTGTGATGAAAATACTGGCTGGCTTACTTTGCACTCTATTCTTAACAAGTTCTACGCTTTCTGCTCAAGATAGCCAAGAAAAATCCGATTATAATTTTGCTTATTCAGGCTGCTTAGAGAAAAAGAAACCAGAGCTTGGATCTCATCAGGTTTGCCCTGTAAAGGCCAAGGAGTGTCCTCCAGATCCCTGCTGTAAAGTGGATCCATGTACTGGAAAGTGCATTGATTTTAATAATTGGAGCATCGATTTACGTGCAGCGGGTTATTTTCCGCTGATCAAACAACATCAAGATATCTATGGCACCGGATGGGCCAGTATTCAAATGGAATTTGCATATGTTTTTGCTCGTGATGTGTGGCTTAAAGATGATAAGTTTAATGTTTGGCTCCATAGCAACTGGACGTTTAGGGACGGAGAGACAATTGGATTTGAGTACTTTACTCGCGTTTATCTGTTTCCAATCGCTGCAGGCATCGAGTACTTTATCAATATCGCCGATTATTTAGACTTTTATATTGGTCTTGCCCCAACTTACTCGTTTGTGAGAATAAAAAATTACGATGGCTTTTCAACCAACCATTTAAGCAGTAGTCAATTTGGCCTGATGACTAAAACTGGTTTCCACGTTTTGGTTCATCCCAATATTTTTCTAGATATATTTGGAGACTATTTTTTTACGCGCTTTGGAGATTTAAACGGCTCTATTCAAAACATTGATCAGACTTTTAGCGGCTTTTATGTAGGCGGAGGCTTGGGCTTTAAGTGGTAGTCATCCTGGAATCAACTCCAGGTGTGCCTGGAGTTATTTAGCCAGGAGATTATGTAATTTTTTGTATGTCCGATAGTAAACAAAAAACAATGAGCCAATAAGAGCTGGATCGCAGCTCAAACCCTGAGGTAAGACAGCTCTCCCTAAAGAGAGCTGTCATAAGATGTTGCTAGATTAGCGAATGAGGATGTAGCCAAAAACGAAGGCAAAAAGCGAGAAGGATTCGACAATACCCAGCGCTGCCATACATTTTCCAAAAACCGATGGTTGTTTAGCAACAGCTTGAATACCCGATGCGGCACACATTCCTTGGTAGATTGCCGAAATCATGATCGCAAGACCTACAAATAACCCTATACCAACCGCTGGCAGTGGCTGCAGTGCGTTTGCTTTGATTTGCGCGCTCATAAGGATCATAAGCACTAAGCCATAGATCGATTGTGAGGATGGCATCGCAAATAGACCGATGAATTTGCCGTGGTTTTCATCTACCCTGGCCATAACGCCAAGACCTGCCATAGCGCCAATGCCGCACCCAATGGCACTACCAAGGCAGCTAAGCCCAAGGACTATAGCTGGCCCAATCATTCCTAAATCCATATTTTATCTCCTTTTAAGTAATCGTAATGGGTTAAATGAGCGGCCGCCTCCTTCAAAGCTGTAGTGGTACCATTCGAGGAAGTTGAGACGTAAACCGTGGATAATACCTCCAACGGCGCTCATGGTAAAGGTAAGAGCATGCCCCCCCAAAAGAATGAGCAGCCCCAGGAAAAAGTTAGCATCTTTTGCCAGTTCATTAAAGGTTGAAGCCATCATCATCCCAGCTAGGGCCAGCGCATAAAGACGCAAGTAAGACAGGGTATCTGAAAAGACTTGGATCACTTTGGTAATCTCTGCAAGTCCCCCAAGACGCATTTGAATGATTGCCAGCAGCACTGATGCAAAGATACCAATCCCAACTAGTTGCAGCCCCACTGCCTGAGCAAAAGGCTTGGACATGACTCCAAGGAAGTTGATAAACGAAGTAGCATCCATATGCGAGGGAAAGTAAAGATACCCCCCAATCATAAAGCACACCCAGCCAATATTTGACCAGCTACGCCTTAAGTATCGCAGCAATGACAGCGACAGGTGGATAAGTCCAATGAAGATGGCAAGTTCGAGCAAGATGTTGTCGCCAAACTCTTCAAAGATGGGATAGGAGTCTTTAGCGTGTTCGGTGGAAAGGAATTGCGTGGGATCATTGACAGTTTTAAGTTTAGGATTTTTTTCAATCCAGAATTGATAAACGTCGTCTTTTTGCTCCATGTGGTAGGCCGCTTTTTTGGTGACCATGAAACCTATGAGGGAGAATTTTTTGATGGGATTACTGGGACTTAAGCCAATTCCAAAGTAGGAACAGGTCAAGACTCCCCAAGTCATACAGCCAATGGCAAGAGTGGTCAGTAAAGTCAGAAAACGTTTACCAGCACCTTTGATTTTTTTGAATTTACGACGAAGAAAAAGAGCAATTACGAGGTATATGAACCCGTAACCGCCATCTGCCACAATGATGGAGTAGAAGAGAATAAAAGCCCAGAAAACCCAAGGTGAGGGATCGCTATCGGTAGCCGAAGGGGTGTCGTAGATGTCAACAAGGTCCTCCCCTACTCTGGCAAATCCTTCATTTTCAAGATAGGTAGGAACAAGGTCGGTTTTGGCGATCGGAATAGGTTCACAGTGAACGCTAAAGGCGCGCAAAAATGTGCGGGTAGCTGGAAGTTTTTTGGTAGGAATCCAGGCTTCAACGGCAAATAGCATGTCGTCTAGCTCGCTTGTGGTTTCGCTGCTAGCAAAGTGGAGGTTATGCTGGTTTAGCTGATCGATCAGAGTGTTTTGAAGGTGCGTTTTCCAAAGGGCGAATCCTTGAAGCTCTTCTTTTTTGGATTTGATGCTTTGTTTGACTTGCGCTTGTTTTTGCTGCAAAACTCCCAAAGGCTCTTGAATGTGTAGCTCAATCATCCCAGGGTGCTCAACACGCCCTTTGGCAATGCTGATGTAGTAGTCCATGTCAAATTCTGTGCCAAGGTAAATTAAGTCTTCTGGAGTCTCTGTGGAGCGCCTTTTTTTTTGCTTTTGGGCAAAGAATTGGATGCACCGATTTCCTTGTGATTCAATTTCTTTGATTTGATCAATCGAAAAATCGCCGAAGATATACACCCGATTGATTTCGTTATCTATTAGCCGCGATTCTTCGTGCAAAGCATCGATCTGGTGTTTTAGATCAATGATGCGTTTGGCAGCTTTGGAGGCATCGCCGCTAGTGATGGGGGGAGCATCAGTGTCGTAGTATTTGAGAATTTTAAGGCTTTGAAGGTAGTGTGAAAGGTGCTTGGGAAAAGCAATTTTTTTGGGGCGGCTGGCTGGTATGAACTCGATAAAGCCTTGTTTTTGCGCAGCTTTAAAGAAGGCCTCTTTTTCCGATTTGAGTCCAATAAAGAGGTGTTTTTTTACTTCTTCTCTCACGCTATGGCCTCTTTTTTGCGCGCATCAATTTTGGTTTTGGCAACTTTGGCTTGGGCCACAGCAGAGAGCTGCTGATCACCAAGGAAGACTTTGATTTTTTTGATGTTGGCTTTGGATCTAGGGATGAGGATTTTTTCAAAGAGATTGACCCGAATAGAGACATCGCGCAGCTCTTTTTGCAAAAGAGTTTTTTTGGTTTCTACAGTTTGTATTTCTTTAAGAGTAGCAAAGAGGGCGCGAAAACGATTAACTGCGCTATCTAACCACAAAGGGGTATCAAAGAGGCTATATTCAGCTTCGCGAAAAAGGGTGTCTTCATAGAGAGGAATTTCAACACCGGCAATGTTTTCAGTACGCACTTTTATATCAGTGATCGCAATTGCTTCGATCAGGTCGGAGAGGTGGTTATGGGAAAGTAATTTGGCAAAATCGGAGATGAGTTGTTTTTGCGCCGCAGCCCGTTTTTCAAGCGATGAAAGCTCGGCTTCGGCATTATTGACTTCAGTTTGTAGAAGCGCTTTTTTGAGTTGCAGGGTCGGCAAGTAACGCTCAAGTTGGGCCAGTTTAAGCTGCTGATCGCGTAGCTCGTTTTTGGTCAGTTTGATTTGCGTCATTATTTAGGCCAATAGGTTGCAACTAGATCTTCTTTGATGCCACTTTCGTGCTTATCAAAACACTCTGCCAGGATATGCCATCCTAAATCTAAAGCCTCTTCCACAGGAATGTTAACACGTAAATTCATCAGCTTTTGCTCGAATAGCTCGGAAAATTTGAGGAGTTTTTCATCCCAACGTGAAAGTTTAAAGCCCATACTTTGGCGCTCACGCGATTTTTTAGAGTCGGCGTAAAGGCTGATAAGCGCGTTGGCTAAGTTACCGTGATCTTCACGCGTGACTTTTCCAATGACTTGTTGTTTGAGACGAGAGAGCGAACCGAAAGGATCGATGAATCCATCGTGGAGGTAGAATTGGCCTTCAGTGATGTAGCCTGTGTTATCAGGGACCGGGTGAGTCACATCACCACCTGGCATGGTTGTAACCGCAATGATGGTGATAGACCCACTTCCATCGATATCGACAGCTTTTTCATAGCGGGAAGCAAGGTCGGAATAAAGCGACCCCGGATAACCGCGGTTGGATGGTACTTGGTCCATAGTGATCATGATTTCTTTGACTGCATCAGCAAAAGCGGTCATATCAGTCATCAAAACTAACACGTCTTTGTCTTTGACTGCAAATTGCTCGGCTGCTGCCAGCGCCATGTCCGGAACAAGTAGACACTCTACAGCTGGATCAGTTGCTTTGTGCACAAACATGACCGTTTTTTCCATAGATCCCGATTGTTCAGCGTTGTCGATAAAGGCCTGGTAGTCATCATAGCGCAGACCCATGCCAGCAATGATGACCACGTCAGCATCGGTTTGATTAGCAATACGCATTAGAAGCTCATTGTAGGGCTCCCCAGCAATAGAAAAAATGGGGATTTTTTGCGATTTGACCAGGCAGTTGAAAACGTCAATCATGGGGATGTTCGTGCGAACCATTTCGTGGGGGATGATACGGCGAACCGGATTAAAAGAGGGTTGGCCGATGGTGATTTTGGGTCCTGTGATTTCTGGGCCGTTGTCAATTGGCTCACAAGTACCATTTAGGCGCCTGCCAAGTAGATTGTCTCCATAGGTCACTTGAACGTCATGGCCCAAAAATGTGACACGATCGCCAGTAGAGATTCCGCGCGTGTCTTCGAAGGCTTGCAGTGTGACCCTTTCGCCATCTATAGATAGAACCGAGGCGTAGGTCTGGGTTCCACTCATGCGCTCTAAGCTTGCAAGCTCACCTAGTGAAACGTTTTTAGCATGCACGGTGATCAAGCTTCCGCGGACGTTTTCGATTCGATCGTAGACTTTTTTCATTGCACTGTCACCTGTAGTTTAGATTGGATTGCAGAAAATGCTTTTTGCATGCGTTCTGAGCCGTATTGCATAAAGTTCATGTTTTTGATTTGGCTTTGTAGCTCTAAAAAGAAGCTGCGAGCGTCATCATGTGAATCAAAATCAAAGGGTGTATCAAAGATCTGCTGAATAAGAATAAAAAGTTCCCGCTGCCGTTTTAAAGGACAGTATTCATCTTGTTTGTCAAAGGCATTTTGCTGCAGATAGGCAAAGTCAAAAAGATAGGCCTTTAGGTAGATCAAAAGGTCTGGAATGCTGATCCCCTCTTCACCCACAACTTCCATACGTTTGCCAATTTCATCTCCTTCTTTCAAGAGGAGGTAGGTTTGTTTGACTTTGGCTTCCCAATCATCGCCGATTTCACTGCCCACCTCATCAATGTACTTAGACCAAGAGAGGAGCGGATCGACTGCGGGGTAGCGTCTGGCATCAGAGCGCAGACGCGAAAGACCGTGGAACGCACCGACCGATGCTAGGGTAGCTTGCGTAACAGGCTCTTCAAAGTTACCACCTGCAGGAGAAACTGACCCCCCGATGGTCAATGTGCCGTGATCGCCATTGTTTAAACGGATCATACCAGAGCGCTCATAGAAAGCGGCAATGCGCGATGCTAGATACGCTGGGAAAGCCTCTTCTCCAGGAATTTCTTCCAAGCGACCCGACATCTCCCGCATGGCCTGTGCCCATCTACTGGTAGAGTCGGCCAGAAGCAGGACATCAAGGCCCATCTGGCGGTAGTATTCGGCAATGGTAGCACCAAGATACACCGATGCTTCTCTAGCAGCAACCGGCATAGAGGAGGTATTGCAAACGATGACGGTACGGTTAATGAGCGATTCACCAGAATGAGGATCAGTCAGGTGGGGAAAGGTGCGGAGCACCTCGACCACTTCACCAGCACGCTCACCACAAGCCACAATCACAACGATATCCACAGAGGAATATTTGGCTAAGTGGTGCTGCATCACTGTTTTGCCAGCTCCAAAAGGACCTGGAGAGCAAAAGGTGCCACCTTTTAGCACTGGAAACATGGTGTCAAGCGTGCGCAGGCCCGTATCCATCATTTTTTTGGCTTTAACCTTAGTGCCTTGAAATAGAGGAAGTTTGACCGGCCATTTTTGCACCATGGTAATAGAATGCTCAACACCCTTTTCGTCTTTAATTTTAGCAATGATCTCATCGATTTTGTAGTGCCCAGGTTTGGCCATCCAGATGACGGTGTATTTGCCATGCAAGCTGAAGGGCACCATGATTTGGTGATGGAAACGCCCTTCCATCACAAAGCCTAAATAATCTCCACGCACCACAGAGCTACCAATGTGGGCTGATGGATGAAAATCCCAGTGCTTGGTGTGATCAAGCGGAGCCACGTAGGTACCACGGGTTAAAAAGACGCCGGTGGCATCGGCTACTTTTTCCAACGGGTTTTGCAAACCGTCTATGATGGAGGTGATAAGTCCAGGGCCCAGTTCGGCTTCTAGCAACTGCTTGGTAAAAGAGACGGGCGTGCCAAATTTGACACCGCGCGTATCTTCAAAAACCTGCATTTTTGCTTCATGCCCTGCAATTTCAATGACTTCGGCTTTGAGTTTTAGATTGCCAATTTCTACAAAGCCCACTTCGCCTTGGCGTATGTTGCCTTCAAAAGCTACGTGTACCAGGTTTCCAAAGGCTTTGGTGACAAATCCTGTCGCTGTGTTATTCATGTGCACTTCCTATCATCGCATTCAATTTTTCTTCTCCCCTCTCTTGGCTCATCGTAAACCATTCTTCGGCAATCATCAGCCTCAACATATAGCTCATGATAGCGGTCAAGCAAAATGGATCTATACCACCCAGCTCTTCGATTTTATCAAATCGGTACCTAGATATGGCGCAGTATTCCGCCCATGGATCGTTTTCGGGCAAACTTGCAAGTAAGTCGGCAAGATCCTTCATTTCAAACGGAAACTCTGGCAGCTCCCGGACTAAAAAATCGTTATGATCGGCATAACGCATCTCGTGCTGGAGATTGCGGGCTGTTTTTTGAGCGCGAAAGGCCAAAAGACACAGCCTAAGCGCTCGTTCAAAAGCAAAGTACCGCTTTAAAAACCCTACTTCCCGTTCAGCTTCGGTTCGAAAGAATACCATAAACACTTCTGAAAATTCATCGATCTGCTTTTTCTTATCCTCTGTGCGACCTAGTATCTCAAACACATACTCTGGTAAATCGGTATGATTGAGCAACGCCTCTTCAATCTCTTTCTGCGTCAGCGAACCACTGGGGTTGTGCGGCTCATCTTTGAGTTCTTGACGCACGTTATCCAAATCGATAAGACGGCGCATTCTTTGGGTTGCTTCAAAATGTTTTTTGGGTGCAAGTTCTCTGAGCAGCTGCACAAGCTCAGAAAAGCGCATTTCTGGCTCTTCACCAAGCGAAATCTCAGGTAATAAAGCTCCTAAAAAATAATACATTAACTACTGAAAATTAATTCGCGAAAATCATCGCGGATGTACTTAGTAAGTAAATTTTTTAAAGCTGTATCAGAAATATCGAGAGTCAGATGCTGTCCAAGCATTTTAACTTCGGCACCGCCTACAATTTCGCCCAGAGTCACACCTTGGGCTTTAAGCTTGGTCAAAATGGCAGCTCCAAGTGCCTTATTCACTTCCTCAGCCGAAATCGACTTGGGAATAATGGCTTCTAAATCAGCTTCAATCCCCTCTTTCTCAATAGCTTTAACAATCGTTTCGACAAGTTTTGCCACCACATTGGGTTTGGTCAGTTCCGTTTCAATGAGTCGAACAAGCTCTTTATTAAAAAACTCTTTCTCAATAATCAGTTTAAGCGTTTCAATAGTTTGCCTAGCACTCATCTTCAAAGCTGATTCAGCAGTGGCTTTTTCTCTTGCAATTTTCTCTTTAGCCTCATGCAACAGTGCCTCAGCCTTTTTATGGCCATCAGATAGAATCTTTTCAGCTGTTAACTTAGCCTCTTTGACAATGATCTCAGCTTCTCTGCGCGCTGGATCTAGCGTCTCGGTTTTGAGTGCTTCACAAATTTTCTTAACCTTATCCTGACCGTGCTCAGTTGTTTCCATGGGCCGTCCTTATCTTGTGAATCCAGCCCCAGCATACCGACTCTTTCAATAACTGGCAAGGTCAAGCAGACTAGCAGGCATAATAACTCAACTTGCCCCCTATCTTGCCAAGAAGGATGAGCGACATGCGCCAGATACAAGCTAAGCGACGAATCAAGGAGGATTCACCTTGATAAGGAAAGCAGCGCCGTAGATTGCCTATTTGTGCGTGCGCGCCTTAAGCGAGGATAGGGGGCAAGTTGAGTTATTAGGGATATCCAGTTTGCTATTTTTTAGATTTTTCCTTTTGGTAATAAATACTTTTTTTTGTTACCTTTTTCCGAAAAAAGGGAATTTTATGGATCCAAGTGAAGGATTAAGACAAAGAAGAGCCGAGCAGCCAGCAGAGGCAATTACTCAGCAAGCTAACCAAAGAAATCCACAGGACTGTGTACTCAGAAAAATTACAGCCGTTGTATTAGTATGTATGGTAATTATCGCAGCTTGCTTCGGAATGGTAGTGATGTTTCCGTGGAGAGTTCAACCTGCTTTTCAGGGCGCTACTCAAGAAACTCTTAGCCAGCAAATAAGCTTGCAGTCTGCTGCTGATTCAATTGTAGTTGCGACTGATCCTTTGGTAGAATTATCAGTTGGGGCACTCGAAGCTACAGCGATAGATCCACCAATTTTAACTTCTAATCTTGATAATCCTTTGCTAGCTATTATACAGAATGACCAAGATTACAGTTCAATCCTGAGGCAGCGTATCATTGAGCAAGTACTTCTTGGCGTGTCTGATTCAGATCTTGAAGAAGCAATTACCCAAGCTGCACAACAAAATATGGAACAAGTGGAAGGGCTGTTACGCTCACTACAAGACCCTGTCGTCTGCCTGTTCTATGCTGGCCAGTTATATAGGTCAGATTTAGAAAATCTTACGCAAGTGCGCAATCAATTCATAGACCAACATCATAGCAAGTTGTTGGATGTACCTTTTTTGAGCATCTATTTAAGCCATTCAGGAATTGATTTAGGCGGGATTACATTGAGTCAAATAGATGAAGCGATTAAAGATATAAAAAAACGCATCTCCCATGTGACCACACTAAGCCTCGGTGGACTTGTACTAGGAGGTGAGCAAACAGTCCTTAAAATCATCTCGGAGCTACAACCCGAAACGGTTTTATTGGACTATCAGCAATTTAACCAGCTTGTAATCGAAGACATGAAGCCAGGAGTGTATTCATTTGCAGGAAAGGTCCGAAAATGGGGAGTGTATGTTGGGATATGTGAGATGAATCGTGTACAGTTTATACACGGCTCACAAGTTTATGTAGCGAGGGAAATGTTTTTTACGGACCACCCCACCTATATTTCAGGTAGGGTTACTTGGGACTTATTTCGAAATGCAAATAGTTACTCCTTAGAGCGCCTTCATGTTTCTGTAAGTGGTTTAGCGGAAATGAATGCTTTAGCCAAGTTTTTGCCAAAATCAAATGTCCAAAGCCTAAAATTGAGTGGTGATTTCCAAGACTTTGAAATAAGTCTCTTAGCGGAGGCCATTGAAAGCACACCTAGTCTTTACGATTTGGACTTATCTGCCGTGCCCTTAGATACAAAAAGTCTCTATTTCCTAGCCAATGCTTTATCAAAAACCAGGATTCGTGAGCTGAAGTTAAACCTTTCTAAAACTGACAGCTTTTCGATTTTGGCTAGTGAGATCGAATCTTCGCATCTTAGGCATCTTGAAGTTTTTTCCAATAAACAGTTCGACATCACACCTCTTGTTTATGTATTGAAAAAATCGAAACTTAGTTCCTTAAGACTTAAGAATGCGGTCGTGAACCGAGATGCCATAGTAGCCCTGTGGGGTGATATCGCCTCCTCAACTTTGCAGTTGATCAGCTTTAATGAGTGCAAGGTTTTAGCTCCCCAGTCTATTCAAACTGTAAGAAACCTGATTTTGCGCTCACAACTTCACAGCATTGATTTATCTGGTTCCTTTTCTGCATTTCAGTTAATTCCCCCAAAAAGCCGTAACCACGCCCCTCAAGAAACCGAGGAGCTTATTCCTTTGGCGCAAATCACAAACAAACCCTCACTTCGCTACCTCAATCTCAACGGAGCTCCAATTACTGACAATTTTTTAATGGCAATTTCCGGCTTGTCCAAAAATCTAGCTTACTTAGATCTATCCGCACCTGCGCCCAGGGATAACTATAAGGCAAAAGATGAAGGAATCGTTGCATTGAGCAGGAAACTTCCAATGTCAAATTTGCAAACACTTTGTTTAAACAACCACATGATGAGTAATCAAGGATTTAAAGAGCTAGTTCGCTTGGCAGCCGAATCTGGCATACAAGAGGTTCAAGTCAAAAACAATCAAAATACATATCATTTGGACACGAGTTGGATGAGCGGGTACCTTGAAGGCAAAACATTAAAAGTGATGACTTAAGGTGCTTGTCGCCCACCCATAGTTATGAATAAGGCCAGCCTAAAATTAAACCAGCTGCTTATTATGCGCCTACGGCGGTGTCTTGACGTCTCATAAGGCGCCGTGAAAGCGGGTCGTCTCTCTCCTTACTGTAAAAGCTGGGGTAGAGAGTAAACATTGCTTGAAGTTGTTTTTTGCCAATGGCTTTGGCTTTGGCAGTATTCAATGCATTGGTTTCAACGTTTGCTAGCAAGAAGTATTGGCGCACTTGATCCACACTGACCTCATCCCAATTAAAGGGATACGTTAGAGTATAGTCACTTTCAGTAAAGTCAAATCCAGCTACGTTGATATTTTCAAGTTTATTGACCCACTGATTTAAAAATTGGATTTGATTGCATTGCTGGTGATAAGTAAGGAGCATCCGAATGAGTTCTTGAACATCAGACTGACCAGTCCGCCTCTGAAGCTCTTCTTGATCACCCAGGACAAAGATTTGCATTAGAGCCGCTGGCGTTAGCAGCATCGCTCGATCCGAAAAGTCGCCACTGAAATCAACGGGGCAACTATTGGCCAAGGTCACAATCTGATGCATCATTTGCTTGCGCTTCTCTTGAAGGTCAAGTTTACAATTTTCTAATCCTTGACGTAATTGAAAGTAGTCGACATCAGATTTTAATCCATACCTTTGATCATCTTTTTTAACAGCGTGGGGCAGAAACAGCGCCGACATACGATCGCAGAATATTTGGGCAGCGGCACTAAGCTTTTCTTTGGTGCTCGCTGCATCATTAAATCCTAGAATCTGGGTATTTTCCCTGCTTGTTAGGTTCTCTACTTTTTCAGAGGCTTCACTGGTTAAATTTTCAGCGGTAAAGAGAATGGAATTGAGCGGAAGTGGTGTTTGTGTTTTCCACGAGGCGACAGATCCAAGTAGGGCAGTTGCTTGGAGACCAAGCTCGTCGTAATTTCCTTCCCATGCAGGACGGATAAGTCCTAATGCGCCAGAAATGATGCCAGCTGGCTTTGCAAAACCAAACCACCCGCTTGCATTGGAGCTTATTTTTTGAGCTGTTTCACTCAGAACATTAGCGGATAAATTGCGAGCGATATCGATATTACCGGCGGTAGTGAGTTCTTGTTTTGCGCTCTCCCTAAGTATTTGGGTTAGATTGGGATTGTCTGGATGGGGGTACTTGGTTGGATTTTGAGCTACAAGACTCATGCAAGTCACTAGAAAGTTGACTGCTGGATCGGATGATGCATCGACGAGCAAGACGATTTGCATCTGAAATGCTTTAATAGTGGCAGGATCTCCTATCCCTTTAGCCAGATTGTAAGCAGCAAGGAAGTTTTCTTTGATGGTAAACGGTGTCATTTCACCTTCAACTACCCGTAAATTGGCAATTGTTCCCCTCGTCAAGGGCGGCAGGGTCTGGGTAAGCTTGTGCAGTAGATTTTCTTGATAGGGCTTTTGGCAGGCAGCTTTGAGCTGTTGCAGCACCTCTCTTAGAGGCGCATCATCTCCGTTACAAGCTGACAAAAAGGCATCTTCCATAGAGCTAACCGATGGCGCATCACAGGCATGTTGTGAGACGATCTGAAGTGCGCTCAGCAAAAAAGTGGTCGTCAGATCAAAGCGACCAACAATTTTGCCCAATTCGGCGTGAAAGTCGTTTTGACTCTTGTCCATTGCTAGGCGATAGTAATCTAGAAAGTGTGCCTGTATCATGCAAGATGTGATCTCAGATGCTTTTGTGGGATATATAGCCCCTGCTTGGTTCTTCATTATAGCAACGCGCATGCTACTCAGCAGCACGTCTAAAGACGCGTTTTGATTGTAATATGTTTCGTGTAAAACGCTGGAAGAAGGATAATCCGCACGAGGGCTTTTTACAACGTTTTGTAAAAAACGGGTAATGGGGTCAATTCGCAGGATTTTACTAAGTTCATTTTTAAACATGTCTGCCTGCTTATCAAAGGCTGCGCCTTCTCCATCCCCGTGTGCCAAAGCGTAGTACTCAAAAAAGTGTTTCTTTAGATTTTCCTCGGTTAGATTTTGGGGCAAGATTTCGGTAGACTGCTCTGGAAGCTGGCCTATTCCTAACGTATCTAGCAGAAGAGCCCGACTTAATGCTTGCGCAGACGGGAATTCTTTTGATCCTGCGTGTTTTAGCATTAAAACGAGAGGGTCATGACTCTGACTGCGTTGGATAGTCTTTTTAAAGAGGCGTTGTTGCCCATCGCTGCCACCTTCTCCACGCATCAATCTATAGTAATCGAAAAAATGTGCAGATAAATTTTTCGGATCGAAATTTTGGCTTTTGATAGGCAAATTTGAAGAGACCGGTTGCGGCACACACCCAATAGGATGCACGGCAAGACGGCGTAAATTTGCAAGCACATCAAAGCCAAAAACAGCATCTAAACTATCAAGAAAGGGCAGCCCACAATTGGTTTTAAAAGGGTCCTCTTCAAATGGACTGGCGATTTTTTTGGCCAGCTGACGTGGCAGCAATAGAGCCACCCGCGCTTTAATGGTATCTTGGGGATCGTAGACTCTATTTTCAAGTTCAGCAAGACGTTTTTGAAGCTCCGGTGCCATGAATGGGTGACTGATACTGGATTTGTGCTGATCATAAAAGTCGCAAGCACGCTCTTTGAGTGTGTGTTTTATTTTTCCTTCGTGTTCAGCACTTTTCTCGTTTACCCACGTGGGCATGAATCCCCACGTTTTGCTAGCAAGGGCCGATACCCAGGTGGGGGCAGAGGTTGCTACCAGTTCACCTAGCGACATCTCTTCGATGCGCTCTTTTACCTCTGCTTTGGCTGCAGGATCGATGTAGGTATTTTGCAGTGTTTCCAAACGGCGGCGAATCCCCTTTAGGACCAGGTATTCCTCTTCGTTTGAAAGGGGCTTTTCCACCATTCGATATTTCATACCGATGTAGCGCTGCATAGATGCCTGCATACCAATCACGTCAAGCCACTCCCAAGCCACTTCATCTTTATGTGGGGCTAGGCGTTCTCTTTTGTCTTCTTTACCTACTAAGGGAAATTGCTCTCTCAATGCTGCCAATTTTAGGCCTAAAAAAAGTGTCCGCCTATCAGGCTGCAGCATGGCAAACAGATGAATACGCCTCAAAAGGGGCTCTAACGTAGTTGAAAGCCCATTTTGTTGCAGGGCAAGAACGTTCAATTTTTTCAAAATTTGATCAGCTTGGACCACTTCGCCTTGCGTGAGGTAATAAAAGAGCAGATAAGACATGGCACAAGGGCCTTCACTTTCCAAACGACCGTCTTCTAGGTTATAGTCGTATACAAAATAAGCAGTCTCACTTCGGTTACTAGGAAAGACCTGGTCTGCCCAGGACTGGAAAATACGCGTTAAAAGCGGCAGCGCACTTTGACGAGTGATAGCGCGAGTTAGGTTGGTACCAACCGTTGCATCAAGAGAGTCTTGCGCAAGAATGACGCGCTTATGCCCCTCTGCATTTTCTAAGACTAAAAACTTAGCAAAAGACTGCATTCCCTTGGGAAGACCTTGATCGCTAGCAATAAAGTAGTCGCCAAATTTTAAAGGTTTTCCAACCGCGCGACGCGATTCATTCACATAGGCTCTGCCATCTTTTGGATTCACATCAAAGACAAGATTGAGCGATTTAAACTGAAACTGAGTGATCTTACCTTCATTGGCCTGTAGAATTTGGATATCTTCAGGATCACGAAACCAATGAAACAGCTGCAAGTGATGCTCCCCATCTTCGGAAATATCAAAATCAAAACCACCAGTGCGCGTATAGACACGCTGATACTCAAATGCTTTTTGGCGGATTGCTTCAATGTCTTCTGGTTCCAAAAAGACTTTAGCTAATATTTTGGATGCAACAGGAAGAGTGATATACAAAAAGTAGGTAAATACAAGATAGACAAAATCTTTGATCACCTGAGGAGTCACTTTAAGAACTAAAGGGGCTATCGTTCCTATGGTTATTTTTATTAGCCATAAACCGAACTGAACAAGATACAAAGCCATGCACGCCAGCGCAGAATCAGTTTTATCAATACGATTTATAACATAGGCCGACAAAATGCTGTGAATGGCGTAAAGGGACTCCATACCACCAATTTTTGCTCCTAAGTCCAATTTATTGGCCGGATCAACTTCTAAAAGATGGTAAGGGTTGCCGATAAGTTCTTGGAAAAAAGCGTCGACAACAGGCCCCATATCCTTTCCAAAAGCCGCCTGAGCCATTAGGCGTACCATATGAATGTGCTCCGGGGCAAGCCCAAGACTGGCCATCAGGGTGATGATTTTTCTCTTTATCTGCTCGTTGAACCCAACACCAGTAAAGTCTTCAGTGGCTGTTGTTGATTCAGCAGGTTGCGTTGCGGTTGCATGCCAAAACGTTTCAAAAGCCTTTTGCAGTTCAGCCTCGCTTAAGGCATTCTGTCCATAGCGATATTTAGCTTCCTCGGCCAAACTTTCTGCACCTTCAATCAGATAGGTATAGTCATTTGGGTGCGACTTGCAAAATTGATGCATGTCAAACAAAGCCTGCTTGCGAATCTGATAAAGGTAGTCATTGGGGATATCTAGACCGAGCTGGTCTTCCATCACTGCGTAGGCCAACTGTTGATCGGGCGCAAATTTCTGAAATGGGATCGGATCTATTTGTTTCGGTTGCTTGATTGGCTTGCCTGCAACACCGAAATGATTCTCTAGATAGCCATGGACATCGGCAAGCGAATAACTCATCCCTTCATCAATACGGGGGCAAACGCGAAATTCAATCAGTTTAGTAAAGAAGCTTTCCGTTAGCAATGCCTCATCAGTCATCGTGTAATGAATTTCCTCAATAGAACCTCCCTCAATCGGGCTACTGAAGACTTTAAGTATGAATTTGCCTTCCTCGTCTCGAGCAAAGGTATACCAAATAGGAAACTCTGGTGCGTCAATACCTACCTGACCTAAAGATTCTCTGAGCTCTACTGGCATCTGACTAAAAAGCGCATTAAACTCGCTGCTATATTTTTCAAAACCCTTATCGATAAGATTAGTTTGTATTAACTCAGATAAAGCTGCCCGGAAAGCACTTTCTAGCTCAGGTTTGTCCTCTAATGACTCAAATAAATTCAGGACAAAATTTCGAGTTTGATCTGCCGGAAAAAGATCGTCTGCTAAAATTTTGCGCAAACCAAGGTGGAGATTTTTGGCAAACTCCTCGGAAAATCTTTTTGGGAGCCAGTCTCTTACATGTTCGGGAACTCCATTAAAAGTGCCGGTTTCAATAAATGTCAAAAGGCTCGATTTCCACTCATCAGATAAGTAATCACTACCTTCTTTAACCGCGCGGATCGTCTTTTCGCTGCAGTCATCAAAAAAACGCTCAAATACCCCGTCGCTTAGCAGGTGTCCATAAGCGTTTTCTCTGTACTTTAAAAGTACTGTAGCTAAATGCTCTTTAAGCTGGTTAGATTGTCCCTGGCCGCATCCTTGCAGAATCAAAAACGTTTGTCGCATTTCTTCATCATCTAGATTCGCTAACAATTCGACATATTTAACATGAAATGTCGACTCAAAATCACCTAAACGCTTGGGAAGAAATTCTTGAAGAAGCCATCTTGACACTGCATTTTTGTCCCACTTAGTTTCAGGGCCAAATGCTTCCTCGGCCAGTACATAACCCTCCTTGACTACAGCCGAAAGGTCCAAACCATCCAAGTCTTGGTTGATGCTGCTAGTTTGCAGGCGAATAAATGCTTCGTGCATCAGCTGGCGCATCAGCTGATTGCTACTGCCGCATCCTCCCCTAAATAAGACCGAATCATTCTTGGGAAGAGTGACAATTTTGAACTGCAAGGCTTTGGCTAGCTTGACGATATTTAAGTTTGCCTGCTCACGCAATTTAGGTTTTCGGCCCTGAGCTATGATGGCAGCAACGCTCTTTTCCCGAGCATGTGCGTCGGCTACACGCTTTGATACGTGCTTGATAGATGACTTAGATTGCGGGGCCAAATGCTCCAGACAATCTAGTGAATACGAAACCGTAGGAAAAAGCGTATCTCCAGGGACATCGGTCAGATCAAACAAACCACGAAACAGTGGTGTATCAAATGCCTGAGGGTTGTTGGTCGATCTACTTTCACGGAAAATTGAGTGAGCATAATCTAGAGGCGCCTCTTGGGCCTGAAAAGCTGTGTTATCAAATGTTGATGGTCCAGCTACTAGACGCAGATGAGTTGATGGAACTTTTTCTGCTTGTACTTTTGTAAAAAGATGGTACCTAATCTCAGGACTCAGCTCGCTTGAATGCGAGGCCGCCTCGAAAAAATCTACCCACCAATGCTTAGTCCACTTAGGATTCACATAATCTAAACAAGACTCCACCATGACACAGAGACGTCCGATCAGTGTTTTGCGCTCTACTATCCCCTTGATGCCTGGAAGCGGCAAAATAACGGCTTTCTGTCTCACGTGTTGCGCCCACTTTTCAGGGGCAATATCACCACGTCGAATGCACGTTAATCCAATAACCATCTGATTCTCCATCCACTATTGCCATGTATTCTAATGGAAATCTTTTTAAAAGTCAATCCAATAAACATTTGAATTTGGGTATACATAAATTATTTTAATCCATATTGTGAAATTAGGATTAAATTTATTTATATTGGTATATATTTATGAAAAAATATTTAAGTTTAGTGGTAGCCAGCATATTAGCCTTAGCACCTATGTATGCTAATGAAAAAGATATCACTTACTTTGAGGATTGCTGTCAGGTTACACCTATTATGCCAGCCCCTACCAACTGCGCCGATGCAGAAATTCAAAAAATTGGTATGTCAATGATGGGCTTTGGCCTAGCGCTTATTGCAGCCATAGCCATTGTAGCTGGAACCTATAGCCCGAGCCTTGCCTCCAGCTCCAGCTCTAGCTCAAGTTCTGATTCGAGCTCGAGTAACTAATGCGTAAGTACCTAATATCCATATTGTTGATATTAACTCCACTTGCTGCGGCCGAACCAGAACACGCCACAAAAAGACGCGATATAGCCGCAACGATTGGGCTTTTCATCTTATCGGCTATAACTCTTGGCTATGTAGCATCAACTTCACACAAATAGCTAAAACAGGCTATAGTGCGAAAAAAGGAGATTTACGATGAACCAACGCGAACAACTTTCTAAAATGACTACCATTGTAGCAGATACTGGAGAAATCCAGGAAATCAAGCGCTACAAGCCAACAGACGCCACAACTAATCCATCTCTTATTTTTGCCGCATCTCAAATGCCTGAATATAAACATCTTATTGAAGATGCTGTCGCCTATGGGAAAGGGCAAATCAAGCTCACATTAGATAAAATATTTGTCAATTTTGGCCTAGAAATCCTAAAAATAGTCCCGGGAAGAGTTTCCACCGAAGTCGATGCAAGGTTATCCTTCGATACAGAAGGGAGCATTAAAAAAGGACGCGAACTCATCAAGCTGTACAATGATGCTGGTATTAAAAACGAACGCATCCTAATAAAGCTTGCCTCTACATGGGAAGGTGTCGAAGCTGCTCGAGTGTTAGAAAAAGAGGGTATTCATTGCAATATGACCCTTATGTTTTCTTTGCCGCAAGCGATTGCCTGTGCCGAAGCAGATGCTACGCTTATCTCCCCATTTGTTGGACGTATTCTGGACTGGTACAAAGCCGCCGAAGGCAAAGATTTTGATCCTAAGGATGATCCAGGAGTCTTATCGGTTGCCGAGATCTATAACTACTACAAGCGCTTTGGGTATAAGACGCAAATTATGGGAGCTTCCTTCCGCAACAGTGGAGAAATTTTAGAACTTGCTGGTTGTGATCTTTTGACCATTGGTCCTAAATTTTTAAAAGAGCTCGAAGAGTCACAAGGCGATGTTCCCCGCAAACTCGACCCTGAAAAAGCCAAACTATCTAAGATCGAAAAGTTAGATATCGACGAAAAGGCTTTTCGTTTCCTTGTCAATGAAAGTGCCATGGCCACAGAAAAACTGGCAGAAGGCATCCGCAAGTTTTCATCCGACATTGTCAAGCTTGAAACTTATATTAAATCTCTGCTGTAGGCCTGTGCTCATACCTTTTTAAGTATTTATCAAACAAAGGTCCAGCGTACTCTCTCATCATTGCATCTACTTTGAGCAAAATCTCGGAAGGAACATTCAGAGAATGGTATAAGTTGGCTTTCCCTTCAGTAATGGAATACTTAAATCTCTGATTATAGAGGATGATTGATCTTTTTTTATGTACAGCAAGACTTTTTATGAAATGGGGCAAACTGCCAGCTGATTCACCTACGAATGTTAAAATTCCTCTTAGGGTCCCTTCAGGATGATCCATCATATCTTCATAGTAATATAAATGACGTGTTTCCTTCTGCCAGGTATCAAATGCCTTAATGAATTCGACATACTGAATATAGAGCTTGGGATTGAAAAGCGCTGTGTATTTCTCTTCACCTTGAAGATCGCGCGTATCTCTACAAAATAGCTCTTTATAATTGCGCAGAGTGATAATAAGCTTGTTGTGCTTGGAAGGAAATAGCTTTTCGATTTTGGGATCATGAGACCAGTAAAACCCTTTCACGCCCCTACAAGGATTCAGTTTATAATGAGACTGGACAAAATGAACCGGTTTTTTTACTAACTGTTTTATGCAATATTGATACCAATTAGAGCCGGAGCGAGTACGAGAGATCAAAGTGATTTGATCACGTAAAATAGGATCATTAGCTGCGCATACGGTCATCAAGAAAGTGACAATTGCTATTAACCTTTTCATTTATTCCTCCAAAAGAGCTCAGTCTAAAATAGAATAAAGTTATTGCAAAGAAAAAACTGCAAGTTGTGAGACTTGCAGTTTTGTAGAGTCACGGTCTTGTTTAAGCAACAGACGTAAAATCAAATGCTAATTCAGCATTGTTCTTATCAAGGGCAAACTTCTGTATGCGTTTCTTATAGTTAAAGAAGCCGGTACCACCTGGAATTGGTGATCCCATGATGAGGTTCGACTTAAAGTCTAGCAGGTAGTCAGTCTTACCATCACAGGCAGCTTCAGTTAGAATCCACGTTGTTTGCTGGAAGGACGCCGCTGAAATGAACGAGTCCGTTGCCAGTGAGGCCTTGGTAATACCCAGCAAGACTGGCGCTGCAGTCGCTGGACGTCCACCTTCTTGAATCACTTTGCGGTTAATTTCATGGAATGCTTTCTTTCCAATATCTTCACCGTAGAGCAACGTAGTATCACCTGGGTCCGTAACGCGCACTTTCTGCAGCATTTGACGCACGATCAACTCAATATGTTTATCGTTAATATCAACACCTTGCAAGCGATAAACCTCTTGGACTTGATTCACAAGATACTTTTGCAATTCGCGCGGGCCGCAAATTTCCAGAATTTCTTGTGGCACAACCAGACCATCGGTCAGCTGCTGACCCTTGATTACTGAATCACCCTGCTGAACAACTAAGTGCTTATTCATCGGAATAAGATGCTCTTCTTCCATGCCGGTCGCCTCGTCACGCACAGCAACGATACGCTTTCCTTTCTGAGAGCCCTTAAACTCGACAATACCATCGATCTTAGCGATTTCGGCAGCTTCTTTCGGACGTCTTGCTTCAAAAAGTTCGGCAACACGTGGAAGACCACCGGTGATATCCTTAGTTTTGATCGCACCGCTCGGAAGACGCGCTAAAACATCTCCAGCTTCGGCTTTTCCACCTTCCACAACGGAAAGGAAGGCGCCGGATGGAATGGCATAGGTACCGATCAAATCGGTGCATTCCTTATCTGCAAAGATAACGATCTGCGGATGCAATTCACCACGGTGCTGCTTAACAACAAGTTCAGTTTGACCCGTTTGTTTGTTAATTTCACGCTGTGTCGAAATTCCTTCAACAAGATCTTCAAACTTAACGTATCCAGGTTTCTCACAAATGATTGGCATATGATGCGGTTCATGAACTGCAACTTTAGTACCCTTCTTAATGCTGGATCCATCGGCAAATTCAATATGCGTACCGAGTTCGATTTTGAAGGTTTGCAGAGCTTCCAAAGATTTCGAAAGAATTAAAGCTTTCACCTCTTCAAGTGGCCTTCCTTCGTCTTTGACCAAGTGTAAAAAGCCATTTTTGTTGAGAACAACGAATTGGTTTTCTTTGTTTTGTACAGTACGGATGTTTTCATAAACTAAAACACCATCTTTTCCAGCAATATGCTCAGGTGTAGAGTCGGCAGAGGCGACACCACCCAAGTGGAAGGTTCTCATCGTGAGCTGCGTACCAGGTTCACCGATAGACTGCGCCGCAATGATTCCAACCGCTTCTCCTTTAGCAATCATACGTCCGTTAGATAGATTCAATCCGTAGCACTTGCAGCAAATACCGCGTTGCGATTCACAAGTGAGCGTTGAACGGATGCGCACGCTTTCAACACCCGCATCATCAACCGCCTCGGCCTCGGCCAAGCTGATCACTTCCCCACCTCTAGCAAGAAGCTTAGTCCTATCACCAGGTTGGTAAATATCTTCGCATGCCACACGGCCATAGAGGCGGTCTTTAAGTGGTAATAGCTCTTCGTTCCCCTGCTTAATAGGTGCAACTTCAATACCACCAAGTGTACCGCAGTCATCTTCTGTGACTAACATATCTTGAGAGACGTCAACCAAACGGCGTGTGAGGTAACCAGAGTCAGCGGTTTTAAGCGCTGTATCGGCAAGACCTTTACGGGCACCGTGGGAAGAAATAGAGTATTCCAGAACACTCAACCCTTCGCGGAAGTTAGCTGTAATCGGATCCTCAATAATGTCGCCAGTAGCTCTGGCCATTAGACCACGCATACCACCTAGCTGACGCACCTGTTGTTTGGAACCACGAGCTCCAGAGTGCATCATCGAGTAAATAGGATTGATAGTTGTCCCAACGGGTTTTTCGATCATGCTAAAGAGTTCTTCGGCAAGAGCGTCAGAAACTTCAGTCCAAATACTAATGATCTTCGAGTGGCGCTCACCATCGGTAATAATCCCGTCTTGGTATTGTTTGACAACCTTGCCAACACGTTTATGAGCATCGGCTAGAATCTTTTCTTTGTTCACTGGAACATAGACATCCTTCACTCCCATAGAAAGTGATGCTTTGGTCGCTTGAGCAAAGCCTAAAGCTTTTAGATCGTCAAGAAACTTAACCGCACGCTCTAAACCAATTTTCTTATACGTTGCTAAAACGAGTTCACCCATTTTCTTACGCAAGAGCATATAGTTTTGGAATCCGAGCTCTTTAGGGATAATAGTGTTAAAGAGAACTCTTCCAGGAGTAGTGGTAATAATGCCCTCTTCAAGTCGCAACTTGATTTGCTCATGAATGTGCAATCCACGACCCATATCATCGCGTCTTTCCCCTTCCTTAGCAGTCTCCAGATCCCAATTGTAACTGCCACCGGCAGAAAGGGCGGTAAGTACTTCCTGGCTAGAAGAGAAGACCTTAGTTTTTTTCCCGTGATCTTCCGGAATATAAAGAGGGTCGTGCATAAGATAGTAAAGACCCAAAATCATATCTTGCGATGGAATCGCAACCGGTTTACCAGATGAAGGTAAAAAGATATTATCAGGTGCCATCATCAAAAGCTTAGCTTCAAGCTGAGCTTCGATTGAAAGCGGAACGTGGACAGCCATCTGGTCACCGTCGAAGTCGGCGTTAAAGGCCGAGCAGACAAGAGGATGGATGCGGATGGCTTTACCTTCGATAAGCACAGGTTCAAAAGCCTGAATACCCAAACGGTGCAATGTTGGCGCACGGTTTAGAAGGACTGGATGCCCCTTAATGATCTCTTCAAGAACATCCCAAACTTCAGGATCTTCCCGCTGAATCATTTTTTTGGCCGAACGAATGGTGTAAACGTAGCCAAGATCTTTAAGGCGCTTTACAATGAAAGGCTCAAATAGCTCTAGAGCCATTTGTTTAGGGAGACCACACTGGTTTAGTTTGAGGTCGGGACCAACTACGATTACCGAACGACCAGAATAGTCGACACGTTTACCCAAGAGGTTCTGACGGAAACGCCCTTGCTTACCCTTTAGCATTTCAGATAGAGCTTTTAGCGGACGGTTCCCAGCTCCCATGACGGGGTGGCCATGACGTCCATTGTCAAAAAGAGCATCGACAGCTTCTTGAAGCATACGTTTTTCGTTTCGGACAATCACATCTGGAGTTTTGAGTTTAAGAATCGATTTCAGACGGTTATTACGATTGATTACACGTCTATATAAATCGTTTAAATCAGAAGTAGCAAAGCGTCCACCATCTAGAGGAACCAACGGACGTAAATCCGGTGGTATGACCGGAACACAGCTCATCACCATCCAGTCAGGACGATTGGGTGATCCCAAAAACGACTCGATAATTTTGAGACGCTTGGCCAATTTCATACGCGCTTGCACAGACTTTGTCTTGCGCAGCTTCTCTTTGAGTTCGACAACTAAAATCTCAAGCTCTTCTTTTTCCAGAAGATCGCGTACTGCTTCAGCACCCATCTTAGCGGTAAAACTGTCAGGACCCCATTTTTCTTGGGCTTCACGGAACTCCGCATCATTTAACAACTGCTTTCTTTCTAGAGTCGTACGACCAGCATCAACGACAACATACTCTTCGTAGTAAATAACACGCTCTAGCTCAGAACCGGTCATGCCGAGAATGTTGCCAATACGCGATGGTTGGGTTTTGAAGAACCAAATATGCACAACGGGAACAGCTAAGTCGACGTGAGCCATACGTTCACGACGCACTTTCGATAGCGTAACTTCAACACCGCAACGATCACAGACAATACCCTTATGCTTAATCTTTTTGTATTTACCGCAAGCACATTCCCAATCTTTGGTAGGACCAAAAATCTTCTCGCAAAAGAGACCGCCTTTCTCAGGTTTAAAAGTGCGGTAGTTAATCGTTTCTGGTTTCTTTATTTCGCCACGAGACCAATCATTACGAATGACATCATCCGATGCGATTTTGATCGTTAGCTTATCAAAACGTCGCTTATCTTCTACTTCTTCTTCAAACATCGATTTATACTCCAACCATCTCTAAAAGTTCTTCATCTTCAGCATGTTCTGCTCGAATATCTAGTGCTAAACCCTGCATTTCCTTAATCAATACGTTAAAGGATTCTGGAGTGCCTGCATGTAGAGTATTATCACCCTTGACAATGCCTTCGTAAATCATAGTACGCCCTTCGACATCGTCAGACTTTACAGTCAACATCTCTTGTAACAAGTGAGCTGCACCGTAAGCTTCAAGAGCCCACACTTCCATCTCACCAAAACGCTGACCACCCATTTGTGCCTTACCGCCGAGTGGCTGCTGAGTCACAAGCGAATAAGGACCAATTGAACGCGCGTGGATTTTGTCTGCTACAAGGTGAGATAGTTTAAGCATATAGATATAACCAACAACGACACGGTTATCAAAACGCTCGCCGGTTCTACCGTCGTACAGATGCAATTTGCCATCATCTGGAAGCCCTTGCTCGGCCATCATTTCCCAAATACGGTCTTCGGGAAAGCCTTCAAATACCGGAGTCTTAATGTAGATACCAGCTTTTTTGGCAGCGTAACCCAAGTGAGTCTCCAGTAGCTGACCCATATTCATACGAGAAGGCACACCAAGAGGGTTCAAAATGATCTCAATGGTCTCACCTGTTGGCAAGTAAGGCATATCGGCTTCAGGTACGATGTTAGAAACAACACCCTTGTTACCATGACGTCCAGCCATCTTATCACCAACTTGAAGCTTACGCTTGGTTGCAATATAGACTTTTACTTGACGGATCACACCTGGATCGAGTTCAGTATCCCCTTTGCGCATGTGCTCTACTTCAGTCTTGTGCTCCATGTAGAGTTTGTCAAGGGAATCGCGATGTTCCAGCAGTACTTTTTTGACTGCATTGTACAGATCGTTTTCAGGAATGATCAAATCTTCGATATTCTCAGCTTCTAGCTGCTCAATAATCTCTTGAGTTATTTCCTCACCTTCGCGAACAATCAAATCACCAGTCTTGCGGTGCATGATAGCTTCAGGAGCTGGAATATCAAGCAATAGAGCACCGAGATGGTCATGCAGTTGCATGAGAATTTCAGTCTCTTTTTCTTTGAATTCAGCATGGATCTCTTTGATCACCGACGTTTCAATGACTTGTTGTTCATCAGTTTTGGAAAGAGGATCGCGCTTGCTCAAACTGAGTTTATTTTGGACAAAACCATATACCCCGGGTGAAGCCGTAAGCGACACGTCTTTAAAGTCGGCTGCTTTTTCACCAAAAATTGCTCGCAAAAGGCGCTCTTCAGGAGCAAGTTCTGTCTCGGATTTAGGTGTGATTTTACCAACTAAAACGTCGCCAGGTTTAACTTCAGCCCCGATGCGAATTGTTCCATCTTCTTCCAAATTTCGACGTTGTTCTTCAGATAGCCCTGGAATATCGCGAGTGATCTCTTCTTTTCCAAGCTTTGTCATCTGAGCTGACGCTTCAAATTCTTCGAGATAAATCGAAGTATAAGCGTCTTCTCGAACGAGCTTTTCAGAGATGATAATCGCATCTTCGTAGTTATAACCGCACCATGGCATGAAGGCCACCAGAACGTTTTTACCTAATGCTACCTCACCCTTATCCGTTGCCGGACCATCTGCAATCACATCACCTGCTAAAATAACATCCCCAATGTGGCAAAGGGGTGTTTGGTTAACGCAGGTTCCGCTATTGGAACGCATGAATTTATTTAGAGTATAGACCCGTTTTTTCAAGGGATTGGCCTTTGCCGCTATTACGATTTTAAAACCATCGACATACTCAACAATTCCATCTTCTTCGGCAATGACAACGGCTCCAGAGTCTCTAGCAGCGCGCTTCTCTATACCAGTTCCAACAAGAGGAGCATCGGTCTTCAAGAGGGGCACGGCTTGACGTTGCATGTTAGAGCCCATAAGTGCCCGGTTAGCGTCATCGTGCTCCAAGAATGGAATAAGTCCAGTCACGATGGAGACAAGCTGCTTAGGGGACACATCCATGTGGGTAATCTTGGACGTCTCAATTTTAAGTGATTCACTGCGGTGACGTGCCCAGCACACATTATCGACAAACATATTACATTCATCAAGAGGTGCCGAGGCCTGTGCAATTACACAGTTTTCCTCTTGGTCTGCAGTCATATACTCGACTTCTTCGGTCACCACGCCATCTTTAACAATGCGGTAGGGCGTTTCAACAAAACCGAATTCATTGATTTTAGCAAACGTAGCCAGAGAAGTGATCAGACCGATGTTTGGACCTTCAGGGGTTTCAATCGGGCAAATGCGACCGTAATGGCTGGCATGAACGTCACGCACCTCGAAACCTGCGCGTTCCCTGTTCAAACCACCTGGCCCAAGAGAGCTTAATCGACGTTTGTGGGTCAATTCAGCTACTGGGTTAGTCTGGTCCATAAACTGCGATAGTTGAGATCTGCCAAAGAAGTCCTTTAAGACTCCAGCAAGACCCTTAGCTGACACCAGCTTTCCAGGAGTAAGTGTATCAGAGGTGAAATCGAAAAGATTCATACGCTCTTTAATGATTTTTTCCATTCTAGCCAGTCCTACACGGCACTGGTTTTGAACAAGCTCACCAACGGAGCGAACACGTCTGTTACCCAAGTGGTCAATATCATCAACAAAAGCGGTTTCATCTTCGTTGCGCAAACGGATCAGGTATTTCAACGCATCAACGATATCTTCTTTTCGCAGAGTAACTTGGTTAAAGGCCTCATCCGAAAGTTGCATACCTAGCTTGCGTGCGAGTTTATATCGACCAACTCGGCCAAGGTTGTAGCGCTTAGGATCAAAGAAGAGGCGCATAATGGCAGATCTAGCATTAGCCAGCGTTGCTGGTTCACCAGGTCTAAGCTTGCGGTAGAAATCTTTAAGGGCAGACTCGTAAGAATCAGTTGGATCTTTGGCAAGCATTTTAATGATAGGGCTTGTCTCATCAGCGTCTTCAGCAATACGCACAGCAGCAATACCTGCGTCCACCATACGCTTTAACATAGCAGTTGTCAGTTTCTCACCAGCTTTACCAAATATTACACCGCTATCTTCGTCGATCACATCTTCAGCCAAAATTTTACCCACTAGGCGGGTAAAGTCTTTTTCGGAGCGAATTTTAACTCTGCAAGTGCTAAAGAATTCCTCGATGATATCCGCATCAGTCGAGTAACCTAAAGTGCGAATGAATGAAGTGGCCAACGTCTTACGTCTACGTTTTTTTCGATCAATGTAGATGTAGATCATGTCGCTTGTATCAAATGAAGCCTCAAGCCAGCTGCCACGGTATGGGATAATGCGGAATGAATAAAGTACGTTACCCTTGGCATGTCGATTCGACTCGTAAGATATACCTGGTGACCGGTGAAGTTGAGATACGATCACTCTTTCAGCACCATTAATGACAAATGTGCCATGGTCGGTCATCACCGGAAGCGTACCCATGTAAACTTCTTCTTCTTTAATCCCCGTTTCATCTGTTAAGCGAAATTTAACTTTTAGGGTTACATTATAGGTGATACCTCTTCGAATACATTCCTCAGACGAGTATTTAGGAACTCCGAGGCTGTATGACATATATTCTAAAACTGTTTTTTCATCGTAGGATTTGATGGGAAATATTTCATTAAAAACTTCTTCTAAACCGGCGTTTTCCCTTTCGTGTGGCAATACCTCAGCTTGAATGAATTCACGAAATGACTTAATTTGGATTTCAATGAGATTCGGAAGATCGATGATATCTTCTTTGGTTTTGTACCCCTGGCGCGTTGGAGCTTTCTGTAGCATTAAATTGCCTCCTAAAAAAACTTTAAAATAGTCCAAGAGCAGAAGGCACAAGAGTGTGCGGCTTCTGCTCTAAATTGTTAAAAAAAAACGCTTGTCTAGACACCTTTAAGAGTCACCTTACCGCCTGCTTCAGAGATTTTTTTGGCAATCTCGTCTGCTTCAGCTTTAGGTGCGCTTTCTTTAAGGACTTTAGGTGTACCTTCAACCATGTCCTTAGCCTCTTTTAGACCAAGTCCAGTTATCTCGCGTACGACCTTAATGACAGCAATCTTCTTATCAGCAGCCACTTCAGATAGCGTTACCTGGAAGTCCGTTGCTGCTTCAGCTGCTTCAGCGACAGGTGCTGCCGGTGCAGCAACAACTGCTGCAGCCGCTGCTTCAACGCCCCATGCTTCTTCTAAAGCCTTTTTTAGTTGAGATAATTCTAAAACGGTCCACTGACTAAGGTCATCCACCATTTTTTCAATCTTTGTTCCACTCATGATAAACCTCGTTGTTTATGAATTTTCTAATTTTTTTACTTTTCCGTCCAAGCAGAACATAACAGATGTCAATGCAGCCTGCATTACGCCTAAAGTTTGTTGCATCGGCGCTTGGAGCAGCCCTACTAATTGGGCCCTCATTTCGTCCATAGATGGCAGCTCAGATAGCTGTTTTACTTCATCTTTAGAGACATTCTTACCATCAAAATGGCCACCAAGTACATCGAGCACATCTTTATTGTCATTCGTAAATTTGTACAAAGCCTTGGCTGTTTGAAGAGGATCGGTATCAGCAAAAACAACAGCCAAATGGCCACTTAAATCCTTCCTTGAAAATTCGATACCTGCCTCAGCTGCAGCTTTCAAAAAGACGCGCTTGCGTACTACTTCAAAATCTGCTCCAGTCTCAAAGATTGCGTCGCGGAATTCAGCATTCATGTTTGCCTTAAATCCCGAATAGTTAGCCAAAACCATTGCTTTGCTATTGACGATTTTTTCTTTAATCTCATCTAAGAGAAATTGTTTTTCAGCTTTCATCTTAATTCACCGCCTGAGTTGCAGAATTGATATCGATTTTGATTCCTGGACCCATTGTAGAAGACATGTATAGCGTTTGCAGATAACTTCCCTTCACGCTAACAGGTTTAGCTCTGACAATAGCCGACAACAAAGCTTTCGCGTTGTCTACAAGGCTGGAACCTTCAAATGAAATTTTTCCAATGGCGTTGTGCATATTGCCGCTTTTATCGACTTTATATTCGACCTTACCGGCTTTAATTTCGGCTACAGCTTTAGCCACATCTGTGGTAACAGTTCCAGCTTTAGGTGAAGGCATAAGACCGTGAGGTCCCAGTACTTTACCTAATTTACCCACTTCGCGCATCATGTCCGGCGTAGCTATGACCGCATTAAAATCGGTCCAACCATTCTTGATTTTTTCGAATAGTTCATCGCTTCCAGCAAAATCGGCTCCAGCTTCTAAAGCTTCTTTTTCCTTTTCACCTTTGGCAAAAACAACTAAGACAATTTTCTGGCCTGTTCCATGGGGCAAGGAAACAGTCCCACGCACCATTTGGTCGGCCTTTTTCGGATCAACACCTGTTTTAATATTCAATTCGACTGTTTCATCAAATTTTGCAGGTTCTAATTTTTTTAAAATTTCAGCAGCCTCTTCTAAAGAATAAGTTTTCTCTAGAGCAAGCCCTTCAATATTTTTACGATAACGTTTACTTTTTTTTGCCATGATTAACTACCTTTGACGATATCAACGCCCATTGAGCGTGCTTGTCCCATTACAACTTTCATAGCTGCTTCGACAGAACGTGCCCTGAGATCTGGTTTCTTTTTTTCTGCAATTTTACGCACTTGCTCCATGGTCAACTGACCTACTTTATCGCGGTTGGGAACCCCAGAGCCTTTTGCCACTTTCAATTCGTCCAAAATTAAGCCTGAACCAGGTGTAATTTTCGTTTCAAATGTAAAAGATTTATCAACATAGGCACTAATAACCACAGGAACTATGCCCTTTTGATCTTTGGTACGTGCATTAAATTCTTTGCAAAAAACCATGATATTAAGACCTGCTGAACCAAGAGCTGGACCTACTGGTGGTGCTGGATTCGCCTTTCCCGCCTCGATTTGAAGCTTAATTATTTTTAAAAGTTTTTTCTTAGCCATATTTCTTTCCTAAATTTTAGATTTCAGCGTCATCCGTTGCTTCTTCAACTTGCCAAAATTCCAAATCATCGACGCGTGTATCACGTCCAAAAATTGAAACCATGACACTAATGCGTCCTTTGTCGTGATTCACTTCAATGACTTTGCCCACGAAGTTAACAAAAACACCATCGGTAATCTTAACGCTGTCGCCAACTTCGATTTGGTGTTTTAGAACCACTTCATCTTTCTTGTCCTTCAGCTCGCTTAAAATTTCGTCGACTTCTTTTTGAGTAAGTGGTTCAGGTTTTCCTCCACCGAGAAAATCAATGACACTCGTCGAATCTTTGACATACATCCAAGATTCATCAGTCAATGTCATACGCACAAGAATATAGCCAGGCCATAGGCGCTTTTCAGTTACCTTACGCTCTCCGGCTTTGACTTCAGCCACATTCTCAGTTGGAACTAGCACTTCTTCGACAAGTTCTAACATGCCCTGATTAGAGCGATTCTCTTCAAGGGCCTTCTTTGCTTTCTTTTCATGCCCAGAAAGAACCTGCACGACAAACCAATTGCTCATCCTACCATCCAACGTACAATATTAGAGAGGCCATCTAAGCCACCACGAATGCTCAAATCTGCTAAATAAATGGCAAAACCAAAAACGAATGTCGAAAAGATAACCACCTTCGTGTAGCTTATAAGTTCTTTCTTGGAAGTCCAAGAGACTTTTTTAAGCTCTTCTTTGGTATCCTGCAAAAAATGGCCTTGTTGGAGCTTTTTTGCTTTTTGTTTTGCTAACTTTAATCTCGGCGAAGCACTCATGCTTTCTCTCTATTTTTTTCAATTTGCGTTATTCAGCTGTACCTTGCGAGTGAGGAGGGCCTCGAACCCCCGACCTACGGCTTTGGAGACCGTCGCTCTACCAACTGAGCTACTCACCCAATATAGCTCGCCTTAATCGGCGAGCTTATTATTACTCAATAATTTCAGTTACAGTACCAGCACCGATCGTACGACCACCTTCACGGATCGCAAAGCGGATACCTAATTCCATTGCTACTGGCTGAATCAATTCACCGGTGATCTCAACATTATCACCTGGCATCACCATTTCTGTACCTTCAGGCAGGGTAACGGTTCCAGTTACGTCCGTTGTACGGAAGTAAAACTGTGGGCGGTATCCTGTGAAGAAGGGCTTATGACGGCCGCCTTCTTCTTTTTTCAATACGTAAACAGTTCCCTTAAACTTCGTGTGTGGTTTACATGTTCCTGGCGCTGCCAAAACCATTCCACGTTCGATTTGAGTTTTGTCCACACCGCGAAGAAGCACACCAACGTTTTCGCCAGCTCTTGCTTCATCAAGCAATTTATTGAACATCTCAAGACCTGTTGCAACTGAGTCCATTTTTTCTTTCTTCAATCCAACGATCTCAATTTTATCGTTAATTTTGATAACACCGCGCTCTACGCGACCTGTGGCCACTGTTCCGCGACCAGAAATGGAGAATACGTCCTCAACCGGCATCAAAAATGGCTTATCAACTTCACGCTCTGGCGTAGGGATCTTTTCATCCACAGCTGCCATCAGATCAAGAATTTTTTGCGTATATGTCGCATCGCCTTCTAATGCTTTTAGCGCTGATCCACGAATAATTGGCACATCTTTGTAGCCTTTTGACTCAAGCAGTTCAGAAAGTTCCATTTCAACAAGCTCGACGAGCTCTTCGTCACCGCTGCCGATCTGGTCCATTTTGTTCAAGAAGACCACAATCGCAGGAACGCCAACCTGACGAGCTAGAAGAATGTGTTCCTTGGTTTGAGGCATCGCTCCATCTGTTGCAGCAACGACGAGAATCGCACCGTCCATCTGAGCTGCACCAGTGATCATGTTTTTAACGTAGTCGGCGTGACCGGGGCAGTCAACGTGAGCATAGTGACGATTTTCGGTTTCATACTCTACGTGAGATGCATTAATTGTAATACCGCGTTTTTGCTCTTCGGGACTATTATCAATCGAAGCGTAATCGCGAAATTTTGCTCCGCCTTTTTCAGCTAACGTCTTTGTAATTGCAGCAGTTAGCGTGGTTTTGCCATGGTCGACGTGTCCAATGGTCCCAATATTAACGTGGGGTTTATTCCTTTGAAACTGTTCTTTTGCCATTTGACTTTTCTCCTTCGAATCAAACTTTCAATTTTAATTTCTTCTTGCCCGGAATAGGAATTGAACCTACGACCTCTTGCTTACCATGCAAGTGCTCTACCCCTGAGCTATCCGGGCAAATCGCTTCTAAACGACCACGCAGCATACCGGATATAGCTTCAAGAAGCAAGCATTTTATCTTAATCGATAGACAATTCGCCCCTTTGAGAGGTCGTATG
This sequence comes from Chlamydiales bacterium, assembly GCA_024233455.1. Classification (GTDB taxonomy): domain Bacteria; phylum Chlamydiota; class Chlamydiia; order Chlamydiales; family JACKPQ01; genus JACKPP01. The sequence goes on from JACKPP010000002.1 coordinate 353,155, forward strand.
GTGATAATTCAAGGGTTACCTTGTCACCAACAAGCACGCGGATGTTACGCATACGCATCTTTCCACAGAGATGAGCCAGAACTTCAAGTCCGTTATCAAGCTTTACCTTGAACGTCATGTTCGGAAGCAGATCTATGACCTCGCCCTCCATCTGTACTGTTTCTTCTTTTGCCATCGATTTATTCCTGAAATGTAACCATCAAAACGCATCAGGCAATTTACTGTCAATACCTTTTGATATCTATTTCGAGTATCCCTTGGATATTTATCAAAAGTGAGGCATAATTATGCCATGTACAGTAGCTGTCTAGTCAAGCAAGATGCGTTAAAAAAATTATTTAACACAGGCACCCGCGAGACCAAGTATCACACGATTATTGAGCTGGGAAAGTCCTTACCGCCCTTTCTGCCCGAAGAACAAATTGAGGATAACCGCGTTTTGGGCTGCCAAAGCCAAATGTATTTAAGCTCGACCTACACCGATGGCTTAGTACACTTTAAAGCCCATTCTGACGCTTTAATTTCTGCTGGACTGGCCGCTTTACTCCTCTCGATCTATGACATGGAAGCACCCGAAACTATCTTAAAGTGCCCTCCAACTATCCTTCAGGAGCTGGGCATTCCATCAATAGTTTCGCCTAGCAGAGCAAACGGTTTACTTAGCCTGTACACTAAAATGCAACAATTCGCTCTTAAATATTTAGTGGCCTAAAGCCCCACTTATTTGCTATGCTTTGCAAGTCATGAAAAAGCCTCAAAAAAAAATTAGCCTGTTTTTACTTGTTTTGCTTATTGTGTCAGCCATTGACAGCATCCGCAATTTGCCCGCTGCATCCCTTTTTGGCTCAACTCTCATTTTTTTCTTTATTTTCGCAGCTATTGTTTTTCTTATTCCCGCAGCACTGGTATCTGCTGAGCTTGCATCTTCTATGCCTGATAAAGGAGGTGTCTACCACTGGATGATGCGCGCTTTTGGCGATAAAATGGGGATGCTCTCTATTTGGCTCCAGTGGATTAATACCATGGTCTGGTACCCGACTATTCTCTCATTTATAGCCGGAATCGCTGCCTATTTGATTCACCCAGAACTCGCTAATAATAAAATTTATTTGATATCTGTAATCCTAACTGTATTTTGGGGACTAACATTTATAAATTTGTTTGGACTAGAGCTTTCAGCCAGAGTTAATAGCGTCTGTGGTCTGATTGGTACGATGTTTCCCATGCTTTTACTCATTCTTTTGGCCATCGTCTGGCTCTGGCAGGGCAATACGCCCCAAATAGATATTTCGTGGAGCTCCTCCTTCCCTTCTCTAAGGCTAGGAACGAGCTGGGTATCGCTTACAGCTATTATGGCCTCCTTTCTTGGTATTGAACTTTCCGGAGTTCATGTAGGAGATATCCATAACCCGCAAAGAAATTTTCCCAAAGCTTTGGGATATTCTTCAACTTTTCTGGTGCTGACTATGTTGTTTGGCTCTTTGGCAATTGCTTTTGTTTTGCCGGTTGACCGCATCAATCTTGTTTCCGGAGTGATGCAAGTCTTTACCAATTTTTTTGAAGTTTTTCATATGGAGTGGGCTATTCCAATCCTGGCTATACTTATTCTTATCGGCAGTATTGGCGGTATCATCAATTGGCTTATCTCCCCTGCAAAAGGCCTCTTACACGCAGCAGAATACGGTTTTTTACATCCATTTTTTTCACGAAAAAATCGGTATGGCGTCGCCTACAATGTCCTTCTGGCTCAGGCATTACTTGTGACGCTACTTTGCCTGGTATTTTTTCTTGTTCCCAGCGTTAATGCTTTTTATTGGTTTTTAACTGGTCTTAGCACGGATCTTTACATACTGATGTATATCTTAATGTTTTTTAGCGCGCTAAAACTCCACTATACTTTTAGAAAGAGACCCCTTGCATTTCGCGTCCCAGGCAAAAAGTGTGGTATGTGGATCACTTGTATGCTCGGCATCTTTGGTTGTGTGGTCACCCTTATCATTAGTTTTATTCCCCCTGTCCATATCGATATTCGTCCAGTCCATTACGCACTTCTTATCGCCGTTGGCAATATTTTAATGATTTTACCCGTATTCTTATTTTATGCTTATCGCGGTCGTCAAAAACGCCCTCCCAAATCACCTCGTATCGAAGACACTGCAGCTGATACTAAAGGCCGCCCGATCGGGACTTAAAATTTACTCTAGTTATAACGCTCCACAGCAACGGCTCGGCAGAAGTTGAGCATGTAGTGAATTAGTGATACAAGCATTGTATGATGGAGCTTGCTGCCACAACCCGCGTAATTTGAAACGGTTCGTCTAAAGTGCGCACTAAAAATGGAAGTGATTCCTCCGAGCCTATAGCTCCCAGCGCCTCGAGTATCGTGAGTTTGCACTCACGTGGAACATTCGAATAAGCATCCTCTAAAACCGTAGCCGCAGATTTTTCTCGTCCCATAAAAGCTAGGACCAAAGCTGCTTGTACCCGCACCTTGGGATCTTTAGAGTCGAGCAGCCCTTTCACAATATCGAGAGCATCGGTTGCACCTTCGCCGAGCAACGCAGCGCAAGCTGCATGCGTTACCCCCCATTCTCCCTTTTGCAAGAAAGACTCAATACTGCTTTTGGCTTTTTTGTAGTCAAAAGCCGCCAAAATACTGAGCACTTCAAGGCGCGTTAGTTGATCAACGTGGTCAGGGTAACTTGGAATTTGGGGAATATGACGCACTTGACTGGGGGCAATGATGCGGAAAAGTCCCGCTTGGTCCCACATGATTTTATCGGCGTGCTGGGCAATAAAGCGTTGCAAGGTTTTGCATCCACGACTAACGTGAAATTGTTTTAAGATGAGTCCCAACGCCGCGTTGACTTTAACGAAGGGATCGCTATGGCTTTTGGCCAGGTGCAAGCAGAGATTTTTGCCAGATTCGCCACCTGCAGCAAGTGCGCCGACAGCTATTCTTCTCACTTCTTCACTCTCGTGATTGCATAGTCTGGCTAAATGCGCCTCGGCAGATACCGGATCCATCGTCAAACCAACCCAAGCAGCAACGATTGCGACCATAGGGTCTTCATCATCCATCAGCGGGAGTAAGTGCGCCCGGTAGGGAGCTTTTGAGCCTTGCAAGTAGCTAAAAGCACGCAGAGTGAGAATCCGCACCATGCTCGAGCTATCCTTTAAGAGCGGTAAGAGTCTAGGCAGCTGATTTTGGAGGTCGAGATGCACAACAATTTGAGGAGCAATAGCGCGCAAACCAGCGCGATTGGCGCCTATAAAGCCTTCCAGTTCACTGTCGCTGACTGATTCATAGAGATTGACCAGAGATTCAATAGCACACGCTTTTTCTTCGGCCATTGTACGTTCACTGGCGACAATTTGCTTAAGCGGCTCGGTCAGCTCGGTCAAACCCAAGGCACCAATAGCCCGCAGAACTTCTAAACGAACATAAAAATGCCTTTCGTTTTCAAACATATAAGCGATTTGATCCATCAGGGGAGCATCGCGAAATTCACAGGCAAGTTTCACCGATAAAGCGCGCAAAAGAGTGCTATCGCTTTTCAAGCCATTTTTTATTACTTCAACAGCTAGCGCATCTCTTGCCAACCTGGCACCCATAAGCGAGCTGTATTGCACTACAAATTGATTGGAATTCCCAGCTCTAGAGAGCACGCCCCAAGCCAAAGTCTCTAAAACGGCGCGTTTTTCTTCACCTTTCAACTGACCTGCTACTACATGCCATGCTTTAAGAGCATCTTTTTCAAATCCCCTTTTAGCCAGAGATTGCACCAGTAAGCGTTGGAGCGGTTTATCATTGGGGTATAAGACCAGACCTGCACGGCATTCTTCAATTGCCGATGTCACATCTCCAATGAGTAAATGGCATTGAATGCGCCGGTGCACATCGAGAGCAGAGGCACAAAGAGCCGCCGACATAAATAAAAAAATGCAAACATAACGCATAGACTTAAAGTAACAATAATGGCCTTTTCACGCCATGGGGCCAAGTGGCCTACCGCCAATTAAATGAAAGTGCAGATGAAAGACGGTTTGACCAGCAGGTGATCCGCAGTTAGTAAGCAAACGATAACCATCGGCGATGTGGTGTTCTTTGGCTAGCTGTTGGGCGAGACTAACAATCTCCGGTAGTAGGGACAGATCTTCAAAGGAAATCTCTTGGATGCTCGGAATCCGTTTTTTGGTGATGATCAGTAAATGCACGGGCGCTATAGGAGCTATATCCTTGATGGCTATCAAACGCTCATTTTCAAATACAACGGTGGAAGGCAGCTCTCGATCGATAATTTTTTCAAAGATTGTCTTTTCCAAGTGCCACCTCTAAAGCTTTTAACGCATCTTCTCTCGTCTCCCAAATGGAGATAAAACGTCCCTTGTGACAAAATATCGCACCCGAAATACCGCTAACATTTTTGAGTTCTTCAGTGAGCAGGCCGGCCCATTTCAGAGGCAACGGCACCCGCACAGCCATTCTCCGATCGTAACTTGGCGGAATACCACGCAACTTCCAGTGATGACCACTGGGCATGATGATAAATTGAGCTGGGTGATTTTCACCGCCCAATTCAAAAAACGCATCTAGCCAAGGAATCGAGCGATTAAAGTAAAGTACAACACCATTTTTCTTCATCTCTTCTTCAACCAAACCACGGGCATTTTGAATGTAGGCGCATCTATCAATCATGTGCTGAATATGGCGCTTGGCAAAATCAAGCGCTTCAAAAAATCCAGCATCTTGGTCCTCTTTTGAAGCTTCGTGGTCGATGGGAATAAATTCGGATATCACAGTTGAGAAGGTGCACAACCCTTTAGGTGGTGTGTAGACTCCATTATCGATAGCATCTACGCCATCGATTAAATGGTTTTTTAAAAAATGGTAAAGGGACGTATCGAGATCTTGCGCATCATGCAAAAAATTCAGCACCATACCGGCACTGCTAAGCGAACCCGAATAATCGGATTGATGGTGATCAAAACGTTTTTGATCGGGATCAAACACACCACCCACATCACAAACGTATTCGCAGGTGCTAAGCGTTTTCAGATCACGGGTTCGCACGATGGAATCTTGCTCTACCTTTCCGAATAAAACAAGCAGCGCGCAGGCTGTAACCTCATCGGCATGGAACGTTCCATCATGTACACCTAGTTTTCCCATAGTGGGTCTATAGTAGTGAAAAAAACAATAGTTATCAACACCTCTTTCACTTCGGTTGTGGAGTTTTTGTCGATAACTCCTAATTAATTGATTTTAAATCTGTTAAATACGTTTATCTAAACCTCTTGGCCCCAGCTATCCACCTAATTATGGACAACTTTTCCACAGAAAAAAGCCTTTTACTGCAAGACTTTAGCAAAAACTACCGAACGTAAATAGAACACCTGTTTTTTTATTTCATTTAAGGTATAGAAAAACTATGCACAAATATATCTTCGGTTCTCACCATGATCTGGTCTCTCCCGACGGCTTCATCAAGACGATTTCAACTGTCAATGATAAAGAGCGCCAGGCCCAAGTAGAAATCACCGGCATCAATCCAAACTTCATTGGCTTCGAAATTGATCCTGCTCTTGTGGCTTTCAATTTTAAAAGCACTTTGGCCCAACTTGGAATGAATGCCATTGCCGAAAACATCCAATTAAATAGCAGACTCGGAAGCGCTACCGTTGATCTACGCCTTATCGGCCTTGATCCACTGAGTCAACAACTGCTAGCATTACTTCAGCCAGGAGCCAGGATCGGTAAACTCTTTGCTGCAGACGATCGCAGACGCGTTAAAAACCCCGATTATCTGCGGCGCATGTTTGGGAGAAACGACCGCTATGGCCATCCCCTACTAGCATTTGGAAATGGAGATCTAAACCTAGAGCAAATCGATGGACGCCTGGTGGCATTTTTACATCTGTTTTCAGGAAGATACTGCTATGATCCGGCAATCCAAGGGTTTTTGCCAACGATTGCCAAAGCGCTCTCAGATCCCCATTTTTACGTGCGCGAGATGCTCAAAATTCACCAAATTTGGCAAAAAGATGAACCGAGAATTGTTGACGATAACCAAGTACTCTTGGTTAGAACTGCACCGCTGCACGTGCGCACTTGTTTTGGAAAAGTCGTAGAAAGCTTACTTCCCAAAGGTTTCCACCACACCAGCGCCTCGGTCTTGCAACCTGACACCTTTGCCTCTGGAGATGTATACGAGCTTTATGGAAAAAGCCAAAAAGCCATATGCGAAATCCCTCTAGAATTTTACACCCTAGAGCCCTACCGAGAACACGTTTCTTTTTCCGATCGCGATCAGCTTTTATCGTGTCTTGAAAACCAAGAAACTATCTTCAAAGCCTTTGAAACTGCAACTGCCCCTCCCAACCACAAAGCCTGCGTTTTCATCGTGAAAGGTACCCAGTTCCAAAATCTAAAGCCCGACGACTGGATCTACCAAGACACCCATAAAGCTGAGCTCCCAGGTATTTTTCATACTACGCGCCAAGCTGAACTTGTCGATGACTACATCCACCAACAACCTTCTTACCCCTTCTTAAAAGCTATTGAAGATGGGTACATCACAAGCCAAGGCATTTTGCTTACTCGCTACTTCCCTTCTCCCTTGACCAAACGCATGCTGCTCTCTGAACAGGTTCAGCGTAATCTAAAAGGCATCTACTTTCTTTCCCCCTCGCAAGATGGAGGAGAATACTTCTCCCATGAAGACCGAGCGCTTCTCTTTGACCTGGCCAAATTTGGCATCCCCACCTATTGGGCAGACAAACGCACAAAGCGCTTACTGCAATATGTCCCCAAACCTGAAAAAGACTCAGGGATGTTTGTACCCCTTGATGCCATTGATGATTTTGTCCACGCCACCTTCATTGGTATTTACGGATCCAATCTTATCGCCGGCAACTTTAGCGGCGAGCTCAAAGCGCTGCTACAAGGACTGCTAACCATGCGAAACAAAGTCAATCATCCCCTCTTATCGCCAGAAAAGCCCTTGGCTATGGTCACAGGCGGAGGTCCTGGTGCTATGAGTGTGGGCAACAAAGTGGCAAAAGAACTCGGCATCCTGTCCTGTGCCAACATCATCGACTTCACCTCCCAAGGAGGAGCTGTAGTCAACGAACAAGAACAAAATCCATACGTCGACCTTAAAATGACCTACCGATTAGATAAGCTCGTGGAACGGCAAGCCGAATTCTACCTAGACCTCCCCATTTTTCTCGAAGGCGGGATGGGAACAGATTTTGAATACACCCTAGAAGAAGTGCGCCGAAAAACCGGAGTCTGCCCACCCACACCTGTGATCCTTTTTGGGACTCCCGAATATTGGAAAAACAAAGTCACCAGCCGATTTACACAAAACCTAAATACCGGAACAATCAAGGGATCAGAATGGGTCAGTAACTGCTTTTACTGCGTCCAAAATGCTAATCAAGCCTTAAAAGTCTACTACGACTTTTTTTCGGGACACTTGCCCATTGGCAAGCCAGGCTCGATATTCAAAGATGGCTTTGTGATATGCGAATAAAGCTTTAAGGTTGCAAAAACTACAATAGGCAACAAAATAAAAGCCACAATCCAAAGCCTTGAGTCAACTCCAAAGCGGGCCATCACTCCAAAGTCGTGACCATCTACACATCGTTCCCCGATCGCCGATAGGGCATAATGCACATGCTGGACAATGCTCATGATTGAGGCTGAATATAAATACAAATCAAATCCATCATAGGCATCGCCATAAAAATGCGCCGTGGCAATCATCCCACATGCCGAGACCAAAGCAAATAGTGGACCGCCAGCTGACATCAAGGGTTGGCTATATCGATACCCCATAATTGGTCCCGGGCCTCTTGGTGACAACTTCGTTACACCCTCGCGTAACCCTGTTACCATGACCTCTAAGCGCGCGTTGGAAAAAACCAATGAGCCCACAACCTTATGGCCAAATTCATGACACAAAACATTTCTGGTGACCATGTCAATTTGAGCCAAATTTGACGCACATAGTCCCGATAATACCAAGGATCCAAACTTTAATACCTTCGGCTCAACACAGCCCCCATCAAGTACACCGGCTCTATAATCAATTAAAAATTTTACTCCCCTAAAAACCACAACTCTGGCGACCGCCAACACGGCAGTGGCTACAATAGCTATCCGAACATCGACCCGGCAAAAAACGCAGGTTGTGACCGTAAGCACCGTGGTAATAGCCATTTCAGCGGCACAAGCAACCAACGTATTTTTAACTAATTTCTCATCCATTTGAAAATATTATAAATGAATAGTAATTTAACAATTAGACGTAAAAATTTCTAGAATCCCCAGGAAAAACCTAGAGCAAAAAAAGTTGTTTTAAGCTTGAAAAACTGACCCTCTCCGTAACCATCACGGTACTTGGCGTAAAGGCGCAACTTACGTCCAATCCCTTGAAGCTTGGACCACTCATAACCAGCCATATAAGTAGCATCCAAATCCCACCCATTCACCTGCCAGTTTTCTAAATTCATCGCAAAAAACGGCGTACCATATAGCTTATGGTAATGGTGCTTCTTGCCCAGCATCCGCAGCTCAGCTCCATACTTCACATAAAACGTCTGCATCGAAAAAGAATCATCGCTATGCAAAACAGCTCCCGGTCCAAAATAAACGCGAAAGCTCGTATTCACCTGGTAAGAACTGATCAACTCTAGCGCCTCATAACTTGGATTCACCCGCTCAGGCAAAAACTGGGGACGATTGACCAAAAACTCATCTCCGAGATGGCTTGAAATATGATAAATCAAACACCGAAACGACCAAGCATCAAACGCATAAGAAAGCGGAATCCCTAGCAAATAATCTGTATTAGCAAGCTCTGAAAACTCCCCACTGGGAAACGACTTCATATTAAAAACTGACCACATGCCAGCCATAATTCCGATCTGCAAATCCCCGTGAGCGGCAAACACATCATTCCAGCGAAAGACGGGAAATTCATCACCAAGAGCAACGCCTACAGTGCGCGTTCCAAAAATATTATCACCCATGCGATACTCAGCATAATACATCGGCTGGCGCGGTGCGGCAATCAAAGGCTGAAAAAGCATCGTCTGTTGTGGGAACCAGGTCCCGCCCACCTGAGGCTTTACCATGTAACTCTCTTCCCGCTCTAGTGGTTGATCCTCGATACTCTTTACTTCCACCACTTTTCCCACATTGGGCAAATCTTCCACAAACGCGATAATCGAATTCCGGATCAAATCATTCTTGGGTAAACACGACAAATAAACGGTACAGCCATCAACGCGCACGCGCACGTTAAACTCATAATAATTCATATCAATCAAAGCTTGGATGTAACCTTCCATAAAATGATCGGTAGCATCTTCAACGCTTTCATGAGGGATCGCATCACTACGCGACAAAACTTCCCCGAGCGCAATCACATCCTCTTCGGCGCAAACATCGCCAAAAAAAAGTACGGTACAAGCAAAACTAATTAATACATAACGCATCACTCTTTCCATATAGAAGAAATAACCTAAATTGACAAATTGTTTTTTCAATTGAAAAAAATGCTCAGACGGAATACAGTTTCGGGTTCAATTTTAAGCAGGAGAAGAATGCATGCCCAGCCAAACCGATCTCACCCCAATTTGCCAGCACATCAACACACAAACAGACCAGCCATCCTGCTCCTACGATAAGGATGTAGGACTGCTTGCCCAGAAGCATTTTCTCCATGAGCAAAGCAGATACATCCTAGAGTCGATGGCCCAATCTGCAGGGAAAATCGCTGTAGTTGTCACGATGATCACAATACCTCTGATCTATAAGGGATATGGCACGCAAAGCGCACTTGTTCAAAAAATCTACCAAACCTGTGCCCCTCGCACTATTGCGCTAACACTTCTTGCAGCCAGCGTTGCGCTTATTGCCGGTCTCTACCTATGTCACCATTTAGAAACCAAAAAACTAGATGCCTTAAGAGACACGCTAGAGGGAGATGATCCAAAAGCACTCCTGATGGCCTATCAAAATCTTGCCATCTCCCCAGCACAACTCATGAAAGAAGCCGTCAAAAAAGACAGCAAGATGGGCATTGCCCTGGCTCTACTTCTCATTGACAACGAAAACTTGCGAAAAACCGCAGCTCAAGAAGCCTATCCTTTTGCCAAACCAACTGCAGCCAAACACCTCACCGCCAGCTGTGACTTAAAGCACTCCTACATTGCTAAAAACACTCCACGGCAGCTTTTCAAAGTCGATACCACTCTTTTCGAAGCACTCGCGGGAAAAAAGCTAACTAAATTCGATGCCAAAATCCACAACCTAGCATCTCAGCACTTTGCTGAAGGAAACTTGGCCCATAATCGCCGCCAACTCTTGCGCTATGCATGTACAAGTATGGCGATCATTACTGGTATCATAGCCTGCCTGGGAAGCGTTGGGGGCTTCAAAAACTACGCCTCTGCTTCCAAAATGCAGCAGACTGCAACTGTCTGCTCTCTTCTTTGCGGGATCTTTATAGGCATGCTAATTGGTCTCATCCATCAAGAAAACAAACTTACAAGCCAGCTACTAGCTGCCTGCCAAGAAGAGCCAGAACTTGAAGCGCTACTCAAGGAAAATACTAATAACCTAACCGAAGCAGATAGTAAGATTGTGTTGCAAGTTCAGAAGCAAAGCAAAGTCAACCTGTACCAAACATACAAAGCGCTAAAAATCATCGCCGCTCTTCAAGCCCAAGGACTTGATCCCAGTGCTTCAATCAGCACAAAAGCGCACCTACTTGCAAAAGTAGCTGATACCAAAAACAATATAGCGATAAATGCCGTCATCGCTCAGCTATCCAAAGCCGAACGTAAAGACGTCATAGACAAAGCCCTACTCGAAACATCCAATTTCCTTGCTTTAGGCCCATACAAACAAGCCATAACCGCCGACCTTTTTCAAGCATCGACCGAACAAATTCTCGGTTATATCCATACGGGAGCCCGGAGTCATATCAACCAACTAGGGAAGCGCTATAAGTACCTGTCTGAGGTTTACGCTGACTCATCACAACCACTAGTTCACTGGAATGATGCACCTCTTGCCCTACCAACTCCTCTACCCATGGACCGAATCATCTGGGCCTTGCACAAAAACCACACCCTGTCTTTTAGAGACAAACTAAGCGCAGTAACGGCTTTTCTCCCCGATGAAAAACCTTTTACTAGCAAAAAAGCATCCGCGATCTACACCTTCTATAAAGAAAAAAATAGGGCATTCCAGATGAGTAAAGGTTCGGCAAAAATATTAGCAAGCTGGTGCTAATAAAAGAGCATTCTGTTAAACTGACGCACTCATGGGGCAATAGCTCAGGCGGTTAGAGCAGCGGACTCATAATCCGTAGGTCGTGGGTTCAAGTCCCTCTTGCCCCATTTTGCCAAATACTTCAAAAATTTAGGTTTATGAAACGTTTCTTTTTTGCACTTATGCTCTTTGGGTTTGCTCAAATATCTGCAACCACTCAGATCACTTTTCAAAATGCCTCTGCAAATGAAATCCTTGATATGCAAGCACATGTGATATCATTTTATAGCCAAGAACTTTTCAAAGCTGGCCTTTTTCAAGATATTGAACTCGCTTACAATGCAGCAAAAGAAGAGACAACTCAAGACCCGGCTGATATTAACTTTTATCTCATCACTACCGACACAGAGAATACGCCCTGTGGTTATATTGCTTACTCCATGAACGAACAAACAGCTTATTTAGATGCCATTTATCTTGATGAACAATATAGAGGCTGTGGTTTAGGGAAGATTGTTTTAGCAACCCTAGAGTCAAAATTAAAAGAAGCTGGCATCAAACTGATCAGACTCTATGTATTTGCGCACAACCAAGCAGCCACCCACGTATATAAAAAACAGGGATACACCATCGAAAAAACATACTTCAATAAAGAAGACCTAGTTGGCTACCACATGCAAAAGACACTCTGACCTTCTTCTAATTTTTTGAAGTTAATTACGGAGAGCATAATGAATCAAGCTCGTAATGACAAAACCACAAAAAAAATATTTCTGCTCCTTTGGCTTCTCTGCATTTTAGGTTCATGGTCAATTATTCCTTATATCCAATACTTGGACATTCTCCCCACTTCAACTTCCATTCAGCAGATATTATTGCTTGGCACGATTCAGGCGGCGATTCTTTATGGTTTGATTTGCTTTATAAGTTATAAATTACTCCCCAAAACAGATTTGAGACCATTTCCTGAAAGAAATAATCTTAAGAAGAACATCCTTTTCGGAATAATCCCTGGTATCTTTAGCGGCTTTGCTATCTACCTCTTAGATAAAATCAATTTTTCAAGTTCACTTCTTTCTACGGGAAAAATTCATCCGCCTTTTTGGGCTGGTGCAATAGCTTCGCTTTATGGAGCTATCAATGAAGAAGTTCTATGCAGACTCTTTTTATTCACCTTAATCTATTTTTTATTTCAAAAAATATTCAGTTCTATGAAGCGTCATAGGATTTCCTTTCTCTGGACTACAAACGTTATTGTAGCACTCATTTTTGGGATAGGCCATTTACCTGCCGCTTTTAAACTGATTGAGCCCACTTCCTACGAAATTTCTAGAATTCTTCTCCTCAATGGCATTCCAGGAATCGTCTTTGGATGGCTCTATTGGTCTAGAGGATTATGGTCAGCTATGATAGCTCATTTTATGGCAGATTTAATAATTCACGTATTTTTATGAGTATCCGTTGTTATAAAAAACTCAAACATGTTTCAGACCAATGAAAGAAACAAGACACCTTGAAGTTACTCCTTAGAACCCAGTATGGGCAGAGCAATTTGAAGCGGAAGCCCTCCAAATCAAAAAAGTGCTCCAAGACACTTGTATCGCAGTTCATCATGTTGGCTCTACCTCAGTCCCTGGTCTTCCAGCTAAACCGAAGATAGACATCATAGCAGTTGTCAAAGGCCACCCATCCGAGACGATAAAAAAACTAAAAGAGATCGGTTTCGTTTACCGTGGAGAATACAATATTCCGATGCATTATGGCTTCAGCAAACGAGGTGCTGTCGAAGCGAATCTTCATGTGTATCAGGAAGGACATCCAGAAATCGCACTTAACCTCGCTTTTCGTGATTATCTGAGAAGTCACCCCCAAGTGCGTGATGAGTATGGTGCTATGAAACTAAAGCTGCTAGAGGACAAGGCTTCCATGGGTTCGTTTCGTAATTTTTACTATTGATAGAACGTGACTTATCGCCCAAAGTTGTGATAAACTGTCGGAGTAAAATCTTTGTGAAACATGAAAATATTAATTTTTGGCATTCCTGGTTCTGGAAAAACGCAACTTGCTCGTAAAGTCTCTAGGGCTTTGCGGCTTCCTATCTTTCACATTGATAAGCATTTTTTTAAAAAAGGTTGGCTAGAACGGGATCACGATCATTTTTTGGAAGATGTCAAATCAGTACTTAAAAAAGATAATTGGATCATAGATGGGAATGGTATGCGAACCTTAGAAATGCGCTACAAAGAAGCTACTGTTGCAATCTATTGTAAACTTCCAAGACTGTTATGCCTTTTTAGAATATTTTACCGATGGCTTTCAACCCTTGGAAAAGCTAAAGATGATGGTCCTGAAGGAGCTACAAATTCTATTTCGTGGAAACTTATCAAGTATTTGTGGAATTTTCCTAATAAATACCAAGAAAAAATTGAAAAATTGAACCTGAAATATCCAGAAGTAAATTTTCTAGAAATCCTGTCGAAAGGTGCTATGAACTACATCCAAAAGAACTGTCAAGAAACGATCGAATCTATGCATGTTGATGCTATACGCTTTGAGCTCCTAAAAAAAGACCAAGAAGAAATGCTTAATAAATGGCTTCATCAGGATTATATAGCAGAATTTTGGCATGGGGTTGGCTTGCAAAATACTCTAAAGTCCATTTCCCGTTTCGTTAATGGAGAGGAAACGTTATACACTCTATGGATTGCTTATGATGGAGACATTCCATTTGGATACCTGATGACTTCGAAAATCGATTTTGAAAAGGACCATCTCTATGCAAAATATCTTAATCCTTCCTCAAAAGCCATTACACTTGACCTGCTAATTGGTAATCCATCTTATTTAGGAAGAGGGCTTGGACACCGAATGATCAAAGAGCTCCTTTTGCAAAAGTTTCCCGATAAAACCGATGTATTCATCGATCCAGGAGTGGACAATCCAAAAGCCATTCATGTTTATGAGAAAGCAGGCTTCTACAAGCTAGAAGAATTCATACCTGAATGGGAGCCTTCCTGCCCCTGCGTATTAATGCACCTTAAGATAGAGTCCCTTAGGAGAAGCACGTGATATTGCGATCATTTTTCATATCCTGTTGCATAGCTACGAGCTTAATCGCTCAAAATCCTCATTTATCTATTAATCAGCCTAATGGCAAACTAGTCGATCAAAAAATTGAAATTAGAATTGATGGTCTTGATCCATTTCAAGAAATTGAGTTAGTTGCGGAAGCTGAGGATCAAAAAGGTAAATTATGGGTATCTAGAGCACTGTTTAAAGCGGATAACTACGGAGTAACTGATGTAACCGCAAGTACTCCTCTTGAAACTTCTTCTTATACAGAAGCAGACCCCATGGGTCTTTTTTGGTCAATGATACCAAAAGATAGAAACGCAACTTCAAGTTTCAAATGTAAAAACGACACCTTTTCAAGTAAGATTACTTTGTATGTAAATAACCAGCTTATAGATCAAGCCAACGTCCTTTGTTATCTGAAAGCACCAGAAATACAACGAATTGATGTCAGAGAAAATGGCCTTGTAGGCACCTTCTTTATCCCCAAATCAAAAAGCCCTCTTCCTGTAATCATTACATTGAGTGGTTCAAATGGAGGTTTATCAGAAAGTCGCGCTAAATTACTTGCTTCAAACGGATTTGCAGTATTAGCTCTTGGTTACTTTGGAGTTGATGATCTTCCTTCAAATCTGGAAAATATTCCCCTCGAATATTTTGAAATGGCATTTTCTTGGCTTAAAAAGCACCCAGATGTAGATGGTTCGAGGATAGGAATATATGGAGTTTCCAGAGGAGCTGAACTCTCCTTAATCCTTGGCTCAATATTTCCAAATTCGGTTCAAGCAATTGTTGCTGTAGTTCCTAGTAGCGTAGTTTATGGCGGTTTAAGTGATGGAATTCCGGTTCATGCTTGGCTTTATGAAGAAAAACCTATTTCAATGTTTGCTCCAGTGCCTAAAACCAATTTCACGAACGGTAAAGGCCAAACAGCAGAAAATCCAGCCAATACTAAACAAAGTTTTATAGAGGGAATGAAAGATCAAAGTGCCTTTGAAGCAGCTGCCATTCCAGTGGAAAACATTCAATGCCCAATTCTTCTGATATCAGGTGGTGATGATCAAATGTGGCCATCTGAAATCTATGCAAATCAAATCATGATTCGTTTAAAGATAAATGATTCCCCCATTCTAGCTAAACATCTGAACTTTCCAAACGCAGGTCATGGAATCAATATTCCGAACCTTCCCATTCCAGAACCTACCTATTATCATCCTATCGGACAACTTTGGTTTTCAATGGGAGGAAGCCGACAAGCTGATGCTAAAGCAAGTTCTGATTCCTGGAATCAACTTGTCTCTTTTTTTCACGAAAACCTAAAATCAACTCAAAACCATATGATGAAAAGTAACCAAGACAAGTTTAATGCTGTAAAAGAATTGAATTTACCCATTGGCGAATATGCAATTACAGGGAGTGACCCCATGGATCACTATGAGTCAATGCACGGCAAAAAGCAAACGATCTGGCAAACAATGTTTAAAGTGGGCAGTGCGTGGAAGAGCAACTTGTCATATGCATGGTGGAACCGCAAAAGGACCTATAACAAAGGCAGGCAAAGAACGCTCTCGACAGGCAGCCTTAAGACATGGAGGACATACTAAGCAGGCGAAAGCTCATCATCAGGAAATGATGTCTTTAATTCGTAAAAGCAAAAACATCATTTCATCCTATAGCAAGTAATTAATCAGCAATTTCAGAAAAGTATTAAATAAATCTAATAGGTACGATCAAAGTTGTGCGCATTATTCTTTATGATAGTCCCAGCTAAAAGTTGTTCTATTTCATTGACAAAACTTGTGACATTCTCATCAGTATTCACTTGAAAGGCAATGGAGGTTCTGTGCTTCGAATAATATTGCATACTGGAAGTATATCCTGGGATTACACCCAGATGTCCTAATTTTTCACCTAATGGATTTTTTTCAATAATTACAACACCTGCGCCATACCGCTTCTCGAGTTCGATTTCACCTACTGGTACTGAATGAAGTAATTCCGTCAAATAGTTGGATTGCATGGCGTTCCCTTCATAAAGAAGTTTTGCCCATATAGCAAGATCTCGTGAAGTGCTAATTAAACCTCCCCCTGTCCACTCTATAGCGGGATTCCAAACAAGTGAACCTGTTGCATTGACTGTTTTTCTCGGTAGACCGAAAGGGTTATTACAAGCCGTATACCCAGGTACTAAACCAAGAAGCATAGGCTGATTTGATGGTGTTGTGTTGTTGAGTTTCAGAGGAAGAAGAAAACGACGTTCAACTTCTTCGTAATATGTCCTTTCTGTAACAGATTCAATTACTAAACCTAAAAGGATATATCCAGTATCTGTATATGACCATCCATTACCAGCATCAAAAAGCGGTGGTTCATCCAAGATGCACTCAAGTAGAGACTCGGCTGAAAGGAGATTGTTGTTCGATAGCAATTGTAGAAACTTCTTATTATGTACATGATCTGGCAAACCAGCGCTATGAGTAAGAAGGTGTCTTATTGAGATCGTCTCATGGTTCGGCAAGCGAGTATACCAATTATGCTTACCAAGCGAAGAAGAGAGTAGATCGTCTAAATTTAAAAGACGTTCATTTGCCAGAGCGAGAACAGTTGCAGCTACGAAGCTTTTCCCTATACTGGCAACAAGCATACGGGAACGAGTGGTCATAAGCTTTCTATTTTCTCTATCTGCAAAGCCACTTGCTATTTCTCCCAATGTTCCGTCAGATAAGACATAGGAACACGTTGCTCCAGGAAAGCCATATTTTTGTTGTAAGCGGTCAAGTTCCTGTTTTATAACACGATCCAATAGAGTATCGTGGTGACTTTCATTCAATTGAAAATTTGATAAATTCATTACTTCATCCTCACTTTATTAGTAATAACGTATTACTAAAGAAATAATCGTGGTCACAGAGAATGACAATCAGAGAAATGATGCATAGAATGAGTGTAGCGATACATTTAGTGAACTGCTGTGTTCTAAGAATCATAGATGAAAAATTAAGGACTGCATGGAATAACACTATCGCAGGAATGCTTCGATCCGTTTTGTAGTAAACCCAATTCATCAATATAGCGATTATAAAAGCACTCAAGAAAAAGTTTAAGACGTAAATAATCCCTAAATTCCAAAGTTCATTCTGATAGTACCCCTTAACAAAAAATGCTGGCAGATGCCATGCAGCCCAAAGCAGACCAAATAACATCGATGTGTTGAAAAGATTAAAATTGGCTCTAAGGCTGTCTACGCCATATCCTCGCCAACCAAGCTCCTCAACAAGAGGGGCTAATAATAGAGGTATTGCTATGCCAAAAAACGCCCATCCCTTCATGACACTCATTTCTTTTGTTATCTTAAATTGTTCAGCACTGTAGCCAAAAAGTAATGATATCGACGTTGCTAGGTAAATGACGCAAGGCATTAAAAAGAGAATGAATAGTAAGTAGGGAATAGGAATTTTGAAGAGGAGTAAGCGTTTCCAGAAGTCATGTATAAGTATTCCATTGCTAGTAGTGTAAATCATTATTAGCGCAGTGATGCATGGCACACTCAATCCTACAAACATAAGAGGTAATTGAAATTTCGCTAATCCACTACAACGGCTTAAGTAAGCAGCGATAGGGCAGAATGCTACTGCAGCAAGCAGGACAATTGAATAAAACCACATTGGATGATAGATGGATGCAGATGACATAATTAATCCATTTTATTGTTTTGGTTGAACAGAGAACTAAATGCACCCTTAGGAGCATTTAATTGATTTTCGATTAGAGCTGGAATAGCTTTCGTGCGGCGTTCTAAGTCTTCGGAACTCCAAGAATAACAACCGACATCTGTGACAAATTGAACTCCTGCTAGCAGAATTTCCGCACATTCTAATGGATGCACTACATCAAAAATTCCTTCTTCACAGCCTTGTGAAATTACACTGGCATAAAGAGGTGCTAGTTTAGTAAGAGTGATAGCCAACAGGCGTGCATGCAACTCTCTGTTATTAGCACGATGTAAGCGATCTAATGTATCGCCTGAAGATGAAGCTATTCTTCCACTACTTATTAATATCTTCATTCTATCTAACGCATTCCCTCTAGATTCATTTAATGCCCTTTCTATAGCTTTTACATACTCTGCGACCATGTCTTCTACGACTGCCTCCAATAATTCTTCTTTGGATTTAAAATAATGATAAGTCGTTCCCTTGGCAATCTGTAGCATGTTCATGACATCTTGTATGGTGGTATTTTCATACCCCTGACTAAGGAAAAGGGATCGACTCGCGGCAACAATCTCACTACGTCGTTCTTCTGGTCTTTTAACAATTCTAACCATAACACTCCTTCTAAAAGCCAAGATTATACATATCGACCGACTGTCGGTCAATATATTTTCGAAGTTTCTATCAATAAATAAATTATTTGATAAATTGAAGAGTAATTCTGACAGAACTTCAGGTTAATTTGGTGCACTAACGGTGCATTGAACTCCTACTTTTACCAAGAAGAACCAGCAAAAATCCGTTGTATCCATAAATCAAGTTCTTTATACTCATGCCTATAAAAGTTGGATGGCACTGGTTGAGATAGAGTTCTCCCTCCCTCATAATCCGTAGGTCGTGGGTGCAAGTCCCTCTTACCCCATTTACTTAAGCGCATTTTTGGCAACCCCATATTAGAAATGGAAAAATTGACTTTTTTGCAAAGGATATTAAACCAGGGCATTACATAGATCTAGGATGTCTAATAAATTCTGTGTATATTGCACCAAATGCAGGAACATGGTTTAAAGAGCTAACGGAAAACACCATTAAGAAAAATCGGCACAACTTCCCCATCTTTCATTCTGCTCTTGCAGAAAACCCAGTATTTTGAACTCTTAGACCTTCCAGCTCTCTATTGTCAGTAAATTTCTACACGAGAACGATGTCAAAGCCGCGCAAAAGTCCTGCCGCCTCAGGAAGGGAAAATTTAGCTTTTTTAATGTTATTAGTTACTGGGTCAATATCGTAATTTAAAGCCTTAGAGAAATCACACTTCGAAAGGTCGCTATTATGGAAAAGCGTTCCTGCTAAATCCGAATCTTCAAAATTAGACCCACTTAAACATGTATTAGTAAAGTGGCACTCTTTTAACTTACTTTTGATAAAGGCAGAGCTTTTCATCTGCAAGTCAGAAAAATTGCAATATTGAACTAAAGAATCTCGGAAGTTTGCCGAGAAAAAAGTCTTCTCACATTTAAAAAATTCAGCTCCTACAATTTTGCATTCCAAAAACTGAGCATGCTGAATACGGCATCCCTCTAATTTCACTAAACTAAAATTACAATTCTTGAAGATACACGAAATAAATTTTGCCTTTCTCAAAAGAGCTTCTGAAAAATTGCAATTTTGAAACACGCAATCTGTAAAATCTTGAGATTCAAGTGACTTGCTCGAAAAATCTTCCGATTTATATTCATGTTCCTCTGGCAAGGAAGAAAAACTCTTATCCATCTATTTATCCTTTGATTATCTCAACCATCATATCCCTTTTTGATGGGATAATTCAACCTCATCCTTTCAATTTGATTCTAAAAAAGACTTGGACCGCCTGTGGACCATTCAATGACAAAAACTGAACATAAAAGGCCGTACATGACCGTAGATCGAAATTCTTTAAGCTGCTATCCTTTCTGCTGTTAGATGCAGCTATCTATTGTGATTTATGGGGTACTGCACGGACTCATAATCCGTAGGTCGTGGGTGCAAGTCCCTCTTGCCCCATTTACTTAAGCGCATTTTTGGCAAATATATGAAATTGATTCGCAAGTTTGCCTGAAATTTTTACATTCTCTACTGAGCAAGATGCGAAATTAACAGATTTCATTACCGCGTCAACTACATTTTTTGTTGTCATCCAAGCCCCGAATAATTCCCTGAGAAAGATATCCGCCCCTGGGGTATCACTATAGGGAAATAGGGTACCAACTAATACGCCACCAGAATCAAGAGCTTTCTTTAGTAAGAAATACCTGTATTAATTTTCGAGGGTCACAATATGGAAGCAACTCAATAGAGGAAAACTGGATTCTGGTTTACTCTATTTTATTCAGAGTTGTTTATAAAAATCGATCTCACGCACATTACCCAGATCAAGGTGCTGCTAGAAAATATTAGAGTGAACTGCTATCATCTGCCCTAAAAAATTGAGGAGAAAAGATGGAAAAATGGCTTATCTGTGTGCATTTATGTACTGCTTTATTTCCCTTGTTGGGGAAGGAACTACCTAAAAATAACATAAGTCAGCTTCAGCCATTAGCTATCGTTCAAGTGGGAGACCCCGTTCTACGTCGAAGGGCACGAGAGCTGTCCCTAGAGGAAATTACCAGCCCCGAAATCCAAGACCTCATCGAAATGATGAAAGTAACAATGAGAGCAGCTCCGGGCGTTGGATTAGCAGCTCCTCAAATAGGAAAATCTCTGCAGCTTGCTGTCATTGAAGATATGAACCACAGCCATCTAGATCCTGAAACATTGTCTGAGCGAAATCGATATCCGGTCCCCTTTCATGTGATTATTAACCCACGGCTTCATGTAGAAGAATCTATCCCTAATGTTGAATTTTTTGAAGGTTGTTTAAGTGTTCCAAAGTTTAGTGGGGTTGTTCCTAGAGCAGAATCTGTACGTGTAGAATGTTTAAATGAACAAGGAAAACCCATCACCATAAGAGCGAAGGGCTGGTATGCTCGCATTTTACAACACGAAATAGATCACTTAAATGGAACCCTCTATTTAGATAAAGTTCAAATCCCCACCTTGATCACAACTGAAAACTATGTCAAGTTATATAGTGATAAAAGTGTAAGCGAGATTCAAGCTGCCCTATCTTTAGAAAAATAGACTCATGAAATAGTCCAAGCAGACCAAACACAAAAGGAACGCTTTACTACATGGGGACTTTGTATCGTTA
The DNA here is from genome assembly GCA_024233455.1 of Chlamydiales bacterium. Taxonomy (GTDB): domain Bacteria; phylum Chlamydiota; class Chlamydiia; order Chlamydiales; family JACKPQ01; genus JACKPP01. The sequence continues at coordinate 374,459 of JACKPP010000002.1, forward strand.
ATGGAATTAATGGACATACCTCCTACAGGTCGCCAAATCACAAATGGCAAACGTAATCTATTAGAAAATAGAGATATAAAAGAAGCGATCCTTAGTATTGCCAGCATAAGAAATCAAGGTTTTCAAAAATTTCGAGACCATACAAGTGAGATAATAAATATCCCGGATAAAATTTTACTTTCTCTTGCTATCTCTTAGCCTCTGAATTTTTATTAGTGGAGCAACGCCTAGTCGTTTATCAACTTAGGTAGCTTTCCGGACTGTTTGACAAGTTTTTTCTCTTCGGATTTCACACGTCTCTCGAGCTTCGTGACATCTTCCTCTGAAGGCAAATTTTCCGGCTTAATGCCACGAGCACCCAACATATCGCGCACACTTAAGTTATTTTGAACATGCTCCCCTGCTATTGCACTCTCTCCCTGTAGATCTTCTTGTATCGCGTTGTGATTGGTCATCTCTGTTGCTAAATTTTTGGCAGCAATCGTCAATGTTGGCAGAAAATCGGCAAGAGGTCGACTCTCTGTGATCCCATACTTGTTTTTCATTGCCTGTGTTGAATATCCCCCAAAAAGAGCGGCATCTCCCTTAGAGCGGATGCGGGCAAAACCTGCATCATCTACACCACGCTCATAAATATTCTGAGAAAGTGCTTTTTCTGACTTCCTTAATTTCTCGCGAACTTCTAGCCTGTCGTGCAAGCGCATGCGAGCTTCTATCAATTCCTGCTTGCGCGTTTGAACGGCAAAATAACTCTGGGCAAAAGCAATAGGCTCTTTCCTTGAATCTCCATTTTGAGCAATCAAGTAACAGGCATAGCGTGTAAGCATGAAATCATCGACGGCTCGCTCGGCTCCACTGCCTAAAGACACCATTTTCGTGATGCCACGAAAATGGTCATTCGGTTCATAACCCGTTGTTTGACAAGATTCTATAGCTCGTTGGATGGCAGTCGTAAAATTCTCCCAACGCGTGTATCCAAGAGATTTTTGAAGATCTCTAGCAAACCAAAATTCTATTTCTTCCCCTGGGACATTTTGTGCCAACGCATCAAAATGACTTTGTAACTTTTTAACGCCTTCGCCTTGCATCTGATATCCTCCTGAAATCATTCATTCAATTTTTTCATAAGCATCAGAGGAAAGTCAAGATTTTTGAGCATCCCAGCAACATCCATTAAGTCCCATGCAAATAGCTTTGGCAGTTTATATAACGTCATAGAGTTTCTTGGTTTCTTCATTTCCCGTATTTTTTCCGCAAATGATTGGAAGCTAATTGCAGTTGTTGTCAAAATAGGAGGCTTGTGCTGACAATTAGGCTTAACCGGTTCATCAGCAAAGCCTACTATCGGGATTAAGAAAAGACTGATCGCAAGACAGAAATTTCGAACTTTCTCTTTCATAAAATTCCTATAGAAAAAATATGGACCAGTGGATGCTTTTTTGGCATTTCTAGTCCATTTTTGAACCTAATCAAACTATGGCAATCTGGAGTAGATCTTTTGGCTTCGTTCTTTCGGTAGTCAGAAAGAAACGGCTCTTCCAACTCCATTTGGGAATAATCATCAGCGATATATGGAGGGAATCCGAAAACTAAACCATTCATTGACTTTTCAGCTCTTTCAAGTTGATTTAGGTTGATTAGCGCTGGTTGGAATGAAGTTTTCCCTCCCCCATAACCCGTTAAGCCGCGGGTTCAATTCTTGCTTGCCCCATTTTTGCAACCGCCATTCTAGCCCAAAATTTGACTTTACCAGTTAATACTGCTATTGAAAAACATATGGGATTTACTGGCATTGATCATATAGTACTTACAGTGAAGTCGATCGAAAAGACGGTCGAATTCTACTGCGGTATTTTGGGAATGATTGAGGTAACTTTTGGCGAAGGCAGAAAAGCCATACTCTGCGGCGAGCAAAAAATTAATCTTCATGAAAAAGGAAAGGAATTCAATCCGAAAGCTCTCTTTCCTACTCCCGGCTCAGCAGATATCTGTATGATCACGGAGACACCTTTAAAAGAAGTTCAGGCCAGATTGTCAGAATATAAAATTATGCTCGTCGAAGGGCCTGTTCAAAGGACGGGGACAAAAGGAAAAATCATTTCAATTTACATCAGGGATCCAGACCAAAATTTAATTGAAATTTCCAATTATTTACTGCCATTGACGTAAAGTTTTGTTCTTTAGAAAAAGCAAATAGGCACATAGGAGAATCACATGCCTCATCTGAGATTGGAATATTCAAAAAACGTTCAGATGGCAGAAGACCATCTCAAAGTATTGTTCTTAAAACTACATGAAGCTTTAGTAAGTAAAGCTAATGCCGAACTTTTTCGTTGCCAAAGTAGATCTATTTCCTACGAAAATTTTTTTGTGGGCGATGGAGAAAAAAACCGAGCTTTTGTCTATTTGCAAGTGATTTTAATTCAGGGGCGCACACCGATGCAGCTGCAAGAAACAGGAAATGCACTCTTGAAAATTCTACAGGATGAGTTCAAAGATCTGCTTCTTCATTATAATGCTCAAATTTCGGTGCATATAAATGAAATTCAAACAGACCGCTCCTATAAATCCAATCATAGGGCTGGCGCAAGAGAAATGTAAAATTGCTCAGGCACTTACGATACGTCAAATCTCTTAGCAATCTTAAGCCAATCGGTTGAGACTAAGCTAATTTAGTTCAGCTATACTTCTGCAATATTTAAAGCTTCCTTAAGAAATTAGTCGGCATCTTTTTTATGAAATGCGAATTTAATATTATAAAGTTATTAATGTGTTTTAAAATCTAAAATTGGGATATTTTATTATAATGACACCGTGATTGTCCCATTGCACCCTCAAAATCCAATCAATTTCGGTAGCTTTTTGATCAAAGTTTCTTTATTATTTCACTCATAGCGTCTCGATGATATTGAGTTCCAGGCTAGACCCCGACCCTCATAATCTCTTAAGTCGTGGGTTTTAGCTTGCGCCGACTCTCGCAAGCTGGGAGGATTCATATCCATGTGGGCCCCTCTTAGCTGATACATCTCAAAATGGAGTCATTAAATAATGAAAATCGTAAAACAACTTTTAACAAGTGACCTAAAGGACTTAATTTACTCCGGTTTTAAAGAGTACGCTATCGAAGAAGTAGGGCAAGATGGAGTCGGTGATCCTGTTGCTTTTATTGCCCTGCAAAATAACGAATGTATCGGTGCAGTTGTGATTCAACCGTTTTGGGGTGCTCTACATATCAAATATGTATGGGTAACAAAATCCTTCAGGAAGCAAAAAATCGGCACACTTTTAATGCAAGAGGCTTGTGCGTATGGAATCAATCTGGGTTATCCTTTTGCCTTCATTGAAACCATGAGTTTTCAAGCTTTAGAGTTTTATCAAAAACTTGGATTCACATTAGAATTTACCCGCAATGGATATGTGGGTGATTTAGCATTCCACTATCTTAAAAAAGAGTTATTTAGACAATAAATGGGAAAGCAACTTCAATCGCAAGTCAAATGCAAGTGCATGGTTGGTGGACAGGATTGAAAAAGAGTAGCTGTTTTTCCCTTTTTACCTATAATACCTAATAGAAAAATAGCTATTACAAAACAAATCGAGATTGAAAAAATTGCTAATAGGCGGTTTAGAAAAGGTATGAAACGTGTGGTAATCATTGGCGCCTGCGGCTCTGGGAAGACAACGCTTGGCCAAGCTATGTCTGGAAAGTTGGGTATTGCCTGGACCGATTTGGATGATTTGTTTTGGCTGCCTGGTTGGAAGAGACGGCCATTTGAAGAATTCGAAGGGATGGTTAAACAAACTGTTGCAGCTGATACATGGATCGTATGTGGCAATTATTCAAAATTACAACACCTAACAGTATTTCAAGCTGACACGGTGGTATGGCTTGATCTGTCTTTGGGAATTTTGCTTTGGAGAATTATCAAACGTGGCGTGATCCAAGCAAGGCAAAGAACCGCTATTTGCAATGGAAATTACCAGTCTATCTCTCAGTTTTGGTGGCTATTTAAACACCTTTTTAAGAGCTTCTGGAAGAAAAAGACTCGGTACAAACAGCTTGAAGCCCAGGCCACCCAGGCCACGTGGGTACACCTGCGTGATATCGATGCATTGAATAAGTGGCTAGCGGCTATTTGACCGGATGAATGCCTCGATTGTCTCAGAGCTTTCTAGGCAGCGAGGATATTCATTGATCTGTGCTGCTAAGGGGTTAAAATTGAGCTCTCCAGGGCAGGCTTTTAAAGTGTTAGCAATAGCTGGCAAGCCCTTTTGCACCGCATAGTCTAGGTTGTGGTGACGCTTAAGATTGCATAGCACAGCTGGCATATAGGTGGGTGTCGGACCTTCTCTACTTATCATGGGATCAAAAGCTTCAAGCAGATCTTGTTCAAGGTTATCTGCGGCAGCTTTTAATGCCTGGCCTTCTTCAAGTGTGTAAAGACGCAACATACACCCCACGCGAATTAGGGCACGCTCAGTCAAATCATCTGCAGAAAGACCTAACTTTGCACCTCTATAGCGCAAATATTCCATGAGTCCTTCTTCTTTGGACAATCCATTTTGTATGATCGATTGGCAAGTCCTAACGATAGCCTGCATCGCCTCGTGCACTTGGTTACTGTAGACAATGGAGTAGGAATCATCGACATGGCCTGCTGCCCCGGCCACATCACAACAATGGATGAATAGATCAAATTTTAGGCAATAGGCATCATTAGGAGTGTGGACTGCGGCAATTTTGGAAAACATCGATGGACCACCTTCTACATGGCATATGTGCCCATAGTGCGCAAAATGGGAGGTCTTGATGAGTAGATTCTGTGCTTCAAGGGGCAGGGCCTTAAAAGTTGGGCAGCGGCTCGGCTCTTGGCCTAAAATACAGAGCGCTTCTTTATAAAATTCATCGTGATCTGCAATATGCCCCAGCTCTGGAAAGAGCGCTTTGCCCTTAGGACTCAAACCAATGTCGCCCAAGACAAGAGCTGCTCGCATCGTTGCAGTTAGCTGCTCAGGGGTAAGTTGATAGGGACACTCAGTAAACAATTCCTGAACGGCTTGCTGTAATTCTTTAAATGCTTCTAAGCGTAATGGGTTTTTTCCCTGGCCAGTAAATTGAACGTAATTCCCGTCTAAAATCCAATTTAAGCATTTTAGGGTCAAATTGGTACGCTTATATTCAGAATCGCTGGCCTTTGAAGCATAATCAGCTGTTGTGACAACATCATTTCCTTTGAGCCACTCTAGCTCTGGATAATTTATACTAGGATATTCTCCAATACCTGCAGAAAAGACAGTTATCAAATAGGTGATTGTCGATATTAAAATATAACTAAAACGCAATTATTTATAACAAATAAAATATTTCTAAAACAGCTGCAATTATACTTCCAGCAAGTAAAATAAGCAAGAAGCTCTTCCCTCCCAATAAGAGAGGATCTCCCTTCAGTTTCATATTATAGCGGCCAATCCAAACTAAGGCAGCCGGCAAAAAGCCATTTAAAAAGGCTTCACCAAAACCGCCCGCAACGCTTAGGGCTTTGTCAAAAATTGTCGGATTGATAGCGGCAAACACGAGCGGCGGGGCAAAGGTCAAAAAACACAATCCCAATCGCACGAGTCCTTTTCTTGCCACTTTGAATCCATCGCCTAAAAAATCGACAAGTGAAAAGGCAACCCCAATGGTGGATGTGGCAATGGCAAATAAGGCAAAAAAAGCGCCTATTCCCTTCAGCGTGAGGTTTCCGGTCACGTTCTGCAGAGCCACCGTCACGGGAGCGCCAGCCTCCAGCGTTTTTTGCAGCACATCCTGTGGAATAGAACCGATAATCAGCCACTGCCACATCACGTAGAAAATAAGTGGAATCAGCGTTCCTAGCCAAATGGAGAGCTTTAAAACTTTGACATCCCGTTTCAAATACTCTGTCAGAGGCGGAATGATGTTGTGATAACCAAAAGCACTAAATAAAAAGGGTGGAGCAAAGAGCAGCGGTTTCCAGTTTGTCAAAACTAGACGCTCAGCTACCACCGCTGTAGATCCAACGCCTACGAGCAGGAAGAAAAAGATCACCATGGCCACAGTGAGTGCGATATTGGCTCTATCGATAGTCTTGGTTCCAATAGCTACGATAATGCCAAATACAGCCCCAAAAAATAGGTAGCTTCCCCAACTAGCAAGATTTAAGCCAAATAGTTCGCTGAGTAGGGGCGCTCCCGCTGCAAAATAAGCCACCATTAAGCAGTAGTAGAGAAAGACAAACATGCCCCCGGCCAGCCACTGGCCTTTAACGCCCATAAAACGTTTGGCCATCGATAAGATATTGCTACCCTTGGGCATCCAAAGCATGACTTCTAGAAATAACAGCCCTGTACATAGCATGTACAACCAAACAACCACTGTCATGAGCAACGCCGGCCAAAGACCTGCCTGCCCAGTAATTAGTGGAATGCCCAGCATTCCAGCGCCAATCGTAGTTCCAGCAATCAGCAAGCTTCCACTGATCGCCCCTTTCCAATTTTTCATAGACTAGACAGTATACACGTTCAGAAGCCGAATAGCAAGTTGAGCACCACGCCTTGAAAAAATAAATTACCATTATTAGAGCTACCAGAGATAAGCGGACGAAACTGATTTTGAGAAAAATACACCTGAGCATCGTAACCAACGGTGATACGCATCAAAAAATCAGCAAACCGGTACTGGTAGTAAGGTCCTGCGATAAACTCCAACACAGCCCGTAAATTTTCGGTATCGCTTTTGATGTTTGCAAGTATGGAATCGCCTTGCCTCTCTTTTTGGATTACGTCGTAGTTACTCCAAAGCAGAGCTCCAGCGACATCGATATTGAGCCCAAAAGACTGGTTAAATTTCCAAAGTGAGTCGATACCAAATCTTGGGCCTATGCCCCACATGTCGCTTTCCATTTTCAGCCTATCATCAAGAATGTGGATATTGTATTCCTGATCAATCCACGCAGTCTTGATCCCAATAGAAGGACTAAGCTCAAGCCAACCGCGTGGGTAAAAATTAGCTCGCAGGCCCACATCCAGGGTATTAAATGCAACATTCCAATGCGCAGTAGCGGCGGTGGCGTAGGCTAAACTAGCTGCAGAAGAATTCCAAATAGGAAAAATCACCGGTCCGCTCACACTTCCATCGCCCGTGCCGCAAAAATGGGTCCAAAGCCCAAACACTTCAAAATTGCGAGATGGAATGACAAATCCTGCACCTAGCCTTCCTCCAACACCCCAATCAAACGAAATATTTTCAAACTTTCCATTAATAATATGTCCCGTGGTTTTACTGGTCACCGCATAGTCTAATCCCGACTGATGCGGATACCAAAACAGGGGACCTCCCTCAAAGAAAAAACGTGGGTTTGCAAAAAGGCACGTTGAACTAAGAAATAAAAGCATCAATTTCTTTCGCAAATCCTACCTCATGGTAAAAAAGAAGATAGCTAGAAAGACAAGGGTGGGGCCAAGCGCCCCTAAGAACAAATAGAGTGGTGAAACGCCACCGCGGAAATATTTGCGCAAAATCATTTGACCCGCAGGGTTAGGGGCATTGGCAATTACGGTCAAACCGCCACCGATGATCACCCCACTCATAATGGCATACTTTAAAGACTCGGTAAGTGTGGGCAAAAGTGAGGCTAGGTAGACTACCGCGGCGTTGTCATTAAAGGCAGTCAAAATCACGCCAGTTAGCATAAGGGCACCCCGTGATAGACCTCCAAGCGAAGGTTCAATCCACCACCCTTGCAAGCCACCGTGAATCACCAAACCGGCCAAGAAAAAGCCGACCAAGATGGGGCGTTTAAGCGAAAGGGCAAATTGGTGCGGCGCTGTGGCGTGATGAAATCCTAAAAACAACAAAAAACTTCCGATAAAAACGGGCGGATAGTGGGAATTGAGAACAATCCAGAAAAGCAGAACAAAATGTGTAATCGTAATCCAAACCGGGACCGGCTCAGTATCTTCATCCACGGGGGTGTGCCCCTGCATTTGCGCTTTAGAGCGCTGCAAAGAACGCAGCTCTTTTTTAAAAATGAACCAGCCAGCAGTATTGCACAACACAATTCCGGCAAAAGCCTTCCATCCAAAAACAGAGAACATATACCAGGATGACCAGCCCCAACACTTGGCAACAATCAATACCGGCGGGGCCGCAAAATTAGTTAAAACACCACCTACAGAAATGTTGACAAAGAGCAATCCGATCGTAGCATAAGCTAGTTTAGGGTTGGGTTTATACTGGTAAATTTGACGACCTAAAAGAAGGGCGGCCAATGTCATGGCGCCGGCTTCAGTAATAAACGATCCGAGCAAAGGTCCTATTGTCAAAATAGAAAACCACCAAGCAGAAACTGACCCCCCAAGCGTTTTAGCCACACGGCTCATGGCCTTTTCAGCAGCTTTTACCACGGGACGTGTGGCAGCAAGGCACATGACCACTACGACAAAAATAGGCTCGGTATAGGAGCGATTATCAATATAAGCAACCGCGGTATGCCAGTCGTAGAATAAAGCAATAGCAATAAAAAGTGGGATGACCCAAATGCCAAAAATAACTTCTACTTCACCTAGAAAATAGAAAATTTCGGCCAAAAAGCTCTTATCGCTCATGCCAACGCCATCAAAAATTTCAGTGTCAAAATCGGGACGTTTGCGCCGTTTTTTGCGCTCGTGTAAAACTTCTAGCCGCCTAGCAACATGGGTGAATTTATTGGCAAAAAACGTATGCAAGATGGCTAAAATAAAAATGATAAGTGATACCACATGGAAAGGGCTAAATGCAGCATCCTCTAAAACAGAAACCATGCGGGTATCTTGCACAAGCGAATCAGTGCAAACTTGAGCTGCTTGAGCTAGCCAGGGCATGTTACCTTCCAAATGTTGTCAATGGTATCCAAAACTGACCGCATTATTCTCCCTGAATGGATAAATTGCAACCCTTAATGTAGCAAAATAATTTTTTAAAACCAGGAAAATCTCTATCTATGGTATGATCCAAGAATGAAAAAGCTCATCTTACTGCTAATTCTAAATTTCTCAATATTTGCCTCGATGCTCGAAAAGTTCGCTGATGCCGAACCTGGGTGTTACAGTGTTTTTGAAAGTCAGAAAACCTATACGCTTTTGCACCTGCATTCAAAAAGCGATAGCACGGTGATTTTAGAAGAAATCTCCGCTCCAACTCACGCTGTTTCCAAGGGATGGGACTGGAAATCTTGGATTTCCAAAAATGCGCCGGGTCATACCGCTTGGACTCAATACGAGTTCGATTTAAAAAGTGGGCAGCTGCTCGAGTGTTACTCTTTTACCCGTGAGAGCTGGCTGCAGAACAATGACGGACTGCTTGGAGTCCTCATAAATTTGGGATTCAAACCCATTGCCGAGACAAAGCGCAAACGCATTGGTGCCACCCCCCCTCATCACGCCATTGATATTCGCCCTATTTGGAATCCACCTAAATTTGTCCACGGGTCACAGGTGAAATACGCCAAATTTAATGCGGTAAAAACCAGATGGCCCAAAGATGAATCGGAAATGGCTGACAAAAAAATCATCCTTTACTTTGACCAAACAGGCTTTCCCTTCCCTTACTGGATCGATATCACCGCAACAATTGACACCCACATCCATGCAATCGACTCAGGCAATGAGATGCAATCACCTCGTTCACACTTACCCCGTAGATACCCCCAAATCATAGGTTCCTACCAACAACAAGGGTCCTTACTCCGTCTACAAATCAAGACCCCGCTCTATTACAAAAACTTCAATCTCTACAACGGCTCAAAGCCTACTGCTTGCAGCATCACTGAGCAAGGCGACACCCTTTACCTCGACATTGATCCTGGATCTATCAACCCCAAAGAACCCTTGATGCTCACACCCGATAGCCATCCCCATATCTTTGTAGATTTGCCCCCCTTGCCAAAATAGGTCGACTCACCTAAACTGGCTCAAGTCATGGATAAAGTCTATTCACTTAGAAAGTGCAAGCACATCTTGCGCCATACCTTTAAGCACTACCGCCGTCGCGGTCAGAAGTTTTCAGTGGAAATACGCATCTCCATTTTTGATGCCATGGTCGCCTTGCAAGATGCCATTATCGCCAAGGATCGCCCTGATGCAAGCCAGAAAGCTCACGCGGTAGAAGCTCTCTATGACGCTCATTTTGAAAGGCCAGCTCCCCTGCGTTGGGCGCATAGCGTACTCGGACTATTATTTGTTCTAGGCGTTGCCATTATCATTAGGCAGCTCTGGTTTGAACTATACGAAATTCCAACCGGATCGATGAGACCGACCTTACAAGAAAAAGATCGCCTTGTCGTTTCAAAATCACCATTCGGTATAAACATCCCGCTTATTCCCGACCATATGTATTTTAATCCTGACCTAGTCAAGAGGGGCAACATCGTGGTATTTACAACCGCCGGCATGGATATTCCTGATAGTAACATGCTCTACTTTTACCTCTTCCCTGGAAAAAAACAATACGTTAAACGGCTCATTGGAAAACCTGGCGATACCCTTTACTTTTACGGTGGACAAATCTATGGCATCGATGCCCGGGGAAATTCCATCGACCATGAACTCCAAAATCCCCAGCTAGGTTATATCAACCACGTCCCTTTCATCCAGTTTGATGGTAAAATACAGCTTCCCTCTCAACCCAAAAATGGCATCTATACACCTGTTATAATTAAACAAACCAATCAACCTGTGGCCAGACTCAATGCTTATGCATCAGGACATGTGCAGGGTCAAATGCTGCCCAATCCCAATAAACCTCAAGGCATCAACGCCTCAATACCCAATTATTTCGACCTCTGGGGTTTTAAAAATTACGCCATGTGCCGACTAATTACGCCTCAAAAAGCAGCTCAGTTTTATCCTCGGGCAGCAGCGGAACTTGAAGGCCTTTACCTCGAACTCACTCATCATCCATCGATAAAAAATGCGCACCTTATGCAAAACTACAAAGGGCATTTTATGCCTGCTCTGGACCTTTCGCAGACCTACCTTCCCCTAGAAACACCTCAGCTTAAAAAACTGTACAAATCACTTACTACAGCGCGCTTTATCGTTAAAGATGAACTAGCAAGACGCTATGGCGCTCCTGCAATCACCCATCCAACTTATCCATCCATGCACAACATTCCAAACGGCACCTACCAATTCCAACAGGGAGTTGCCTACAAAGTCTTGCCAGGTGGTATCCTATCCCAGCTTCCTCCTAGCCACCCACTCAATCAATACGATGAAAAACGTCTACTTACCCTTTACAACTTAGGGATTGAATTCAACACCTACTACAGCCCCACCAGCAAAAATCAAGTTCTACCCTCGCGCTACGCCTATTTCCGCAACGGTGATTTTTACACCATGAACATGCCTATCTTAAAAGCAGACGATCCTACACTCATACGCTTTATCCACGATGAGTACCTTCGCCAGCAAAACGCTCCTACTTATGCCCCCTATTATCCATTCGACGACCAGGGACCACCAAGTAGCAAGGACGACTTCCTTATGCGTTATGGACTTACCGTACCAGAAGGCCACTACTTTGTTCTTGGTGACAACTATGCCATGTCAGCTGATTCACGCGATTTTGGCTTTGTACCAGCTGGCAACCTGCGTGGACAGACAAGCTTTATCTTCTGGCCTCCAGGCCCCCGTTTCGGTTTCCCCATCCAAGCCAGCGCCCCCCTCTTCTCTTTTCCTAACTTACTCGTTTGGGTCTTGGCGTTTATTGGTATTCTTTTCTCTTGGCGCCATCACTACCGAACCCACCATCTGCCGCTTGACTTCGGCGATCGGCCCGAATAGAGGTCCCTATGTCTAGCTTTGAATGCCTTGACCACAACACCCATCTCATCCTACTCCCCTCTGAAAATACGCAACCAACTTGCATCGCTCTTTGGGCTGGGACCATCCAAGGTGAGGCGAAAATCATACGTGTCAGTTTGGATCCACCCCCGATTCAAAATAATGACCTTAAAGAGCGCAAAGTATTTCATATCAATGGCTTGCCTAACGAAGTATCATCATCTGAAATAATCATATTGGCCCTAGCCGCATTGAAAAAAGCGATCATCTTGAGTGATGATATAATTTATTTTAAATTTACCGAAACTTAACACTTTTATTACCAGATGATTAAATATATGTAATTATGAAGCTATTTTTTTCAGCTTGCATATATATCGCATTTTTTATACAATTTTAATTAAAATTTAACAAAGTTGATTATTATGACTTATAATGTAAAAATAGCAAGCTACAACACAGGTACAAAGGCCGACTACTCAAACGTTCACAAGGGCCAAGGAGCTAGAACGGCTGAAATAGGAAAAAAGGCATTTAGCTCATTAGCAGAGCAAAATGTTGATCTTTTTTGCCTCCAAGAGGCTTACAACTATGATGACAGTGATATTTTTCACACCGAAAACCGTTGGACAACAGACCAATTTGATTATATTCGCACTGAAAGTGGACTAGCGCTAGTTTGGAATAACAGTCGTTTTTCATTGATCAAGGGTTCAATTACTAAAAGCGAGGACTTTTTGATAGCTGATCTATACGATCAAACGAATAAAAAAGTTATACGGGTAGCTTCTCTTCACATTCCTGGATACAACATCGAAAGTCTTCAAACTGATGATAAGAAAAAGGAATTTGATAGGGACGTAAATAATGGGTCTTCAATGACCGCCGTAGTAAAATGTTTAGGAGACCTACTAAAAGATAAAGAGGCTGATTTTACCATTGTCGGATCCGATACCAATTCAATTCCCAAGATTTACGATCGCTTTCACCGCACATTTGAATGTAACGGCCTTTCATACGACAAAAAAGACCAAGAACCTACCAATCAGTACATCCCCCCTAGTAATGAAAATGTGGAAGGAATAAAAGATAATGAAAATGTGGAAGGAAAAAAAGACGATCACGAAAAGCGCCAAATAGATTTTATCTTTAAGTCACGCTTTTTAAGTTCTAAAAAAGAAGAAAGACCAGAGCAATTAAACCTAAAAAATCCTGAAAACCCAAGTGACCACATTCCGGTGATCCAAACATTGAGGATGGGATTTTTTGCCAGCATCTTTAAAATGATCTCTGACTTCTTTTCTGGGAAGCAAAAACCCGAAGTTGCCCAAAAAGATACATTTGAGCAACCAGTCGAAGTAGCTGAAGATGACGTATTCAAACGCATTACTACGCAAGTTGAGCTGCGCAATTAGCAAAAGCAAAATCAGAAATGCTCTTGTCTAGCAAGACCGCAAAAGGCTAAAGATGCCGGCCTTGGCTTTGCACGCTAAAAATAATTGGAACGCCGGCAATAGTTCCCTTGCCATCAAAATAGTAATTGGTGGCAAAGGGCGCGTCATTCCATAGTGTACAATCAACGAAAACACCAAGCCTAGTCGCAGAGCAATCAAACCTTTGGCTGATTGCACATGGTGATTCCTTAAAACACGTAATGCCAAAACTAGCATCGTTGAATAGAGCAAAAGATAAACTAGCGCCCACAGAATCGCTTGACCTTGCAATAAATTCTGACCGGCACTCAAAAGGCGCGGAAACGCTTCAATCACTGTAAAAATAAAACAGGTGCGGATATACAAAATGGGAAGGTTCAACTAGCCATCCTTGGTTATGGCCATCGTAGCATCCTGGCCATTTAAGTCCCACTTAGTTCCCATCGTTTTTTGGAATTCTATATGCGTAATCAATGTCTCATTCGTGATGTAATCGTAATAGTGCTTAAAACAACGTTCTACCTGTTCTGTTGTTTCAATCGAGACGCGAATGCGATCGGTCACCTCGAAATTTTCGTTGCGCCGCATCGTATTGAGCTTGTTGACAATCTCTCTTGCCAGTCCCTCTTCTAACAGCTCTTCAGATAGCGTGGTATCCAAGGCAACTGTAATACTACCCTGACTTGCCGCTATAAGATCATCTTTCACTTTACGCTCAACTTGGACATCATCAGACGACAGCAAAATGATTTGACCATCGACTGGGAGCTCTACATCCAGATTATTTTGCAACGCTTGCAACTGCTCAATCGACAAATTCTCGATTGCGGCCTTAACCAAAGGCATCAGCCCACCTACTTTCTTTCCTAAATTGCGGAAATTCGCTTTGGGCAGCAGCTCGACAAAATCCGTTTCATCCGTGTGAAATTGAAGCGTCTTAACATTCAGTTCATCGCAAATCAATTGCTGCTGGCCCTTCAAAGCCATCAAGGCCAGAGGATCACTAGAAACCAAATGCGCACACGGCAGAGGCTGTCTGGTTTTAATCTTATTCTCTTTGCGCAGAGCATGCCCCATACTCACCGCAATTTGAGCCATCTCCATTTCAAGCTCTAGCTCTGCCTCCTGCAAATCGCTATCGGCCTTGGGAAAATCGCACAAATGGACCGACTCTGGATCACTCTCCCTTCTCAAGCTCTGGTAGATAGCATCTGATAAAAACGGAATAAAGGGCGCAGCGATCTTAGACAGGGCCACCAATACTGTATAAAGCGTTTGGAAAGCTGCCTGCCTATCAGGAGTATCCTCATCTGCCCAAAATCTTGGGCGACATCTGCGGATGTACCAATTTGTCAGCTGATCAATAAACGCAGTAAACGGTGCTAACGCCTCCGAAAGCGTATAACGATCCATGGCATCTGAAACCTGCACACTCAACGATTGCAATCTAGATAAAATCCACCGATCGATATCTTCTTTGGCATTTAGCTTACCTGGTTTCCACTCGTAAATATTGGCATAAGTTGCAAAAAAGACATAAGCATTCCAAAGTGGAATCAAAAACTGGCGCAGGACAAGTTCAACCCCTCTTTCTGAAAAACGCAAATCATCGGCATAGACCGCTGGACTATTTAGCAAAAACAACCTAACAGCATCTGCACCGTATTTATGAATGACAATGCCCGGCTCTGGATAATTCTTGAGACGCTTTGACATCTTATTGCCATCCTCGGCCAAAATCATGCCATTGACAATACAATGCTTAAAAGCCGGCTTATCAAAAAGCGCTACCGACAAAACAGTCAAAGTATAAAACCAACCGCGCGTCTGATCCAAACCCTCGGCGATAAACTCAGCAGGTAACTGTGTTTGATCTTTCTCTCCATTTTGGGCATAGGGCATCGAGCCTGACTCAAACCAGCAATCGAAAACCTCGGGGATGCGTCTATAAACTTTGCCATCCTTTTCAAACGTAATCTCATCGATAAAATGGCGGTGTAAATCCTCTACCCGTTTGCCTGAGAGCTTTTCGAGCTCATAGGCGCTTTCAATGACGATACACTCCCCATCCTCGTTTCTCCAAATTGGAATTGGTGTGCCCCAAAACCGATTGCGCGAAACCGCCCAATCTCTAGCATTTTCCAGCCACTTTCCAAAGCGACCTTTCTGAATATGTTCCGGTACCCAGGTGATCTGCTCATTAGCTGCAATCAAGCGATCCTTAATTTTCTCTACCGCCACAAACCATGTGCTCACAGCTTTATAAAGAAGCGGCGTGTCTGAGCGCCAGCAAAAGGGGTAGCGGTGGCGGATCGTGGCTTGCTTAAAAATCTTACCTTCATTCTTCAGCTTGCGCATGATCTCTTTATCTGCATCCTTGACAAACTGACCGGCAAAAGGGCCCGCCTCGCTTGTAAAACGCCCATTTTGATCAACAGGACAAACCGGCTCGATTCCCTCACGTTTGCAAACATAAAAGTCAGTCTCACCAAAAGCTGGCGCTGCGTGCACCAACCCCGTACCGTCATCAGCTCCCACAAATTCATCCGCAACAACCTTAAAGGCATTCTCACTGGCCTGCTCTAAAAACAAATCAAACGGAGGAAAATACTTGCGGCCCACAAGTTCAAAGCCCTTCATTTTTTTGACTACCTTAGGCTCATCCTTAAAATGAGCTGCCACGCGAGACGCCGCTAAAATAAGCTGCTCGCCCTCATGCTCCACTTGTACATAATCCAATTCTGGATGGACAATCACCGCCATATTCGAAAGCAGTGTCCAAGGTGTTGTCGTCCATATCAAAAGATGCACACCAGGTTCATCTTCCAATGCGTACTTTACGGTCAAAGACGGATCATCTACATCGCGGTAATTGAGATTAGCCTCAAAATTCGACAACGGGGTCCCCAATTTGGCCGAAAAAGGCATCACCTTAAAGCCCTCATAGACCAAGTCCTTATCCCAAAGCTGCTTAAACACCCACCAGACCGACTCCATGAATTTGGAGTCCATCGTCCGATATGTATCATCAAAATCCAGAATGCGCCCCGTTCTTAAAACCGTCTCCTGCCATTCTGTGGAGTAGCGCATCACAATAGAGCGACACTCCTCATTAAAATTACCAATTCCAAAAGCCTCAATTGAGGGAGCTCCAGAGAGCTCTTTGGCCTTTTCAATCTCATTCTCTACCGGCAAACCGTGGCAATCCCATCCAAAACGGCGCGGAACATGCATCCCTTGCATCGAATGGTAGCGTAAAACTGTATCCTTAATCGTACCGGCCAAAATATGGCCATAATGGGGCAGGCCTGTGGCAAATGGGGGCCCATCAAAAGTGACAAACGTCTCCTCATCTTTCCTTTGATCGACAGACTTGCGGAAAATATCGGCTTCTTTCCAAAACTTTAGAATGCGCTCTTCGCGCTCAGTAAATGATTCCTTAGGCATTTCAAACATATCTAGCTAGAATACAAAAATGGGACTCTTTTTGCCAGTTATAAAACTCTATTTAAAAAATCTTGAATACAGTTCCACGCTTGGCTTGCTGTCTCTGGATTGTAAGCGACTCCTTTTTCAGGGCAATTGGCACTAGGCGTTGTAAACGCATGCATTGAGTTGGGATATACATGTGACTCACAGTCCACACCATAACCTTTAAGCTCCTGCTCAAAAGCGCAAAGCTCTCTTGGAGGAACCACTGGATCATCCTTTCCATGCAAAAGCAAAACTTTGGCTTTGATCGAAGTGTTCGACGCACCGCTTGGACATTCAAAATGACCATAGACGCAAACAACCCCACGAAGTGTAGGGATATACCTGGCATAATCTAGGGCGCAGAGTCCACCAAATCCAAAACCTAAAACCACAAGTTGATCTTCATCGACACTCAGCTCGGCACATGCCGCCTCATACCCCTTCATCAACCTTTTTTTCAAAAGATTTCGATCTGCTAAAAATGGCTGCTTTAGCTGCAAATTCTCTTCAGCTGAAGTGCCCAAAACATTCTTTCCATACACATCGATAGCAAAAGCTGTGTAGCCCAAACTCGCAATCAGATCTGCCTTTTCACAAATGTAGGCATCTCTACCCGCCCAAGCATGACACAAAAGAACCGTTTTTTGCTTTTGCTCTGAAGAATAAGCTAGATAGCCCTCCAGCTCCACGCTTCCATCTTGATAATCTACCAGCCGTTTAAACACATGCTTACCATCGCATATTTTTCATTAATTGGCTTGCAAAATTACCTCTCACAGGGCTAAACTGGTCCTGCACAACGTAAGTGACTGGTTATCAAAGGGGTTTTTTTTCTTAACCCTTTGATTATCAATTGTCCGTAAACGTGCAAAAAAAGCCTGAATATGGTATAATCATACTTGGGGGTGCATTGGTTTCGACTTGGGAGCTAAGCACTAGTGGCATGCAGAGGATATCGGTTGGCCTCTTTAAAAATCCGGTAAAACGATAAATGCTAAAGAAAGCAAAGTAGTTTCTCTCTACGGTAACGTTGATGAGCGACGAGTGGCTGCTTAAGACCTAACCGTTTTAAGTGCCCGATCACCTAAAATTGGACCGAGGATTTTAGACTGATCGTTATATATCTTGGTGTGAGTGTTTGAAGCTGTTCTTTTATCAGGCATTTCGAGATTTTAAAGAACAGGTTGACCTCTAGTGGGGCGTCTTACGGCAGGGTCAATCTTTAAAAGTATAAGACGATAAGCATGTAGTCACTGATGTGGCGTTTTCTGAGGACGAGAGTTCGATTCTCTCCACCTCCATTCAATATTAAGGCTTCAGTTCTAGGGCTGAAGCCTTTTAAGGCCTCAGTTTCGTGACTGAGGACTTTTGTTTCCAGGCACATATACGCAAATATTCCGATTGACCAATTCGACTAGGCAAAGTTAAGTTATGCACTAGAATGGGAAAACCTAGCATAAAACTACGCTTGGATTTTGAGGTTTTTATGCTATACTTCTCACTAGGGAAAAGGTTTAACTAATCTGTTTTTTTTATACTCGATAGGAGGTTTTGAATATCTATGGGACAATATGATAATATATGGAAAAGTGAAACTGTAGATACACATTTCAAAGCCGACATCCCCCAAAAAATGTTAAACCTGTTTGAACAAGAAAATACCCAAACTATCCTTGACCTCGGCTCTGGAGATGGAACCATTGCTTTAGATTTGGCCAACCAAGGAAAGACCGTGTATGCATTAGAAATTTCCCATGAGGGCATCGAAAGGACAAAAGCGCTTGCACAAAAAGCTCAATTATCAGTTCATACTTGTGAACAAGATATGTACCAACCATTGCCGTTTAAAAATAGGGCATTAGATGCAGTCATTGCATTCCAGTCTTTGAATCACAACACATTATTGGAGATAGAGAAGCTTTTTGTGGAGATCACAAGGGTCCTGAAACACGGGGGCTTGTTTATCGTGAAAGTAGCAAATTTCAACTCATTTAATCTCAAAGATCTTGGAAACGGCATATACCAAGACTCTCATGGCGGCATTTCCTGTAGCCTAAAATTTATAGACAAGCAGACCTATGTACCTCAGGACGGTCCTGAAAAGGGATTAATACATTACGCTTTTCTCCCAGAGCAATTAACAGAGAAAATGGAAGCATTGGGATATACTAAAATTTATATTGAAATACTGCAATGGCATATCCTAGCAATGTTCAAAAAGAATTAATCTAATTGCAATCAACCAAATTGGCATGGCCTGATCCACCTAGATCCCAGAATCAAATCCCATTAAGCTAAGAGCAATTTTAAACGTAGAACTAAGGGGTCACGCATTCATTTATGAGGAAACCTATCTCAAGCACTTTTTCATATGTTATGTCCCCAAGGGGTATTGAAAACAGGCAGAGCTGGAGCTAACTTTGGCAGCCACTTATGTTCCTTTTCCACCTGCAATTCATAGCCTGCCGCGCTCGGCAAACGAACGGACATTTCCTTTTCCAAATGAAAAGTTCGATTATCCCATCCACTCATTGCTACAGGTTCAATAGGCAAATCTTGCCAATCTGGAAATTGAGAGGCAATCAAACGGCGCACTAAAGAGATGTCTATTATTAGAGATCCTTGTTTCATTTTTCTATATCCGCTTTATCACTAAAGCGCCGAAAACCCGGCCATTTATGGCCGGTATAAACGGCGCTCGCGAATTAGTTATGTGGTAGGTGCTGTTTTTCAATATATTGTCTAATGGCATCAATACTGGCTCCGCCACAACTTCCGGCAAAATAACTAGGGGACCAAAAGCTTTTGCCAAAGAGAGCTCTTGTTACTGATGGGTAGTTGTTTTTTCGAATGAGTCGTGAAGAGACATCTTTAAGAGAATTGACAAGGAGATGGACGTGATCAACCTCGCCATTAAATTCGCTTAACGTAGATTGAAAGTCCGAGCAGACACTGTGAAATATTTTCTCTAATTCCTTCAAAATTTCTTTTGTAAAAACTCTCTTTCTGTATTTGGTAACAAAGACCAAATGGGTATGAAGGAGAAAAACACAAGTTCGTCCTCTTCTTATGTTGACATCTTCATAGACCAAATTTAAAATATAATCATGATAATACGCAAAGCGTTTCGCTAAAGGATAAAGCCGACAAAAGAGCAAAAGCAACAACTCGCTCGCTTTGCAGGGTCATGCCGTTTTGTCTACAACCGAGGGCTTGCAAAACGAAAAGAGCTCTACGAAAATGCGGGGAAATCCATTAGCTACTATGAGCAAAATATCGAACTTACCCAACTCAAAAAACAAGAAGCTACCTGCTGGCTAAAAGATATGCACTCGCAAATTCTGCAGCAATCACTCCAAGATCTAGACAAGGGATTTAAACGGTTTTTTAGGGAAAAAGACGGCGGCTACCCCAGATTCAAGTGCAAGGGGATAAGAGATAGCTTTAGGTATCCTCAAGGCGTTAAAATCGATAATAATAAAGCCTATTTACCAAAAATTGGTTGGGTCACATTCATCAAATCCAGAGAAATCGAAGGAGATCTCAAGCAAACCACTATAGCAAGAGAAGGTGAGCACTGGTACATCAGCTTTTCTTGTTTGATCGAAATCCCCGATCCTATACCAGTCCCTATCAAAGAAGACAATGCGATCGGGATCGACGTTGGGATCAAAACCTACGCCACATGCGCTATTGGGAAAGAGCATGAACTAGTCTCCATCGAGTCACCAAAATTCTACCATAAGCTTTTGCCGCGGCTGCAGGTACTACAAAAGCGATTATCTAAAAAGCAAAAGGGCAGCAACAACTGGAGGAAAGCTAAACAACAGCTTGCAAAACTGCATGCTAAAATCAAACATGCCAGAGAAAACTTTGCGCATCAGCTATCGACGTGGATCGTTAAAAATCACGACGTCATCTGTGTCGAAACACTGAAGATCAAAGCCCTATTGCAAGCAAAGCAACACAAACTAGCTCGGTCCATCAGCGATGCCGGATGGAGGCAGTTTTTGACCTATCTAAAATACAAAGCTCAGGAGCTAGGAAAGCACTTTGTCGAAGCGGGAGAATACTTTCCAAGTACTCAAATCTGCTCATCGTGTGGAAACCGGCGTGAAATGAGCTTGCAAATGAGAAGATATAAATGCAAAAATTGTGGGCTAGACATAGATCGAGACTACAATAGCAGTATAGCAATCAAGGCCGCGGGAATATCGGTCTTAAAAGCTTGTGGAGCGGCCCGTTAGGGAGCGATGAAGCAAGAATCTCTTTCCTTTAGGAAAAGAGAGGTTCAACTTTCTTGATTAACTTGTGAAAAACACCAATCATATATTCCAGCTCTTCTTCTGTAAGCTCTTGAAAAAACGCATCATCTTTTGTTTCAACGATAGGCATCGCTCTTTTGAGGATATCAGAACCATTCTTTGTCAAAATGGGATTTTTTGCTCTTCCATCAGAAGATTTCTCGCGTATGATGAATTCTTTTTTCTCAAGACCTCTGATAATTTGAGAAACAGTGTTTGGGTCAAGTCCTGCCATTTTTCCGATAGCAGCTTGAGTAACTCTGTCTCCTTGTCTAGTCAACCATCCTAAGGTAGCCAGAATGACAAATTGTGGATGCGTGAGACCGATTGATCGGAGTACGTGTTCGATTGATCCACGCCACGCTGTACTAACATGCCACAAGAGAAATCCCGGACTTCGACCTGGAGTATCGAATGCACTAATCTCATTAAAATTTACATCACTCATGAGCTCCCATTTCCTTTGCGATAACCTGAAAGTCTTCTTTTGGAATTTCGAAACATCCCCTTCTAAAAGGAAATCCCCATTTTTTCTTATCCTTTATAAATGATAATCTCCCTAATAGTTGCCTAATAGGAACCTCAATTGCGTTGACAAAGGCAACATCTCGTCTGAAAGGAGTGAACTTTTCACTCATACCAAAAAGATAGGCATCATTATTTTTAATTGTTCCGATAGCCGTAAAGGATTGACAAGGTTCCTTTTGCCCAAATTCGATCGTTGGAGAATAGTAGATTATCCAATCTCCTCCTTTCATTCGGTTAAGAGGACCGGCTTTACCATGACAGACTTGGGCAAATCCACCTTTTACCCCTCTTTGCACATGCTCCCTAGACGCAACCCCTATCCAATACTTTATCATTATTTTTCCTCATGAAGTTTATATACTCTAATTCTATGCCCATCGGGATCAAGAATAACAAAAGTACGCCCGAAATCCATATCAGTCGGTTTTTGAGCAACAGTCACATGCTTTTCTCCCAACTGCTCATAAAGTGCATCCACACTTTCTGTAGGGAAACAAATCTCTAAAGCTCCAGCAGGGGCATCTACACGAGGTTCAGCTGTATACTTTGACCACAACCCAAGCATGACACCATTTTTCAAAGCAAACATGACAAAAGTTGGGGATTCTTCAACCGGTTTCCAGCCAAAGATTTCTTGATAAAAGTGACTGCTCTTCTGTGGATTCTTCACAAACAACAGTGTAAATCCTAATGTAGGGTTTAACATAAACTCTCCTCGGTCATGGGTTCAACTTACCCGATATTATACGTATACGTACTAGTTCATGTCAATCCTAACAAGATTTTCAGTTTTTGGAAACCCTATTGATCGCGTATACGCGACTATGTACAATAAGCTCATCCTTTAAAATCATAGAGATCTTACAAGGTTCAAACTCTCAAGTAGACTTCATGCCACAAAATGATTTTGTTATGTCCATTGAATTTCAAAATCAGAATAGCTTCGAAATTTTCTTCTGTGTCATTTGTTCGAATAATCTGCGCCTTTAAAGGAATCACTACATGCATCCTATCCTCAATAAAATCACCAAATTTGTAGCTAATTTTACGAATCGTTGATCGAAACTGATTTAAAAATTCAAAGTAATTGTTATAATTCGCTTCATACTGTTTTCCGTTAGCAATTACTAAAAATGAATCTGCAAAATAATCAGCAATATCAGATTTTTTTAAATGGGCAGTAAAAACCAAATTGGCAACGTTCCATTCAAAAAGATTTTTGGCAATTTGTGTGTATTTCATAACTGTTAATAGCCTTTTAACATCCTCAAATTTTTTTGTACTTATAGTTCTGCACGCATCTCTCCACATCCAAATTGACAAAGCCGTGACGATTTTCGGCTTTTTTTATTTGATTGCCGCCAAAGCCAATTTGGCAGAAACGTTTTTTTATGATGACTGGCTTCATATTCCTCAAAAGGATATCTCAGGATGGAAAATAGAGAAAAGTCTATTTATTAATGGGCGAAAAATGGGGGTAGGTCAAACACAATAATGAATTGAAACTATACTTTAATTCTATTTTTCTCTACATTGGTTAGCAGTTAATAATTTTTATTTAAGGAGTATTTTAATATGGCAAAAGTTGATAATTCAATGGCAAAAGTTGATAGTTCAAATATTGTTTTTCACCCCCATGTACAAACTTTTCAATCTTGCTTGTTTCAACCCGCAAACAATCAATGGACAAATTCTATCCAAAAACTAATAGCACTGCTAGAAACCTCTCCATTTATCTTCGCCGCCACATTGGGTCCCAAAGTTTACACGGAAGACCCTTTCGAGTTGAAAGATAAAGTTAATGGAATATCCGTCTATGGTTGGAAACCTGATAGCAACCGCCAAGAAACTACGCCTAAATGCTTTTTCATCTTAGGTGCTCAGGTCCGCGATGAAAGAGAGCTGGTCTACTATGCCTCTGCACAAGGAGATACCCTACTGAGAGGGAATTTCCGCAGAGATCCCACCGATGATAAAATCTATGTGGTCAGTTTTAGACGGTTCCAAGAATCTGTAACGTTTTTTGCTCTTCCTCCTGAGCTAATGGCCTCCTTCCCCACTCAGCGAGTAGAGCTTACCCCAGAAGAAACTGTCTGGTTTAACCGGTTTCTTGAATTCCCCATTGATACTACCTTGGGAACGCGCCAAGAAGAGTGCAAAGCCCTTGCCCAGGAGGCATTTGATAGCTTCAAACAGCAGTTTAGCGGTGATAGCATCCTTGCCAAAGAGGCCTTAGTTCACATTTGCGATGCGATGCTTAATCGTCCCGAAACCCGTCAATACCATGGCAATTTAGAGAGGGCTTGGAATGGTGTAGGTGACGAAGTAGCCATTTGGGGATGGTAATTCACAATCAATTTTGTCGCAAATTCCCCCCAATCAAAAGTTCTGAACGCATCTCTTCACCTCCATCCCATTTAAGGCTTCAGTTTCATGACTGAGGCCTTATCTAGTCCATAAAATTTGCGAAAAAAACAAGAGGCTTTTCGCTGCTTACTTTCACTTCTAGCTGCGAGACATCTGCAAATTGAGTTGATATTGGTGTTTCTTTGAAATCTTTGATAGCAATCCTTACAATCTATCTGGTTTTACAGCCATCAACATAAACGCATCGACTTGATATATACATTGACTATTTGAAGGCTGCTTTTCGGACGTGGCCTCTAAATAGAGATTAGCAATGCGGGCAGCACAGCTTTTTTGAAGCTCAAAGGGAAGTAACTTTAACTGTTGAGCGCAGGCCAAAATCCAATTTTCAAATGCCTTAGAATTCTGAAAGTAATAATTGAAGTTTTGTACATCCATGAGTACAACCTGAAATCCAATTCTCTCCAGTTGTTTTTTTGTACTCTCTGGCTGAACAATATTCCAGCCTACCTCTGCCACCGGTTCTTTAAAATAATCTGCCCAGGGCTTTTCCTCCATGGCTTGAGCAAATGCACCATCTAGCGGATCATCAAAACCTGTTTCAGCAGCAAACATGCATCCTAACCACCCCATTGGCTTTAAGACATCATACATCCTTTGAAACGCACTTTCATGATCCAATACCCAGTGAAGACAGGAAAAAGAGGTAATAGCGTCAACACTGTTAGATTGAATAGTTTTTAGCTGTTCCACGTTATCAACGGAGAACATCACCTGGGAATTGCCAAAATGATTGTTGGCAAAACTTATCATATCGGCTGAAGCGTCTATTCCTAAAATGCGAATGCTGTCAAAACTATTTAGTATAGAAGTGGTGATGCGACCATTGCCACACCCTAGGTCTAAAAGAAAAGCGTCTGGTTGAAGTGAAAATTGGTTCTTAAGAAGGTTTAAAAAATTTTGCGCTATTGTTTGCTGCAAACGAGAATTTTCGTCATAACACTCAGCCTTCCATAAATCCATGTCTACCTCTAGATTTGAAGCATTTAAATAATTAGCGAAAAGGCAAATGATTATTATGTAAATACTTCTACTTTTACTTGATGGCATCAAACACATTTTTCTCAATGTCTCCTTGTCGATGAAGATCGGTAAGTGAAGCCTGAGCCTGAGGAAAAACAACCAATTCTGCAACATTCACGTGGGGTGGCCGTGTTGCGCAATAGATAACTGCATCAGCGATATCCTCAGCACTTAATGGTTGGAATCCTTGATAGAATTTTTTAGCTTTGATTTTATCATTCCACCGAACTTCGCTAAACTCTGTCTCAACTGCTCCTGGATCAACTTCGCTGACTCGAATAGCAGTTCCCATTAAATCCATACGAATTGATTTACTAAGAGCCCTTACGGCATATTTTGTTGCACAATAGACATTTCCCGAAACGTAACACCCATGGCCTGCAACAGAGCCGATATTAATGATATGGCCATGGTTCTTTTGTTGCATGGCGGGTAGTACAGCTTTTGTTACATAGAGGAGCCCCTTAACATTCGTATCGATCATTGTATCCCAGTTACTAACTTGGCCCTCTTGAATTTTATCTGACGCTAAAGCAAGGCCGGCGTTGTTGACTAGAACATCAATTTCGATTTTGTCTGTTTCCAGTTTCTTAAACACTGCTTGAACTTGTTCATAACTTCGAATATCCAGCTGAATTGGAACGCAAGAAATTCCATATTCTGATGAAAGCTCCTCGGCAAGAGTTTTTAAGCGGTCTTCTCTTCGAGCTGTAATGACAATATCAGCACCAAGTGCTGCAAATTGCTCTGCACAGGATTTACCAATGCCGCTCGATGCCCCTGTAATAAAAACTGTGCTCCCTTTCATCCTTTTTTCTTTCATCATTTACCTCTAGATATTCCACACTTTTTTGAACTTACCAAACATATTTGGCAAAAGTATTTTTCAAAGTGCAACCATGGCAAAAAACCGACAGAAAAGCTACAAAATTTGTGGTTATATTGAATTAAATATATGCGCATAGGGCGAAAGAACGTCCATTTTTGAGCCTAGGATCGTTCTGCTATGGCTGCATCTAGATGATACACATCGATGATTCTAGTGATTGCGCACCCCTGCAAATCGTTTTTGCATACAATTTCTTCGGTTTTGCTAACCATCCCAAAGCAACCACTCCTTTAGGAAACCGACCAGTTGTATTCCCGGAGTTTTTGCCATAACCGACATGAGTGCCTATCTCAATTTTTGCTCGATTTCTTCCCTTAACAATCTTGGATTTACATCGACCAAATTGTCTCCAATACCCCAAGTTAGAGTATGCGTTTCAGGATCAATCCGTACATTTTTAAATTTGCTTTAACTGGCTCATCCATTCTTCTAGGTTTGGTTGTTCCCACGCAATCTCAAGATACCGAATCGGTTTTAATGGTCTTTAGCATCCTTCGTCAATAAGAACCTGGCGCACATCTTGCTTGCTCCTACCGCCCACCCACATCCCCCTGCAATTGCAACAGAATGAAATGGATCTACTGATTCATCGACAACCACCGCGCGGCTATCACGAATCCAAGCAACGCTGGAAAGATAGCGTCGAGCAAGGGATGCATCAGAAAGCGGCTGCCAGCTGGTTCCCCCATTGTTTGTGACGATGATATTTGATTGCGGGCCGCCAGTAGGAGAGCAATAATCGCCCCCGACAGCAATGCCTGTGTCTCTATCCGAGAAGGCCAAAGAAAAAATCCCTGATGAAGGACTGCTTAACTGCATTGGAGTCTCTACAACCGTCCAATGATCACCTCGATCAGCGGAGCAAAAAACGCGTGCAAACTCTCCTCCGCCAGTAGCAAACCAGACATTTTTTGATCCCTGTACAGCAAGACAAGAGTTGCTGGCAGCAAAGACTTTTTCTCCCTTGAACGCAAAGGGCATCTCTGTAGGATTTAGCCTCTCCCATGTTGCTCCGGCATCCTCTGTCCTAAATAACACAAATCGATCTTCCAGCGGATCACCAAGCAAGATTCCATGATTTGCATCCCAAAAGACCATTGCATTAAAGAATATACCAGGTTCTTTTGGAAATAGAACAAGATCCCAATGCTTCCCCCCATTAACCGTTCGATAAACTCTCGATAATGCTTTGTCTGCAGGCCCTGCGCTCATTGCACAAACAGTGCCTGGATTACATATACAAAGAGCTCGAAAATCCAATTGTTCAGCACCAGCGATATGATATGAAAACCAACTTCTTCCACCATCGTCTGTCTTGGCAATCCTCCCTTGCGTGCCTCCAACCCAGGCCACATTTTCGTCCAACGCAGCAAGCGCTCTTAAATCTCCCACTCCATCGATATCAAAAGTTTCGAGTGTGACTCCTTGAAAAGTCTGAACCACAGGCTCTTTGCAACTTGCCGAAACTGGAAAAGGCGGCCATACAAAGGCAGGTCCTACAGAATTTGCTATCTTATTTTAAGTCTCCTTAAAAAGTGGATGGAGCGTGATATTTTGAGGAGTCGTTTGAAAAAGGGTTGCAATTTCTGCTTGAGACATCCAAACAGTCCCCTCTACAGGGAATAGCTGTATAGAAGCTTTACCATCTTCGGTGGTGTAGAGAATCATTTCACCAGCATTCATTCGGCGTTTTCCTCATAAAATTTAAGATTTGGATTATAGGGAATTTTGAGTTTTTCCCAATGGAAAATTCTAAGCGTGTACGGAATGTAAAAAAGATTTCATAACAAATGAAAGATGTTCAGGTTGATCATATGGCTATGTTGACTCTCAGTTTCATCCAAAACATCCCCTGAGGTTTTTGTCCATCAAGATTGCTTTAGCCCCTTTTTGATTCTCTCTCCAATATCCTGGTCAATGTTGCTCCAGTACTCTAATGCCCGCTTAATAATTGGCTCTGATACACCCTTCTTGAGATGCCCAACGACATTTGAAACCAGTCGATCACGCTGCTCATCATCCATGACTTTGCGCACTAGGTCACCTGCCTGGCTCCAATCATCATCGTCCTTTCTTAGGGTGTAGGCAGCACGGACAAACTCACCACTTGCTCCCCATACTTCGAACTGGGGATAGCGCTTCCCATCCGCTTTTGGCCCTCCCTTTGAGTTTGGTGCATATACCGGATCAGAGACATTCTCTACGCGCATTGCTCCATCCTTACTGTAACTATGAAAAGGGCACTTTGGATGATTGACCGGAATCTGTTTATAGTTGACCCCTAGGCGGGCACGATGCGCATCAGCATAAGAAAAAAGGCGGGCAAGAAGCATTTTATCTGGGCTGGGGCCTACCCCCGGCACCATGTTATTTGGCTCAAAAGCAGCCTGCTCGATCTCTGTATGAAAATCACTAGGATTTCGATTCAGCGTTAAGCGACCAACCTCTTGCAGAGGATAATCACTATGGGGCCAAATTTTAGTTAAATCAAATGGATTTAGCCTGTATGAGGAAGCCTCCTCAAATGGCATAATCTGTACATTAAGTGTCCAGCTTGGGTGATCTCCACGTTTGATGGACTCAAATAAATCGCGACGATGATAGTCAGCATCGACTCCAGCTAAACGGTCAGCCTCATCTTGGGAAAGAAAATCTATACCCTGGTCTGTCTTAAAATGGTATTTTACAAAGAAGCGTTCGCCATCTGCATTGGCCCACATGTATGTATGGCTAGAATAGCCATTCATATGCCTCCACGTCTTCGGAATCCCGCGATCCCCCATAAGCCACGTCACTTGGTGGGCCGACTCAGGTGAAAGTGTCCAAAAATCCCACTGCATATCGTTGTCCCGCAAGCCATTATCTGCACGTCGTTTCTGAGAGCGAATAAAGTGTTGGAACTTCATCGGATCGCGCACGAAAAATACCGGAGTGTTGTTTCCTACCATATCGTAAATACCCTCGCTGGTATAAAACTTTACAGCAAAGCCACGTGGATCACGCCAAGTATCAGGACTTCCTTGTTCTCCGGCGACTGTTGAGAAGCGCACTAATGTGTCAGTTTTGATGCCAGGTTGAAAAAGTGCCGCCTTGGTATAAGCACTGACGTCTTTAGTCACCTCAAAATAACCAAAAGCCCCTGATCCTTTTGCATGGGGTTGACGTTCAGGAATTTTTTCGCGGTTGAAATTGGCCATCTGTTCAATCAGGTAATGATCCTGTAGTAATATAGGGCCATCGGGCCCAACTGTAAGAGAAAATTCATCACTGGGAACAGGAATCCCTGCATCATTTGTGGTAGGTTTGAAGTTATCGTCTTTCATAGCAGGACCTCCCTAGGTGCTAAATTTCTTTACTTATACTGGATTAAATATTCTGTTGGTACTTTTGAGTTATTTAGGAGATAAATTCCATTAACCGATTAGAAATAAGTGAGCCAAAAACGAAGAAGTGAGGTGACTGCTTGGGGCATTTCAAGCGGACTCATGTGTCCGGAATCCTCCACAATGGCAAGCTTTGCGTTCGGCATTTTTTCAGCCAACTCCATATGCTCTTCAAGTGAAAAATTTTGGTCTTGGGCTGCATGGATAACTAAGGCAGGACAACGGATTGTTGGTAGAATATACTCACAGGACTTTCGGTTCATCATTGCCTCTTCCTGACAAATGAACGTTTCACAGCCGACATCTAAAAACATGTTTTCAACCTCCTGCTTGATGAGAGGATTTTGAGTAAACAAACCAGCAATATCTCTTGCAATCTCCTTAAATTGCCCCTTGCTACTTCTTAGAATCATCTCTTGGCGCCTGATCTTCTTTTCATTGGAATCATCCCTGGCACTCGTATTGAGTAAACAAAGTTTGGTAACGCGAGAAGGGGCAGCGCGCAGAATCTCGATACAAAGCCATCCGCCCATGGAATGCCCGGCCAACGCGAATTTTGGAGGGGCAACTTTTAAAAAAGCTTCCACCATCTTTTCAGAACTATTTTGGGTTGGAGAAAAAATTTCGATTTCAGCAATTTCATCTAGATGCCTGGCTTGGTGTTGCCATAGAGAGGCATTCGATAGAAGTCCTGAAATAAGAACCAAGGGAGTTTTCATGGATTTTCACCACCCTCGCATAGGCTAGTCATTTAATTGCACTTTTTGACGAATTCAGACTTTAGCATCATTGATCCAAAACCCTTTACTTTGGCTTCAATGTTATGCCCATTGACCTCTTCTACCAAACGAATATCTTTCACTTTTACCCCAGCCTTCAGTGCCGAAGAGGCTCCTTTGACTTTGAGATCCTTAACGATGACTACATCATCGCCATCTTGAAGAAGATTGCCATGTGCATCTTTTACACTGAGCTCGTGCTTAATCTCTTCGGCCCCCGAATCCTTGACCCATTCGTAACCGCATTCTGGACAGATGCATAGAGGCCCATCTTCATACGTAAATTCAGAGCCGCACTTGACACAGCTTGGGAGTTTTTCCATTATTTCACTTTCCTTCGGGTTGAATGCCAATGAATAGATCTAACACGATATTCTGATGATCAGAAGCTCTCTCATCGTAGATTTCAAAATCTGTCCTATAGCTACGCTTTCCACCTAGTTGTTTTGCAGACATCGCCAGGATTTCATTCCAAGCGTTTGCAATCACATCGGGCATGGGAGCGGGTTTTGTTGTAAATTTAATGTAGTGTTGCTGGGGAATAATCAGCTTTTCAAATTCCTTGGTTACAAAGGGTTCAAATGAAGCGACCTCTTCACCAATAAAGTAGGTGTACTCCCCGGTATAGTCTGTTTGGTAGTCGGTGTAGGCACAAAACGTTGTACCTGGTTTTTTTCGATTCGAAATTTGCTCTGCTAGCCCTTCATGAAAATAGCGTCTTACACAAGGAAAAATATTTCCCTTCATCTTATCCAGCTCTTCTTGATAGCTAGTACGCACACAAATTCCGACTAACTTGATCTCAGGCAGCGTCACTGACTCGGGCTGCATCGTTTCCTCATTTAGGGTTGCTTGAACACAGGGGTAGTATAACCGACATTATCTTTTTTGGGCATATTTGCTATTCCCCGTAGACTACCTAAACCGGAGCAATGATTGTAGCCATTTTACCGTCTGATTGAAAAAACTTGATTTGCGCTATGTCTTTTCATATAAGCGAATTGATGGGGGATTTATCAATGCGATTTTTTTTACAGATATTCAGTGCGATTTTTACTTTGTGCATCTGCAGTGTGGATGCTTGTACCGGCATGCGCATGACTGCCCAAGATGGCACTTCGGTCAATGGTAGAACGGTTGAATTCGGCACAGTCATCGATATGCACGCTTGCGTCATACCCAGAAAGTTCTCCTTTGTTGGTAAAACTCCACGAGGCAATGGTCTAAAGTATACCTCAAAATATGCAGTTGCCGGCGTTTATTGTTTTGAAGATGCAGTGGTCATGGATGGAGTCAACGAGAAGGGACTAGCATGCGGGGCCTTTTATTTTCCTGGTTTTGCAAGCTATACACCTACGGATAGAAAGAATCAGTCCAAGGCACTATCTCCAGTTGAGTTTCCCAATTGGATTTTGACTCAGTTTGCTACCCTTGCTGAGGTCAAAGCCGCACTGAAGTCAGTTGTAATTGCACCAACAGTCATCAAAGGCTGGGGACCTACTCCCGCTCCCTTCCACTACATTGTGTATGACAAGCAAGGCGATGCACTCGTCATCGAGCCTATCGATGGCACACTTATGACCTATGAAAATAAGATTGGGGCTTTTACTAACTCTCCGAATTTTGACTGGCATTTGACAAATCTGCGCAATTTTATCAACCTAACTCCATTTAATGCCCAAGCCATTACCTTAAGAGATGTCCGCCTAGCTCCTTTTGGGCAAGGATCGGGCATGGTGGGCCTTCCAGGTGATTTTACCCCTCCTTCGAGGTTTGTTCGCGCTGCTATCTTCTCATCGACGGCCATTCCAGCAAAAAATGGAGAGGATCTGGTAGGACAAACTTTTCATCTATTGAACCAGTTCGATATCCCAGTTGGCGTGGCCAGACAAAAAGATAAAGGACAAATCTCTACGGATTCTACCCAGCTGACATCGGTCAAAGATCCAAATGCGTTGCGCTACTATTTCAAATCTTACGATGACCAGACAATCAAATGGATCGCCCTTAACGATTTTGACCTAAATGCCAACGTCATTAAAAGCGTGGGAACTACAGGCAAAAATACAACTTTTGATGTTTCTGCCTCATTAAGCCCCTTAGCAAATTAAGTACGCGTACCCAAATATGGCCGAAGAGATCACCCAGGCCGACTGCTTTTTTATGCAAACGGAACAAGCGATTAAAGAACCTCCTCTCTAAAGCTATTCTTTGGAAAAAAACAGCTGGCGAATTCGAGCTGATTCGACGGGAATAGTAGTTGGAATTTCAAAAAAATATTGAACTTGCCATCCTTGAGTCTTTTTTGCCTGACGATTAGGCGCAAGAACCCATGGAGGATAAACCCTCAACGCCCTCTTTCCCCCTATTCCCTCTCTTGAGAGAATACCTTTTTCGTGTAGAACTGCTTTGGGGAAGACAAACTGTCCAAAATGTTGTGAGGTGCAAGCGCTAAAGACAAATAAATCCACCGGGTCTGTTAAATCATAAGGCATAATTGGTCCGACTCCATCGCGTTTCCATATCGTAATAAAGAACCCCATTTTTTTGGGGGTGACTTTTCCAACTCGAAATTTGCAAAGCTTACCACCTAATCTAAATTCACACGCTCCATATTCAGCACTTTCTACTTCTCTTCTAATGTTGTTGAGATGCAGCCCACTCGTCTCATACGCTAGTTGCCTTGCTCTGACAAAGTCTAAATGTATATCATCCGATTGCATTAATCTTTCCTCATGAGTGCATTATAGCTGCTTTATTTAGCTTTTTCCAAGAAGAAGTGAAGCATTCAAATTTTTGAGCTGAAACAAATAAATATCTGTAATCGAACTGCCTTATATAGATTGGTTTTGTAGCAAAAAAAATATCTAACACTTTATAGGTAAAGAAACACGCTACAAGGTTCTATTCCATGAAGAGTTTCAAGATTTTATTTGTCATTATTGCTGTTTTTATCTGCAACGCCCAAGCCCAACAAATGATTACACCTAGTAGAGGCCTATCTATGCTAATGGAGGGCAATCAGCGGTACGTGAGTGATCAATCCGAGCATCCTAACCGCAGCGGTGAGCGCAGAAAAGAGCTAGCCTCTAAGCAACTTCCCTATGCTGTCATTGTAGGCTGCTCAGATTCAAGAGTTGCCCCCGAAATTATTTTTGATCAGGGTTTGGGTGATTTGTTTGTAGTGCGCATTGCCGGCAATATCATTGGGCAAACCGAACTTGAGAGCATCAAGTACTCAGCTCTATATCTCGGCTCATCTATTATTGTGGTTTTAGGCCATGAAAACTGCGGGGCTGTGAATGCGGTTGTCCAAGGTAATACTGGTGATATTACCGAAATAGCCGAATTTATTGAACCTTCCGTATTAAATGCGCGTCAAAGCAAAAGTCCCGATCTGCTGGAAAGAGCTATCAAATTGAATGCTGTCAATATGGCCCGTTATTTAAAAAACACCCCTAACTTGCAACGACTTATAAAAAACAATCAACTTGAAGTGCGCGCTGCCTACTATAACCTTAAAACCGGACTCGTTGAATTACTAAATATGTAATATTTTAATTATATATTTACAGAGAGTATATTTTTGAAGGATTTTTGCTATTTTCTACCTGCCAGCATTATTCTGTATCTTTAAATCAGAAAAACTTGATAGAATGGGAACATGAACCAATTCTTTGATCACTTAAATTTACATGATGAGATTTTAAAGGCTCTGACTAGCGCAGGCTACACTGAACCTACAGAAATTCAACAAATAGCTATCCCTAAAGTTTTAGAAGGCCTAGATATTAGGGCTTCAGCACAAACTGGGACAGGCAAAACAGCAGCGTTTTTGCTGCCGATGCTCGATAAACTAGCTAAATCCGAAAGGAAAAAAGGACCCAGGGCGCTTGTTCTTGTCCCTACAAGAGAACTAGCACTACAGATTGAGACCCAAGCCAAGAAATACAGCCGGTATTTGCAACACCTTAAAACAGTGTGTGTATTAGGTGGAGCTCCCATGAACGTGCAAATGCGCAAGCTATCTAAGCCCTTTGATATCTTGATCGCCACTCCTGGTAGACTGATCGACTTCATTCAGCGTAAGAAAGTCGATTTATCAGACATAGAGATGATGGTACTCGACGAAGCGGACCGCATGTTAGACATGGGATTTATCGATCCGGTAAAAGACATCGCAGCTAAGACACCTTCTTCTAGGCAAACACTGCTCTTTTCAGCGACGATGCCACACAGCGTTATTAAGCTCTCTGAGCACCTATTAACCGATCCCATCGAAGTTAAAATACACCATGAGCACTCGAAACATGAAAACATTCAACAGAATCTCCATTTTGCTGACGATCTAAATCATAAAAACCGCCTGCTCGATCATATCCTAAACGAGAGCTCTTTGAGCAATGCTATCGTCTTTACATCTACAAAACGCCATGCCAGTAAGTTGGTCAAAGAGCTGCAAGAAAAAGGTTATAACACTGGTGCTATGCACGGTGATATGAGCCAAAGGCAGCGTATTCGCACCATCTCAGAACTACGGGCTGGTAAAATCAATATCCTCGTTGCCACAGATGTTGCAGCCAGAGGGATTGATGTGCAATCGATCACCCACGTGATCAATTTTGATCTGCCTCAAAATGTGGAGGACTACGTTCACCGCATCGGCAGAACCGGTAGAGCTGGAGCCAAAGGAACAGCGCTTTCATTTGTCACTCGCGGTGAAACTTTTTTCATCAAAAAAATTGAAAAATACATCGGACAGCTGATCAATCCCATCGAAATTGCTGGACTAGAGCCCAAAGCTTTGAAAAAGCAATCGTCAGGCCCAGGTCCTAACCGCGGCCAAAGACGCCCATTCGGAAAGAGACCAAGCAGCACACCTAAGAAGCAATTTACGACAAGACGCCGTTACAAATAACGGCGCGTCTTTTCAGACAAATAGCTTAGGTTTTTTTCTCAGGTAGCTTATCTTCAAATTATAAGCGATACAAACCCAGAGCTCAGGTCATTAGGTCGAAAACGGAATAGAAAGACACAGTACCGTCACGACAACCAGCGAAAACAGAAAAACTCCCCTGGCCCACTGAACATCATTATCACATCTAAATCCCTGCATGCAAAGCCAGAGCCATCGAAGACCAAAAAGCGTATTGAGAACTAAAAAGCCCAAACCGACAAAGCCAAAAAATGAAAGCGCAGCCAAGGCTAACAAGTAGGCAATGCAGTAGAGTGCCATCTGAATTTTGGTGCGCCGTATGCCTTTTTTGATTGGCAGAAGCGGAACAGCTGCTTTGGTATAGTCCTTGATTCGGTAAATGGCAATAGCAAAGAAGTGGGGCATTTGCCAAAAGGTGATGATGGCAAAGATAATGAAGGCTGCAAAATCGATTTGACCGGTCACTGCTACATAGCCAATCACCGGCGGTGTTGCTCCAGCAATGCTGCCTATCAATGTGGCATGCACTGTTTTGTATTTCAAAAAACTGTAGGCTAAAACATAGACCAAAAATCCAAAGGCGGCAATCCCTGCCGTCAATAAATTAGCATATAAAGCTAAAATAGCCACACCCAGCACAACTAAAACACCGGCGTGCAGTAGGGTCCGACCAATGTGGACATCTCCTTTGGCCAGGGCGCGATTTTTAGTCCGATGCATTTTTTTGTCATGCTCACGGTCTATGTAATTATTGAAAACACAGGCTGAGCCAATCACCAGAGAAATACCAGTAAGCATGGCAATCAGCAGCAGAAAATCTAACTGTCCTCTTGCTGCCAGGAAAAAACCACCAGCTGCAGTGATCACATTCCCCAGAATGATTCTCGGTTTTGCCAGTGGACAATAGGTTTTAATAAGTAGTGTAAGTGCTGGTTTTAAAACTTTTTCCATGAAATTCCTAATTGTGTTAATTGTGAGTAACGGAGGTTTATTATGAAAACATGTTTCCTTTTATTGATCGCTTTTTCCTTTTTAGCGTGCAATAGCCCCAAAGGGCCAAACAATAACCAGCCAAATTCTGAATCCACTTCAGGCTGTGGCTGCTGCAACAAGTGCCAGGCCAAACCGCAGTAGTTATTTCATCATGATGTTGTAGTCGAGGTTGTACATGATCCAGATCGATCCGGCTACAACAGCGATGATCAATACCACCATTGCCAAAAACACCAGCAAGTTCCACCGTGGTTTTTCTTCAAATCCCAAATGCATGAAATAGACCAACACAGCGACTGCTTGTAAAACCGTTAAGGTAATGACGAGGTATGGGACTTGAGCAAAAACATACATCCCCAAAAGCAAGACCACAGAGATAATCAGTCCCCAAATAAGGGGACGCATACTCGTGTTACATTTTTGTTCTAATTCCATCTTAATACACCCCCATCAAGTACACACAAGCGAAAATAAAGATCCAAATCACATACAGAAATTGCCAAAATATTCTCAGACACGTCAGGCGCTTGACGCTAACTGGCGTTATTCCTTCACGGATGACTGGGATCAAGAGCAAAACAACCCAGAGCAAAGCAATAATCATATGCATCCATTGGGTGCCGGCAAGAGTAAAAAACGCCGAAAGATAAGCACTGCGCTGCCAGCCGTTCCCACTATTTATCAAGGAGAGAAATTCATGAGTTTGCATGGCAAAGAAAACCAGGCCCAGTAAGAACGTAAGCCCAAACGCCATAAGCGTTCCTCGTTTGTTACCCCGGTGGGCAAATGCCCCGCCGACACCACTTGCAAAACTTGCCAATAGCAAAAATGCAGTCTGAACAAACGTGTAAGGCAGATGGAATAACTCTTTAGGGGGCGGACCTCCAAAAAAATTATGCCTCAATACAATAAATGTCGCAAAAAGCGCGGCAAACATCATAAAATCGGTCATTAAGTAAATCCAAAACCCAAAAACCGTTTTGGTGTACGTCTCTTGATCGTGCTGATGATGGCTAGACTGACTCATGCGCGCCTCCCTTCAATTTTCTTAACCTCACTAACTGGAATGTAGTAATCAATTTTCTTGGTGTAGAGGCGAACAATGATGCACAGCAGCATCCCGATTCCAGTCAAGGCTACCAGCCAAAACATATGCCAAACCGCTCCGAAGCCAAAGAGGAAACTGAGTACCCCAATCCAAAAGCCACAGGCTGTATTCTTAGGCATATGGATTTCTTGGTAATCGGTACTTTTAGGCGTTTTGTTTTTTTTCATTTCCCAGAAAGCATCTCTAGAGTCGACTTCTGGAAGGACTGCAAAATTGTACTCAGGCGGTGGTGAAGTTGTCGACCATTCTAAAGTTCTTCCTCCCCATGGATCACCTGTTGTATCATGGGTGCTTTTACGCTGCTTGATACTGACCACCAGTTGAATTGCTGAAAAGAAGACCCCTAAGGCAATAATCACCGCCCCTATAGCTGCCACAACAAAGAGAGGTTGCCACTCAGCAACAGTATAATGGTTCAAACGTCTAGTAGCTCCCATAAATCCCAAAGCGTAAAGCGGCAAAAAAGCCACCATAAAGCCTATAAACCAGGACCAAAAAGCATAACGCCCATAACGTTCATTGAGCCTAAATCCGGTGATTTTTGGAAACCAGTACGTATATCCGGCAAAAAAGGCAAAGACAACACCTCCAATAATTACCGAATGAAAATGGGCCACTAAAAAGAGGCTATTATGGACTTGAAAGTCAAAGCCAGGAATAGAGAGCAACACACCGGTCATTCCTCCTGAGACAAAAATGACAATAAAACCCAAAAACCACATCATAGGGGTAGAAAAAGTCACCTTTCCCCGATACATCGTAAAGATCCAATTAAACACCTTAA
The DNA here is from genome assembly GCA_024233455.1 of Chlamydiales bacterium. Taxonomy (GTDB): domain Bacteria; phylum Chlamydiota; class Chlamydiia; order Chlamydiales; family JACKPQ01; genus JACKPP01. Next base: position 412,364 of record JACKPP010000002.1, read on the forward strand.
CACCTGTAGGCACTGCGATAATCATCGTCATAATTCCAAAAAAGGAATTCACGTTGGCTCCTGCGCCCATTGTAAAAAAGTGGTGTAGCCAAACGATAAAAGATAAAAGCGTAATCGCTACAAGGGCCCACACCATGGTGGCGTAGCCAAAGAGCTTTTTGTGTGAGAATACAGGCACGACCTCTGAAAAAATCCCAAAAGCTGGCAAAATCAAAATATAAACTTCCGGATGTCCCCAAGCCCAAAAAAGGTTGATAAACATCATCGGGTTGCCACCGTTTTCAGAGGTGAATATATTCGTCCCGAGCAAGCGATCAAAGGTAAGCATTCCAAGATCTGCTGTGAGCAGTGGAAAGGCAAAGATAACTAAAATCATCATCGTAAGCGCCGACCAAACAAAAATAGGCATTTTCATCAGGGTCATACCCTTGCAACGCATCTTTAATATCGTCACCAAAAAATTTACCCCGGAGAGCAAACTCCCAACCCCGGCTATCTGAATGGTCCACAGCCAATAATCGACACCGACCCCCGGGTTGTATTTCAAGCCGGCAAGGGGCGGATAAGAACTCCACCCCGTTCCAGCGTAGACTCCAACCACAAGGGACACTAAAATATACAATCCTCCCGAAGAGAATAGCCAAAAACTTAAATTATTTAAGAAAGGAAAGGCTACATCTCTGGCCCCAATTTGAAGAGGCACAATCAAGTTCACAATTCCAAACATCAAACCCATGCCAACGAATAAAATCATCGTTACACCATGAGCAGTAAAAATCTGTTGGTAGTGTTCAGCGGCCAGATAACCTGATGAGTCGCCATAAGCAAACGCCTGCTGGCCGCGCATCATCAATCCATCGATCAAGCCCTTAGCTAGCATAATAGCTGAGACTACGATGTACATCACTCCGATTTTCTTATGATCCACTGAGGTGAACCACTCTCTCCAGAGCCAACCCCACTTTTTGTAGTAAGTTAACAGAGCTACAATTGCCAGTAACCCTACAAACATCGAGACACCGGCCATGTACTCAATCCAATCGTGTTTCAAAGCATCGTCGTCTAATCTTCCCAGTATATCCATTTACTTTCCTACCTTTGCTGGTGCCTTATACTGATCAATGATTTGATCGAATAAATTTTTTGTACCGAGTACATACAACGTGGGCTTATTATTTTCACTTGGTACGACTAGCCCTTTATAGGTGACAGCATTCAATGTTTTTGAAGAGCTTCTGGCTTTGCTCACCCATCTCTCAAAGTCTTGCTCAGAAGTTGCCTTTGTAACAAAATGCATACCAGCAAATCCCTTACCGCTAATATGTGAAGAAGAGCCCCGATACTCACCTGGTTCATCCGCGATCAAATGCATCTCAGTGCGCATAGCTGGCATGGCATAAATTTGGCCCCCAAGCTGGGGAATCCAAAACGAATTCATAGGAGCATCGGCCGTGATTTCAAAATCGATGGGGGTTTTTTCTGGAATTTGCACATAATTGACAGTGGCAATCCCCTGCTCGGGATAAATAAATAGCCATTTCCACTCTAAGGCAACCACCTGAATTTTAAGCGGCTTTTTGCCATTGACAATCGGATTAAATGGATTGAGCTCATGTGTGGAAAAATACGTAATAAATGAGAGGACCACGACAATTGCAAAAGGCACGCCCCACCAAATGATTTCAGCCAGCGTGTTGTGCGCCCATTCGGGTGTGTACTTGGCATTTTTATTTGTGTGGCGATAGCGCCAGGCAAATGCAAACGCTAAAACAATAGCTGGAATCACGACAATCAACATGATCAGCGACGTGGTGATAAACAGCTGCTTTTGCTTAGCTGCAATCATTCCCTTCGGATTTAATACCGCGATATTGTGCGTACCAAGATAATGAAATGAAAGGCCAATAACGGCAAAAAACAAAAGTGCGACAAAAATCATTCTGAACTTTCTCAAATCAACTCCCCTTCCCTAACGCATGAGATATGTAAATGTCTTTACAACACAATACGTCAATTGTCTAGAAAAGATTTGAGAAAAAGAACACTAACGCTTCTTTCTACCGAAATACATGAGTGCCCCACCGCAGATGATAAGGATACCGCCAGCGACAAACAAAGTTGTCACTTGACCTTTATACTTATCCACTTCGCCGTGAAGAGCACCTGATACTGCGCCTTTAATGCGATTTTCCGGGATAAAACCCGTTGCCGTATTAATGTCTTGTCTGGCAGATGCCATACGGCTCGTGCCGTAGAAGCCAAAACAAATGGCAACAATACCAGCTAACAAAACAACTAGACCGACAATTTGTTTAATATTCATATATAAAACTCCAAATTTATACTTATAATTCTTTTATTTACAACTAATTTAATTATTTGTCAAAAATTAATAATTTGACTATTTTGCACTGATTTGCGAAATAGTCATGACTTTTCCGCATTTTCGTGCAAAATAGTCAAATATGGAAAGGGTTCAAAAACAAGCTATTGTGCGCGATTTAAACAAGAAAATGGTACTTCTTGCTGGCCCAAGGCAAGCGGGCAAAACAACGCTAGCCAAGGAAATAGGAGAAGGCTTTAAACACACAACCTACCTTAACTATGATCGGAATGCAGATCGTAAAATGATCAAAAATGAGAGCTGGCTACCTTCAACCGAACTTATCATCCTAGACGAAATACACAAAATGCCCCAATGGAAAAACTATCTAAAAGGTATTTTTGATACCAAATTACCTCACCAGAAAATTCTAGCCACCGGCAGCGCCAGACTTGAAATATTCCGACAAGTGGGAGATTCTTTGGCTGGCAGGTATTTCCTTCATCGTTTGCTTCCTCTGACGCCTGCTGAGCTCTTTCAAGCCCATGAACCCTATACGCTCAACCGTCTTATCGAACGCGGCGGCTTTCCTGAGCCTTTCTTAGCAGATAACGACACTGATGCCAAACGTTGGCAAAATCAATACGTCGACAGTTTATTGCGGGAAGATGTTTTAAATTTTGAAAATATTCAAAACCTTAACGCCATTCGACTCATTTTTGAAATGTTAAGAGAACGGGTGGGCTCCCCTATTTCATATTCATCGATAGCCCAAGATATAGAAATATCCCCAAATACAGTCAAAAAATACATTGCCATATTAGAAGCACTTTACATTATTTTTCGCATCACTCCCTTTTCAAAAAATATTGCGCGCAGTTTGCTAAAAGAACCCAAAATATATTTTTTTGATACTGGCCTCGTTAAAGGGGATGAGGGAACTAAATTTGAAAATCTTGTTGGTCTTAGCCTTTTGAAACATGTCCATGCCAAAATAGACTACCAAGCAGAAAATTACAGTTTGCACTACTTACATACTAAAGAGCGAAAAGAAGTCAATTTTGCCCTAACGCGCGACCATAAAATTGAAAAAATCATCGAAGTCAAACACGCCAACCACATCATCAGTCCCAGTCTTATCTACTTTCATGAAAAGTACAACCTACCGGCAGTACAAGTAGTAAAAGAGCTAAAACGCGAATACCACGCCGGCTCCATTGAAGTTGTAAAAGGCGAAAACTTTTTAAAGCATTTAGATCTTTAATCTCAACTCCGTGTGCCCAGACTTACAAAATCTTAGCTGCAAGTGCCGCTAGCTCTGAGCGCTCTGTACGATCTAAATAGATATGACCAAAAATTGGCTGATCCTTGAATTTATTGACAATATAGGTCAACGCATTCGAATCCTTATCGAGATAAGGATTGTCAATCTGAGTCGGATCACCAGTCAAAATCACTTTGGTACCCTTTCCAGCTCTTGACACAACCGTCTTTATCTCATGTGGCGTTAAGTTCTGTGCTTCATCGATAATGATAAACATGCGAGGCAAGGTGCGACCACGGATGTAGGTCACTGCCTCCATCTCGATTTTACCACTTTCTTTGACGAATGTAAGCGTATCCGCAGCATTCCCTTCCCCCGATGTGGTCTCACATAAATATTCGAGGTTATCGTAAATGGGCTGCATCCAATGGAAAAGTTTCTCTTCTTTGGTTCCAGGCAAATAACCGATGTCTTTGCCCAGCGGCATAATCGGGCGACTGATCAAAATCCGGCTATAGACATCTTCGTCAAAAACTTTGCGCAAACCGCAGGCCACTGCCATCATCGTTTTTCCAGTACCTGCAGGGCCAATCAACGTGATAAGCTTAATATTATCGTTGAGCAAAAGATCCATGGCACACCGCTGCTGCACATTTAGAGGATGGATACCCCATACATCGCGCTTAATCGACTGAAGCGGCAAAAGTTTATTTTGTTTTTTGTCAAAACGCACAATTGCCGATGATTGCTCGGGGCAAGTCATCACTCCATATCCATTAGCTAAAAAATCTCCAGTCTGCCCTTCAATATAACCATTTTTGTAAAACAAATCGATTTCAGCTTTGGTTGTTTCTATTGTGTGATAGCCGGGATAAAGATGGTCAAACCCGCCTTCGGTCAATGAATAATCGCGCGTTTCAATCCCTAGAGACTCAGCTTTGACGCGCATTACAAAGTCTTTAGACACAACAACAACTGGAACGCCTTTTTCTTTTAATTGGTAGGCAGATAGTAGCAGTTTATTGCGCGCCCAATCAAAAGATAGAGGCTTTCGCTCACTATTTGGAGCATCCATTAATGTATGAAATTTGGTTCCATTACTCAGACCAATGCCTTCATGGAGACGCCCTTTCTCGGCTAAGCTATTGATAAAACGTACAGCGGTTCGGGCATTTCTGCCGAGCTCTGATGTTAAATGCTTTTTAGAATCCAGCTCTTCTAAAACAGTAACAGGAATAGCAACGTCGCTATCTTTAAAAGTATGCATTGCTTCAGGATCATGCAAAAGAACGTTAGTATCAATGAGATAAGTTTTACGAGTCATAGCCAACTTTAGATTAAATTAGTAATACCCTTCTCATAACCTTTACTGCCATTTTTGGAAAGCACACATTTTCATAATTGCTTACATCTTTACTTTCAGATAGTTACAACATTTTTCAGCAATCCACAACCTCAAGTGCTAAATTTATTGACAAACTCACACCAATTTGTTATACTAAAGTAAAGTTAGGAGTACTATATGAGCGTAAATCCAAATATTTTAAGCATCCCTCCCCACCTATCTGTAGCTTGGAGTGAAGTGTCATCGCTACAAGTTCAAAATGGCATCCTGCTTGTTCACCTTAAATCAGGCCGTTTCCATGAAGTTCCCAACCTGAGTGAAGAAGACATCAAACGCATTTTTGCAGCCCATGAGGCCTCTCTTACACCTAATACATCCCAAGACAATCCGCCTAAGATGGAAATGAGCTTCGGCATGCCCTTTCGCATGGCTGAAGGAATGGAAGGGATGGGAATCCCTATGCAGCACAACCCCGATCAAAAAAATGCCCCCGATATGCCAGCTGATGTTCTGGATAAAATTGTCACCGTTTCAAAAGCTCTCGGCGTGGACCAAGAAGCGATCAACCTTCCACCGGCAGAGCCCCATTGCAATTGTTTTTACTGCCAGATCGCCCGCGCACTTCAAGGTGAAACACACCAAGGGTTTGAATATTCCTCTGAGGAAATCGAAGTCCCTGATGAAGAATTACAATTCCGCGAAGACTGGATTGTAAATCCAACTGAGGGCAACAAGCAACTCTATTTGGTGGCAAATCCTCTCAACGCAAAAGAGCAGTACTCTGTTTTTCTGGGTGAACCGATTGGCTGCACCTGTGGTGAAAAAAACTGCGAGCACATTCGCGCAGTTCTTAACAGCTAGCGAAAATGCCCTCTTATTTTTTCCGCAAATAATTAAAATACACCGTTAATTCATAGCCTGGTTAAATTCGTCATTGGCAAAAATAGACGGTGCGCATAGAATGGGGTAAAGTTGTTAAAGGTTAGGAGATACCCCATGTCAAAACTATGGCTTGCATTTTGTGCCGCACCACTTGCGTTGTTTGCACAAAGCGATACTGAAATTTCGGTCATTGCAGAGAAACCAACGGAAGCTGTAGCTCCCGCAAAAGATACAACTCCCAAAGTTTACATGTTGGATAGCTCTTATAAAGCTTTCACCGGCCGTATCAACGGCAACAATGTCCGAATGCGCACAGGTGCTGATTTAGACTCTTGCGTAGTAAAAGAGCTTAGCAAAGATGAGCTCGTTGTCGTCATGGGCCAAAAAGGTGATTTTTACGCTGTCCAGCCACTTGCAGACCAACACGCTTATATCTTTCGCAGTTTCATCCTAGACGGCGTGGTTGAAGGCAATCGAGTCAATGTCCGGCTGCATCCCGATCTTGAAGCACCGATTGTGGCTCACTTATCAAGCGGCGCAAAAGTCGAAGGTGCCATTTGTAAAAATAACCATAAATGGCTAGAAATCGACGCTCCCGCTGACACGCGCTTCTTCATTGCAAAAGAGTATGTTGACTACGCTGGGGGACCTGATCTCAAAGCCATCCATGATAAGCGCTGTGCAACTGTCAATCAATTATTAGATTCAGCCAACCTTCTCACACAGGCTGAGATGCGCAAAACCTATTCTGACATCGATTTAGGACGCATTACACACGGCTACCAGACAATTATTCAAGACTACGTTGACTTTCCAGCGCACTGCGAAAAAGCTTCCAAAGCGCTGGCCAAAGTACAAGAAGAATACCTCCAAAAGAAAATCGCCTACCTTGAAGCGAGAGCAGAAGGTATTGAAATCACTGGTGATGTAACCCTGACCACAGATGTGCAAGACAAACTTAACGTCCACACTGATCGCATGAAAATGTGGGAGCCGTTAGAAGAGGCGCTATACCTTACATGGTCGGGCATGCACCACGCCAAAACCATGGACGATTTTTATGCCGCTCAGAAAATTAACGCGGTCAAAATATCAGGTATTGTTGAAGCCTACACCGATCCGGTCAAATGCAAACCAGGTGACTATATCCTACGCCAAGATGGAGTTCTTTCAGCTTACCTATACAGCACAACAGTCAACTTACAAGCACTTGTTGGCAAGAAAGTGACTATGATGGCATCAGCAAGGCCTAACAATAGCTTCGCTTTTCCAGCCTACTACGTGATTGAAGCCGAATAAAAAATCTATGGCCCACTCGCTAGAACTTAGAGAGTGGGCTATCTCAATTCTTAGCGCCGATACTCTCGAAAACAAACTCCATTCTCCTGTTAAACTAACCGATTACCACCCAGGTCCTCCCCTTCTTTGGGATGAGCCTTCACGTCCAATCGGCATGGAATTGTGCAAGCGGAAAAAGTCTGAAAAACTCCCACCTCTCCATGATCTACATGACCCTAATAAACGCGCTATTTGCTTGCATCGATTTGCCGGTCATGAGCTTTTAGCAGTAGAGATCATGGCCTACACTTTACTTGCCTGTCCCGAAGCACCTCCCCACTTTCGCAAAGGGCTGGCCAATACCCTCAAAGAAGAGCAAGAGCATGTACGGCTCTACATGGAAGAAATGCAGCATCTGGGCATCCAATTTGGAGATCTTCCCCTCTATCGACATTTCTGGGCCCACACGCGTTTTATCACCCATCCAGCACACTATGTGAGTACCATGTGCTTAACCCTTGAGATGGCCAACTTAGACTTTGCTCCCATTTATAAATCGGCATTTGAACGCTTTGAGGCTACCTCTAGCGCAGCACTTATGCAGCGCATTTTAGACGATGAGATCGGCCATGTATCTTTTGGTTACAACTGGCTAAAAAAATTCAAACCACCAGAAAAAAGCGCCTACCAAATGTGGACTGAAAGCTTATCCCCCCTAATGACGCCACGAAGAGCCAGGGGCCCTATTTACCATCCTGATCATCGTCGCCAAGCCGGAATTGATGAGGAGTGGATTCATCATTTGTGCGGGTGATTTTTTCGATAAATTCCAAGGGTTTTAGCTCAATATCGCCTCTGGCCGAGCCTAACTCCTGAAATTTTCGGGCAGTGACCAGCACTCGACTCTCTAATGATCCAATCGTCTTGTTATAGGCTTCTACCGATTGCGATAAAGCCCTTCCCACCTTGCCAAAATGGCTCGTCATATCGTTGATCCTCTTGTAAAGCTCGTGACCAAGTTCACTAATCATTTGAGTATTTTTAGAAATAGCATCCTGTTTCCAGCCGTGAGCTACCGCGCGCAATAGCCCGATGAGGGTTGTTGGTGTGGCTAAAATGACACCCTGGCCAGCTCCCACTTCAATTAGACTTGGATCAAATTCCAACGCTGCAGAAAAAAACGTCTCCGAGGGCAAAAACAACACGACAAATTCAGGACTCTCAAAGCGGTCCCAATACGATTTTTTGCTTAAGCTGGTGATATGCTGCCGAACCTGCCTCGCGTGCGATTGGAGCTTTTCATGACGCAAAGCCTCATCGGTCATCTCGTGGGCATCCAAGTACGCCTCTAGTGGCGCTTTGGCATCCACAATCACTTGCTTATTACCGGGCAGGTGCACGATCATGTCAGGACGCATGGCGCCATCTGCTGTCTGCTGCTGCTCAAAAAAATCGCAATGATTCACCATGCCCGCTAGTTCCACCACCCGCTTAAGCTGCAGCTCGCCCCACCTACCCCGCACAATGGGAGCCCTTAGTGCCTTAACCAAATTGGATGTCTCTGAGTGCAATAACTTTTCGCTTTTGATCAGCTGATCTACCTGAGCTCTTAGACCCGCGTGGTCACCTTTACGCTCAAGTTCAAGCTTGCGCATCTCTTGGTCCAGCTTGCTCAAAGACTCCTGAACAGGCTTAACCATTTGATCAATGCTCTTTTCTTTTTGCTCCAACTCTCCCTTAGCTCGCTCTTGAAACTTACCCAGCACGCTTTCTGCTAGATGCAAAAATGCCTGGTTGTTTTGGGCCAAGGCATCTGATGACAATGCGGAAAAGGCATCTTTTAGTTGCTTTGATCCCTCTTCTAGGATTTGCACTTTGGTCTTAGCGCTCAAATAGCGCCACCAACCAAGACCTGCCAGCCCCAAAGCAAGCACCAAACTTATGAGCAACCCTAACTCCATCCCCCGGATCATAGGTCTTTCAATCCTAAAAGTACAATAAAATTTAACTCATTGGTTACAGGTATATTAAGACAACAAACTTGACAGATTTAAAGTTGTACCTTAGATTACTGAAAACAATAAATTGTTCGCGGGCAAAGCGGAAAAACACAGTGGTTGAAGTTATCATTGAAATCTAACTTTAGCATATCTTGCTTGGTTCAAGCTATTTTACGGCACTCCTTATGAAAGCTCTGACACTCAAGCAAAAAGCCATCCTCGACTTCATCCAAAACGCACATAAAACCACTGGTATCACTCCCTCGTATCGCCAGATCATGCGAGCTATGGGGTATGCCTCGGTCAGCACCGTTGCAACGCATATGGCAGCCCTGCAAAAAAAAGGCCATCTTGATCAAAATCCTACGCCTGCTAATGATCTAACTTCCCTGCCCCTCATCGGCCACTTTACCGACGGCCAGCCCTTAGAAATTTCCGCTTCTATGGAGACCCAGATTCCTCTGCAGCTTCCACCAACAGATCATAGCTGCTATGCTCTACGTGTACGCGGTGACGAACTTGCCTTAGATGCAATTATTGATGGAGATCTTCTCATTATCGAGGCAAGATCAGAAATAGAAACGGGCGAGATCGCACTGGCCCAAACTGAATATGGACTTTTACTGAGAAAAATTGAATTTCAAGGGCCACATCTGCGGCTGTCGCGCATTCGCAATCCTCAAAACAACCTGATCATCCCTCAATCGGAGGCAATCATTCAGGCCACCCTGATCATGGTTTTACGGCAATACTGCACCTAACCAGTCAGTTATTAATTAATATGATTTACATGCCTCTTTATGTTCAGAGGCATGATTGGTTTATCCTTTTATGGCCATTGTTGGAAGCGGCTGTGCCGGAGGAGTTGTAGGTGTTGGAGGAAGCGGTTTCGCTCGTCTTTGCGCAACTCTTGCTGCTGCTTCACGAGCAAAATCAGGTCTTGCAACAACCGGTCTTTCATTTTCTGCCAGCTTTAAGTTAGTCGCGCGTGCCGCTGCTACATCTTTTGAAGATGCTTCTCTTTCACCTTCATTTGGCGTAATGAATCCATAATCATCAGTCATTTGAGGAAGAGGCTTTGGGGCATCCACTCTTAAAGTTGTCGTTTCTTTCTGTTCTGGTGTATTAGCCTGAACTCTGCCTGCAATATTGCGTGCGATCGCCGCCTGCATATGCGCTCCAGACCCGTTTGCAGCCACAGCCGCTTTGGAAACTCTAGCTCTTAGTTCAGCTGTCGCATCAAAAGCTACATCTCTTGTTTTAGCCTGTTCCGTTGCAACAACTGTATTTTGCGCCGGCGTTCTAAATATATCGAAAAATCCCATATTATTACCTTTTATTAAATTGGTTTTTTTAATTCCTTTAACTATTATAACAAATTATTTAATTAATTTAAATAATTTATTTACACAAAAATAACTTATTAATAATAAGGCACTTACAAACAGCACAAATAACGCAGACATCAATTCTGCGCGTACATTGAACCAGCAAATCTCATAAACTACTGAATATTATAAGGTCCCTGCATTAGGAGGCACTCGATTTTGGATGTAGTTTTGACCCGGAGGGGGCGCCGAAGGCGCATCCGTCGTGAGGGGGACATGCCCACTTGGGCAGGACCTCCCCCGAGCAAGGATCAAAAATACGCCAAAAGCGTTGCCTCCTACTCTAGGTCTTCAGGTTCGAAGTCCTTAAGTGCCTTAGACTTTGACCCTGCTATGAGGCGAATAATGGTGAGAATACAGCCCAACAGAACATAGAGCCAGGCAAAAGCTAGAACGAAGATCGAAAAAAAGTGGAGTATGCCGTAGAGAACAAAGAGCGCTCCAACGGCAGTGAAAAAAACCAATGTGCTGGATCTAACGCGTATTTGGAAGGTTTTAAGACTGAAAAAACGCACTTTGCTGATCATGAGTAGACCAATAAAGACCATGACACCGATCAACACCCAGCTGCGCACGGCATCGGAGGGAGAAAACCAGCTATCGGCAAAAGGCGAATACAGGAACAGGTTGGCTGAAACGGTAGCCCCTGCAGCGGCAGGAATAGGCAGCCCAGAGAAATTTTTGTGATAGTCGCGCAAAGAAGCTGTTTTTTGAGCCTCATGGGCTTTTACATTAAAACGCACCAGACGCAAAACGCCGCATATAGAGTAGAGCATGGCAGCTACGATGCACAAGAAATTCATAGGCGTCTCTTGTTCAGTACTCAATGTCTTGAGCATCAAAACAGAAGGAGCGACTCCAAAAGAGATGGCATCGGCCAAAGAATCAAAAAGAGCACCAAATTCACTTTCATGACGCATCAGGCGCGCAATGGCCCCGTCGAGCACGTCGGCAAAACCGGCTACGATTAAAAGAAGCACCGATGTTTGCATAAACTGATACGTCGTGATGTGGGGAGCATGGCTTAAGGTGCGAAAAATGACAAATAGCCCACATGCTAGGCCAAATGCTGTAATGAGATTGGGAAGTAGATTAATGCGTTTCATGGGTATCCTTCTTCTATGTCTTACTCTTACCATATTCTGTCCTTGTCTGCAATTGTGCCTTGAGTTTTTGAATTCTTGCCACGGCACAATCAATGAGAGTTTCATCAAGTATACCAGCTCTTACATCTTCTACAAGGCTGCGGTGCAAGTCGATCAATTCTTCTGGATCAAGTGCTTCTATAGTGCTTGATCCTACGAGTTGTGTGCCACCAAAAAGCAGAATATCTACACCGGCTTCAATAGCCAAATGCGCGGCCCTTTTTAAATTTTTAGCATTTTGCAAAACGCCAGCCATTGGCAGTGAATCGGTTATAACCACTCCGTGAAATTTTTTTCTTAATCGATTGATCCAGATTTTAGAAAGCGTGGCACAAAAGTTAGGATCAACACTTGGAACAAGCACGTGCGCGGTCATGACAAGGTCGGCACTGCCAATGGGAAAGGGGGCAAGCTTTTCGGTGACTGGCAAGCCAAAATGAGAATCAATCGTCTTCTTTCCATGACCTGGGTAGTGCTTGGCGCAAGCTAAAATCCCACTTTGCTGCATACCATCGATAAACCACTGAGCCTCTTTTTGGCTCCGATCGCCAAGATAGGATTCCACTACAGGTGCCAAGTTTAGGTTAACCCCAGCAGCTTTTAATTCTCGACCTACGACACGCCCCATTTCGTAGGGGTTGTCCATGCGACAAGGCGGTGGCATGTGCGTAAATCCCTTTTTTAAGCGTTGAACACGCCCTCCTTCTTGATCAACAGCAATTAAAAGGAAGCATTGGCTATATTTTTGCAAATCTGAGGATAATGACTGCACGGTTTGCATGGGAAGGGCGCCGTTAAAGCAATTGTAGTAAATGAAACCACCTACGTGGGCCTCATCCATTAAACGCCTGGCGTCATCATTGATCTCTTGGCCCCGAAAGTGCACCATCAACATCTGCCCAAGTTTCTCTTCTACTGTCATAGAAAATAATGAAGCTAAGCAAAGACAAGTAAAAAGTAGTCGTACCATGGTTGCTTATCATGACAAGGTTATTGATTGATTGCAAATGGCGACATCTATTACCATTTGCGGCATGGCATGGAAACGTTCATCTGAAGAGCTGATTGAAAAGTTTCATACTGTGATGGAGCATTTCGACGACATCGATCGCAAAAAAATGTTCGGTTATCCTTGTTGCTTTGTTCAAGGCAATATGTTCACTGGTCTACATGAGGAAAGTTGGGTGCTGCGCCTCCCTGAGGATTTCCGATTCACTGTTATGCAAACTCATGGTGCTCTGCAGTTCGAGCCAATGGCTGGGCGCGTGATGAAAGAATACGTGAAAATTCCGCTGAGCGTACAAAACAATGTAGTAGAACTGAAATCTTGGATTGCTACATCTTTAGACTACGCTTTTTCACTACCTCCAAAATCTCCAAAAAAGCGCAAAAAGTCATCCGACCAAAAAATTTCGCTGATCTAAACCGTTTGTTTTGTTGCGCTTGAAATCCGCCGAAAAAAATTGCGTTTTTTGTGATGGACAAATTGCGTTGAACTACAATATATAGTAGAAGTATAAGCGTAAGGCTACAAGATGTGGTAGCTAAAAGAAGAGACAGCAAGGCTTTGATTAGCGCTGATTTAGGAAATTTTCGTATAATAATTTAAGGAATAAGGGTGCAAAAATGACACAAGGGTATACTTCTTCATCAAAGGATTCTACAAGCGAGCTGATGGCAATGCTAAAGACAAGTGGCGTGAAAGATGCTACAGGTTCTTTGGAAAGTCATTTTACAGTGGTTAAACGCGATGGCACTCTCGTCCCATTTAAACGAGAACGCATTTTTCGAGCACTAGAAGCGGCATTCCGAGATACGCGTAAAACCCCTAAGCCCCAAAATTTACCCGAAGATGTTTTAGAAGCTTGTGGATTGGTGGCAGATCAAGTGATCAATCAAGCGTTTACCCTATCTAGTAAAGGCGTTTGCTTAAATGTCGAAGGCATCCAAGACCTGGTTGAGGTGACGTTGATGAAAAACGGTCACCATGATGTTGCTAGGGATTATATTATCTATCGCGATAAGCACAAAGAATTGCGCCAGGATTCCCCTAGGCATATGAAAATCACGCGCGTGGGCGAGGCAAATCCCGTGCGCTTTAACCCCATGAAAATTTCTAAAACATTAGAAATGGCTTTTCGCAGAGTGCATAAAGTCGAAGGTGCTTCCCCTCAACTGATCATCGATGCGGTGAATTTTTTAACGCAAAAGGTCGTCGGCTCGGCAATGGCCTTCAACAAATCTGGCCATCAACTCCACGTCCAGCACATCCAAGATATGATTGAAGAAGAGCTCATGCGCGAGGGTTACTTTAATGTGGCCAAAGATTTTATTTTGAACCGCGCCAAAAAAGAGCAGGCTCCTGAAGTCCTACCGGTACATGAAATTAAAGAAACGGCCAAAACACCTAAAAGCGATCCCTTAAAAGATAAAATTGCCTATGCCTGTCGCGGTTTAAAAGAAGTATCGGCAGAAGATATTTATAAACACGCCACCGATAATTTTTACGACGGCATCAAAGACCACGAGGTACAATCCGCGCTGATCATGGCCGCCAGATCACAAGTGGAAAAAGAGCCAGCTTACGCTAAAGTGGCAGCTAGACTACTTCTCGATAAACTTTATCTTGAAACGCTTGAAATTTCTGCTACCGATGCCAAGCTTGAAAAAACCTATCGCGCTTATTTTAAATCTTACATCAAAAATGCGGTAAAGTTAGAGCGCTTGTCCCCTGAACTTTTAGAATTCGATTTAGAGGCGCTATCAGAAAAACTTGTGCTAGAGCGCGATGACCTATTGTTGTTTACAGGTCTGCAAACACTCTATGACCGCTATTTTATTCATGACCAGCAAAAACGTTTAGAAACGCCACAAATTTTCTGGATGCGCGTAGCTATGGGTCTTTGTATTCGTGAAGAAGATAAGACGCGTCGCGTGTGTGAATTTTATGATGTATTATCCCAATTCCATGTGGTGTCTAGCACCCCAACGCTCTTTAATTCGGGCACTAACCATTCCCAACTTAGCTCGTGCTTTCTTTCGACAATCGACGATGATTTGGAAAATATTTTCGATGTGATCAGCGATAACGCTCAACTTTCTAAATGGGCGGGAGGTATCGGCAATGACTGGACTCCTGTACGCGCTATGGGTGCACATATCAAGGGAACGAATGGCGAAAGTCAAGGAGTGATTCCTTTCTTGAAAGTTGCCAATGATACTGCTGTAGCAGTCAACCAAGGTGGTAAACGCAAGGGGGTGGCTGTTGCCTATCTGGAAACCTGGCATCTGGACATCGAAGACTTTTTGGAGCTGCGTAAAAACACAGGTGATGAGCGCCGACGCACCCACGATATGAACACTGCTAACTGGATCCCCGATTTGTTTATGAAACGGATTGAGAAAGATTTAGATTGGACTCTCTTCAGCCCTAGCGATGTACCCGATTTACACGACCTCTATGGCCAAGCGTTTGAAGCACGCTATACCGAATACGAGCGCATGACCGAGACTGGAGAGCTCAAGTTATTCAAGAAGATCCCAGCAAAAGATTTATGGCGTAAGATGCTGAGCATGCTTTTTGAAACAGGACACCCATGGATCACGTTCAAAGATCCCTCCAATATCCGCTCGCCACAAGATCACGTTGGAGTCGTTCACAGCTCTAATCTTTGCACCGAAATTCTACTGAATACGTCCAAAGAAGAAACCGCTGTCTGTAACTTAGCCTCAATTAACCTGGCCAAACACGTCAATGAAAATGGCATCGATGAACACCGGCTGGCTCAATCAGTCCACACTGCTATTCGTATGCTAGATAACGTGATCGATATTAACTTCTATCCGATTAAAAAAGCCCGCAATTCCAATTTACGTCACCGTCCGGTAGGCCTTGGCATTATGGGCTTTCAAGATGCCCTCCACGAACAAAGCATTAGCTACGCTAGTCACGAAGCTGTCCAGTTTGCCGATGAGAGCCAGGAGTTTATCTCTTACCACGCTATTTTAGCTTCTACCGAACTGGCCAAGGAGCGCGGCTCCTACACCAGTTTCCAAGGCTCAAAGTGGGATCGCGGTATTTTACCCATCGACAGTATTGATCTGCTAGAACAGGAAAGGGGCGAAAAGCTGGAAATGGATCGGTCTTGCAAACTCGATTGGACTCCTGTGCGTGAGGCGATTAAAGCCCATGGCATGCGCAACAGCAACACCATGGCCATTGCTCCTACAGCCACTATTGCCAATATCGTTGGCGTCTCATTTTCCAACGAACCCGACTACAAGCACCTTTACGTTAAGTCCAATCTTTCGGGCGAGTTCACTATTATCAATACTTACCTGGTCAAGAAACTCAAAAAACTAGGACTCTGGGATGACCAGATGATTGATGATCTGAAATATTTCGATGGTTCTATCCAAGAAATCGAGCGTGTTCCTGATGCGATCAAAAGGGAATTTCCGACCGCTTTTGAAATCGACCCTGAATGGGTTCTAGAGTGTGCCAGCCGTCGTCAAAAATGGATCGACATGGGTCAATCACTTAACCTTTATCTAGCTGAACCCAGTGGTAAAAAGCTGAATAACATGTACATGATGGCTTGGAAAAAAGGATTGAAAACTACCTATTATTTGCGTTCCATGGGAGCTACCCAAATCGAGAAATCTACAACGGATGTCAATAAACGCGGCCTGCAGCCAAGATGGATGAAAAACGCTTCGGCCTCAGCAGACATCACCGTTGACCGTGCCAAATCCGATGCGCCCGTTTGTAATCTAGAAGAAGGCTGCGAGAGCTGCCAATAATAATTTAATATAGGAGTCACACCATGACCACAAAAGAACAAGTACTAGGATTTGAAGATTTAAATCTCGATAAATCCAAACGCGTCAGCGCCAAAGATAAGCGACTTATCAACTGCACCCAAGTCGATGTGAATCAGCTCATGCCGCTTAAATACAAATGGGCCTGGGAGCACTACTTAAACGGTTGTGCTAACCATTGGATGCCCTCAGAAGTGCCTATGTCTCGTGACATTGAGCTATGGAAATCCAACAAGCTATCCGATGATGAACGTCTGGTGATTATGCGCAATTTAGGTTTCTTTAGTACTGCAGAGAGCCTGGTTGGCAATAACATTGTTCTGGCAATTTTTAAACATGTCACTAATCCTGAAGCGCGTCAGTACCTTTTGCGCCAGGCATTTGAAGAGGCTATTCACACGCATACTTTCCACTACATCGTAGAATCGCTTGCTCTCGATGCTGGTGAGGTCTTCAACATGTACAACGAAATCGAGGCCATCCATAAAAAAGATGCTTTTGAGATGAAGATCACGCGTGAAATCCTCGATCCTCACTTCACTACTGACACGTTCGAGGGCAAACAAATCTTCCTGAAAAACCTGATCGGCTACTACGTGATTATGGAAGGTCTATTCTTCTATAGTGGCTTTGCCATGATTCTATCCTTTCACCGTCAAAATAAAATGACGGGCATTGGAGAGCAATTCCAATACATTTTACGCGATGAATCCATCCACCTGAATTTTGGAATCGATCTGATCAATGGCATCAAGCAAGAAAATCCTGAAATTTGGACCGATGCATTTCAAAAGCAAACCTACGCGCTGATTGAAGAGGCTGTCGAGCTTGAAATCGCCTATGCCGAAGACTGTCTGCCACGTGGAATTTTGGGCCTTACCGCTCCTATGTTCCGCGACTATGTGCAGTACATTGCCAACCGCAGATGCGAACGTATCGGTCTAACTCCCCTCTATCCGGATGCTAAAAATCCCTTCCCTTGGATGAGTGAGACAATCGATTTGGGTAAAGAGAAAAACTTCTTCGAAACCAGAGTCACTGAATACCAGTCATCAGCCAGCCTCGATTGGAGCTAAGGAGTTAGCCCCATTAGTAACTAATGGGGCTAACATTACAAAAAGAAAAGTTGTGTAGCAACACCTGCCAATTGATCTGAAATGAAAAGGGATTCACCCTCCTCAACCTTACCAACTATTGTATAATTCCGCTCTTACCCGTCTCAATCGGAATTCGCGACAAGGAATGACACAATAGTTAACACCGCTCCCGCTATAAGACCGATCGCTGCCATGGCAGTCGCAGCGGCCAAGGTTGCATAAACAAAAGGCTTCGGACTGCCTGTGCGAGCTGCCATGATGGTTGCAAATATAGCAGAACATAGAGTTCCTACCGTAAGTGCTGTGGAAACGCTTAAAACTCCAGCTCCTGCTCCTGCTCCCGCAGCCACATGCCATGCTTTGAGTTGTACACCCATATAAATTCTCCTTAAGTTAGAATCTTCGTAATATCTGCAGCTTAAGCTAACAAATCCATCAGTTTAAGACAAGATCCAAACGTGCCTGGCCGGAGCAAAAATCACTTAGAAGTGGCAAATTTTACCTAGAGATGGTAGGCTCAAGGATTATGGTTATACGCTTTTGCAATGGATGGGAAGATGTCGCTGTTGGATACTGAGGTAGGAAAGTGTTACAAAAATTTTGTGTGGACTAAAGTACATCCAATCGAGGAGCTCAGTTGCGTGCTCTACGAACTTAAGCATGAGCCTACAGGAGCCAGCATCATGCATATTGCCTGCGAGGACCCGGAAAATGTGTTTTGCTTAGGGCTGCAAACTTGGCCAGACAGCAGCAATGGGGTGGCTCACATTCTAGAGCACACCGTTTTATGTGGATCAAAAAAATTCCCCGTTAAAGATCCCTTTTTTGGGATGACTCGTCGTAGTCTTAATACTTTTATGAACGCGTTTACAGGACAAGACTTTACCTGCTACCCCGCAGCGAGCCTGGTGGAGCAAGATTTTTACAACCTCCTTGAAGTCTACTGCGATGCAGTGTTTTTCCCCGAGCTCAAAGAGATGAGTTTTTTACAAGAGGGACACCGCTTTGAATTTCAAACGCCTAATGATGCAACTACGCCCCTCCTTTATCAAGGCATCGTCTACAACGAGATGAAAGGCGCCATGTCTAGCCCCGATAGCCGCATGTGGAAGGCCATCAATAAACATCTATTTCCCGAACTAACTTACGCCTACAACTCTGGCGGAGATCCAGACGAAATTCCCAACCTGACTTACCAAGGGCTTAAGGACTTTCACGCCAAGTATTACCACCCCAGCCGCTGCACGTTTTATTTTTACGGCAATTTATCCATCGAAAAACATTTAGATTTTTTGCAAACCCATGTGTTTTCCAAAGTGGAAGCGGTAGATCCTTTGCCACCAATGCCCAGTCAAACACGCTTTAAAGCACCAGTTGTGGTCAATGAGCGCTACCCCGCCCAAGAAAATGACACCACAATTGCCACCTTTTCTTGGCTGACAACCAAACCCACACAAGTCGAAGACACTTTAGCTCTTACTCTTCTAGATAGCGTTCTTACCGATAATGATGCCTCGCCCTTAAAACGCGCTCTGCTGGAAAGCAAGCTCTGTACGATGGCAGATAGCTTTCTCGATATTGAAACTAGCGAAATTCCTTTTGTGATTATCTGTAAGGGCTGTCAAGATCAGGATGTGGAGCCGCTTAAAAATGTTATCCTCAATACTCTGGAGCGTTTAAGTCACACGGGTATCGATCCTCAAATGGCGCAAAGCGCTCTGCACCAGCTCGAATTTGAACGATTGGAAATCGGCGGCGGCGGCTACCCATTTGGCCTCAGCCTATTTTTCAGATCAGGTCTGCTTAAACAACACGGCGGCAAGCCAGAAAATGGTCTGCAAATTTACACTCTTTTTGAAAAACTTCAAGCTAAAATCCAAGATCCCCAATATCTAGGTGGCTTGATCCGCCACTATCTTCTAGACAATCCCCATTTTGTCCAAGTTTCACTCCATCCTGACAGCAATTTAGAAAACGAAGAAGCACAAAACGAACGTGAAAAACTAGATCGAATTGCCGCTGGCTTATCGGAAAAAGAAAAAGAGACAATCATTGCCAAAGCATCTCAACTCAAAGCCTTTCAACTTGAAAACGAGATGCAGTCACTCGACTGTCTGCCCAAAATTCACCTCAGCGATGTTTCCAAAGAAACTTTCGACTACCCCTTACAATCGGAGGATTTTGAAAACTTAACCGTCTTTCACCACGAGACATTCACCAATCACATTATCTATTCCAGCTTGGTTTTTGACCTACCCGACATCAGTGAAGATGATCTTCCCTACGTGCAGCTTTTGGTCTCCATTTTAACCGAGCTGGGCGCTGCCGATAGAAACTACGCAGAAAACTTAAGCTATATCCAAGAACACATCGGTGGCATTAGCCTATCTTTGAATCTTCATCCTCAACGCGGCAATTGCGAGGTGCTAAAACCTGCACTTATCTTGCGAGGAAAAGCGCTCATGCGTAATCGCAAGCATTTGTTTGGACTTTTAAAGGACTTTACACTGACTGCCAGAGTAGATGAAGAAGCGCGTATCAAAGAGCTGATTTTGCAGATATGTACGCACCTGCAACAACGTTTGAATCAAAATGCCATGGGTTATGCTACCCTACTTTCCACCTCGCATCTGTCAAAATTAGGATCGATCAATGACAAATGGGGAGGCTTAACTTATTTTAAATTCATGGAAAGACTGGGCCGCGATATCGATCAGCATATGCCTAAGCTTTTGCAAAAATTTGAGCAAATAAAAAAAGCGCTGTTTCATTGCCACAAGCCCCATTTAGTTCTCTCCTGCGATCAAGAAACCTATGAGGTCCTAAAAAAAGAACATTTCTACGGCATCTCCAAGCTACCTGTTACACCCATGGTGCCATTTTCTCTACAGCCTACAGCTTTGCAAGGCCTATCGCAAGGCAGGCCTATTTCAGCGCCGGTTGCTTTCACTAGTATGGGTTTTAAAACGATTGATTCCAATGACGAAAGAGCTGCCTACATTAGCATTGCCACTGAGCTTTTTGACAACAAGATACTGCACCCTAAAATCCGCGAACAAGGCGGCGCCTACGGCTCTGGATCTAGCTATAACGCTACTACAGGTAGTTTTTACTTCTACGCTTACCGCGACCCACAGCTAAAAAACACAATCGATGCTTTTCAATTAGCAGCTAAAGAAATTGCCACCGGTAATTTTACTGAAGATGATTTAGACGAGGCCAAACTTGGGCTAGTCCAACACTTCGATGCTCCCTCATCTCCAGGGAGTAGAGCCTATACGGCGTATGTATGGCAACGCGAAAACAAAGTACTTAGCTGGCGCCAAAATTTTCGCAACAAAGTATTGACTGCCACCAAAAAAGAGATCGTGGATGCAGTAAAAACAGCCTTAATACCAAAACTAGAAAGTGGTTGTGTTGTATCATTTGCCTCGAAAAAATTGCTAGAAAAAGAAAATAAAAAAATGGCAAGGCCTCTTCCCATTTTACCCCTTTAAGTATATAATCGCAGTTTAACAAGGAGATGATCATGCACTACATTTTAGCTTTTATTTTGATGGCAACTTCCCTTTTTTCCAATGGTACATCTTTTTATCAACCAAGTGATACCAAAGGACTCAAAAACTGCAACTACTGCGGAGGACCTGGCCTAAAATCAGGGTTTGTTGGAGTGGCAAAAATGGCCAAACCCGCTGTGGTATTCCTAAGAGTTAAAGGACAACCTGTAGATCAATATAGCGGACAAAATCCTTACGAATTATTCCAAGACGATTTTTTCAACCGTTTTTTTGGTGTGCAGCCCCAGCAGCAACGCCCCAAACCCCAACCTCAAATGAGCCAAGGCTCGGGATTTTTCGTTTCTACTGATGGCTACATCATGACCAACGCCCACGTGGTGCACGAAGCTGTTGAAATCACTGCCGTGCTAAACGATGGCACCGAGCTGCCAGCCAAACTCGTCGGCAGTGACTCCCACACTGACCTTGCCGTTGTCAAAGTAGAAGGAGAGGGCTTCACCGCACTCAAATTTTGCGATTCTGATAATATCGAAGTGGGTGAATGGGCAATTGCTATTGGCAGCCCTTTTCAACTTGAAGCTACCGTAACTGTCGGTGTTGTCAGCGCTAAGGGACGCAATAATTTGCGTATTAACGACCTCGAAGACTTTATTCAGACTGATGCTGCCATCAATCCTGGTAATTCAGGCGGGCCGCTACTCAATATCAACGGCGAAGTGATGGGCGTTAACGCCGCTATTGTTTCAAAATCTGGAGGATACATGGGCATTGGATTCGCTATTCCTTCTCGCATGGCCCAACACGTAATGCAGCAGATCATTGAAAAAGGCATGGTCGATCGGGGCTTTATGGGAGTATCCTTGCAACCCCTTGATAAAGACCTGGCAGAGGCGTTTGGCCTTGATCAAGCCCAAGGTGCAGTCATTGCCCAAGTTGTACCTGACTCACCAGCTAGCCAAGCGGGCTTGCAAGCTGGCGATATTATCACCGCCTACAATGGCAAACCCGTCCAGTCGGCATCTTCCATTCGCAATGAAATTTCGATGATGAACCCTGGCACCACAGTCGATTTGACCGTCAACCGCAACGGTCGAATCATGCACATTCCAGTCACTTTGGGAAGCCGCTCCGAAATTTCCGGTGACACTTCGGAATCAGCGCAAAAAATCGGAATTGAGGTTGAAAACCTATCGCCGGAAATACGTCGAAAACTCAACCTATCTAGTGAGGATGAGGGCGTAGTAATTACCAGAGTTAAAGCCGGCTCTCTTGCGGCCCAAGCTGGCATGCGACCCGGATTTCTCATCATTGCGGTTAACCATAAAAAAGTAGAAAGCGTCAAAGACTTCAATCAAGCCTTAGCCGAGATGCCAAGTAAATCACGCGTGCTGATCCTCATCCGCCAAGGCCAGATGACCCGTTTTTACTCGTTAAAAGTGGATTAAAGCACCTACTTGATGATGCGTAGATGGCTTACCCCTTCTGCGCATCTTCAGTTTATAAGCGCGGAGAAATTCACAATTTCGGCAAAGTAGCCTTGCTGGATAACCGAATCTGCAACGCCGTTGACATGAATTAAAACTGGGCGAATGGAAAATCCTTTGGGAGTGCATAGCTTCTCTACTTTTTTCTTTACTTCTGGGATGATATGAGCAGGTATTTCCGAAGAGCTAAATTTAATTTCGCAAAGATATAATGTTTTATAGCGCGTCTGAATGAGAAAATCTATCTGACACCCTTGCTGCCTGACGGTCTTTGATTGAAAGAAAGGATTAGCAGCTACCACCTCATTAGGAGGGACATTTAAAAGCTTATACAACTTCAAACGATTATTGATGACGAGATTTTCAAATTGCAATCCCATGATTGATAGCCAGTTGTGAGGTAAATGTATTATTTCTTGATTTTTTATTTTACGTTTATTCGGATCAATATACTTCAGATAAAATCGCACATAATTATCACTTAGTCTGTAACGACTTAATTTTGATTCCTGTCCTTTTTGTAAATTCCATGTAAAATCTCTAGATAGAAAACCGGTCTGGCAAAGGTCATCCATATAGCTACTTAAGTCGCCTGATTTTTGCTTATTCAATGTTTTGGCAATCTCGATGAGTGATTTTGGGCCGTCTACCAGCTTTTTCACAATTTGCTTGTAAACAGCGTTTCTTCTTGAGAATAGATCTGAAAAAATCTGATCGAATTCATTAAATAACAGTCCCTCAGGTTGAAAGCATAACCTCCGAATATTTTCTTCAGCGGTTAACCGTGGTTGAATTTCTTCTAAGTACCTAGGAATACCTCCGGTAATGCCTAACACTTTAAATATTTCATAGGGTGAAACTTGTATTTGTCCATCCCAAAAAGCATGACAGTCCTCTAATGGAAGCTCCTTTAAATCCATAATGCGAGAAATGCGTCCCAAAAATCCAGTGCTGGAAATAATATTTTGTTCAATCCATGTGGAATGAGATCCAGATAAAATTAACATTAATTTAGGGTTTTGACTAAAATATTGATCCCAAATAATTTTAAGTTTACCTAAAAAATCTGGATCTTTAGATCCCATCCAAGAAATTTCATCTAAAACGATGAGCACAGATCCCTGCTTACAACTTTCCGCTAAACTCCAAAAAAGATCTCCCCAATCACCAGTTCGTAAAACCGGTATTTTATATCGATAGAGTTGCAATTCAAACTCTTCTTGTTCTTTTTTGGCCGAAATATTTGGCCTTGGTGGAAGACCTGTAAATAGCAAAGCCCGGTCAAAATTGTGACTAAATTCGTGCGCTAATCGACTTTTGCCAATCCTACGACGGCCTTTAATCACCACCAAGCTAGAGCCCTGTTTCTTCTGTTGCTCTCTTAGAATTGCTAGCTCTCTTTGTCTACCTACAAACCGTTTCATAGTTATATGGTACCAAAAACGCCTCACCAAATCAACATTTGTCTATTTGGTGAGGATAAATAAATCATCAAAAAGTCTCACCAAATCAACATTTGTCTATTTGGTGAGACTTGTAAATCTACAACTTATTAACTGTAAGTATTTTATAAATCTTGAATGAACTTTTGGAATTCTGTATGCGTGCGAATGGAATCAAAAGCTGGATCTTCTACGACCGCAGCAAGATTTTCTAAACCGCAGTCTTGTGCTGATTGCAACCAACCAATCGATGGTGTGACCTGGTTTTGATGAGCAGCTGCCATGGCATTGTAAAGAGCCACTTGCGGATCTTGCACCTGCTGAAAGCAGTCCACTCCTACTTCTAAAACCAAGGCAAAATCCCCTTGTTCAAAAGCTGCTTTATGCAATAGAAAACGCGCTGGAGGAGAAAGGTCGTCTTTGAGCGGTTTTAGTAACCCATAGACCGCCTCAAAGTTATTTTCTTCAAATCGAATTTGCGCTAGCACTTCAGAGGCCCTTTGAAAAGCGATACCCGATCCGGTGCGCCGGATCAAATCTTCAAGCAGCGGAATTGCCTGGGCTTTCTTATTTTCAGAAAGCAGCTTTTCAATCTCTTCACTTTCTGAAATCACGGCCACATCCCGATCTTTTTCGGTCATATTTTTTGCGCGCCTATAGATTTCAAAGCTTTGAAAAGCAAAAAGCATAAAGAAGGCTCCCAGTAGGAAAAAACCTATAATGAAGGCCGCGGTTGCTGCGCCAAAGCCAAAGACCATGCCAACAATCAGCGCATAGCGAAACCCTTTTGAGCCAAAAATCGATTCAAGCACGATGCGCAGTAGCTGCCCGCCGTCGAGAGGAAAAACCGGAATTAAGTTAAAAATAGTCCAAAATAGGTTCACCACCTGCATGATTTTGAAAACCGTATGCAGCGTGCCCTCTGTAAAAACCGTCAACAGCAGCGTAGAGAGCAAAAAAAGGCCAAATCCAAACAGAGGACCATCCAACACCACGATGAATTCTTTCCACTTGGGAAGACGAGGACCTTCTGGATAGGTCAAGCCACCAAAGGCAATGAACTCAATGCGCGGCCTTTGTCCAAAGGCTTTAGCTGTGAGCGCATGGCCCATCTCATGCACCAAAATCGAGACGAAGATAATACCGATCCAGATAAGAGTGCCAATTAGCGAAAAACTATTGATAAATCCAATGATGCCAGCGGTGATCCAAAACGCAAAGTGGATCGTAATGGGAATGGGCCCTTTGATTTGGATCACGAAAGAGCCCGCTGCATAGCCTGACCCATTTCGGCTGGGCTATCAGCCACGACAACTCCGGCTTTTTTTAGAGCGGCAATTTTATCTTGAGCAGTCCCCTTACCGCCAGAGACAATCGCTCCAGCATGCCCCATGCGACGTCCCGGAGGCGCGGTCACTCCTGCGATGAATGACGCCACAGGTTTAGAGCAGTTTTTGGCAATCCACTCTGCGGCCTCATCTTCAGCGCTACCCCCGATTTCTCCAATCATCAAAATGCCTTTGGTGTCGGGATCTTTTTCAAATAGCTTTAGCACGTCGATAAAATTGGTTCCATTGAGCGGATCACCACCGATACCTACACATGATGACTGCCCAAGGTTCAGCTGGGTTGTTTGCCATACCGCCTCATAGGTCAATGTTCCCGAGCGGGACACAATCCCAATTTTACCTTTCTGGTGGATATAACCTGGCATAATGCCAATCTTACATTCACCGGGAGTGATCACCCCAGGGCAATTAGGTCCAATGAGACGCGAGGTTTTAGAGGCCTTCATGACCTGACTAACCTCAATCATATCCCGAATGGGTATCCCCTCAGTGATACAGACAATCAGAGGAATACCGGCATCTTCAGCTTCTAAAATTGCTTCTGCGGCAAATGGTGGTGGAACAAAAATAAGCGTTGCATCGGGTTTAACTTCTTTAACCGATTGGGCCACCGTATCAAAAACCGGCAAGCCTAAGCATTCAGTGCCCCCTTTGCCTGGTGTCACGCCACCAACATAGGTCGAGCCATATTCCATTCCCTGCTGCGTGTGAAATTTTCCAGCCGTTCCGGTTATTCCCTGCGTGATCACACGCGTTTTTTTATTGATCAAGATACCCATGCTATTTCTCCAATGCCGCAACGGCTTTTTCTGCAGCATCACCTAAACTATCCGCAGCGATGATTTTGAGTCCTGATTCTTTGAGCAGTTTTTTGCCCGCATCGACATTGGTACCCTCTAGGCGCACCACAAGAGGCACTTTAACTGAGAGCTCATTAACAGCGCTGATTACCCCCTCGGCAATCGTGGCGCAATTCATGATCCCACCAAATATGTTGACCAAGATTGCCTTCACTTTGGGATCTTCCAAAATCAGTTTGAATCCAGCAGCCACAATTTCTTTGGTCGCGCTACCGCCTACATCCAAAAAGTTAGCAGGTTTGCCCCCGTAATGCTGGATGATATCCATGGTGGACATGGCCAGACCAGCGCCATTGACCATACACCCGATGTTGCCATCCAGAGCAATGTAGGCCAGATCGTATTTTTTAGCTCCTGCTTCTTGTGGCGAGACTTGAGTAGGATCATACATCTCTTGAATAGCTGGGTGGCGAAATAGAGCGTTATCATCAATTCCAAGTTTGGCATCGACACACCATAAATGCCCATCACCTGTTTCTACAAGCGGATTTACCTCGAGCATCTCGGCATCACACTCCATGAAAGCTTTGGCCAAGCCCGCTCCAATCTTACGCCCTTGTTTAGCTAAATCCCCTTTCCAGCCCATGAAATTACAAAGCTCTACCAAATGGTAGCTGCGCATTTTCCCATCTACGCTAATCGGCAGTTTTAAAATTTTTTCCGGATGTGTTTGAGCAATTTCTTCGATTTCCATCCCTCCTTCGGGAGAGGCAATCAACATGCCCCGCGCATTTTCCCGATCGATAACCGCCCCTATGTAGTATTCTTTGGCAATATCAACAGGTCTAGCTATCATCACTTTTTGGGCGACAACACCTTGGGGTCCAGTTTGGTTATTGACCATTTTCATCCCAAGCAGCGCTTCAGCATGCGACAAAATCTCCTCACGACTCTTGGCAAATTTGACTCCGCCAGCTTTACCTCGTCCGCCAGCATGCACCTGGATTTTCACAATTGCTTGAGTAAGACCCAACTCATCTATAATTTTTTTCACATCGCTTAAACTGCTAGCTACGCCTGACTCTGGAATCGGCAAACCGAACTTGGCCAAAATTTCTTTGGCTTGGTACTCATGAAGGTTCATTTTTACTCCCCTATTTATTATGATAAGTAACATGATTAAGGCATTTTTTCAAAACTTCAAAAAAGCGCTAACCAAAACGCGCTCAAAATTTACCGATAAGATCTTTGCCCTTTTTGGCCAACCGATCGATCAGGAAACCGAAAGCCAGCTCGAAGAAATCCTCTATGAGGCCGATCTGGGCTCAGAGCTTGTCGAATCTTTCATGGAAGCTGTTCGCCCCATGCTCCGCTCCAAACAATCGGTGAGCCCCGACACGATTCTAGTAACCTTGCGCGCTCTTGCTGAAAAGCTGATCGTTGAGCCACCTCCCATAAAAGCCGGACACCCTCACGTTATCCTCATGATCGGCGTCAATGGCAGTGGCAAAACCACCAGCTGCGCTAAACTGGCCAAAAAATACCAGGCCGAAGGAAAAAAAGTGCTGCTAGCTGCTGCCGACACCTTCCGCGCTGCGGCCATCGATCAACTCCAAGCCTGGGCCCAAAAATTGAATATCGATATCGTCAAAGGGCAACCTGGAGGGGATCCTGCCGCAACCGTCTTTGACGCCATCGCCTCGGCCCAAGCCAGAGGCCATGACATTGTCATCGCCGATACTGCCGGTCGCCTACAATCCAAAACGGATTTAATGCGCGAGCTTGAAAAATTGCGGCGTGTGTGTCATAAAGCAGACCAGAGTGGACCACATGAAACCTTGCTTGTCCTCGATGCCACAACCGGCCAAAACGGGCTGGACCAAGCCGAAAGCTTCCACAAGGTCACGCCGCTAACCGGCATTGTCCTAACCAAGCTTGACGGCTCGGCCAAAGGGGGGATTGTGCTAGCCATTGCTAAAAGTTTAAAGTTACCCATTCGCTACGTTGGAATTGGGGAAGGTGCCGATGATTTTGCTGACTTTGACCAAAAGAGTTTTCTAGATGCCCTCTTTGCGCGCTGAACTCAAAGAACTCACCGCTGCAACCCTTTCCCATGTCAGAGAACTTAGCCTAGACACAACCTCGATTTTCACCTATGATCCTCCACCCAAAATACCAACCCCTCCTCCAGAAAAAATCCAGGTTAAAAAACCGGATCCCATTCCAAAATCTGAGCCTGCTGCAGCCCAACCCAAAATTGAGCTTCAGCCCATCATACCCCAAGCCACACTTCCCACAACCGACATGAAAAGCCTCATTGCAGCCCTCGGCATTCCCATCATTGATGAGCCCCCGTCTGACAGCCGAGCCAAACGGATCAAAAATGCTTGGAAACAGCGCCAAGTCAACGTGGCCATTTTAGTCGACAAAGTCGAAGGACCTGTCCGCACTCTCCTTTTGAACATAGCAAGAGCCATTGATACCCTCATCGCCCCTTGCAAGGTCATCACTACCACGCGTCACGAGCAAGAAAACACCTGGGATATCTTTCTAGCGTCCGATGAGCTCAAACACATCATCGCACCGGACACCATCCTCACCGGCAATCTGCTCAAACACCTCCACGAACTGCCCGAACAAAACAAACGCACCCTAGGTAACAAACCTTTGATTCTCCTGCCAGATTTAACGCTCTACCTCAAAGATCCCCTCCTAAAAGCATCCCTTTGGAAAACGCTATGCGTCCTGTTGTCTCGGTCCTCTTAGACGACGGGATCGACCGCCCGCTCGACTACCTCGTGCCTGAAAACTGCTTCCCTACACTTGGCATGCGCACCACAGTCCCCTTGCGCGGCCGCAGCGTCAAAGGAACTATTATAGCCTTTAAAGATACTCCTGAAGTCAAAAACGCCTTGGCATTGCAAGCGCTTCTGCCCGAAGAAGCACACCTACCACCAGAGCTCTTTGAGCTGGCCAACTGGATGAGCATCTACTACGCCTGTCCTTTGCGCCGCGTCATCCGCTCGATGCTTCCCTCTCTTTTGCGTGGAAAATCCAAAACCAAAACCCAGCGGTTTGTCCAAAAAAACCTCTCCACCCTGGAGCTTACCGACCTCTGCGCCGAAATTCGCCGCACATCTCAATCTCAAGCGCGCGTGCTTGACTGCATTCTCAAACACCCCCAGGGCATTCTCCTCACCGAACTGATGGAAAAAGCCGGCGTCTCCAAATCACCCATCGATACCCTCACAAAAAAAAACATCCTAATCCAAAATGAACTCACCTTAGATCGATCCCTTCTAGAGACTGCCGAATTTTTTCCTACCCGTCCTAAAACCCTCAACCAAGAGCAAAGTCACGCCCTGGATAGCATCACCTCCGATCTGGACCAAAAAATCTTCTCTCCGCACCTTATCCATGGAATCACCGGCAGTGGCAAAACCGAAATCTACATTCAAGCCATCACCCATGCCCTAGCCCAAAATCTCGGGGTGATTCTCTTAGTTCCTGAAATAGCACTCACAACGCAAACCATTGAGCGCCTCAAATCGCGCATTCCCCAAAAAATTGCCATTCTCCACCACCGCCTCTCAGATGGTGAACGCTTTGACACCTGGCAAAACATTCGTCGAGGGGATATCCAGCTTGCCGTTGGTGCAAGGTCGGCCCTTTTCAGTCCCATCCAGAATTTGGGCCTTATCATCATCGACGAAGAACAAGAAAACTCCTACAAACAAACCGACGAAATGCCCTGTTACAACGCCCGCGATGTGGCCATCATGCGTGCTAAATTCTCCCACGCTACTGTACTCCTGGGCAGTGCAACGCCCTCACTCGAAAGCTTTCACAACGCCCAAATTGGCAAATACAAACTCCACACCCTAACCACCCGGGCCACCAAAGCCGCTCTGCCTACCGTACACGTGATCGACATGAAAACCGAATACGAAAAAAACAGCGGCTTTACTCTCTTCTCCCAACCTCTGCTATCTGGCATCAAAGAACGGTTCCAAAAAGGAGAGCAGTGCCTCCTCTTTCTAAATCGACGCGGCTACCATCCTCTTCGCACTTGCAAATCCTGCGGCAAAACCCTCAAATGCCCCCACTGTGACATCACCCTCACCTTCCACAAAACCATAGACACCCTCTTTTGCCATACATGCAGCCACTCCATCTCGCCACCACCGCGCACCTGTCCCTACTGCAACGCTCATGACGCCCTCCAATACAAAGGTGCAGGCACAGAGCAAATCGAAAGAGCCCTCCACGCCATCTTTCCCGACATTCGCACCCTGCGCATGGATGCTGATACCACCAAACACAAAGGCAGCCATGACAAACTCTTCAAACAATTCAAAGCTGGCAAAGCCGACGTTCTCATCGGCACTCAAATGATCGCCAAAGGGCTCCACTTTCCATCCGTCACCCTCGTGGGTGTCCTCAACTCTGACAGCGGGCTCAACATCCCCGATTTCAGAGCCTCAGAAAACACCTTTCAGCTACTGGCCCAAGTAGCCGGACGCTCAGGCCGTGGACAACTTCCTGGCAGCGTCATCATTCAAACCCTCACACCCGACCATCCCATCATCTTGCACGCAGCAACTGAAGACTACTCATCCTTCTTCGCCCAAGAAATGTCGGTGCGAAAGCTCTTCGACTACCCGCCCTACGTGCACCTAGCACGTCTTATCTTCAGCTCTGAAAACGAAACCCTGGCTCGAGAAACCGCCATCGATTACCGCAACAAACTAGCCCAGCACCTACCTCCATCACTCTTACTACTTCCTGTCACCCCCTGCGGCTGTGCCAAAATCAAACAGCGCTTTCGCTACCAATTCCTTATCAAAGGCAAACACTTACTTTCACTTACCAATGCATTATCTAAATTAATCCCCTCATCTCGTAAAGTTTCTATTTTAATTGATGTTGATCCGATTTCTGTTTACTTTTAAACTACTCATTTTGCATACTCCCGCCTTTAACTTGGAGGTTACATATGATTCACGCAATGGGAAACTGTTTAATGCCTGCAGAGGCATCCACAACACAAACTCTTCTTAGGAAGGCAAGAGATACTTATGATGCAGACCCAGCATCACCACTGCCAGCGCTTGGCTGCGCCTATGCTGCGGTTTTTGTGGGCACTACTTTTGACGCCATCTGCTTAATTGGCAAAGCTGCTCACCGCATCTCACCATTCAGTACGCTTGAGACAGAAGAAGACCGCGACGCAAACTTTGTAGTGCGTACATTTATTCACATCAAGTGGAGCTGCACAACCCTTGCCCAAGCGGTACAAATCGTTGCATTCGCCATGCTCTTTGGTCCGGCCTACCTAACTGTGGCTACCTTTGAATCCATTTTCTGTGACAGGGTCACCATCTATAAGGGAGCCATCGATAAGAACGATTGGGCCAAAGACCGACATGACCCCGCTGAGCAATACAAAGCAAAGGCTGAGTCCTTCAAAGCAAAGGCTGAGTTCTACGAAGCAAAGTTTGAGGATGAAAAGAAAAAAAGAATAGCTACAGAGGAAACATTAACAACAACACGAGCCCATTATGTAAAAGCAAAAGAAGAGCTTAAACAAGCTCCAAAATCACAGCGCTCAGATACTACAAACGAAGCTGCTGGTGAAGAAGCTACAAACGATTTTGAAGACAGCGAAGACTATACTGATTCCCCTCTGGCGCCTTCTCCAAAAAAATCAAGTACAAAGGAAGGGACACCACCTACTGGTACTGCTCCTGCATCGACCGAGACTACGGAGCCTGAGGAATCATCAAAAGTGCCTCCTCAAGCTCCAAAATCACATTCTGTAGCTACTCAAAGCGAAGTTGCTACTGAAGACACTACTAAACTGGTTAATACCCAGCCTCAAAAACAAACTGAGGTTCAGAAACTCAAAACTATGAAAGCCGAGTTTGAAGAAAAAAGAGAAACAACTCAATATCCAACTCCTGAGGATAAACAAACACCACAGGTTCTTCAAGTTGTGATCGATGCTGCTCAAAAAGAACAGGCCAAGTTGGATGCGAATCCTTCTTCTGAAAATGAAACGCATACCAACGCCTCCAGTCAACAGCCAGTGGCTACAGAGAGTGAGAAAGCAGAGACTAAGGAAGGAGAATCATCATCCACCAACAATGCAGCTCCTGCACCGACCGTGACTGGTGAGTCTGGGAAAGCAGAGGCATCATCTACGACTCCTCCAACCACCCCTCCACAGTCAAAACGCGAATCTGAGCTACAAGAGCTTGAAAAAACTCCCGTATCTCCAATTACCAAAAAAACTCAAGCCGAACCTGCTATTGAAAACGGCAAAAAGAATCTAACTAATTGCAAGAGTATCATCGGTCCAAATGGAAGAATGGCTAATTTTCTGCAAATGATAATGAAGAGATCTGATGAAGAGACCCAAAACAAAGCTACAGAAATTGTGGATAAAGCCAAAGAAAGAGTTCAACCATTAATTGATTTGTTTGAAAATACTATTGGTATAGACAATCTTAACCCTACTATTTTCCGCAACACATGCGTGTACAAAGGCAATAAAATCGAAGTTAGAACTGCGCTTAGGTACACAGCCACGGAGCTAGAGACATTAAACAAGGAAGTTCATGACCTTTGGAAATTAGCCAACATCACACCCAGCACTGCATCTATCACGGGCAACACTGCATCTCAGAAGGCCTCTACATTCATCTCACAAAAACAACTGTTTTCATAGCAGCTCCTATTTAATAAAGCCATACTAAAAAGCACTTGGGACACCCCAAGTGCTTTTATCACCAGTGAAATCTGCTCTATATTGGCTTAAATTTCTAATGATAAAAATTTTGACTGGCCTTGAAATTTGTTGTGGATCCAATGATGACTCGCACAACGCCAAGGCACAAGAGAGCATCCGTTGCCAGCATCTCCACGCGGACAGACCCATTCAGCAAGCATCAAAAAAATACCACCAAGCAATCTTCCCTTTCTAACTCATCTTGAAAAGAATCTCCCAGCTAGCTAAAATGACAGCTTATGACCTTACATATTGACAAGTTGATTTGGGAAGCCTATCCCCACCTGAAAGTAGGAGTACTCCTGCTTAAAAATATCGATAATACCGTCGTGAATCACGAGATTATCGAATTTTTGCGCAAAGTAGAACACAATAGCAAAAATAAATTTGGGCAAATTGATTTGGCTAATGTGGACAAAATTGTTGATTGGCGAAAGGCCTATCGCTCATTTGGCTATAAGCCCTCATCGACTAGAAGCTCGGTTGAGGCGCTAGTGCGCCGGACAGTTGCCGATAAGCAACTACCCGATATTAACCCTGTTGTAAACCTTTACAATGCCGTATCTATCCAACATGTTCTACCAGCTGGTGCCGATGATTTGGATCAGGTCAAGGGTACGCTGCGCCTATGCGTTGCCAAGGGCGATGAGCACTTTGTAATGCTTGGCCAAAGCGAGCCCGAAGCAGTAAAGCCAGGTGAAGTCATCTACCGCGATGATAGGGAAGTCACCACAAAGGCCTGGAATTACCGCGAGTGCGATAGAACCAAAATTACCCAAGCGACCAAAAACGCATGCCTTGTCATTGAAGGGCTAGAACACGCCTCTCTGAGTGAGATGGCCCACGCCTTAAGAGAGCTTCGCGATCTTATCACGCGCTACTGCGGTGGCACTGCAAAAGCTTACTTACTCGATTGCAACTATCCGGAAATTTCAACAGCATCAGAAGTGGATAGCCGCCCCATTCCAATCGAAATTCCCCAGCCCGACTACCACCAGCATGAGGCTTTTCAAACTCGCCTAACAAAGCTCAATGAAATTCAAGAGCTGGGCATAGACCCCTACCCTGCCAAGTTTGAACCCACCCATAGCGTATCTGCAATTGATGCCAAATACGAAAAAGAGGCAATCGGCACTTTTGATGAGGCTTGCGCTGGTGATACCGATGAAGTGGCTGTGGCCGGGCGCATCGTTTTGTTTCGCGCCATGGGAACGAATATCTTTGCGCATATTTTAGATGAGACGCGCAAAATTCAAGTGGTCTTTAATAAGGACCATACCCAAGTTATAGGGTTAACCGGAGAGTTAACGCCGATTAAATTCATCGAAAAAAAACTCGACTTGGGCGATATCATCGGGGTCCATGGTCATCTATTCCGGACTCAAAAAGGCGAGCTCACTCTTTTTGTGAAAACCTGTCAGTTGCTTTGTAAAACGCTGCTGCCTCTTCCTGATAAGCATAAGGGGCTAACCGATAAAGGCACCCGCTACCGCAAGCGCTGGCTGGATTTGATCACGCACCAAAATGTGGCTGAAGAGCTGCGTTTGCGCTCTCGCGTTATTGCCGGTGTGCGCCGCTACTTTGAACAGCACGCTTTCTTGGAGGTGGAAACACCTATTTTGCAAAACATCTATGGCGGAGCCAATGCTCGCCCGTTCACATCGCATCTAAACGCCCTATCACAAGATATGTACTTGCGCATCGCGCTGGAAATTGCACTTAAAAAACTGCTGGTAGGCGGTGTCAACCGCATCTACGAAATCGGCAAGGTCTTTCGCAATGAGGGTATTGATCGCACGCACAATCCCGAATTTACCATGCTCGAGTGTTATGCAGCTTACTGGGATTACGACGATGTGATGCGCTTTACGGAAAATCTCTACGAAACCTTAGCACTTGATATCTTCGGATCAACAGTGATTGGAGAGCGCACCGATTCAAAAGGAAATGCGCATACGATCGATTTAAAAGCGCCCTGGATTCGTATGACGATGAAAGATGCCATTAAAACTTATGGGAAAATCGATGTCGATAATCTCTCTGTCGATGAGATGAAAAAACATCTAGAAGGCAAAGTGGATCCTGATAAGCTTTCCGATAGCCAAAAGGGACATCTGGTCGCTATGCTATTTGAAGAGTATGCTGAACATCATTTGATTCAACCTCACCACATTATCGACCATCCCATTGAGACAACTCCCCTTTGTAAGTTGCATCGCGATCCAGAGTTCCGCAAAGAAGGGCTTGTCGAGCGCTTTGAAAGCTTTATCTTAGGGATGGAGTGTTGCAATGCCTACACTGAGCTTAATGACCCCATTCTGCAGCGCCAGTTGCTTGAAACCCAAGCGAAAATGCGCGATGCTGGTGATGATGAGGCCAATCCCATGGATGAGGAGTTTCTAGAGGCCATCTGCCAAGGCATGCCGCCAGCTGGAGGTTTAGGCATCGGAATCGACCGGCTCTGTATGCTCTTTACCGGCGTTCATTCCATTCGCGACATTCTCTTCTTTCCCGTCATGCGCCCCGAAGAGTAAGCTTTAATTTCTTTGTAATCAATGCATTAACAAATGATTTTTACCTGCATATTAACCTGGGTTATTAAGTAGATATACCTGTGGAATTACCACTAAAGACGACTTATTAACCTGAGTTATGGGTTTATATCATTCATCTTCAAGCATCTTAGGCGCCATCTTGCACCCTTTTTGTGCTCATCTATAGCTTTTTGGCTATGGAATCGCAAAAAATGTCACAATCTGTCACCTAATCTACTCTGAATCTAAACAATCAAAACCCATAACTCAGGTTATTAACATGTTGATTATTAACGTTTATTTAAAGAAATCTATTTATATTTAATAATAACTTTACATAAATTAACTGATAATATATAGTTTTTATTATGGTTTATTCATCATTAGGTTATCGTCTCTATAATCATCAGATTGATCGCCCCCGTCCATGGAAACAAGAAGCTGGCCAAACAGTCGGTAATACAGGAGGCGTACTCATTGATAATGGCACACGCCGCATTCACCATTTCATTACAGGAATCGCCCACATCCCAGCAGCTCTAATCGATTTAATTTCTGCTGTGGCCCTTTCTTGCTTTAGCGTCTGCTGCTTTGCCCTGACTGTGATTACCTTAATGAAGGTTGATGCGGTGATCAATTTTTCGAATGGTGTTTATGCTCAAACCAAAGAATATTGGAAAGGGGCCGTTATTTTCCCTATCGCGGGTATTTGTAAACGCATAATTGGCACGGTTAACCCATATTCAACCTGGGCTGCACAAGACCCATTGGGTCCATCCTCTGCAGATACAGAAACCGACTCAGATGACAACCGCAAGCTAACTGCTGACGATTGTAACCAAGCAATTATCGACTGCCAAGCCTGTATCGATAGTATTACTGATAGATTAGCGGGATCTTTACTTACAGAGGCAAAAACAAGAACTCTACCTGAAGAGGTGTTGCGCGACGAGTATCGAGATAAGCTAGAAACCTACAGAGAAGTAAAATTGATGTGGGAATCTGAACTACGCCAGCTCAACTGCAGATAGGACTACTCAAGTGAGCTAACGTAGTCTTGAATAAGCTGGATGGCACCTTCAGGATCGTTATTCTCTAGACACTCAGCAATGGCAATATCAACGCTCTCTTTGCTAAGCGGGATCTCTAATACATCTGTACTCACGATTCACTCATTAATTGGTTAACAAGAACGACTCCATTATCAGATAAGTGTACTTTTTTGTCACCGTCCTTTTTAATGAAATGACAACTAGCCAGTACTTGCACAATGTTGTTTACCGATGCAGTGCCAAAGCCCAGCTTTTCACCTACAAGGTAACAATCGATAGATGTGTGGATATCCCCTTGGATTAGCGCTAATTCATGCAGCTTAAGTAAAAAATTTTCTTCCTTGGTTTTTCTCATGCTTTTTTTAGTGTTGGCCCGTGGGGCGAGTCTTCGATGAGGTAGCCACTTTCATGAATAAAATCCCGCAGCCTATCAGCTTCGGCCCAGTCTTTATTTTTTCTGGCTGCTTGACGCTGCTCTAGTGCTTGGGTAAGTTCGGGGGGTATGGATAGTTTTTCCTCTTCTATTGGCAAGACACCCAACGCTTGGTCGTAGGATTGAAAAGCACGGATTATAGTAAGGGCCTGGGTTGCTCCTACTTCACCGGCATCCATCCAAGCATTGAGCTGTCGCACAGCTTCAAAAAGGGCGGCTAAGGCCACCGAAATGCCCAAATCATCGGCCAAAGCTTTATTAAAATGATCGGTTGTTTGATCTAAGAGAGGCTCTACTTTACTGCTATTTTGCCCATCAGTGGTTTTAAGGCGAGCAAAGAAACTAGCCAGCCGTTGCAGAGAGGCTCTTGCTGCATCTAATCCCTGCAAGGTAAAGTTGAGCTGGGTACGGTAGTGCGTTGAAAGGAGGAGGTAACGGATTTCTAGACCAGTATACCCTTTGTCTAAAAGATCTTTTAAACGATAGAAGTTTCCTAGGCTCTTGGACATTTTTTTGCCGTCAACAATGAGGTGCTGGGCATGTGCCCAACGGCGTGAAAATGGCACGCCAGTGGCACCTTCCGACTGAGCGATTTCGTTTTCGTGATGGGGAAAGATGTTGTCTACGCCTCCACAATGCAAGTCGATGGTGGGACCAAGAGCATATGTTGCCATGGCCGAGCATTCGATATGCCAACCAGGCCTCCCCTTTCCAAAGGGACTGTCCCAAAAAAATTGGCCATCGCGCTTTTGGTCATAGGCTTTCCACAGAACAAAATCCGAGGCGTTCTCTTTGTCGTATTCGTCCCCTGCGGTGCGCTCAGAAGCACCACATTTGAGATCTTTCAGATGCAAGTGAGAGAGCTTGCCGTAATTTGGAAATTTGGCAATCGAGAAAAAGACATTTCCATCCGATGCCTGATAAGCCAACCCCTCAGATAGGAGTTTTTCTATCATAGCAATCATTTGGGGAATGTGGTCGGTTGCTTTGGTGTATTGATCTGCCGGTAAGATGTTCAGTGTTTTGCAATCATCGAGAAAGGCTTGGGTGTAAACCGTAGTAAACTGCTTAAGTGTTTGGTGGTTTTCAGCAGCTCCCTGAATGGTTTTGTCGTCAACATCTGTAATGTTCATGACATGATTTGTTTTATAGCCAAAGTATTTGAGCGTACGGAGGAGGAGGTCTTCAAAAATATAGGTGCGGAAGTTACCGATGTGAGCGTAGTTATACACTGTGGGGCCGCACGTGTAGATTTTTAGAGTGTCTTTATCAAACGGCTCTAGGGTTTGAGAGGATTTTAAAAGCGTGTCGTACAGTTTTAGTTTCATAGGAGCTCATCTAAAACACGGTAGTGTATTTTACCGGTACCGGTAACTGGAATGGCGTCAACCTGGCGCACTTCATGCACTTTGACCACTCGCCCAAAGCCAGCAGAACGCAAAGCTTGGTTGATGTCTTCCCTGGCAAGTTGCAGTGTGGTAAAGAGGATGAGATGAGGCGGTTCACTCTCTTGCTTGACCCCAATTGCAAATGCTGGATCATCGTCATCCTCCACAAGCTTGTGCAAAAGCGCATGCTTTGTGAGCTCTTCTTCTATAGAGCTTAAACTAATCATCTCCCCGCCGATTTTGACAAAGCGTTTTAGACGCCCGTCTAAGATTAAACAATCTTCGGCATCAAGGTAGCCAATATCACCCGATCGGTAGTAGCGCTCACCTTCGATGGTGATGAAAGGATTTTTAGCATCTAGGCCTAAGTATCCTCCAAAAACCGAAGAGCCGCTGATACAGATTTCTCCTTTGGCTCCTGGAGGTAGTGGTTCTAAAGATTCGGCATGGATCGTGCGAATTTCAATTCCAGGAATGGGCTGGCCAACTCCATGTGCATTATCCGATCTGGCAATTGTGACGACAGGAGAACACTCAGTAATGCCGTAGCCCTCAAGCAGTTGCTTATCGGGCCCAAGCTCATGAATCAAGCGGAAAAGTTCTTCTGGGGCCTTTTCTGCACCCGAAACGAAGTAGCGCATGCTTTGCAATTGATGCTTCTCAGCCACACGAAAGAGGTTTTTGTAAAAACTGGGCGCGCAACACATAATGGTTGTTTTCCAATGAGCGATATCTCTTGCCATGGCCGAGCCATCTGTTGGATCGGGGGAGAAAAAAACACGTACGCCATTTAGAAGGGGAAAGACACCGGTAATCGAAAATCCAAACGAATGGAAGGGTGGAAGGACGCTGTACATGATATCGTTAGATTGGAATTCCACACAGGAAGAGGCTGATTTTTGATTATCGAGGATATTTTTATGGGTTAAAGGCACCGCTTTGGGGTAGGTCTCTGTTCCAGAAGTAAAGAGAATGACTGCCGTATCGCCAGGCACAAGGGCGCTTAAGTTGAGCTCATCTAGAAGGAGACGGTTGTTTTTAGAGGCCATCCACACACCCCTTAACTTATCTTTTAGGGAGATTGTTTCTTTAAGATCTTCGAGTAAAACAACGCTCTCTTCTAAGTCTCCTAGGTCTAGCACATCCAAGCGATCAAGGAAGCGTCTTGAGGTGATAACCGTTTCTAATGTTAGCAGCTCATGGGCAAAGTTGAGTGAACGCACACCGCTTGTCCAGTTGAGCATAACCGGAATCTTTCCCGCCAACCAAGAAGCTTGGATCACTAAATTCACTGCCACCGATGAGGGAAGCATAATACCGACGTACTTCCCAGGCATTTTGCTTATTTTATCAGCCAAAATGAGAGCTGCTCGGCGCACATCTTTATAGCTCAAAGGACCAGTCATGCCATCGGCACAAGCAGCAAAATTTTTAAGCCGATCAGTAGCCCACAAGAAAGCTTCAGGAAGCGTACGCGCCTGAGGAGAGCGAAATTGTGGTCGGTTTTTTTCTTCCGGCCATTTTTTCTTTCGCTCGTAAGCTGGGATATTTAACCCACTCATCTCTGGTTCTGAGCTTGCCGCTTTACATAGATCAGAGACTTTTTTCATCTCTCCTGGAGCCATTGAGGAAATGTGGTATTTTTCGTCGATAAATGCACACACATTGCCCACATCTAAGGAATCGAGTCCTAAATCACGCACAAGATCGGTCTCATCTGTTATTTTAGCAGGATCTAGCTCGGTTATTTCTGCTAAATAGGCGATAATCGATTTTCTAAGCTTGGGATCGATTTTGACATCATCGATATCCTTAGCTGTAGGAGCAGTGATCTGAGGCAGATCTTCACTCCACAGACTATAACTCACCAAGGTTACAGGTTCTGCAGTGACTGTATTACCTTGTGCATCGATATAGCGATTAAACCAATCTTCAATATAGCGGTTTAAGGTACGTCTATCAGCTCCCCTTGGAAAATCGTCAGGAGCTAAACACATTTCAATATTGACGGACCTTTTGGGCACAAAAAAGAAGCCATTTTTCAATATGGTTTTAAAACCTTTCCAAAGCACTTTCCAAAAATCTGGAAGCGCTCCGGTTAAGGCTCTGGAAAAAGCACTACCCCACAGTCCTGACGTACGCACTAAGACCACTTTGGCATTGGGACACTCTTCCAATAGATCGTGCACGAGTGATCCACCAACCATTTCATGAGGCGCCCTACGCAAATGTCCCGAGGGATAAATCAAAAAGTTTTGCCCCCTGGCCAAACCTTCTTTAATTTTTTGATAGGTCTTTTGGGCTTGCTTAACTTTCCAGGCATTAGTTGAGGTTTCAAAATTGGGGATTGGCAAGGCATCAACCATACGCATAAAGGAACCCACCCCAGACATGTAGTAGAAATGCTCCACAACAACAGGACGCGGCTTAAAGCGACTCCAAAGATGCGTCATCAAAATGACCGGATCGATTTCAGCCGGATGGTTGGGGATAAAAAGGATCCCTTTTTCGCTAGCGATGTCTTTTTCAGTGATCTTTAGCCTGTAGCGCAATGCCAGCACCTTGCGCACCATCCAGGCAAATATTGATTTCATTGCTTCAGGGTAGCAAAATGGTGCTAATATTGCCACTACATAATCACATCTAAGGCTTTACGCCATTGGCAGAACAATTTTTTGACTTTAAATAGGCATGCGTTTGACAATAAAATATAAAATCAATATTAAAACAATTATGAAAATAAATAAATCAAAAAATGAAAATATTAAAAATACGAAAGAAACGCCAAAATCATTCAAGCATCTATTTAAAGTCATCGCCAAAGATTTAAAAAATTCCACAAAGGGACATCCCCCGAAATCACTATCTGATCGTGTAACGGACGATACCCAACCTAAAAGATAAAGTTGACAATAGATTTGGCTATACGCTATGAATGGGTAGCCACAACCTATAGGAGAGTGCTATGAGAGTAGAACGTAAACCCAACGATCAGTTAACACCTGGCGCCAGTGCGCGATTAATAAAAAACATCAATCCTCAGGGGACCTTCTTTAAACCAACCGCGCCTTCAAAGACCTATTCAACCGAAGCTAACCCTGATGGCGTTCGAAACCTTCAGGCTATTGTGAAGGATTCAATCCGCCCTATTTTTTAGATTTAGAGTTTTCGAAAGACTGGAGATATGCATCTATAGCTCAGGTTAATTAGCGTATCTCCCAATAAAAAAGGAGCTACGCCGTATAGAAAGGCATTGGAAAATCCGATAAAATGCCCTAGCCACAAGGCGCCAATGACATACTGGATGAGTAGCCCTGCAGAAAGCCCAACGAATGCACCCAAATGAGTGCGGCGGTTTTCGTAAATCCAGCCTGCCACAAAGGCACTGATGGCAAAAGCAATGAGATAACCGCCAGTGGGCCCTAAAAATCTAGCTAATCCAACAGTTGAACCGACCGATAGGACCGGCAATCCGATAAGAGCTTGAAAAAGCAAAAGGACCACAGCGTAAAATCCCCTTCTACTCCCCAGCAACAATCCAGCGAAAAGGATCGCATTGTTTTGAAAGGTGAATTGCACCGGAGTAAATGGAAGCGTGAAACTCATTTTGCCGGCAAAAGCAATCAAAATGGATGCCATTGTAACAATGAGCAAATCGCGGTAGCGTGTCTGGGATAAAGTTAAAGACAGTGCTTTCATGTTTCCTCCAAAAGGCTTAGAGATTTTTCAAAGAGGGCTTTGGCCTCGTCATATGTGATGATATTAACTGCATCGTGAATTGAAAACCAGCGTGCATCATGAATTTCACTTTTGTGAAGTTCAAAAGCTCCGCTTACCAGGGCTAGAAAATAGGTAACCGTTTTATCAATGACTTGACCATCGCGCTTAAATTGGTACTGTTCGATAAGTGTCTCTTCCGACAGGAGCTCATCAATTTCAAGGCCGGTTTCCTCTTTGAGCTCGCGGCAAGCTGTATCAATGGGCTCTTCCCCACTTTCAGGATGTCCTTTAGGAAAACTCCAGTAGCGACCATTTTTATGCTGCACGAGTAACACAGCTAAACCGTTGGAAGTTTTTTGAAATGGGATAATACCGAAGGAAAAATCAAGCATCTTTGTAAGGAGCAACCGCAATAACAGCATTGTGGCCGCCAAAGCCAAATGAGTTGGATAAAGCCACGTCAACAGAAAGCTCTTCTGCTTTTGTTGGCATGTTGAAATTTTCCATTTCCGGCTCAGGATCTTGGATATTAATAGTAGGGTGTACCTTGCCAGTAGTGATAGCCATGAGTGTGGCGATGATTTCAATTGCCCCAGCAGCACCTAGACAGTGTCCGGTCATCGATTTGGTAGCGTTAATGGTAATGTTCTTACAATGATCGCCAAAAAGAGATAGAAGGCCGCGCACCTCGCACATATCACCGACGGGGGTACAGGTCGCATGTGCGTTGACGTAGTTGACGCGTTTAGGATCAATTTTGCCATCTGCTAGGGCTTGTCGCATGCAATCAGCAACGCCCGAACCATCCGCTTTGGGAGTGGTCATGTGGTAAGCATCGGCATTCATAGCACCGCCTAGGTACTCTGCGTAAATATGAGCTCCTCTGGCTTTGGCATGTTCGAGCTCTTCCAAAACAAGCACACCTGCTCCCTCACCAATGACAAAACCATCACGATTTTTGTCCCATGGGCGAGCAGCCCCTTGGGGATCTTCATTGTGAGTTGAGAGCGCATTGATGACCGAAAATCCAGCTAAGCCCACGTGCGTGACAGGAGCTTCAGTACCACCACAAATCATCAGATCCGCATCACCCCGTTGAATGTGCTGGGCGGCGGCAATGATGGCGTAGTTCGAAGTGGCGCAAGCGGTAGAAATAGAGTAGTTCGGACCGGTAAAACCAGTATCCATAGAAAGCAAACCACTTGCCATATTGGTGATAATGAAGGGAATGAAAAAAGGTGTTAGACGGCGATAGCCTTTACTTTTGATAGCTTCAACTCCATCTTGGAAGACACTCATACCACCCATGCCAGAGCCGATGATAATGCCACAGCGGGCTTTATCAAGCGCATCCAAATCTAAATGGGCATCTTCGATGGCCCGCTTTCCAGCAACTTGAGAATAGCGTAGAAAAGGATCAAGACGGCGCGCTTGTTTTTTATCGATGTAGTCGCCTGAATCAAATTTTTTGATTTCTCCGGCAAACTTAGTTGGATACTGAGAAACATCCATATTTTCGATGAGGGAGACGCCGCTGTTGCCTGCTAAAAGTTGATTATAAAATTCTTTTACATCATTGCCAAAGCAGGATACGAGGCCAATGCCAGTGATAACAACGCGACGTTTTTGAGTCATAGGTCTCCCTTAGTTCAATAGAAAGGCTATTATACCATACGAGAACTATTGATCAAAATAATTTAACCAACACTTGATTCTAAGTTATTTACAACAATATCGAGATCGATAATCTCAGCTTGAGGAAACAGTTTTTCAAGCTGATATTTGTCGCGAAGACCAGGCATGAAAATGTGCACAATGAGTTGCATATAATCTAACACCACCCAATCGCCATTTTGTTCACCTTCGACAAAAATGGGTTTCTCACCGATTTCTAGCAAGGCTTGCTGAATAGATTTCGAAAGAGCCACTACATGACGATCCACATTCCCTTCAGCCACCAAAATATAATCGGTGATCGAGGAAATCCCCTTGACGTCTAAGGCAATAATATTAAAGCCTTTCTTATCAAATAAGGTTTGCGCAACTAGGTTTAGTGTCGATAGTGGGTCTTTCTTCATACTGCTCCTTAGAGTATAATCTATGTTTATGTATGTAGTCTAATACTTTTCTCGGGACCATATGGCCTAAATAGTAACCGCCTGCAAGCAGCTGTTGTCTAATAGCGGTACTGCTAATTTCCATAACTCTTGTCTGATAGCGTCCATTTTCAATTAATTGCTGTATGTCAGGGCTAAACAATTTAGGGTTATAACCTTGTGTATTTGGATGACGCGATCCTATAATCGGAGGAGCAAGTCTAAGCAATGCTTCAGCATCCTTCCACAAATGCAGTCTGGGTAAGGCATCTTCAG
The DNA here is from genome assembly GCA_024233455.1 of Chlamydiales bacterium. Lineage (GTDB taxonomy): Bacteria > Chlamydiota > Chlamydiia > Chlamydiales > JACKPQ01 > JACKPP01. Next base: position 456,789 of record JACKPP010000002.1, read on the forward strand.
CCAACATCAAATAGACCCCACTGCCCAGCTCTTTGACTGTATCGATGGTATAAGAGACGCCTTGGCGCTTTATCTCTAGATCAAGCACGCTACACCCCTCAATACCCTCTAAGGCGAGCTCACACATCTTAAGTCGATGAATATCAGAGGCTATAGGCGATTGCTCCATTTTAAATGGAGATATCGCCGTAGGACAGAATAATACTTTGTCTAACTGCGCTAAGTCTTTTAATTGCAAGGCGATATTGAGATGTCCGAAATGGATGGGATCGAAAGTACCTCCGAAAAGGCCTATGCGTCGATTACCTGTCATACTATAAGTTATAATATTTTATTTAATTCTCAAACAATAGGCAATAATGTCCTACTTTCATCATTCATTTATAATTTATTATTAACAGTATATAAAATAATAACTCATTGGATAAATTTGGCCATCATAAAATTCTAATTTATAGGAATTCCGACGTTATAATGGCCGTATTTAACTAAATTCAGCCATTATGTATACTGTATTTAGAATCATTATTGAAAAGGAAATGTAAATGTATATTCCTCAGGCTCAGCTAGAAAGGTTAAAATCGCGTATAGTACCGGGTAAAGTAATCGTGATTTATGGCCCTAGAAGAGTTGGTAAGACTACATTAATTAAAAAATACTTAGAATCTGAAAAAAACGCCTTATTTGTGACAGGAGAAGATGTTTTCATTCGTGAGTATCTGTCATCAGGCTCGATAGACAAACTCAAAAGCTTTATTGGAAGCAAAGATTTAGTCGTCATCGACGAGGCGCAGTATGTACCAGATATAGGCCACAATCTAAAACTTATTGTCGATCACCTACCGCATCTTCGGGTGATTGCAACTGGATCTTCTACATTTGATCTGGCAAAGGAAGTCGGAGAACCCTTAACTGGCCGCAAGCAAACATTTAGAATGTTTCCGCTTTCCCAAATTGAACTGAGTAAAATCGAAAATGCCACTCAAACAAAGGCGCACTTGGAGTCTCGACTTCTTTTTGGCTCTTATCCCGAAGTTGTTAATATGAGTAGCGACCAATTTAAACATGAATATTTAAATGAGCTCATTTCTTCCTATCTGATTAAAGATATTCTTTCTCTGGATGAAGTAAGAAAATCAAAAAAACTCATTGATCTACTCGTCTTGCTCGCCTTTCAAATCGGCAAAGAGGTTTCTCATAGCGAACTTGCAACTCAGTTATCTATTAGTAAAGCTCTTGTCGATAAATACCTAGATTTACTAGAGCAGGTCTTTGTTCTCGTTAACATCCGGGGCTTTAGTCGAAATTTACGTAAGGAAGTTACCAAAACTTCCCGCTATTACTTTTGTGATAATGGCATCAGAAACGCTCTAATCAATAATTTCAACCCTCTTTCAAGACGTGATGATATAGGCGCTCTTTGGGAGAATTACCTAGTGATGGAGAGGCTTAAAAGGCAAGAGTACACCAACCTTTTGTCTCGTAATTATTTCTGGCGCACTTATGATCAAAAAGAAATCGATTGGATTGAAGAGCGCTCAGGTAAACTTTTTGCCTATGAATTCAAGTCTGGTAAAAAAATAGCCCAAGCCCCAAAAATATGGACCGAAACATACCCTGACTCCACATTCGAATGCATCAATTGTGATAACTACCTAGATTTCATTTTAGGATAGGTAGATTCCGGCGAACGGCTAAAATGGAAAGCCGCTTGTCCGGCTGAACTGCAATAGGGTTTCCCACAGCGCGAAATAATGGAAGATCTTCAATGCTATCGCTATAGGCTGTCATGTACTCTTTTTCAATACCTAGGTCTTTTGATAACATTTTAGCGTAAACCGCTTTTTGCCTTCCGTCGACGATTTCTTCGATGTGCGTCATGTGCCCTTCCTGATTAATCGCATAGCGAGAGGCAAAGATATGGTCAATCCCCAAACGCTTGCCAATTGGCAAAACTAGAAAAAGGGGCGATGCCGAAATAAGGGCTGTTACATGACCCAAGTGCTGGGCTCTAGAGAGCACACTTGTGAGTTCAAAAGAGAGTGCTTTGTCCAAAAAACCATCTAAAAATGTTTCTACATGGTTTTTGAGATCATTTATTTTTCGACCAATTAAGAAGCGCTCGAAAATTTCTGTATGTAGTTGTTTAAGACTTAAATGTCTGCGGTGGTAGCGAAGGGCTAAAAATAGTGCGTGTATCCGCGTTGTTTTAGGTATAATTTTTTGTTTAATAAGGTATTTGAAAAATGCCGATGAGGAATTCGTCTTAAGTAATGTATGGTCTAAATCAAAGATTTGCAACATATGACTAGTTTATCAGTTCGTATAATTCTTTAATAGCAGATTCAATTTTTTTGACAAGTATTTTTTTTGCTTTAATTTCTTCATCGATTTGCATGGATCTTTCAAAGTCAAGACTGTATGCACCAGCTGTTTTTCTTAGGGTTTCAAGTCGCTCCTGAATACGTTTTTTTTGCATGGCGCGTTCATTAATGAGCTCTTCAACTTCAGAAACTAAAACTTCTTCTTTTGCCAGAAGCTCACCTTGTTTTTGCTCCAAGAGTAAGTCGTGCAGTGGGTCAAGCATGGGGTCAGTTTTTTCAATATCCATTGCCTCAATTTTATCTTGGGTTTCAGCGGAGGAAGACTCTTGCAAGGCCACTATAGCTTTTTCAACTTGCATTAGGTCAGTATCAACTTTAGGCTGGATAGGCTCTTCTTCAGGTTTGGGAGTGGTTTTTGTCTGTTCTAAATTTTTCAAACGCGTCTTCAATTGAACCACGCTGTCACGGTGTAAATCCAACTCTCTCATGTAGCTGTAGATTTCAGCAGTCCGCTTCTTTGCCTCGTCCTTAGATAGGCTTTCATATTCCTTTTCCAAAGTATCGAGTTTTGCCGTAACCGCTCCCAAGTTTTCTTTTTGGAACTGTTTTTTTTCGCCCAGGACTTTTTTTCGATCTTTATCCAACAAGCGAATATTATCCCAAAATTGGCTGAGCATTTCCCTGGTCTTGATAAAGGCATCAGTTGAAATATTGAGCGTTTTGGATAGTTCTTGCATGGTTTTGATTTCTTCTCTAAGAGCGTAGAAAGGCTTGCAAGGTTTGTTTCCGTGCCTTTTGATCATGGCTTCGACATCAGAAACAAAAGCTGTACCCAGAGCCTCAATGATTTTTTTACGCCTGGGTAAAATTTGCTCCCGTAGCTGATGGAGTTTTTCGAAAATGCGTCCTTTTTGACGCACACGCATGCTCGTTTTAATCACTTCCTGTTTTAAGCTACCAATACGAGAAGACAAAGATGTCAGCAGTGACAATTCTTTAAAGTGCGCGTTATAAAAATCCACATCAGACAAAAGCTCTACCGCTTCTTTGGAAAGATCTAGCGATTTCATCTGGCCCAGCATTTCATCAAAACGACAAAGATCACTTTCCAATGCTTGAATGGCCAGGTCAATTTGTTCTGATGCAAAAACTGATTGCTCGTCGAGCACTTCTTTTAGTTTACGCGCTTCATTCGAAAGCTCTATAAATTCATCCCAAAAGTAGGTGCGGGCAGTAGGGCTAATTCTACCTTTGAAAAGGGGGAGACACGCCGCCTTGGCATCCCAAAAATCCCGTAAACGTGGACTGCCCTCTTGATTTAACGCCAAACGCATAAAATCAAGAGCAACTTTTAGCTGATCCTCAGGTTCCTTAGCGGTTTTTAACGCCTCGGTTAAAGAAATTTGTTTTTCTTCGCTCATCACATTATCTCTGGCACAAAAAGAATAAGACTCCACCTTACACTTTTTCTTATATTAGATCAACGTCCTTCAAACTCTCGAACAATGATTTCAGTCGCTTGGTGAGTGTCATACCGGCTAAGGTTAAGCCAATTGAATAGAGGTTCTTTGCGAAACCAGGTAAATTGTCGCTTAGCGTAGCGACGAGAAGCGCGTTTAAAGGCCGTTACAAACGATTCGTAATCCCCTTCAGTCTGCGAAGTTTTGAGGTATTCTAAGCATTGTCGATAGCCGATTGCCCCAGCAGCCGTAAGGTTTTCGCTCAGCCCTTCGCTCTCTAAACGCTTAACTTCTTCGATAAACCCTTGCTGAATCATCTCTTCAGTACGCTCGTCAATACGGTCATAGAGCACCTCTTTGGCCAAGTGAACAAACCAGCAGTGAAAGTCAAACTCCCCTGTGGTTTGACCTGCTTCATTAGGCGCAAAATCGCTCACTTTTTTTCCGGTGATCGCAATGATTTCTAGGGCTCTAATGATTTTATGCCGATCATTATGGGTCACAGTTGCAGCGTATTCGGGATCGTATTCGCGCAGTTTTTCATACAGCCTCTCAGTGCCGTATTTAAGCATATCAGCTTCAATTTTTTCACGGATAGCCGGAACTGATGGGGGCCCTTGTGGTGGACCGTAGATGAGAGCATGGATGTAAAAACCTGTACCCCCAGCAACAATAGGGACTTTTCCACGACGGATGATGTCATGCGCGCAGTGAGTCGCCTCATTGTAAAAATCCATGACATTGTGCGGTTCAGATATATCACAGATATCGATGAGATGGTGCGGAATGCCCTGAGATTCGGCCAATGTCACTTTGGCAGTTCCAATATCCATGCCGCGGTAAACTTGCATAGAGTCTGCCGAGATAACTTCTCCGTTTAGCGCCTTGGCAACGCTAATGGCCAGCTTGGTTTTACCCGTTGCCGTTGGTCCTGATATGATCAGAACCTTTCCGCTGGGCTTTTCTGCCGAAGCAACTGGTTGCTGCTTAGGTTGCAATTCATACATTTAGAAACTACTTAATGCTTCTTTCTCGGTCGAATAGATGTTCAAAATGCGCTCAAATCCCGCCACTTTGATAATTTCCATCACCTCATCGTCAACTGTGCAAATGCAGAGTTTGCCCCCATTATTTGCTAAACGGCGTGTTGCAGATAGCAAAAGGCGCATGCCAGCGCTACTTAGATATTCAACGTTTCCAAAATCAAAAACCAAATCTTTGTGACCTGATTCAATTTGCTCATTTACCTTTGATTCTAAATTGGGAGAGGATGTCGCATCTAGCCGGCCACTGAGGTGAAAAATAAGCTTTCCCCCTTGCTCTTCAGTTTCAAATGTCAGACCATTTGTCACAGGCCACCTCTCATTTAATTATTTAATAACTCTAATTTAACACGACGCCCAAAACGCGCGCCAACAATCATCACGATGGTGCGCAAGGCATTAATCGTTCTACCTTGTCTGCCCACAACTTTGGCAACATCGTCACTATCAACTTTTAGTTCGATGATAGTGCTTTTTTCACCTTCAAATACATTTATGTTCACAGAATCTGGATCATCAACGAGATTCTTAACCAAATAAGAAATAAAATCTTTCATTTTTCACATTCACAGTTATAAGAGGATATATAATACCCTGTTGGGTTCAACATACATCGCCATACTAGCTTTTTTAGAATAATTGTGCAAGACTGTTTTTTTACGTTGTGCATACCCCTGGAGGCAAAAATGGCAAATTCACCACACGTTGTTGAGATCAATCCCCACACCAATATTTGTAAGATCGATCAGGCTGAATTTCCAATTATTGGTTTTGGGACATACCCACTCGTTGGGGCCAAATGTACAGCGGCGGTCAAAAAAGCCATGGAGTTGGGCTATGGTATCATCGATACGGCTACATTTTATAACAACTTAGATGCCGTCGGTCATGCGCTTCAAAACGTTGAGAGAGGCAACTACTATATCATCTCTAAGGTGTGGCACGACAAGCAACAGCCTAAAGATCTACAGCGCGATTTAAACCAAACTCTCCAGCAATTGCAAACCTCCTACCTAGATGCGTATTTGTTGCACTGGCCCAATAGCCGTATTTCGATTGAGCAGACTTTGCAAGCTATGCAAGAGCTGCAAAAGGAAGGGAAAATACGTCACATAGGATTGAGTAATGTGACCGTTAACCACTTGAAAAGAGCACTTGAGGTCAATTTTCCGATTACCTGGGTACAAGTGGAGATGCACCCATATTTTTACGATGCCCAACTTCTCGACTTTTGCCACTATCACGGTATCGCCATTCTAGCCTGGTCTCCTCTTGCACGGGGGCTTATCAATGATGATGATCTTTTACAACAACTAGCTAGAAAATATCATAAATCTGTCTCACAAATAGCTCTCAGATGGATTGTACAACATAGATGCATACCTATTCCCGCCAGCCAAAATCCTGTGCATATTGCTGCAAATACAGATATCAAAGACTTTTCTTTGTCTCCAGCGGAAATGGACGCTATCGATGCCAAAGCCAAAACCGGTAAACGCACCAGAATCACTGAAGAGAAGGGCCTTGGATTTACCGACGAGTTTGACTTTTCATACGAGAAGTGCTGGCCGCACTAGTCATCAGCGGGTTTAGGTTCAGAGTAGATTAGGTGACAGATTGTGACATTTTTTGCGATTCCATAGCCAAAAAGCTATAGATGAGCACAAAAAGGGTGCAAGATGACGCCTAAGATACCTGAAGATGAATAATATAAACCCATAACTCAGGTTGCTAAGCCGACATAGTCAAATATGAATTTATTTTTGATAAATGGTATAGAGAGAAAATATGGACTATGCAGATTATCAGGCGCCAGCATCTCCCACATACCCGGGCAACGAGCGAGGGCAACCAGGAGAGCTGCTGTTTGCTGCCAGCCAGCATTTTATGAGCTGGGTGATTTCTCAAGACAGAAAGCCTACGGAACACCGGGGCATTTTGCGCAATTTAGAACATATTTTGCGCATTTGTGAGGTGAGTTTCCAAAACGGGCGCATTATTAATTCGATGGAAGAGAAAAATGCGCTGGGCGTTTTAAGGCATTTAACAACGGGGTTGGAAAATGGCGATGAAACCTGGGCGGATATTTTTCCAGCAACTGAGCTTATGATTTATCATTTGGAGGCAAGAAATCCTAAAGCTGAGGCTGTAGGACAGATGGTGCTGTTGAAATTTGCCTATCATGACAAAAGCAATGCCTCAGAGGAGCTGTCTATTTTGGTTAGAAAAGTGATTGATACAGTCACCAGCCATATCACCCCAACAATCGACTTAGAGTTAATCAAAAAGATAAACCACTTAGTAAGGGATTATTTACAAGGCGAGAAGTGGAATGCAAAAGAACTGGAAGCTCTGGAAAAAGAGCTAAAAGCTTTTTTTGAAGCAGCCTAGCCTTCATTGACCCATTTGACGTATGGCTCATACCCTTCAACTTCTTTTTTGGTAATTGCCGGCATATCATAGGAACATTGGTCCACGATGATGGCTTCTATCTCATCGTAATTCTCTTCGGGAGCTTTGAATAGACACATGATTTCCTCTGATTCTTCTACGTGCTTTCCCCAAACGTAGATAGACGTAATTCCAGGTAGGATATTAGCACATGCGACTAATCCCTCATCGACAAGTGTACGACTTATTTTTTTAGCTTCTTCTATGCTCTCTGATAACCATTGGATTTCAATCATTTTCTTTCTCCTGAATCAATAAATGCCATACCATCAATCCGGAAATCGATGACTTTGTCTGAGTTATCATGAGTGTTTTTCATTTTTTCGCAAAGCTTAAAATAATTTATTATCTCTTTTTGATAGTTTTTGGGAGAGAGCCTTAATGTATGCTGACCTGCAATGACTACGATTTGGCGGCGGCCAGCGCTTTTGGCATGAAGATCAGTTAGGTCAATCCGCTTTAGCTCAGTGGCACTCAGTTCTGACATGAGTTTAGTGATAAGGCGCATATCGATCTGATGCTGAAATAGGGGTGGATCTAGGGGATGTCCTAGAATGAGTTCGGGCAAATTTTTGGATGTGAGATAGGGCTCAATCGGAAAGAGATGGCCATTTTGATCGACCCCAATGTTTAGGTACTCCCCCAAGGTTAACACAGGTGAGCGCACCGCATAATCAATATGAACTGTATTGGGTTTAATCAGCTTGATCTCTGCTGATTGAATTAGGGGAAATTCTAGCAATTTTTTAACTGCTTTTTTGGGTGAAAATGCCGAGAAGCTTGTGGCCTGATCATATGAAAGATCTAAAATTTCTGCCAGCACGCTTGTGGGAAGAACATTTTTTTCAGGTCCGGTTTGAGCAATGAAGGAAATGCGGTCATCCGAATTTCCGCTACGCCTAGTATGTTTGGCACGGTAAAGAAGGGCCCAGGCAGACCCCGAAATAAGCAGCGTAGAACCGATGATGATGCATAGAGATTTATGTAGCTGCATAGGATTTGGCAAGTCCAAGGGCAATGAGCCGATCGATAAGCTCTTTGTAGGTCACTCCCATGTCAGCACACATTTTGGGGTATAAGCTTGTCGGTGTGCAGCCTGGAATGGGGTTAGCTTCGGAAAAGTATAGCCCCCTTTCTTTGTGGTATAAAAAATCTATACGCGTCCAGCCGCTACAGCCAAGGGCTAAGTAGCATTTGGCAGCCAAAGCCCGGGCTTGTGCTTCAATATCTGCGGGCAGATTAGCATGAGGAGTGACTTTGATCTCCGGATCGTACTTTTTGCCAAAATCGTAGAAGTCATCTCCGATGAGAATTTCTCCGGGGTAGGAAACCATCAGATGTTCGTTACCCAGAATGGCAACTTCTAAATCAGTTGATGGAATGTGCTCTTCTACGATAAACCGATGGTCATGGGCTCTGGCTTGTTCAATGGTTGCAGCAAGCTCCTCTGGCCGCTCTACTTTGAAAACACCAATGCTTGAACCTAAATGCACGCCTTTAATCCATAGGGGAAAGGCAAGTTTTTGAATCCGGTCTAAGACACTTTGTGCATTTTGCTGCCACTCAAATGCATAAAAATGGATGAAGGGAGCAACGGAAATTCCATCAGATGAGACAATTTGTTTGGCCCAAACTTTGTCCATGCAAACTGCCGATGAACGGTAATCACATCCTACAAAAGGAATGCCTAGAGCTTCGAGTAAAGCAGCATACAGTCCATCTTCTCCATTAGGTCCATGAAAAACGGGAAAGGCAATATCACATGCATGTAGCTCTGGAAGGCATCCACTGTCAAATTTTCCATCTGGACCGATATAAAAACGCTTGACGTTGTATTTTGCAATATCCATGGCCTCAGCTATACAGTCTGCTGATTTGATCGCAATGGCGTGTTCGGCAGACTTGCCTCCGTAGACGAGAGCGACATCCAATTTTCTTATGTCGAAGTTTTTTATCAGCTTTCGACCAAAGTGAGTGATATCGCCAGCTCCAAGCGTCACAAGAAGGTCAAACGGGCGCAGACTGCTCACGATCGCCGATGGATCAGCCACGTAGTGTGCACCACAAGCCTTTGCTAGCTGCTCAGCTTGGATACCAGGGGGCTCTCCCGCTCCATATACATCGGTGATAAAGGTGAGGTCAGCAGTTTCAAAACAAGTGGTAAATTCCTGAAAAAAGGCCTCTAAACGGGTAAACCTGTGGGGTTGAAAAAGAGCAACTAAACGCCTTTCGGGGTAGGCGCTTTTTAAAGCACTCAAAGTAGAGCTGACTTCGATGGGGTGATGCGCGTAATCATCGATAATCAACAAGCCCTGCTTTTCGCCGATGATTTCTTGGCGTCTGGAAACTCCGGGAAAGCTTTTAAGCCCTTCATAGATGAGATCTTTGCTCACTCCTAGCAAATAGCATAAGGCAAAGACAGCTGCTGCATTCAGCGCATTGTGTTTTCCGATTGCAGCTATCACAATGTCTTTAAAGAGCATTTCTTTATATGCAAGGTCAATGATCAGCCGATAACCTACTTGGCGAAAATTCACAATGTGAAAATCGCTCGATGCAGAGAAGCCATAGCTTGTCCCCGTATCCATTGTCGCACTATCTTTACACCAAACGAGAATGTCCGATCGCCTGGCAAAGGTTTGATAAGCAGCTTCTAGAGCCCCTGCCGTTTTCCAGTAGTCGAGATGATCAGGATCGGTATTGGTGATAATGGCAGCGTAAGGGTGGTAGTTTAATAGTGTGCCATCGCTCTCACAACTTTCGGCAACAAAAAGAGGACCTGTGCCGTGCGCTCCATTTTGCCCTTTTAGCAAGCCTCCGATGGCAAATGATGGATCAAGGCCAGCAAACTGCAAAACCCACGTCAGCATCGCAGATGTAGTTGTTTTACCGTGCGTGCCAGCAACTGCTAGCATCTGCCGATCTTTTAAAAGTCTGGCTAGCAGCTCAGAGCGGTGCAGCATTTCAGCTCCATTTTCTTTGGCCTGTTCCCATTCGGGATTATTGTCTTTTATAGCGGTGCTGTAAATAATGGTGGCATCTTGCGGAAGCTGGTTTTTGGCATGTCCGGTGAAAATCGAGATCCCTTCACTTGAGAGCGCATCAGTCATGGCCGTTTGTTTGGCATCGCTACCAGAAATAGTTACGCCTTTTTGTTTTAATATGCGCGCCAAAGCACTCATACCAATACCGCCGATCCCGATAAAGTGCGCTTTTTTCACCGCAGATCCTCCACAATCAGTTGGGAAAGACAGGAGCGTTGGGTTATTTTTTTGTAATTGATAATGGATTCGCGCATTGAAGCAAGCCGAGTGCTTTTAGTTTCAAGTAATGGCAATAAAAGCTCTGATAGACGTTTCGATTCAATATTGTCTTCCCTCATCAATTCGGCTCCTCGCACGGTATGCGCCATATAATGACCATTATGCATTTGATGATCACCTGCAGCATGGGGATAAGGAATCAATATACTTGGGACTTCGTAGTTGATCTGCTCAGCAATAGCGCTGGCACCAGCACGGGAAATCGCTAAATCTACTCCCGGCCAAACTAGATGCATGTGTAATTCAAAGTCTTTGACCACCGCATCAAGACCCAAGCGCTGGTAAATAGTAGTTAGTTCCCGGGCAGCCTGAGTATTACCTGTGATGTGAATGATTTGTAATTTTGTCCTGTTGATATGCAGCTCGCTCAAACTCTCCGCAACGACTTGGTTGATGGAAGAGGCTCCTTGTGAGCCGCCAAAAATTAGCAACGTTTTTTTGTTTTTATTTAAGCCGAGATAAGCACGTGCTTCTTCTCGAGTTACAGTTTCCGCTTTTTCTAAAAGACCTCGCCAAAAGGGCATATGAGCCAAATAGGTCTGCGTTTTGAGTTTGGGGCCCGCATCTGGAAAATAGATGGCGCACCATTTCGCCCACCTAGAAAAAAGCCTATTAACTCTTCCGGGACAGGCATTCGCTTCAAAAAGAACGATTGGCACTCTACATAACTTGGCTGCCACCAGCACTGGCAGCGTATGAAAACTGCCAAATCCCACCACTAATGTCGGCTTAAAAGCCCGCATTAAAGTAAGGGAACCGATGATCCCTTTCAATAATTGAAAAGGTGCTTTAACTAGGTTAAGAATATTGCGTTGAAAAATATTGGGGCTCGAAACTTCGCAACATACGAAGCGCTTGCGGTCAAAAAAGCGATTCGTTTTAAGCCCCGCTCCTGCAAATAACACTTCTGTATCCGGTAATTTATTGATGACTTCAGCAGCAATGGCCTGTGCCGGAAAAAGGTGGCCACCTGTACCTCCTGTTGCCAGAAGGAGTTTTTTACGTTTTTTCGACATACGTCTTTTGGAATCGCCCCACATTCAAGATTAGCGAAAGAGCTATACAGCCCGCCAGCAAAGAAGAACCGCCCTGACTGAAAAAAGGCAGGTTGGTCCCTTTGCTGGGAAGTAACCCCGACACCACGCCAAGGTTCAAAAACGCTTGGAAGGATAACAAGAAAGTCATAATTACTGCCAGAAAAAAACCTTGATAATCACAAGATAGCCTAGCAATCCGAAATCCTAACGTGGTCATCGTCATTAAAAGCACAATCAATCCTAAAATGCCGACAAAGCCAAACTCTTCAGCAAAAATTGCGGCGATATAATCACTTCTAGCTTCTGGAAGGTATCCTTGTTTTTGTAAACTTTCGCCTGGCCCGCGCCCCCAAATTTTTCCCGAACCCGCAGCAATTTTAGCTTGGTAGGGCTGGTGACCTTTACCGCGTAGATCCAATTCAGGATTGAGATACACTTTGATGCGGCTTTTGACATGGGGCATATTCATCGCTACCGCTACGCCGCAAAGGGCCATCACCATGACGGGCAAAGCCCAAAACACCCAGCGAATACGCGTCAAAAAAAACAGCGCCATCAACGTCATCATGATGATTGCCACGGTGCCATTATCGGGCTCGACTAAGATAAGTAAAAGGGGTGCGCCAATCACCCCCATAAATCCAATGAGATGCTTCAAGCGCAGAGGTCTTTTCGCTTGGCCAAAAGCATGGATGTAAAAAAGCGGGATAAGCAATTTGGCAAACTCCGATGGCTGAAGCGAAAACCCAGCGATTTCAATCCACCTTCGGGCTCCATTTATTTGAAGACCTACACCGGGAATTAGCACAAGGGCAAGCAGAATAGTACAACCTAAAAGCAAGTAAGGCGAAAGGATTAATATTTTTTGGTAGCCAATAAGATACACAATAAAGCCACATAAGATTCCCATTGCCGCGTAAAGAATTTGACGTGAAAAAGCGTGATGTGTCTGGTCGGGAAGAGCGCTTTCTAAAGCTTCAGCAGCAGTAGTGTTAAATACCATCAGTAGCCCAACGGCAAAAAGACAAATAACACACATGAGTAGCGACAAACCACTTTTACTCAATGCGGAGTTTATCCCCTGGCTTGATTTTTTTAGCACTGGCCTCGTCGAGGTCATTGAGGCTGAGCAATTCATCTAGCTTTATCTTATTTTTTGATGCAATCGTCCAGGGGCTATCCCCTGCTCTAACTTCGTAGTATTTCGGACCACTCACCGGTGCCGGTGAAGCAATTTTGGCACCGCCAGATGGAATGACTAGCTCTTGTCCAATTTTAAGCGCCGTCGATTTTAGGCCGTTGGCCTCCATTAGACTGGCCACTGACACTCCGTTGCGTCTAGCAATTTTTTCGAGCGCATCACCTGATTGCACTACAACTGTTTTCTCATCGTGCTTGGGTAATTGAGGTTTTGGTTTAGCTTTTGGAGTATCGGGCAATGGCGGTTGCTTTTCTACCTTCACCTCTGGTTTAGGCGCTGCAGCAACAACCTTTGGCTGTTCAGGAATAACCAGCTGTTTACGCTCTAATTTTGGCTTTGGAATTTCGATTTGCTGACGCACAATTGGTTGCTCTACTACTGGATCTGTTTTTAGCGCGCTTGCAAATAAAACCACTAAAAGTCCAGCGTTGATTAATACGGCAATGACAATCGTATCTTTACGACTCATTTTTACACTCCCAAACAAACGTTTTGTACTTCTCTCCCCGCTCTTCAAAGTCGCGAAACTGATCATAGCTTGCGCAACCAGGGCTTAGCAAAATCGTATCACCATCACGCGCTTCTTTAAAGGCTTTTTTCGTTGCTACTTCTAAATTCTCCACTCGTTCAATCGTAAAATGGCTCTTTAGTGCCTTAGCGATGAGTTCTTGAGCCTTTCCAAAGACCAAAATTTTTTTCACTTTGGGTGCAAACGCAACCCACTTTGTAAAATCACCTCCCTTGTCCAATCCACCGGCAAGCAAAATCACATTGTGCGTTTCTTTTTTTAGCGCATGTAACACAGATTCGACATTCGTTGCTTTGCTATCGTTAATAAAACGCACTCCACCGATCTTGGCCACAAATTCCAAGCGGTGAGCTGGTGGAGTAAAACCCTCTTTTGACCGCACACGTCCCAAAATACCACTTAGCAATTCGGCAGCTTCGTATGTGTCAATAGAGCGATAAAGAGGCGCCCCCTCTTTTAAGCAGAGGGCTATCCGTTCTTTGGCAGCCCGATAGGAATCGAAATTTTTATAGCGATCGAGGTGATCTGGGGTTACATTTAAAATAACTGCTCCATCTAAGCAGCGCGTTTTTACCGTCTCTAATTGAAACGAGCTCATTTCTATCACCAACGGCACATTTTTCTCCGATTCTAGAAGCGCTTTAGTCAGCGCATATCCATTATTGCCGCACGCCACACCGCCAGTTAGATATGCTATCAACTCGGTTGTCGTAGTCTTGCCATTAGTTCCCGTCACTCCAACAGCTGGCCGATCAAGAAAACGCAATCCGAGCTCTAGCTCACCGATCAGCTCGATATTAGATGCTATGATGCGTTGACAGCGATCGTCAAAGAGAGGAATGCCAGGTGAAAGTATAGCCAAATCAAAATCGAGCTGCTCTGGCAAATGTTCACATATATGCACATCCCATCCGTGGTGCTCTAAAAAAAGCTTCGCCGCGTTGCCGCTGCGACCGACACCTAAAATAAGCGCTTTCATTGAAATTTCAGCGAGGCTAAACCCACCGCTGCCAAAACGAGTCCCACGATCCAAAAACGCAAAACCACTTTGGTCTCAGGCCAGCCCTTGTATTCAAAATGGTGATGGAGAGGAGTACACCTAAAAATGCGTTTTTTATTCCGTAGTTTATAGCTACCAACTTGTAAAATCACTGATAGAGCTTCGGCTACAAAAATACCACCAATCACCGCTAGAAGCACTTCGCGTCTTAAGAGAACAGCCGCAACACCTAGGATGCCACCTAGCGCCAAAGATCCAGTATCCCCCATAAAAACTTGTGCCGGATGGCCATTATACCACAAAAAACCCAAAGCCGCACCGGCAACAGCACAGAGATAAATCGCAATCTCGCCACTTCCCTTCAAATGGATCACATTCAAATAGCGCGCAATTTCTACGTTATTGGAAAGAAATGCAAAAACTGCCAGAACCAGCGCCACTGGTAAAATCGTTCCAGCTGCCAGACCATCTAAGCCGTCGGTTAAATTCACCGCATTGGCGCAACCCACAATCACAAACGCCGAGAACAAAGCTGCAACGACAATTCCTACCTGAAACAGAGGCCCTTTTTTAAACGGCAAAAAATAATCGATACTGTCCATCCCCCAAAAAACATAAACTGCAAGGCAAAGAGCAAACAGCATCTCTAGACCAAAGCGCACTTTCACCTTCATTCCCTTTGGATTTTGCCTCTTGAGCTTTAGAAAATCATCATAAGCACCAATTGCACCCATCCAGACAGTCGTTAAAAGCAATATCCACGTATAAGAAACCGTCCAATCCATCCACAAAAACGCAGCTACAAATAGCGAAAACAGCATCAACATTCCACCCATTGTCGGCGTCATTTTCTTTTTTTGGTGCAACTTAGCCAGCGTTGGGCAATCTTCAATACGGATTGTCTGGCCAATTTTCATCTGGTAAAGCTTCTTGATAAACCAAGGACCGATCAAAATATTCATTAAAAGCGTGGTTAATATCGCTAAAATCATCCTGGTTGAGACATAGCCAAAAACGGCTGGGGCATGCTCATTCATCAAACCAACTAACCAAAGAATCATACCTGCTCCAAAAGGCGCCATAGCTGGTGGTAATTTGATCCTTTGATCAACACCACATCGCCTGGCAAAATTGTTTCCAAAAAAGCACTTTTCAGCTTATCAAATGACGGATAAAGCGTCCCGTTTTCTTTTAGCACCGGCATCCAATCATCACCCAAAAAAAGCACCTCATCGAAAATACCCTCTGCCTGATTTGCAACTTCCTGGTGGCAGTCCAAAGAAAACCTTCCAAGCTCGCCCATCGAACCCAAAACGCCAATTGTCCTCTTGCCTTTGGGCAAATTTTTCATCGCTGCAATAAAAGATAGAACACTGGCATTGTAACTATCATTGATAAACGTAATACCGCCGTGTTCTATTACCTCAAAGCGTTTGGGCAAGGAGGAAATAGCGGCCAGATCCCCTACGCCCAGATAACCAGCAATAGCCCCAGCCGCGGCATAATTTTCATTCAATGCAGCCGAAGCAAATGGCCCTTTAGCACCTTCACCGTAGCGATACTTCGGAAAAAAACCCACATCTTTGGCCCATTCCCACGAGCGATAATGAACAAAACCTTGCACCATTCTCGGCGATTTAAAAAGCTGCAGTTTTTCACTGGCAATTTCTTCCAAACTTTCAAAATTTTCGGCGTGGGCATAGCCAATCGGGGTTATCACTCCAATATCCGGTGGGGCAATCTCTACAAGCCGTTTGATTTGCCCTTTTTCACTCATCGCATATTCCAACACACAAACATCGGCCTCTTCGGGACAATTCAGCACAGCAAGAGGAAGGGTCAATTGGCTATTGTAACTACCAGGTGAATAACCGACACTCAAGGCCTCCTTTAGCCCTTGAGCAATACATTCTTTGGTTGAAGTCTTGCCAACAGATCCGGTAACGCCTATGACGGTGCATTTTTTTTGGCGATACACCCATTGAGCAAGCCCCTGCAGTGCGGCCCTCACGTCGTGCACACGAAAAATCTCAATCCCTTCTACATCAATATCTTTTGAAACAACAGCCGCTAAAGCACCCCTTTTCCTGGCTTCACTAACATAAGCATGCCCATCAACTCGCTCACCTTCTATGGCAAAAAAGATCCCTCCTGGCTCTACTTGGCGGCTATCAATGGTGCACATCGAAATCAATGCATCACTCTTAGAATCTAAACCTAAATAGTTTGCAACATCTCTTACAGTCAACTTACGCATGCTCCAGATTGAAGCATTTTCCCCATTTTTTATCAAACACAACCCGTTTAATAACAATAAGTTAATTTATTAATTAATTTATTGATAATTAATATTAACTATGATAAAATTGCTATACAAAAAGGATGAATAAATGCCAGTAACATTAAAACTACAGAAAGTAACAAGCCCTATCCAGGATGAAGACCGAGCTGTTATTTTTTATACCAAAAACTATTCCTATATTTTTCGGGACCAATATGGCCGGCAGCTATCCTTTACCAGACAAGAGTTTGAAAACATCAGGCCTTCATTAGAATACGCTGAAGAAAGGCTTTTAGAGCTA
This sequence comes from Chlamydiales bacterium, assembly GCA_024233455.1. GTDB lineage: Bacteria > Chlamydiota > Chlamydiia > Chlamydiales > JACKPQ01 > JACKPP01. The sequence continues at coordinate 473,739 of JACKPP010000002.1, forward strand.
CAACCGAATCAGGGCCAAGCGCGCATCACTTACGACTTTGCTCACTATAAGTTCAAACTTACCTATCCTAATGCTGCACCTAAGTTTGACCCCGTTCCTCATTACGGGATGATAGCACCCATTTTAAGAAAAATCAAAAAAGAAGCCCAAAATATTCGTCTCTATCCTCTCCAAAAACCTACCACCAACCAACAAAAAAACTTTAAAGAGCGGATTGCTGATATCTCCAAGCCCATTCAAGACCAAGACCCCACCAACGATTTCGAGCAGTTTATGAAAAATCTATGCGCTAAAAAGCCCATCATACATCTGACCAATCCGGACCTGAACAACCTCAATTACGCCCAACTAAAGCAGCAAGCGGTAATCTTTATTTCATTAAAAAAAGGTGACCATAGCACCGGCTTGATTTTCGATCAAAAAAACCAGCGCGGCTATTACTACGATCCAGCAGGAAAAGACATTGACCACCAAAGCTGCCAGCCGGCCAAAGACATTTACGAAGCTATAAAAAGAGCGCTTGGAATTAACACAATTCAAAGCAATCACACCTGCCATCAAGATGCAGGCATCCACGGCACCCGTTACTTGATGAATTTCTATCTACACTTTGCCAGTTTGCCAGATCAATTTGATTTCAATAGCTTCTGCGCTGATGAAAATAAGAACATTCGAAAAGTGATTCAAAGCCTTCTGGAAAGCCAGGGAGTTTCACTGCAGCAAAGCCAAAAAGCTAGACTTACAGGCTCAAAAATCAGTACTTAGGGCTCTCTGTTAAAGCTTTGCTCTGCAACCTCGTATTCATCTTTACTGCGTTCTAAATACTTTTGTATTTCAGCCCTATCCCAGCCAGGCCCCTCCTGGGTTTCAGTCTTCAGGAGTGGAGCAGTCTGGATTATAGCAAGTACATCGAGCCAATGGGCACGAACTTTATCCAGCCGTCCTAAATACTCATCCTTGCTATGATTTTTGGGGCTTGATACGAGATTTTGAAAGTCATCACCCGCTACTTTTTTAATTGGCATAAAAACTCCTTAACTAGATATTTAATTTGATTTAAGTATAACAAATATAGTTAATAAAATGAAGTCAGAGTTTTTAAAAAACAAATTTAAACTAACTAAAAAATCTTTTTGCAAGCTTGATTATCTTAACGACCAATGGAAAAATCTAACCCCCCTTTTCCTTGTGGTAAAAAAATCACCCGCATCATCCTAATAGTAATTTCCGTGTTTCCCCGATATACAATTTGATGAGACGTTTGAACCCGCCCTCCGGCGACTGCTGCTGCCAAAACCGCTTCTCGGACTATCTGATTCCAATACATTTGGGCAAATAGCTGCTCGTTTATATGGGTCCTGCACTCTATAGCAACTGGCATTAGCCTACCTCCAAACGGATATATTAAACGATCAAATGAAGTTATAACCTAAAAACCTTGATATTTAGAAGTCTTGACTTATCATCGACTTATGCCTTATACTCGGGCGCTTTGGTGGCATGGCCAAGTGGTAAGGCATGGGCCTGCAAAGCCCTGATCCCCAGTTCGAATCTGGGTGCCACCTTATGTTAATTCTAATTTCAACGCCTATTGGTAACTTAGCCGATATTTCTGAGCGCGCTTTGGAAGCGCTTAAAACCTCTGATCTCATCTTGTGTGAAGATACGCGCCATAGCGGTATTTTACTTCACCACTACGGCATAAAGCGCCCCTTACAAAGCTTTCACCAATTCAACGAAAAAAAGCATGAAGACAAGCTGATTGAAAATCTCCAAACTGGTGCTACCATTACTCTCATTAGCGATGCTGGGACCCCGGCTCTTTGCGATCCAGGTCAAAAACTCGTCAATCGATGCCACGACGAAAAAATTGTGGTGAGTGCCATCCCTGGCGCTTGCGCAGTTACAATGGCCCTTTCCCTATCAGGCTTTGAAATCCCCCCTTTTCAATTTGGCGGCTTCTTGCCTAAAAAACAAGGGGAGCTCAAAACAACCCTGCTAAGAGCCTTATTCTATCCAGGAGTTTCTTGTTTTTACGACACACCTCACCATATTCGGGACACCTTAGATACCTTGAAAGATATAGCCCCAGAGCGCAGGCTATGTATTGCTCGTGAAATGACCAAAAAACATGAGGAAATTCTAAGAGGTACTGCCTTAGAGCTTAAGCCCATTCTCAAGGGCGAATTTTGCCTTATTATCGACCGGGGCCCTCCGCCTCCAGAAGACCTAAAAGCCTTAGTGTCAAGCCTTAAAAAAACCTTCGACCTCTCTGAAAAGTCCGCCATTAAAATTGCTGCTGAGATCGCACACGTCTCCAAACAAGATCTTTACAGCTCATATCAATCATAAATCATTAGTAATCAGTATTATAATTTATCTTTACAAATAATTATTACTACTATATAATTAATATTATTAAACAACTCATATATTATATATTATGATAAATGAATTAAGACAATTCGATTATATGAAAGCAGAGGCGCTAAAAGTGCGTCCTGATCTGCAACCAGCAGAGTATCAAACGATTTCACGCATCGATGTCATTATGAAACAGGTAATAACGCTGATTTCTGATGCATTTCATTCAGCAAGAGCCTTTCTTAAAAAATCCACCCACTCGGCGTCTGGCCCTTCCGGAAACCCCATGAAACTCTTTATGCCGGGAAGAAAGCTTGGTAAAGGCGATGTGGTTGATGGGCTCGACTTTATAAAAGCGAAAGCTCCAAATTTTAGCTACTCCGAAGAGTTTTTTTCTCCCAATAAGTACATTCCTATCAGCATCGACACTGCTTTAAAAGACGCGAAAGAGGATTTCGAAAAGGAAAATACCAAATTCTACGCCATTCCATTCTTGATTCACGGTGGAGGCCACATCGTCCAGATTTTCATTGATAAAGATAAAAAGCGCATCGAATATTACGATTTACGCTTGAGTTCCCCTGATCACACCACAATCCAAGGCTCTAAAAACGTTAAAGTCCGTGACCTACTGAATAGCATCAACGCGCAATTTTTTGAAAATACAGCCGATATCCTCATAAACAAAAACAAGCTACAAACCGATTTTCACAACTGTGGCGTACACGTGCTTGATATGATCATTAAGCGCTTAGATGGCCTTAGATTTGACGATGTTCAAGCCATGGCCAACGTCGGTCAAATAGAAAAAATTCGCCTACGCTTAGCTACCTCTATCAGCAACAATGCCATATAACCTGAGTTTTGGGTTTTGATTGCTGATATTCATAGAGGATTCCGTTCATAGAATGGGTCATTTTGAACGAGAATATAGTCCAAATGCCTATTTTTGAGTTCCAATGGTCTCATTATATGACCTAAGCCTTCTTATACAAACCCGAGACTCAGGTTAGTATAGACGAATTTTAATTCGATATTGCCATGCTCCTTGACAATCCGCTATACTGCTGTCTTGAAGCAGATGGAAAACAAATCAAAAATTGGCATTTTGGCAGCCTCGGGCCTTGGTGATGGGCTATTGATGCAAATCGCAGCGCATCAATTTCAGGGCACCCTCTACAGCGACTGCTCGGCTCTATCTGAACTTTTCAACAATGTAAAACCCTGGCCTGATGCTTTTACCGATTTTGACTTGCTCATTGTGGAAAATGACAACTCAGCCAGGTGCTGGGATCTGATGAAAAGGCGCAATGAATTCAAATCCATTCGCTTTATCTTTCCAACGATTAATCCACGTCTCGACATTAGAGACGAGGATTTTGTGTGTAATCCCAAACTTGCCATGGCAGAGAATATCGCCAACGCCTGCGCTAAATGGTTAAATTCCACCCCCACAAAAGAAAATGGTATTTGGAAACCCCCACCTGCCCATTACCAAATTGTCAAACAACGCGTGTGCATTCATCCCACTAGCCGTGATCCCAAACGCAATTGGTCTCGATCGAGTTTTGAAGCTCTGGCCAAAGCCCTCTCCTGGCGGGGTTATTTTCCGGCATTTTTGGTCGACCCGCAAGAGAGAGATGATTGGAAATGGGTCCAAGAAAGCGGATTTTGCCTACCCCTACTAACGGGAATGAAAGAGCTTGCTCAGTTCATTTTTGAGTCGGGCTATCTCATCGGCAATGACTCTGGCTTGGGACATTTGGCTTCCAATTTAGGCATTCCCACTCTAACCATATCTGGCAACCCTAAACGCGTGCAGCTGTGGCGTCCGGCGTTCATACCTGGCTCTATTGTCACCCTAAAAGTGCCGCTACCTAATTTTAAAGGTGTTGGACTTAAGGTGCGCGACAATTGCTGGCAGCCTTTTGTCAGCTTAGCCCGAGTCCTTAAACAATTTGAGAGGCAAGTCAAATGAAAGCTGCAGTTATTCCAGCAAGTGGTATAGGCGATGGACTGATGATGATGATTGCCTCCCACCGCCTGCAAATGCAAGGTTACGCTGTTACCACTTACCACTCAAAACTCCCTGAACTCGCCGACTGGTTTAGCACCCACAGGATCGAGTGTAACTATGAAGATTTAAGCGATTTTGACTTAATCATTTTACAAAATGATAATAGTGCCAAAGCCAAGGAGCTCATTCGCCTTTTCCGTGCAGGCGATCTGCCTAATTTAAGCGTCTTTTATCCCACATTCGAACCCCAAAAACACGGAGAACCAACCAGTTTAGACCAAATTTTTGACCCCAATAAACCAATGGCAGATAATATTGCCGAAAGTGTCGGCCATCTTTTACATACGCGTGAAATTTCTAAAAACAACGGCCTAACTCCTCCCGAAAATCTCACCTATAAAAAGTATCCCAAGCGAATTATCATTCATGCTACTGCTGGAGAACAAAACAAGATATGGCCTCTGGATAATTTTATTTGGGTAGCCAAAAAATTGGAAAAACTAGGTTATCAACCTGTTTTTGCCTTAAGTCCCATAGAGCGAAAGACCATACAAGTACCCTATGAGACTCCCTACTTTGAGAATTTTAGTTTTTTAGCTGAATACCTCTACGAGTCAGGAGGACTTATCGGCAATGACTCCAGCATTGGGCACTTAGCATCAAACTTCCATTTACCGACAGTTGTGGTTTCTAATTGCTCTAAAAGGATGAAACTTTGGAAACCGGGATGGTTAAATGGGGAGGTAGTAACACCTCCCCGGTGGATACCTAACTTCAAAGGCTCAAGGGTTAGGAAAACTCGTTGGCGGTTTTTAACTCCGCCCAGTCGTGTCTTAAAAAAATTTAAGACCCAGATGGCTTTTTCTTTGCCGTCTCATAATATTGTTTGACCATGACATTTAGCGCTTCTTCTAAATGCTCGTAATGGCCCTGTTCCTCAGCTTCTTGGATAATCGAATTGATCGATCTTCCTTTATGCTGATAAAGCTCAAGCGCTGTGCGCAGATTAACCAGCTCTAGGACACTGGCATTGGCATTTGGGTCGAAATCGGGATTAGTCAGCGCTTCGTAAGAGGCCCAAGCTTCAAAATCACTGGGATGGTCTTTTTGATCAGGAAAAAGCTCATTGTTGCTGAAAAACAGTCTGTAATACGCGTGAGCAAATCTAGGGCCTTCCCCCTGAAAAAATTCGTGAGGCAATCCTTTGTGCGTTGCTTTTTCCATCGTACCGCGAAAAAAATCCCCGATGCAGGTGATATCTTCTTCAAAATCAACTTTTAAGTGCCCAGCCTCCTTCCAAAAGGCGTGCTGCATTTCAAAAATTTGACGAATAGGGTGAGTTTCGGTGCATTTAAACTCTTTTTCCCATTCCGATTTTGGTCTTTTTGGCTTGCTCATATTATTTCTCCTTATACTTATATATTATTAAATATAATTAACTATTGCAAATACTTTTTTAAATTATATTAAATTGTGTTATCTATTTAATATGGACACGTTTTTAACCCTACTAACTAAAGGCCTTATTGCCGGGTTTTGCTACAGCCTTACCTCAGTGACAGCGGCCCTATTCTGCGCCCATTTCGTGGTAAAAAGAGGTTGGTTGTGTGGTTTTGTGGCAGGAATTGGTGTTGCCATAGTGCAACTTATCTGGTCAACTCTAGCCATCTTTCTCCTGGACATCTCCATGGATCACTTTCCTATTGATCCCCTTCTCGTCTCAATCATCGGTGCCACTATCCTCTATATTCTGGCCTGGAAAGCGTTCCAAATGAGCAAAGAACCCGTCCATTCCCCTCCTGAGGTTCCCCACCAAAAACTCAAAGCCTTTGCCCAGGCCATACCACTTGCCCTAGCATATCCTCTCCGCACAGTGGGATTTGCGGCCATCTTCATCCTTCTGGGCGTTCATAAAATCGCCCCATTCGACGCTTTCCAAGGTTCAGGAGCTGTCATAGGAGTCGGTTTAGGGTCTTTAACGTGGTGGGTCATCGTAACCCTCTCTGTTCTAGGTCTTAAAGACCGTTTCACTCCTGCATTCATAAAACTTTCACGCCGCATTTCAGCCTTTGGCATCGCCGCCTTTGCCACCGGCGGGCTAGTTACTGTGCTTATCCACCACTTCTATTGAAGCAAAGGGTTATATAAGTTATAGTTAGAAGATGCGTATTGCTCATATTTCCGATTTACATTTTGCCAAAATCAGCTATGGACCAGGTCAATTTTTCTCTAAAAGATGGCTGGGCAATCTCAACCTCATGCTCCGGCGAGGTAAAGCCTTTTGCAATAAGCGCCCCTTCAAATTAATCCCAAAATTCAAAGAGTTAGGGATTGAAGCCTGCCTAATCACGGGAGACTTTACCTCGACTGGCAACCAGGCTGAATACACGCTTGCCAAGAACTTTGTCACCGCCCTGCAAGATGCGCATATCGCTGTCTATGCCATCCCGGGCAACCACGATACCTATACCAAATCCAATGCAGCAGAAAAGACGTTCTTTGATTATTTTCCATCCAGATTTTGGAAAAGCGCCTTTGGGCTGGCAGAAAATCGGTGCACGGTATCCAAACTGACCGATGGATGGTGGCTTTTAGCGCTTGATACCACGCTTGCTACATCACTTATCTCTTCCCAAGGACTATTTCCCGAAGAACTAGAAGCTCTTTTGCCTAAAGCACTGGCTGAAATTCCTAAAGGGGAAAAAGTGCTCATGATGAACCACTTTCCTTTCGCCCAAAACGAACGCCCACGGCGGCGTATGCTTAGGGGAAGGGCGCTGCAAGCTTTTTTAGAAACGCATCCCCAAATCCAAATCTACTTACATGGACACACACACCGATTAGTCTTAGCAGATCTGCGTCCTTCAAACCTTCCTATTGTGCTCGATTCAGCCAGTGCCTCTCATCAAGAGCTCAGCTCATGGAATTTCATCGACCTACAAAAAGACGTCTGCAACATTCAGGTTTGGCAGTGGAAAAATGACAACTGGAATCCCACTAAACAAGAGAGGTTCACATTTTGACTTGGTACAAAGAAGGTCTAAAATTCAAATGCACCGAATGTGGCAAATGCTGCACTGGTAGTCCGGGTGGGGTCTTTGTAACCATGGAAGAGATAAGCGCTATGGCCGACTTTTTAGGTTGCACCCGCGAAGTATTTATTGCCTCCTTTACTAGGCGCGAAAATGGGCGCCTATGTCTGATTGATCGTCCCAAAAATTACGACTGTGTGTTTTTGAAAGACAAAAAATGCCAAGTCTACGCCGCACGCCCAAAGCAGTGTCGCACCTTTCCATGGTGGAAAGAAAACCTCGAGAGCTGGGCTGCTTGGAAAAATGAAAAGCAAAGGTGTGAAGGATTTGATCATCCTGAAGGCCAACATTTTTCAAAGGAAGAAATCGATGCCAAATTATCGCAGTAAGCAGTGGCTAGAAGGCCCGTATGACGAAAAAACCAAGGCAGCCATTCGCGCACTATCTCCAGAAGAGCTGGAAGATGCTTTTTCCAAAGATCTATCCTTTGGAACTGCCGGTATGCGCGGGATCGTGGGTGTTGGATCGAACAGACTAAACGTTTACACCATAAGAGCTGCCACACAAGGGCTTTGCAACTACATCAACCGACAGCCAGACCACCCCAAACGCGTAGTGATCGGTTATGATTGCCGCACTAGTTCTCCTGAATTTGCAGAAGAAACCGCCAAAGTGCTCATCGGTAACGGCATCGAAGCGCTCGTCTGCCCCAAACTCATGCCCTCACCCTTCATCTCCTTCACCTGCCGCTACAAAAAATGTGTGGCCGGCATCATGATCACCGCCTCACACAATCCTTCTGAATACAACGGCTACAAAGTCTACTGGCAAGATGGAGCCCAAGTGACCCCTCCGCATGACCTGGGTATCATCTCCGAAGTCCATGCCATCAAAGACCCCACGCATGTCCGCATTGGATCTACCGACGACCCTCACTATCAAATCATCGATCAAGATGTCATCGATGCCTATCTAAAGGCCATCTACCCTCTGCAAAACCTCTCACACCAAAACCAAGAACAAGGCTCTAAGCTCAATATTATCTACACCCCACTGCACGGGGCAGGTATCTCCCTTGTGCCAGAAGCTCTCACCTGCTGGGGATTCACCTCTTTAGATTTTGTGGAGTCTCAAAAAAAACCAGACGGCAACTTTCCCACCACCCCATCGCCTAATCCTGAAAATCCCCAAGCGCTCTCCCTCGGCATGGAGCAGCTCAAACAAACTCAAGCCGACATCCTCATTGCCAATGATCCCGATGCCGACCGCATAGGCGCTGTCATCCTACATCAAAACACACCTCGATTTCTAACTGGGAACGAACTAGCTACCCTCATCTGCCACCACCTGCTCACCACAAAAGCGGGCCATCTTCCAGATAACGGCGCGATCATTCACTCTATTGTGACAACTGAAATCCTGAATAAAATAGCCAAAACCTATGGAATTGCCACCTTTGAAGTATTAACCGGCTTCAAATACATCGGAGAGCTCATCAAAAAATGGGAAAAATCGCATGAACATACATTCATCTTAGGCGCCGAAGAATCCCATGGCTATCTCTTTGGCACCTACGCCCGAGACAAGGACGGCATTGCTACTGCCTGCCTATTAGCAGAAATGGCTCTCGATGCTAAACTGCAAGGGCAAACCCTGCTCGATCGCCTAGAAGCTATCTACGCCAAATACGGCTTCCACACCTCCAAGCTCATCAATATCCAACTTAAAGACGCTAGTTGTCTAAAAACCATAGACTTTTTGCGCTCTGAGCCTCCTAAAACCATTGCGGGACTATCTTTGCTGGAAATTGAGGACTACCAATCATCCAAAAAACGCCATCTCCCTACAGGAAAACTCACCACGCTGTCCCTTCCAGTCTCCAATGTCCTGGTTCTACGCTTAGAAAAAGGGATAAAACTCATCATTCGCCCCTCTGGTACCGAGCCTAAGCTCAAAATCTACGGAGCTGCCCATGGCGATAACTGCCAAGCACTTTTGGACACCGTATTGAATGAGGCCAAAGACTGGTTTATATAAACCTAGTAGCTTCGAGTTTTGATGGCCTACCGCGAACTGCCAAACAAATTAAATCAACTATACTCTACTTGCAGAGCATGGCAAGCTTGTTCATAAGAAGAAATTTGTGCATTAAGCCGTTTCTTTTCTCTATCTTTTTCAGCTTCAGTTTTTAATTCCAAAGACTTGAATTCAGAAACCAACCTAGCATTTTTAACTTGTACATCACGCGAAGCTGAAATGTTCTTTGCTATTAACGGTACACCAAGTGGCAATCCCAGGCATAACCGCGCTTCGTCCAGCTTTTTTTCTTTATGAGTGATTTTTTTTAGGATATCTTTTGCTTTGTGGAGATCTGCTAAGTTGTTTTTTTCAGCTTTTTGTAACTTTGCATGATACGCACTATCAATCATTGCATCTGTTAGAGTGGCCTTTTCGTCAATGCCAAAAATCTTCCGTTAAAGACGATGCCTTTCGATTATCTACCACGAGAGGATAGCATTTGGTGGATCATGCCACCGATGGGAAGCGCACAAAGCGCAATGACGCCTAATAGACCTAAATACTTGGCATAATTTAACGGAAGGTATCTTGCAGAGAGTAAACAAACAAGCGAAATTCCACCTAAACTACCGGCAAACTCTCTTTTCCCGCACATTACAAAATAAACAGCAGCTATAGCTGCAACTAAACTTACCGAATACAGACCAGAGCGAGCAACAACAGCAGAAATTTCTGGTTCCATGTACACAAAACGATCTCTTGGAAAAGATGGAAGCCTCATCGCCTTCTTTCGGGAAATTTTACACGCAAATGGCGCGTTACAGCTAAATTTTTGATAATAGTGCGTTTGACGATGCCGAGCTCTTCAAAAGTCAACTGACACTCATCAAATTGACCTTCTTCTGCTTTATCAGCGACAACGCGATCGATGAGCTCGGTAAAAGTCGTTTCAGTAATTTCATCCAGTGAGCGGGATGCTGCCTCAACGCTATCAGCAATCATGATAATGGCCGATTCTTTCGTTCTAGGCTTTGGTCCCTGATAACGGAATAATTTTTCATCAACCAGGTCAACATCTCCATCCATCTGCTCTACTTGCTTGCTGTAAAAATAGTACACCAACGTCGTGCCATGATGCTCTTTAATGATATCAATTAACGTCGAAGGCAAGTTGTGCTGCTTGGCTAAAGCCTCACCCTCGGCCACATGGGCAATAATAACCTTTGTTGACTCAAGCGGAGAAAGGAGCTGATGGATATCAAACCCTCCCACCTGGTTTTCGGTAAAATAATGGGGATTGAACAGCTTGCCAATGTCGTGGTAAAGCGCTGCTACCCGACAAAAAAGGCCGTTGGCCCCAATGGCTTGCGCTGCTGACTCAGATAAACTACCCACAACTAGGCTGTGTTGATAGGTGCCGGGAGCCTCAATTGAAAGCCGTCTTAACAGCTCGTTATTAGGGTCCATATACTCCACTAGAGTGATATCGGTCATCACGCGAAAACTCGACTCAAGAATAGGCAAAAATCCAACCACAAACACTGCAGTAATTAACATAAAGCAAAGGGTACTGAGAACATCTGCAGCCAGCGGCACATCCCAGTAAATATTTTGAGCAAAATTAAATGCGAGTAAAATAGGCAAACAAGCCAGCCACACCTTTCCACAAACTGCAAAAACCTCTTTGCGTTTACGCACCTCTCTTGTGGCTATAATAGCAACGATGCCTGTAACCAGATTCATAATTAAAAAGCGGTTATGGTCCACAGCAAGAGTCACACCTAAAATCACACTCAAAAACATCACGCTAAAAAGTGCCACACTATGATCGACCAAAATACAAATCAGAATAGCTGCAAATGGAGCAAACAAGGGATAGCGCACAACTTCGATAAGGTGGTGTGACGTTTCGAGTAAAAAATACTCAGTGGCTTTTGCCACACAAAGCGTGACAATAAAAACGGTCGCAAAAATACCAAGCTTTTGAATGGAGTAATACACTCCTTTGCAAAAGAGCCGGAAATAAATACCTCCCAAAATCACAATCACCAAAGCAAAAAGTATGCTACTAATAATCGTAAGTGGCATCCATAAATTACGCCGCTCGGCCAAAGCTTTTTTCATGCCCTGCATAATGGTCATATGCCGCATCGTCACCTTTTCACCCTGATCGATAATGCGTGACCCTGCGCGCACTTTTGTATGCTTAGGAGCGATGCTAGCCTCTACCACTTGGCGCAGTTGTCTTTGAGCTCCTGCATCTTCTTCCACATTCCAGCTGTCAGAGCGGAAACGCTCAATCACATACTCCACTGCAGAAGTTGATCCACCGTTACTTTGAATCACACGCGACGACAGTTCTCTCCAAAAACTATCGGGAAGATTCACCGCATCTTCATTGTTATAAGGGGTAAACAGATAATAATTTTGAGTAGACAAATTCATCTGACGAATTTTTTGCAGTGTCCGATTATCGGCAAACCTAGCCTGATCCATTAGGCGTTCGACAGATTTAGCCGCACTATAAAGCTGCTCTAAGTCTAGAGCGGGTTGATTTCTGGAAATATCGCTATCAAATTTTGCCGATCGCTCATCAATTTGTTTTTCATCGATTTTATAAATAAAGCCAATGTCACGCGTAGCATCTTGGCGGAAAATAATTGTAGATTCATTGTCAGGAAATTCGAAATCGACTTGAGCTACTACGTAGTTTTTGGCAACGGTATCGACCTCCAAAACTTCCACCCGCACTTCTCGAAAGTGCAAGAAAAGAGCTAAACAAAATGTGAGCAAAAGACCAATAAAAAGACGCCAGCCCAAGTTATTCGTCCTGAGCCGCTCTTTAACACTGACCTTTTCTTCGCTTCGACTACCGGCGTTTGCCATGCCACTATACTATCCCAAACTCAATAAATAATACCATATCTAAATTTTAGTCATACTCCTAATCCAATTTTGAAGCAACGGACCAAGACTCTCTTTCTTTGAAAAAAATCAAACCCAAGCCTCTTCCCAAAGCAACTTTTTACGGTTTACTTGCGTGCTAGGGATCTGCTAGTATAAGCCCATGGAAAGACACCAGCCTATCGCACGCAGGTACAGGCCTCAAACTTTTGCCGCTGTTTGCCACCAAGATGCCGTCGTCACAACTCTAAAAAATGCCTTGCGATCAGAAACTGTGGCTCAGAGCTACCTTTTTTGCGGTACCCGCGGCACGGGCAAAACGACCCTGGCAAGGCTTTTGGCCAAAGCACTCAACTGCCAAAACCTAAGCTCGGAATGTGAGCCGTGCAACACCTGCAGCACTTGCCGCGAAATCAATGCTTGTTCCTCCCTAGATGTGATCGAAATCGACGGCGCTTCTAATCGTGGCATCGATGATATCCGCCAAATCAATGAAACGGCCGGTTACGCTCCTAGCAGTTCCAAATGGAAAATCTACATCATCGATGAAGTCCACATGCTCACCAAAGAGGCCTTCAATGCCCTTCTAAAAACTCTGGAAGAGCCGCCCCCACGGGTCAAATTCTTCTTCGCGACAACCGAGCCGAGCAAAATCCCTCCTACGATCCTCTCTAGATGTCAGCGGTTTAACCTCTCCCGCATGTCTGAAAGCTCCATCGTCAAAAACTTAAGCTCCATCACCGAAGACCTTAGCTTGCCAGCTGAAAATAGCGCGCTACACCTCATCGCCCAGCTAGCTGATGGTTCCATGCGCGATAGTCAATCACTTCTGGATCAAGTCATCTCTTATACCTCGGGCCCCATTACCCTTGAAAACACCTCCCAAATCCTGGGCATGACTCCCAAAGAATGCTTCTTTGCCCTGGATAGCGCTGTACTTAACTCCAATTTAGCCTTTGCATTTGAACTTGCCGAGACCATCTTCGATTCGGGTAAAGACCTCAAGCACTTTCTCGATTCTCTGATCACTCACTATCGCTTCATCTTACGCCTGCACTTGGGCACTACCACCAATCAAGAGGGATACAAGCGCGCCATGCAGATCTACACCCACCACGACTGCCTGGCTATTCTTGACTACCTCGTCAAATGGGTCCAGCAAATCCCTTCTTCGCCCTTCAAGCGGATTGACCTTGAAATGGTTCTTCTCTACATTTTGCGCATCAAAAAACGCCTACCGCTAGATGCCCTGATCGCTAGGCTCTCTGAGCTCGAGCAAAAACTTGGAGCATCTCAAAAAGACAGCCCGCCTGCTGTAGCAGAACACCCCGTTATACCTTCACCGCAACCCCAGTTCCATCCAGCACCTGAAAAATCAACGGAGCCCCAACTGCAAACCGCCCCCACTACCTGGCCACCTGAGCACACCCAAGAAACCTCTCCAGTCACCCCACCTCCAGCAATGCAAGAATTACCACCTACAATGCCTTCCACTCCCCAAACAGCCCCAGTTGCCCCACCTCCAACAATGCACCAAACACCTCCTGCGATGCCTCCCTCCTCTCAAATAGCTCCAGTTACCCCACCCCCATCAATGCAAGAATTACCACCTACAATGCCTTCCGCTCCCCAAACAGCTCCAGTCGCCCCACCCCCATCAATGCACCAAACACTCCCCCCTCCTCAAATAGATCGCGCCTTGCAAGCACCACAGTTAAATTCATCGATAGTCCAGCCTAACTCAGAAGCTCCTCCCGCAAGCCACTACGACACACTCCTGAGCTTCGCTGCTATTGAGCTCAACGGCACCATCAAAAAATAAAGTTTACGTTTTTCCGATGGATAAGCTGCATTCAATAAATGATTTTATATTGAGCTTTTCTCCATTTTTTACTACAATTGTATACCAATCAAAGGAGTAAATTGTGGGTAGCGGGTTTTCCAAAATGAAGAAGCAAGCTAAGCAGATGCAAGATCAAGTGCTTAAAATGCAAAAGGAAATGGAAGCATTAGAAGTAACTGGAATTGCGGGAAGTGGACTTGTCTCACTTGCTCTGTCAGGTGATAAAAAACTTAAAAATATTTCTATACAACCTGACTGTGTTGATCCCACAGATGTGGAAGGCCTGCAAGACCTGATCATGGCAGCCTATGAAGATGCACTAGCTAAGCTTGAAGAAAGCTCCCCCATGGCGGGCATGCCCTTTGGCTTTTAATCAGATCATCCAATCGATACTCTATAACGCTAGCGTGATGCTTGGTTGGTTAAATATAATAATGGCAAGCTTGCCATTTAAATTTTAACCCCTTAAGATCTTGTGCTAATTTAAATAACTAGGAGACATTATGAAACCAGTTGCAAATCTCCAAATAACCCAGGCGTTATTACAAAGCACACCTTCATCATACCTACTTAAGCGCATTGCGTTAGTAGCTGGCGTTGTTTTAATGACCGGTGGAATCGTAACTGTTGCAGCGGTTCTCTGTCTAAAACCAATTTTGAAAAAAGCAACCTTGCCAAATGACAACACCATTGCAAGTAAAGTATCGGTTGAGGAGGGTAATGAGGTCCAAAAGTTGATTGACCAGGGCATTGATGTTAATAAACCTAGGTTTGTTGAAATAGCATTCCTAAATAGTGATGATGTCGCCAATCTATTTGCAGAAAAAATCAAAGATCCCAACATGTGCGTGGATGACAAGCCAATCCTTGCTGAGGCTGTCGAAAAAGGTTTTGACAAGACTGCAGCTACACTTGTTAAACGCCAAGCAAACGCTGACATTTCTGCCGGATATTGGAGGAATACACCATTAATCCATCTTGCTGTTAACAAAAAATTGCTTAAGACCGTCACCGAACTTGCCAAAGATGAAAGTCTGCATGAAAAACTGCACGATAAAAAGACTCCACTAGTCCATGCATTGGATTTGGGTTGGGATGAGGGAGCAGCAGCTTTAGTGAGAGCTGGGGCCAATTGCCGGTTCAGCCATTCGGGCAAAGATGAAACCATCCACAGCTATCTCAAATCAAGAGGTAGACAATTTCCCAAAACGGGGCAAGCTGTTGCCGAAAAAAAGATTCCGCTAGGTAAAGATGACAAAGTCGATCTTAACACCATCAACTCTGCCAACATTAGCCAGTTAAATCCATTGCAAAAAAACCAGCTCCTAACCCAGGCTATAAAAGATCGCCGGTGGTCATCCGTCATTGATCTCATTAAAGACGGGGCTAATCCTAATCCCGAAAATGCAACAATTGACGAACATCCCCTGTTTGCTGCTATAGAACACAATCACCAGGACTTATTCGAGCTATGTTTAGCAGGAATTAAAGCTAAGAACCTAAATGCTCAATATAAAAGCAGACTCAGCAACAACCGGTCGCCTCTTCAATTTGCAATGAAACAAAATAAATATGCGTTTGCAATCCAACTTATCCGTCACGGCGTTGATGTTAACGTTGACGATGGATCGGATGTCTGCTCTTCTGCTATGATTTTTGAGGCAATAGATAGCGGCAATGAAGAGTTAGTCAAAGCGTTTAAAGAAGCTGGGGCTTCATTAGATGTAACCGACAATATATTTACAAAAACACCTTTTCTGTATGCTGTCAAAAAGAAAAAAATGCACCTTGCAAGATTGCTATTTCGCAAAGGTACAGATGATTACCACAGCTTATTAGAGAACCCCACCCTTGCCTGCACCAAGTATGTGTTGGAACATTATCAACTTACCGAGCTTGATACTACATCGCAAATTGCTATTTTACAGCAGCACATTGAAGGTGGCGAGAAGGAATCGGCTAAGAAGCAGCTAGGAACACTCACTCCCTTGCAACAACAACAGCTTATTCAAGGGGCGGAAGAGCATTACACCCTCTTGCACTGGCTCCTTGTAGAAAAACCGATCGCTACACCTAAGGGAACTACAATTGGTCCTAAAGCTATATCCTCTGCATTAGCAAAGGAAGATACTGCATTTGTCGCCAAGCTGCTAAGTGAGTATGGGGTAGAACCCTCTGGCACCCAGCTTCTCGAGCGCGCAATACAGGATGGAAACGAAGAGATTTTTCAAGCTTGCTTAACACATCCATCCTCTCTTAACAAAGAAAAATACATTCGTTCTCCCTTAGAGTGGGCTCTTAAAAGAAAAAAATACAACTTTGCCGAGCGCATTTACGAGGAGCAAACAAACAAAGAACATCAGGCTATGCTTAAGGCAGATGATCAAAGCTGCGTAGAAAAAGCGCTAACCCAACACCCCTTAAATAAATGTGCATTGAAAGAGCAAATTACCTGTTTGAAGCGCTGGGTAAAACTGGGATGGAAGGAGCTGGTGATAGCTCAAATTGCCACCCTCAATGATGCCCAAAAAAAATCTGTTTTCGAATCCTCAGATTTATCTTATGCCCTATGCTGCTTTTTCGTTACAGAGGATGTGATTCCTCCAGGAAAGGGTTATGTGATCCATTCAACTTTTTTAGATCAGGCAATCGATGATAAGAACTTTGATATCGTCAAGCGGATCATGCAATTAGGAAAACGACTATCCGAAACGTATGGATTTGGCACGCGCAGCTTTGTCTTTTACGCTATAGAAAATAACTTAAGTGATCTTTTACAGATTCTCTGCGATCAAGGCTACAGTCTAGATCAACGACAAAACGGTAAGCTTCCCTCCAGCTACGCTCTTGAAAAACTTTATTTCGATGCAGCAAATATCTTGCTCAAAGCTGGAGCCTCGTTTGTCCGTGAAGAAGTGATCAATACTAAAAATGAAACGTTTATTCGCTCCTATTTCACTAAATTTCCTCCAACTACGCACAATGATTTGTGTGTGACACTTAATCTGTTACTAAGTTTAGAACTGACTGCGATAGCTGATGAGCAGCTTAAGGCTGTATCCTCCCCGCTCAAGCTATTCCTTTTCCCCAACCTCTCAGATGCAGTTTATGAATACTTGAAAAGCAATATTGCATTCTCGGAAGAAGAGACCAAGGAGCTAGTGATGACTGCTTTGCAAAATGCAATTGAAGACAGAGCTCTAAGTATCTACCACGATTATTCTCAGATAAGGTTCACTGATGAGGAGGTCAACAAGCTCTTGCTGGATGCAATAATTACTAAAAAAACTGCAATTGCAAAAAAGGTATATCTTGATTATCCCCAAGCACCATTTACTTGGGTTGAAAATGGCCAAAACATTAACGTCATTGATCAAGCCATTAATGCAACAGCTGATGCTCTCATTCAATATTTTGCAGAAAAGGGAATTCTGCCAACTGGAGAAAAATTGGAGGATGCCCACTTTAGGGACTGTGTTTTTAAGGCAACTACATCTTCAGACTACAAAGCCGCTGTCGTCAATGCCTGGAGCGAAGAATCCAAGGAAGGCATCGAGTCAGGTACCATCCCGGAAAAATACCAATATGAACAATTTCTAACTTTTGCCGAGCAGGCAGATCAAGGTCAATTGACCGATACCGCCCGATCATTGATTACTCAAGTGAAACAACTAACGGAATTTTATAAATTAAGTCTTGAGGAACAAGAGCAGCGCTTTAAAGCAGCTAAAGCCGCTAATAATACAGACGAAATCAATTTTATCCTCAATAACTTCCCATGGTTTGAGAAAATCTGATTAATCGACTCACCGCTAGCTCAACGAGACTAAGTTTAAATCAAATCCTGAAAAAAATTTGCAATAAATCCTTATTTCAATGATGCTATCGTCTAAAAAAACCTATAAACCTGAGTTATGGGTTTATATCACTAATCTTCAGGAGGCTTAGGTCATATAATGAGACCATTGGAACTCAAAAATAGGCATTTGGACTATATTCTCGTTCAAAATGACTCATTCTATGAACCGAATCCTCTATGAATATCAGCAATCAAAACCCAAAACTCAGGTTATAAAGCTGTTTTTAGGATTCTTTATGCCCAAAGTTAATCAGTTGACTATGAACGTTGGAGATGTACCTGTAAGATTTTCTGTTTACAAGCAAAAGCTTAGAGCGTTAAACCTTCTTTGCTTAACCCCGCTTTATATTGACGGACCTGTACAAGTAAACGACCCTGAGCAATGCTTTAAAGCCTTGGGAAGCGGTCGATTAAGTCTTCAAAATCGCCTACTCACCATCCAGCCACGAGGCTATGGAGGAGCTGGCGGTAAAGAGGAAGAAGAAGCTAAGATCCCTCATGAATACACCTGTTCTATCACTCACCAACTCATGCGCTATCCGGTGATTGCAGCCGATGGCGAAACTTACGAGCTCGAGGCCATACAGAAGCATTTAGCCTTACATGATAATAGTCCGTTGCACAACGTCCCTCTGGCCCATAAAATGCTCACTCCCAACAGGGCTTTAGAGCGCCTGATAACCACTTTCCTAGAAAACACACCGTCAGCAGCAGCTGACCTATATCTGCCAACTGGAAAGAATGATGAAGATTCCCAGGTGTTGCTCGCGAATCCAAAAGAGGAGCCTCAGAAAGGAGATGACACTAGCCACTGCTCATCTGGATCATTCCACCAGCAATTACAATCTCTTGTTCATACTGTGAGAGCAGCCTCTGAATCTTCAAATAATACCCCAATAAAACCGAGCTCTATACAACAACACAAATTCGATTCACCTCCTTCCAAGCCAACGCTAGGATTGAGTAATAACCTTGACCTTTCATCAGAGGTGAGTAAGCCAGCATTAGTCGCAGCCTCATCCAGCAGCGCACCACCAGCCGTGCCCCAGATGGCCTTCGGTAAAGCCAAATGGTCCCAATACTTCGGAGGGTTTGGAGATATTGGTGAAGAGCCTCCTCTACCTGCAGACATCGAACAAATCCTTGATAGTCCTTGTCCTATTTGGCCTGATAAAAAAGTGTGCGAAACGCATCTGCTCACCCTCATTCCAAGTCACATAGATGGGAAGTACCTGACTCTAAGAAAACTAGATGAGATGATTAGACGCCCACAAGGAGGTGGTCAACCAATAAAGTATAATTATTGGCCTCCTTATACCAAAGAATTCACCCACCAAAAAGAAAACACTTGGGTATTGATGACCCGTGAAGTTCTACCGAATGGACTAAGTAGTGCTGAGCTATCGAAAAAAAGTGGTCTCCCGTATGAAGTTCCAAGCATCGTCGAGGCAGTTACTAGCATCTTTATGGAGGGCGTAAAAACTGGAAGAGAGCTCTATGTAGGTCACAGACCAGATCGGGGGTGTGATTATTTTACTTTTACTGAAGATGCATACTACCGAATTCTTCAAGAGTCTCCCCTAGGCGGTCTAGTCACAATAGACCCAAGACCCTTCATACGGTCGAGAAGGCCCACTACACATTTTATGCGCTACCTCGGTCAACGGGAAATAGAACTCATAAGACTGAAGCATACGAGCGGTTACGTTATCGCTAGTGGAGGGTCAATGCGAAAATTTCTCGTACCAAGCTAAAACTAGGATATTGGGTATCGCTACCCTGCCCGCTAAGCCCACGTACCTTCAGCTATCAATTAGAGCCTAAAACCACTTAAATAAGACCGAGCACATCTTTATATGTGGAGCAATCCATCGCCTCGGCCGCGAGCGCCCGTGCATCTTTTAGGCAGGTGCGGCGCACAGCCTCTTTGATTGCCGGAATGTAGCGTGGCGGGCATGAGAGAGTGCGCACGCCAAGACCGATAAGTAGAGGGGTGAATTTGGGATCGGCGGCCAGATCGCCACATAGACTGATAGGAATCTGATGGTGGCGCGCTTCTTTTGCGGCTTTGGCTATCATCCGCAAAATACTTGGATGGGCCGGGGCAAAACCCGATTTAGGATCGGAGCGGTCACTTGCCAGAGCATACTGAGTAAGGTCATTGGTGCCGATAGAGAAAAAGTCACACTCCTGGGCCATGAGATCGGCCATAATGATAGCCGAGGGCACTTCCATCATCGCCCCGATATGGAGATTTTTAGGAAGCGCTACATTTTTTTTCCGCAGCCTTTCCTGCTCGATGAGAATGAGCATTTTGGCCGCTTTGAGCTCATCGATATCGCTAACCAGTGGCAAGAGTATACGCAAATCAAAACCTGCTCCGGCCCGCAAAAGAGCACGTACTTGAATCCGAAAAACTTCGGGACGCTGCAACAGGAAACGGATGGCTCTGCAACCCAGCGCGGGGTTGGTTTGAGGCACAAACGTGGGGCAAAAGTCTTTATCCCCTCCCACATCGAATAGGCGAAATGTCACTGGCATATCCCCAGCTATTTCTAGAATGCGCCGGTAGACTGCACTTTGCCTCTCTTCAGAGGTGGCAGAGTCTTCTTGCAAAAAAAGGTATTCCGAGCGAAAAAGACCAATACCAGCAGCTCCCGAAGAGACAATACGGGTCATGTCTTCGATGGATTCGATGTTGGCCATCACGTTGATCTGCTCTCCATCGGTAGTGGCAGAGGGAAGATGCGCGTTTTCTTGCTGTTTTTTGGATATACTGACGTGCTCTTCCAAGAGTGTCTGGTATTTCTCCAGTGTTTCTTTGGAAGGATGCAAGATGACTTTTCCGGCATTTCCATCGACAATCATGTCAAAAGGTCCATCATCTAGGTAGGATTGCAGATCGATATCTGCGACAAAAGGTACGCCTTTGGATTTGGCAATTAGCGCCGTATGAGAGGTGGCACCCCCGACATGGGTTACAAAAGCCATAGCACCTGAGCGAAGAGCTTCAGCTGCATCTGAGGGAACGATTTCCTTGGACAAAATGATACTGTTTTTGGGCAAGGCTTCGATTTCTTTTTTGTGCCGCGCACGCAAATGCCACATGATCCGCTGAGACAAATCCCGTACATCAACAAGGCGTTGTTGAAAGTAGGTGTCGGTAATTTTGGAAAATTGGTCCTCGTATTCGCTTATTACCGATCTAAAAACCGTCTCTGTATTTTGAAGTTGGTGGCGGATACGGTCTTCTACTTCGGTAATGATAGGATCTTCTAGCATTTGAATGTGGGTGTCGATGATGCTAGCTGCAGCATCGCCACCTTCTCTTGCCATGTAGTTTTGCAAGCCAAGGAGCTCTTCTCGGGATGAAGCTAGCGCATTTCTGTAACGTTCGATTTCGGAATCTGCTTCGCCGCTATGAATTTTGATGATAGGGATGGTTTCTTCAGCAGCTGTCAGGAAGTGACCAGAGCCTATGGCGATGCCGTCACAGAGCGCAGCACCGTTTAGGATAACCTCCCCCTTTGAGCTAGGCATTACCATCCTCAAATTCAGATTCAAAAGCTTCAATAAGCGCTTGCATGGTTGTTTCAGCATCTTCTCCATCAACGTCAATCTGTATGCGCGCATTTTTTTGCGCTGCAAGGATTAGTACCCCCATAATGCTTCTAGCATTCACTTTTTCACCTCGATAGGTGAAGTGCACCTGGGAGCGTTTATCTTGGAGCAAACGCGCAATGTAGGCTGCAGGACGGGCGTGCAAACCTAATGGATTCTTAACCTTGACTTCTCGCTGCAATTTCATGAGTCTCTTCCTGTCTCTGACGCTTTGCGATTGTTTCCAAGAGTTTTCTATTAAACTCTTTTGCTGAATTATATCCCAGTTCTTTTAAACGATGGTTCAAAACAATGGTCTCGATCAGAAGAACAATGTCACGGCCCGGCTTTACTGGGACAACGTGATAGGGAACTTTAATGCCTAGAATATCGCGTCGTTTCTCTTCTAGGCCTATACGGTCGTAAAAATGCTTATCGTTCCACGCCTCGAGTTGGACTATCACATCGATGCGCTTTCTTTCGCTTACACAAACTGCTCCATAGAGGTGCGCCACATTGATAATCCCAATACCGCGAATCTCAAGCAAATGGCGCGTGAGTTCAGGTCCCGAGCCCTCTAAATACGCTTCTTCTCTTTTTTTAACGCGCACAACATCGTCGCTAATCAGTCGGTGACCACGCTCGACAAGACCAAGTGCTGCCTCGCTTTTGCCAACGGCTGAATCACCAGTGATAAAAACACCCACGCCAAAAGCTTCAACTAGTGTGCCATGAAGTGAGATAGATGAGGAAAATTCCTCGGCTAAAATGACGGTGATCTGTGTGAACAATTGCATTGTGGAAATAGGTGTGCTGAAAATCGGAATTTGCCTCTTTTCGCAGATAGCAGATAAATCTGGTAGTGGCGAAAATCCTCTGGAGATGATCACTGCAGGAACATCGGTTCCGAGCACAGCTAAAAGCCTCTCCTGTCGCACATCAAAGGTAAGCTCTTTTAAAAATTCAAGCTCCGCTCTTCCAAAAATCAAGATGCGTCCTTCCGCCAAATTTTTGGTATAGCCGGTTAGGCTTAAACCTGGTCTTTCGGCTTCGGGCACTAAAATCTTTTTCTCGAGCTTACCCTCGTTTTCTTGGGTAAGTTTCAGTCTTTCACCGTACTGGGAGTAGAAATCGCGTATTGATACTTCCATAATTCATGAACATAGGATATAAGTTTTTTTTAAGCAATGATTTAACCACCGAAATATTAATAGTTTAAAAAATCACAGAAATAGTAACTGTTTATAATAAAATCCAAATTATGCTAAAACTAAAAGTATGACTTATACCCGTTTAGTTATTATCGGCGGCGGATTTGGCGGTTTAAATGTCGCCAAGTCACTAGGCAATGCCAAGATGGACATTCTGCTGATAGACAAGAAAAATCACCATCTTTTTCAACCCCTTCTTTATCAGGTTGCCAGCGCAGCTCTATCTCCAGCTGATATCGCTATGCCGCTTCGTGAAATCTTACGTGCCAACCGGAATACGACAGTGCTGATGGGCGATGTGGTCGATATAGACAAAGAAAAACGCCTGGTTATTTTAGGCAACGGCGATACCTTTGGCTACGATTATCTCGTCATCGCTACAGGAGCCCGCCACTCGTATTTTGGAAATGACCAGTGGGAGCCGATGGCTCCGGGCTTAAAAACCCTTCTCGATGCCCTTCAGATACGCGAGCGTCTTCTGACCTCATTTGAAAAAGCTGAGCGCTGCGATAGCATCACCGAAGCCTTTAAATTTCTCAATTTTGTCATTATTGGAGCTGGACCTACCGGGGTGGAAATGGCCGGAGCTATTGCTGAAATTGCCCATAAGACTATGATCCAAAACTTTAGGCGTATCAAACCCGAAAAAGCGCGTATCTACCTGCTTGAAGCGGCACCCCGTGTTTTGCCCCCTTACCCTGAGCGCCTATCTAAACGCGCGCACAAAGATTTGGAGAAGATGGGAGTGAGAGTGATGACCGGAAAACGCGTTACCGCCGTCACAGAAGATGGCGTTCAACTAGAAGATGGTTTCATCGAATCGCGCAACGTCATCTGGGCAGCTGGCAACCAAGCCTCTCCCCTGCTAAGAAGCCTAGATACCGACCTTGATCGCTCGGGTAGAGCTATTGTTGAAAATGACCTCTCAATTCCGGGCCACCCAGAAATCTTTGTGATTGGTGATGCCGCTCACGTACTCGATAAAAAAGGGGCGCCCATTCCAGCAGTTGCACCCGGGGCAGTTCAAGAAGGGCGTTACGTGGCGAAAATCATTCGCAAAGGCACTCCTAAAGAGCGTCGCACGCCATTTAAATACTTCGATAAAGGAAGTATGGCCACCATCGGCAAGTGCAAAGCGGTTGCTTTTTTCAAAAAGTTTCAGTTCACCGGTTTGATTGCCTGGGTCGCCTGGGGATTTATCCATATTGCCTATCTCATTGGATTTAGAAACCGCTTTAGCGTGGGTCTAAACTGGTTTTTTCACTATTTTTCAGGCATCCGCGGAGCGCGTCTCATTCAAAAGTCTATCCAAGAAAACGACGAAGACAAGAAATCATAACGCACTTGCTTTTAGTAACTTAATATTATCACGCTCATAATTAATGAGTTACAATCATTGGTGCATTTTTTTCAGCGCTATCTCGTTTTTTTATTGAGATATCGCTGATTATCGTCGATTATCAGCGATATCTCGCTTTAGTGATAAAGACAATGTAGGCGTTCCGGCTTTCAAACAACCGCAAGCCCTGTCCCAAAACAAAGATGAAAAGGCAGGATGCCATTGCTCCTTATTAATCGGCATGTAAATCACTATAACTACAAGTCTATGCCAGCCTTTTTTGTGGGTGTGGCCATGGCGTTGGGTTGTAGCTGCGCTTTGAATTGGAGTGTCTTGATCATTGCCATAGCGTTTTTGGTCATGTGTCAAAAACGACTAGTACTTTTATGTGTGATGGTACTGATGTGTGGGTATAGCCTCTGGAGAGCACCTGGAGCTCCTCCCACTTGCCAAGAGGGCACCTTTCGCCCGATTAGCGCCAAGCCCACTCAGCTGCCGTTTAAGTCTGCGCTGATTGTCGAGGGTACTTTTGAAGGTTATCCATGCTCAATGTGTTTAGCGCGCAATGCCAAGCCTCCTCTGGATGGCGCCTATCGCGTCGCAGGCCACCTCCAGGGGAAGTACTTTAAGCCAGCAAAAAAAGCAAAATGGGAAAAAATTCCAGGTACTTTTTCCTTTGCCGGCTACCGTTTTGCCACTAAACAGGCTCTACAAGCGTATGTAAAGCGGCACTACTGGCCTAAAGAAACAGCTGACTTTATCACCGCGATTAGTAGTGGTGAATTGGAAAATCGAATGGTCCGTTTTTTCTTTGCTAGACTAGGCCTACAACATATTTTGGCCATTTCAGGTTTTCATTTTGCCTTAATTGCTTTGCTTATAGGCTGGGTCCTTACAAAACTTATGCCCATCAAATGGGCCTCAGCTTTGCTGCTGTTTATGCTTGCGGCCTATGCTTTTTTGCTAGGTGATACACCATCGGTCATGCGCAGTTTTCTGATGATCGCCCTTTACCTTATCGGTATTTTGATCGATAGAAAAACCAACCCACTCAACACGTTGGGGTTTGCTTTAATGGTAGAGTTGCTCTACGATCCATCGCATGCTGCCCATCTTGGCTTTTTGCTAAGCTACAGCGCAACGCTTAGCATTTTTTTGTTCTATAAGCGATGTGAAAGCTGGATGGACTACCTTTTGCCAGCGCGTTCTAAAGAGGAGCTGGAACACTTTCCACGCCTTGATGCCTACGGCTACTTGGCAGGTTCCTACATCCGCCGAGCGTTGGGCCTAAATCTTTCGGTGCATTTGGCCATCCTACCCATTTTATTTGCCTGCTTTGGTACATTTCCGGTACTTAGCCTCGTGTATAACTTGTTCATTCCCCTACTTGTCACAGGCATTATTGCGCTCTTTTTAGTTGGTCTGGTGCTTCCCCCTGTGCACGCTCTAAACAGCTGCTACACCACGTGGGTGCTAGAGCTCATACGCTATCCGCCACAACCTTGGATGTTTACTCTACGTCTGAATGGATTCCCTCCATGGGCAGCCATCCTCCTAGTTGGAACTCTTTTTCTATGGGGACTACACAAAAAACTGGCCATACCCAAATGAACTCACTTCGGCGTAAGTTTGATTTTTGAACATCTTTTTCTCATGCTGCTTTGATTTTTGAACATCTTTTATTGATTTTGGTTTGAATTTTGAGCATAATGTGGGTAAAAGAGGTTTCGATATTAAACATGAAAAGATTAATTGACTGGCACTTAGAGACTTGGAAATCAAGAAACCAAAGAAAACCTATTTTGCTCAAAGGAGCACGTCAGGTGGGCAAAACCTACGCTGTAAGACAATTAGGCAAACAATTCAAAAATTTTATTGAGATCAATTTCGAATTAGTCCCCGAAGCAAAAACAATTTTTGAAAAAAATTTAGATCCAAAGCGTGTGATTTGGGAGTTATCATTATTGACCAAAACCGAAATTATTCCCGGAGAAACATTGCTATTTTTTGATGAGATTCAAGCGGCTCCAAAGGCGATTACAGCTTTGCGCTACTTTTATGAGGAAATGCCAAGCCTGCATGTTTTAGCCGCCGGGTCACTCATAGATTTTGCTGTAGAAAAAGTTGGAATGCCTGTTGGGCGTGTCAATATGCTTTATGTTTACCCACTATCGTTCTTGGAATTTCTCGCGGCTATTAATAAGACTCAGTTCATTGAAGTGATCTTAAAAGAGGAACACTTATCAGAAATCATCCATAATCAACTGCTTGATCTACTGGGTCAATATCTAGCGATCGGGGGAATGCCTGAAGCTGTGAGAGCTTGGATTGAGACAAATGATCCCAGAGCAAGTTTCGAAGCCCAAAAAGGCTTACTTGAAACATATAAACTAGATTTTCCCAAGTATGCTAAAAGGCATCAATTGCCTTACCTTGACATTTTATTTAACCAAATCCCTCATCTCATTGGAAATCAATTTAAATACTCTGCTGTGCACGGAGACTATAAAAAAAGAGAGCTTGCTCCCTGTCTAGATCTCTTATGCCGGGCTAATGTTGTGCATCAAGTCATGCACTCTGCAGGTAATGGGCTCCCTCTGGGTGCAGAAGTTAAGCTTGAATGGTTTAAAACACTCCTACTCGACGTGGGTCTATCCCAAGCGCTCTTGGGATTAGATTTAGCTGCTTGGTTTCTAAATCCCGATAAAGAGTTCGTCAACCGAGGTCTTATTGCAGAAGCTTTTGTGGGGCAAGAGCTCTTGGCCTATAGCTCTCCTGGATCAAGAGGTAATTTATATTTTTGGAAACGTGATAGGCCATCTGCTCAAGCAGAAGTTGATTATTTATGTGAAAATCAACATCAAATTATTCCGATTGAAGTGAAGAGTGGTCTTGGATCATCATTGCGCAGCATGCACAGTTTTTTGAGCGAACGAAAAGAGCTAAAGCGAGGGATTAGATTTTGGTCTAAAGGTTTTGAGATAACAAACTCAATAGAGTCTAAGCCTTTATATGCGGTGGCCACCCTTGCAAATGAAGATCAGCGAGAAGCAATCAAAAGTCTTTTTGATGAGAGAATCTAAAAAACCACTATAGCAGTTTAAATCTTCAATGATAATGATAAACACTAAAAAGAATGGGGTTTAATATAGATGCAGGGGTTATCAAACAAATTTGATACGGCTAAAGCCAAGATCCCAGGATGGGCAGATTGGCAAAAAAGTTGGTCTTGACGCAATCTGATTTATTGAGGCATAATCGGTGACCTGTGGCGATCGTAGCTCAGTTGGTTAGAGTACTGGATTGTGATTCCAGTGGTCGCGGGTTCGAGTCCCGTCGATCGCCCCATTTTTGTATATGACTTATTTACACGCTCTTCTCTTCGGCATCTTACAAGGTGCAAGTGAATTTTTTCCTATTAGTTCATCGGCCCATGCGGCCCTTCTACGAAATTATCTGGGACTTGAAAGTTCGGCTATTTTTGACTTGGTGTTACACGCCGGAACGATGTGCGCCCTTTTGACCTATTTGCGCCAAGAGCTGCTAGTCACCAGGCGTTATAAGGCGCTTTTATTGGGCACATTGCCTCTTGTCCCTCTATATTTTCTCATCAAACCCCTTCTCGGGAATGTAAACGTCGGTTTTTTTTTAGTCCTGACAAGCCTGATTTTGTTTTTGGCAGGTAAGGCATCTAGGCGCGCGCAAAGTAGCCAAGATCCCTTATGGATCGGCTGCGCCCAAGCCCTTGCCCTTTTTCCAGGCATTTCAAGAAGCGCATCGACAATCACCGCTGCTAAAAGACTAGGCTGGCCGGTGGAGGAAGCGGTGATTTTTTCGTTTTTATTGTCCATTCCAGCTACGTGCGGGGGGATGTGCATCGAAACTTATTCAGTTTGGCGCTCTGGTGCTTTGCTGCCTCCAATTGGCGTGTGTATTTTGGGATTTCTGGCAGCTTTTGGCGTGGGACTCATGATGATCCGCTTAGCATTTCGTCTTCTTAAGAGAGGTAAATTCACAATATTCGCTTGGTATTGCCTCTTGTTAGGACTTTTTGCTATAGTGACGCTATATGTCTAAAACTCATCCAGAGGCCAAGGGCCTGTTACTGATTGCCACTAGTGTTTTGCTCTTCTGTGCTCTGATCAGTTTTCGCCTAGAACATATTGAGACAAATTGGCTAGGCTTTATCGGCTATTGGATTGCCTTCGGACTGCATTATTGCTTTGGCCTGGTGAGTTTTTTGGGTGTGGCCTTTATGAGCTGGAGCGGCTGGCAGCTCTTAAGACGCCAAAAAATCCCCTCTTTCGGCTATCGACTGCTCTCCTTTGGCATTTTATGCGTATCGCTTTGTATGCTACTGACCGTTTTTGCCGAATCAACTTACGCGTACGTATCGCTGTTAGATGGAAAAGTCTACTCTGAAACGATTACCTTCAATGCCCCTTATGCCTACCGCTATACTCGGTTCAATCTAGGTGGGGTGCCCTGGTACATGCTTTATCGGGATATTCCAGCTCTCAATCTGCGCCACCTACTCAGCAATGTGGGAATCGTGCTGATTTTTTCTATGACCAGTGTCGTTTCATTGATTTTGTTGACTGGCTTTAGAGTCACTGAAGCTTTTTCCCGTCTGGCCAAGTTGCTTAGAAAAGGCTGGGCTGCCCTGATGGAGCGGCTAAAAAAAATCAAGCTACCTCAACCAAAAGTAAAAACGCCGGTCAACAAACTCCCCCCCGCTCCCAAAAAGACCTTTACTGCGGCAAAAAAAGTGACCGATTTTTTCAAGCCCAAAGAAAAACCGATTCCTCCCCCATCCATTATTGAAGAAAAAAACCGCACTATTAAGATGCACGCCCCCACGCCGGTCAGCAAAACCGCTATCTCCAAGCGCAACGAGGCCCTGCGCGCTCAAAAAGTATGGAATGGTGATTACGCTGAATACAAAATACCGCCTCTAGATTTGTTAGCCGATTCCAAACACGTCGACCATCCCACTCTGGAAAAAGACCTAAGACGTCAGGCCGAAGTTTTAGAAGAGACGCTACTTAGCTTTGGCATCGAGGCCAAAGTAGGCGAAATTAACTGCGGCCCCACCATTACATCTTTTGAGCTTCACCCAGCAGTAGGGGTCAAAGTACAGAAGATTAAAGCGCTTGAAAATGATATTGCGCTTAATCTGCAAGCCAAATCCATTCGTATTATTGCCCCTATTCCGGGAAAAGCCGCAGTAGGTGTCGAGGTTCCATCTCTATACCCCCAGCCAGTTTGTTTTAAAGAACTGCTCGCCTCTTTCCACGATAGTGATAAGAAAATGCATTTGCCACTTCTTTTGGGAAAAAATATCTCTGGCGACGATGTCATCACCGACCTAACCAAGATGCCACATTGCATCATTGCCGGCGCTACAGGCTCTGGTAAGTCGGTTTGTATTAACACGCTAATTATGTCGATTTTAATGAATAAGCGCCCAGATGAGGTGAAGCTTATTTTAGTCGATCCCAAAAAAGTAGAGCTCACACCTTACTCTGATTTACCTCACCTTGTGGCACCAGTTATCACTGAAGCCCACGGCGCTTACACTGCTCTGAATTGGATGGTCAAAGAGATGCTACAAAGGTATGAGATGCTTAAAGCGCTAGGTCTGCGCAATATCTCAGCTTTCAATAGCCGCAAAATCAATCAGGAAAAAGAAGCAGAATTAGGGATGACCATTCCCGAAAAAATGCATCTCATTGTTTGTATCATAGATGAATTTGCCGATTTGATGATGGCCTCCTCATCAGATCTAGAAACTCCAATTGCAAGAATTGCCCAGATGGCCAGAGCTGTGGGCATTCACCTCATTTTAGCTACCCAACGCCCCTCACGCGAGGTAATCACTGGGTTGATTAAGGCCAACTTCCCCACACGCATCTCCTTCAAAGTTTCCAGCCGCGTCAACAGCCAGATTATTCTCGATGAAAACGGCGCCGAAACCCTTCTTGGCAACGGCGATATGCTCTTTTTACCTCCAGGAGCTCACACTCTCTTGCGCGCCCAAGGCGCCTACATCAGCGATAGTGAAATCAATAAAGTGATCGACTTTGTTAAAGAACAAGCACCTCCAAACTATCTCATCAAATCGTTTGACACGCTCTCTCGTGAAGAAATCATGGGCCCATCCGATCCCACCTCTCCGTCTACCGATAAACCCGAAGATGAGATGTACGACCAAGCCTTAGCACTAGTACTAAGCACTGGAACGGCATCGACCAGCTTTTTGCAGCGCAAGCTTGGACTTGGCTATGCTAGGGCTGCCAAACTCATGGATACACTTGAAAAACGGGGCGTCATCGGACCACAAGAAGGTGCCAAGCCCAGAGCTGTCTTGGGTATCGGCTATGAAGATTGATCGGTAACCAGACCGCTTATTCTTTTTTTTAAGCCTCTGATTCTGTATAGAAGAATTATGGGGAAAAAACGCCTACTGATTGCCGATAACTTAAAATCAACTACAGAGCTGATTTCCAACCATCCCAAAGCAGCAGACTATGCAATTGAGATCGTAGTAAGCGGGCCAGAGGCCTTAAAAGCAATCGAATCTTTTCAACCCGACCTGGTTTTAGTCGAGCTAATGCTTCCTAAAATGCACGGCATCGAAATATTAAAAGACATCAAAGAAAATCCCCAGACAGCCAAAATTGGGGTAATTGTCACCTCGTTTTACACCATGATTCAAAACTACCGCGCGACCATGGAAGGACACGCTGATTATTTTTTAGAAAAGCCGTTTGATGCAACGCGCTTTTTCGATCTCGTGCAAAAATTTTTCGATGGCAAGCTAACGCCGGCTCCCTTCCATTCTACGGAGAAACAAGATAAAAATGGTCGCTATATTCCCGTTCAGACCATGGCCAAAAATTACGTCCAATTTTGGGGAACGCGGGGCTCTATCCCCGTTTCGGGTTCTCGCTACAGCCGAATCGGTGGCAATACCTGCTGTCTGGAAGTAAGACATGGGGAGGATCTGATTATCATCGATGCTGGCACTGGCATCCGTGAATTGGGCATCGATCTAGCTCAAAGAGGGGTAAAAACCATCCACCTATTTATCGGTCATACCCACTGGGACCACATCACTGGATTCCCCTTCTTTACCCCTATGTACATTCCCGATGTCGAAGTGCACCTCTACGCCCCCGTTGGTTACGAAAAAGGAACGCAAGAGCTTTTCTCGGAAATGCTAGCCTACGCTTTTTTCCCGGTACGCCTAGATGAGATGCAAGCTAAATTCCACGTCCATCAAATGCGCGATGGCGATACCATCCACATCGGAGGATTAACCCTTGAGACCCACTACACGCACCACCCGGGGTCCACCCTAGGTTTTAAAGTGCGCTCACCCACCCACACGATTGGCTACATCACCGACAACGAAATGCTGCTGGGCTACCATGGTCATCCCGATGCCATCGACATCAATCACCCATTGCTAGAGCCCCATCTATCACTCATCCATTTTTTAACTGATTGCGACCTGATCATCCATGAGGCGCAGTACTTCCCTGAAGAATATGAACACAAAGTTGGCTGGGGACACTCCTCCATTGCCAACGCAACGGTATTACTTAAGCATACCGGATGCCAGGAGTGGCTCGTTACCCATCACGACCCGCAACATTCCGATACCGATCTGCATATCAAACTACAAATGCATCAAGATGTCATCGCCGACTGTCACCTCCACACCAACATCCGGCTGGCCTTCGATGGAATGACCCTGCCGCTATAGCCGACGAGGTAAACCCCACAGGGGTTTGGCCAGGAGGATGATGCCGTAGATTGGGATCTGTAGCCAGCAGATAATCTTCCTATGCACTAAAGATTATGGGAGTGCTAACAGTATCTTGGTGAGCAATGTGGATAGGAATATTGCAGCCTGCAGCGCTAAGAGCTTCGCTGGCAATCTCTAAGGCCAGGTGGGGATTGTTACATTCAGAAGAGAGGTGCGCTAAAAAAACTCCTTTTAAACCCTCATGCGAGATTGCTTTGAGCAGTTCAGCACAGGCTGCATTAGAAAGATGGCCTTGCCGCCCGAGTACACGTTGTTTGTAAATCATAGGACGCGCAGAGGCGTGCACCATTTCAGGCTCGTGGTTAGCCTCGATATAGAGGTAATCGCAATTTTGCAGATGGGATTTAACTAGTGTTGTTACAAAACCAAGATCGGCACAAATACCGAGCTTAAACTGTGGCGTTTGAATGGTAAATGCGACAGGATCAAGAGTATCGTGCTGGATGCTAAAGGGATGAATTTGCAAATCACGAAATTCAAAAGTCTCACCTGTGGAAAAGATTTTGAAATTGGGCATTCTAGAGAGGGCGGCACAAATGCCTTTGGCCGTGTCGCTATTGGCAAAAATAGGAATATTGTATTTAGAAGAGAGAGAATCGACTGCCCGAATATGGTCGGCATGCTCGTGGGTAATTAAAACTGCATCTATTTCTGATAAACTCACCCCAATTTCTTCTAGAGATTGTTGAATACGGCGAACGCCAATGCCCGCATCGATCAATATTTTCGTTTTGTCGGTACCTAAATACAAACAATTGCCTTTAGATCCAGAGGCTAGTGGACAAAAACCTTTCATGTTCTAGGCGCAGTGAGAAGGGTTAAAATTTTCTGAGCATAATCATCCGAAATAAGGACACCTTCACCGTTCAAATAGTTAGCAAGAGCTTCCTTAGTTGTGTATTTGCTGTAATCGGTGACACCAAACACTATTAACAAATCTTCAACTCTCCTTTTTTGTATGATAGCTGAATCGATCGCATATTCCATAGGTGCTTTTTTTCGGTCTTTACTTGGCGCGAGACCACCGTCTTTTCTTACTCCACGTCGGAGAAGCTCTTCAATTGCCACTGTATTTAGACGTGCTGCTGCCTTGTTTAATAGATTATTACCTTCTACATTGGTATCTGCACCTAACTGCTCTAGAAGACAAACAGCCATCAACTGTCCCTGCTCGTCATTTTTAAAGCGATCTTTTCTAATGAAAATAAGACTCTCTGTTGCATGCTTGGCAAGCACTCTTTTATCTTTATACATAGCAGCCACTAGAATGGCTGATTTGTAAGAGCCTTTTGCAATACAAGCACCGAGCAGAGAACAAGCTTCTCCATTCACATCTGTAACCGATAGCTCTGGCACGCATCCGCCTTGGATCACTTCCACAACTTTTTCAAGTTGCCCACCGGATAGTTGTTTTTCGGGACAATTTTCGCCGCGAGGTATAACATCGTAAAATAACTTTTGCAGGTTTTGTTTTTTAATATAGTGCACTGCAAACCACACCGCAGAGACTATTGCTCCAACTAAAAAAAGTGTGGAAACAGTATTTACGATAGGATGCCGCTTTGAAAAAAAGCTCGAACCAAGACTTACGGTTAGTAAAACTGTTGCTGCTATACCCGAAAAATTGATGTGATTTTGAAGATTTTGGGCAGATTCCGTTGCACCTTGAAAATACGCACGCACTCTGTCGCATTTTTCGCCTGTTAAATTCAATTGGTGGGTCTTTTCGAACTCAGAATAGGTATCAATAATAGTGCGGTGTATTTCCTGCCAATCACTAACGTTTGCCATTCCATCCTCCTTCAAGTAAGCGAACTGAAGACTATAGGTCTAACGCATTTATTTCAATGGTTTTTAAATACTGATCTTACGTACAAGAGGGGGGTGAATTCCACAATACTTTGAACGAGGTAACCTCTGAAAAGCTTACTGAGGAGTATGATGCTGTGTGTGCAAGGTCGGTTAACAAATCACTAATTTCTGAATTCGTTCGAATAAAAATTCTTTCCAAGAATTAATGAATAATAATATAAATAAATTATAGGTTGTTTTTTTATGGAAAAACTATTTTACGAAATTGAATCTACAATCGATCAGTTAATTAGTAATGCGCAAGTTTTACACCGCATCGCTTTTGACGAAGGTTATGCCGATGAATCGGATGCTTTGCGCAAAATGCAAGAGAGCCTTCTTTGCAGGCTTATCGAAATCGACCAGCAACTTGAGGCCTTTGGTTTGAAAGATAATCTCACTGAAAAGTTTCAAATCATCGAAGAGAAGCTTAGCTATTTTAGCCACCTCAATCACCAGCTAGTCAACAAAACATTCCAGCACTACTCTAATCAAAAGCGTTAGTGCTAAAATCTTCAACTGTTGCTATCCATACATCCCAGCAAATGGGTTGAAGTAAGTACGACAGAATTACAACTAAATTTCAATGCGTTAGCCCTGAACATGTAAAATTACACCTTGAACAAAATAAATCTTTACATATGATATAGGCGTTTCTTATTTCACAAACAAGGAGATAGAATATGTCGACTGCCATTTCAAAATCAGCTTCATTGTTTTGGCCAGGTTCATGCGGCGAAACAGAAAAGATTTTTTCGCCATATAGTTCACAAACTGTAAATAACCTAACCCATGTCAACACAGGCATACTCTGCAAAACTTTTTCCGAAGTAGCTGCTCAGCTTCTCCAAATCGTAGACAAATACAATTTGGAACATGATATTGCTGTTTGGAGAGTTCACCGGCACTTTGATATTGAA
Source organism: Chlamydiales bacterium (assembly GCA_024233455.1). GTDB lineage: Bacteria > Chlamydiota > Chlamydiia > Chlamydiales > JACKPQ01 > JACKPP01. The sequence continues at coordinate 508,532 of JACKPP010000002.1, forward strand.
GAGAACCAACAATTGGTATCCACATATGATGAATATCGAGAAGAAATTGTTACTCACGTAATAGAAACAAACAGCACTGAAACAATACCGATGTCATTTACGTTAGACCAAAATAAAAACTGGTGCCCCGTGCAGTATTGGGCAGGACCTCGCTTAAGTGTAATGAGGGAGCGCTATGAGAAACTTAAGCAAAATCAAAAGTTTTTAGATGAATATGCGCAATTTATTGCACATAGAGGTCACGATTTTGAATTGGGCATAGCCTTACGACAAGATAATCTCTTTAAAGAAAAAGAAGGTTATAGTTTAACAGAAGGAACACGTGAAGACTTTAAATATCAAGCTGTTAAACATGTTAAAGACACAAAGCTTAAAGAGCTGTATCCGGGTGCTCCAGAAACAGAAACTGGTGTAAGCATTACACATTGGGCACGTGATACATCAGGACCTCGTACAGTAGATTGCCGAAAGATAAAATGCACAATATGTACACCAGAGTGGTGCTGTTTTAATCATTGGGGACATGAACCGATCGTAGACAAATACGATTTTCCAAATATCCACATACCAAGATTTTTTCAGCTTGTTGAATCTTTTAGAATCTGAAAAAGTAACATACCTATCTAACCCCTCCGGTACGAGACCGGAGGGATCTGAGCCTTCCTTAAGAGGTTAGTAAAAAAAAAATTCGACAATCTTACGGTCGAAATCATCTTCAAATTATCGAAGAGAATCTGAATTGTTTTAGCCATCTCAATCACCAATTAGTCAATAAAACCTTTCAGCACTACTCTAAACAAACGTAGATAATTCTAACGCTTTTTGAAATCAGGATTATCGCATTAAAATTTTAGCTAAATCATTATCATTAGGGACACAACCTTAGTCTCATAGCAAATACGTTAGGTAGTGAGCAAAGCTAAGATGATGAATACCCAAAATGTGATCGCCAAAGTATGAGGAAAGCTTTGATGCGGGATCTACACCATTTTTGTGCACAGTTATCTCAGATGCATCAATGAATCAGTGTTTTTACCGGAAGGTGCAAATTAGTACTCGGCAAGCTGGCGAAGAGCTTCTTCTAAGTCATGCCTTTGCAACAGCACGGCATCTTCCAGTCCCTTAGCATAGGGAACAGGACAGTCCGCACTAGCCAACCGTTGCACTGGCGCATCTAAGAAGGTAAAAGCATCAGAAGCAATGCGCGCTGCAATCTCCGCTCCAAAGCCCCCAAATTTAGCAGCTTCATGGGCAATGAGCACTTTTCCTGTCTTTTGGACCGATTGAAGAACCGTGTCGATATCGAGAGGGACGATCGTGCGCAGGTCGATAATTTCCACCGAAATACCGCTTTTTTCTAGTTGCATAGCTACTTCAGAGGCCATGCAAACGGTCATTCCCCAAGCAACTAAAGTAACGTCTTGACCCTCACGTACAATTTTGGCTTTGCCCAAAGGAAGCACTTCCGTTTCGGTAGGTTCTGGTCGCGCTGCAAACACGCGTTGGCGATAGAGCGCTTTATGCTCTAAAAACACGACCGGATTAGGATCGCGGATGGCCGCTTTAAGCAAACGTTTGGCATCGGCAGCATTGCTGGGAATCGCAATTTTAAGTCCCGGGCAATGCGCTAGAAAAGCTTCAATATTTTGCGAGTGGTAAGGTCCACCCTGAATGTAGCCGCCACACGGCATACGAATCACCGCTGGGCAGTTCCACTCCCCATTGGAGCGGTAATAGATAGAGGAAAGCTCGTTAAACAATTGGTTAATCCCCGTCCAGAGGTAGTCGGCAAACTGTACTTCAGCCACAGGCTTAAATGTCCCTTCCATCGCCATTCCAGTGGCGATACCCACGATGGTCGATTCAGCCAAAGGCGAGTTGAAACAGCGCGCTTCTCCGTGTTTGGCCGTAAGCTCACGTGTTACGCCAAAAACACCACCCTTACCTTTAGCTACATCCTGACCAAAGATGACGATGCTTTTATCAGCAGTCATTTCTTCATCCAGCGCGTGATTGAGCGCATCCACCATCACAACGGCAGGATTTTGGCCAGACTCTGGGGTCTCATCGATTTCAAACGGCTTGAAAACTTTGGATCTGGCAGCTTTAGGGCACGGATGCGGAATTTGGTCGGCCTGGACCGCGGCATCTTCGATGTCTTGGAAGATTTTGGCACGCAAGGCTTCGATCTCAGCTGGCGTCATGATCTCTTGTTCAATCAGCCAATTTTCAAAACGAGGAAGTGGGTCTCGTTTTTGATCTTCATCGACATGGTCTTGGCTTTTGTATTTTTTCGGATCATCGCTAGAAGAGTGTGGACCAATCCGCGGCACTTTAGCCACAATGAGACTGGGGCCATCTCCAGACCTGGCTTTTCGGACCGCAGTTTGGCACGCCGCTTGTGTATCAACAAAGCTTGTTCCATCCACATTATGCACGCTTAGACCAGCATATCCTTTGACAATAGCATCGATCGAACCGCCTGCGGTTTGCTCTGCCACCGGCACTGAAATGGCCCAACCGTTGTCTTGAATCACAAAAATCAAAGGCAGCTTATGTAAGCACGCAAAATTTAACGCTTCGTGAAAATCGCCTTGCGATGTAGCGCCATCACCAGCTGACACGTAAACGACCTCATCCCGGCCCGCTAGTTGGATAGCTTTGGCCACACCGGCCGATTGCAACATCTGCGATCCGACCACACTGGATTGACAAGGAATGCGCAGCCGCTTGTGGGAATAGTGCTCTGGCATCATACGCCCGCCCGAGTGGTGCTTGGTGGCCCTTGCTAGAAAAGATCCAAATAGATCACTTGCTGTACAGCCCAAGCCCAAAGCAAATGCTCTATCCCGATAGTAAGGCAATCCCCAGTCTTTTTCAGGAGTCAAAGTCAGCGCACAAATAGCTCCGATCATTTCATGACCTGCTGCAGAGAGGAAAAAAGTCCCCCCTTTATTTTGCCGCACAAGTTTGGCCATTTTATCATCCATCATCCGCGTTTGCAACATCACCTCCAGGGTGCGTTTAGCAAAATTTGCTCTTGATAGTTTTAAAAGATCTGAAATTGGGGCTTCTTTAGTCGTCATTTCTTCTTTTTGGGTTTGCGTGTAATGGGCGTTACTTTCTTGACACCGGCCTTACGTTTTTGCTTAATCATCTCTTGGATGTCTTGTTTTTCCTGCTCTTTACGTTTGGGTATTACACCTTTAAAGACTTCGCCTAATTTGGATGTTTTATTAGGCTCACCCGGAGACCTATCATCCACTTCCAACGCCGCAGAAATCGCCCTTTCCTGAGATCCCAAATCTATGTCACCAGCAGCTTTGATGCGTGAAGAAAGGCTGCGTAAAGACTCTAAACGTTGAGAAAGAGCTTCTAGACGCACATCGACTTTTTCCCTTGCAGAACCCCGCAGTGAGGCAATGAGTTGTGCTTCGGTGTCGAATTTGGCCGAGAATGTAGCCGCAGTGCTACTGAAATCGGGTAAAAAGAGAAAATGGCGCACAGCTGGTGGCACCATCACGTACATATCTTGGGTGAGTTGAGGCTCAAGCTCTACTTTTGCTGCAAGTTTTGGCGGACGCCCTCTTTTCGGACGCGGATTCAGCGCCTCACTCGAATAGTATGTATCAGCCTTTTTCTCCAAGTACTGACGGCCGCTAGTCACTTCTTTTCCCACCCTGGCATCAAACAGATGTTTTTTCAATTTTTCTACTGTAGCCTTAGGCAGGTCAATATCCTCTTCAAACACAAAGCGCACATTGGCACTGCGCAACCACTCAATCACCCGGATACGCGAGCGTTCGTGGTAATACTGCTGCCACTTTTCAAGTTCAGTCAAGTTATCGTAAATGTACTCCAAGAAATTTTCTCTGGCCTCTTTAGAACTGATAATGTCGAGCAGTTTTTCTTTGGTATCGATATCGTAAACTTTTTCGTTGATGAAACCTTCCATGAACTTCTTGGTTTCGTAGTAGCTCATTTTGGGAACAATGACATAGCGATCTGGATTTTCGGCAAGCTCGGTATCGAGTGCAAGCAAGTCTTCTTCGTCCTTACCCAAATCGGCATAGAGCATAAACCCTTCCAAAGTGTCTAGGTAAAAGTCCCGCTCATCATCCGATTTAGAAAATGCATCCATTAAGCGGTGGTAACGTAAAATAATGGGTTGCCTTGCCTTGGGAAGAACTTTGCTCATGTTAAATCCTTTAAATATGTAGAATCAAATTCCATTGTATCACAAAAAAGTCAAAAAGGCTATCCTTTTCAACATGATAAAGAGCCTTTTTTCCGCCAGCTTCGTCCTATTAATCATTGACATTATGAAGGTTAGAACTTTGTCTACCCGTAATACAAAAATATGGATTGATACGCAACAGAATACAACTGAGGCCATTTTTGCGTTCAAATATCAACCAAAATATTTACTTTCATGAATCAAAAAACCACCACAATGTAATTCAAAAGCATAAATCACGGAGACCTTATGATTGACATTCACTTAATTCGCAATCAAACAAAAGAAGTAGAAAAGCGCCTTCAAACCAAAGATCCTACGATTTCCCTATCCCCTATTGTTCAAATGGACAATGAAGCCAGGTCTTTGAAAACCCAAGTAGAAGAACTCAAGTCGGAGCGGAATAGTGTCTCAAAATGCATTGGAGAAAAAAAACGTTTAGGTGAAGACACTGCCACTTTGATGGCAAGTGTGGCAACACTTGGAGATTCCATTACAGCGCTTGATCAGCAGCTAACTACCCTTTCAGAAAAACTCCAAAGCGCCCTGAGCCAGCTCCCTAACTTACCCGACGCCTCCGTTTCTATCTCCGCTGATCCCAAAGACAATGTTTTTGTGCGCGCATGGGGTGAAAAACCAACCTTTAGCTTTGCACCTAAGCATCACCTTGAACTGGGCGAAAAGCATAAGCTCTTTGACTTTGAAAAAGCAGCCAAAATCACTGGCAGTGGTTGGCCCCTCTACCGTGGAAACGGTGCCAGATTGGAGTGGGCGCTGCTTAACTTCATGCTCGATTTCCATATCAAAAATGGCTACGAGATGATCCTCCCCCCCCTTGTAGCCCGTCCTGATATCATGTACGGTTCCGGTCAGCTACCCAAATTTGCAGATCAGCTCTACAAGCTTGAAGATGATTTTTATCTCAATCCCACTTCTGAAGTTGTGCTCAATGGCCTGAACTACGACTCGATTATCGACGCTAAAGATTTGCCTCAAAAATATGCGGCCTACACCCCTTGTTTCCGCAGGGAAGCGGGAGCTGCTGGCAGTGGTGAACGAGGTCTTATTCGCATGCACCAATTCAATAAAGTAGAAATGTTTTGCTTCTGCCACCCCGATGAAAGTGACAATCTATTTGATGAAATGATCGATAATGCTGAGAACCTACTCAAAGCGCTTAACTTGCACTACCGCGTCATGAATCTGGTCACCGGAGACCTATCCTTTGGTGCGGCCAGGTGCTACGACATCGAAGTATGGCTACCGGGTCAAAACCGCTACTACGAAGTTTCCTCTGTTTCTAACTGCCGAGACTTTCAAGCCAGACGCTCCAAAACCAGAGCTAAAGCAGGTTCAGACAAACCCTTTTTAGTGCATACACTGAACGGGTCAGGTCTTGCCACTTCGCGCCTACTTGTGGCAATCCTAGAAAACAACCAACAGTCGGACGGAACCATTCCTCTACCTACAGCGCTTCACCCTTACATGGGTGATCTGACTTTGCTCAGGTGAGGACCTAAGGATGGCTGACCTGCAAGGTTGTATCCATCCGCAGCAAACGGTGATCCGACAAGGGCTGTTGAGTTAGGTCATTTTTGTTGTGGGTATCAACTAATCGAACAGTGGTGTTTTCGACTTTACTTGCGTCGCTTTTAGCCAGTAGCACGTAATCATAAATAAAGGGAGCACTTACCTCTCTATCATACACAGCATCTTCAAACATGTCGGTACAGGTATAACTATCATCAGTCACCGCAGTTACATTCATATTACCCAGATCGATATAATTTTCCAAAATACCAGAATGCTGGTACTCATCCACCAATTCTCCATCAAAGAGGCGCGGGCCAAAGACGACGTTTAAATCGCCTTCAAAAAATGTAGGCGCTTTGATGGGGTGTGTGGTCAGGTAATCAGTTACCGCGGCAATTTCTGCTTGGCGAATTTTACGGTCGGCATCGCTGTTAAATGGCTGTAAATGAGAAGAAATAATACGTGCAATCACTCGATCATCTGATCGGATATTAGCCACAAAAAAGCCTTTATTGACTTGCCACTGCATCCCCTCAACTTGAAAAGGGATGAATGCCGGCTGGTCGATGGGATATTTGCTGGCAATAAAAAGGCCGCTATTAATTCCAAGGTTCTTGGCATCAATGCCAGGTGCTTCAGGGGCATTATGGCCAAAGTAGTTGGGTCCAATGTCGTAGTTGAAGTAGCGGTATTTGGATCCAAGTTTATCGATGAGGGCTTTAGCCCCCTCCTCGTCAAAAACTTCTTGCAAAGCAACAACATCAGCATCTTGCTCTAGAATGATATTTCCAATGCCTTCTATGCGCTCCGCCCAGGGCTGAATGCCGCCAAAAAAGTAGGTGTAGTTGGCGGGCATGAAAATAATGTTTCCGCTAAGGGTTGAAAATGCGCCATCTTTTGGAAGCGTTTTTTTTGGTGCATTGGTCTCAAATGAGTTAAAGTTTTGCGTTCCTTTTGCTTGCAGATCTGTTGCCAGATCGTTATAACCGTACCCCTGAGCAATGCAGTAGAGGTAATGCCACTCAAAGGGTTTTAGATCCGCATCTTCATCAAGCTTTTTCAGGGCGTAGCCTTCGAATGCTGCTTTAAAATCAGGGTTTTGGAATTTTTCATTGTAGGTCATAACTATAGCTTCTTTGGCCGCATCCAGATCTTCTTGACTGATCTGGTCATCATCCTTCAGCGCTTTTGCCCCTGTAACCCATAAAGTCGACCCGTAAACCTGGACGCTGGATGTCGCCTTATTCCAGGTCTGGATGATGTCTGCCATTGGTGCATCGTTAGCAAATTGAGCTTGCAGCTGGGCAGTTTGAGGATTAAACGTGCTTTCTTGATCCCGCTGCATTTCACTGAGCCCCTCGCGAGTTGTTGGCACAAGATCCCGAATTTTCTTATCTGGATAAGACACCACCTCAATTTGTTCATTTCTAGGAGGTTGTGAATAAGTTACTTGCGCAGCGCCTAAGCCAAATAAAGCTGTCATAAATGTTAACCCGGTTATTATCAGTTTGTTTTGAACCTCTCTTTCCTGAAGGAAAGAAATTCTTGCTTCATCGCTCCCTAACGGGCCGCTCCACAAGCTTTTAAGACCGTCATTCCCGCGGCCTTGATTGCTATACTGCTGTTGTAGTCTCGATCTATGTCTAGCCCACAATTTTTGCAGTTATATCTTCTCATTTGCAAGCTCATTTCACGCCGGTTTCCACACGATGAGCAGATTTGAGTACTTGGAAAGTATTCTCCCGCTTCGACAAAGTGCTTTCCTAGCTCCTGAGCTTTGTATTTTAGATAGGTCAAAAACTGCCTCCATCCGGCATCGCTGATGGACCTAGCTAGTTTGTGTTGCTTTGCTTGCAATAGGGCTTTGATCTTCAGTGTTTCGACACAGATGACGTCGTGATTTTTAACGATCCACGTCGATAGCTGATGCGCAAAGTTTTCTCTGGCATGTTTGATTTTAGCATGCAGTTTTGCAAGCTGTTGTTTAGCTTTCCTCCAGTTGTTGCTGCCCTTTTGTTTTTTAGATAATCGCTTTTGTAGTACCTGCAGCCGCGGCAAAAGCTTATGGTAGAATTTTGGTGACTCGATGGAGACTAGTTCATGCTCTTTCCCAATAGCGCATGTGGCGTAGGTTTTGATCCCAACGTCGATCCCGATCGCATTGTCTTCTTTGATAGGGACTGGTATAGGATCGGGGATTTCGATCAAACAAGAAAAGCTGATGTACCAGTGCTCACCTTCTCTTGCTATAGTGGTTTGCTTGAGATCTCCTTTGATTTCTCTGGATTTGATGAATGTGACCCACCCAATTTTTGGCAAATAGGCTTTATTATTATCGATCTTAACGCCTTGTGGATACCTAAAGCTATCTCTTATCCCCTTGCACTTGAATTTGGGGTAGCCACCGTCTTTTTTCCTAAAAAACCGTTTAAATCCCTTGTCTAGATCTTGGAGTGATTGCTGCAGAATTTGCGAGTGCATATCTTTTAGCCAGCAGGTAGCTTCTTGTTTTTTGAGTTGGGTAAGTTCGATATTTTGCTCATAGTAGCTAATGGATTTCCCCGCATTTTCGTAGAGCTCTTTTCGTTTTGCAAGCCCTCGGTTGTAGACAAAACGGCATGACCCTGCAAAGCGAGCGAGTTTTTGCTTTTGCTCTTTTGTCGGCTTTATCCTGTAGCGAAACGCTTTGCGTATTACCATGATTATATTTTAAATTTGGTTTATGAAGATGTCAATAACTAATTTAAGAAGAGGACGAACTTGTGTTTTTCTCCTTCATACCCATTTGGCCTTTGTTACTAAATACAGAAAGAGAGTTTTTACAAAAGAAATTTTGAAGGAGTTAGAGAAAATATTTCACAGTGTCTGCTCGGACTTTCAATCTACGTTAAGCGAATTTAATGGAGAGGTTGATCACGTCCATCTCCTTGTCAATTCTCTTAAAGGTGTCTCTTCACGACTCATTCGAAAAAACAACTACCCATCAGTAACAAGAGCTCTCTTTGGCAAAAGCTTTTGGTCCCCTAGTTATTTTGCCGGAAGTTGTGGCGGGGCCAGTATTGATGCCATTAGATAATATATTGAAAAACAGCACCTACCGCATAACTAATTCGCGAGCGCCGTTTATAAATGGCCGGGTTTTCGGCGCTTTAGTGATAAATCATAACAAATATTCTACATGATCAATAGTTAAAAGTCAAGTTCCCAATATACCCAAGATAGCGGGTATTTGACCCAACCGTAGAGCAGCTTTTTTGAATTTACTTTGGTATAAGTTTTTGTCATGTTATTGTCTTTGAATTATGAGCACAGACCATTTTGAAGGAAAATCAGTCCCTGAGCATTTGAAACAGGCCAGATTGAAGGGCGCCCTGGTGGCCAAAGAAGTGCATGGAAGAGAGCTGTCTGGCGCATTTGCCGCCGGTATCGATAGCGCCAAAGAAACCAGTTTACTCTTAGCTGTACTCGCCTTGTTTATATCGCCGACATGGCCCCTGGTACTTTGTCTTTTTGCTGGCTGGCTGGTTTGGAAGGTAGGCCGCAGCGCTTGTCTGGGCTGGGCCAGGTTAGAGCGGCTACACCGCATGATCGAAGAAGAGCGCTTTGAGATCGAACATCACAGAGATCAGGAAAAACAAGAACTCACTGAGATGTATGCAGCTAAAGGTTTCGATGGTAAAATGCTAGATGAAATCATAGAAACATTAATGGCCGATGATAATCGTCTGCTGATGGTGATGCTGGAAGAGGAATTAGGCATTGCCATAGAAAGCTATGAGCATCCTTTAAGACAGGCCATTGGAGCAGCTGTTGGCGTGCTAATCGCATTTGGGCTCGCCGGTTTAGGATTTTGGGCTTTTCCACTGGGTGTTAGTCTCAGCGCAATAGGCATCTTTCTTGTAGCTAGCGTATGGGCGGCAAAACGCGAGCGCAATCACCGCATAAAAGCAGCCATTTGGAACCTAGCTGTAGGCCTTTTAGCTTATGGCGCAGCGTATTTTGTCCATGAGCTATAGTTTTGATGATTACTTTGCTCAAGGAAGCAGCGAAGCTATCAGTCCATTTCTGACAGCTCGAGGCAAACTTTGGGCGAAAAATTTACATTTGCGCGCATCGATTCTATCTGCTTTGCTCCTGGCGCTTAGCTTTGGTCTGAGTTTTTATTCCTTTGCAGCCTCTAGACTCGCTCTTATTTTTGTCTATTTCATCGCGGGAACGCCAGCGTTATTGAATACAATTGAAGATCTTAAGGGTTTCGAAATTAATATCGATGTACTTATGACGCTTGCAGCTTTTTTATCGGTTTTGATTGGAGCTGAGCTGGAAGGCGCGCTGCTACTTGTTCTATTTGCTATCTCCGGGGCTATGGAAGAGGTGGTGATGCGTAAAACGCAAAGCGCTATCAATAGCCTGCGGCATATTTCTCCTACACGCGTTACCCAAATTGCCAGTGATGGATCTCTGTTTGAGCGCTCCATTAGAGAAATCGGCAGAGGCGAAAAAATTTTGGTACGCGCTGGCGAGTTAATTCCGCTCGATGGAGTAATTAAAAGTGGCGCCTCATTTGTCAATTTAGTCCACCTAACCGGTGAAAGCGTGCCTCTATCTAAAGGTCCTGGTGATGAAGTGCCAGCTGGGGCGCGCAATATCGATGGACAATTGACAGTGGAAGTGCTGCGGGTAAGCTCTGAATCTACCCTAACGCGTATTATCAAGCTCATCGAAGAGGCCAGCAGCTCAAAACCGCGCTTGCAACGCACTTTGGATCGCTTTGGTAAACCGTATGCGATGACAATTATTGGGCTTGCAACTTTGTTTGCCCTTGCTTTGCCACTTTTTGGTATTCCCTACTCGGGGATCGAAGGCTCGATCTACAGAGCGCTAGCTTTTTTGATTGCTGCCTCGCCCTGCGCGCTCATTATAGCCACGCCCACAGCCTATTTAAGCGCGCTTTCTGCATGTGCCAAACAAGGCATCCTACTCAAAGGTGGCGTGATACTAGACAGCCTAGCCAGTTGCCACACCATTGCCTTTGATAAAACCGGAACGCTTACAACCGGCGAGCTTGAGTGCATTGGCGTGAGTCCAGCAAACGACCAGGCAATCGCTATTGCTGCAGGACTTGAGCGCGGCTCAAAACACCCTATCGCTCACGCGATTTTAGCCTACGCCCAATCTAAAAACCTACCACCAGCTGAAATTGAGAATTTTAAATCCATTCCAGGCTCTGGCCTGGAGGGACGATTAAAAGATGGAACCTATGTTGCTATTGGAAACCTCCCCTTCATCTCAGCCAAAACCCCGGTCCCCGAAATTCAGCGATTAGCAGGTGAACTCATCTCGCTGCTCTTAATTGGCACCGAACTTACCGTACTAAAATTTTCGGATCATGTGCGACCTGGGATGCTAGAGCTTATTTCGGCTCTGAATCTAGAAGTGGTGATGCTAACTGGCGATCACCATGAGAATGCTCTTTCTATTGCCAAGAGTTTAAATATTCAGAGTGTGCATGCTGACTTAAAACCCGAAGATAAGCTGAGACTTGTCTCAGAGCTGTCGCAAGAAAAGGGGCTAGCTATGGTTGGAGATGGAATTAACGATGCACCAGCCCTAGCTAGAGCCACAGTAGGTATCGCTATGGGTAAAGTAGGCAGCATGGCAGCGATCGACGCATCCGATATCATTTTTTTGCACGATGATTTAGAACAACTGCCCTGGCTGATTAAAAAAGCGCACCATACTTTGCGTATTGTTAAACAAAATCTGGGCCTGGCTTTGGCCGTGATTTTTCTGGTCACAACACCAGCGCTTTTGGGCTACATTCCCCTATGGCTGGCCGTTGTGTTGCATGAGGGTGGGACAGTTATTGTCGGATTAAATGGGCTACGACTTAGTAAGACAAGCGTCGAACTTGACCATTGACGTTTCTAGCTTTTTCCACAGGCTTGCTATGCGACAAAATACGCATAATTTCATCACGAATGCTAATGGGATTGATATATTCCCCCTTTAGATCAGAACGACACATGACATCATCCAAGTAAGAGGTAATCTCAGGATATTGACCTTGGAATACCATAGCGAGTGTTATGGCAAAAGCGTAGATATCCCAACATTGTGTTTGAGGTAATTGTTTTTCACGTTGAATTGGAGGCCAGTAGGTTTTTGTACCGCTAAAACTTTGTCTAGGGGGGTCTATGCGAACGATTTCATCTAAATCAGCAATAACAAAATGAAAACCCTCAGATTCAGGTAATGGGTTAACCAATATGTTGTCTGGCTTAATATCTCGATGAACAAAGCCTTCCGTATGAATAAAATCTAAACCACTTGCGACTTGTTCAACGCATGCTTTTTGTAGAATTAAAGGGAGCCTCGCGCCCCAAGCCAGCAAATCCACTAAACAATGAGCAAAATAGGGTTGAAATGCGCGTAGCTTAGATTTTCCATGTTTACAGGTGTAGGGTTCAATGGATAAAAAACCCTGCACGTTAGAATGCTCAGAAACAGCCTTGATCGAATCTAACTTCCCCAACAGGCCAGTATTCTTAATATTCATGTCCGCGATAGGAAAAATCTCCTTAGTGTCCGAATTGACCCAATAGGCCTTTTTCACCTTTTTGAAATAGCCAATGGACTTCGGAGTAGGATGGAGATAAATGGGCTTAAGTTTAGCCGAAAGATCAGGTGGGGTGTCAATTACCCACTGGGCAATCTCTTCAATTTGATAGCGCTGCAATTTCATACCTGAATTTGCCTTCTTTATATCCTTAATCAGCAAACGGAATTTAGCACCTGCTTCCTCTTCCTCATCATCCGATTCAATGCAATCTCGTGCTATACATTTCAGCATGATTGCCATGGTAACTTCTTGTGCATTACATGCCTTCGCTGCATTAAAGATTGTCAGCTCATCTGCTTTTTGAAGGGAATCAGTTTGCTCAAGAATCGTTGTTACAACATCGAAGCATTGTATATCCAATAAACTACTTAGGAAAATACGCATGACGGTTGAAGTTTCAGCTGGGTCTAGTTTTACAGTTTTAAAAGCCGTGCCTAAAGTCTCAACTGGTGAGTTCATAAGATGAGTTCTTATCTGCTCCCAAACATTACGGTATTCTGGCGCTTGGGTTCCGAGGAGAGAAAACACTTCCACATTTATTGTATTAACGTTGCCTGCCATAGTAGATCCACTATAACACACAACTTAATAATTATCAATGATTAAATTTACATAATAATTTAAATTTGAATATTTATAAAAAAGAAGAACACCACCCAACTATCTTCTTAATACGGACCTTAATCTTCTCTTGGAACAAAAGTCCTTGATTTCATCGCTTTTGGATAGAAAATTGATTACACGCCTTTCAATATAATTAAATTGAAGTTATATATAGAATATATTTTTTAACATAATATATAATAAAAAATAGACAGATAGAGAATAGTTATAAATAAACTTCATAAAAAATTGATTTTCAAGTAAATGGGTAAATTTAGCGAAAAAGAACTCAAAGAGGCGATTGCCAAAGAAGGCGAGCTATTTACCCAAATGTATAGCTGGCTTGAAACCCATATGCCCTCCCATTTTTTTGATGAAATTACCCAAGATCAGCTGATGCTAGTGGCCCATAATTTGATGGGTTTTCATCTGCAAGACTTTTACTCTCAGATCTTTTTGAAAAATTCAGCCATTGTATTAATCCAAGACAGCCCCGATGCCGACCTCAATATCATTAAGCATTACAATATGTATGGGATAAAGAATTATCAGACGTTTATTTCTGACGAACCTCCCCCCATCCCGGGAGCAGACAATAAACTCCGCATTGCCGTCATTCACTTTAGTGGGATAGAACAACCCGAAGAGCGCGCTTGCGATGTGCTGGGCAAGGAACAAAAAGCGGAAATTTTTGAAAAGGTCAAAAGCCGCAATCCTGATTTAACTGAGGAAGCCTTGGAGACCATCCTGTGTCAGATCAACGCCAGTTTTGCCAGGTCAATTGCCACCGATCGCCTAGTCTTAGCGCTCGATATGTTTTTTAGAGCTAAGACGCGCGACAACTGCCAGTATGAGGTACGCTATAATGAAAATTGGAAAGACGGCAATGAAATCCCCTCATTACAAATCGTCTTTGCCTGGCGCAATACGCCGAAACACCGATTTCTCTATCGCCTTATTAAAATGATCCACCGCCATGGGCTAACCTTGAAGCGCGTTAATACCACCTACGTTGATCCTTACACCAAAAAAAGCATCTTGGTGATGTCACTTGGTCTGCACGGGGCCAATGAGGAGGCTGCATGGGATGTTGCAGATATTGATGATTTTCTAAAAGAGCTGGCGATGCTGAAGTATTTTGATTGCAATGATAAGGTCGAAACAGTCTTCATTGATGGAGGGTTTGCCAGAGGCAATATCGGGCACCTAATCCGCTCGATTGAAAGTTTTGTACATCAGACGCTCGTCCATGCCGATATCAATCTTTATTCTTTAACCAATATAGAAGAAGGTCTTTGCCGCCATCCAGAACTGACGATGCTTATATGTGAGGCGTTTGAGTATAAATTTCATCCTCAACATTTTGATGAAATCAAATGCGAAGAAACACGCGAAAAATTCTTAAAGCTGGTAAAAGAGCTCGATACCGGTAATGAAATCAACGATATTCGCCGCAAAAATATCCTGCGCTGCGGTATGGATTTTGTCACCTACACCCTGAAGACCAATTTTTACCGAAACAATAAAGATGCCCTCTGCTTTAGACTAGACCCTGCATACCTAGATCACGTTCCTTTTGATTGTAAAAGCCGCTTCCCTGAACTGCCATATGCAGTCTTCTTTATGAAAGGGATGCACTATATCGGTTTCCATATTCGTTTTAAGGATCTTTCTCGCGGCGGCCTGCGTACTGTATTTCCTAAAAAACTGGAGCAAATGGTCATCGAGCGCAACTACGTTTTTTCTGAATGTTACAACCTGGCCTACACCCAGCAGAAAAAAAACAAAGACATCCCTGAGGGTGGATCAAAAGCGGTGATTTTCCTAGAACCCTCCGGTCAACTTCAAATCGAAGCTGATATCTATAAAAAAGAGCTAACCCTGGCCGGCCAAACTAAAGAAGAGATTCACGAAAAAATCTATGCTTTCACCCAAAATGCCAAACTGCAATACCTCTACCAAAGTCAGCGCTCATTCGTGCATGTGTTACTCTCCTTGATTAATTGTGATGAAGATGGCACGTTGCGTGCCAAGCACATCGTCGACTATTATAAAAAACCCGAATACATCTATCTTGGCCCCGATGAGAACATGCACAACATCATGATTGACTGGATTGCCGAATTTTCTTGTCGCTGCAACTATAAAGTTGGTGCAGCATTCATCTCCAGCAAACCTAAGACCGGCATCAATCATAAAGAATACGGCGTCACGTCTTTGGGCGTGACAGTTTATGTTGAAGAAGCCCTTCAATATTTGGGCATTGATCCTAAAAAAGATCCTTTTACTATCAAAATAACTGGTGGACCTGACGGCGACGTTGCAGGCAATATGATCCTCAATCTACATCGTTTTTTTCCCAAGACAGCCAAGCTTGTGGCGCTTGTCGATGTTTCTGGAACCATTTACGACCCTGAAGGCCTTGATCTAGATGAGCTAGTCAAACTCTTTCACGAAGGAAAACCCATCAACTGCTACCCACCCAAAAAACTCAACGATCGTGGCTTTTTACTCGATACCCAACAAAAACGGGAACAAAGCGCCTACGCCACTCAAACGCTCTGTTATAAAAAAGATGGAAAAAAACTGATTGAAGAGTGGATTGGCGGCTCTGAAATGAATCACCTGTTGCGTTTCAATGTACACCAAGCCCAAACCGACATCTTCGTTCCAGGCGGCGGTCGCCCTCGCACTCTCAACGAAACGAATTATGATGAATTCCTCGACGAATCAGGTCTTCCCACCTCTAAAGCCATTGTCGAAGGCGCCAATCTCTACCTCACTCCAGCTGCCAGACGCGCTCTGGAAGAGCTCGGTGTGCTCATCATTAAAGACAGCTCAGCCAATAAAGGAGGCGTTATCTGCTCTTCCTTTGAAGTGTTAGCGGGCCTGGTCCTGACCGAAGAAGAATTTTTGGCCAATAAAGACGCCTACATGAAGGAAGTTTTAGCAATCATTCGGGAGACATCGCGCGATGAGGCCAAACTCCTTCTAGAAACCCATGCTAAAACCGGGGCTTATCTCACTGACATATCCGACCTTATCTCCCAACAAATCAACACCTACACCTACGAGCTGCTCGATTATCTCCAAAATGCTTACCTCAAATCTGACGATCCCCTCATCGATAGCCTTTTTAACTACTGCCCTAAACTGCTTACCAAGACTCATCAAAAGCAAATTTTGGAAAACATCCCCGATGTGCATAAAAAAGCCATCATCTCCTGCTTCATCGCCTCCAAAATGGTCTACTCAAGAGGTCTTGCCTGGTCGCCTTCTATCGTCGACATTCTACCTCTCATCGCCAGAGATCCAGCCTTGAAGCGGCATAACACATCAGAGCCCACTGATTAAATCAAGGAACTTGAGTTAATCAGGTATTGGATTGCTCATTTCTAAAGCTCTTGTGGCCCTAACAAGGAATGTATCAATAAGCAAAAATACTGGTTTTAATCTTTTTTTCATTTTTTCAAAACACTTATGATTAATGATTTATATAATAAATCAGCAATCTAAAGCTTCGAGTGCTAAAAAACTTGCATTTTGCTTACCCCTGTGCTAAAATCAGGTGTAGATATGACAAAAATAACAGTAAAACAGTCTGTTCCCGCCGTTAAGCCCCACCGTAAGGATAGGGAACGCCTAGTGCTGCTTGGATTAATTGAATTGTACATAAAAACTGGAAAACCTGTTGGTTCTCAAACGCTTAAAGAGCATGGATTCGAAGGATTGAGCTCTGCTACCATCCGCAATTACTTCTCCAAGCTCGAGCAAAACGGCATGTTAGAACAGCAGCATTCTTCCGGCGGGCGCATTCCTACAGCCTTAGGGTTTAGATCTTATGCTGATTTTCATGCCGATGCCAATCAAATCTCCCTATCTGATCGTAATTTACTTAAAAACAGTCTACTTATCGAAACTAAAGAAATCCGCCGCTACATGGAGCAAACCGCCGAGCTACTTTCAGAATTAACCGGTTGCGCGGTCTTTCTATCCATGCCCCGTTTTGATCAGGACTTTGTAGTCGACGTAAAACTCGTGGAGGTGGATGCTAGCCGCTGTTTAGCAGTGCTGGTAACTGAATTTGGTATTGTGCATACCGAGCTTTTACACACTTCAAAAAAAATCGGAACCCATGCATTGAAACGCATCGAGGCGTTTTTCCATTTCCGCATGACTGGGCAGGATAAGCCTAAATTAAGCCTTGATGAAGAAGAGATGGCTTTGCGTTTTTACAAAGAGGTCATGTTGCGCCATGTGGTCAGAACAGCTAGTTTTAGCCATGCTGATCTATACAAAACCGGTTTTTCCAAACTATTGCGCTACCCTGAATTTCATTCGTCAACAGCCCTGGCTTCAGGACTTTCTCTTTTTGAAGATGAAGAAGCCATGGAAAAACTGCTAGAGTGTTGCCATGAGCTGCGGTTCTGGATCGGAGATGGATCAATGGAAGATTGCGCGGCTATCATCTGCCCTTATGCGGTGCAAAATAGACGCGTTGGCGCCATCGGTCTTTTAGGACCGATGCGTATTCCCTATCCCAAGCTTTTTGCCCTGTTACGAGCCACCAGCGAGCTGATTACCGAAGGGTTAACGCGCAATTTGTACAAGTTCAAAATTACCTTCCGCCAACCAGGCGAAAATTTATTACTAGAAGATAAGCGAGGAGACAGTGAGTAAAGAAGATATAGAGCAAGAGCTGCCAGAGACTCAAGAAGAGCAAATAAGCGAAATCGACCAAGTGCGTGAACAAATACGCTTGTCTGAGGACAAATACATACGCCTTTTGGCCGAGAGCGAAAATCGCACTAAACGGATGCAAAAAGAAAAACAAGATTTAATGCGCTTCGCAGTCCAAAACGCGATTTCTGAGTTTTTACCTATCCTCGATAATTTTGAGGGTGCGCTTGGTTTTAAAGACCAGATGTCAGATGAAACCCGCAATTGGGCCCAGGGCTTTGACATGATTCTAGGCCAAATCAAAGAAATTATTTCGGGTCACGGATTTAAACCCTTCCATGCGGAAGGATTATTTGACCCCCACCTACACGAGGCGCTCGAAATTGAAGAGAGCGAAGATCACCCCGATGGAACCATCCTAAAAGAGTTCCAGCGCGGCTACAAATGTGGCGAGCGCATCGTGATTCCAGCCCGCGTGAAGGTCTCTAAACAACCAATTAAAAAAGAAAATCAAGAGGAGCAAGAAGATGAGTAAGAAAAAACACATTATCGGTATCGACCTTGGTACTACCAACTCCTGCGTAGCAGTGATGGAAGGTGGCCAAGCTAAGGTCATCGTAAACGCTGAGGGTACACGTACAACCCCGTCGGTTGTCGCCTATAAAGATGGCGAACGTCTAGTCGGTATTCCGGCCAAACGTCAAGCCGTGACCAATCCTGAGCGAACTCTGCACTCGACCAAGCGGTTTATCGGGCGTAAATTTAATGAAGTTAAAGAAGAAATCAAAACAGTTGCCTTTAACGTCAAGGCTGGCCCTGGCGATAAGGTCGTTTTTGAAGTCGATGGAAAAACGCTGACACCCGAGGAAGTGGGCGCGCAGATTCTTATGAAGATGAAACAAACCGCTGAAGAATACTTGGGCGAAGAAGTCACCGAAGCTGTCGTAACAGTTCCGGCCTATTTTAACGACTCTCAACGTCAATCGACCAAAGATGCTGGTAAAATTGCTGGGCTGAATGTTTTACGCATCATCCCTGAGCCAACTGCTGCTGCTCTTTCATACGGTCTAGATAAACAACACGACAAAAAAATCGCGGTTTTTGACCTTGGTGGCGGTACATTCGATATCTCGGTTCTAGAAATTGGCGATGGCGTCTTTGAGGTGCTTGCAACCAATGGTGATACCCACCTTGGTGGTGACGATTTCGACAACGTGATCCTCAACTGGATGATCGATGAATTTAAAAAAGAAAACGGTATCGACCTGCGCAATGATAAAATGGCTTTGCAACGCTTGCGTGATGCTGCAGAAAAAGCCAAAATTGAGCTCTCAGGCACTACTCAAACTGAAATCAACCAGCCCTTTATTACCATGGATGCAACAGGCCCAAAACACTTGGCGCTGACACTTACCCGTGGCAACTACGAAAATTTAGCCTCCAATCTTATCGAACGCACAGTTGCACCTTGTGTCAACGCGCTGAAAGATGCAGGCCTTTCTAAGACCGAAATCAACGAAGTCATCTTAGTTGGTGGAATGAGCCGTATGCCCGCGGTACAAGCTAAAGTAAAAGAGATCTTTGGTAGAGAGCCGCATAAAGGCGTTAACCCCGATGAAGTTGTCGCTCTTGGTGCAGCCATCCAAGGTGGCGTTCTAGGTGGCGATGTCAAGGACGTCCTGCTGCTCGATGTGGTTCCTCTTACGCTTGGAATCGAAACCATGGGTGGTGTTTTAACACCTCTTATCGAGCGCAATACGACCATCCCGACGCAGAAAAAACAAATCTTTTCCACAGCTGCTGACAATCAGCCAGCAGTGACTATCAACGTTTACCAAGGTGAGCGTAAAATGGTAGCCGATAGCAAGCTGATCGGAACCTTCAACTTAGAAGGGATTACGCCGGCCCCGCGCGGTATGCCGCAAATCGAGGTTGCCTTTGACATCGACGCGGATGGTATCTTAAAAGTATCAGCAGAAGATAAAGGCTCCGGCAAAAAACAAGACATCACGATCCAACACTCATCAGGACTAACTGATGAAGAGATCGAGAAGGCGGTCAAAGATGCTGAGGCACATGCTGAGGAAGATAAAAAAGCCAAAGAAGCTGTCGACACCAAAAACGAGGCCGATGCCCTTATCTTCCGCGCGGAGAAATCTCTTTCTGAGTACAAAGAAAAGATTCCTGCAGCGCTCTCCTCTGAAATCCAATCACACGTAGACAAACTCAAAGAGACGATTAAAACGGGAGATATTGCGGCAATCAAAGCTGAAACTGAGAAACTCAACACCCATCTGCAAAAGATTGGTGAAGAGATCTCTAAACAGCAACAAGCTGCTGGCGGAGCTCAGTCTCAACCCGAAGCAGAAAAGAAAGATGATATCGAAGAAGCTGATGTCGAAATCATGGATGGCGAAGAGAAGAAGTAAACTTCTCTTCCTTCCGCTAAAAAAACGCTCCCAAATTTTGGGAGCGTTTTTTTTGGCACTAGCTCAACTTGCCCCCCATCCTCGTGTAAAGTGCGCTAGCAAAAAATTGAGTTATTAATTGACCATATCGTTGAGTTTTTCGGCAGGACCACTTAACGGCTTTCGTTCAATATCTTCTCTTTCGATACGAATGATATTGGGTCTGGTTAGCTGCGTCATCTGCCCTTCGATATTAGATAGATGGCTAGTATTCCTGTTGACATCTCTACGTACTGCAACAAGATCCGCTTCTAGCTTATCTATTTTCTTATCTAAATGATCGTGTATAGCGTCTATTTTCTTGTCTAAACGATCGTGCACAGCGTCTATCTTCTTGTCTAAATGATCGTGTACAGCGTCTATCTTCTTGTCTAATTTAGAAAAGTATGTCTCTATTTTGTTGTCTAATTTGGCATCCTCAATGGACATCTTGACGCTAAGCTGTTCAATTTGCTCTTTTAATTGAGCAACAAAGATATAGAGCGCCCCAATAATTGTAGTGATGACAACAATCATATTTAGCCAATCCATAGGACCAATCCTCGGTAAATCCACTTTTGAGTCGCCCCTACTTTAATTATCATCTAAATTTTTGCATACCATTTTTTTTGCTTCTATAAAAGCTAAAAGAAGGTGCCAACTAGACGCACAACGTCATTAAAGGTGATATAAAGGGCAAATCCTATTAGCAGAATAACAAAGACCATCACGATCCGATCCATGACTTTGTGGTTCACTCGTTTTCCGGTGATTCCCTCGATAAAAGAGATGACGATATGGCCGCCATCAAAGGGTGGAATAGGCAACAGATTTAAAATACCCAGATTGAGGCTAATGACCGCTAGCCAAAATAGAGCTTCGCTGACACCTAGCCCCCAGCTATGGTGTAGCATTTGGATAATACCAACCGGACCTGCTACCCATTTAGGGGAAAGAGAACCCGAAAAGAGCCCCGTCAGCGTTCTCCACACATCGCGCATCGTATCTTCAAACAGCACCCAAGGACCTGGATTATAGATCACTTTTTGATCGACAAGAGGCACACCCAACATCAGTCTGCCGGTATAGGCAGCCAGAATTTTTTCGGCACGTTCACGCTCTTTTTCATCGTCAATTTTTTCGATTTCCTTGGCTTTCTTTTCAAATTCTCCAGTTAAACGTGCTTTTTGGCTCACTGGAACCGGAAAATCCTGGAAAGGAATCACTTCGACTGGCTTAAGAGCATAAAGAAATCCACTACTTGGTGTTTGGGCTCCGCTCCCCAAAGCATAAGTCAAGTTTTTGAGGGCCTTCCAGTCAACTGATGATTCAAAGTATTGGTCGGCTTTGGACCACAGAATAGGCTTTTGAAAGCCTTGTCTTTGTACTATGAGTTGCACATGACGCGTCTGCATCAGCTTCAGTATATCTACACCAGAATGTACGGACACCCCATCAACTGCCAGAATTTGATCGCCTGCACGTAAAGCTAAATCTTGGTCAGTTCCCGGCCAAGCGCTTTGCTGCTCTGCTTTGTCATCGATGTAATTGAGCGCTCTGATAACCTGACCATTTGAAGCAATTTCGTAAGGAATAAAGTAGAGATCGGTTGTTTTTTGGCGCAAATTGAGGGCATAGTTCCAATCATCTAACTCAGATTGAAAACTGGGGCTTCCCAGCTGACTGACTTTCAGTCTGGGTAGTCGCGTTAAAAACGTGGCATTGCCACGCCGTACCGACAGAACGTGTGCAGGCTGATTGATGATTTTTGATAGTTGCAATTGCGAAAACACCAGTCTGCCATCGGCCCAAAGGATACGGTCACCCGGTTCAATACCACTGTTTAGGATCGGGGACCCTTTGGGAACCGGCATGACTGCTGGATCGTAAATTAAAAAACTTGCGGGGCTCAAAATACCGAGCGTGTACATGTCATCGTCATAAAAACGGGGATCAAGATAGGGCTGTACGTTGATATCAAATGGCGTCTTCTCACCGTTGAGATAATCGATATGCGAGCCGGCAACGCGGATCATTTTGTCGTCTTTTTCAACCATGGTGTAGGTCAAGTCTTTCATGCCGTTATAGATTTTGCCATTGAAAGATTGGATCTGATCACCCGAGTGCACACCCTTTTCGTAAAGGGCCGATTTAGCATCCATGGCACCGATCAACTGAGTGAACTCAGAGAACCCTTTTACTCGGCCACCTATTGCCCAAATGAGGGTAAAAAGAACGAAGGCAAATACCAAGTTAACTAGAGGACCGGCAAAAGCAACTGCAATCCGATCTCTGGGGCTTTTGCTGTAGTAGCCGCCCTTGACTTTGTGAGGAGGTGTTCGTCCTTCTTTTTGCATGCCCGCAATTTTGACGTAGCCACCAATCAAGACAAAACAGAGCTGCCACTTCACATCGCCGCGCATCCAACTATAGAAAGGCTTACCAAATCCGATACTGAAGACTTGAATTTTCATCCCGCAACGCTTGGCAACAAAGTAATGTCCCAGTTCGTGAATAAACACCAAAAACCCTAGGCCGATAACAGCCAGGATAAAATAAATCAGGTGGTAAAATGGCATACTAAATCTCTCTTGCTAATTGTCTTGCTTCACTGTCAACTGCTACTATATCATCAATGCTGATTACCGCATATGGAGTATGGTGCTCCATCAAAGTTTCAAGCTTCTGGCCGATCTCTATCCAGCGAATTTGGCCATCCAAAAACCGATGAACCAGCACTTCGTTTGCCGCATTCATAAAGCACGGCATGCTTTTTCCTGTCCTAGCCGCTTCAAATGCCAGACTAAGGCAGCGAAAACGCTTCCAGTCAGGGGCATAAAAATCTAGTTTAGAGTATTTGGTAAAATCAAAACAACCCATCATTCCATCCACCCGCTCCGGATAAGTCAAAGCGTACTGGATGGGAAGGTGCATACTAGGTGGCGACAGCTGCGCTATCAGCGATCCATCACGCCATTCAACCAAACTATGAATCACACTCTGAGGATGAATGACAACCTCGATTTTATCCAGGGGCACATCAAATAGGACATGTGCTTCTATCACTTCCAGCCCTTTATTCATAAGTGTGGATGAATCCACAGTGATTTTAGCGCCCATGGACCAAGTTGGATGGCAGAGGGCATCCTCAGGCTTGATGTTATCCAAATTTTCCTTCTGGCGAAACGGCCCACCAGAACCGGTTAACACCAGTCTTTTAATCTCCTTTTTATCCCCTGTTTGCAGACACTGAAATAATGCGCTATGCTCACTATCGACGGGAATAATCATTGAGCCCTTTTCTTTGGCCCGTTGCATGACAAGTGAGCCGGCAGCAACCAATACTTCTTTATTGGCCAAAGCTATGCATTTGCCAGCATCAATAGCGCGCAAAACAGGAGCAATACCACTCGCGCCAACGATAGCTGCTACCACACAATCTACAGACTCAAGCGATGCAAGCTCTTCTATAGTGCAAAAAACTTGCTTGGGAAAAAGTTTTCGAAGGTGATTTTCAGCTGCTGGATCAGCAACTGCTACAACCTCGGGGTGGAATTCTTCGATCTGCTTAGCCAGGAGCTGCGCATTTTTTCTAGCTGCCAAACCCACAACTTGAATAGATTTTTTCAGGTGGCGCACAACATCCAATGTTTGACAGCCGATCGATCCAGTCGATCCTAAAATACTTATACGCTTAACCATACAACTTTGACTATAACATACTAGGGGCTTAAACAAAATCTTTTCCGAACTCCTACAACCACTACATTAGAAAATCTATAATTTTTCGGTGGACTTAAATTCCTTCTCATGAGAATCTGGGAAACGATTATTAAAACAACCCTCAAAACTGTGGAGGACCACAAATGTCATTTTGTACTAAAGTTAAAGCAAAAACCGAGTTCACGCAATACGCACTAATGGGCATCGGAGCAGCGGCGGTTACAACTAAGGCTTCAGCAATGGCTTATGCTTTATTTCAGAACGTTTCGCTATTTAGAAATCCACGAGCCCTAGTTAATGTCAGTCCTTTTGGCAAACATACTGGCGCATTTGTCGCAGGTGGACTTTTGCTATCAGGCCTCGTCTTAGGTGGCGGCTTAATTGCTGATGGCTATCGCGCTTGGAAATCATCCAGAGCTGATGATAGAGTTCATACTACACGAACTCCTGCACAAGTAACTACTGACGAAGAGTAGTTTTTTCTGATTTTTAGGATTTTTGTAACCCTTCTTGGCAAACGAGAAGGGTTTTTTCTTACTCACAAAAATTGGTCTCGGGCGATGACCTCAAAATGCCTTTACTGCGTGGGGGATGTCAGCGCCTCTGTCTTTCGTATCTTTAATTGCAAAAGCTGCTTTAAAACCAGTGCTCCCAGATAAAATAGTGTCAGAAGAACAGTTAGCAGCCCCGATGTGGAAAGTGGCAGACTAAAAACAGAGAGACAGTGACGAGACACAGCAACTGAGATCAACGAGGTGCCAGCGCCAATGGTAGCAGCAAGCAAAATCATGGATTTCAAACGCTGGCAAAAAAGCCTAGCAATTAGACTTGGAAAAATCATCAACCCTAACACTAAAAAAGCACCGACTGCACGAAAAGCCCCAATAGCTGTGAGCGATGTCAGCACCATCAGCATGTAACCCATCATCGCTGGCGAAAAACCAAGCACTTTTGCCAGGCCGGCATCAAAGGTGGTTAGATGCCACACTTTGAAAAAGGCAACTATCACCGCAATATCTGCGATGCAGATCCAAAAAATGAGCTTTAAATCGTGCAAATGAAGTCCATCGACATTCCCCATAATCGCTTCAATACCCAGATGTGTATTACGCGTTTGAAGGGTCACAAGCGTGATACCTAGCGCAAAGAAAACCGAAAAAACTAGACCGATGCTGGCATCGCTGTAAAGGCGCATGACTTTAGTTAACCACTCCGTACAAAGGGCAGTTAAAAGCGCGGTAATGAAAGCTGCTATTAGTAAGATTTTAAGATCTAGCGTTGCTAAACTGAGCTCTTTAACCGGGGCAAAGCTGACCACGACCAAAAACGCGCAGATAATCCCAAGCAGTATGGTATGTGAGAGGGCATTGGCCAGCATGGTCATGCGGCGAAGATAGAGCAGGCCGCCGATGAGGGCAGCTGCAATCGATATAAGAGCTAAAGCGCCCACCTGAATTTCATCGGTGGTGAGTTGATCCAGAGGCAACCGTCCCACCACAAAGAGCGAAAGGCGCTGAATAAACAAACCGAAAAATTCAAAAAAATTGACATTCCAATAGGGATTCATTGCCATACCTCACTTGAAGGTATTGGCTGAGCATGCGGGTCTTTTTTGGGATTACGAAGAAGTTTGGTTAGCCGCACTTCAAGCTCTGGAGTTAGAATATGCTCCATTTCTTCGGCACTGCGGTGCACTTTATCTGCTCCAATTCCAAGCTGGCTAGTCAAGTAGACTTCCCATAAGCGATGCAAACGGATGATTTGACTGGCGCGTCTGACCCCATCTAAACTCAAGGAAAATGTATTTTTTTGCCGCTTTACGAATCCTTGGTAGCTGAGTCGTAAAAGGGATAAGCGCAGGGCAAATAGGCTTCGATCTGAGCGTATTTGCAGCTCTTTCAAGCTGCATGCACCCATTTTCCACAAAAGTTTTAAATCGTTTTCAATTTTACACATGCGTTTAAAACGCATAATACGGTAGTGACGCACTACAAGTCCCTGTCCCGGAGCAAAAAGCATGGCCAGCAAGCTGAACGCAGAGGCCAGCAAAACGATCATCGGTCCGGTCGGGAGCCCAACGGAAAATTGCACCGATAGTAGTGTTCCAAACAATCCTGAAGCCATACCGATGACTGCTGCCCATATGAGCATGGTACTCAGCTTATGGGTTAAGCGTCTGGCTGCAACAGCTGGAGCCACTAGCATACCCGACATCAAGACTACACCTACGCTGCGCAGGCCAATCACCACCGCCAGGGCCAATAAAACCAAAGTCAGTACATCGATAAGCTGTGTAGAAATACCGCAACACGAGGCAAAATCGCGATCGAAATTGACAACTTTGATGTGTTGGAAGAGAACAATGACAAACACCAATGTCACAGCCGCCAAACCGGCGTAAACCGCAAGATCACGGGTGACCATCGTTGCCGATTGTCCATAAAGAAAAACCTGAACCTGAGAATAGAGCATGGGACGCGTAAATTGCAAACGACTCGCCAGTAGCACACCCAATCCCAAAAAAGCGGTTAGAATAGCACAAAGGGCAGCATCGGATGAGAGGCGCAACCGCTTTTGCAAAAAATGCATCGCCATGAGACCAAGTAGGGCAAAGACAAACGCGCCCACAAGTGAGTAGGCAGAACCGAGCATCGCTCCCAAAATAACCCCGGGATAGGTGGCGTGAGAGAGAGCTTCGCCCACCAGAGATCTTTGACGCACAAAAGCAATGACACCGACAAGCGATGCAGATAAACACATTAAAATTGCACCCCACGTCGGCGCCATCATCACCGGATCGTGGAAAAGGCCCATATTCATTTGCAAAAGCCTTCCTGCTTGCTCTTGGAGAGCTTGGTCACTTCAGCTAGAAGCGCCCCTTTTTGCCCATAGGTGCGCGCGATATTGTCTTGGTTGAATACCTGCTCAGTTTCACCACAAGCCACAAGGCTTGTATTGAGCAAAACGACCCAATCAAAATACTCTTGGACGGCATTTAAATCGTGATGGACCACAAAAAGCGTTTTACCCTGTTTTTTGAGTTTCTTTAACAGGATCATGATGGCTTTTTCAGTCGCTAAATCCACACCCGCAAAAGGTTCATCTAGAAGGTAAATATCGGCATCTTGCAAAAGCGCTCTGGCCAAGAAAACCCGCTGCTGCTGTCCTCCGGAGAGCTGGTCAATCTGACGACCTTCAAACGCGTCCATTTCAAGCATTTCCAAGGCTTGCATAGCGGCAATCTTGTCTGCTTGGCGCGGCCATTTAAGCCAACCAAGCTTGCCATAACGCCCCATCAACACCACTTCGAGCACTGTGATTGGAAAATCCCAATCTACTGAGCTGCGTTGAGGAATATAGGCAAC
This sequence comes from Chlamydiales bacterium, assembly GCA_024233455.1. GTDB lineage: Bacteria > Chlamydiota > Chlamydiia > Chlamydiales > JACKPQ01 > JACKPP01. The sequence continues at coordinate 535,742 of JACKPP010000002.1, forward strand.
TTTTTCACGCACATCCTTAAAATTTTGGCCAAAAAAACGGACCTGTCCAGCGGTAGGCTTCACAATGCCAAGCGCGGTCTTCAAAAGAGTACTCTTCCCTGCACCATTGGGACCGATTACACCAACAAGTTTACCTTGGGGGATGGTAAAGGAGATATCCCACAGCACAGACGTTTGCCCGTAATCAACGGTTAAATTTTGCGCTTTAAAGACTGTTTCACCCATGCAGCCCCTGTGAAATAAGCGCAGCATTGTGTAGCATCATCTGCGCATACGACTCCCCCATGGCATCGCCGTAGAGAGACCCGTCGATAATACGCACCTTATGCCCCCGTTTTTGACATACATCTAAAACCTTCATAAGCGCTGCTTGATTCACATTAGACTCGGGGAAAACCACAGAAACTTTGTAACGCTCGATATGCGCTGAAATCTCTTGGATATCGCGCGGAGTTAGTTGTCCATCCGGCGAAAGACCTTCGGGCGCTGCCACCCGCTTTTTCCAGCTATGGCTTCCCAGCTCGTCTGCAGTGGACAGATAGCGTCTGGCAAAGTAGTTAAAAGCATCGTGACTTGTCACTAAAAATCGTTTACTTTCAGGAACAGCTTGCATCTGCTCGTAGATCTGAGCATGCACTTTCAGCAACTGAGCTTTGAGCTCTGCCCCATTTTTTTGGAATGCAGCTTTATGCTCAGGATCTTTCTCTGATAGTGCCCATACGATCGGATCAATACAGCGTATCCAAAGAGCAACGTCCATCCACACATGAGGATCGAGCTGCCCATCGATGACCAACAGCTCTTCTCGGCACTGGCGGTACAAATGGTCACCTAAAGTGACACACTTTTGGTGCTCTTTAAGCTGGCGACAGAGACTCGGCCCATGTTCTAAACCCAAACCATTGGCAAATACTATGTCGGCACGTCCAAATTTTTCAGCATCGCCTTTGACCAGTTCATAGCTATGGGGATCAATTTCCCCATGAATAAGCGCTAGACAGTCGACATGCTCACCACCAACACCTCGAACCAAATCATCGATCATGGCCACAGTAGATAGCACTTTGATCTTTTTTGAATCTTTCATCCATGCTTTAAGTGAATGAGCATTATTTGATGTACAACCTACCGCTACAATGAGCAAAAGGAAAAAACGTTTAATCATAGTCGACCTTATTTTGCGCGCGCTGCAAAAATGCATAGGAAAAAATTCCTGCTTTGCAACCAGAGCTGAATTCTATTTTCAAACCGTAGCGTCCAACACTATAAATTTTACTCGCACTCATATTATTCGATAGACTTTTTTTTAAAGACGAGCATCGAGAGCACGGACACTTTTTCTCAAGTTTAGCTAAATCATAGCGCGAAACACCCTCATCTGTCCACTCAATAACAAACTCGGCTGGACCCGATTGAAAAATACGGTTGATACGCACTCCTTCTTCTCCAGACCCCGCTTGTTCCTCTATAAAAAGTTTTTCGTGGTCCTTTTTCCAGAGCAATTCAAAGCTATCTAATCCCTGCGCGCCTTCAAAACATTGGTGGAGTTTTTGAGCCACAAGCGAAAAGGCTATTGCTGCTTGCGTATTTTCTCCTATATTAAAGAGCGACTCTCCCTGATCGGCGCATAAAGACAAGAGCGGCTCTAAAGGGATTTTCCCAAAGAGCTGCACCTGAAGCTCCCTTGCCAGGCGCTCTCCCCCACCCTCTCCAAGCGGGTAGGCGCGCTCACTCCCCATTTGAAAATAGCTCATATTTTCAACCACACCTAAAATAGGCACTTGCAAACGTCGAAAACAGTCACTTGCCTTGCGTACATCCAAGAGAGCAATCTCTTGCGGTGTTGTAACCAAAAGGGCCCCGGCAAAAACTGCCTTCTGCAGCAACGTGAGTTGAACATCACCAGTACCAGGTGGGAAATCGATGAGCAAATAATCCAAAGCTCCCCAAACCGTACTAAATAAAAATTTCTCGATTGTCTCATTAGCAATCGGAGCCCGCACAACCGCTGCATCACGTTGAAAATAAGCCACACTCATAAGTTTAATTCCACACATTTGGGCCGGAATCAAATAATGCCCATCTATACTCATTGGCTGATCATAGGGCATCATGTGGTCGAGCGATGGACCATAAACATCTGCGTCTAAAACCCCAACCTCAAAACCTCTTTTCTTGAGGGCTAGGGCCAAATGACAAGTGACCGTGGATTTTCCAACCCCTCCCTTTCCGGCACCAATTGCAACAAGCTTTTTAATCTTTTTTATCATGCTATTTTGAATGTTTATCACAAATAGATAGCAAAGTGAAGGCAAGAAATTCCAGAAAACCCCGTTGAATTTTAAAACTATTTCTTGAATTTATTGTGTTATAAAACACAGACAATCAAAAATTTCAATCGTTAGAAGTAAATTTTTAGTTTTAATTAGTTGCAAAATTTTTTTAGATTGTTTACTATCTAGGAAACTGCAAAAAGGAATATTTAAAAAAGGATGTTGCGTCTAACATCTGATTCTGATAAACCTTTGTAAGATCTTTAAATTTTTGCACAATTAGAAAAAAGGACAAATTCATGAGTAAAACCGCAAGCAAAGCAAAAAGCATAGAAGAATTAGAAGGCGTTATCTCTAAAGCCATTAAAAAAATCGGTGGCTCGAAGGAAAATGACCTATGCAAATACTTACCAATGGAACACGGCTACATGCATCACTTCACCCTAAAGAAGATGAAGCATAAAGAGCCTACTGAACTTTGTTCACTCATAGAAAAATTTATTATGCGTGCTGACAAGCTTAAGGTTGTCCCTCCTAAACAACGAGCAGCAAGAGGCTCTCGCAAACGTCGGGACCAAATGACCTTTTCTCGCATCCAACTTGAGCGTATGCTGAATATGGCTCGGTTGACTGGTGACAAAGAAATGATCGCCCTTTTAAGCCCTAAAGAATCTCTAGCCAGCATTAAAAGAAAACTTATTCAATCAATCCGTCAAAATTCTATCGATCACGAGCTTTGGAATAGCTACGTAGAAATCATCACTGCGCAAGAAACTATGATCGAAATGGTCAAGCGCGGCGAATCCCCTTCAGCCTAAATCTTTTTCTAATTTCTAGCGCGCTTTACTCCGTGAAAGCGCGCTTTTTTGCGTCTGGATTGAGCCTAATTGGGGCCGCGTAAACGATAGATTATACACCTCTACACGACAATTTAATTTTTTACTTACATTCTACAATTTATGCTTGGAAAAAATGAATATTTAGTGTATGCTTAACATTTAGTTAGAAACTTCCTACAAGGATAAACAGATATGTCAACAACCCAGGAATTCGGCAAATGGCGCTCAAGGCTATGGCCGGTACATACATTTGAATTGAAAAAAGTGCTTCCTATGCTCTTTCTTTTCTTTCTCATTCTATTTAATTACCAAATTTTGAGAGACACTAAAGACTCATTGATTGTTCCAGCATCTGGTGCTGAAACAATTCCCTTCTTAAAATTCTGGGGAACTTTGCCCATGGCCTTCATTTTTATGTTGGTCTACGCCAAACTTAGTAACAAACTTAGCAAACCTGCTCTATTCTATAGCACAGTGATTCCATTTATTGTGTTCTTTGGCCTGTTTGCAACTACACTTTACCCGATGCGTGATGCTTTGCACCCTCATGCATTTTGTGATAAAATGGAGACAATCCTCCCCAGTGGTCTGTATGGTCTCGTACAAGTCATCCGGAACTGGACATTTAGCTTGTTCTACATTATGTCAGAGCTATGGGGTAGTATGGCCCTTTCCCTACTTTTCTGGGGATTTGCCAACGACATTACCCGCGTCTCTGAATCAAAGCGCTTCTATAATCTATTTGGTTTAGGGGCAAACCCTGCACTCATCGTTGCAGGACCACTAATTATGTACTTCTCAAACAACCGCGCACACGTTCCTGCGGGCGTCGATGCCTGGCAGATCTCACTCAACTACCTTATGGGAATGGTTGTAGGAGCAGGTGTACTCATTGTGGGTATTTACTGGTGGATTAACCGCTACGTTTTGACCGATAAAAGATTCTACGACGCTGGCGAAGTCAAAAAGAAGAAAGAGAAACCTAAAATGTCTATCGGAGAGAGCTTTAAATACTTGCTTCGTTCTAGATATTTAGGAAGCATTGCTCTACTTGTTCTTTGCTACGGGATCTCGGTCAACGTGATCGAAGTCATCTGGAAAAAGCAACTAGGAGCCCAGTTCTCCAACCATAACGATTATAGCGCCTTTATGGGTCTATTTACCCTCGTTACGGGAGTTGTTTCAACGCTCACCATGCTATTTGTTGGCGGTAACGTCATCCGCAAACTAGGCTGGAAATTCGGAGCGCTAACAACGCCTGTGATGATGCTCGTCACTGGAGCAATCTTCCTAGCACTCGTTCTAGGTGGTAATGTATTTGGCGGCGTAGCAGCAGCAATGGGCACAACAACTCTTATGATGGCAGTTGTCATCGGTATGGGGCAAAACATCCTAACCAAATCATGTAAATATGCGATGTTCGATCCGACCAAAGAGATGGCCTATATCCCACTAGACCAAGAGCAGAAAGTCAAGGGTAAAGCGGCGATTGATGTCGTTGGCGCCCGTCTTGGCAAGTCTGGTGGCTCGCTCATTTTGCAAGGTCTACTGATTGGTTTCGGTGGCCAACTTGTAGCGGCAATTCCTTATGTTGCCGGTACAGTGATCCTGATCACAGTCATCTGGATCTACGCAGCTCGCGCTCTGTCTGCACGCTTTGAAAAAGCCAATGCCGAGAAAGATGCTGAGATTGCAGCTGAAGAAGCCCAAGCCAAAACTGCAGAGCTTGCGCAGACCAAAGCTGCTAGTCTAGCTAGTGCTAAAAACTAATCTCTTAAATTAAGAGATGATTAAACTAAGCCCTGCTTGGAAACAAGCGGGGTTTTTTCATTTTAAGGGGATGCCGTAGAAAAATAAAAGGCATTCAGTGCCGGGATTTTTACTTCCAAGGCTGGCATTTGACATATGGTAAAATTGCACCCCTAGCCGTCCATGATTGGGCAGTCGATAAGAGAGCTCTACCGAATCGCGAAACTCTAGAGGGAAACCCAGCTTTTTTCCACCTCCACGCATATAGATGCCGGGACCTATGCTGGGAGTGAAAATAAAATTCGACTGGCCCAAGAAAATATCCATGGCAAAACCAGCATAGACATAAAAACCACTTTCAAAATTAATCCAAAAACCCGACATAGGACGGATAAAAATCACGCTGTTTTTATAGACCGAATAATCAGAGCGGTAGTCTAGCTGTACTATGCCCGTTAGTGGTTTTTTATGAATGATATCAAACACACCACCACCTAGCTGCAAAAGTGGTGGATCTTCAGAATACAGACAGGCCGAGAGGGCTATTGTAGCTACAATTTTATGCATACATAGCTCAACTTATCACGAAAAGCAATTAGCGGAAACCCACATCTCACAGGTCATGGAGACCGGCGTATTAATGCATATTTGGAACTTTCAAAAGGCAATGCTATGCATTTTCTTCGGGAGCTGGTATCCATCCTTGAACATATTCTGGCATATAGTTGTAAAAAGCTGTGTATAGCTCAGGCTTATAGACCAGAGTGCAACGACGCACCACATCAAGCACTAAAACCAAAACGGCTATACTCACAATACACTGCATGGTATTGGCAATCGGACCCGGGATAAAAAACGCAACAGGTGATTTTTCAAAAAGATTAAACGCTGCTATAAGGCCTAACGCTCCGGCACACTCTATCACTGCCTTGGAAATTCTATCTATACGATCATTGTCCGAGCCACTCCAAGCGTCTTTGGTAGCTGCAAAAGCCCGACTAGCTGTTTCCCGAACTCCATCAAATGCACTTGATTTTGTCATGTTGCCCCCTATGTAGGTTATTTTAATAGACGATTATAAAGTTTTTGTTAATCAAGTCAAGTGCTAGCTACAATCTAGTCTGCTATGGTATACTGACCCGTATGAGCACAGATTTTTCATACAGCTTAGAACGCATCCGCAATTTTTCGATTATTGCCCATATCGATCACGGAAAATCCACAATTGCTGACAGACTACTAGAGTTTACCGGCACTGTTGCAGCAAGAGATATGCAAGAGCAGCTCTTAGATAGCATGGATCTAGAAAAAGAGCGGGGCATCACCATCAAAGCCCATCCGGTTACGATGTACTACCAGGCCGATGATGGCCATACCTATCAGATGAACTTCATCGACACACCAGGTCACGTTGACTTTAGCTATGAGGTTTCTCGCTCACTTGCTGCCTGCGAAGGCGCCCTGCTGGTGGTAGACGCAGCCCAAGGCGTCCAAGCGCAAACCCTGGCCAATGTACACCTAGCGCTTGATCGCAATTTAGAAATTATCCCCGTCCTCAACAAGATCGACTTGCCAGCGGCTGATCCCCAATCAGTCAAGCAACAAATCGAAGATCTCATCGGACTGGATACAAGTCAAACCCTTAACTGCTCGGCTAAAACCGGGCTGGGAATCAAAGAAATTCTCGAAGTCATCGTTCGTGACATGCCCCCTCCCAAGACTCCTCACGATTCAATTTTACGTGCGCTCGTATTCGATTCACACTACGATACCTACCGCGGAGTCATGGTGTATATCCGCATAATGAGCGGCGAGATCAAAAAAGGGACACCCATTCATCTAATTGCCACGAATAAAAGCTTTGAAGTCCTGGAAGTAGGCGTATTCTCTCCCAATGAAACACCTGTCAATGTCTTACGCCCGGGAGAGGCCGGCTACATCGTCTGCGGCATCAAAAAAACCTCCGATGTCAAAGTAGGAGATACAGTCACCCACAGTAAAACCCCCTCTGCCACCCCCTTACCCGGTTTTAAAATCATCAATCCAGTCGTCTTTGCAGGGATCTACCCCGTCGACAGTTCTGACTTTGAAAACCTTCGCGATGCTCTGACTAAACTCCAGCTCAATGATTCAGCACTATCTGTAGAACAAGAAAGTACCACTGCATTAGGATTTGGTTTTCGCTGTGGCTTTTTGGGTTTACTCCATTTAGAAATCACCTTTGAGCGTCTGCAGCGCGAATTTGATTTAGATATTATTACTACCGCCCCAAGCGTTGTTTATCAAGTGCTTTTAGCATCTGGTGAGGTCAAATACATCGACAATCCGGTCCACTTCCCCGACCCTTCCATCATCGACACCATAGAAGAGCCCTGGGTCAAAACACACATCATGGTACCACCCGACTACCTCGGTGCAGTCATGAACCTTTGCAATGATAAGCGTGGAAACCTGGTCAAAACCGATTCACACGGCTCAAATAGATTGCTGCTAACTTATGAACTTCCGATGAATGAAATCATTACCGATTTCAACGACAAATTAAAATCGGTTACCCGCGGCTACGGATCCTTTGATTACGAACCCGACACTTATGCTGCCTCCGATATTATCAAACTGGAGATCCGCGTCAATAATGAACCTGTCGATGCTTTCTCCTGCCTAGTCCACCGATCCAAAGCCGAAGCCAAGGGACGCGCCATCTGCAAAAAACTACTCGATGTCATCCCTCGCCAGCAGTTTAAAGTGCCCATTCAGGCCGCTATCGGTGGTAAAGTGATCGGTCGTGAAACCATCTCTGCCCTTTCTAAAAACGTCACTGCCAAGTGCTACGGGGGCGACATCACCCGCAAACGCAAACTCTGGGAAAAGCAGAAGAAGGGTAAAAAACGGATGGCCGAAATCGGTAAAGTCACCATCCCTCAGTCGGCCTTCATGGAAGTTTTAAAAGCAGAATAATATCAATCTCCAAAAGTATTGTCGTAAATTGAATGGCGCTTTTTTGTGACCTTATTTCTGGAATTAGTACAACTAAATCGAATAGGTACTGGAGGTCACATCTCCACCGGTGCCGGTCCAGTTAGTGTGGAAAAACTTACCACGCGGTTGGTCGGTGCGCTCATAGGTATGAGCACCGAAAAAATCGCGCTGAGCCTGCAAAAGATTAGCTGGCAGACGCTCTGATCTATAGCCATCAAAAAAAGACAACGCAGTGCTAAAGCACGGCACAGGAATCCCGTGGATAGCGGCCAAAGAAGCCACTTTGCGCCAGCCGCCTGTTGCCTTCTTAATCGCATTTTTGAAAAAATCATCCATCAAAAGCGATTCCAGCTCGGGATTTTTGTCATACGCTTTTTTGATATCCCCCAAAAATTTAGAGCGAATGATGCAGCCGCCGCGCCACATGAGCGCAATACCACCGTAGTTGAGCTTCCACTTAAACTCCTGCCCTGCAGAGCGCATCAGCATAAACCCTTGGGCATAGCTTACAATTTTAGACGCATAAAGGGCTTGTCTTATGGCTTCAATCAGCTCGGTTTTATCTCCAGTAAACTTATCAGTAGGGCCAGAAAAGACTTTGCTTGCTTTAACCCGCTGATCCTTTAGAGATGACAAGCACCTGGCAAACACCGCCTCACCAATCAAAGTTAAGGGCTGGCCCAAGTCAAGCGCGCTAATGCCCGTCCATTTCCCTGTTCCCTTTTGTCCTGCCACATCCAGGATTTTATCGATGAGCGGCGCCCCGTTTTCCTTATGGGCAAAAATAGCGCTGCTAATTTCAATGAGGTAGGAATTTAGCTCACCCTCATTCCACTTATTGAAAATGGTGTGCATTTCATCGCATGAAAGCCCGAGCAATTGAGTCATGATCTGATACGCCTCGCAGATGATTTGCATATCTCCATATTCGATACCGTTATGGACCATTTTAACATAGTGGCCTGCACCACCTTCCCCTACCCAATCGCAGCAAGGCTGCCCATCATCGGATTTTGCTGCAATCGATTGAAAGATCGATTTAACCTCTTTCCAAGCATCGGGATGCCCTCCCGGCATAATCGACGGGCCATGGCGCGCACCCTCTTCTCCACCAGAAATGCCCGTTCCCATAAACAAGATGCCCTTTGCTCTTAGGGCCTCATAACGCCTTTGCGTATCGGGGTAGTGGCTATTACCTCCATCGATGATAATATCGCCTTTCTCTAGAAGCGGTGCAATTTGATCGATTAAACTATCGACTGCAGGACCTGCTTTGACCATGAACATCACTTTACGTGGCCGTTTAAGCGTTTTGACAAATTCTTCAAGGGAGTGAGCACCTACAACTTGACTGCCTTTTGCCGGCCCCTTTAAAAAAGCATCAACCTTTTCGGTAGTGCGATTATAGACTACGACTTGATATCCATGATCATTCATATTGAGTACCAAATTCTGTCCCATAACGGCCAGGCCAATCAATCCAATATCTGCGCTCATCTATTCACTCCTTTATTAGCACCGCTATCTAGACTTATCTGCGTCTATCCCTGCGCGTTCAGTAACTACCGTATAAACGATTTACAGACCAAGAGTCAAATAGCGTATAACACCTCTCTTAAAAATAAATGCATGAATTAGGCAAGAAAGCAGCACAAATTTGTTGCTATACCGACGCAGTCAAATATGCATTTATTTGCTACAAATGGTATAATCTACAACTCACGTTCTCGTAGCTCAGTTGGATAGAGCGACAGCCTCCTAAGCTGTAGGCCGCGCGTTCAAATCGCGCCGAGAACAATCTTGCAAAAAGAGCGCCGCTTGGAGTATAACTGGCCATTATGAAACTGCTCGTTTTTATAACCGCATTCTTAGCCCTAGCTCTCACAGGTTGCGGCACCTCGTCTAAAAACTACTCCGATGTGGCCATTGAAACACACGGCTTTTACGGCCCTTGGGGTGATAAGCACATGCCGCTTGTGGTCATAGACGCCGGCCATGGGGGCTTTGACCTTGGCGCCTGCCATGCCTCTTGTGAAGAAAAAGACTTAGCCCTGACAACTTCCCTGCTTTTAAAACGCTACCTCAATGAAAAAGGCTACCGGGTCATTCTCACTCGTAACCGCGACGTTTTCATTCCGCTCAAAGAGCGAGCTGCCATGGCCAACGAGGCCAAAAGCAAACTCTTTGTCAGCATCCACTACAATGCGGCTCAATCAACCAATGCCGAGGGGATCGAGGTCTACTACTTTAACAAAGGCGACCACTTGCGCATTGAATCCTCCAAAAAACTTGCCTCAGACGTGCTCTCAAAGCTCTTGCACCGCACAGGTGCGCCCTCTCGCGGCATTAAGCACGGCAACTTTCTGGTCATCCGTGAGACCAAAATGCCCGCCATTCTAGTAGAAGGAGGCTTTATCACCTCCCCCAAAGAGCGCGCCATTCTAAAGAGCCGCGACTACCAAGAAGAAATCGCACAAGCCGTTGCCGAAGGCATCGACCACTACTTCAAAATCTAACCTACTGACATTCAATCCAATAAAATAATTATTTAGCGGATTGACAAACAACCCATAAAAGCGGTAATATAACCCATAAAAGCGGTTGTCATATGTTAGCAGAATTATTCGGAAATGCTTCAATTGAAAAGATCTTCTTTTTTCTATTATTGAATGATACGTGCTATGGGACTCAATTAAGCAAAGTTTTTGAAGAACCAGTCAGTAATATGCAAAAAGCCCTTCAACGCTTAGAACTAGGTGGGATCATTGTTAGCACAATGGTTGGAAAAACACGCGTGTACCAATTTAATCCGCGATGGCCTTTTCTCAAAGAATTTAAAATATTTTTGCAAAAAGCCTATAACTTCATTCCCGAGTCCATTCGTTACCAATATTACGAAAATCCAGTTCGCAAAAGACCTAGACGCAAAGGAAAACCGCTTTGATAGACAAAAAACTTCCCGTGTAAGCGATAGATTTGGATGAAAACAGTCCATATAAAACCAACGAAAAATAAGCCTCTTGAATTTTTATTTGTAAACAGTATACTGCGCGTCAAATAAATTGCTTGGATGCAATGTTCAATATTTTAAAACCAGTCTACTTTTTGCTTATGCTCGCGGTTTTACTGCAACCTGCCGCAACCTTTTGCAGTCAGGTAATCCCTTATTCCCCTACTGCTCAATCTGTGGCGACGACAGATTTAACATATGATGAAATCCTGGCCATTATTGATAAACTTGAATCCGGTCTCTTTGATGAAATTTCACCCGAAGCCATGACAAGAGCCTCTAAATTATTGACTCTGCTGGCCCGCCACGGATATTCTGACATGAACGAAAGTGAATGGTCCTCTGTTGAGCAGGATATACAGGACCTATTATTATCCTCTGAAAATTATTCGTTTGCATCAAATAGCGACTACGGTCCTCGCTATACCTTAGACAATGAAATAGAATTTCAACATTGCAAAAGTTGGTTTTCCAAGAGATTCAGAGGTACTCAAAGGTTTATTAAAAAGCACAAAAAAGCTCTCATCGTAGGAGCTGTTGTTGTCGTAGCTGTAGTAGCCATCGTTGCCACTGCTGGAACTAGCAGCCCTGCACTGGCTCCTGCTGCAGGTCTAGCAGGTGGTGCTGCAGGATCTAAAAATTCGAAAAATGGTCATTCCAGTAAGACACCTACTAACTCAGATATAGCACCTAAACAAAATTCTTCTGAATCCCTAGCTTTTTCAGAAGCCCTCAAAGAACATATTTCTGAGTTCCAAAGTTCAAATGCTGTGCTCAGTGTTGTAAAGGAATCAAGCCCACCTACAATTGCAGAAAAAGCAAGACAGCTTGGAGCGCACTTCGCCCACAAAACTTTTGAAGATATTAGTGAGTTTGTATCTATCGCGCCAGCTCTGTATAACGAGATTCAATCTGCCTGTAACTTTGGATCAGATGGTTTTGAACGGAACGATCTAATGAAAGATCCCATAGAAAGTTACCAGAAACTTCTAGCAAAAGGCCACGAAAAAATTGACACCCTTTTTGCTACAAATCAGGCTGCTAACTACACACCTGAGGCAAAAAAAGGCTTATGGAAAGAGAACCCCATTTGTGGTACACTACCTCTACCGGGTGCTTTAGGATTTGGCTCAAGGGTCAAGACCTGTGGCCAGTTGGCAATGACTGACGTCAACACATTAAAAGGATGGAAACTTGGAAACCCAATCAATAATCTTACTAAGGCCGGTAACAGACCAAGCTGGAGTGCTGTCAGGAGAAGATATTGGAAAAATCAGGCGTACTTTCGCGCCAAAGAGCTCGATATTAGAAATTTAAATAGAATGAAAAGAGGTCTAGCTAGACAAGTAAAAAATGAATTAACGGGAAAGTGGGAAAGCATAGAACTTCACCACGCGCCATCACAAAAAAATGGGGGATTGTTTGATTTTGTGGAAGTCACACCTGAACAGCATGCTGCTATTGACCCCAACAGACGACTAGGAGGGTAAAAATGCCTTGTTTTTCAGAATTGTTCGACCACGCCGACTCTATTCAAATCGATTATAATGGGTATAAGGTTGTTTTAGCAGATAAATTTCCTGTCAATAATGGAGACACCCTTCTGATCTCAGTTGAAAAAACTAATAGTGAGTATAAACAAGGGTTTTCAATTGATATTTCTGGCAGCTGCGAATATAAAGGCACGCTATATAAGCAAAAAAAAGGTGTGAAAATGCTTTTTTGGGAAGATACCACTCCTAAAAAATTCGAACTTGTCATTTATTCTAGGCAAAACTATGTGTGGATTCAAAATTTTTGGGAAGCCAAAAACGATATGGGAACAGCCTTTCTTGATAGAGCTCACAATGGTGCTGCAATGATCGTTGAGGAAATTGAAAATGGCAGGCGTTATCGCTGCAACGATATCACCCCAGATGATGACTTTGACGATATCATCTTTACCGTGTGTTACGCAAAACAGAAAAACATGAGTTAGACCCCATGCTGAGCTCAAAAAAAGGCCTATACCCTTTTATGCGCTGGTGGCTCCGTTTTTGAAAGATTTGTACTATTAGCCGATTTTTGTCTCCGACTTTATCAACACGAAAATATACCGAAGTCAATTCAAAGTGCAGGTTTTTAGCAGCGTCAACTCTCATACACATTTCTCGTCTTCACTTCGGGCCTTGTCTACAGACAATGCCCCTTGTTTCAGCCAAAAAATCTGAAAAGTCTCCTCGCTAAATTCCCCGCATTTTCATTCACGTTCGGTATAGAGATGTGGGTCTAGGCAGATTTGACGAGCGATTTCGCGATCGTCAAAAGGATTGATCCGATCAGAAAACGTTTGGGTACGCTCATGTCCTTTGCCGGCGATGAGTAGGACATCGCCTGGGCGCGCTAGCTCGATGAGTTTTTGGATAGCCAGTTTCCGGTCGAGCTCTAGAGTGTGGGGACCAGTGCAGCCTTTAAGGATGTCCTGACAGATGGCGTGCGGGTCTTCCCCGCGGGGATTGTCGGAGGTGATCACAATGTGGTCGGAATGCCTGGTGGCAACACTGCCCATTTTAGGCCGCTTGTCTTGATCGCGCTCTCCCCCACAGCCAAAAAGAGTGAGCAGCCGCCCGGTAGTAATTTCGCGAAGGGTCGATAGCACATTATGGAGGGCATCTTCAGTATGGGCATAGTCGACGTAGATATGCAGACCTCGGTGGTTGGGAATTTTTTCGAGCCGACCCGGAACAGCTGAGAAGGTTTGAAGCCTTTGGGCAATGGTTGGCAGAGAAAGTCCATAGGTAATGGCAGTGGCAATGGCTGCCAGGCAATTAGAGACGTTAAACCTACCAATAAGCGGGCAGGTAAGGCGCTGCGAGCTTTTCTGATGCACTAAGGTAAAGGCAATACCCGATGGGGATAGCTCTAGGTCAAAGGCGCGCAGGTCTGCACTGGTATCGATTCCGTAGGTGAGAATTGGGGCTTTTGTTTTCATGTGTTTGTGATAGGGACAATCAGCGTTGAGAATGGCGCATTTTTTTAGATTGGTGAAGAGTTTTTGCTTGGCGCGTAAGTAGTTGTCCATATTTTGGTGGTAGTCCAGATGGTCCTGCGTGAGGTTAGTGAAGATGCCAATATCGTAGGCAACACCGCTTGTGCGTCCTTGGTCAAGAGCATGCGAGGAGACTTCCATGACACACGCTTCCATTTTTTCTTGGACCATTTCAGAAAGCAGCTTTTGCAAAGCGATCACATCAGGTGTGGTAAGGTCTGAGGGAAAGTGGTGGTCACCGACGATGGCCTCAATCGTACCGATCAGACCACATGATCCCAGTAGATGCCTGACTAAATAACTCGTCGTGGTCTTACCGTTGGTGCCCGTAATCCCTACCATATAGAGCTGGGATGATGGATCTAAGTAGAAACGCCTGGCAAGTTCAGCTTCAACAAAAGACACATCGGGAGTAATAAGCTGCAGGGCATTACAGAAAGGATCGTAGAGATCTGATAGGACAGCTATGGCCCCTGCATTCAGAGCATTATGAACGTATTGCGTCCCATCAAAATTTTTTCCCCGCTTGGCAATAAAAAGATCGCCTTGCTTGCAACGTCTGGAATCAGCACACAGCCCAGAGATTGCAATCTCTTTGGAACCTTTAACGTGTACTGGAAGGTTTTTGATGAGGGTTTTTAGCTTCATTAGATGCGATGTTACTCTAATATTTTGTCACTTGTCAATTTCGCTTATTGACAGAAGGTAAAATTTGTGGGATAGATGCTATTTCCAATAAGGGAGTAAGGGTATGGGAAAAAAAATCAGTTTGGCAGTTTTAGGACTTTTTGCTGCTAGTGTGTGTGCCGATGAGGCCACGCTCGAAGAAAAAATCCAACGTATTTCAGAACAAAATGTGTACTGCGATTGGCAAGGAGCTAATAAAAGCGCCTCTGTCGACTCGGGATTTGTGTTTGAGGCCGACTTTTTATATTGGAAAGCATTAGTGGAAGGTTTGGTTTACGGCCAATCACTCAATGTCAATGTGCCAACCGTTTTTCCAGGCACAATTACAGTAGCAGACGATGTCAAAGATCTCGATTTTGAGTGGGACCCGGGATTTCAAGTAGGCGCAGGTTACATCTTTGAAGGGCGCCAGCAGTGGGCTGTCAATGCTTTGTGGACCTATTTTCATTCAACAGCTTCAGACACATTCTCCGGCGGCAATTTTCTAAACGGCTCTGGACTAAAACCCATGTGGCTGCCCTTTTTGATGGGATCAATTGCCGACAAAGCAAGTGCTGATTGGAGCCTAAATTACAACGTTTTGGACTTTGGAACTGGACGTGATTTTTTTGTCGGAAAATACGTCTCTTTACGTCCTCAGCTGGGCGTTCGCGCAGCTTGGATCAATCAAGATTACACCGCCAAATACGCCGGTGGATTTAGCTATAATACTGCTGGTACCGAGACAATTTTAAGAAGAGATACAAAATTTTCAGGCTCTAATGATTACTCGGGTGCTGGATTACGTTTTGGCTCGGATGTGAAGCTTTTTCTAACTAAAAATCTTTTGGTCCAAGGTGGCGGATTTTTCTCTTTGCTCTATGGGCAATTCGAAGTTAGAGAATTCTACGATGGAGCGTTCTTGTTGGACATTGGAGCAGGCCCCTTTTTAATACCAGAAACAATTAAACTAAAAAAAGATTTCAATGCGGTGAAGCCTAATTTAGAAACTGAGCTGGGAGCTACTTGGCAGATGTTTATGCATAATGACCGGTACCGTTTATCGCTCGGTGCTTTTTACCAGTTTGTTTACTGGTTTTCTCAAAACAATTTGGTGAATCAACTACTCAATGGTAATGGTGGAGCTGTTTCACCAGGAAGTGCGTCGGTTAACACCAACCGCGATGTGGTGAATTTAAACCCCAAAGGCGATTTGCAAATGCACGGTCTAAAAATTCAGCTTAATTTGGACTTTTAACTTCTGAAAAATTGCATAAGGCGCGCATTATCGCGCCTTATGAGTTTCATATCACCGACTAGACGCTATTTTTCCGTGGCCATCTGCAGTCAGAAATTATCTACATAACCTGAGTTATGGGTTTTGATTTTTTAGATTCAGAGTAGATTAGGTGACAGATTGTGACATTTTTTGCGATTCCATAGCCAAAAAGCTAAAGATGAGCACAAAAAGGGTGCAAGATGGCGCCTAAGATGCCTGAAGATGAATGATATAAACCCATAACTCAGGTTACATAAGGTAGACCGATCAAAAGGCATGGATCGCATTGCTGTGAGCACGTTTGCCGGCATGTTTGGTCCTGATAAACCTATAAAAGTCTGGAGCTAGTTGTTCCATTCATCGTAGAGTTCTTTGAGGGCCTTAGCTTCAATAAGTGAATCGGCTTTGTCGGGATTGTATCTCGGATCTCCAACAGGGTAGCCGTGTGGATCGTCGGGAGCAACGCCTAAATAAGCCAGAGAGCGTTTGGCAATCTCTCGAAAAGCGGGAGCAGCGCATTTACCCCCAAAATGCGTTTTTCCATAGCCTGGAATGAAGCGGTATTCAGGTTCGTCAATCCCAATGAATAGGACAAAACGAGCATCGTTTGCCGGCGCAAACCCGATAAAGGAGGAGAAGTGGATTTTTTTGTCGTATTTACCATCGATGATTTTTTCGGAGGTTCCCGATTTACCTGCCTCGGTATAGCCTCGAATGTCAGCGCGAGTGCCAGACCCGCCAGGTTTGGTGACGTATTTCAAGGCGCTAATGAGTTGCTCGGAGATGCCTGCGGGTAATTTTCGTTCCAATCGTTTGGGCGCGTTGTCCACAAGAACACTACCTCCCCGTTTGATTTGACGTAGAATAGTGGGTTTAACATCGTAGCCACCGTTAGCAATGATGGCAAAAGCTCGCGTCATTTGCAGGCTTGTGGCCAACATATTATAGCCGATAGACAATGTATAAGGTGTGGGTTTAGACCATTGAGAAGAATTATTCGGATTAGGAATAAGCCCTTTGGCTTCGGCTGGAAGCTCTATATTGGTTTTGAATCCAAAACCGAAAATGTTTTTGAGCTGATCGGCATACCATTTTGGGCCCAATCTGGTGCATATCCGCTCAGCTAGTTTCCCCATGTAAACGTTGGAAGATTTTAGGATAGCAAGTTCCATGTTAAGAAAGCGGTGATTGGAGACATCACGGATGCGGTGATGGGTCCCAGGAATAAGACCGTCATCGGAACGGATTTTTTCATCAGGTGAAAAGAGGGGCTTTTCTCCTCTTTTTCTAAGCTCTTCATTGGCCAGAAGCGCAAGGGCCACTGTAATTGGTTTGATGGTAGATCCTGGCTCGAAACAATCGGTAATAGCTTTGACTTTGGTGTGTTCGGTAAGCTCGGGGTGGTTATAGAATTGTGCGTAATGTTTAGGTTCGAAAAAGGGGTATTGCGCCAGCGCTAGAATTTCACCGGTCTGAGGATCCATCATGACTGCCCACCCTGCCCTAGCATGCACCCGCTGAGCGGCTTTAGCAATCTCTTGTTCAGCTATTGCTTGCAGGGTTGGATCGATTGTAAGGTAGACGTCTGCCCCATCGACTGGTAGCGAAACGACTTTATCTGCCTCTAGGGAATGCCGAGGAGACCGCATAAGTACCCGCTTGCCAGATGCACCTTGCAAGTAGCGGTTAAAATAAGACTCTGCACCGCCAGTAGGTTCATGATTTTCACGCACGGTATGGAGTACCTGACCCAGGAGCGAGCCATAAGGGTATGAGCGCTTCCAATCTTGTACATAAAAAACAGCGTTAGTGGGCAGTTTATTTTGCCGCGAAAAAGTTTTCCACCACCCCTCAATTTGCACCATCCGATCACGACTGACCCATGTGGCTATGCGTCGACTTCTAGAGCGCTTATCGAATTGAGCACGCACAAAGGCATAATCACCATCTACCATGTCAGTGAGGCTAAGAGCAATTGCTTCTCTTTGCTCTTCGGGAATTGAACCAGGATCGATATAAATATGGTACTTGGAAACGTCAATGACTAGCGGCTTAGGAGATGCGGCAATGGGATTTGAGTAAAAAACGCCCCTTTTTCCAGGCATAGAAAGAGAAAATTGATGCTGTTTTTCTGCTTTCTGCTGCCATTTATCTCCTTCAATCACCTGAATTTTATAAAATTGTAAAATCAGGAGCGTAAAGAGAGCAAAGAGAAAGGTGGCAATTCCGGTCAGCCGGCCCATTACGGATTGGTGGCAATCAGGCTATCAGAGCAAATAGATGCGTAATCGACATATTTTAGATGCCGATAGGTCTGTTGATTGGCAAGCTCCATCAGGTGCTTAGGATCTTCAAAACGTTCAATTTCAAAGCGCAATCGTGTGTTTTCTTCGTGCAACACACTGACTTCTTTGGCCAATGCTGGCAACGTAAGACGCTTGCTACATAGGATATTTTGCGTATTTATGTAGGAATACAGCATGGAGCCGCATCCGACAATACATACAAAGATTTGAGCAAAAAAAACCTTCTTCATCCAATCCTCTCTGCAACGCGCAGCTTAGCACTTCTTGCTCTGACGTTGACTTTGACTTCTTGATAGGTCGGGGCAATGGGCTTTTTGGTCAGTAATTTGATTTGGGGCAGACCTTCAACTTTCTCTTCTCCCCACTCGTAGTCTGGACGCGCGGCTTGACGGAAGAGATTTTTTACAATGCGGTCTTCTAAGCTATGGAACGTGATCACACCCAAACGGCCACCTGGACGCAAAACATTAAGCGCTTTAAAAACGCCCTGCCAAACCGATTCTAGTTCAGCATTCACAGCGATGCGCAGTGCCTGGAACACAAGGGTTGCCGGATGTAACTTCTTACGACCACGACCCATGACTGTGCAAATCCAGTCAGCTAACTGCTTAGTGGTTTCAAACTTTGTTTTCTTGCGTTGATCAGTTAAAGCTTTGGCAAATTTTTTCGCGTTTTTCATTTCGCCGTAGTTTTGAAACAATTTTGCCAGCTGATCTTCTGACCAGGAATTGACGATGTCCTTAGCGGTCAAATCAGAGGATCTATCCATTCTCATGTCGAGTGGACCCTCTTTGGAAAAGCTAAAACCTCTATCTTTTTGATCTAACTGCATCGATGACACTCCCAAGTCGAGCAAAATTCCATCGACTGTCCCGTTCACGTGACGGTCGATATCGCTAAAATTACCGTGAATAAGCGTTAATTTATCCGCCCACGGCTCTAAATTTTGTTTTGAAAGCGCAAGGGCGCTTTCATCACGGTCACACCCGATATACTGCTTGATTTCGGGGTGCGCTTCTAAAATCGCTTTGGCGTGCCCTCCAGCTCCCAACGTTCCGTCGAAAAAGATATCGAGTCTTAATCCGGCGAAAGCATCTAGGCATTCCTGCATTAAAACAGGGATATGCACGTCACACCAAACTTTCTAGTGTTTCCACAGGGTCACTGGGCTGATCATCTAAAAGCGCAAAGGCCTCATTGATCAAACTGCTAAGCTTCCCTTGATCCCCTTCCATATAGGAAGAAAGATCGGCCTCATATTTTTCCTTCGGCCATATTTCGATTTTATTTAGCACGCCTGCTACCACCATTTCGCTTCCCAAACCAATTGCGTTTTTGAGAGCAGAAGGGATTACGACACGGCCGAGTTTGTCGCACGTTGCTTCATGCAAAGTCGAGAAAAATAATGTAAAAAACTTCTGAAACTTAGCCACATGCTGCTTTTCCTGGAATCTTTGTACAATTTTTTCGATATCGCTTTTGCGGTAAATAGCCAGGCAGCCACCAAGCCCTAGGGCAATGGTGAATTTGAGCTCGCCATCTTCAACTAGCCCATAGCGCATCGATTGGGGCAAGACGAAACGGTTCTTCTCATCGAGTTTTACAGATGTAGATCCACTGAAAAAGAAGCGGCTCATAAAGCAAATATATCCTAATTTTCCACTTATTCCCACATCCTAACACCAGATATGGATTGTAGCAATCGATTTTGGTTAAGAAAATCCTGAGAGCATCTTCAACTCCCTATTTTCAAACCGATTACATCTTTGTTTTTTTTGTGGGAATCGGTGGAAATTGCTGGAATTTTTGCATTTTTCAACAAAATCATCATTTTTGAAGATTTTTAGTAAAATAAATAATCTAAACATCAACTATAGTTTAAAAATACAAAACAGTTTATTTATTGAATTATGGCAAAAACAGTTGATAATTTAGGCGTAGAAATCTCTAGCAGGTTTGCAAAAGACCTGGAATCCGTTCAAACTCAACTGATTTCTGAATCTAAGACCATCTCCCCAAAAACACACATTGACATCTCCACCCCTGCCTTTAAGTCAGCCTTCGACACAATGTTCGATTTAAGAAGGCGTAACAAAGAATGGGCAATTTTTCATCGCCCTAGCACTGTCCATTGGGGAAATGCCCGGATTTTTGGCTCGCACCTTCTCCCCTTAGTCCGTTCCGATGAATTTGGACTTCTCGAGAGAGAACGCATCATGGCCAGACGCTCTACCTCTAAGAAAAAACGTCTCGAAGAAAAGGCTAAAAACGCTTATGATTGGGAGGAGCGCTATGAGGAAGAGGAAGAGCAGAAAGAGTCTGACATTCTCCTCTTTTTCATCCAAGCCGTTCAAGAGTTAGATAAAAGTTTAATTGAAATCAATGGTCGTAGGAGCCAATACCAAAAAGGATGAGCCAAGTTAACTGGTTAGAAATCTTGGGATGGGATGAAAACGAATTAGATGATCTTAGATTCGTTGGCTTCTCCTATATTAAGCAAGGCAAGTACGATATTGCCCTCACCTTTTTTGAAGCGCTTGTCGTCCTTTCTAAAAATGCTGCCTATGATTTGCAAACTCTTGGAGCTATCCATCTCCAATTAGGTGATAATCTCTCAGCCCTCAATTATTTGGAGCAAGCGGTCAAGATTGTTCCCGATCATCAGCCAACACTGCTTAACCGCGTCAAAGCCCTCTTCCTTCTGGGCTATAAACGGCAAGCTTTCCAGCAAGGCCAATGGCTCCAAACCCATGCCGAAAAAGAGATTGCCGACCAAGCCACAGCTCTCATCATGGCTTATAGCTAGACCATTTTTGTCAGATAGCAACAGTCTCAATGTTCAATTGCTCTTTTCAAAGAGACCTACTTTTTTGGTGATCAAAAAAAATTGGGGTTAGCTGGTTTTGAAACTTAGGATGTTATCGATTGTATGGGAATTCACATGAGAAAAATCCTTGCGCCTTGTTCGACTGTTTGCTAATGTACGGAGACAATCGCAAGATCTGAAAAAGTGTTTCACACACTAGTCTCAGCGCGGTTTTAATTGATAGATTTTTTAACGCTAGGTGCAAATGGCAACGTGTACTAAACAAGATTACTGGTCACAATTCATAGCGCATCTCCAAATACATGCAAGCGCTGCTGAATTTGCTAATTGGATTAAACCTATTTCACTTAAAGCCATCGATTCGGCTTCTGTTACATTGTCTGTTCCCAATGTTTTCGTTCAAGAGTACTTGCTAGATAATTTTCGCCAAGACCTGCTCACGTTTTTACCAACAGATAGCAAAGGCAATCCAGCCATTATTTTTGAAATCTCAGAAAATCCCAGACCTAAAACAGCGTCGAAACCGATTATTTTGAAGGAAGAGACTGTTGATTTGAAGCTTAACCGCTCCTACACTTTTGAAACGTTTATCGAAGGACCGGCAAACCAGTTTGTCAAATCTGCTGCCATGGGCGTTGCTTCTAAACCTGGCCACAGCTATAACCCCCTCTTTGTTCATGGGGGCGTAGGCCTGGGAAAAACACACCTTTTACACGCCATTGCCCACCATGTCCAAAATAACCACAAAAAACTCAAAATTCTCTACGTCACAGCTGAAGGGTTCATCAATGATCTGATCCGCCATCTAAAAGGTAAGTCTCTGGACAAGATGAAGCAGTATTACAGATCCCTGGATGTGCTTCTCATCGACGATATTCAGTTTTTGCAAAATCGTCCTAATTTTGAAGAAGAACTTTGTTCGACCATCGAGGCCCTTATTAACCAGAATAAGCAAGTTGTGATTTCCAGCGATAAGCCTCCGGCTCAACTGAAACTTTCTGAGCGTTTGGTAGCACGGATGGAATGGGGTCTTGTGGCCCATTTGGCATGCCCCGATCTGGAAACGCGAGTGGCTATTTTACAATCTAAAGCCGAACAAAAAGGGATACGCATCCCAAGTAAGGTTGCTTTTTTTATCGCCGAGCATATTTTCCAGAATGTCCGTCAACTCGAAGGTGCGATTAACCGCTTAAGTGCTTACTGTCGCCTCATGCACCTTGACGTGACTGAAGAAGTCGCCGAAAAGACTTTAGGTGAAATGTTTTGTACTCAGCCCAACCAAAAGGTTTCGGTTGATTCCATTTTGAAAAGTGTGGCCGCAATCTTCGATGTGAGGCTTAGTGACCTGCGCGGTTGCTCCCGTATGAAAGAAATCGCCTACGCCCGCCAGGTGGCAATGTACTTAGCTAAAGAGCTTATCCCCGATTCTCTAGTGAAGCTAGCAAGCGCTTTTGGAGGCAAAACACACTCTACATTACTTCATGCTTGGAAAAAAATTAAAAATCAGTTAACCCAAGATGAGATGCTGAAAAGACAAGTCCAATTAGCACGCCGAGAAATAGGAGCTTAAGTGAATGTTAAGATTTGTCGTTGACACCTTCTTTAAAAAATACGCTAAAGATCTCCTCGATCGCGAGGTATCGCTAGAATCAGATGCTCCTTTCGATCCATTCGAGGCGCACCTATCTTGCTCATTAGATAGTCACGTTCTTCCCCTGAATCCTGCCAAAACGACCATTCCTGAGGGCTCAACTTTTTCAGGTTCTCTTTCCTCTTCCACGCCAGTCCGCATCGATGGACATTTCGAAGGACAGCTGGTAGCTAAAGAAGTAACAATTGGAAAAACTGCCACCGTCAAAGCCAATCTCGATCTCAAGAAGGGTTCTATTTCTGGTAAAGTGATCGGCAATATCGATGTTGAAGACCATTTGATTTTATCAACGTCTGCCCATATCCATGGGGACCTCATTGTCGGATCTTTGTCTCTTGAAGAAGGGGCAATCGTCAGTGGCAACATCACCATTAGAAATTCTGACTCTCAAGCCTTTTGCTTATCTAGTTAAGCACAGCCTTCTTCATTTAACCACATATGCAGGCCCTCCAACGGACCTGCATATGTGATTAGCAACGCCTAGGGTGTATTGTTAGTGATATTCACCTCTCCGCTCCCAGTAGTACCTATGGCGCCAGGATATTGAATATAAACACCCGAATTCGATGGACCAGCCCCGGCCCCAGTTCCAGTGATATTGATATCCCCATCCACGCTTGTCACTTCCAAAGTCTTTCCAGTGAACACGGCACCCATATTAGAATTGCCCGCCCCCGATCCTGTCCCATCAATGGTAATAACACCACTTCCGGTGGTCTTCACATAGCAACCCTCATTCATATTAAATCCCTGATTAGAGTTATTGCTTCCTTGAGCGATACCGGTAATCAAAACAGAGCCGCCTTCTGACGACACTCCCGATCCTTGGGTGGTAATTGCCACCCCTAAATTAAGGCTGGTGCCATTTCCACCTGTTCCGTGAATTGTAATATCTGCTGCTCCTGTGGCTGCAACTTGAGACCCAGTTTCGATGGAAATCCCCATGTTCCCTTGCTCAGTTCCCTTGCCCACTCCAGTAATCTGAATACTACCTGTATTGCTAGACACCAAGCCCATTGGACCATTTAACACCACGCCCAAATTTTGTGTCTGACCCGATCCAGCTGTTCCATTAATAGTAATAGAGCCTGTTCCAGTTGTTTTAACTTGGGTCATGCTAAGATATGTGCCACCATTGTTATACCCTAAGTCAATACTTGCACCAGTACCTGTAATGGTGATAGCGCCATTTTCGGTCTGGATTAAATTGGCCTCAGCAGCCAAACCAGTTGCAAAAATTCCGAAGTTATTAGAAACACCTGCATTAGGCCCGCCACCATTCACCTGTGCCGATACGGCCGTTCCAGTAATATCTATCGTGCCAGATCCACTTGTCACTAGTTGCGAGCATTCGGCGATGTTAGTGGCTAGACCGCGGGCATTTTCCATGCATCCATAGCCATTGACGATAATATTGCCACCACCGGCATTAATCATTGTGTTAATTACATTCATTGTTCCACCTTGTACACCTCCAAATGTTCCAACATCAAGGGTAACATCTCCTCCTTGAGTATTGATGGTGACAGGTCCTACACCGAAAAAACCAGCGCCGCCAGCTGACCGATCATAAAGCAAAGCATTTTCATCATTGATTTTACAGTAGAACGCTCCATTATTCAGCGTCACAGAGCTATTTGTTTCCAGTGTAATACTGCGCCCTGCTTGGAAACTAAGTCCATTTCCATTAGTACTGGAGGTAATCACGTCATCGAGGGTGATATCGGTATTGGCCTGAATTATCACACTGGCTGAAGAGAGCGCTGCGCTCAAGTCTGCGCCACTAATTGTGACCGTACCCTCAGGATCATTGTCAAAGGTATTGCCAGTGGCAGGATCTGTTCCACTAGAGCGAATAATAGCAAACTTAGGATCTAGCAGCAGCTGACCATCTTGACCATGAGCTGATTTAAGCGAGGTTTTACCTCTAAATGTCAGTCCTTTTTTGCCGCTACTCGACACCTCGACTTGCCCCCCATTACCCTTTGAGCCCTTGGCTTCAGCGGTAATTGTTCCAGAGAATTTTGTGGCCGACTTTGAAAGCACCTTTACCGAGCCTCCATTACCACTGCTTAAATTATCAGCTTGAATCAGCGCATTTGTACCTATTGCAACTTCCGCAGCATTTCTGGACCCAATCAAAGCTGAGCCCGGTGATTGGCCATCTGAAACGTCAATACGAGCTGTACCGCTTAACTCCACTGAGTCTTTAGCATCGACCTTTACCAGCCCACCAGCTGCATGGATCTTGCCTGAGCACTTGACTGACGTATCTTCAGAAAGCAGTAAAACACGCCCTTTTTGTCTTCTCAATGCAGTTCCTTCGATGATGCCGCTATGTGCTATAGCCTCGGTATAAGGATGCGAATGGGTTTTGATTTCCGTAATCAGGGCTCGTATCATTCCTTGGTTATCGATCGCCAAATCTTTCGCAGATTCTTTAGTTGGCTCTTTCGGCGGCAAATCTTTTATAACTTCAGCAACTTCTTCAACTGGAGTTTCAGTTTTCTTTTCGCGAGTAAGCCACTTAGGATTTTTGTTTTTGACCGGCCTTGATTCTCTCTTTTGAACACGATTTTCGCTTTGGGTTGGCTTGAAGTCCCTCTTTTGAACGTTGACAGGTCCCGCCTTAATAAAAATACGTTCTGGTCCATTGGGCTTAATCAGCACTTCGGTACCAACACCAATCCCTACATAGCCCTCTGGAGCAGATAATTTTCCTCGGTTGACTACTTTACTAGATATAAGGTAAATATCCCCTTTTTCAGTCTCAATGGTGCCTAAATTATCAATCGAAGCACTAGAATTCTCAAGACCAGTAATTAGGATATCTCTTCCAGCCAAAAACTGTTGATTATCAATTTGACCAGTCGTTGCAAAAAAACCAGCCGTTTTGATCGAAGCATTGGATCCGATCAGTATTCCGTTTTGGTTGACAAGATAAACACGGCCATTGGATTTAATTTGCCCATGAATCACGCTTTTATTTTTACCCACCACGCGATTGAGTACGGCAAGCTTAGGATTCAGCATGCGGAATTCAACCATTTCCCGGGACCCAACTGAGAAATCATTCCATTCAATCACACCAGTTTTCCCAGCCGTGACCCAGAGCCCTTTGGGAGTATTGTGAACCTTTATCCCAGACCCCTCGTGACGAAATCCCGTAGGTTTTGCAAAACAAGCAATGCTGGCAATGACCCCAAACGCACACACTTTCCACTTATCCATACCGACTCCTCCGCCTTTAATTTTCACCTGATTCTTTGACAAAAGAAATTTTAACACAACAAAAAAATCAAATAACGGATAGATTTAGCAATTTTTTAGGAAATCGGCGAAATAAGCGTGCTCTCTCCTTATATGTCAAAGGACGCAAACTCAAAACCAACAACTCTTGGTCAACCCAGGGTTTTTTGGCTCTCTTAACACCCGTAAGCTTGGAAAAGTAATAGCCTAAAAGACCCCTGCCTGCAACGCCATCACACTCTGGCCAGCCTATTTGTTTATACTGAAGAACCATCAATGCAGCTAGTAGCTTGGCCACACCTGGATCTTTGTCATGGATCAACGATAAAATTGGGCCACAAGCTTCAAAACACGCTCGCTGGACATAAGCGTGGCAGCTCTCCTCTTTACCTTCCATAAAAACCACATGTTCGAGGCAATTAGGACACAAAAGCGCATACCTTTCAAGGTCCACACCGCAATGGCGACATCTTGCTGGGAACAAAAAATCCAAAACGACGCGCATCATGCTTCCATACTAATCGAATGCATTGTTTCAAGCAGCCAATAAACTATCGCCTCTTACATCATGAACCAGCAAGCTAGGGTTTCATTTTTTTCATGGCACGCAAAAGATGTATGTACCATTAAATCCTATTTTTGCTGATTTAGTGGTACTTATTTCTCCATTGAAATAGCCAAATAATCCGCTTTATGCATTGAATAAGCAGGTTTCATAAAGGCAGTACTGGGAATCCGAGAGTGCACCCCCAGATTATCCCGCTATTGGAGGCTGAACTTGGGATGATCCAAAGTCCCTCGAATGGAAAGTACAAAGGGCTGAGTCACCTTAAGGAGAACAAATTGCTTCATGCGAATATCGATGTGAATTTGGCCATCTAGATCGATGTAGGATGGCTTTTTCTTGGACAGAAAGAATTGAGAACGCTCCCCATCGCTGTAGGTGTTGGTCAGCTTTGTAAAGTGCACGCGTGTACCGTCGAGCTCGCACACGAGTTCACCACAAACGGGAATGAGCAAGCCCACATCAAGACCTATACGGCTGAAAAGATCCTTGGGAATATCAAATAGGGTGACATCGCGCTTGAAGGTATTGATAAATTGCAGGTTGCCTTTACCTGAAAAGCTTTTGCGATCCCCTAGAGTTCCGGCAATTTTATGAAACTCGAGATTTTTGATCACAAAAGGCTTTAGACGCCCAGGCAATTTGCCACATTTTTGCAAGAGGCTGGGGCGCAAGTCCTGTATTTTTAATGTGGGGATGCTGATGTTTTTTCCAGCGATATTGACATGGGGAATTTTAAGCGCTATTGCCTCATCAGAAAGGGAGAAATCTTCAAAGAGCAGGTAGTCTGCACTGTATTCAATTTGGCTTAATAGACTTTTAAATTTGTAACCCAAAAGCTCAAAATCTTTACCTTTAAAATAGCCTTTGAAGGTGCTTTTAGCAGGTGCTGCCATATTTAATGAGAGATCGCCCGTCAGTTTATAACCGCGCCCCATATCGTAGTCTTGAATGGCTTGTGATAGGCTTTCAGGAAGAAGCTTAGCTGCCAAACTCCAGTCAATTGACATATCCCCGGTTAGACCGAGAAGAGGGTGTTTTTGCAGTGACGGGTTATGATGGAAATCGACATCAAATCCACAGAAGGAGCCCTGGGCGTATTTGATGATTGCTTTGGGGTCTCGACTGAAACAAACAGTCAGTGGTTTTTCGCTGAGCTCTGAGTGGTCATTTAGAATGACACGAGGTTCTTGAGCGGCATCGAAGGGCAGCTCTGCCCAAACAGAGAATGCCGCGTTATTTAGCTTAGATTCGGCTTGGAATGTGAGGCCAGTATTTCTACCTGTGAATGTGCCATTTTTCAAGTAACAACTGACATCTCCAATCCAGTAGTACCCATCTTTAAGTATAGCCGAGAGGGAAAATGACTTGGGGCTGTAGCAGAGCTCTAGCGTAGTTTCAAGGTGGTTGTCCCAACGGATGGGAATTCCGCGAATGAAAAGCTGCTCTTTGTGCTTTTCCAAATAAGGGATTAGTTCTTTTTCAGCTAAAAAGTACACCATTTCGGGCGCAATTGATAACGCCATCCCATGACAGAACCACTGCGCGATTGTTTTGTCATAGCCTAAATGCTCGATTTCAATTTCACTACCTGCCAGATCAAGTAACGCACCAGATAATGCCACTCCCGTTTTACGATTAAAGGAAAATTCAAAAGGGGCCAGGGTTTTAAGCTCAATGTTGGCAGAGGTAAAGTTGTCAGAGAAGAGTTGAAATTGCCCTTCAATATCCCAATTGGAAATATTGAGAGTGACGTTTCCTGTCAGATCAAACAGGCCTTGGAAGTAAGGGTTTTTTTCTTCAAAAAATAGAGGCCTTAGATGATCTAAATCGATTTGAGCACTATTGACAATAAGCGTTAGAGCATCATCAGTAAAGTGCCCCTCAAATGTTTGCAATTGTGTGTTTTTCCAGTCGATTTCAAAGAGCGATAAATCCCACTGAGTGGCGCGTTTTTCTGCCAATGCCCGTGCTTGAAAATCCCCAATCATTAGATGGTCAAGGGATAATAAATGGCCTTCATGGGCCATTTTTAAGGAGAATCGGGGAATGCACCAATGTTTGACTTTCAGGTCACGCCCATCCGACTCAATGTTAAATTCACCGTCGTGATAGGTTAAATTGAGGCTTAGATCCCCTTTGAGGTCCGTTTTTTGAATAGCCCCAATTGTCGTCGCATGCACATCTACCAAAGCTAAAGCTTTTAGAAAACGAAGGGCGGTATCTATCTTTTGCAGTTTAAGAACTGTCCTTCCTTGAAACGCAAAGGGCTCTAATTTAAACTGTTCGATATACAGTTTTTCGCCAAATAAGTGGGATTTTGTCTCGTCCAGTTTAAGTCCGTGCGTATGATCCAAAGCGCCACTTAGCCGCATAAGGTCATGGGTTTGGCTTTCGATGCGCAAGTCAAATTCCCAATCGCCATGGTCCATATCGATAAGGCGCAGGTCGGGTGCATTGATTTCAAAATGGCTTTGATGGTCCCCATCGGTCAGCAACAAATCCCCATCGAGCGCGTGAATTTCTAAAATTTCGTCATCAGAGGTAAATTTCATCTCACAGCTGAGAGCATTGCCTACAAAATGATCGGTGACTGCATAGGACCCATCGATCAATTTAAGATGTGCGCTATAGGCTGTTTTTTTCTCTGGTTGACCAAGCGGTGAAAAAAGAGAAAAAGGGCCATTGTCGATGTTTTGTATTTGACCGGTTAACGGAAGCTTTAGCGATTTAAATTTATCAAAGTGGCGCAGCACATCCATCAAGCCAGCAATATCTCCGGCCATTTCGGTAGCTGAAATATGGAGATCGGCCTTGCCAGGCTCTTTTATCTCTAAGGATAGATCTAGACAAAGATCTAAACCGTGGACTTTGGCTTTTAAATTTTGAGAGGTCAGTCGTCTGCCATTTAGAATTGCCAGCCCCTCCATGTTTTCAACTTCGAAACCGTATGTTTTGTCTTTGAGCTTGGCGCCAAACAAAGGCACGACTATTTCCCAATTTTTGGTCTTAGCCTGATAGCTTAGAATGGCATGTTGCGCACTTTCGGAGGGTAGAGGTGAGGGCTTCCCTAAGTGAGGAAATTCGATGTCGAGATCATTTGATGTGTAATGCAAAAGTTCACTGTCTATAGAGATCTGGTAACTTGCCGGATCCACAGTCCCTGAAAGGTCAATGTTTCCATCGATTGTAAAGGGCATTTCCAGGGCTTTGATCGCTAAATCGTAAACCGCAGGAGAAATATTTTCCCCTTCTACCCATCCCCGAGGTATTTGTTTTTTGAGTTCAAATATTGTGCCAAATGTCAGCTCTCCCTCTCCAGCTTTGAGGTTTCCAACAGCATTCCAAGCCGTGTTTTTCCGATCAATCAGGGCCCGCAGGGTGAGCGGCTGGTCCCCTTTTGGTTCCACTCCCAGTATTTTGGCAATCTTCTGTGTGGTCCCCCAGGCGTTTAGGGCAATTTGCGGATGTAGTAGGGTTCCGTTGATCTCGCCTTCAACCTCAAGCGCGTGCCATTTGCACGAGGCCATGCCGTGTTGTATGTTTTCTCCTTCGACAAAAAAACGAATGGAAACATCTTCAAAATCTTGAATCTGTCCTTGATCCATTGCCACGTTCCAAACAGCTTTTTTCCACAAAGGACCTTTTTCGAAGGGAAGAGTGCCCGATAATTTGAGGTTTTTACCTTTTCCCTCTATTTGGTGGGAAGGCCACTTGAGCCACATGGTCTCCGATGAGATATTTTCAATTTCAACACGCTTAATAGCCCCTTTTTGCATGTAGGCAATGAGCTCAGCATTCAGCTTGGCACCCTCAAGTTCTAAATCGCGAAAAACTGGAAAAAATGCACCTAGACCGTCGCGAAAAAGCAAAAGTTGTTTGGAGCTGATTTCTTGAAACCGTCCCCGCAAGACGCTAGCATGCGGCTTCATCGTCACCGAAATAGTACTTTGTCCCTCTCCTGAAACATGAAAAGTTGCCTGCAAAGAGGTGTCTTTGCCTATCTTGCCCTGCCCGGCAATGGCAATCGGAAACACCTCTCCTTCTCGCACCATGCAGCCGGTAAGGGCAATTTTACCTTTTTCTACGCCACCTGAAAGTCTGAGACCCCACTGAGCTGGCAGACGCTTGGAAAGCGCTAGTAAGTAGCCATCTTCAACTTGCAATGTGCCTTTGGGAAAATCACCTTTCCAATCTAAATTTTTTGCTCCGAACTGCAACTTGCGCTGGGGATGCCAAAGTTTTAAATCACACGCTTGAATATCTCCGCCCACTTCCGACAGCTGACCTTCAGAGTCCCACTGAGCGGTTAAATGCCCAGCCACCTGCCCCTGCTCAGGAATCCAACTTGTCGGAAAGAGGTCGCCAAAAGGAGATAGCTCCTCTAGATCGGCATGATGAAAACGGCTGATGGCCACTAAACCCTCAGGCAACATCTTGAGCATTACTTCAATTGCGCCATCTGCTAAGTCTATAAGCCCCAAGTCCGCTTTTGATTGGCCACTTGTAAAGTTCACGGAAAGGGTGTGCTCTCCACGTCTTAATTTGCCATCCAGGACTTCTATGTGCGCTGTAGGGATAGAGCGTTTCCCAGCACCTGCCCCCAGACTTTCTGGCACATCCCAAACCGGATGATCGAAAGTGGCGATGGGTTGAATGGCCATTTTTTTCAGATGTAGACGCAGTCCAAGGTGCATTTTTTCGACATCAATGTGACCAAAAATTCCATCAAGAGAGAGCTTGTGCAAGCACAAACCTTTTTTCCCAAATGTGATTTGCGCAGCTTGAATCTTGGCATTTGGGTCGGTCTTATGTACTAAATACTCGATCCCTTTCCAACATACAGTTTTGCCAAAAATAAAAGCCGATACCACCGCCAGACAGGTGACTGAGAGGAACCAAAGACCTTTGCGAGATTTGCTCATATGTACTAAAAAATTCAGTTGAGTTATGGTCACATTTTTACATAAGGGTATCATAGTGCTGCGAAAATTTCTAGATTACCAATTAGAAATATCTCAAGAAGGAAAACCGCTACATAAATTTCGCCCTCTCATCAAAGCAATCGATACATTTTTATTTGAAGCTGCAGAAGAGACCAAAGCATCGCCCCATATTCGCGATGGGATCGATTTGAAACGGGTGATGATGCTAGTTATCTATGCTTTATTGCCTTGCATCCTCATGGCTATTTGGAATACGGGCGTGCAAAAATTGGTCTACTCAAGTGGAAGCCTCGATATGCTTAATGCTTTTCGCAGCTCTTACTTTGCGTTTTGCTCTGCGCATTTTTGGAGCATACTCGCCAACGGATTTGGCGCATTTATACCCATCATGCTGATTTCGTATCTGGCTGGTGGCTTTTGGGAAGCGCTCTTTGCCATCACCCGTAGGCACGAAATTTCTGAGGGTTTTTTGGTCACCGGCATGCTCTATGCGCTTATCTTGCCGCCTACGATTCCCTACTGGATGGTTGCAGTGGGAGTATCTGTTGGCGTCATTCTATCTAAAGAACTTTTTGGGGGAACAGGTTATAATATTCTCAATCCCGCCCTGGTTTGTCGCACTTTCCTCTACTTTACCTTTCCAACCAAGATGTCAGGCTCTCTATGGGTTGGAACCAATCCTACTGTCGTTCAACAGAGCATTAGTAAAATGAATGCAGCACTCGGATTTGATGGGATCAGTCAAGCTACCGCCCTCGGGGTTTTTAACCTACCTCCTGAGGTCAAACAAGCCCATATCGACACGCTGATTGCAGGTGCAACTCCCAATCTTTCGCCTGAAGTCATGAGCCAGGCTCTCCAATTTGCTCAGCTAAAAGTAGGCAGTGGCATTTGGAGCAACCTCAATCTATTCTTTGGAAATATGCTAGGCTCTATGGGAGAAACATCCACCCTAGCCTGCCTTCTAGGAGCATTAATTCTTATCATTACTGGCATCGGCTCCTGGAGAACTATGCTAGCCTATGCTCTGGGTGTGGCCGGATGCGCGCTCCTTTTTCAAGCGATGTCTGGACCAACTGATCCTGCTAATTATGCCTTCCCTTTTTACAAACATTTCCTCATTGGCGGGCTGGCTTTTGGTCTGGTCTTCATGGCCACAGATCCTGTCTCCTCACCTGATATGAACGCCTCAAAGTGGGCCTATGGCCTAATCATCGGCATCATCACCGTGGTGATTCGCATTGTTAATCCCGCCTTTCCAGAAGGAGTGATGCTAGCCATCCTCTTTGGGAACATCATTGCACCGCTGCTCGACCATCTTTCTTTAAAAATGTATCGAAGGAGGCGCTTTGCACAGTAACCGCTACATCGTCTTCTTCATCATTGCCATTTGCTTTTCCTGTGCTCTCATCCTATCGGTTCTCTCAAGCACGCTTGAGGCACCGCAAGAAAAAGCGCGCAAACTCTATCTTAGCCGCCAGCTTTTGATCTCGGCTGATCTTTTAAAACCCGCAAGCAAACTCTCAGACGCCCAAATTCTCGATCTTTATCAAACACGCGTAGAAGCCAGGCTGACCAATCAGGCTGGAGATCTTTATACTTTTGAAAAAGCAGGCCTCGATATGGCTACCTATTTGCGCGAAAATGCTAAAACTGGCTACGCCAAACTCCCCAATAAACTCGTCTACGTCATCAAACAGCTCCATTCTGAGCAAATTTATGGCTACGTAATTCCTATCAATGGCTACGGCCTCTGGGATGCCATTTACGGCTTCCTGTGCATTGCCCCTAATGGAGATACCGTGATTGGCACTACCTGGTATGAACAAGCTGAAACACCAGGTCTAGGAGGTGAAATTGCCACTCCCAAATGGCAAGCGCAATTCCCAGGCAAACTCATCTTCCGTCAAAATCCAGATGGCTCCACCAACTACCAAGCAGCTCCGCTAGGCATAGTGGTTGTTAAAACCACAGTTGCTCAAGAGCTAGATAGCAAACCAGCTGCCAAAAGCGCAGTCGATGGCATAGCCGGGGCCACCAAAACCAGTGAAGGGGTAACCGAAGCCTACAAAAAATCGCTGGCACCCTACCGCCAATTTCTCATCCGCGCTAAAAGCAAGGAGGCGGCATGAAACCCTTAAAGAGCTTCTTTCTCCAGCAATTGTGGACTGAAAACCAAATTTTGGTAGCGATCCTGGGCATCTGCTCAGCGCTTGCGGTCACCATCAAAGTGAGTGTTTCGATCACCATGGGTTTGTCGGTGATGTTCGTCACAAGCTTTTCGTGCTTACTCGTCTCGCTTTTGCGCAAATACACACCAGACAATGTGCGTATGATCACTCAACTTGCCGTCATCTCCACCTTCGTTATCATCGTCGATCAATTTCTAAAAGCCTATTTCTACGACATGTCGCGCGTACTTTCAGTCTTTGTCGGCCTGATCATCACTAACTGTCTGGTCATGGGCAGAGCCGAATCCATGGCACGTAATATTGCACCCGGGCCCGCCTTTTTTGATGGCTTGGGCGCAGCAACCGGCTATGGTCTTGTCATCTTAACTGTCGGGATCATTCGTGAACTTTTTGGGTTTGGCACCCTTTTGGGCTACCGCATTATCCCGCTGGCCTGGTATGCCTCGCCCGAGCATCCTGATGCCTACCAAAACTTCAATATCATGGCGCTTGCTCCATCGGCTTTTTTCATTATTGGTTTTATGATCTGGATAACTAACCTAATCAAAGTGAGGTCAACACCATGATGGGACCCTATTCATTACTCAATCTACTCGGCTTGGCCATCCAGTCTATCTTTATCCAAAATATCATCCTCTTCTACTTCTTAGGCATGTGTTCCTATCTAGCCTGCTCCAACAAACTTTCCACTGCTAACGGGCTAGGGGCGGCTGTCTTTGTCGTCATGACCATTTCAGGCATTCTCAACTGGCTGGTGCATCACTTCATCACTGCAGCAGGGGCACTCTCTTGGGCCGGACTACCAGATATTAACCTCGGCTTTCTAGAATTCCTGATCTACATTTCAGTCATAGCAGCCTTTGTTCAAGTCCTTGAAATCGTCATCGATAAATTTTCTCCCACGCTCTACCGCGCCCTTGGGATGTACCTGCCACTGATTACGGTCAACTGCGCCATTTTGGGAGCTGCGCTCTTTGCCACCGTGCGCGATTACCCCTTTATTCCAAATAGCGTCTACGTTTCTAGTGCTGGACTTGGCTGGTGGCTAGCTATCGTTTTAATTGCCACCATCAGGGAAAAACTCTCCTACTCCAAAATTCCTGCAGGACTAGAGGGGATGGGAATCACGTTTATTATGACGGGGTTGATGGCTCTTTGCTTTATGGGATTTACCGGGATAGCTCTTGATAAAATCGACCAAGATGACACCTATCCTGAACTTATAGAATCAGTAGCACATATCGAATTACTCTCTGGTGCTAGCGCACATCACATGTGCCAGCCGCAACAAAATCGATCGTGCCAGTAAAGGTAAAGGCACCTTGGTTACTTGCTTCAACACCATCGGAAGTAGGTGCTGTGCTTGATTCAACAGATACAGGTCCGGAAGTTTGGGAGATGGCATAACTACTGGCAGAGTTATCAACCAGGCGCAAACATCCTAATTGACCACCGGTATTGGAAAAATTCACCGTGCTAGCAACAGTATTGCCCGTAAAATTAAATGCACCAACAGCCTGGTTAAAAATATTCATTGCTCCATTCGATGTCAGCTGATTGTTTTTGAACACCCCAGTTGCAACTGCTGAGGTCTCATTAATGAAACTGATTGAAGTAGTTCCGGTATTATCAGCACATATAAAATTCATAACTGGATTGTTGGCAACTCCTGAACCGACTTCAAATCTATACGAGCCCAGCGTGCTACCGCTCTCGGTATTACCCAGCACCGCGCCCTCAAAAGTTCCATTCGTTGTCATACAGAGAACTCCATACAGGTTATTGCTTAGGGTGTTTCCAACAATCAAAGGATTGGCCTGAGTGCCAACATCATTCTGCTGAACGTGAATCCCCATGGAGGCGCAGTTCTTGACTGTATTGCGAAAAACCGTGGCAGTCATCGAAGCTGTATCTGAAAGCTCTAAATGTATACCATCAATCGTGGCGGCGACTACCTGGTTATCCAGGATTTCAACCTTACCGTTGAAATTAGAGCTATAAATGATCTCAATTCCATTGACTGCTGTGGTGTCTACCTTATTTCGATTGACGTTGACCCCTCTGACATTTGATCCACTAATTCCAGAGGCTGCAGGATTTAAAATGTTAATACCAGAAACATGCACTAAATCTTGCAAAGTAATGCCATCACCGTAAGCATTCGTTATATTAGGATTGAACTGTGTAAAGGCAGGAATAACAACTCTGGCCCGCCTAGCCCCAAATTCGAGGACATGTTCCACTCCGGTTCCCCAAAAACTCTGTGCCAGTTTGGAGACAAAACCGGTGGCGTAGCCCGTGGTGGTCAAATCACCTGGGTTTACAAAAATCACATCGGCAAACGTAGTGACAGCTTCGGCATCTGCAAGGGTGTTAAATGGGTGTTCAAAAGAGCCGTCACCTCCAGCCGGAGCGGTGTTATTTACGTGATAAAACAAAAACGGGATATTCAGCACGGGATGCACAAATCGCAAATTGCGCTCTGTTTCCATTCTACAAACGGGAATAATGGGATGACGGATCACAGGTTGGGTCAAATACGCATCCACCGAGGTATAAAGATTACGCTGAAGTTGAGGGTAATGGATGGTACGTCTTGGTTTAATGCTATAGAGTGGCACATCCAAGGCAAACTGCCCTTGTATACGGGTGTTGTACAAACTGTCTCCAGTGATAGAAACCTGAGCGAAAAAACGCTGCCAGGCACTCATCTGAAGCCTTCCCTGACCTCCAAGATGGGTCATACAATCTTTGCGCTCAAAAAAATACACGCCTCCGGCGCCATAAAAACGAAAAGGTCCTAGATTCACCAAATTAAAACCTAACTCACCATCTGCCCCGCGCAAGACCTCTTCGGTCACTTCATCATAAATAAGCCCAAATCCCTGAAAGCGATCAAACACATTGCGGATAAAATTCGATTTTTTTCCGAATGGCAAATATCCGTTCGCACGGATATCAAAATACTTACTTAAAATTTCAACGCCAGCACCCACTTGATCATAATGAAAGCGATTGGTGCGTCTATAATCGTAAAAACTATTGATTCCAAAAAGTGTGGAAAGAGACGGAATATTGAATCTGGCACCCAGACCTAAATTTGCAGCAATTTTACCGTTATCAAAAACATGACCGATAGCATCCAGAAAACCGATAAAATTATCCGTTCTATGGTAGCCCCAAAACGTCTCAAGAGAGGTATAGCCATCTTGATAGCCAATCCCCTCACCTACATCATAGCTACCGCGCAAGCGCGTTAGCATATGATCGGTCTTTTCAGCCATCAAACAAGCGGTCAATAAAAGGCATCCAGTCAAAAACTTGATCATTCACCCACACTAAAATAGTAGTAAATAAACATACAAGAAGAAAATCAACGCTCAAAATGGGGTAAGCGGTTTTTTCTAGCAGCTAAGCAGAAAAACTCACTTATGCATTTTTGACTAAAGCTTGATAAGCGGCTCGTTCCAAAAGAAGTTCTAGTTCAGCTGTTTTGGAAAGCTCTAACTCAAACAACCAACCTTCCCCTTCGGGATCAGAATTAATCAGGTTGATTTGGTCTTTAAGCTTTAGATTGACTGCAGTGATCGTACCAGAAACCGGGCAATAAATATCGGCAGCAGCCTTAGTAGATTCCAAAACCGCAACTTCCTGGCCAGCTTCCACCTTTTGGCCAACTTCGGGAAATTCGATATAGACAATCTCACCCAATTCTCTGCCAGCATGTACGGTGATGCCGACCTTGCCATGGCCTTTTTCGGTCGTAACCCACTCGTGAGACTCAGTAAACTTCATAATCTAATTCTATCCCAGGCTGACAAAAAACACAAATCTAGATTAGACTCATTCCTGTGAAAATAAGTAGAACAGAACTTATCTGCAGCGGCGTTACCAATGCCACCCTATGGGGCCTTCCCATGGGGCTGTTCATTTTAAACTTAGCTTTTGACCATCCGGGCAGAAAACAAAAAACGATCACCTACCTATCTTCTGCTGCCATCTTTTGCCTACTTGGAAGCACTATTCACTACGGAGTGACCGACATTTATCAAAATCCAACAGCAGATGCAGCTCTTACCCTAAGACGTTCCGTGTGCGTTTTGGCCACCACTTTAATTACCCCACTTGCGGCAATGTCTTTAATTACGCTTGGCACCCTAAAGATCCGGAGCGCACGAAAAAAAAGCATATCGGTCATCAAATACTGCCTCAAGCCGCATATTATCGCTGCCTTTACGACTTCCACACTCACCCTACACTTTGTATTTTCCCAAATATTTTCAGATAACAGCCCTTCAACTCCCCTTATTTCAAAGAAAACCGTGGCCCAAATTGGGACATCTTCTTTGATTTCCTGTTCGGCAATCTTTTTTGCTTCCTGCTTCTCCATTCTTTAAAAATGAAAGGCTAAACAATTTGGAAGGACTTTTTTTTCTTGCAGGAAAGGTAGATTCACCCAAGCTCGAAGCTAGCCCAGAGTGCCGGGTGTTTTTCGATCGAATATTCAAAAGATGAAAGTGCAAAATGTTGAGGATTGCCACCGTAACGATTCACTCGGTAGGTCAGACCTAGACGCTTAAAATTGGTTGGATCATAGCCAAAAAGTGCATCGCGGGTAATGGCAATTTCCATCAAATAACTTTTGCGCTCAAAAGTTGCATTCACGTGCAGATCGCTCTGATCAGCTAATGGGCGCATCTCCTCAGCTCTTAAGCGAGTAATTTCTTGCGATGGGAAATCGGTATGGGGGAAAAAAACGAAATGATGGCAAAACCTAGTTGGCGCGCCGGCGGTTTTTAAATCGCGGGTATCGATAAAAAGCTCTAAAGAATCTCCTTTGGCCACATCGGGAAAATGGCTCTCCTCAAAACCTTGACGCACCTTCACCGCGCAAAGCAAAGCCTTTTCGTTCCAAGCCATAGAAACTGCCGCAAAAGGCTCCTCATTTAGCAAGGGACTTGTATCTGGAAGCACGTATGAGCGCCCTAATATTTTTTGCTCCTCGGCATAACGCAGCTTTCCCTGCAATTTGAAAAAACTGACAGGGCTGAGGCTGGGGACATCTTCAAACATGGGGCGCGATATCGATTTTTTCCAGCAGACCTTGAAGCATTGCGCGCTTGGCTTCCCTGGATAAAAGTTCCTGTGCTGAGCGTACCGAGTAGGCCGTGGGGGTTTTTGATGCGGCGTCACTTTCGATATAACCAAATAAAAAATCCCCCTGTTTGGATATGACCACTTCTGACCAGGTGCCGACATCTTTGCGGGAAAAGTCATCCGACAAAAACCAGTGAGGCTCTGCCCGTTTAACGCATCCAGAGACCTTTTCAAGCTCCCACTGCTGCCCAAATCCAGCCAGCGCAACAGATTCACCAGCCACCAGTTTTTGGCGAACCATTTCTAAATGTGCTTTTGACCTTTGGGCGAACACCTGCTCAAAACACGCTTTAGCAACATCTGCCTTAACTTCATGCCAGGCCTTCCATTGTCCCTTCTCATCTTGATAAGTTTGAGGATCCAACTCACGCACCTTTACATACTGTTTTTCAATACGTTTGTTCATCAATTTTTCCAACACACCTGATTCCAAAGCTTCTTGAAAGCTCAAAATTTCCGGCTCAGCGCATTGCTTGGAAACCTTGATACGATAGAAGTGCTTTTGATCATCGGTAAAACAATTCAAATGGTCGGATTCTTCTTTTAAAAGCGTTCGGAAAGCATCTAACTGGGTAATTCCTTCCAGAGGCTCTCTCGTTCCGGCCAAGGCCACGTGCAACACCTCTTCAGAAGGCTGAGCCTTACTCAATGCCTCCTCAATCCACTCTGGGTGTAAACCTACAATTTGCTCCCGCACGCTTGCATCGAGTTGATCCCTGACTGCCGGTGCTAAACTATCCAAAGCAGCCAAGCGCTCATCGCGCGTCTCGGCTTTTTTAAGATCTTTGAATTTACTCTTGAGCTGCTCCCAATTCTTTCCATCCAATTCAAACTGCAGCATCTCTTTCACTGAAACTCTTCCAACTAGGTCAAACTTATCAACCGATGCTACTTCAACTAAAAACCGCTCTTCTAATAGCTCTTTGGGAATATTTGAAATCTCTTTAGCCTCCAAAGGCAGTCCAGCGCATGGCTTGCCCACAAGCTCAGCGTAGAGCATAGCCAAATAAGGTTCTTTGCGCACCGTTTCGCTCAAACGATAAGCGCACACATTGCGTCCGGCATGAGCATACGAGTCAAATTGCTTTTGCAATAGCGGGTCAGCATAAACCGATCCCCCCACTTCATCAAATAGCCGACGAAATAACATTACCTCGCGCCAGGCTTCAACAGCTTCGCCTTCACTCATTTGTAAATGCTGAAGTTGTTTAGTAAACATATCAGCTACATCTGATGCTCCCACTACCTGGCCCCGTTTTTGCGCGCACAAATACTCATATCCATTTTGCATCAAATTAGCTTTTGCTTCTTGATAACCAACTTTGTAATTCCTTTGCTTGGCTACAATAGCTCCATTGTGGACTAGCTGTGCAGAGATTTCCAAAAACCGACGTCCAAACCAATCTTCTAAACTATGCGCTCCAAATAGACCTAAATCCCCGTGAACCAAAAACGGATCTTGTTGCATCCACTGAAATTGACTCTGCTGAGAATAGAGCATACGGCGAACAGCTTCTGCATTCAAGCCGCCCTGATCGACATAGGTTCTGGCAAGTGCTTCAAAGACACCAGGACCAAATTCCATAGCCTGCACTTTTTCAACCCTAGACTTTAACTGTGGGGCAAACTGAGCCCAAATCGCGGCCATACTCAAAAATTTCCCCTGGGGATGCTCATATGGAGTAAACTTCTTGGCTTGCTCAAATC
Source organism: Chlamydiales bacterium (assembly GCA_024233455.1). Taxonomy (GTDB): domain Bacteria; phylum Chlamydiota; class Chlamydiia; order Chlamydiales; family JACKPQ01; genus JACKPP01. The sequence goes on from JACKPP010000002.1 coordinate 576,165, forward strand.
GCTTTTTCAAATCGCCTTCTATTTCATCAAAGTAGCGCTCGGCAATCAGTGCACCCAAACCAGTTTGAATAAAATCTTTACGTATCACGCCATCATTAAACAAATTTGGCATTTGCCGCCTTTGGATCAAATGGTTATCCAGATAATCCGAAGAGATAAAGCGCACTAAATTTTCACTACTTTGCAACTTCAAATCAGAGCCATCGATGGCCTTACCAATCACCTTATCGGCTCTACGTGAAGGCATTTTTTGCAGCGCCCCAAAAAGACCAAAAAACAAAAAACTAAAGACTAAGAATACTGAGACGATAGCGATAAAAAACTTCTGATATTTCCGTAAGACTGCGAGCATAAAACACCTATTTTTTTAGTCCTCTAAGTATATCAAAAGCTACTTTTAGAAACAAACTTCATAAACAAATTTGCGTGCTCGGTTTATCCCGGCCATCAATGGATGGATTTGCAGCGTTTTGGTGATAAATGGGATAAATTGAATCCTGTGGTCACTAAAGTTGCTTTTAATCTAAGCTTTGCAAGTAACGCAGGCTTTTTTCCACAGATTTTTTCTGCTTGCTATCTGCTGTTTGGAGAGTGATACATCTTTGTTTTGCAAGTTCAATTGCCTCTCGGCGCGCAATAGCCTGGGTGTTATCCCCAAAATATGAAACTTCGCTACCAATAAACAAGTCAGCAAAAGTATGACCGCTTGTAGTTTTCATCGTAAATATTTTTGCTGACATAGTTTGGTTAATGATACTTTCTATTCCAACATAGTAAGTCCATGCTGCAGCTATGTGTAAAGGAGTAGATCCCAAGTCGTCTTGAATTTCTAAGGCTTCCCGACCAGCTGGGTACTTAAGAAACAATTCAATAAAATGGGGATGACCAATCGGCATAGGTCTGCCCATTCTACGGAAACCCTCCCATTCTCGCTGAGCTGCAAAATGGACAAGTGTCAAACCTTGAGCACCTTGGATCTTTAGCATGTTTTGAAGAAACTCAGAAGCCAAAAACGCCTCAGCAACTGCTGAACTAAAATTTAAAGGGAAGTAATAGGTGGCATTGTAGTATCGAACAAGTGGTAATTCCATAGAATCAGAGACCATCAAAGCAGCTCTTTGGCCCGACTCCGTAGATAAAACCTTCCTAAGCACATCCAGATGCCGAGCTATGGTATCGTCAAACAAATGCAGAGGAGTACAGCCTCGATTATTTTTAATACAGAGAGCCGCTTGCCCCTCTGATGTATCCAACAGGTATAGAAACACGCTTTTAAGCGTATTGATCTTGCCTGCCAGAATATGCATAGGAGTGTCCCCATAGTCGTCTTGCTCACAGAGTTTGTTTCTGTATGAGGAATCAGCCAAAATTAAGCTCCAGACAATGTCCTTATTTGGTAAAGCATAGAGCCATGAACGATACGCCCCATAAGGAAAATGAACACTCGAACCAGAATCAAGCTCTGGAAGCCATGAAACTGGCATAGTGCAGCTTGCAATTAATGATAGCCATCCATATGACTTTTGTGATGGGGACCGGGTGGTTGTAGTTTGAAAAGTTGCCATTTCCTTCTAGTTTAAAATATTCTTAAAAATTAAACTAGCCTAAAAAATTGACTCACCTGCTATCAAAGATAAAATTTCAACTGGCAGGCTCTGTTATCGAATATTTTCGTCAACAATCGTCTCGTTAATTTTTAAATAGCTGAAATTCTGTCATACTAACCTCGGCTTTGGGTATAGATTGATGAAGTTTATAGCTATTTAGTAGAGAGATTTTGCGATTTTTTGTAGTCTCAGTAAATACGCTATGTGCGAGCAGAAAAGCGTACAAAATTTCCCTGTATAGCCTAAAAATAAGCGATATAAATCCGGAGCTAAGTTTAATACGATCTGGCAAAAATGACGCGCTGTTGGCTAGGCTCTCCAGTAATACAGCATTTGCCGGGGCTTTTATCACCAAGAAATGGAATGCAGCGGATCGAAACGCTCAAGTCTTTTTGCACCTGCTGCTCGACCTTGTAATCGCCATTCCAATGAGCTAGAGCAAAGCCTCCTGTTCCTTCAAAAAAAGCGTAAAACTCATCCCTGGAATCAATCTCTACAGTGTTTTCTTCTCTAAATTTGAGCGCTTTTTCAAAAAGTTCTTTTTGCACCGAGTTTAACTGCTCTTGAACAGTCTTGATAAATTCAGCTCTCGATTGCGCTTCAAATGCTTTAGGCTCGTTGGTACGTTTGACAACGCTCAGTGCATCAGCATCCATCTCGCGCGGTCCGATTTCAACGCGAACGGGAACCCCTTTTTTGATCCAATGCCAGGCCTTTTCTCCCGAGCGCATCTCTCGTTCATCGACGTGAACCCGTGCAGAAAGCTCAGACTTTAGCTGATGGCAGTAGGCTAAAACGCGCGCTCGATCTTCTTCTTTATGCACAACTGGAATGATCACTACTTGAAAGGGCGCAATCTTCGGCGGCAATACCAAACCATTATCATCGCTATGGGCCATGATCATCGATCCAATCATCCGATTGGTTGTTCCCCACGACGTTGTCCAAGCGTGCTCTAAACTCTCATCAGGTGTACGGAATTGAATACCCGAGGCTTTAGCAAAATTTTGACCCAAAAAGTGGGATGTGCCATTTTGCAGCGCTTTGCGGTCTTGCGTCATCACTTCCATCGTGAGCGTCTCTTCTGCCCCCGGAAATTTTTCACTTTCGGTTTTTTTACCTTGAATCACGGGAACGCCAAGCTCATTTTCCACAAAATCGGTGTAGACTTCCAGCATGCGTCTGGCGTCAGCTTCAGCTTCTTGGCGCGTGGCAAAAGCGCAATGCCCTTCCTGCCACAAAATCTCTACCGTGCGCAAAAACAGCCGAGGCCGCATCTCCCAACGCACAATATTGGCCCATTGGTTCATCTTCATTGGCAGATCGCGATACGATTGCACCCACTTGGCATACATCTCCCCTACCATCGTCTCTGACGTGGGTCTTACAATCAATGGTTCTTCGAGCGGGCTTGCAGGGACAAGCTTTCCATCGACAGCCTCTAGCCTATGGTGCGTCACCACCGCGCACTCTTTGGCAAAGCCTTCTACATGTTCTGCTTCCTTCTCTAGAAAACTCAATGGAATAAACAACGGAAAATAGGCATTTTGAACACCTTCTTCCTTAAACCTACGGTCTAAACCTGCAACGATATTCTCCCAAATGGCGTATCCCCAGGGCTTTACCACCATGCAACCGCGTACCGGTGAATTTTCAGCCAGATCAGCAGCCTTAATGACCTGCTGGTACCATTCAGGATAATTTTCCTCTCGTGTAGGAGTGATTGCGGTCTTTGCGTGCTTAGCCATAATCAGGACAGGATACTCTATGGGGGGATGCAACGTCAAGCCCAGACATTGTAATATTATGAAAGTCCAATTATACTGCTTGTCAAAAAGGGACGCCCATGTCGGCTAACGCTATAAAATTTCCTGGTAAAACAATTCTTTTACACGCATTCGGATTAGGCGGATTGGGAGACCTAACCGCTGTGGCACGTATTGCCCAAATCCTGGCCCATCGAGGGACTTTTGACCCAAAATCTATTACTGTGGCGTGCTCTCAAAAGAAAAGCTATAAGTTTTTAAAATCATTAAATCTCCAAAACCTAAAGTTACTACCCCTTCCAGATGACCATGCCGCTTACGTGGAAGCTACCAAAGATTACGACGTCCAAATCATCTATCCCGATTGCCAAGCTAGACTCCCATGGATCATTAACTGTGTTCCAACACTCCTATTAAACGAGAACAATTATAGAGTGGCTGAATTACCAGAGCCCATTACGACATGGTGCCTCTCGCAAAGCCTGGGCCTACCTGATGAATCAGAAAATAGCTATTTGGGCATTCTGATCGACCCAGATTTGCGCAGCTTTAGCCAGCTTAGTCAAGAGGCCAAAGGCCAAGAGCTCAAAGCAACTTTTGAAGCGCTAGATCCTGATTTAAAACAAAAAATTTACCAAAACCAATCACCAGAAGACTGCATGGTCTTTTTAGGTTATTGTCATGACCAACAGCTGCGTTTCAACTATATGCAGGAAATTGTAGCTCTATACCAGGACCAGTCAAAACAGCTATGCTTTGTGATGCCTGACTACTTTTCTCTACATCGTGATAATGGTGTCGTTTATGAAACAGTCAATGATAGGTCAGTACGCATTGTTATCGCTGATATTCCTCCCACCCAAATGAACCATCTTTGGAAGCTCTCCATGCCCGAAGTTTTAGTCACAGGAGATCAATCGCTTACAGAGGCAATTTCGATTAACAAGGTGGTACTGCGATATGAAGTGATGGACCACAAAAAACGGTTTGGCCAAGCCTGGAAACGACTTTCTATACAGCATACCGCTGAAGAGATCTGCCAGGCCTATGATTGTTCTGAAAAAATTGAAGCACTTATTGGACAGCTATTGACAAGCAGATCTGAAGCACAAAGTGCCGTATCACATCTAACCCAGCCTGTTATTCAATATCACAACGACCCATTTCCCTTGAGTCTCCCTGTTTTCATCACATCTAGCCAAGTACAGAAACTGCGATTAACCTACGATGAGCAAAAGCCTGAAGATCCTGACTTTCAGACGCGTTACCCAAACTCGATACTAGAGTGTTGGTCTTTTGGAGGTGAAATCTACCTCACCAAACGATTAGCTGACACCACTTTGGCGACAGCAGAAACCTTCTAATGGCACTCAAGTGCAATCATTTAGGCATAAAGAGCGCATCCAATGTCAATTGAGAATCTACCGTTTGAATATAATGGTGATTTTCTTTTACACCATAGGGCGTGATCATAACCAAAAAAACGGCCTTCTTGGTCTGCTTCTGAAAAATGCGTTTTTTCTTTTCCAATTGCTCAGCATAGGCTTTATCTATGACAAATTCACCATTGGAAAATTTAATTTCGCAAATGTTAATGCAATTATCTGCCCGGTCTATTACCAAATCGATCTCAATTCCCTGATCGGCAAAGTAAGATTCTGTCGTTGAAACCGCTCCAAGTCCTAAAGCTCGCTTGATTTCATACGCATGCTTGATGCAGATATTTTCAAATGTGTAGCCAGACCACGTATAGTACGCAGGTGTGTTGATCATTTTATTCCAATAATCTTGATCACTACGGTGGGTGATTTGACTACGCATTGGCTCAATCCACTGCAGATAAAAATAGGAATACTCATCAGTCAGACGATATCTTTTTTCTTTGACCTCCTTCCCAAAATCTGGAAGTGGAGAAATAAATCCAGATTCCTCTAAATCGCGGATGATACGTGTTGCAGTTCCTCCCCTTCGCATGTCGAGGCTTTCAATTATCTCGTCTGCTTTCATCCCCCGCCTTTTCTTTGCCAAAGCTCGTATCACTTTGATATGGCGCTCAGATTGATCAAAATGTGAAGTGTAGATTTTATGAAATTCACTATAGAGTGGCCCTTGCAACCTGAAGCACGTGTTATTGATGATTTGTGCGGGCGATTTCCCTCGATCGATATACGTTAAATACTTAGCCACCCCACCAGTGACCATGAATAACTCAACAATCGCCCTCCTGGGCAAAGCAATATGATGGTCGACCAAAAACATTTCCATCTCGCTCAATGTAAATGGTAGTAGCTTGATTTCTTCAGTTACACGTCCGTATAACCCACCTCGACCGTAGATGACCTTATGAATAATCCAGGAAGCCACCGAACCGCAAACGATTAACAGAATATGCTCCATCCAAGCAAAGTGTTGGTTCCACGCATATTCCATCTCACTTAAAAAATTAGATCTGGGAGATGCCAACCAGGGTAATTCATCAAAAAATAGAATAATTTTCTGCTTATTGTCCATTCTTTTACAGGCTGCACACAAATGACAAAAAGCCTCACCCCAATTATCTAACGTTTTAGTGATAGGGGCGTTAGGAAAAATCAAATTAAATTCTTGGGTAAATTTGACAAGTTGCTCCTTTTTCGACGCGCCTTTGGTTCCAGTTAGAACAAAAAACACACCTTTATCCCTTAAAAACTGACGAATCAAAAAAGTTTTACCCACGCGTCTACGCCCATAGACTGCCAAAAACTCTGATTTAGGTGACATCAAATATTTTGAAAGTTTAGCCTGTTCTTCCCGCCTTTCTGAGATTTCCATATTATAACCGTATAATAGATTTGGCTACTTTATAGCATCAAACCAGCCAAATGTCCATTTTTTTGATAGATTTGGCTACTTTACAGCATCAAACCAGCCAAATGTCCTTTTTTTTGATAGATTTGGCTACTTTATAGCATCAAATCAGCCAAATGTCCTTTTTTTTGATAGATTTGGCTACTTTATGGCACGATGCGTTAATTCAGCCGTATCTTGAATTGCTCAATCACTAAGTCTTTGATGTAACCCCGCGCTTCTATAAGCTCGCATAGTCCAGCTTCTTTACCCAGCAGCGAATAAGTATGCTGTTCCATCGCAGAGAGCACTTGAGTACCAGGAAGCAGAACGGCTTCAAGTAACGCTTTAGGAGGGTGAGCCACACAGATGCTACCTTGATGCAAGAAACCCTGACGCATGCGCCTTTGGGCAGCACCGGCAATTTTTTGCGATCCTAACATGACATCGTACTTGGTCGGTTTGGCCATACAAAACGAGCGGCAGCTTTCATCAAGCGGCATGGGCTCTTCCGGTAACAGGTTGGGATCGTGATCGATGAATTTTTTCACCGCCGCTTGAACTGCAGTATTAATGAGATGATAGTTATCTAAGGTGTTTAATGAAAATTGAGGGTGCGTACAAGGAACAAGGATAGAAAAGGCCCAGTCAGAGACGTGAAAGATGATACCCCCACCAGTGGGTCTGCGTCCCAATTGTAAAGTATTTTCTTCAACCTTATGAAGGCATAAATAGTCAGAGGGCTTAATGAAATGTCCGTGGGTGGCCGATGGCCCATCCCACTCGTATATATGGAGTATCGGCTCAGCTCCTAGGTCCTTTAAGAGGGCCGCATCGATATCCATATTTTCTTGGGCCGAGCGCTTTCCAGTGTCGAGGATCTTTAATGTCATAGATTTGCACTATACCATGGATTTAAATTTAGTTTGCTATTAGAATGAAGTTTACGAGGGGTATTAACGCCCATTATATTCAACGTGTTTATAATAAGGTAGTAAGATGATGTTTGATAAATTCACTAACCGCGCAAAACAAGTCATTAAATTGGCCAAAAAAGAGGCCCAAAAGCTCAACCACAACTATTTAGGTACTGAGCACGTCCTTCTTGGATTGCTAAAACTAGGCCAAGGAATTGCCGTTAATGTCTTGCGCAACCTGAATATCGATTACGACACCATCCTATCTGAAGTTGAACGTATTGTCGGTTTTGGTCCTGAGATCCAAGTCTATGGCGATCCGGCACTGACCGGAAAAGTCAAAAAAGTTTTTGAATTTGCTAATGAAGAGGCCGCGTCACTTAATCATAACTACGTGGGCACTGAACATTTATTGCTGGCTCTTTTGCGCCAGCCCGATGGTGCTGCAGCTCAAGTGCTTGAAAACCTTAACATCGACCTCAAAGATGTCCGCAAAGAAGTTCTAAAAGAGCTTGAGACCTTCAATCTTCAGCTACCACCCATGGGCATGGCCGGTACCAGTGCTCCAAAATCGAGCATGCAAGACCGTCAAAACGGAGGAGCAGATAAAATGCCTGCCCTGCGCGCCTATGGACACGATCTAACAGAGATGGCCAGAGAAGGAAAGCTCGATCCAGTGATTGGACGGAAACAAGAAGTAGAGCGCCTAATCCTTATCCTATGCCGTCGCCGCAAAAACAACCCCGTTTTAGTAGGTGAAGCTGGCGTTGGAAAAACGGCAATCGTGGAGGGCTTAGCCCACGCCATCGTTAACGGTGAAGTTCCCGAAAATTTAGCCAATAAAAAGCTCATCTCACTTGACCTCACTTTGATGATTGCCGGTACTAAATACCGCGGACAATTTGAAGAACGTATCAAAGCTGTGATGGACGAAGTCAAAAAACACGGTAATATCCTACTTTTTATCGACGAGATGCACACGATCGTAGGTGCTGGAGCTGCAGAAGGTGCCATCGACGCCTCAAACATCCTAAAACCACCTCTATCGCGCGGTGAAATCCAATGTATTGGTGCAACCACCATGGACGAATTCCGCAAAGTCATCGAAAAAGACGCCGCTCTTGAGCGCCGCTTTCAGAAAATTCAAGTCGCTCCCCCATCAGTAGATGAAGCCATCGAAATCCTAGGCGGTCTAAAACCCAAGTACGAAGACCACCATCACTGCATTTACACCGACGCTGCTATTAAAAGCGCGGTATACCTATCTGACCGCTACATCACAGGGCGCTTTTTACCCGATAAAGCCATCGACGTACTCGATGAAGCTGGTGCCAAGCAACGCGTTGCGTCGCTCAAGCAGCCTGAAGAAATCAACAACCTAGAAATTGAAATTGAGCGCTTGCGCCTTTCCAAAGAAGACTCGATCAGCCACCAAGAATACGAAAAAGCAGCTAAACTGCGCGATAATGAAAAAACATTGCGAGAAGAGCTTCAAAATCAAAAATCGCAGTGGGAAAAAAATAAAGCCGAGCAAAAATCCATCGTCGATGAAGATGACATTGCCTCTATTATCGCCAAACAAACCGGTGTTCCAGCCAAACGTCTTTCTGAGGGTGACGTACAAAAAGTCATTAAAATGGAAGAGACCCTCAAAGAATCCATCGTCGGTCAAGATGAGGCTCTCAACACCGTTTGCAAAGCAATTCGCCGCAGCTACGCCGACATTAAAGATCCTAATCGTCCAATTGGAGCCTTCTTATTCCTTGGCCCTACAGGTGTAGGTAAAACGCTACTTGCTCGCCAGCTTGCCATTAACCTTTTTGGTGGCGAAGATGCCCTTATTCAGATCGATATGTCTGAGTACATGGAAAAATTTGCGATCAGCCGTATGGTTGGAGCGCCTCCGGGGTACGTCGGCTACGAGGAAGGGGGGCAGCTTACTGAACGCGTGCGCCAAAGGCCCTATTCAGTTGTGTTACTAGATGAAATCGAAAAAGCCCACCCAGATGTGAACAACCTCTTGCTTCAGCTCTTTGAAGAAGGACATCTCACCGATTCGCTGGGCCGTAAAGTTGACTTCCGCAATACCATTATTATCATGACTTCAAACCTTGGCTCAGAACTCATTCGTCGTAATACCGAGGTCGGATTTGGTGTCAAAGAGGGCATGATTGATTACGAAACGATGAAAGAGAAAATCGATAAGGCTATGCGTAAACACTTTAAGCCTGAACTTTTAAATCGTATCGACAGCACAGTTATTTTCCGCATGCTTAGTGATGAGCAGTTATCTTACGTGATCGACTTAGAAATCTCTAAACTCCAAAAACGTCTCGATAGTAAAGGAATTACTCTCACTATTGATGCAGCGGCCAAAGAACATCTCAAAAAAGTGGGCTACAAACCGGAAATGGGCGCCAGATCTTTACGTCGCTCGATTGTCAATATGCTTGAAGACCCACTGGCAGAAAAACTATTACTTTCTGCCGACGACACCGAAGAAATTGTCGTCTCACTTGCAGACGGCGATCTCATCTTCAGCGACAAGAAAGAGAAAAAAAAAGCGACTAAAAAACTAGCAGAAACCAAAGAAGCTAGCGCTTAAGCGGTAGCAGCTACCCTATTGCGAATTTCTGTGGGCACAAGATCTGCCAAACGGTAGGCGACCTGATAAGCTTTTAGACGCTCATCCTTAGGCTTTAAAAGCTCTTCTTTAAGATTCCATAATTGCTCTATCGTTTCCCGGGTTGCGTCACTTCCATTCTGCTTACGGATCGAAAGGATCCCTATTGTCAATCCAAATGCGTACATATCACCAGCAGCATCCTGAACACAACTTTTTATAATCTCAGCATTATTTGTAAACCCTTGTGTTCCGACAATGTAATTAACGAGCTCATTTTCATCACCGGCAAAATCAAAATCAGCAATTTTGGCAAATCCTCTTGTATCAATCAATAGATTCTGCGGCTTGATATCTCTATGGGCAATACCCCTGGCATGTAGTTTATATAACCCTTTTGCACTGGTAAGTAGAGCAAGCGCCAGCTCATCAATGCTCTTAAAGTCGTGCACATCAGCATCCCCGCTGCATAACTCTTTAACCAAACATTCATGGCCGTCTACAGTGGCATAACCAAAAGCTAGTGCCGGAGTCTCCATAAAAGCACTTTTTTCGGCATTATGTTCTGTCAATTGAAGTTCACCTGCAAGCAGGTTACCAGGTTTTTTTCCTACTTTAACCGCTACATTGCGGATAGACCATTGTCCATCTGATTGGTGATCAAACAACCAACCTGCATAAACAGTTCCCATGCCTCCTGCTCCCAATTCAAAGTTTTTATCAAAAACAACAATGGCATCAGATTTGCAAGCTTCCATAATATTGGTCGTTACTGGCAACACGAATAGATCGCTATTGTCTCGCAGTTTCCATGCACAGGTTTTATTAAGGTTTTTTCCAACTTCAAATTTAGCTATCTCCAAAACTTTGGCAATATCAATAGAAGAAATTTGGGCTCCTATTGGATGATCCAAGGTATTTAAATAAGATATGGTTTGGTTATTGATAGGTAATTGATATTCGATATCAAAATCAATGTTCTCTTCCTCAAAAGTTTTACCAAAAAACAAAAATTCTACCTTGTCTTTTAGCATGTCATACTTTTGGGCTAGAAACTCTGTAAAACTATGAAAGGCAAATACAATCTTAGCAACCATCCCTGTTTTTGTTTCTGTATTTTCAAATACATTCACACCTTTTTGATCCGCTACTTTATACCCTTCTGACAAATATATTTTATTTAATTCACTACTCATAAACAAACCTATTCTTTATTTTATATTTAATATTATAACATATATTTTAATTAAAATAAAGTATATTATGTTTTTAAAGTCTTAATTCTAAAATTGGAATATTATTTATTGATTATAAATGACTTAGAAAAATATTATTTTTCATAGCCACTCAACTGATTGATTTGTAAAGCTTAAGTGCGCGGCCTCAATTTTGAGCGTCCCCTCAGCAATAGCGGTTTTAAATGGCTCAATGGATGCCAGCCGTTTTTGGCAGGCTCTAGAGTAGTCTTCCTCCGTTCCTGAGATCAATTTAGTCAGATTCCAGTCAGGGTAGGCCTTCTCTTTAGCAGCTTTAACCGCTAAACAGTTCTCATGGCCTAGAACCACGATGAGATGGATGTCCATATTTAAAAAGGCAAAGATCAAGGTTTCCTCGATTTCGCGCGTTAGGACATGGCCAGCTGTACGCACCTCAAAAAGATCCCCTTGATTGCATTTGAAAATTAAATCAGGACAAACCCTTGGGTCACTACAGGTTAAAATCGCCGCAAAAGGCGACGCCGTGGCTATTACGTGATCTAGTGGCTGAGCTAGTCGTTTTAGAGCTTCTTCTGGAGACATTAGACTGACGCGCGCAATGCGCTCTCCCATTTTTTGATGTAGGCTAAAAGCTCTTGAGCTGGCGGCTTGGTTTGTAGGAATTTTAAGCATTCGTCATTGCTGCTAAGGTGGGCAAGCTTGGAAAGGAGGTGTAGGTGGCGTTTATCATCGCAAGAGAAAAGGAAAAAGAGCGTGTGTACAGGCTGCCCATCAAGAGCACCCCACTCGACTGGATGTTTGGGATAAACTACAGTAATAAGATCAGAAGGCCCTTTGAAGAGGAACTCTCGGGTGTGAGGAACGGCAATTCCATTGTTAAGAGCAGTTGGGGCCAGTTTTTCTCGATCTAGCAATAACTCTGAGATCACTTCAGCATCAAAATCGGCCTTATCGGCGATTTGCTGCATGGTGTAGGAAATAATATCTTCTTTGGTATCACCAGCCACATCGACAAGAACGCCACCTTTATGCACGGCCCGGTAAAAGCTAAATTGTTGCTGACCAAGAAGCTCTTCTACTTGTCTCTTATCATCAATAAATGGGGACCCTTTTGATTTATGCTTGCCAAGACGTTGCCCCATGACCCAATCTTCGATTTCGATACGGCTAAAACGGTACTGGCGATGCAGTCTATAGGCTGGAATCTTGCCTTCGGCCAGCCACCTGCGTATGGTCGTCTCGGAAACGCTCAGTAAGTCTGCGACATCTCTAATTTTAAGATCCATTAGTATCCCCTACTTGTATTTTATAGTCATATTTACTCTTTTACAACACACAGCCAAATTTGCACACGCATTTTTTTGTGCTTAATCAAGACTTAATAACTCAAGTTATTCAAAACTTAGAGAGACGATCAAAGACTTCCTGGGGAGTGGCGCAAGCCAAAAGCGCAGCCCTTTCATCCCTGCCTTTAACCGAAGTTGTCAAGTGCGAGAGCAATTCAAGATATTCTTCAGGCTTGTTATCAGGCCCCCCGATGAGGAAAATAAAATGGATAGGATCGGGGTGCTCCTCGTCCCATATAAGGCCATTTCCCTTGACAATGCCTATTGCCAAGAAGAAATGGTTATATAGCTTATTTTTGGTGTGAGGAACGGCGATACCTTCACCTATAGCTGTAGATCCTTGCGTTTCTCGAGCTAAAAGCGCTTGAGTAAACAATGCCCGCTCGTGAATTTGGCTCGACTCATAAAGGCTATCAGTCAGCGTTTTCACTGCATCGTTTCTAGAGCGCTCATCTAAAAACACAACGCAATTTGGTTTTAAATAATTAGAGAGTTCAAACGTTCGACGTTTTTTTATCTTATTGAGCAAATGCTCAATGCGTCCCAGTATGGCCAAAACCACCCTCTCCTCGCGCCGTGTGTTCAAGCGCTTTTACCGACTTAAATTCAGCTTTATAAACCGGTGCTATGACACCCTGGGCAATACGCATCCCAGGTGTTACCTCAAAGGGGTGCTTGCTATGGTTGATCAAAATAACTCCAATTTCCCCGCGGTAATCCGAATCGATCGTTCCGGGAGTATTCAGCACTGTAATGCCCGATTTATAAGCAAGGCCGCTACGAGGTCTCACTTGGAGTTCATATCCTTTGGGAAGCGCAATCTTAAGACCTGTAGGTATAAGCTTGTGCTCGCCAGGTTGCAATATGACGGTCTCTTTAATAAACGCGCGTAAATCTGCGCCGGCAGCTTCCTCTGATCCGTAGCTTGGAGCCTCAGCCCCTTCCTCTAAATAGACTTCAACGATCATTGGCTATCATCTCCTCTACAATGGCTCGGGGTTGTTTTTTAGCATTACCGGACAAAAAACCGATAAAATAGCTAAGCTTGGCCTTCATCGATGCGCGCGGCACGATACAATCAAGCATTCCCTTTTCGAGTAAAAACTCTGAGCGTTGGGCGTTAGGGGGCAATTTTTCCTTAGTGATTTGTTCTACAACTCTGGGGCCTGCAAAGCCGATAAGCGCGCCGGGCTCTGCTACAATAATATCGCCAAGTGAGGCAAAGGATGCGGTCACCCCTCCAGTTGTAGGGTTTGTTAAAACCGAAATATAGGGTATGCCTAGACCCGCAAGCTTGGAAAGAGCGGCTGATGTTTTGGCCATTTGCATAAGAGAGAGAATAGACTCTTGCATTCTAGCTCCACCCGATGCCGAAACTAGGACCAGTGGCAGCTTGTGTTGTATGGAGTATTCGATCAACAGAGTTAATCTCTCACCTACAACCGATCCCATTGATCCACCCATGAAGCTAAAGTCTAGCACGCCAAGGGCAATAGCCTTGCCATCTAGCTTACACGTACCAACGCACACCGCCTCATCTCGTTTAGACTTTATTTTGGCCCGCTCGATGCGGTCTAAGTAATTTTCGGTGTCGACAAAACCCAACGGATCAATGGGCTTAAGATGGGTAAATAATTCGTTGAAGGACCCCTCATCAGCTAGAGTTTCTATACGCTGTATGGCAGTCAAACGGTAGTGATGATTGCACTTTGGGCAACAACTTAAGTGTCTTTTGAGCTCATCTGCGTGAATCATTTCACTACATTGCGAGCATTTAACCCAGCCGCTAAACCCATCCTTTTTAGTCGTTTGGACCTTAATTTTGGGACTCTCTCGTGAAAACAGCCTCATTGGCTACCTAAAAAGTTAGTTAACTTGCACCCATTTTACCACACTTGCACATCCAGCGCAAACCGTTAAATTTTTCTTCAAAAGAAAAATACAACTTTCTTCGCTTTAGACTAATTTAAAATAAAAACTTACAAAACAATTCCATTTTTCGACCTGTTAAATTATTTGCTAGCAAATTATGCGCCTTAGTGATTAAATCCATCGAAAACAAAAGCCAATTCATCAGTTAGGCGAGTAATGTATACGCATTGATTTTTTGCTGAGTCGGGATATTGCGATACACCGCAAAATTCAGGCCACGATACGGTCCGACTTCTGAATTTGGTTTAATACAACGATCAAGGAGAACAATATGGCATCATCCAATGGAACCAACAATTATGCAGATAACGTTATTCATATGTGCAGCTATGGCTGCCTTGCTTTGGGATATGTAATGTTATGCAAGACAGCCCTAGCAACAGCGCAAAGAGCAAGTGATATCGGTCTAAAAGCAGCAATCTCAGATACTGCTACTCAATACATGCATTACATGTTCAAGGCCGAGGGTGCCTCCTTAGAAGATGCTGCTAATAAAGCAGGATATGCCCTTGCCGTGCTCGCTTGCATTTCTACACCCTTCATCGCCTTCCGGGTATATGGCCTGGTTGCCGATGCCGATCGAAGAGATGCATCTCAAACAGCAAAAAGTCAACCAGTGAAAGCCCCCCAAGTTAGGCCACAGACTGCAACACAGTTGCCTCCACCATTACAGCCTGAGCGAGTACACGCTCAGAACTAGCAAGGATTTAGGCCAGAAAAAGATCTGGAAGGCGCACGCATTCGCTCTTGCAAAAATTATACGAAAGCAATGAAAATGTTGAAACACATTTTGGAGAGAAATATGAAGGATTTGAAGGGTAAGGCATTTATTGTTACAGGAGCGACTCGTGGCATTGGGCAGGCAATTGCATTGAAACTAGCAACTCATGGTGCAAATTTACTCATTTTGTCAAAAGATTCCAATGAAGTTGTCCAAAAAACTCATGCACAGCTCGCCTCATTTGGAGTAAAAGTTCTAATCCTAAATATTGATATTTCTAACATTCATGCATTGAAAGAAGCCGTTGTAAAGTCTTTAGATCAGTTTGGGCGAATTGATGGTTTAGTGAATAATACAAGTGCTACCTGTTTTAGAAATGCACTAGATCTTTTGCCCGAACAATTTGATTTGATGATAGCAACAAGTGTTCGAGCAGCATTATTTCTTACTCAATTTTGTGTTCCTTATTTAAAACAAAGTTCCAACCCTCACGTTATTAACATCTCACCCCCATTAAATATGGATGCACATTGGTTTAAAAACTATTTAGGGTTTTCTATATCTAAATACGCGATGAGTATGTGTACTTTAGGAATGGCAGAAACGTTTAAAAAAGATAAAATTGCCGTAAATTCTCTTTGGCCAAAATCTACTATTGCAACTCAAACTATTAAAGATCACTTTTCGGAAAAAGTTTATTTAGCCAGTAGGGAGCCTTCCATAATGGGCGATGCGGCATATCAGCTGATGCTGCGCGATTCAGCAGAGTGCACTGGGCATTTTTTTATAGATGAAGAGCTTCTCCGACAAGATGGCGCCAATGATTTTTCCCGTTATGCTATAGATCCCAATACTCCGTTAATGCAAGCATTGTTTACCCCGGCTGAGGTGGATATGCTTCCAGTCTCTGAAGATCTATTTTTTTGAATCCCTGTCTTTCAAAATGAAAAAAGCCAGAAAAGAGTGGGGAGAGTTGGAGGAATTTGTCAAAACTTTTCACTGGCAAAAGCTCAAAATTCTCTACACCCCTCACTGCCTACCGGGTAATTGGCCTGTTTGCCGATCGAAGAGATGCATCTCAAACAGCAAAAAGTCAACCAGTGAAAGCCCGCCAAGTTAGGCCACCGACTGCAACAAAGTTGCCTCCACCATTACAGCCCGAGCGAGTACACGATCAGAACTAGCAAGGATTTAGGCCAGAAAAAGATCTGAAAGACGCACGCATTCGCTCTTGCAAAAATTATACGAAAGCAATCAAACTGCTAAATATGAGAAAAGACCCAGTTTTTCCAAACTAAAACACCATGAACCCACCCACAAGCAAAATTTTTGCAGTTGCTCATGCCTTAGCTATGCAAAACACCTCTTGTGTCCATCAAACATTCCAACAATCTGAAACCTGGCAAATGCACTTAAACCACGCTTTCGGTCATATTAAATTTCACGCTGACAAGGGTATCCAATTAATTACCACCTCTGACTTGCAATACCCTAGGGAGCTGGCCAAGATACCTAATCCCCCTAAACTGCTGTACGCAATGGGAAATCTGGATCTACTAAACTCACGCGCCGTGGCCATCATTGGAGCACGTAAAGCAAGTCATCATGGGCATGCTATCGCTGCAAAAGTCTCAACGTTTTTTTCAAATTCCAACATAACTGTCGTGAGCGGCTTAGCCCTTGGCATCGATGCAGCTGCGCACCAAGCGTGCGTGGCAAGCAAAGGATCAACTATTGCGGTGCTCGCCCATGGCCTACACCAAATCACGCCTAAACAAAATGTCCATTTAGCAGAAAACATTTTAAGCAATGGTGGATTGCTTATTTCTGAGCACCCATTTGGCGTAGAGCCTAAGCGGCATTTTTATCCTAAACGCAACCGTATACAAGTTGGGTTATCTGATGTATCAATCATCATAGAGTCTAC
>JACKPP010000003.1 GCA_024233455.1 Chlamydiales bacterium
TCAAGATGAGCCTTTAGCAAGTGGTCAAAATGATGCGCTAGCACGTCCAGTGCCGACAAGTTATGAAGAACCTAAGAAAGATGCAAAGTTACCTGCCGAAGCAGAAAACAAAGACGAGCCTTCAGCAAGTGGTCAAAATGATGCGCTAGCACGTCCAGTGCGGACAAGTTATGAAGAAGCTATCGCAGGGCTTAAACGTAATGATCCGACTTTAACTTCATTGGATTTTAGTAAACTTGAAATTGATGACACAAAAGCAATGGAGCTTGCAAAAGCCTTAACTACAAACACCACGCTGATATCGCTTGATCTTGGATATAACGAAATTGGCCCCCAAGGTGCAAAAGATCTGGTAGAAGTCCTGACGAAAAACACAACGCTCATATTGCTTAGTTTTAGGCATAACAATATCGGCATTGTGGACTTGCCAGAGTTTTCAACTATGCTGCAACAGAACAAAACGCTTACATCGCTCGATCTTGCATGGAATGAAATTAACGATGAAAGTGCAAAGCAGCTGATATATGCGTTGGCAACAAACAATACGCTGACATCGCTTAATCTTGGAAACAATGAAATTGGCGATGAAAGTGCAAAAGATCTGGCTGCAGTCCTAGAACATAACCAGGTTCTCAAATCGCTTAATCTTGAAGGTAATCACATTACTGCTCTAGGTGCACAAAATCTGGTAGAAGCCCTAACAAAAAACCCCACACTCAAATCTCTTAATCTAGGGTCTAACAAAATTCACGCTGACGGTGCAATAGCGCTGGCAGCCGCCCTGAAAGAAAACGAAACGCTCAAATCTCTTGGTCTTTGTTCCAACAACAGCAACAATCAAGATGGAAAGGAGTTGACCAAAAAAAATATAACAATCACAGAGCTTTATCTTGATTATAACCAAATTGAATCTATGGGTGCAATGGCTCTGGCAAACTGGTTGAGAACAAACACTACGCTAACATTGCTCGATCTTTGTGGAAACGACATCGGCGCTGACGGTGCAGAAGCGCTGGCAGGAGCTCTGGCTAGGAACAAAAAGCTGGCATCGGTTCATCTAAGAAGTAACCGAATCGGCGATAACGGTGCAAAAGAGCTGGCAAAAGGGTTGAGAGAAAACACAGCACTCATGTCGTTAGACCTTGAATTTAACGAAATTGGCGATGAAGGAACCAAAGAGGTAGCAGCAGCCCTGGGAACAAGCACCTCGCTGAAATCACTTGATCTTTCTCACAACCAAATCAGCGATGACGGTGCAAAAGCGCTGGCAGCAGCCCTAAAAGTAAACACAAGCCTCAAATCGCTTTATCTTTGGAATCGTGGGATTGGCGAAGAAGGAGCAAAAGCCCTATTAGATGCCATCAATCATAACAAAACGCTAATAGAGTTGGTGCTTCCTTGGGATGATATCAGCGAGACAGTTAAAGATGATTTGAAAGCGGCTTTGGAACGCAATGCAAATAATGCCGCTATAGCACCCTAGTGATTAGGTAACTTATCGCTTATTTTTAGCTGTTTGGGGAAATTCTAACGCTTTTTTTGCTTGCATATAGCATGACTGCTGCGAGTTTTAGTAACTGACCTCAGATCGATAAATGAATCCGGACATGCGCCCGGACGTCAGTTGGCTATTGATATGTATACAGGCTCTAGACATAATACACCCAAGTCATCATTGATGAGAAGGAGTTAGAATGAAAATTAAGGGTTATGGAAACAAGGATGGTCTGCCCGCAACACTAGAATCCTCTACACAAGGAATTAATTCCTTAGTGGGTGGTCATCCCTGGACCAACAGAAGTGAGCCCCCCATGATTACTGGGCGTTGCGCGCCATTAAATTTACCACAGCCAAGTTTCGTAGAGATTCTCGAAAGACTTCGCCGTAACAACCCGACTTTAGCTTTATTGGATTTTCGTATAAATTCATCATGGACAAGTTTCGTAGAGATTCTCGAAAGACTTTACCGCAACGACCCGACTTTAGTTTTATTGGATCTTCGTATGCACACAATTCACGCTGACGGTGCAATAGCGCTGGCAGCCGCCCTGAAGGGAAACGAAACGCTCACATCGCTTGATCTTGGGTACTGGAAAATCGGAGCTGAAGGAGTAAAAGCGCTGGCAGCAGTCCTGAAAGAAAACGAAACGCTTACATTGCTTAGTCTTGAGTGGAATGAAATCGGAGCTGACGGTGCACAAGCGCTGGCAGAAGCTCTGAAAGAAAACAAAACGCTCACATCGCTTAATCTTGAGCGCAACAAAATTGGCGATGACGGTGCGATAGCGTTGGCAGGAGTCCTGGCGACAAATACTGCGCTGGCAGCGCTTAATCTTATTAATAACGAAATTGGCGATGATGGTGCAATAGCGCTGGTCGAAGCCCTGAAAACAAACGAAATGCTGACATCGCTTAATCTTGAGCGCAACAAAATTGGCGATGTCGGTGCAATGGCGTTGGAACAAGCCCTGACTACAAACCCCAAGCTGATATTTGATCTTCGTAGGAACAAAATTGGCGATGTCGGTGCAATAGCGCTGGCAGAAGCCCTGAAAGACAACAAAACGCTGACATTGTTTGATCTTGAAAGCAACAACATTGGCAGTGTCGGTGCGATAGCGCTAGCAAAAGCCCTGGAAACAAACACCACGCTGAAATCGCTTAATCTTCCGTCTAACTGCATCGGCTCTGAAGGCGCAAAGGAGCTTGCAGCAGCCCTGATAGGAAACAAAACGCTGACATGGCTTGATGTTGTAGGGAACAAAATTGGCGATGTCGGTGCAATAGCGCTGGCAGAAGCCCTGAAACAAAACAACACCCTCACGTCCCTTTACTTTGGAGCGAACAATATTGGCTTTTACGGTCTAGAAGCGTTGGCACAAGCACTGGAAATAAACAAAACGCTTACATTGCTTGATCTATTTGGTAACGAAATTAACCATTACGGTGCAAGAGCGCTTGCAAATGCATTAGAAAAAAACACAACGCTCAAATCGCTTGAGCTTATATATAATCAAATTGGCTATTACGGAGCAAGAGCGCTGGCAGAAGCCCTGAAAGACAACAAAACGCTGACATCACTTGGTCTTTTAGGCAGCAATATTGCCGCTGAAGGCGCGAAGGAGCTTGCAGCAGCCCTAAAAGACAACAAAACGCTGAGATTGCTTGATCTTGGATGCAACGAAATCGGCGTTGACGGTGCACAAGCGCTGGCAAAAGTCCTGGCAACAAACCCCACGCTTACATCGCTTAATCTTGAGCGCAACAAAATTGGCGCTGACGGTGCACAAGCGCTGGCAGAAGCCTTGGCTACAAACGCAACGCTTCTATCAATTGATCTTAGGGGGAACAAAATTGGCGATGAAGTAGCAAAAGCGCTGGCAGAAGCCCTGAAAGGAAACAAAACGCTCACATCGCTTGATCTATCCCTTAACAAAATCGGTGATGAAGGTGCAATAGCGCTGGCAACTATGCTGAAGCAAAACTCTATGCTTATGTTGTTAAACCTTGAACAAAACAACATCGGCGATAAAGGAGCAAAAGCCTTATTAGAAGCCATGGCTACCAACAGAACGCTAACAGAGTTACGTCTTTTTTCCGATAATATGAGCATCAATGACGAAGTTATAGATAAATTGGCAGCGGCTTTGGAACGCAATGCAAATAATGCCGCTATAGCACCCTAGTGATTAGGTAACTTATCGCTTATTTTTAGCTGTTTGGGGAAATTCTAACGCTTTTTTTGCTTGCATATAGCATGACTGCTGCGAGTTTTAGTAACTGACCTCAGATCGATAAATGAATCCGGATATGAGCCCGGACGTCAGTTGGCTATTGATATGTATACAGGCTCTAGACATAATACACCCAAGTCATCATTGATGAGAAGGGGTTAGAATGAAAATTAAGGGTTATGCGGCGAGGGCTTCTCAGCAATGGATACAAGTATCCTCCACACAAAAAATCACTTCCTTACTGGGTGGTCATCCCTGGACTAATAGAGGTGAGCTCCCTACGATTAGTGGGCGTTGCGCCCCAGTAAATTTATCACTGACAAGTTTCTTGGAGATTCTTGAAAGACTTCGCCGCAACGATCCGACTTTAGCTTTATTGGATCTTAGCAAAAACGACATTGGCGATGAAGGTGTAAAAGAGCTGGCAGCAGCCCTGAGAAAAAACACCACGCTGACATCACTTAATCTTAAGTTTAACAACATTGGCGATGAAGGTGCAAAAGCGCTGGCAGCAGCTCTGAGACAAAATGTAACGCTCACATCGCTTGATCTTGGGTACAGCGAAATCGGAGCTGAAGGTGCAAAAGAGCTGGCAGCAGTCCTGCGAAAAAACACCACGCTCACATCGCTTGATCTTGGAGGCAACAGAATCGGCACTGAAGGCGCAAAAGCGCTGGCAGGAGCTATGAGACAAAACGTAAAGCTTAGATCGCTAGATCTTAGATACAACAACATCGACGCTGAAGGAGCAAAAGAGCTGGCAGAAGCCCTGAAAGAAAACAAAACGCTCACATCACTTAATCTTAGCGTAAACAACATCGAAACTGAAGGTGCAAAAGAGCTGGCAGCAGCTCTGAGACAAAACGCAAGTCTTCGATCGCTTGATCTTGGATACAACAACATCCGCGCTGATGGTGTAAAAGAGCTGGCAGAAGCCCTGAGAAAAAACATAACCCTCAAATCGCTTAATCTTGATAGTAACACAATCGGCGATGACGGTGCAAAAGCGCTGGCAAAAAACACCACGCTGACATCGCTTAATCTTGAGCGCAACAAAATTGGCTCTGAAGGATTAAAAGAGCTGGCCGCAGCTATGAGACAAAACGCAACGCTCAGATCTCTTGATCTTGGATACAACAACATTGGCGATGAAGGTGCAATAGAGCTGGCAAAAGCCCTGAAAGAAAACAAAACGCTCACATCACTTAACCTTAGGGTAAATAACATCGAAACTGCAGGCGCAAAAGAGTTGGCAGCAGCTATGAGACAAAACGCAACGCTTAGATCACTTGATCTTGGAGGCAACAACATTGGCGCTGAAGGATCAAAGGAGCTGGCAAAAGCCCTGAAAGAAAACAGAGCGCTCGAATGGCTTGACCTTAAAGGCAACAAAATTGACGATAAAGGTGGAAAAGAGCTGGCAGCAGCCCTGAAAGAAAATAAAACGCTCAAATGGCTTGACCTTGAAGGCAACAACATTGGCGATGAAAGTGCAAAAGAGCTAGCAGAAGCCCTGAAAGAAAATAAAACGCTCACATCACTTTATCTTCAGTTTAACAACATTGGCGATGAAGGTGCAATAGAGCTGGCAGCAGCCATGAGACAAAACGTAACGCTCAAATCGCTTGATTTACTGAAAAATTATAGTAAATTTTTTATATTATAATGCATTCCCGGCCTAAATGTTGCCGGTTAGGACAAACTCTACTAAATTTAACGCCCGGGCACTAACGCTGCAACCAGCTGTCAGAGCTGAATATGTGCATAATTTTCAATTTGCCATTGATATTTATTAATATTTTAAATACAATATCTTCAAATAATCATTAAAAGAAGGATTTCAAATGACAACTATAGTTCGCGCAACAACAACAAGAGTTGTTCAGCCAGCAACGCAAACATTTACTACGCAAAAAATCACCTCCTTAGCGCGCCGTTATCCCTGGGTTATAGGTTTTACCGCTGGAGCGGTTGTTTTAAATGTAGTGGGAGGTTTTACGGTTGGAGCGATTGCTTTAATCGCAGCAGGGGGGGTAGGGATTTATTTAAGCAGAAATTGGAAGACTGGTTCAAAATTATCCAACGAATTGAATTTAAGTAGACTTTCAATCGGCGATGAAGGAGCAAAAGCGCTGGCAGAAGCCCTGAAAGAAAACACAACATGGACATCGCTTAATCTCGAAAGTAACGAAATTGGCGATGAAGGAGCAAAAGCGCTGGCAGAAGCCCTAAAAGAAAACAAAACGCTCACATCGCTTAGTCTTGAACACAATATGATTGGCAAGAAAGGAGTAAAAGCGCTGGCAGAAGCTCTGGCTACAAATACCACGTTGATATCGCTGATTCTTTGCGCTAACTCCATCGGCAATGAAGGAGCACAAGCGCTAGCAGAAGCCCTGAAAAAAAACAAAACGCTCACATCACTTAATCTTAGAAGTGTTTATTTTGGGTGCATTGACGCTGAAGGAGCAAAAGCGTTGGCAGAAGCCCTGAAAGAAAACAAAACGCTCACATCGCTTAATCTTGAATGCAACATCATTGGCAATGAAGGAGCACAAGCGCTAGCAGAAGCCCTGAAAGAAAACAAAACGCTCACATCGCTTGTTCTTAAAGACAACCGCATCGGCCCTATAGGTGTAGCAGCGCTGGCAGAAGCCCTGGCTACAAATACCACGCTGACATCGCTTAGTCTTTGCGCTAACTTCATCGGTGTTAAAGGTTCAAAAGCGCTGGCAGAAGCCCTGGCAACAAACACCACGTTGACATCGCTTGATCTTTGCGGAAACGACATCGGCGATGACGGTGCAAAAGCGCTGGCAGCAGTCCTGAAAGAAAACAAAACGCTCACATCGCTTAATCTCGAACGCAACATGATTGGCGAAAAAGGAGTAGAAGCCCTAGTACGAGCTATCAAACAAAACAAAACACTAACGAATCTGAGCCTTTCTTGGGATGGTATCAGTGATACAGTTAAGGATGAATTGGAAGCAGCTTTGAGACGCAATGCAAATGTAACGATTATTGCCCCTTAGTGGTTGGGTAGCCTGTTCTGATTCCTGGCTATAGGAGTTTATCTACGGCATCATCCCCCTTAAATTTCCAAAGTTTTTGAATGTACTTCGGTATAAATCCGGACGTTAGGGTTAGGTAAATATTGCCTCTTTTCAGCTGATGCTAAAAAAGGCTACAATTACAGAATGAGATACAATAATCCTCACGTTGGCAATATTAGGCGTCGTTTGTTCGATGTTCTGCTCTGGAAACTGGGCTACTGGGGGCATGCCGAAAATTTGATGCCCCCACCAGCTGACTTCGTCTACCCCAAACCCAAAAAGAAAAAGACAGGGCCTTGCGCTACTTGGATCGGCCATTGCACTTTTCTTTTGCAAGTGGACGGTTTTAACCTGCTCACTGATCCGGTTTTTGGTAAGCGTGCTTCACCCTTGCCTTTTTTGGGGCCAGTTAGACGACATGCTCCTGGTATTGAGTTGGATAAATTGCCCAAAATTGATTGTGTTTTGATTAGCCATAATCATTATGATCATTTGGAAAAAGAGACTGTCATGGCGCTCAATCGAAAAGATCCCCAGATTCAATGGATGGTCCCCAAAGGCGTAGGGAAGTGGTTTAAGCGGCTTGGTGTAGCTCATGTGCAGGAGCTAGGGTGGTGGGAGACGGCTAAAATGAAAAATATTGAGTTTACCGCTGTGCCTACCCAGCATTTTTCAGGGCGCTCTCCCCTCGATAGCAATCGCTCTTTGTGGGTCGGCTGGGTGGTGAAATTTCCTAAAACAGGTAAACAACTGTATTTTTGCGGTGATACAGGTTATAATCGGGTAGATTTTAAAAAAATCGGCAAGAAATTTGGAAAGATGGATTTGAGCTTGATTCCGATTGGGACCTACGAGCCGCTGCCGTTTATGAAGCCAGTTCATGTGGATCCTAAATGTGCAGTGAAAATCCATCAGGATGTCCACTCAAAGCTGAGCCTTGGCATGCACTGGAAGACGTATCGGCTCTCTGATGAGCCACTTGATCGGCCTCCCTATGACTTGTACCAAGCGATGAGTAAAGCTCATCTCGATCCTTCCACTTTTCTTGCGGTTGAACCTGGTGAAAAGGTCAGTTGGTAAATTATTTTTCGGTTAAATTTCAGGATTTTTTGCGGCAAAAGCGCGTAGAAAAACACTATTATGACGATGAGATTTTTGCTGCTCTGGACCAAAAGGTGCTATCTGGTCCCAACCCATTTAAAGTTAGTAAGCGTTATTTGCAAGAGATCGGTGAGTCGAATGTGTATCAGTATGGAGAAACACCGCTTGAGACGTTGGAAATTGTAGGGAAGCTTTTGAATTTGCAGCCTTACGACCACCTGGTTGAAATGGGATGCGGCAGGGGGCGAGGTGCTTTTTTTCTGAACCATTTTTTTGGATGCAGAGTCACTGGAATCGAACAGATTCCTGCCTTTGTCAGTCAAGCAGTCTTGATTGCCCAAATGCATAGAATTCAAAATATCGAATTCAGATGCGAGAACATGTTGAAAACGCCCTTGAATACAGCCACGTGTGTTTATTTATATGGCACTTGTCTGGATGAGACTGAGATCCAATTTTTAGCCAAACGGCTGGCAAAATGGCCCTTGCGGGTGGTCACAACAAGCTATCCTTTGGAGGATTTTGAAATTTTGAATCAAGCAGAGCTTCGGTTTCCTTGGGGGCTAGCTGATGTTTTCATAAACCAAAGTCCCGCGCTAGCCACTTGTGCAAAATAGTTTTTCGATCGACTTTTAAGACGTTAGAAAAGGTGTTTGGAAGGGCAGGGGGATAGATAGGTTCCACTGTCATTGGGTCGAAATAGGGCTCGAGTTCAAAGCATTCTGTGTCAAAGATGAAGTTTTCGTTTTGCTCTTCGATGGGTTTGGCAAATTCAGCTTCAATTTCAGGACACCAGTCTTTATCGTGACGATGCCCCCAACTGCGTGCTTTTTTTAAGGCTTCTTCTTTGGTGTGCACCCAGCTGTAGTGGTGGTAGAGCGGCATGCCATCGAGACCGGTAATCCCCAACATTTTTTTGCCCTGGATTTTAAGGGTCATGCCGTAGCGCTCTTTGACATCAAAAATGATTTGAGGGGAGAGTTTTTTTACCGGAGCAAGAAGAGGCGCTGTGTGAATGACTTTGGCCGCATGGCGGGCAGATCTAAAGTAGTAGAGTCCAAAAGGGCGCATGACCGCGTATTCTTTATGAGCATCTGTAGCTAGCCATTCTTTAAAGCGCTGGCCCTCAAAAATTTCATCGCAGTCGACAAAAAGGACGTGTTCTATTGAGGGGTCAAGGTGAAAATAGCCCACCAGGCGGGCCGTTGAATGCCAGTAAAAGGCCCAGTTTAGATTGCCAGGCTCGCAGAGAGTGTGCGGGTTATAGAGTTGATTAAAGTCGTAGGCGAATTCAACGAACTGAGCGTGAGGATTTTCGTAATAGGTTAAATCTAAAAGCTTTCTATTTTCGGGCGTTCCATCAAATAAATGATCACAGACAGGAACGATAATTTGATCTAAAAAGGAAAGCTCTTGCAAACATTTTTTGATGCAGCGATAGTCATTAGTGCAGAAGCAAACAATAGCTGCAATTTTACCCATGAATCCCTTATAATGGAGCCTAAATGGAAAATCTACCTCAAAAAAAATGTGTGCCATGCTTGGGTGCTGAGAAGCCTTTAAAGGGTAACCAGCTTCAACACTTTCAAGATCAACTAGATGAAAATTGGCAAATTGTAGGCGAGCATCATTTGGAAAAAACCTACAAATGTAAAAATTTTAAAGAGGCTTTGGCTTTTGTGAATGATGTAGGCCATATTGCCGAAGAAGAGCAGCACCATCCGGATATGGAATTGTCTTGGAATAAGGTAAAGTTATTGATTTGGACGCATAAGATTGATGGATTAACCGAAAATGATTTTATTCTAGCTGCAAAGTGTGATGCAGCCTTTATTGGGAGATTTGGATGAGACGTAAAACGCGTGAAGTGAAGGTAGGAAAAGTAGGGGTCGGGGGCTTAAATCCTGTCCGTATCCAGTCGATGACAACCTCTAACACCCGCGATGTTGAAGCGACAACCTTGCAAATCATGCGCCTTGCAGATAGCGGCTGTGAAATAGCACGGGTCACTGTGCAGGGAAAAAAAGAGGCATACGCTTGTGAGGGCATTAAAAATAGTCTGATTCAAAAGGGCTACGAGATTCCACTGGTGGCCGATATCCATTTTTATCCACCAGCTGCCATGTTAGTGGCTGAATTTGTCGATAAAGTCCGGGTCAATCCAGGAAACTATGTTGATCCAAGGGCCAGTTTTCGCACGCTAGATTACGACGATGCTGCTTATGCCGCTGAGCTTGAACGTATCGATGAGGGGTTTTCCCCTCTGGTGCTCAAGTGCAAACAGTTAGGACGAGCCATGCGTATCGGTACCAATCATGGATCACTCTCCGATCGCATCATGAACCGGTTTGGCGATAGCCCTATGGGGATGGTGGAATCGGCACTTGAGTTTGCTAAGGTTTGTCGAAAATATGACTATCACGATTTTATGTTTTCAATGAAATCGAGCAATCCTATTGTGATGGTAGAGGCATATCGCCAGCTTGTGGAGGCAATGGATAAGCTCGGTTGGGACTATCCTCTACACTTAGGAGTTACTGAAGCGGGTAATGGTGAAGAAGGGAGGGTGAAATCTTCGGTAGGCATCGGCACGCTTCTTTTAGATGGCTTAGGCGACACGATTAGAGTATCGTTGACTGAAGATCCTTGGGCAGAAATTGACCCTTGTCAGAGGCTCATTGCACTTGCCGAAAAACACGCCTCTGCTATTCCATCGCCCATTTTCAAAAGATCAAGGCAGGAAAGTCCCCTCCACCGAGATGGGGCAGTGATTTTGGCTGTGAGCGAAAAGCAGATTTTAGATGATGATTTCTATTCTCAAATCGGGTGCCAGGTGCAGTTTGGCAAGCCTGTCCGGGCTATCGATTCAGCAGACGCGTTGGTGCTGAAAGAAACCGTTACAAACCCTGATGCTCAAGAAAAACTGGCTCAGTTAGAAGCCATCGGCATTCAAATCAACCCTCAAGTGCTCTATTTTGAAGCGGAAAAATCGATGCTGCATGAAGGAAGGCGATTTTTCAAAGAGCATCCAGAGCAATCTGTAGTACTCCTTTACAAAAATGACCAAGATCCTTTGATTTGTGCATCGGCAGAACTCGGGGCGTTGCTCATGGATGGATGTGGTGAGGGGATCTGTCTCTATTCGGTAGAAGATCTCGATTTTGCCCGTAGGCTATCGTTTAATATCCTGCAAGCTTGCCGTATGCGCACAACCAAGACCGACTTTATTGCCTGCCCCGGCTGTGGACGCACTCTCTTTGATTTGCAAGAGGTGACAGAGCGCATCAAAGCCAAAACTGCGCATTTACCGGGTGTGAAAATTGCCATCATGGGCTGTATTGTCAATGGACCCGGCGAAATGGCTGATGCCGATTTTGGATATGTGGGATCGCGCACGAACAAAATCGATTTGTACGTTGGCAAAACTTGCGTAGAAAAAGGAATCGATCACGCCGACGCTGATGAGCGTCTGGTTGAGCTTATCAAAGCGCACGGCCGTTGGGTTGAGCCTACTCAACCTCTTTGCCAGTCACAACTTCTATCACACCCTTGACGATCTCAACTACCCAAAAACAGCTCCATCCGACCACCCATACGTCATAGAGCGTAGGCTGTGCCGATGAATGAGTGTCTCTTGCCGGAGGAGGGCGATAAGATGGGGTAGCACCACTGACTGGTGGGCTTTGCCATGAAGGTGTTTGTCCAACAGGTGAGGCTTTCATACTCAAGGGATTTTATATAACCTGCATATTTTTAACAAATAAATTCTTTAGTGTTCAAAAAAGATCTGATCCATAGAATGAAATTTTTAAGAGAGGGGCTTATATGAAGTGGGGATTGGTTTTTTTTGCAGGAGTGCTTTTATCGCTTATAACATTACTTGGGTTTAGGACTGGCACACACGAAAAAGTGATCGAAGCCGAAAAGTTTGTTCTCCGCTCTCCGCATGGACGCATTCTTATGGAGTTGCGAGTCGAAGATCATAAGCCAGTTATTGCTCTTTGCGATGAACGTGGAAAAGAGCGGCTACATCTAGAAGGTGGAAGCGCTCCTGGTATTCTGATAAAAAATGGTTCTGATAAAACCGTTATGCAGATA
The DNA here is from genome assembly GCA_024233455.1 of Chlamydiales bacterium. GTDB lineage: Bacteria > Chlamydiota > Chlamydiia > Chlamydiales > JACKPQ01 > JACKPP01. The sequence continues at coordinate 11,987 of JACKPP010000003.1, forward strand.
CGCGATTTTGAAAAAGATGGCTCGGGATTCGTGCTTTACGATGCATCTGGAAACAAGCGTTTTCAAGTTCAAGGTGGAGAGCTACCGGGATTTTTTGTGTTAAATAAAGATAAAACAGTCATTGCAAACTTAGCTGCTACCGAAAGTGGTTATGCTAATCTATCTCTACGGGACCAGAACCAAGACCCAGTGCTATCCTTTTCTGGATCTGATAATCCATCCCTTATGATGCGTAGCGGCAATAAGTCTCAGCTGGAGATGCTTGCTACTCAAAATGGAGCGATGATGAAATTTAACGATAATGAGAGTAATCCTCGAGTTCAATTGCAAGGGGGTACTTCTCCAGGGGTCTTTCTTCGTGAAGAAAAGGGAGAAGTTATCGGTTCATTTATTGCTCTTAAAAGTGGAGGTGCCGCCCTTGGCCTTGGCAACCATGAAGGGGATATTGCCGCTTTCCTACGTGGTGGAAAAAATCCATCCTTGAGCTTTTTTCAAGAAGATAAAGACCCCGATATTATTTTAGGCATTGCTGAAAAAGCCCCGCATTTGATCATGTCTAAAAACAAAATGCACGAGGGGGTCTTAGTTTATGGCGGATCGCCCAGCAGCATGCTTTTTGTGAATGAAAAGGGAGAAGTTCCAGTCATTTTATCTAAGCATGGACTCTTGCAAAATCGCTCGGCATCTAATAAAGAGAAAAAGAAAAAGGAAAAAGAAGAGAAATTCTACTCCTGGGAAGAGTTTGAAGATCCTCTTAAAAGTGCCGAAGAACTACGCAAGCGCTAGCCAAAAAGCGACTCCTTGCCACAGTTTGGACTCTTCTGGGTTAAACAAGGGCGTATGGTGATCATGTCCAGGGCCTTGCTTAACTCCTAACATCCAAAACGATGAGATGCAATGTTCGGTGTAGAAGGCAAAATCCTCTCCTGCATAGAGTTGCTCGGTTTCTTGTGTTTCAAAACCATGGGAATGCAGAATTTTTTCCACCGACTCTTTGCATGCTTGGTCATTGGCGCAGACGGGGAAGCCTTGGTAAAATTCGAATGCGTTGACCTTTCCATCTTTAAAGCTGGAAACAATACTTTCAATTTTGGCGCGTAGCTTACATAAAAATAGGCGCAGTTCTCTGGGTTCTAAAAAATTGCGTATCGAAAACCAGAGTTCGGCTTTATCGGGCATCACATTGAATATTCGGCCAGCATTAGATTGAGATGGCACAAAATTGATCGGTGCGCTTGATCCTAAGGTTAGCTGAGCAAAACTACGCATTGCGACCTGAATTTCGGTTACAATGTCAATGGCGTTTGATCCAAAATCGGGGCGCATCACGTGGCCGCCGGTACATTTGATTTCAATGAAAAGATGCGCTGCATTAGCCAGCATTGGGCCTGATCTAGAGAAAAAAACACCGTTTTCATGCGGGGTAGACACATGCAAGCCAAAAGCTTTGGTAATTCCATCGCAGATACCTTCTTCCACTAGCCTGGCGCCGCCAGATTGAGAGGTGATGATTTCTTCGGCTCTTTGCCAGACAAGCCTCAAATTTTGCGTTGGCTCAAATCCAGAAGCCACTGATCTCAAAAATCCAAGCAACATCGCCGCATGACAATCGTGTCCGCAAGCATGCATAAGGCCTTCATGTTCCGATGAAAACGGCAATCCTGTTTGTTCTTGAATAGGCAGGCCATCAATATCTGCTCGAAATAAGAATCGTTCAGCATCAGGATTGACATCGATATCGAGGTAGATGCCACCTTCTAACTCGACAAGCCTAGCATCATATACTAGCAACGGTAAAAGCTTGGCTATTTCATTTTTGATATATTGGAGCGTTTTAGTTTCATGCCATCCCAGCTCAGGGATTTTATGGAGATCGCGCCTAACACGCACAACGTAATCCTGTTGCATTTGTGCCAAAGCGTGTAGTGTCTTAATTCTGGCTGGAGCAGCTTTTACTACCATATTCAGACTCCCGGTCAACAATGTTAGAAGCATTCTGTCAAAATTTATTAATTTATATCAAGTGTGATTTTTTGTTGATTTTTAACGAGTTATAATCGAAAAAATTCAATTAAAATTAAATATAAACGATTTAATAATACTAAAATAGAGAATTATAAATAATTATTTACATATTAATTACATATATGTTAAATTAAAAAAGTGAGGGAGCTGCATATTTATGGCGGGTACGCTTTTTGAACTAACACACGCTATCTGCACCCGTAGGGACGTCTTCTGCATTTTAAGAACTGATCTTAATTTTCATGTCCTTGCCCTTTTGCCGCCATAAATCGCTCAGGTAAACATGTCTCTTATAGAGGCCAAAGACGGTAGCGTATCGTCTTTCATTCCTTGAGTTGTCAATAGGCGGCTTCCTCCGCTTTTTCTTTAACCCACTAGATGATTGCGCAATTTGGTAAAGTATTCGAGCCGTTTTTTTAAATCCCGCTCAAAGCCGCGCTCGATCGGCAGGTAAAAATTTTCTCTTTTTAAAGCTTCTGGAAAGTATTCCTGACCAGAAAAGCCGTCTTTACAATCGTGATCATAGGCATATCCTTTGCCGTAGTCCAGTTTTTTCATTAAGCTTGTCGGGGCATTGAGTATATGCTTAGGGGGATCAAGGTGCGCCGTTGTTTTGGCCAGCGTTTGAGCTGCGCTGAAGGCGGTATAGGCAGCATTGGATTTAGGAGAGAGGGCAAGGTAGATAGTGGCTTGAGCTAGCAGCAAATCGCCCTCAGGGCTACCCAGCCGCTCAAAACCCTGCCAAGCACTCAAAACCTGCGAGATGGCTTGGGGGTCTGCAAGCCCTATGTCTTCTGTGGCCATGCGAAGGAGGCGACGGCATAAATAGTTGGGGTCTTCTCCAGCGGATAGCATACGTGCTAGCCAGTAAAGAGCAGCATCGGGGTCAGAGCCGCGTACGGATTTATGCAAAGCCGAGATAAGGTTAAAGTGTTGATCACTGTGCTTGTCGTATTTGGGAGCACGGGCTTGGATCAAAGGCTCCAGATCGCCGGTATCTAGGATGGTATCTGGAGCTGCGGCAATCAAGTTTTCTAGCAAATTGAGAAAATGCCGGGCATCACCTCCGCTAAGGTCTATCAGATATTGGTCAGCGGCGTCGGTGAGCTTGAGATGATGGTGGGTTTTAGCTCGATTTAGGATGATTTGTAGGTGAGAAGTTTCTAGGTGCTGCAGTTGAAAAACGCGCAAACGAGAGAGTAGGGCATCGTTTAGAGAAAAGGATGGATTTTCAGTTGTGGCCCCAATCAGTGTAATAGAACCATCTTCTAGATAGGGGAGAAAAATGTCTTGTTGGGCCTTATTAAACCTGTGGATTTCATCGACAAAAAGGACGCGCTTTTTATTCAATAGGGGCATGGAATGGGTTTCTTTGAGGAGAAGTTTGATTTCAGCGGTGCTAGAGCAGGTGCCACTAAAAGTGACAAAGTGGGCGTCAAAGTGCTTAGCGTAGAGCCTGGCGATGGTGGTTTTACCGCAGCCAGGAGGCCCCCAAAGTAGAATTGAAAAAGGATGTTTGAGCTGCCGAAGCAAGTTCAGAACAGGTTGTTGGCCTACGACCTCGGTGTACGATGTAGGTCTTAGGGCCTCAGCTAGCGGAATCATGGATTTTCTTCATCCACTCCGGTTTTCTAAACGCGTGCATGACAAAAGGTAGTGCAATCATACATCCGAAACCAATCAAGAGAAAGAGTTCGTAAAATAGCAAGTTGCCCACAGCCAACTGCGAGGGTGGTAAAAAACTTAAAGTAATCGCAAATATAGATGCAAACATGCCGACGCAGGCCACAATCCACATTCCCTTATGAGGGTGGGGAATTTTATAAGCTCTAGGTACATGGGGTTTACTGTAGCGCAGCTTAATGGCGGCGGCAAACATAGTTAAATACATCACAAGGTAGAGTTGAGCGCTGAGCGCAGTCAAGATCCAGTAAGCGGCACTAATAGAGGGCATAAATAAGATGACACAAGCGGCAATGGTAACGATAATGGCCTGGAATAGTAGCAAATTCACGGGCATATTGTGCCGGTTTTGCTTCTGGAAAATAGGAGGCAAATTGCCATGCAAAGATGTAGTATAGAGAGCTTTTACTGGGCCGATGATCCAAGAGTTGACTTCGGCTACTGCTCCAAATACGAGCAACATGGCTAAGATCGGAACAAACCACGCTAAATTGTAATTCACCAAAAACAGCTGAAAAGCTTCCATTAGACCTGAGACTAGACTAATTTCGCTTTTGGGAATAACCACTGCAATCGACAAAGAGCCGAGCATAAATAGGAAAAAAGTAATCAGGGCGGCGATGATAATGGCTCGGGGATAGTTTTTTTGAGGGTCTTTTACCTCTCCGGCGTAAGCAGCTGAGACTTCTAATCCAGCAAAAGCCAAAAATAAACCACCCATAAAGACCAGATTTTGCGGGTCGCCCAAATCGGGAATAAATGCATCCCAGGAAATGGTTAAGAAAGAGGGTTGGTTGGAGGCCACCCAGGAAATTCCCAGAAAAATGATCAAGAGGCCAGGAATAATGGTTCCGGCAATCACTCCAACGGTACTAAATAAACTCGATAACTTAATTCCTAGATAATTGAATAAGGTCATGCCCCAGAAAACGGATAAAACAACGCATAAAATGAAGATCTTGCTAGAGGCCAGTTCTGGATTAAATATGTAGGCCAGGGTTGCGGCAACAAATGATAAAATAGCTGGAAACCAGGTTACATTATGAATCCACTGCATCCAAATAGCAAAAAACCCCCACTTATCGCCAAAAGCTTCCCGTACCCAAATATAAATTCCTCCCGATTTGGGCCATCCAGTAGCAAGCTCTGCTGAAACTAGCGCTGCGGGAATTAAAAAACCGATACCAACAACGGTAAAGAAAAATAAAGCCGAAAGACCAAGTTCAGATACCAAAGGGAGATTGCGAAGAGAGGCCATTAGCGAGACGTTAAACATGGCCAATACAAAGATCGATACAACGCGTTTGGCTTTGGGCATAAGATTTCCTATTTAGTCGGATGTTTTTCCAGCCAAGCAATAATGTCGCTTGACTCATACAGAGGCTTGCCGTCGATGAAAAGGCAAGGAACTTGAGGCTTACCGCCCGTTTTGACGAGTGTTTTACGCTCTTCGGTATTTTCAGCAATATTTATGTATTCCACTTTATGTCCACTAGTCTCTAAATAGTGGATGACCTTCTGGCTGTAGGGGCAAGACGGTTTAAAATAAAGGGAAAGTGTAGCTAAAAAACAAATAAAAGCTGTCATAATGATCCTTCCTGGTAGTATTTTTTCAACCAATCGATGATTTCGTCCGACTCGTATAACGCTTTCCCGTCGATGAAAAGGCAGGGTACTTGGACTTTACCACCCAAATGCTGCAGTTCATCCCTTGCCCCTTCCTCTTTACTAATATCCTTTAAAGGAACAGTTTTGTTCAGCTTGCTTAAGAAGTCCAATACCTTTCGGCAAAAAGGACAACTTGGCTTGTAGTAAAGGAGCAATACCGGGGAATATTTCGTCATAATCGCCTACAAATCAATCTATTGTACAAAGATTCTACCATAAAGAACCCTTTACAAGACATACCTTTTTTTATACTAAAACACCAGAAATATTGTTAACTAACTAATAATAAGTGGGTAATGGATTAATAATCGATTTTCGCTGACTTCAAAAAAAACCTAAATCAAAGCTCCTATAGATACAAAAATTGCATAATGAAGGGCTTAGTTACATGTATAATAAAAAATTTTTTAAAGGTTTGAAAAATGCGTCACACATACGTAAAAACAATAAAATGGAATTATATAATTACTATTATTTAAAATAATATAAAAAAATAATTTATTTTTTATTACATATTAGTTATATTAATAATTAGAAGAGTAAAAGTCGTAATATATTGTTATGGCGAAAAAAATTTGAAGTCTCAACTTAAGGAGCAGATAATGGCAACAACAAAAAAAGCAGCAGCTAAAAAGCCTGCAGCGAAAAGAACAACTCGCAGAAGAAAAACTGCTGCGAAAAAAACTACTGCTAAGAAGACAGTAGCTAAAAAAACAGTAGCTAAGAAAAAACCAGCTAAAAGAAAAGCAGCTAAAAAAACTACTGCTAAAAAAACAGTAGCTAAGAAAAAGCCAGCTAAGAGAAAAGCAGCTAAGAAAACTACTGCTAAGAAAAAGCCAGCTAAAAGAAAAACTGCTAAGCGTACAACTCGCAAAAAAACAACTGCGAAAAAAACAACTGCAGCTAAAAAGCCTGCAGCTCGTCGTCGTACAGCAAAAAAAGCAGCTGCTAAATAAATCGTTATTTATTAATAACTTAATCGTTCAATCGGACAAGTTTAACTTGTCCGATTTTTTTTGTTATTTCCCATCCTATATAGGCCCCGAAGGCAACATCAGATAGATAGTGTTGATGTAAAATAACTCGACTCATAGCTAGGATGCCAGCCCCAACTAAGAACACAACTCGGTACTTGGGCCAAAAGAGACCCAAGGATGTGGCAATTGTAAAGATAGCGAGGGTATGGCTTGATGGGAAAGATTGATAATCGGGCGAGAAGTTAAAAGGATGGCAGGTGAAAATCCCTTGTGAAAACAAAATATTGGGCCTAGATCTTCCAATGCCCCACTTCAAAAGACGAACTATAAAGAATCCACAACCCAAAGCAACTGCATTGTTAATAAAAATAGATTTTCGGCAAGCAAGTAAAAGCACCGATACACATGCAATGAATAATGGGTCTATGAGTTGACTGGCAAGCCTTGCGGCGTACTTAATATATGAGGGATTATGCTGGAACTGCCACGCCAGGGACGCATCCAACAAAACTAAGGAAAAGAGCGCTGTAAGAAATATCAATCTTGTTTTCATCAAGAACTTTTATATCTTTAGACTTTAAGTTCGTCAACGCGTTTATTGCCTTTTCGACATTTTCCCGGACAAAGACTGGAATCAGATTTTCTGGTCGAAATACCCAACCACGGCTGTTAAAGTACCCGTTATAAAACACATAACGAGCTGAAATCAATGTTAATGAGAGGGCTGAAACGAGCAAAAATAAAGGCCACGCTGCGGGAATTAAACTGATAGCTCCTGCTAGCATGTCAGTTAAAATGGCAACTAAGCCAATTGTGTGAGTAATAAGTGCCTTTTTTGATTGGATGTCAACTAGGGCATAAGTCTTTTGAAGCCATTTAATTGCCTCGGCCTTGTCGCTGTCTGTTCCATTATTGATTTTGTCGCTCTGTTCGTGGATTTCTGCGCTAATTTCTTGAACCAGCCAAGGGCCTACAAGCTCACCTAGCTTAATCATAAGGGCTTTGTTTGGCTGACTTTCTTTACCCGGAAGTTCAAAGTATTCTAAAAGTGTTGCCATTTTATCTTGGGCATTACCAGCATCAATTTTATCGGAAAATTGTAGATTAGAGCGCATGTGCAATTGTTTTACTAGGCCGATGCTCTCGAAAATACAGTTAATGCCAGCTATTGCCATCCCGATCCCAAAAGTAGAGTAGCGCAATGCGGGATGCCGGAAAATACTTTGGGCGACTGTTGCCACTTTAGAGAAAGTGACAGCAGGGTGATTGACTAACTTGGAAACCACTGAGCAAGCGGAAGAAAAATAGCTACTGAGAGTGATCCAGCCATAAATACAAGCAAACGAATTTGTTGCCAAAGTTACGGCGCCTTCTAAGGCTAAAGTGGGAGATCTGCCTAGCACACCATCTCGAATACGTCCAAGAGAGATTTTTATCTCGCTAGGTGAGGTAACAGAAGAGGTCCATCCTGGTGAGGAAGCAGAGGTAATTAAAAGTTTTTCTGATTCTTTTATTATATCTCTGGATGGCTGTGAATATTGGGCTATATTATTCATATATAATTAAATTATTTGTTTCTATTAAATATTATATTACATATTTTATTTATTATCAACAATAATTTTAATTGTATAACGTTCAATCACTTAAAAAATTTAATACTTTCTTCTAGCAAATAATATTTAGAATTGGTTAAGATGCTGCGACAGATAATCAAAGATCTTTAAAAGGAGAGGTTTATGAAGAGATATTTAGCAACCGTCACAATTGCATGCATTGTGTTTGGAACCACAACTCTTTCAGCAGCAAGCTATTGGGATACGATTTTAGAATACTTGCCTAATTGGCGCGATTTCGTCCCTGGAAAAGCACTGCCTCAAATTGAGCAAGCACAAGTAACCGAAAATAAAGAGACTAAGTCTAAAAAACCATCACCAGTTGCTGCAACTAAAGTCATGGTGCAACCAGAGATTAAAAAACCAGAATCTCCACAAAAGACAGAGGCTAAATCGGTGATCCTGGCCGGACAAGCCAGAACAGCTCCCGTCAAAATTTCACCACGTCAACGTCGCCATCAAATGTGGGCTAATCGAAAGGCTGCTAAGCGAGTTGCAATTCAAAAGCCGGTTTCTGAGCCCATCTCGCATCCCAGCAAGACAGCCGCGCCGGAAATGGTGCAATCTATCGATTTTTCCAAAGGTATGCAGGCTGTAGCAGCGCTTATGGCAGAGCCACCATTTACTGTAAATAAAGCGCAAAATAAGGCGTTGATTTTAGGGATTTTAGAATACACTCAGGCCCTTTCAAAAGAAGCAAAATCGTCGAATTTCAGCCGTGCATGCGCGCAAGTCAATCAGGCATTTGGTGAAACCTTTGCCAAGAAGAAAAAGGTTTTAGCTTTCATGGCGAGCAAAAAAGCTAAACCTGTTACTCCATTCCAACGATTGCAGTACAGAGTTGCTGATTTGGGCAAAGCTGGGAGCGATTTTGATGTTGCGCTACTCACCAGCAGCTTTAAGAGCGCTCTGACTTCGGTGCAAAATTTGCTTGCTGACAAAAAAGTGAATGCTCAAGCTGTCTATGGACAGATTCAAGCTATGCACACCCTTGCAAGTCAGTCGGGTCATCCAGGAGCCATCCAATTGCAACGATTGATTACGCCAGCTCAAAATTGGCAAGCTGGGCGCACTGACAGCAAAACGCTTGAAGGCAATATTAATGCTGTGTTAAAGGCTTTGTAAATAACACGGAGTATTACATGCGGAAATTTTTGATTGTGGCCTTTCTTGCTCTTTCAAATATTCTACAAGGAGCGCCAGCTGGCGCTCCTTTCGATTATCAAGTGAAAGATTTTTCGGAAAGACTCAAGGATCTTCCAGGATTTAGTCCCCAGTTGATTGATATGCATCTGAAGCTCTATCAGGGCTATGTTGCCAACACCAACAAACTTCTTCTGTCAATCAGCGATATGGCCAAGCGCGGAGAAGACACCACCATTGCCTACGGTGCTTTAAAGCGGCGTATGGGTTGGGAGATGGATGGCATGCTTTTGCACGAGGCTTATTTTGAAAACATGGGCGGGAGAGGGTCTTTGGACTCCAATGCTGCGCTCTACAGACAAATCGTCAACGATTTTGGCAGCTATAGCGCCTGGGAGCAAGATTTTAAAGCCACAGGGCTTATCCGCGGTATCGGGTGGGTGATACTCTACCAAGATCCCAAAGAGGGAAGACTGCATAATGTATGGATCAACGAACATGCTACCAACCACATAGCAGGTGGCACACCCATACTTGTGATGGACGTTTGGGAACATGCCTACATTACCGAGTATGGACTCAATCGTAGTGGCTACATCAATGCCTTCTTTAACGTTATCGACTGGAACGTCGTAAAAAATCGTTTTGCAACACCTAGTCCTAAACGCTAAAGGCCATAAAGGCATCCTGGTCTGTCCAGAACTCGGCTCATTTCCCGTCACTATCGGAAAAGCAGGTCTTACCGCAAACAAGCAAGAAGGGGACAAGGCCACACCTATCGGTACATTTACCTTAACTGAGGCCTTTGGCCTGCTTCCTAAGCCTCCGACGCGTCTGCCATACCGCCAGATCTCATCTCATACTTTATGCATTGATGATCCATCTTCCTGTCATTACAACACCCTTGTTGAGGAAAATCAAATACCTTCTGACTGGCTATCTTGCGAAAGGATGGCCAGCTTCACCCCCCAGTACCATTATGGAATTATCATTGATAGCCCACTGGGTTCGTGTCTTTTTATCCACGTTTGGAAAACACCAAATACGCCAACCGCCGGCTGCATTGCTCTATCGGAAAAAAATCTTTTGAAAATTTTAGCCTGGCTAGATCCTGCCGAGCGCCCGCAGCTTATCGTCGCTTTTCAAAATTGATCAAAATAGACATGATTGCAATTAAACTGAGCACTAAAATCAGACCTGCGGGCATTACTTTCTTTGAGCTCAGAAACCGCAAGCCAAAAAACACGGCTAAGCTGATAGACAAAACCAGCGCTGTGTTTTGTCCCCACAGTTTACCAGCTACCATGACGCACCCCGATACTATCAGGGCAACACCGAAGCCAAAGCCCATCACAAGAGACACCATGCTATTTGCTTGAATATATCCTATCAGGCCACCTAGTCCTACCAGTAGACCAAATAAAATAATGATTACACCAACAGTCCGCATATTTCCTCTTTCATCGCAGACTAGTCTGCGGTATAATTTTTGTAAATGTTAACTATTGAATCAGCAGCTGAACTGCTATGTAAAGGAAAAATTATCATTTTTCCAACTGACACCGTTTACGGCATTGGGGCCCTTTCTTCGTTTCCTGATGCTATAGAGCGTATCTACACCATAAAAAAACGTTGTAGCACCAAACCCTTGATTGCGCTTACCTCCCATCTTCCACCCAATATGTCAAAAGAATTTTATACACTTGCAGAGCGGTTTTGGCCAGGTTCCCTCACGCTGATAATTTCCCCGAAAATGGGGTTCAGAATGCCAGACCACCCCATTACTTTAGGGATTCTCAACCTAGTAAAAGAGCCTATTCTCACTACCTCTGCTAATCTTTCAGGCCAACCTAGCCCCACCACCCCAGATACCATCTCCATTCAAGCCGACGGCCAGCTCCTTTCGGGCCCCCTCCCGGCTGGCTTACCCTCTACCGTTTACGACCTTCAAACGCACACCCTTTTACGCCCTGGGCCTATTAGTCTTTGTGAAATAAAAAATTGTTTAGCTGGTCAATAATTGCATTTATCTCATATAATATTACCAGATAAAAACAAGCAGGTTTAAAAAATATGGCACTTTCAGCAGTTAAATATATTTCTACAGAATTAGTTAGGGCGCCCCAAATGACGCACGTTGCCGGCTTTGGCAAGCGCTACTTTTGGGTGCTGTTTCCAGCAGCTATCGTGGGCACAGCTGTCCTCTCTGCTGTTGCCATTCACGCCATTACACGTCGCTCTTCAGCTGCTGCCTCCTCCTCAGTTGAGCTCAAACCATTAGCTGAACTCCAGCAAAAGCAAGCCGAAGTTGATAGACTAACCACAGAGCTAGAAGAAGCGCGAAAAGCCGCTAATCCAGATACTGCTGAGCTGACAAAACAACTTAATACAGCGCGACACGATCTAGAAACAGCCCAAGGTCAATTAACTGAAGTAAACACTCAAGTTGATGCGCTGACAAAAGAGAAAACAGATTTAGAAGCAAAGCAGAGCCAAGTGGTAGCTGCAGTTAAAAAGCAATTAGACGAAAAGACAGCGGAAGTTCAGACACTGACGCAACAGAAAACAGATTTAGAAGCAAAGCAGAGCCAAGTGGTAGCTGCAGTTAAAAAGCAATTAGAAGAAAAGACAGCGGAAGTTCAGACACTGACGCAACAGAAAACAGATTTAGAAGCAAAGCAGAGCCAAGTGGTAGCTGCAGTTAAAAAGCAATTAGACGAAAAGACAGCGGAAGTTCAGACACTGACGCAACAGAAAACAGATTTAGAAGCAAAGCAGAGCCAAGTGGTAGCTGCAGTTAAAAAGCAATTAGACGAAAAGACAGCGGAAGTTCAGACACTGACGCAACAGAAAACAGATTTAGAAGCAAAGCAGAGCCAAGTGGTAGCTGCAGTTAAAAGGCAATTAGACGAAAAGACAGCGGAAGTTCAGACACTGACGCAACAGAAAGCAGATTTAGAAGCAAAGCAGAGCCAAGTGGTAGCTGCGGTTAAAAAGCAATTAGACGAAAAAGACAGCGGAAGTTCAGACACTGACGCAACAGAAAACAGATTTAGAAACAAAAGCAGAGCCAAGTGGTAGCTGCAGTTAAAAAGCAATTAGACGAAAAGACAGCGGAAGTTCAGACACTGACGCAACAGAAAACAGATTTAGAAGCAAAGCAGAGCCAAGTGGTAGCTGCAGTTAAAAAGCAATTAGACGAAAAGACAGCGGAAGTTCAGACACTGACGCAACAGAAAACAGATTTAGAAGCAAAGCAGAGCCAAGTGGTGGCTGCAGTTAAAAAGCAATTAGACGAAAAGACAGCGGAAGTTCAGAAGCTGACGCAACGAAAGCTGATTTAGAAGCAAAGCAGAGCCAAGTGGTAGCTGCAGTTAAAAAGCAATTAGACGAAAAGACAGCGGAAGTTCAGAAACTGACGCAAGAGAAAACTGCAGCAAAAGTAGAGGAACTTTATAAAGTAGAGGAACTTTATAAGGAAATCCAAGCTACAAAAGCTGCTGAAAAAATAGCTCAAGATACGTTAGTCCAAGTTAGAGATGAACTGAAAACTGCACGCCAGGGCTTCGAGGAAAGAATCCGAGAACTAGAAAAAGAGAACCAGAAAAGTGATAGGCTTTGTCAAGAAGCGCTAGACCAGGTCAAGAATCTTCTGGCACAGTTAGACGGTGCTGAAGGTAAAACTTTTTGGCAAAGTGCAGAACATTTTACACAGTTTTTGGCCCAGCAATACCGGGAGCAACTCACTGAGATTCGTGAAAAATCTATACCTAAGCTTAAAGCATCGTCGCTCAATATCGCACTTGAACAAGTGCAGCAAGAAGTGCAGCAAGAGGCAATTGAGATTTGGAATAAGCAGAATCCCTCAATGACCGTAAACGCAACTCAAGTAGGGGACATGACCTTGTCCCTTACGAAAAGTAAAGTTACAACAACGCCAGCAGATACGATAGAGACGACTTTGGTGGTGAGTAATTTGATGAGAAAAGTAGTGATCCAGTCGCTATTTATCAGTTTAGTTGATGATAAAACCGCCCCAAGGTTTACCAATAAAAAACGGATTCAGCAACGTGATTATGAGCACCCATCTAAAAGACAAAAATACGAAGAAGCTGTTGAAGGGTATGTAGCTGTTTTAACTCAAGCACCTTACAGTTACGATATTAATAAACTGCTTAGCGATTGTAATGGAACAAGTGCATTTGACAAAGCTGTTAAAAGCATTTTGCTATTGCTCACGGGCGATACAAATTGTGCTGCAACAGATTACCGATCACGCTACCAAAAACTGAATTTAGCTATCGAAGCGGCTCTTCAAAATAAGGCCGAAAACGTTAATGAACATAATAATAAATATGACAAGTTCTTGCAGGACTTGATTTATGTGCGTTGGAGCGGTCTGCCGTTTTGGCATTACCTGCTAAGTCTTCCAGAGACGTTTAGAGAGTTCTCTGGAGATTATGTTGACCAGGCAGCTTGCATGCCTAGGAAGGAGAACTTCCACAACTGGGTGTATAATGCAAATACGACCGTAAATAGCGCTCCTAACAGCCCGTTTTTAAGAAAGGGTGTTCTTCAAAAAATGGCACAAATGTGGGAGGGAAATGTAGGCACACGTTTTATCGATATGAATATTCCACATCCCATTTCTACATTGACTTTTGAAAAAGACGGGAGTGCTACCGAAGTTTCAGATAATCGCTATCCAAGCGTAACCACTGCTGGATCTAATGGTGTTGGATTAGGACGTATCATTGCTGCAGGCTTTGATATCGCATCTTTTAATACTGCTGGGGTTGGAGAATATTTTGAAGGCGGTAATGGCGAAGATATTTTACCCGAGTATTCCGAATTTTTGCGTATTTGCCGAGATAAAAAAATCGGCGTTTTGCTGACCTCTCATCAGACGATGATCTCTCGTCAACATATCAAGGGAGGTTCTAAGACCGAAGATGAAAGTGGTCGGGTGAATCAACTGCGGGGTCTAGAAAAGGACCATCCTAACTACTTTTGTTTAGTCCAGCCTTTTTATGGCTCATTTTTTGAAAAATATGGTTCGTATAATGAAACTAAGACCTTTGCGCAGTTTAAAGAAAACGTAATCGATGCCTTTACCTCCGAAAGTCCAGAAAAAACCGGATGCGCCTTGCCAGCTATTTTCAATGATAAACCGGGGAGTGTAGAAGCCTATCGCCAAACTCTAGGAGATCTGTTTGACCAGGTCCATGGCATCTTCTTTGAAAATAAAGAAGTAATTGGCCTGCCCTCATGGATGAAGGGAAGAGAAACCCCCTGGAACGGGATCTCAAATTTAGATGAGAATCAAAAACAGAAAATCGCTTGGCAGTCCTTCCTTTTATATTTCTACGTCTTCCAGCAGCTAGATCTAAATTTCAGACTGCAAGAATTACAAAAAGGCAGGGACGAAGTATTTTCGATTACTCACCGTGTAGCACAATGTAAGGACGCTCAAGATCGTGCCGGTACATTGAACTTTATCAAAGGACGTTTGTTTGATTTAATGTTAGACAGAGAGTTTGATCCGGAAAAAATGAAAGAAAAGGCTGACGCTTTTATTGGTGTTTGCATTGCAAATAAGAAGCAAGGTGTCAACCATTGGATCAAACTAGCGCTTCAAGGCGATGCTCTGCGTCATCATATGCCAGAGGAAAATAAAGCGAAGTTAAGAGACTTGAAGTTTTGCGGTTATAAATTGACCAATGATGAATGGGTTAAAGGAGCACGCGATAGGACGCCGCTTACAATTCAAAATAGACAATACCTGCCTGAATACGAGTGTGCAGTGCTTACAGATCACGATGAAAATTTTCACCGCATTATCGATTCAGAGAATAGAGAAGTTATGTGGCATGAACTAACAAATGTCCAACTATCGAAATCGCTTCCTGCTCTTAAAACGAACGAAGCAGTTTATAAGATCGATGGTGTAGTATGTGATAGTGGCAGTGTTTTTAATAAGACTGTGGTTAACAATCGTGTGAATCATATAAAAGGCTCTATAGAGGGCCTGCGAAAAGCGGAAGAGCACCTTAAGGCCATTGTAATAAAGCACCTAGAGAACAGTCACTTAGTAAAGGTTGAGTTTGCCGAAAAGATCCGCGAATTTAATTGGCTATCGGATGAAAAAAAATTGGTGATGACCCTTCCATTTACGATCAAAGCCCCTGAGGATAAGGTTGTATTTAATGGTCATGCGCTTATCAGCAGAAACACTCAGAAGGCTTTGATCTGGAGCTATCAGCTCACTCAGCCAAGTAGTGGATGGATGCCAAAGATTCTAGGTTTCTGAGCTGCCTTTGAACCCAGGAGCTGTCTTGCCCAAGTTCATCTGCCATAAGCTGGGCTACCGGCTCGGCAATGGAAAGCGTGGCTTTAGCATCTAGCAGCAAAAGACGCATGCGGCGAGAGAGCACATCGTCTAGGTTGAGCGCCATTTCATGGCGCACCGCCCAAATGACCTCACCACTCAGGTGAGGGAAGGCCCGATGAAGGGGAGTTTCGAGTTCAGGTCTTTCACAGCAAAGAGCCCTTAGCTGGGTGCTGTCTGATCCATATGGACTCCAAGGGTCTTCCGGGTCAAGATCTAGAGCATAACCGTGTAGCTTTAACTTTTCAGTAGGACAAGGAATATCAGTAATTTTATCGATGATGTCTTGCCCCATTTTACGGTAGGTCGTCCATTTGCCGCCGGTGATGGTCAGCAGTCCCGATGGAGAGGAGATAATCTCATGGCTGCGAGAGAGGGTCCCGGTGGTTTCTTTGGAAGGATCAGCCACTAAGGGTCGAATGCCTGCAAAGAGACTGAGGATGTCAGCGCGGGTAGGGGCTTTGGTCAGGTAGCGTGCGGTATGCTCTAAGATGAAGTCGATCTCTTCAGGTAGGGGCTTGGGCTCTAGGACGGGTTCTGAGATGGGTGTTTCAGTTGTTCCAACTAGGACTCTGCCGTGCCAGGGGACCATGAAGAGAACTCTTCCATCGCGGGTGTGAGGCACTAAAATGGCTTTATCTGAGGGGAGAAAAGCTTTTGGCAAAACGATGTGGATGCCTTGACTGGGACGCATGACGGGTTTGGCCAAAGGGTCGTCGAGGTGGCGTATTTGGTCAGTGAAAATTCCAGTGGCATTGATGATGTGTTTGGCTCTGATGGTATGGGTTTGATTTGTTTGGAGATCGCGGGCAATGACACCAGTGATGAGGGACTCTTGTTTAGTGAAATTTTCTACGCGCATGTAGTTGAGAGGGCAGCCGCCAAGGTCGTAGAGGGTTCTGGCCAGGGTGATAGCCAAGCGCGCATCGTCAAATTGTCCATCGTAGTAGACAATCCCTCCACGCAAGTGCTCCGGGTTGAGGGTGGGAATAGCCGCTAAGGTTTCTGAGCGGGAGAGGTGTTTGGAAGGCTCCAGGCCCAGCTTACCGGCTAAGAAGTCGTAGAGCTTGATGCCAGTTCCGTAGAAGGGGGATTCCCAAAAGTGATAGGTAGGGACGATGAAGCCAAGATGATGGACCAGATGCGGCGCATTTTGGCAAAGCAGGCCTCGCTCGTGCAAAGCTTCTTTGACCAGGCCCAAATCGCCTTGCTGCAAGTAGCGCAGGCCGCCGTGAATGAGTTTTGTGCTGCGCGATGAGGTTCCAGACGCAAAGTCGGCTCCTTCCAATAGGAGTGTGTTTAAACCCCTTGCAGCTGCATCGACCCCAGCTCCCAGACCGGTAGCTCCGCCTCCGATGATAATGACATCAAAGTACTGATCGAGTTTAGATATGTCCCGTTTCATGGCTTGGCCCATTCTTTGGCGCAGCGCACAGCATTTAACCAACCTTCAATGAGCTCTTCACGCCTAGCAGTAGAGATGGCGGGCATGAAGGTTTTATCCAGCTCCCATGGGGGCCTTTCCTTCCATATGCCCAAAGCTTGGCCGGCTAAGAGAGCCACACCCAGAGCGGTAAGTTCTTGAGTTTTGGGACGCAGCAGGGGAATGCCCAAGATGTCGGCCTGAATTTGCAGGAGTAGGTCGCTTTTGGTGCAGCCTCCATCGACTTTGAGCTCATGAATGGGGCGGCCTGTATCGCGCTCCATAGCATCGATGAGGTCGGCAACTTGAAATGCGACCCCTTCGAGGGTAGCCCTGGCAATATGAGCGGCAGTCGTCTGACGCGTGAGACCCACAATTGTACCGCGCGCATTAGGCTCCCAATGGGGCGCTCCAAGACCGGTAAAGGCCGGTACAAAATAAACGCCTGCGCTTTCAGTTACGGAGCTGGCTAAGCTGTCAACTTCGCTGGGATTTTTAACCAGTTGTAAACCTTCATGGAGCCATTGGATGGCAGCACCGCCAATAAAAGCACTCCCTTCAACTGCATATTGAGGCTTTTTGCCAGCAGTGACAGTCGTGATAAGATGATTTTGTGAGACTGTAGGTTTGCTGCCGGTGTGTTCAAGTAAAAAGCAGCCGGTGCCGTAGGTGCATTTGATTTGTCCCGGTTTAGTGCAGTCTTGCCCTAAAAGAGCAGCTTGCTGATCGCCGGCAATACCAGCTACTGGCAAGGCTTTTGGAAAGAGTCCTGGGTGCGTGTAACCAAAAATGCCAGATGAAGGCATCACCTCAGGTAAAATTTTTCGGGGGATGCTAAACAGCTCCAGCAGCTGATCATCCCACTTGTGGGTGTGGATGTTATAGAGCATTGTGCGGCTGGCATTGGTTGGGTCGGTGGCGTGGATACCCGTTAGGCGATAGAGCAAGAAACTATCGACCGTTCCAAAAGCCACCTCACAGCTCGGTTGGACTGTATCGAGTAGCCAGCGTAGTTTGCTGGCGCTAAAGTAGGGATCGGGAACTAGCCCGGTTTTGGCTTTAATCAGCGCAGCATCGAGACCTTGGCAAAAGTCTTTGGTGCGCCGATCTTGCCAAACGATGGCGTTGTAAAGAGGCATGCCCGTTTTTTTGTCCCAAATGAGGGTGGTTTCTCGTTGGTTGGCAATGGCAATACCCTGGATTTGGTCCCAAGAAGAACCGCTTAAGTCTACAACACTATGAGCTGCAAGTATTTGAGATTTCCAAATGATTTCGGGATCATGCTCTACCCATCCCGACTTTGGATAGATCTGTTCCAGCGGCTTTTGGGCAATAGCTTGCACATTTAGCTGACTATCAATGAGTAAGGCTCTAGAAGAGGTTGTGCCTTGATCTAGAGCTAAAATAAGTGGTTGCATATATTTTAGTTAATCTTAATTTATTAACTTTACAATAATTAAATTATAAATTAGAATTTGAGCATAAAAGAGAGGTTCTCATGTCTACAAACAACGTTCAAGCAAAAAAGCCCAGTATTAATCAACAAATTACAGATGCTCAAAACGCTAGGAATAAGTATCTTGCAGTAGCAATGTGCGCTTTAGTGGGCTCAGCTCTGGCAGCAGGTGGGGCTGGCTACTTAGGTTTGGTAGCTAGTGGAATGATGGGAGCAAGCGTTGTTGTGCTTATAGGGCCTCAAGCTGTGATTGGCGCTGCGGCTTTAGCAGCGGTTGTTGCTCTTGTACTAGTTGCTGTGGCCGGCTGCTGTGTTTTGGGGGCAATAGTCAATCAGAACAAAGCTGCCGAGGCGGCGGCGGCCGATACCACACTTGAACTTTTTCCCAATTTATACAAGATGAAACCAGCAGCAGCGGCAATGAAGACTGGAAATTTAAATAATCAGATTGCCGTAGATGTTAAGCGTCGAATGACAATTTACTGCGACGGCGAACTAATTTTTCACGCTATGCCTGGGGAGACTGTCGAAAATATCGAAGTAAGAGTCCAATCTGAGCTTAGAGAAAAATTTAGTTATGATTTGCTTGATCAATGCCATCAGGCAAGCATGGACTGTGGTACAAAATTTATTATCCAGGCTACGGGACGTTTGTTTAGTAATACAACGGGTGTATCCGCTCCTCTATCCCCGAAGATTGATAAAGAAAAACAAATAGTCAGAGACAGCATTGTTTTATTTGAAAAAGGCCCTGATGAAGATCTACGTGGTCTTAAATGTGAAATGAGTGTTATGGCTGATATCAAGAAAGACCTTAAAATTACTCATCTAGATATCAAGGAAAATGATGTTTCGATTTGTGAAGTCGATATGAAAAACCATTTGAATGGGAAGTTTAGAAGTGCAGATATAAATATGAAGACTACAGCTGATCGATTAACGAAACTATGGGCGCAAGCTACGGCCCAATGGAGTGCTAGACCTAGCGCGGATGAGAAAGCGGCTGCTCAGGGATAAGCACAATACCAACGATATATGCGATTTTGGGCAATAGATAGCATATTAACCGGCTATTAATGGTTAAGGTTCTTGGGTGAGGTTGTGCCTTTATCTAAAGCTAAAATAAGTGATTTCTTGTATTTTTAGTTAATATTAATTAATTTACTTTACAATAATTAAATTATTAATTATAATATCGAATATAAAAAAGGAGTTCTCATGTCTACAAACAACGTTCAAGCAAAAAAGCCCAGTATTAATCAACAAATTACAGATGCTCAAAACGCTAGGAATAAGTATTTTGCAGTAGCAATATGCGCTTTAGGGGGCTTAGCTCTAGCAGCAGGTGGGGCTAGCTACTTAGGTTTGGTAGCTAGTGGAGTGATGGGAGCAAGCGTTGTTGTGCTTATAGGGCCTCAGGCTGTGATTGCTTGTGCGGCCTTAGCAGCGGTTGTTGCTCTTGTGCTAGTTGCTGTGGCCAGCTGCTGTGTATTGGGGGCAATAATCAATCAGAACAAAGCCGCCGATGCCGAGCTTGAACTTTTTACCCCTTGGTATCGCGATCCTAAAAAAATAGAAGCAGCAAAAATGACTCCAAATTTAAATCATCAGATTGCCATAGACGTTAGTCGTGACATGACAATTCTTAACAGTGACGACGGCACAATTTTTATAGCTATGCCTGGGGAGACTATCGAAGATATCGAAGCAAGAGTCGAAGCTAACCTCCGCCAAAAATTTTGTTTTAATTTGCTTGATCAATGTCATCAGGGAGCAATGGCCGATGCTACAAATTTTGTTAAAATCGCTACCGGGTATCCTGTTCTTGCTCAGGGTGCGTTATCCCCACAGATTGAGAATGCAAATATTGTCAGAGTTCAGCAGCAACCAGCAGTTGAAGTGGGCCCTGAGGAAGAGCAGCGTGGTCTTAAATGTGATATAAGTTTTACGGCTGATATCAATAATAACCATAAATATACTCATATAGCTATCAAGGAAAAAGATGTTTTGATTTGTGATGTCGCTTTGGAAACCCGTTTGGATGGGACGCTTATAGATGCAGAAATAACTATGAAAACTACAGCTGATAGATTAACGAAACTATGGGCGCAAAGTTATAGCACTATAGGGTGCTAAATCTAGCGCAGATGAGAAGGTGGCTGCTCAGGGATAAGCACAATACCAACGATATATGCGATAATCACAGGTATAAAACCGGTGATAAAACAGGCCACCACCATCACAATACGCAAGGCATTGGCATCAATATGGGTCAAAACGGCTAGCCCCCCACAAATGCCGGCGATTTTACGGTTTTTTCGAGAGCGATAGAGCTGAGGGTATTTTGGTTCCACAAAGAGCTTAGGACCTTCGGGCATGAGCATCCAAGCGACCAAATAGACCACGATCAGAGGCAAAATTCCCGTTAAGATGGTTAAAAAGACGTAAACTAAACGGATAATCGTCGGATCGACCTTTAGGTACTGTCCTAAACCGCCGCAGACGCCGCCAATTTTTTTATTCCATCGATCTCTATAAAGCCGTTTCATGGGCTGATAAATTCCATTTGTTTTCCAGTTACCGGGTGCACAAAGCCTAAAATACAGGCATGGAGCGCAAGTTTGCCGGGATGGGTAGATCCATATTTGCGATCGCCAAGAATGGGATGGCCCATATGCTTTAAATGTACCCTTATTTGATTCTTCTTACCTGTTTCCAGTAAGAGTTTCAAGTAGGTTGTGTTTTTATGTCTTTGCAGCACCTCAAAATGGGTGATGGCCATCTCTCCGGTTTCGTCGACATGAACGCGATAAGCAGCGTCTTCTTTTAAGGCTAGTCGAATTGTGCCTTTGTCTGGTTCGACAATGCCCTCAACCCTAGCTCGGTATTCGCGATGGATAGAATGGTCTTTGAATTGCTCTTTGAGTCCCTGAAATGCTTGCAAGGATAGGGCAAAAACCATCACGCCGCGCGTTTTTTTGTCGAGACGATGAACGGGATAGACGCGTGCTCCGGTGTAGCGCTTGAGTATGTCATGGGCCGTGTGGTGTTTTTCAAATTGGGTTTCTACGCTCAAGAGCTCGGCTGGCTTATCGACTACGATAAAGTCACTATCTTCATAGAGGATTTTAAGTCCTTCACTCAATCTTTTAGGATTTTTTGTTCCCAGAGTCACTAAAGCTCCAGATTCTACGATTTGGCTGGGGATAACGGCAATTTTTCCATTGACCTGCACGCGTTTGAGTTTGAGCCAGCTGCGCAACGTTGTCTTTGAGCTGTCAGGCGCCATAAACCCCAGCTGCTCAAGCAGTGGTCCAGCTTCTTTTACGGTATATTCCATGGGGATATTGTAGCATAAAAGCACCATTCAAGGCAATTCACAAGACAAGTAAAAATTATACTTTATAGAAAAAGGTGGACGATTTGTGGTAGACTATCAGTTATGAATTTGGGCGAAAATACGCGCTCGTGGCGCACACAAATCGCTTTGCTTTGGATGCACCTGACCGCAGAGCCGTTGATTGCGCTGCGGACAGCTCTCAGCTCCTATGTGCTCTACGCTGACTACGGGGGCTCTGTTTTTCAAGTCGGACTGTGTCACTCCATCCGTCCGGTCATGGCCCTACTTTCCTTTTACTGGGGCGCTAGGCTCTCTTGCGGACGCAGCGGCCTTAAAGCCAATCTTATGGGGGCTTGGGTCTTGGCGCGCTTACCGTTTGTGTTCATTCCATTTGTGGAAAGTTCCTGGTATCTGCTTTTTTGCGAGGCGGCCTTTTACGCCTTCCATCGGGGAAGTATGCCCGCATTAATGGAGATACTCAAGATCAACCTGCCCCAGGAAAAACGCAATAAAGCCTTTTCTCTATCATTTCTGTTGCAGTTTGCTGAAAGTATTTTTTTAGGCACGCTTTTTGGGGCCCTGCTTATGAAGAGCCCAGGAGCCTGGAAAGGGCTCTTTTGCTTCACTGCGCTTTTGGGCATTACCAGCGTATTTTTCCAAAGGCACATTCCACTTCCGCATCTTAAATTGACCGCAGAGCCGAAACAGACTTGGAAAGAGCGCTTAGTTGAGCCGTGGAAAAAAAGTATAGAGCTACTAAAAAACCGGCCCGATTTTGCCAGGTTCCAATGGGGATTTATGATTGGGGGCTTTGGTCTGATGCTCATCAGTCCAGCGCTGACCATGTACGCCTACAACGTCATCCAAGCCAGTCACGCGGATGTCACTATTGCGCGTACAGTATTTATGGGGGTGGGGGTGGTATGCTCAATCTATTTCTGGCAGCGGTGTCTTTCTAAAGCGCCTCCTCGCAAACTTCTAGGGTCGGTGATCTGTGGTTTTGCCTTGTATTCGTTTGTCCTGCTTTTGGCCCAGTTTCACATGAGTTATTATTTTATGGCCTTTGTGATCTACGGCGTGGCCCAAGCAGGTAGCCACTTGCTTTGGCACTTATCGGGTCCTTTATTTGCCAAGCACGAAGACAGCTCTGGCTATACCATGGTAAACGTTTTGGCAGTTGGGGTGAGAGGGCTTGTAGCTCCAGCGTTAGGATCACTTTTATGCCAAGCTTTTGGTTGCACGCCGGTGCTCATGATAGGGACTTGCATCTTGGCATATGGGTCTTGGCGCGCTTTTACTGCATTTGAAACCAACCAACCTAAAGCAGCAAGCAAGGCCTAGTAAGCAGTAGCCAATTGGTGATTCACGTTTTCCTGCAGATCAATATCACATAGGTCTATTGGCAACTGGATTTTGACTTTGCCCTTGCTCCAGACAAGTTGTGCTGCCCTCTTGTCAAATGCATGAATTTATTTCCTACAAATGGTATAAAGCGTGTTGATATGTTGGTTTTACTAGATGATGAGCGGATAGAGCTGGACCTGAAATACGCCAGCACTGATAACTTTACTGGAAGGGTGCACTATCCAAGTGCTAAATGCTATTTGGAAGAAGAGGTGGCCCAGGCGCTATTAAAAGTAGCAGACAGGGCCGAATGTCTTGACTTGAGGTTAAAAATTTGGGATGGGTATCGCCCATTAAGTGTGCAGTGGGCATTTTGGGAGTTTATGCCCGATGAGCGGTTTATCAGCCACCCGGCCAAAGGCGGTAAACACCCCAGAGGAACTGCAGTGGATTTGACCTTGATTGACAGGGATGGCACTGAGCTATTGATGCCCACACCGTTTGATGATTTTACTATAAAGGCCTATCGCTCATGCCAAGATGTTCCCGAAGAGGCTAGGAAAAACCGTCAGCTTTTAGAAGATCTAATGGAAGGTTTTATCGGCCTGCCTAACGAATGGTGGCATTTTGATTACCACAGATGGACAGCTTTCGAGCCCAAAGATTTGTGTTTTGAAGAGTTATAATTCCAAAGCTGCAACAAACCCCCATTTAGCTCGATTTAGGCAGTTGCCATCATCGTAAATCAAGCATTTTTATATTTTATAGCAATTTAAATTTTGACTGAGAAACCTAAGGAGCTCTCTCTGTTGACATCTTTGCTTTCGCTCTTGAAAACGACCTGTGTTTACCAGCCAGCTCCAAGCTTTGGTGCCAATCAAAAATAGCACCCTTATCATTGAAAATTTACACTGCTATAAAAAAAAGCGTACCGTAAGGGGCTAGGAAAAACGGCCAGCTGTTATTTGAAATCTAATCGCTTTTGGGGCGGTATTTTACGTAAAAAATAAGCAAAAGCGAAATCAATGTAAAGTTTGCCAGGCTCAGCATGGGAAAGGTGAGCCAGCCGAAAAAGGTGAAAGCTGGGACTTCACAGTCTTGTCCGCCGCCGCAAAGGGGCATCGATTCAATGGCTGGAATCTCCTGCATCAGAGTTTGACAAAGTGCCAGGAAAAACCCCAAAATGGGTAGCCAGACGATGTAGCGCGCTATCCCTTTGAATCGATCCCAACAGGCAAAGCCCAAAATAATGGCAAGCGGAAATAAACAGATGCGCTGAAACCAACAGAGATGGCAGGGCTCGTAGCCCATGATTTGACTGACGTATAAACTGCCGAGTGTTCCAATTAAAGAAAGAAGCCATGCAAGATACAGCATATCACTTCAATGCCTCATCGATTGCCGATGAGACTGCCGTGTAGCTAGGGTCTTTGGTGCGCTTTCCGTTAACAAACACCGTAGGAGTGTAAACTTTGCGTCCCATCGCTTGGTCAGCAATTGCTCTATTGCGCTCTAAATAAGTGGAAGCTCTAGCACTGCCAAGACATCCACTGAGCTCTTGAGAATTGATTCCTGGCAAAGCGGCCACTTCACCAGTTTGATAAACCTGTTCAATATAGGCCTGCCCCAGAGTTGGGTTTTGCTGCCGAGTGCAAAAATAACCTTCTCCTAAACGTTGTGATCCATTCAAAAAGGCGAGCGGAATTACGGTATAATCGATTTGATTGGTATCGATGTAGCGCCGTTTGAGAAGTGGAAAAACCTGGGTTTCAAAGCGTTTACACGCCGGGCAGCGAAAATCGATAAATAGCACAACTTTCACCTTTGAGCTGGGATTTCCAAGGTGCAGTTGCCCCTGGGTATCAATTTTACTCGATCCAGGTATGGTGTTAGATCCCATAATAAAAAATGCGGCAATAAATGCCGTAATTGCAGTTCCGATAACTATATATTGATTTTTCTTCATATTTTTATTATATATACAATTATGAAAGATAGTAAAACAAAATTTGTTGTTAGGGTGGCGAACATTGGTTATGTATTGATCTCTATCATATTGTTTCTTATAGCGATATGGATAGTAATTGCTTCTGTAATTAATGTTTCTTCAGAAATTTGGACGGGGAATTTAACCGTCTATAACATCTTAGATGAGGCGGCATTGATCGTTTTTGCCTTTGCCGTCATCGATGTATCGAAGTACTTGGTCCTAGAAGAGGTGCTTCGGGCAGACCAGGATCGGAAACCTCATCAGGCGCGCCGGGCTTTGCGAAAATTAGTGATTATTATCTTTACAGCTTTGTCGTTAGAGGGTTTGGTCATTACCATTCAGTTTGCAAAAACCGATGTTACCAAAATGATTTACCCGGGCATTTTGATCTTTGTCACCACGCTCTACCTTATCGGGCTTGGTATCTACCAATTCCTAAATTCAAAGGCAGAGAACTCATAGCTTGGCATGCATTCTTCTGCACTATACTTAATTGATCAGGGTTGTTTTACGTATTTTTCGACGGGGAATTTTTGCTAAAGGTTTCCTCTTTTGGGTTGCGTTCCAGAGCTTTACATCAATTTGTAAGCCGATCCAAAATTCAGGAGTTGTTCCTAATGTGTCTGCTAAATCTAGGGCAATAGCTTCGGTAATCGATTTTTTTCCTGAAATAATACTGCTGAGCTTAGGTTGAGTCCAAGAGCCTCCTAAGTACTTAACAAACTCTGATTGAGTTAAACCAAGGGGAATCAAAAATTCCTCCAGTAAAATTCTTCCTGGTGCCGTTGGTTTTCTATGACTTGGTAACATAACCCTTTCCTAATGATAGTCAACTATTTTTACTTGTTCAGCTCCGCTTTCAGTAGCAACCCAATTGAATACAATCCTGTACTGATCGTTAGTTCTGATGCTATATAGCCCAATTAAGTTTCCTTGAAGTTTTTCGAGTCTATTATTAGGTGGACTTTTAAGATCCATCAAATTCTTTGCCCCGCTTAGCATATCCAATTTCATACAATATATCGATATAATATTGCAAAATTTGTCTGTAGTTGAGCTAGCTTCTGTCCAAAAATGCTTTAGTTAGGGATAAAGGATTGGAAAAACAGTTCTGCCTGATGAGAAATGTCAGCAGATGGCTCGTGGGTCACTTCAATTTTGTACATGCGATCTTTGATAAGGAGCATGCGGCCGGTGATTTGCTTACCCTTACTGTTTAGGACATAGTCAACGGCTTGGTGCGGTCCGTGTTGGGCATAAGCTCGGGAGACAATGGTGGTGTCTTCCATCTCTCTTGCCATGTATTTTACAGAATATTTGATGATCATGGAGTTGCTGTATTTAAGCCAGGCTTTCGGCATCGTGGTATAGGCGATGGAGTAGTCAATGCTATTTAGGCTGGCTTTATGTTCGGTAAGAGGGAGGTCATCGTAGTCTTCAGGAAGCACGAGGGTATCGGTGGTGCTCTCCGGCTTGGCTGGAAAGTAAATGGTAAAGAGGTCTCCACTGTGAGGTGTCCAATCGGTGTATTCTTCGGTATGCATGCTGAATGTTGCTGTAGAACGAGGATGCATCTGGTCCCAAATAATGGAGCTGGTGGTAAAGGCTGTAATCATAAGGACGCTTACAATGAGGCGACTAATTCCACAGTTTTTGTAAACGAAGTCGGGCTCGACTTTTTTAAATATGAATAGAGGGCAAAGGCTGCAAAGTGAACGTATAAATGATTTTTTTAATGATAATTTTTCTTTGAGTCGAATGCCAAGTAGCGCTTTACCTGGTGTAGTGCCAAAAATTTTCAAAAAAAGAGTTTCAAACATGACCCAGAGGATAGGAACAATCAAAACAAGTGCGGTAATTAACACGTTATTGCGAACAATATCTAACTTTGAACCAATGAGATAGAGCACTGAATAGAGCAGCGCGTAATCAAAAAATTTGGCCAATAAGCGTTTAAAGTATGACATATGTTCCTCCTCCAAATGTTTGTGTGCTATTTTACTTTATTTTGTATTTATTTTCAAATATAGAAAAGAATATGCAAAAGAACGTAAACGTTGGAATTATTTTTATACTAGCAGCGACTATTTTTGGAGCACTTATCGGGCTATTTGGAAAGCTGGGTAGTATGGAAACCTCGGTTCCTATTGCTTTGTTTTTACGATTTGGCTTGCCAGCTTTGATTGTGCTCCCTGGTGCGTTGCAGTTTAAGTGGCATTTTTTTCATTGGGGAATGTTGAAGTGGCTGCTTTTGCGTTCTGGTATCGTGTTCTTAACGCAGATTTGTTACTTCTACTATCTTTCTAAAGGCTCGCTAATTAATGCGGTACTACTCATTAGCACATGTCCTTTGTTTATGCCCATATTAGGAAGAATTTTTCTGAAGCATAAGGTTAAGAAAAAGACCGTATTTTGTCTGATTATCGGTTTTTCAGGAGTTGCCTTGATCTTAAAGCCAACGTCGGGGCTGCTTGATTTGCCAGCTCTAGTTGGGCTTTGCTCTGGGCTTTTTTTGGCGTGTACCCAGCTTACGCTCCACAAAGTAACGAAGATGATCAGCATTGCCCCGCAGCTGTGTTTGGTTTTTGGTATTTGTGCGTTTCTTTCTTTGGGTGTTGTATTGGCAGTACCAGGTCAATTGTCATCGTATGTATGGAATGATACTTCATTGGTCTTAATATTTTTGGCTTTGGGATTTTCCAGTGTCTGCAACCAGATATTGCGCAGTTTAGCCTACCGCCATGTGAATAATCCCTCTACTTTGGCGCCGTTTATGTACATGACCCTGATTTTTACGGGAATTTTGCAGTACTTTGTCTTTAAAGAGCTGCCTGACTTTATGAGCATCATGGGCTCTATTTTAATTGTGGGGGCAGCGCTTTTTATGGGACGCTGGCGCAAGAGACCACCGGTTGGTGGATAATCGCTCCGCCTAAACATACGTCTCCATCGTAGAAGACAATAGACTGGCGGGGAGTAATAGCTCGCTGAGGAGAGTCAAAGTGCACATATAGCCCCTCATCAGTTTCTTCAAGTGTGCAGGGAGCATCAGGTGATCGGTAACGGATTTTGGCACTGCACCTCTTAGGGCCCTTATCGCCAATCCAGGTGATATCTTTGGCCAGTAAGCCATCTGCAAAGAGCGCCGGATGGTTTTCTCCCTGCGCTACAATCACTGCATTCTCTTTTTTTCCTACGACGTACCATGGCTCGCCAGGTCCCCCAAGGCAAAGACCTTTACGCTGTCCGATCGTGTAAAAACAGATGCCATCATGCTCTCCAACTTGGGTTCCTTCCGGGGTTAGAAAAGGTCCCGGTTCATCGGTGATGTATTTTTGCAAAAATTCTTTAAAGGGGCGCTTACCGATAAAGCAGATACCGGTACTATCTTTTTTGGTGGCAACAGGTAAATTGTGCTCTCTTGCAATTCTTCGCACTTCTGCTTTGGGCAGGTGACCAATGGGAAAAAGGATTTTGGGCAGTTTTTCCCGTTTAAGCGTATAGAGGAAATAACTCTGGTCTTTATTGGAGTCGGCGCCACGGAGGAGTTTTTCTCCATCGGTTTGGCAGTAGTGACCTGTTGCCAAATAATCTGCTCCCAGAGATAGGGCTTTTTTTAAGAAACAGTCGAATTTAATTTCTCGGTTACAGAGAATATCGGGGTTGGGGGTAAAGCCCAGCTTGATTTCCTCTAGAAAGCTGGCAAAAACGCGCTCTTGGTATTCTTTGACAAAATTGATGCCGTAGTAGGGGATATCGAGAATTTCGCATACGCGGGTCACATCCTCAAAATCCTTTTCGGCATGGCAGTGGCCAGAGCTGTCCTCTTCTTCCCAATTTTTCATGAAAAGACCGATGACCTCATAGCCTTGCTGTTTTAACAATAATGCTGCAACTGATGAGTCGACCCCACCAGACATTCCCACGACAACCTTTTTCATGAGCTACAGTATATCAAATTTTCTATTGTATGCAAAATAAAAAATAATTTTGAACTAAAAAATTCAATAGTTTATTTCTTAAATAATTTTAAATGAAGTGGTGTCATATGAAAAATGATTTTAATATTGCAAATACCGAAGAAATACTACGCACACATAAAGCAAGAGCTGTTTTTTTAAAGACGTTTTCGGCCTTAATGGGAGTTGAAATTAAGACAGCAGTGGAAATAGGCGTTTTTGAGGGGGAGAATGCTAAATCGCTACGATCCTTATTTCCAGATATGCACCTTTACCTGGTAGATCCTTGGAACCTAACTGATGACTATCTTAAAGATGGTGGACCCATTTCCCAGCAGCAGGCTGTGATGGATGCTGCCTTTTTTCAAGTTTTGCACGATTTTTTTGAAGACACAAAAACGCAAATTTTACGCTTATCGTCTTTTGAAGCCTCCCAGCGCATTGAAGGTCCGCTGGATCTGGTTTTCATTGACGGCGATCATAGCTACGAGGGCGTGAAGCAAGATATTAGTCTGTGGCTTCCAAAAGTGCGTTCAGGTGGCATTATTTCTGGCCACGATTATGATTATCCCGAATTACCGGGCGTTAGAAAAGCTGTAGACGAAGTTTTAGGAGAGGATGTCTTTACCGGTCCTGATTTTACCTGGATCAAGATTGTTGAGTAATGAGATGTAGTAAAGTGGGTAGTTGTACATAGAATCGTCGTGTTTTAAATTCATCGTCGATAACCTCAGCAGCTTGGATGGGTGGTATTTGTCCTTGTAAACAAGCAGGCTCTTTTTTTTCTGACTAGCTCCAGCTTTTACTTCTAAGGGATAAATTTCGTGTTGCTCTTCGATGAGGAAATCAATTTCAGCTTGCCCGCTACTTGTCCAGTAGTAGGGTATTATATTTTTTGTGGCTATTAGTTCTTGAGCCACAAAATTTTCGGTTAAAGCGCCTTTGAATTCGGTGAACAAGAGGTCCCCGTCAATCAATACTTGAGGGGATAGGTTGCTTTGAGCTCCAAGCAAGCCAACATCAACCAAAAAGATTTTAAAAATTGAGTTGTGGGCATAGGCGCTAAGAGGGAATTTGGGAGATTCTACTAAATAACTCTTATGAATCAAGCCTGCATCTTGCAACCACTGCATGGCATTTTCGTAGTCCCTTCCTCTAGCACTTTTTCTTATAGCTGCAAAAATGAACTTCTTATTCTCTTTGGCTAATTGGCGATGAATCTGTTTCCAAACGGTTGTGATATTCATAATTTCATTCGGTGGGGCATGCTTGGCAAAATCTTTTTCGTAAGCGTCCAAAATTTCTAATTGGATTTCTCTTACAACAGTCAAATTTTCATTTTTTACGTACTCAGCAACAGCTTCGGGCATTCCGCCAATAAAAAAATAGAGTTTTAATAGGTGTATCAACTTTTCGTGTAGGGGGATAGGAATGGGGTCAAAATTTCGATTTTCCATTAAAAATTGACGCAGCTCTTCCTGGCCTAGAGCGGAGAGAAACTCAAAAAAATTCAGGGGATAAAGGGATAAAAAATTGACTTTTCCCACCGGAAATCCCTGGGCATTGGCTGTCTTGACTCCCAAAAGTGAACCGGCAGCAACTACATGGTATGCATTGGCTTCTTCGCAAAAATATTTCAAGCTATTCAACGCTTTAGGGCATTCTTGAATTTCATCGAAAACAATCAGTGTTTCAACAGGGCGAATTTCCTTTTGGGCGTGAATGCTTAAGATCTTAACTATTTGCTGGGGATCTAAAGTGCCTTCAAAATACTGCGATAATTTTTTTTCTTTTTCAAAATTCAGATAAACGGTTTCTTTGTAAGCAGTTTGACCAAAGTGTTTTAAGGCGTAGGTTTTGCCGACTTGTCTTGCCCCATTTATGATTAATGGCTTACGCCTTGATGATTTTTTCCAGTCTTCTAGCGCTTTGTAAATATCTCTTTTCATATCTTTATTGTGGCTGATTTTAATAATAGATTCAAGCTTTCCTTAGGAAAACGTGTCTATTTACCACGTTATTCGTACGAAAAACGTGTCTATTTACCACGTTATTCGTACGAAAAACGTGTGTAAATTCCTAAAACACTAATTACAAGCAAGATGCGTTTTTGCTCATAAGTTACAAAATAAAATAACAATTTGCTAGTTTATGCCCATGGATGAAATTTCTGAAAATGAGGTAATGCAGGTAGCCCAAGAGCTACTGGCTAAGCGGCAGATTCCGTCTGCGGTCTATCGCTTGCAGATGAGTAAGATTTGCTCATTTCAAAAAGCGGCAGCTCTAGCTCCCTATTTGAAAAGACTTGGAGTTGAAGCGCTTTATAGCTCGCCTTATTTTCAAGCAGTCTCAGGCAGCACCCACGGCTATGATGTGATAGCCCCCAATCGCTTAAATCCCGAACTTGGCACAGATGCCGATTTTGATGCCTTTTGCGATGCATTGTCCAGAGAAGGCCTGAGCCATATTTTGGATCTTGTGGCCAATCATATGTCAGCAACGTGTGATAATCCATGGTGGTGTGATGTGCTGAAGCAGGGAAGTGCCTCGGTATACGCTAGCTATTTTGATTTGCTGCCAGGAAAAAAAATCGCTTTGCCGATTTTAGATCAGCCTTTAGCTATTGCGATTGAGAATGGGGATGTGATTTTTGATGGTAGCTGGATTGTCGTAGGCAATCAAAAGCTACCACTCAAAGAGGGAACCGATACAAGCCTGCCGCTGGAGCAATTACTCGCTATGCAGAATTATGAACTGTGCCATTGGGAGCGCAGCGGTAGTTACCGTCGCTTTTTTGATATTGCTGAACTGGCAGCTGTGCGGCAGGAAAATCCAGATGTTTTTTCTCATTACCATGAGCTGGCGCTTGATTTAGCTGCTCAAGGTAAGGTGCAAGGAATACGGATTGATCATCCCGACGGTTTGTACGAGCCTGCCCGCTATTTTGAGGATTTACAAGCGCTTTACTTTTTGGAAAAATTGATGTGGGCTGTAGGAGAGCGCTTTCCAGATCGCAAGCCTGACGTCGATACCTGCTTAAAGGTGGTAGGGCAGTTAGATATCCAGCGCGAAAAACCACTCTACCTGCTAGCTGAAAAAATTTTGCAAGGAGATGAAACGCTGCCCGAAAATTTAAGCGTTCACGGCACTGTAGGGTATGATTTTTTGGTCCGTTTAATGGGTGTTTTTATCGATCAAAAAAATGAAGATGCCTTCACCAACATTTATGCCGAGTATGCTGGCATGGTCCAGCCCCCAGACGAGCTGCTCTACATGCAAAAGAGAGATTTTTTACTGACCTATCTGAACGGAGAATTGGAGCAGTTGTGCCAAATTTTGGACTGCCAGAAAGATGCGCTTACTGTTCTCTTAGCTTCTTTTCCAGTTTATCGCACTTATATTAGCGCAGATGAGCCGCTGTCAGATCGAGATAAAGCTTATTTACAAAAAGCGTTTGAGCGAGCGGAGATTAGAGCTCCTGATATCGATTTTTCTGAGTTGCGCGCGCTGTTTTTTGCCAGCGAAAAAGAGCGCAATAATGCTGGTATACTGCGTTTTCAGCAGCTTTCTGCTCCGCTGATGGCCAAGGGACAAGAGGATACGTTTTTTTACGTTTACAATCGGTTGATCTGCCTAAACGAAGTAGGCGGCAATCCGATGCAGTTTGGAACTTCTATTGCAGCATTCCACGAGCACAATGTACATAGGTTAAAGTTCTGGCCTTATGGTTTTATTGCTACAGACACGCATGATACCAAACGCTCAGAAGATGTGCGCATGCGCATCGCAGCCCTCTCAGAGCTTCCAGAGGAGTGGGAGGCCTTTTTAAAAACGATGCCCCAAGCTCCAGACGCTAATTTTGGCTATTTTTTCTACCAAACGCTTTTAGGAGTGTATGAACCAAATGATGAGAATCTGGAACAGCGCTTAGTCGATTACTGTTTAAAAGCCGTAAAAGAAGCAAAAACGCATACTTCTTGGAGAGAGCCTAATGCCGTTTACGAAGATTCCATCGTTGCTTTTGTAAGAAAGAGCTTAAAGACAGCTGCCTTTCATTTGTTTTGGGAGAAAATCGATGCGCTAGGTAAACAAAATGCCCTATCGGCTTTAGTGCTTAAAATTGGTGCTCCGGGTGTTTTTGATTTGTACCAAGGCACAGAGTTATGGCGCTATTCTTTGGTTGATCCAGATAATCGGCGCCCCGTTGATTTTGATCTGCGACAAAGGCTTCTGGATGCAGACACTCACCCAAAGCTTTCTATTTTGTCTAAGGGATTGCGCTTTCGTCGGGCGCATAAAAAGCTCATTTTGGATGGGGTTTATATTCCAATTGAGATGGGAGAAAATGCGATAGGTTATGCGCGTCGGTTGAATGGCGAAACAATCATTGTAGCGGCGCGCCGTTTTTACACTAGGCCATCAAAACTCATCTTGCCCCCAGAGTGGCAAGGGGACTACGTTGACCTTTTTTCTAATCGCCCACTGGGTGAGCAATCATTTGTAATCTTGCACAATAAAGCCTGATTTTTTAAATTGCTTCTCATGAAAGTCAACCCTCCTGCCGATATTAAAGAACGACAAGCCGTCATAGCCAGAGAAGAGTACAACGTCAAGATAGCTATCATATTTTTTGCTTTGCTGGCAACTTTTGCCATTGAACACTACTTTGAGGGTTACTTTGATCGGGCTGCCGTTGTGGCCTTGGGGCTATCCCTTCCCGCAGCACAGATTATTGGTTGTAAATACCGCATTTGGAAGCATTCTCCAGAGAATTTAGAGATTGCGTTAGGACTACTTAAACAGCGCAAAGTCCGGGTTTTAGTCAACGGCAATTCCACCGGCAAGTTAGCCAGTTTGATTAGGAGTCAATGCAACCTGCATAACCACGAGGTGCAAGAGGTAGAATGGCTACTCAGTGCGGTGACACCAAGGGCAAAGAGCGTCACAATCGACATTGCCCAAGAGATCACTTGCGAGGAATATTAGCTCAACTAGTAAAGAGGTCGTAGAATATTCTAAATAACCTGAGTTATGGGTTTTGATTGTTTAGATTCAGAGTAGATTAGGTGACAGATTGTGACATTTTTTGCGTTCCATAGCCAAAAAGCTATAGATGAGCACAAAAAGGGT